>CAYGPZ010000011.1:48904-109824 GCA_964352025.1 uncultured Hyphomonadaceae bacterium
CCACCGCGACCTTCACCGCGACCACCTTCGGAGCGACCTTGATAGCCTCCGCGACCTTCATCGCGGCCACCTTCACGGCGACCTTGGTATCCGCCACCACCTTCGCGGTTGCCTTGATATCCACCACGGCCTTCGCTGCGGTTGTTGTCACGGCGACCTTCTGATCGACCTTCTGAACGCCCACCTTCTGAACGTTCCGGACGCGCGAAACGATCATCACGACTTGAACGGTCAGGACGGTCACCACCTTCAGAACGCTTAAAGCGATCTTGGCGACCTTCGTAACGAGGCTCAGAGTTTGCGTCTGCACGGAATGGACGATCCTCACGTTGAGGACGGTCATCGCGTTGACGATCCCCTCTATTGTCATCACGACCGCGATATCCACCGCCATCACGACCACCACGACCTTCTGAACGACCACGGCCAGCATCACGACCGCCGCGTCCGCCATCTCTGCCGCCATCGCGTCCACCGCGACCGCCACGTCCACCGTCACGGCTTCCGCGACCACCATCTCTGCCGCCATCTCTACCGCCACGACCGCGTGAGCGCTCTTCGATAACAGGTGTCGCGTTCTCGGTAATTTCGTCTGCTTGTTCAATAAAACCTTCAGGAAGGTCAACAATCGGAATTTTCATCCGGATCTGACGTTGAATATCAAGCAGGTATTTCTTTTCATCACGTGATACAAAAGAAATCGCCTTACCTTCACGTCCAGCACGCGCTGTACGTCCGATACGGTGAACATATTGCTCAGGTACGTTTGGAATTTCATAGTTGAAGACGTGAGACACGCCCGGCACGTCGATACCGCGCGCTGCGATATCAGTCGCAATAAGAACTTTAGACTCACCGTTTCTGAATGCGTTCAACGCACGCTCACGCTGAGACTGTGACTTGTTACCGTGAATCGCACCACAACGGATTCCAGCATTCATCAATCTGGAAACAACTTTGTCTGCACCATGCTTTGTGCGCATAAACACAAGTGCACGGTCAATTGTTTCATCTTGCAGTTTTACAAGAAGCAATGGACCTTTTTGGGCCTGATTAACGTGAGTCAAAGATTGATCAACACGCTCAGCAGTTGTTGACTCCTGCGCAATCGAAACCTTTTTCGGGTTTGTTAGAAACTGATTGGCAAGCCCCGCCACATTTGAAGGCATTGTTGCAGAGAAGAACAATGTCTGACGCTCTTCTGGAACTGCATTGGCAATACGGCGCAGTGGGTGAATAAATCCAAGGTCAAGCATTTGGTCTGCTTCATCAAGAACCAGTTTCTCAACGAAAGACAAATCAACGGCGTTCTGTTCCATCAGGTCGATCAAACGGCCGGGTGTCGCCACAAGCACATCTGCACCACGGTGAAGGTCACGCATTTGCTTACGGATTGGAACACCACCGAAAACTTTAAGCACGCGCAATGACAAACATTGACCGTATTTGCTAAACGCTTCAGCGATCTGGCTTGCTAGCTCACGCGTAGGCGCAATGATCAAACAACGCACAGCGCCGGGACCCGGCATGTCTGGTAATTTACAAAGGTGGTGAAGAAGCGGCAGAGCAAAAGCTGCTGTCTTACCTGTACCTGTTTGGGCGATACCCAAAATGTCTCCACCTTCCATAACAAGCGGAATAGCTTGAGCTTGAATAGGTGTTGGTGTTTCGTAGCCTTCTTTATCCAGAGCTTTAAGAACTGGATTGGCTAGATCGAAATCAGAAAATTTTGTCACGATTTACTTTCGCATACATATGAACGCAAAACACTATCTGGCCCCCTTCTCATCAGAAGGGCGCACGGGCGCTCGTTAAAGAGACGACCCGCGTGAATTGGGGCGTTTGTGGAATATGCGTCTCAGGGGGCCAGCTCAAGTGCGGATGTCTCCCGCGCGTGCTTCACGCTGCCAGTCTTACCCATGCATTTCTATTAAAACGCATCGCAGACCGCCATATGCGGGACTTCCAGCTATAAGTCAAGCGGGATGCAGCTATGCAGCGATGCATTCACACATAAGCCAAAGATATCTATAGATTTAACGCACGCTAAACGTGCTGATCGATAAGTATCGGATTTCCATCTGGATCAATAACAATAAAGCTCGCCGGACCGATTGTATCTTCATCGGCCTGAGTAGCCAGATCGAGATTATGGGATTTCAAGTTTTTCTGAATATCGCGGACATCAACAAACTCATCGAGCTTTTCAGCATTCTCGTCCCACCCCGGATTGAATGTCAGCATATTGCGGTCAAACATGCCTTCAAAAATACCGATAATAGTGGTTCCATTCTTTAGAATGAGCCAGCCTTGATCTTCATGCCCACCATAAACTTCAAATCCAAGTTTCTTGTAAAAATCCTTGGAGATCTGAAGGTCTTTCACCGTCAGACTTATAGAAAATAGCCCCAATTTCATAATACACCTCCCTCTTGTTCCCACACCTTAAAGTACAACTTTTCTGCCTATTTGAACAGCCAGTGGTTGACCGCCCCAATAATTATCATTAGGGGCCATGCACATGATGTATCACCAGCCTTCTTCAATTATCTGGAAGCTGCTCCTGATTTAGGAGCGGTCGGTGAGCCATGTCTCAAGCCGACTGTGGAACATCCACTCTCGGTTTGAACAAAATTCCAGATGTTTCGCAGTCCATTTTTAATACCCATGCGGAACGAAACAAATGTATTCTCGTCCATCAAATCAGCTCGTCGGTTTTTTACTAGCCTCCGTTGGTGCAGCGCTATTTTCTATGAAAGCGCTAGTGATCAAACTTGCATTTGTAGAAGGTGCAAGCGTTGAACTCATGATGGTCCTCCGCATGGGTTTTGCCCTCCCTATTTTCATAGCGGTTGGATATGTCTCGTGGAGTAAACAAAGCAAAAACGGTGTTGCCTTAACGACAAAACGCATCTCTGCGACCTGTGCGCTTGGTGTCTTGAGTTATTATGGTTGCACATGGCTAGACTTTGAGAGTTTGCATTACATCTCAGCTCAATTGGAAAGGTTGATATTGTTTTTATATCCAACCTTTACTGCCATTTTTGCGTGGATATTTTTAAAAGACAGGCTGACTATCCGCCATGTCTGCGCCTTGGCTTTATCCTATGTCGGTGTGATCATTTTAATAGGTCCTGAACGGGGCCAATATGGCGACATGGCCTTGTTAGGCGCAGGACTTGTTTTTGCTGCTGCTGTGTTATTTGCGGCTTATGTCACCATGTCCAGAGGATTGATAAAGACGATCGGCTCGCAGCTTTTTACCTGCTTGGGCATGTCGAGTGCAGCTATAGCAATTCTTATTCACTTCACCTTGCAGACGCAGATGACTGAAGAGACAATTTCACTCACCCCGACTATTTTTGGATATGGCGTTTTTCTGGCTATTTTCTGTACGGCATTACCTGCATTTGCCATGTCCGAGGCCGTGGCGAGGATTGGCCCTGGAATGACCAGTGCCATGGGAGGTATTGGGCCTGCAGTTACCGCCTTGTTGGCTGTATGGGTCCTGAATGAACCATTTGGATGGCCGCATTTCTGGGCATTGGTTTTTGCCACAGCAGGCGCACTCATATTGATTGTTAAGCCTCAAAAAGCTTCATGACAAAACATCTTTAAGCTCTTACAAAGCATTCAAATAATTAGAATAATGAAAGGTCAAATATGACTGACTTCAATACTGCAAAATCAGATTTCATATCTTCTCTAGATCAACCCGATTTCATGTTTGAAACGACATTGGGATTTATCGAGAAGTGGTTTGATTTCACTCCGAGCGCCTTCAATAATGGCGGTGTTGCGAATGAAGCGAATGAAAATCAAGGCAGCTGCAAGGTCTTTGCACTTCAGCAATTGCTCGACTTGTCAAAAGACCAGACTCTCAAAGCATTTGGACAACATTATCGAGACGTTGTCGCGACACCTGACGTAAGCAACCACCATAATTTAAGGCGTGTCCTCAAAGACGAAATTGGCGATATTACGTTTGATAGTTTTCCGCTAAAGCAGAAATAAAAATCAATTTAAAACTGACTGTTTCAAAACATCGGTTTTTGAGATTAATGTGTTTGCGTTATCAGAAATTACCGCTGGAGATTAAATATGGCATATTCCCCTAACCCATCTCGATATGAAAATATGCCGTATAATCGTGTCGGCAAATCCGGCCTGAAGCTGCCCGCGATATCGCTTGGCTTGTGGCACAATTTCGGCGACGAGAAATCTCGTAGCGTGTCTCGTGAAATGTGCCTCAAAGCATTTGATCTTGGCATTACACATTTTGATCTTGCAAATAATTATGGGGTTCCAGCTGGGTCGGCTGAAAGCAATTTTGGCGAGCTTTTGCGATCTGATCTTGGTAAATACCGCCATGAAATCGTGATTAGCTCTAAAGCTGGATATTTCATGTGGGATGGCCCTTATGGCGAATGGGGAAGCCGCAAATATCTGCTGACAAGCCTTGATCAAAGCCTGAAACGTATGGGACTAGACTATGTCGATATTTTCTATTCCCACAGGTTCGACCCTGATACTCCGCTAGAAGAAACAATGGGCGCACTCGACTATGCAGTTCGCTCAGGAAAAGCACTCTATGCTGGTATTTCATCCTACCCACCCGAGGAGACCCGTAAGGCTGCTGCAATTTTAAAAGAATTGGGAACGCCCTGCCTGATCCATCAACCAGAATATTCTATTTTTAATCGCACTGTTGAAGACACAAAGCTCCTCGACGCAATTGATGACAATGGGATGGGTTGCATCGTTTTCTGTCCTTTGGCGCAAGGTCGTTTAACGGACAAATATCTCAACGGAATTCCTGAAGACAGCCGCATCGCCGACCCAAATGGTTTTATCGGCGAGAACGACTTAAATGATGAATTAGTAAGGCAAATCAAAGCGCTAAATGATATGGCTCAATCACGTGGTCAAAGCCTTGCGCAAATGGCGCTTGCATGGACACTCAAAGATAATCGCGTTACGAGCGCCATTATAGGTGCTAGCCGCGTCTCTCAAATTGAAGATTGTGTCGGCGCTCTGAAAAACACATCATTCTCCGATGAAGAAGTGACGCTCATCGATACAATTTGCGGACGCTAACCTGAACTCACCCATCCGCCATTTCATAGCTATTTGACATTTCGGCCAATCTAAACAACTTTATCGAAAAACGATAATATTGGATTGGATATGCTATGTCGCGCAAAGCTATAATCGGAGGAGTGGTTCTAGGAGGAATTGCACTTGCTGTCATAGTGGCAACGAATACTCGGTTTTATGGGGCGATGGCCTATATGGGTCAGGTCCCGCATTCCCCTTTTGGTTGGGTTGAAGTTCCAAAAGAAGATGCGCCATTAACATATACTCTTCACGACCAGAGTATTGAAGAATTAGCCACCCAAGCCAACAACCATATCACTGAGTTTCGTGCAGAACATCAGTTTCCCAGTATTTCAGCGACAATTGCAATTGGAGACGAACTCGTTTGGGAAGCCGCTATTGGTTGGGCAGACCTGAAAGAAGGCACACCGGCGACACCCAATACGCAATACAGAGTCGGATCTGTTTCAAAAGCAATTACGCACGCAGGCGTCGCCCGTCTCGTCTCCCGAGGCGAGTTCGATATGGAAACCCCACTCAAAGAATATCTCTCCCCACTTCCCAACGAAGTATGGTCAGAAATTACCCCCCGCCAATTATCATCCCATACAGCTGGTATGCCGCATTATGGCAATAATTCAGATAAAGATGGCTGGGAAGATTCCGGCAATATGGATAAGTATTACGCGACACCACAGGATTCACTCGTCGGTATTGATGAAGCAGAACTCTTATTCGAACCCGGAACCAGTTTTGACTATTCTTCTTTAGGTACGGTTCTACTCAGCGCTGTGATGACTGAAGCAGTTCAACGCCCCTATCTTGATATTATCCAAGACGATGTGATGAAACCTGTCGGAATGACCAAAACTCTTCCTGATCCTGGGTTTAATCTGGACAGAGAAAATGCACACAAAGACTTTGCTCACTTCTATTATTTGAACAAAAAGAAACGTGCTTTGGAATGGCGTCCGGTAGATTTATCGCACCGTCTCGCTGGTGGTGGCTGGGTATCTACAACACCAGACCCGGCTCGGCTCGGCGTGAAGTTATTGGATGATAGTTTTATATCTGCTGAAACGCGTGAATTGTTTTGGACGGAACAGAAAATATCAAATGGAGACATGAACCCACAAGGCTATGCCCTTGGTTTTCGTATCTCGCGTTTTGAATCCGAAGAGTATGGCCCAATGTACACTGCCCACCATGCGGGCGTTGGCAAAGGCGGTCAGGCTTGGCTTATTATCTGTCCATCGGTGGACATGGTCATGGCCATCGCGACGAATGCACGTAGTAATGATTTTTCAGAATTTGGCGGCGTACAAGAAGGTATATTCAATACCTTTGTCCATGAAGCTTGGAAACGCTCACAGCAAACACCTGAAACGCCTTAGCTCGCCTGTTTCAAATAGCTAAATAAAAAAAGTCCGCTGCAATCAATACAGCGGACTTTCTGTGTCTATCAATCTTGAGATTGAAATTACATTTGCATAGTCCAGCCTTCAACACCCATAGCTGCCTGACGTATAGCCTCAGACTGAGTTGGGTGCGCGTGACATGTACGTGCGATATCTTCTGATGAAGCTTTGAACTCCATAGCAACACAGACTTCAGCAATCATTTCACCAACACCGACACCAACCATGTGTGCGCCAAGCACTTCATCAGTCGTTGCATCAGCTAGGATTTTCACGAAGCCATCTGTTGTGTGATTACAGCGTGCGCGTGAATTTGCCATGAACGGGAATTTACCCGTCTTATACTTCACGCCAGCTGCTTTAAGGTCTTCTTCTGTCTTACCAACCCAAGCAATCTCTGGGCTTGTGTAAACAACACCCGGCACAAGATCATAATTCACATGACCAGCTTTACCTGCGATAAGCTCGGCAACGGCTGCACCATCATCTTCAGCTTTGTGCGCAAGCATTGGGCCTGATGTCGTGTCACCAATCACCCATACGCCTGCTGCAGATGTCTGGAAGTGGTTGTTTTCGATAACACCGCGCTTGTCAGGTGTGATACCAACAGTTTCAAGACCCAAACCGTCCGTGTAAGGCTTGCGACCAACTGCAACCAAAACCACATCAGCGTCGACTGTTTCAGAAGCTCCGCCCTTGGCTGGCTCCATCGACAATTTCAACTTGGATTTCAGCTTTTCAACGCCAGTCACTTTTTGCCCAAGCTTGAATTTCATTCCCTGTTTCGTCAGGATTTTCTGAGCTGTTTTAGCAACTTCCATATCTGAACCCGGAATAATACGGTCTAGATATTCAATGACAGTTACTTCTGAACCAAGACGTGACCAGACCGAGCCAAGCTCTAGGCCAATCACACCTGCACCAATAACGATCATTTTCTTTGGCACACCGGGCAAGCTCAGAGCGCCTGTTGATGTCACAACGCGCTGCTCATCAACTTCAATGTTTGGAAGATCTGTTGGTACAGACCCCGTTGCAATAACGATATTCTTAGTTGAGATTTCAGTTTTGTCTTTGCCTTCAACAACGACTTTACCAGCGCCAGCAATACGGCCCTTGCCGCTGAAGACTTTAACCTTGTTCTTCTTCATCAAGAAGGCAACACCTTCTGTCAGGCCTTTAACTGCTTCTTCCTTCTGCTTCAGCATTTGTGGAAGGTTAAGTTTGACAGTGCCTGTTTCGATACCAAGGCTTGCAAAATTATTTTTGGCTTCATCGTAAAGCTCAGATGCGTGCAGCATGGCTTTTGATGGAATACATCCAACATTCAGACATGTTCCACCGAGTGTGGCTTCTTTTTCGATGATGGCAGTTTTCAAGCCCAACTGACCACAGCGAATGGCACAGTTATAGCCACCAGGGCCGGCTCCGATTATGACGACGTCAAAAGTCTCAGACATTGTATTTCCTGTTTCCCCGTTTTGGGCAATTTGGGCGATTCTGGGCGAACCTATACTTGCCAACCGTAAGGTCAACACATGTCGAACCGGCAAAAACTTTTGTTAGCGCTATAAATCCAAGTCAGCACAAAAAAATTGCGGTCCGTCTGTTTTAATGACCTATATTTAGTAAATCTTGCGCTAATTTTCGTGTCTTTACACTGAGGGTCGTCGCGAAACCTTTGGTGCCAACCAGATCATCATCATGGATCCAGCAGACATTGAGAATGCGATGATAAATTTTAGCCATAGAGGAAATTGCGCAAACGCAGCGCCATAAACGAACGCACCCAAAACGATAATAACCGCCACCACGATCCAAGCAGGCATACGACTGCGCAACCATGTCGCATTTTTCTTCGGACATAGAAATGCAGTGATAAATGCGCCTAGAAAAATTGCTGCCACCCACAATCCAATACCCGCAACCAGCCCTACACCCGCCACACGTGCGAGCAGTAAAACAGCCATTGCCACAACTAAACCAATGAATGTGGAGATCACAGATTGCATATTAGCCCCTTAAATCAATCAGCTATCTGTTACCACTAAACACAGATCATCCAAAGATTTAATGTGATGGAGCAATTTCGAAATTGGTTGTGGAACAAAGCTTGGCACTTGGATTACCCAAGTTTAATGCTGTTGCCTTTCAAATGTTGCAATTTCCTGTCTACACTCTTCAAAAGATACAAAGCGAAGGACAGGATATGAGACTTTCAAAGTGGATTATGTCAGGCGCAATCGCCCTATCTGGTGGCTTTTTCGGCACTGCACAGGCAGATGAAGTTTGGGAAACCAAGATTGGCGATGTTTTCTATCTCGATGAGATCAATGACTATGCGGTCTTTTCCTATCCCACCGGTCATAAGGGAATTGAAGGAAAAGCTTATATCGCCAACCTTGCTGGCAATTACGACCAACGTGTTGGCGTATTTCAAGGGTATTGGACAGAAACCGCAAACCCGAACGCCAAAGACTGCTCTGTCGCAATCATCAATGAGAATGGAGAGGCCACGAAAAACTGGGGCCGCCTCACCCTCGTCTTTACGGAAACAGCCTTTCCATCAGGATGGGTCGCCATGCGCGGCGAATGCTTTGATGAACCCAATGACCCGCTTATAGGCAAGCCTTTGGTTGGCTCATTGAACGATGAAGACTAGAGCTAAATTAGCCTTCACCGTCAAAACGTTGCTTCAGGCTGGCAGCAAAAGCATCTACACGTGGTGCATCTGCGCGCCTGCGGACTGCTTCGGATAATGCAGCACCTGAGATATCAGTTTGCGAGGTAATCAAAGCAAAGCTTTGCTCATTTGATGTATTTTTGAACAAGTGCGCATAGCCTTCGTTAAGGCGCGCAAGCAACCCCATATTCTTTGCCAAACGCCCAGCGATAGCAGCTTTTAGAGCAAGTTCTGCATCCGACTGTCTAGCATTCGATGCTTCGGGCAACATGGACGCTAATTGTATCGCGGCGTTTGTCCACTTTTCGCTTTTCCAATAAGCATCAGAGCGGATTGAGGCTGCTTCTAGGCCATCCACGCCTTCGAGCAATTCTATTGCGTGATCGAACCGTTCCATATCGCGATAGGCCGCCGCTTCCAATAGACGACGTTGCAAAGCCAATTCTTTAGGTAAACGAGGCTGGCGCGAAGCCGCAATCGCAGCCAAAGCGCGGTCTGGCTGACGGTCCATGAGGTAAATAGAAGCCAGATCAACAGCGATCACAGCCTTACCACGTCCTCTGACGCGATTATCAACTTGGTGCTGAAGTAACTCAGTGGCTGGGTCGAGTAGATCAAATGCAACCAATCTTCTCGCCAGTTTACGGATCATCTGATCACCATCCTGCCCGATGGGTGTAAGATCCTTAAACTCGTAAAATAAAGCCAAAGCCTGAATTGGATCTAGTCTTTCTGCTTCACCATTCAGATATAAACGACGGAAAAACTCGACTAGCCTAATCCGCAATTCACGTGCGCCCGGTTCATCAGGATTTCGTAAAGCCGCAGACTGGGTCAATAAAAGCGCCTCGCGAAAACGACCAAGGCTCATATACTGATCCGCAAGGATACCAACCGTCGCCATCTCAACGGAATCACCACGCCAGCGGTAACGAAGCGTATCCAGATTGTCCGCTGCTTGCGAAGGCGTGACTTTGTCTAGCTTAGCCCCAAGCTCCAATTTTCGAAGCTCCGCACGAACGGCAATAGGTTCACTGGCGTCAACGGTCAGCGCTTCATATTGATTATACGCTTTCTCATATTCACCCGTCGCTTCTTCGATACGGGCCAATAATAGAGACGCAGCTTCTGAAGGTTCGCGATAAGTCGTTCCAGCTGCTCTTCCAGCTAGCTGGCGCGCTCTATCCAGCTCATTGGCTTTCAATGCAGCTTCGGCAGCAACGCTGTAAAACTCAGCAGCCCAACGTCCTGTATAGGCAAAAATCAATTCTTCGGCCTGACGGAAGAAGTCATTCGATCTTTCCCATTGGCCCATTTTCGCAGCAGCATATCCACGCCATAGCTGAGCAGATTTGTCGGCCCTCAACGGCCCTTTCGACAAATCTTTTTCAGCTAATTTATAGCGTTTCATCATTATATTTGCAGCACCGCGAAGCCCCAAGAAGGTCGCTTCTTGCTCTAATAATGGTCGCCCATCCATCGCGGTATGTAGGACCCCTATCGCTTCGGCACCAAAATCGTGACCAACATAAAACCGAGCAAGATCAACGAGGACGTCTGCACCAGCTTTAGATGCAGGATCACGTGCAGCAGCGGCTCGCGCTAGCTCACTTTTGCGTGCAAAAAACTGATTCCCAGACAACCCGCCCCAAGCATCAAAATCAATAAAGGCCGGCGTCGGCGTATCCGACTTCATCTTTGCATAGGCAACGACGCCCCCGCCAGCAGTATCAGACATCGCCATACCGCGCGATGACGTCACAACGACCCGCTCTTCATTGAGTTTAACCGACACATCATCCGCGTTGGGAATAACCGCTAGACCATGCGCCGTCGATGGCATCTCGGCTTCTACAAATCTGCGCGCAGTTGTCGACGCCGAAGTCGGACCAAAAGCAACAGCTGCGGCGATTTCATCTCCAACAACCGGATCGGTAATCCAGACAATACCAGCCGCCCCGATAAGAGCAGTTTCAATACTTTGCCGTCCAGTCTCGGACACTTCTCTGACTGGCTTTAGAAAACGTTCAGGCTGGATAGCTGCCGGAGCAAAAGTAATCGTCCACACAGTCCCGCTTGATGTTGCAGATGCAACCATCCCATCTGGTGCTTCTACACGTAGAAGGACAGCACCATCTTGACGAATAGATTCAATATTATACCGCGATGGAATTTGAGATTGATCAATTTCAATATCTGCGTCCGCAGCAAAAACGATCCAGTTTGCTGGCGGTCGGCTAAATACTGCTAATGGCGCAGGTGCTTGCCAAGCGAGCGAAATCGTCAATCCATTTGGAAGCTTTTTCACATCAGCTTGGATCTTTTTCGACAATGGAGCCGGATTTGCCCACTTTCCTCTAAAAAAAGTGTCCCTTGGTCCGATCTCTTTAGCTTGAACAGCTGTATTCTCAATCTTCGGTGTCTCGGCGACTTTATGTAACAAATCAGATTTTGAACCAGCGCGATCCACATCAATATCTCGAGAAAGTCCCATTGATTGCGAAGAAGAACCGAAAACCGCTTCTTCGATCTTTGGTGGAGCTTGAGGTGCCTCTAAATGCATCGGTTTATGCGATACATCCGTGTAAACTTCTTCGACCAACGGCGGCGCTGGAACTTCTTTTTCCAAAGCCGCTTGTTCTAATTCTTTTTTCTTTGCTTCCGCGGCTTTTTCAGCCTCAGCAATAGCTTTATCTTGGGCACGTTTTTCTCTATTTGCATCTTCCACAGCCTGTCTAGATGCAAGGTCAGCAATGATAACATTGCCCTCTTTATAAGCTTTGGGCGTAACCCCGCCGACAAGGTCTATCTCAAACAACATTCCCTTATCATCATTCTTATAGCTAAGGGTATCGACCTGTTCGGGCGGCTCAATTCTCAATCGCGCAATATCCGGCGTGGCCCTGCGGTCAAATTTTATGGAGAATTGATTACCAGACTGATCGGTCGTAAAATTCACATCCTCAGGCCAATAAAAAGCGATACGTGTTCTTCCACCCGCCTCAGATCCTCGCACATCAAGATCATCAATAAACTTAACTGGTGGCGGAATTTCCGCAATCTTAGCAGCTTTAACTTGCGCTATACGAGCGGCAACCAAAGGAGACACAATATCAGCTGGGTCAACTGTTGAATCTTCAGGTAAAATGTCTATCGCAGACAAATCAATTGAAACAGATTTATGTAATTTAGCATCTTGTTTTTTAAGTGCTAATCGAGCAGTCAGGCCATCTGAATCCATACGCGCAAGCGCGACCCAGTCATTCAAGTTTTCCTGGACGGCTGTAAAATCCATGTCGACAGGTTCAGCGAACTTTAAAATCAGAACACGGTTTTCGACGCTGGCGCTAATTTGAGGTGCCCGCTCATCTCCATCAGACCATTTAGCAACAAGGCGTCCATAATTACCGCCATCACTGGCGGTTAAATTAATTGCCCGTTGTGCCCAAGCTTCTCCAACGCTCAAGACTGGTATGGCAGCAAGGCTTAACCCAAGAGCTGCACGTTTCAAATTAAGTGAAGAAGGTCTGTTCTTTTTCAAAACTAATTTCACCCAGCTTCCGCACTTGAAAGCAATTCATCAGCAGTGTCTGGCAATTCTGCTCGTTCAGCCAACAAGCGAGTTAGCTGTTCTGCCCTTTTTGAAGACATAGCAGACATGATTGCACCCAATTGAGCGTGCTTCATTCTTTGAGAAACTTCTAACAAGACATCATTGCCAAGCGTCTCAAAAATACGCGCCGCATCTTTTGGTTTCATGCTCTGGTAGACGGCTACAAGCCCATCTAGACGTTCATCACGTTTTTGCTCCATAGACTCGAGCAAGGTCTGAACACCAGTCTCTAACTCTTTTAATTCTTCAATCTGTTCGTCTAGACGCGCCTCAGCGGCAGAAGCCAATTGTTCACGAGTATCAAGCGTTTCGGCACGTTCATCCAATTCGACGCGACGATCAGCCAAAGAGCGAAGAACTTCGATTTCGTACTGAGATAAACCCGTTTCAGCTGAAAAATCAGGAACGGCCATACAGTTTTCATCACTAGAATCTTCGACTTCTGAAAAATCGATATCGGTCATGCCATCAAATTCTTCATCATGCCCGGTGTCATCGTGCACATCCGGCGCATCATAACCGTCATTTTCCGCGTGCTCGGGTGCTTCGGAATGGTCCGATTCACTTGGCTCTGTTGCAGCTTCCGCAATATCAACCGCTTTAAAAGCCATTGAACCAAGTGATACAGCTATAAGAGCTGGCATGAGACGAATTGATTTAGCCATAATCCAATACCCCTAATATGTATTACGACGACGTAGACCCGCATCGCCTTGGGAAACAGAGACTTCCTGTCCCCGTGCATGCAACGCACGCGCTTCGTCTATTTGTGTCTGTAATTTTTGACCGATGTCGGTAGATGTCGATTTAAGGTCACCAATTGTTTGTTGCGCCTGATCGATTGTAAGAGCCAATTCTTTCGTCGCTTCCATCATACTGTCACGACCCGATTTTATCGCCTTTAAACGGTTATCCAACCGCCAGAAATAAGCGATCGCAATAAGCAAAAGAACGATAAGAAAGAAGTCCACTATTATGGATGGCGAAATGGTCATGACTGGCTCTCCAAGAGGTTTTTTTTCGCTGTCCCCTTCAACGGTGCGTTAACACGCACGGCTACTTTTTTACCGATACGACCAATTTGACCTTCGGTTAAAAATATGTCTCCACATTGAAGAGACACATCAGAATTCTGTCCCGCATTCATAAGCAATGTGTCACCAACTTCCAGGCTCATCATTCGTCCCAGAGGTTGTTCAAATTCATC
Source organism: uncultured Hyphomonadaceae bacterium (assembly GCA_964352025.1). Classification (GTDB taxonomy): domain Bacteria; phylum Pseudomonadota; class Alphaproteobacteria; order Caulobacterales; family Hyphomonadaceae; genus Hirschia. Next base: position 62,923 of record CAYGPZ010000011.1, read on the forward strand.
CATCACAACGCGTACATTTGTAGGTGCCCCCCACATTTCGGTCGCAAGGTGACCTTCCCAAATATTATCGTTACCAAACTTTTCACCCATGAAGTTTTGAAGCAACATTTTCCGGATTGGCTCCAATGTCGCGTAAGGCAACATGAGCTCACAGCGTCCACCACGATCTTCCATATCCACGCGCAATCGCACGAGAATCGCAGCATTTGCAGGCTGTGCAATCGCAGCAAATCGTGGGTTGGTTTCAATACGGTCTAGGTCGAAATCAACGTCTGTAAGAGGTGCAAATGCTTTTTTAGCGTCGGCGAGTAACACCTCAACCAATCGCGTCACTAGCATGCGTTCAATCGTTGTATAAGGACGCCCCTCAACACGCATCGCCGCCGTACCACGTCGCCCACCTAGCAACACATCCACAATGGAATAAATCAAATTAGAATCAACGGTCACTAGGCCGTAATTATCCAATTGAGGTGCGCGAAACACAGCAAGAATAGCAGGCAATGGAATAGAGTTTAGATAGTCTCCAAACCGCATACTCGCCATGGAATCCAAAGAAACCTCAACATTGTCCTGCGTAAAATTGCGAAGGCTTGTCGTTAAAAGGCGCACGAGACGGTCAAAGACCACCTCCAGCATTGGAAGGCGTTCATATGAAACATGCGCCGAATCAATAATGGATCTGATACCAGAGCCTTTATTGTCACCATCATCATCAAGGGTAAAACCGAGCAAAGAGTCGATTTCATCCTGACTAAGAATGCGTTCCGACCCTGCTGAGTTCTGAGCAGATGTAGATGTATCAAGATCAGCTTCGGCTTCATTCGCCAGTTCAGCTTCCCAAGCGGCAGCCATATCCTCGTCGAAGTTTCCTTCGCCGCCGCCATCTACATCCCAGTCTTCATCTTCTGTTGACATGAAATGCTCCTACTGAACCAGCATTTCTTCGATTAACACCGCATCAACGCGCGAAGGCGAGATAGCAATATTAATACGGCGTAGTAATTCCAGGCGGAGTCGATAGCCTCCTGCTGAACCATTAAGGTCGTCTACTCTCAATTCACGGAGAAACATCTGATATTGGTCAGTAATACGTGGCAACATTTTTGGAATGTCTGCAAACATTTCAGGATCTTCCGCTTCCAAAGTTAGTTTTAGCTTTAAAAACAGCTGTCTATCGCCATCTTGGCTTGCTAAATTAACGAGTAAGTCTGGCATGATGTAATAGGACGGATCACCACTTCCACCAACTTGCAGCGTACCTGTTTCACGTGCGGGGCCAGATTTACCGCCTTCTTTCTTATCAGCGTATTTATCTTTTTTGTCCTTATCGTCTTTCTTACCCTTGTCATCCTTTTTGCCGTGATCGTCGCCGTGATCATCTTTCTTGGCATAGTCATCGCCATGATCGTCTTTAGACTTTTTATCACCTTCGGCAGCCGCATGCTCGACTTTGGCGTCTTCTTTACCGCCGCCAGCCAGCATCATTCCAATAGCGACACCACCTGCCATAATTAGAAGGGCCGGGAGAACGATGAATAAAACCATTGTTTTACCAGCGAGCTTTTTCTTCGCTGGTTTTTCATCTTCACCAGAAGTCTCTTCAGATTTTTTTTCTTCTTCGTCAGCCATGGTATCTGCCTAAAATGAAACGCGCGTGTGTTACTTCTAATAGGCAAAATCGTCTTACTTCGTTAACGATTAGTGGAGATGGGTAGAAATTGCCGACTAAATACGGAAAAAATTTCACTTTGTGCTTTTTCTCTCAACGCCATGTTAACCATCAGTGCCCCATTTTAGAGACTGAAAACTAATAGGTTCCGTGCAAAACAGCACAGAACGCTGACGAAATTGCCCAGAATGTATAGTGGCATGACGTCTTTCGCAGTCTCTTGTAAAAAAGCAGGGTCTCGCGTCGGGTTTGTGTGGTCCAATGGACAATTCACTTTCTATAGGTCTAGCGACGCAACAATTATTGCGCCAGAAAATGGACGTGACCGCGAATAACCTTGCGAACATGAACACAACTGGCTTTAAAGTTGAGCACCTCGTCAGCCATCAAGTCACCGAACGCCCCGCCCGCGCGACTGAAAACCCTCACGATATTAATTTTTCCCAAGGCTGGCAGCTACAGCGCGATATGAAAGATGGATCATTTGTACAGACAGGAAATCCGCTAGACGTCGCAATCGAAGGCACTGGCTTTTTCGAAGTCGAAGCAGCCAATGGCGACCTTTATTACACCCGAGATGGCGAATTCTCGATGGGCGTAGATGGTCAACTCGTCACTCGCAATGGATTTCTTTTGCGCAATGCTGATGAAGTCTATGAAGGTGAAACACTACTTGCTGAAGGAGGAGCTATCACAGCTGATCCTCTGGGTGGTGACATTACGATTTCAAAAGACGGTACGATTAGTCAGGACGGTGCTGTTTTAGGACGATTGACGGTAAAATCGTTTGAGGTCCCTGAAGCCTTAGAAAAAATCGGGAACAATCTTTACACCCCCGGTGAGCAAGCCCCCATCGAAGCAAACGTTCGTCTTTCTCAAGGGTTTGTCGAAAGCTCAAACGTTTCGCCTATCGTCGAGATGACTCAAATGATCGAAATTTCGCGTGCTTATCAAAGCATTGCGAAACTCATTACCAATTCAAATCAAATGCGGGAACAGGCGATCCAGAAACTCGCCAAAGTTCGTTAGTCAAAGTCAGAAACAATAAGTCTGGCTTAAAGCTAGCATAGTATATGAGAGGGAATAATTCATGCGCGCACTAAGTACTGCTGCTACGGGAATGCAAGCTCAACAGTTAAATGTTGAAGTTATCTCGAACAACATCGCTAACATGAATACGACTGGTTATAAGCGTCAGCGCGCCGAATTTCAGGACCTTCTATACACAAATGTCGAGAAAATGGGTGTCTCATCTTCTGATGCAAACACAGTGGTTCCGACAGGTGTACAAGTCGGTACGGGTGTAAAAGCCGGTTCGATCTACCGTATCACCGAACAAGGTAATATTTCCCAGACAGGCAACTCGTATGATGTGGCCATGCAGGGTGATGGATATTTCATCGTACAACTGCCGGACGGTCGTGACGCTTATACCCGCGCAGGTAATTTCTCCGTCAATGGTGATGGTCAACTTGTTACAGAAGATGGCTATACAGTCTCGCCGGGAATTACTGTTCCTGCAGATGCAATAGATGTTTCAATCAATGCACAAGGTACAGTGCAAGCGACAACTGCTGGCGCGACAGAGCCTTCGAATCTTGGTGCTTTAGAAATCGCACGCTTCATAAACCCAGCTGGTCTAGATGCAATTGGAGATAACTTATTGCTCGAAACAGTTGCCTCAGGTGCCGCAAACCGTGGACAGGCTGGAGCTCTTGGGTTTGGAACTATGATGCAAGGTGTTCTTGAGACATCCAATGTGAACGCAGTGACTGAAATTTCAGCTCTCATCAACGCTCAGCGTGCCTACGAGATGAATTCGAAAGTCATCACATCAACCGACGAAATGCTCCAGACAACGGCGCAATTAAAGTAGGCTAAGGGATAAGCAATAATGCGCAGCAGCCTCTTACATCTCACTTTCCTAGCAGCCATGCTGGCCTGCGCCCCGTTTGCGCGTGCTGAAAGCGGTGCTGAAGCCATAGCCGTATCTGGCCCATGGATTACACTTGGAGATGTTGCAGAGGCTTCGGGCCCATTGGCCAAAGTACGCGTTGCGCCCTCTCCTGATCCGGGACAAACGCTAAAGCTTGACCCTCAATTTGTTGGCAATATAGCCCGTGAAAACGGTGTCTATTTTTCAAGTACAAAAACAGCTCCAATTATTGTTAAACGCAATTCGGCTGAGGATATGGCCGCCGCGAAACGCAAAGCAGAACAAGACAAACTGCCAAGCCAGAATGCGCCACCAACACCAGAACATTTGCTTGCATTCAATGATGACCTTTCTCGCGGAACACGCATCACTGAAGATCACCTCATCTGGATTGAAGCACCAAAAAACAAATTGCGCCCGACCGGAACACCCAAACTCAAATCAGATGTGATCGGCAAAGAATTAAAGCGCTCTGTCCGTGCCAATCTGGCCTTCCGTACAAGTGACGCGAAAACACAGACGCTGATTAAAAAAGGTGATCCAATTACGCTGACATATGTGAAAGGCGGACTGCGCCTGACAGTGGATGGGAAAGCGTTGATGGATGCTGCTCAAGGCGCGCCAATTCGGGTCCTGAACAATTACTCAAAACGAACAATCGACGCCATTGTTGCAGGTGCAGGCGAAGCCCGCGTCCTCGACAGGTAGAAATCCAGCAGACATAAATTGAGACAAATATGACTGATCAAAATAAAATCAAAGCTGCTGCGACTGTTGCTGTAACTGCTATGCTTGGCGCATGTGCGACATCTGGTATTTCTGACAATATGGCATCTCCCAAACTGTCACCTATTGAAAACCCTTCAAAAGTTTCTGGGCCCTATCCGGTTTCCATGCCGCAACCAGCACCTTTGCCACAAAACTACACGCAAAATTCGCTATGGCGTACGGGCGCGCGCTCCTTCTTTGATGACCAACGTGCTGGTGATATTGGTGACATTCTCACCGTCAATATCGCGATTTCAGATCAGGCGCAGGTCAACAACACAACATCACGCAGCCGGACGGGAAACACATCAGCATCCGTCAACGCTATGTTCGGCCTAAACGAACTTATCGACCGCAACATTCCAGGCGGTGTCGGAATAACGCCTGGTGCAGATTTTGGATCCTCTTCAACATCTAACGGTACTGGTACAGTTAACCGTGCAGAATCAATCAACTTGACTGTCGCGGCTGTCATTACGCAGAAACTTCCAAACGGAAATCTCGTGATCGCAGGATCACAAGAAGTCAAAGTTAATAACGAAGTCCGCGAACTGGTCGTTGGCGGTATTATTCGCCCGCAAGATATTTCAGCGACCAACACGATTTCGCACACCCAACTTGCTCAAGCACGCATTTCTTATGGTGGTCGCGGCGACCTATCCAACCTTCAACGCGCCAGCGTAGCTGCACGTGCAGTGGACGCAGTGAACCCGTTCTAAGAATTTCCAAGAACGGGTTACCTTTCTAATAAATACTCAATAAATCAGACCGATTGCTGACTTTCCATCGGCTTGCGTCCATCCAAAAAATTCACGCGGACGATATAATACAACGTCCAAAGCAGCACAGCTATAACTGGGGTCGTAAGAAATACCGGATGCTTGAGGTATTCCGGCAAGACGTGGGTGTTACCTCCAAAGAAGATCCCCGTTGATAAGAAGAACGCAATACCCATCCTCCATAAATGCCGCGTAATTCGTCTTTTCCGGCTTGGGTTTTCCGACTTTGCAAATGAAACATCAGATATAAATATCAACGCCACCAAACCCGATACGATAAAAAACGCGAATGCGGGAATTTCTATCAGCTGACCATCTGGTGCTTGCAATGCTAAAACACCACAATACGCGATACCAAGTACAATTAGGCCCGATAATATACCAGAAAATCGTGTCACAAAATCAAAGCTAGACCTTTTAGGTAAGGTTGACGTCCAACTTGTTAGTATCAAATGAAACGCCACGCCGGACAAAAATACAGTCGGGAGAATCTGTCTGGCAATGCTCAGCCACAAACCACTTAGTGACAGCAAGGTCATTGTAAACACAAATACCAAACCAGCTTTTCTGTGAATTTGTCCTCCTTTGCGTGTCGCAAAAGCGATAAATCCCGCCGCCATAGATAAACAACCAACCCAGAAATGCGCATTTCCTAAAAATTCAGGTTCCACTATTCAGCACCTCCCTTGATTTGTTTTTTAGGCCAGAAGAGTGTTTTAACTGCCCAAAACACCATTAGAAGCGCGATGGTCATTTCTGGAATGGATAGAATGCCCGAGTTTCTGAGAGCATCAGGAAATACGACCGCGCCGGGGCCAGTGAATGCGGACCCAGCAGCAATGAAAAAGCCTAAACACATACGCCACAAATGTCTGGCAATCCGGTGCTTGCCTGCTAATTCTTTGCGGAAAACATAGTGAATATCTCCAATAAAGACCGCAATCGTCATGGCCGCAATGAACATGTAATTGCTTGCATGAAACCCAAGGAACATCGCGTCTGGCTGTGACTGGGCGTGTATAGATAAGGTGATCAAACCGATTGCATTGAGAATATTAAGTGCTGACAATCCCAATTCGGTTTTAGACAATTTAGTTGATCTATTGCGGGCTGCTAGCCAACTGCTCAGGATCAAAGTCATTCCAATAATTCCGGCATGGAATGTAATATAAAGCACTTCCCATCGAATAATGCCTAGAATTGCACCCACACCTGATGAAGCCCCCATAGCAATCGCAAATACGCGCCCAACTTTGACATGTGTTGGTGCACCCTTACGAACGGCTAGTGCAATAGCTCCTGCTATAACGGCTATACTTCCAAGTAAAACATGTAGACTAACGGTCAAAGCAACTGCATCCATAATTATTCACTTCCAATCCAATTGTGTTCCTCTATTGTTTTGAAATATCGGTATATTTCTTGTTGTCGCAAGGTGTTGTACGTGTCTCAATGGTCCGCGAGGGACGGCGCGGACACTTTGAGTGCTGGATAGAGGTGAGAGCCTCAACTATATGTTGGTTTTCGTTGAGCGGAGGGGAATAAAATGCATAGCGAAGAAACGATTGCATTATCGGCAGCAGCACTTGCCATCGCTATTTCCGGCATTGTTGTGGCGTTTAGAGCAGCGGGAAACCCGACTGCGCGTCTTTATCTAATTCTGACGTTTTCGACATTTGCTTGTATTGTTTCAGTTCCAGTCGGCACCGCATTTATTGACAGTCTGTTTGCTCTGCATATGCCACTCGTTTTGCCACTTTTATTGGCGCTTCCACCGATCATATATCACTACATTCTGGCTCGAACTCTCGATGCAAGACCACCATCCATTCATTGGAGGGATAAAGTGCTTCCAACTTTAGGGGCGATGGTCACATTGGGATATTGGGTGCTCCCTTTTGAAAAACGCCACGCAATGTTCATTCTGGGAGAAATGCCCTCTGGTATTGCACCTTTAATTCTAGCAATCGCCACGATCACCTTAATATTGGCTTGGTGCTGTAGTTCTCTTTTTTATCTGCTCTTGTCAGTTCGTCGATTGCGATCTTTCCGTCAAAACTTAAAAGAAAGATACTCCAATACTGATCGACGTGAATTGCATTGGATTGATTGGTTTGCAGGATTTTTAGGAACTTTATGGGCGGCTTCCGCTCTATCTCTTTTCAGCGATAATTTCGGCAGTGGGCTTCCATTCCCCGGCGAAGTTGTCTTCATCCTGACAGCGCTTTTACTCCTATTTCTTCTCTCATTCATGATGATTGAACAACCCGCAGACGATACTGAAGAAATTGAAGACACGCCTCTTTCAAAGTCTTCGACTGAAGAGAAATACTCTCGATCCGCCCTGTCGCAGGAACATTCACAAAAACTAGCCCGCCGTATCGAAGCCGCCATGAAGAATGATAAACTATACCTTGATGCAAACTTGTCATTGCAAAAGCTGTCTCGTCATATCGGAGCGCTGCCAAACCTTGTATCGCAGACCTTAAATGAAGAGATTGGCTCGACTTTTTTTGATTATGTTGCGCGTTGGCGGATTGAAGCAGCCAAACCACTCATAACATCAGGGGAAACATCTGTTAGAGCGATTACATTGGAAGTTGGCTTCAATTCCCGCTCTACCTTTTACAAAGCGTTCAAACGAGAAACGGGACTTACCCCCAACGAATTTAAAGACAAGAGCCGCTTGAACGAACATTGATCATAATCAAAGTAAGAATAGTCTTTTGTTGATTTTATATGCATGCAATGGCAGAGCGCTGTGTCTTCTTATCAACCAGTTAGGCTAAAACACCATGTCCAATTCAAAACGTGTCGCAATAATTGGTTCTGGCCCTGCGGGGCTAATGGCAGCAGAAGTGCTGACCAATAATGGTATTGGTGTTGATATTTATGAAGCTATGCCAAGCGCTGGTCGTAAATTTCTTATGGCTGGAAAAAGTGGTCTGAATATTTCGCATTCAGAAAAGAAAGATCAATTTCTGTCGCGGTATGGAAATGATGAAAACATAAAGCAGCTGGTAACTCAATTTGGTGCTGATGAAATCTCATCATGGATGACGGATCTCGGCATAGCGCCCTTTACGGGCTCAACGGGACGCATCTTCCCGGAAATGATGAAGTCTTCGCCATTGCTTCGTGCTTGGCTAAAACGCTTGGGAAATAATGGCGCTATCCTGCACACCAAACATAAATGGTTAGGCTGGGCGGATGATGAATCTCTTATTTTTGAAACACCAACAGGAAAAATTGAAACCAAACCCGCCGCAAGTGTATTCGCACTTGGTGGTGCCAGTTGGAAACGCTTAGGGTCTGATGGAGCGTGGGCAGAGGCATTTGACTCAAAAGGAATTGAACTTTCCAAATTCCAACCATCTAACAATGGCTTCCTCATCAATTGGTCAGATAGAATAAAATCCGACTTTGCAGGAGAACCTATAAAGTCAGTTAGCGTTGGTCTTGGACAAAACCTTATTCGTGGCGAATTTGTTGTTACACAAAACGGTGTTGAAAGCGGCGCTATCTACACGCTGTCCGCCAATATGCGTAACCAACTAAACACTTATGGGTCTACGACCCTTCTTGTTGACCTTCTACCCGATACATCTGAATTAGCCTTGATCGAGAAACTATCTCGGCCACGCGGGAAAAATTCGCTGTCTAATCATATCCGTAAAGCGACAAAGCTATCAGGCGTAAAACTCGCCCTTATCTATGAAAATGTAGACCGCTCGAACCTTCAAGACATGAGCAAGCTGGCCATGCGGATTAAGTCACTTCCCCTCTCCATTGAAGGCGCAGCGCCAATAGACGAAGCTATTTCAACGATTGGCGGCGTGCCTTGGTCGACATTGGATGACAATCTTATGTTGCCAAAGCTTCCCGGAAATTTCTGTGCTGGAGAGATGATAGATTGGGATGCGCCAACAGGCGGTTACCTAATCACTGCTTGTATGGCGAGCGGACGTACAGCTGGAATGGGTGTCATGAATTGGCTAAATCAAGCCTGATCAAAACTTGGCGTGTCTGACAATAATTCGGGATGCGTGTCTTGCATGAAACCTTTCCACGCATCCGGCATGCCCGACACAGAATGGTTTTTACGACCAACCCCTCGTGAAATCGACCATGCTCGCACACCGTCCATACCAATCCACGGATGATTAAACGTATTCAAATCATTGAATGTGTGCGTGGCGGCTGCACTTGATACATTTGGATCGGCAACCTCTTTCATAGAACCATGATAGGTCGACCAGTCATTGACCTGTATGAGCTGATTTCTGCGATTGGGTGGTTCAGATCGATATATGGAGTCAGAGTTTAGCCAGACATCGTCTCCGATAATTCTTGCCGGCCCGATTGTATCATGCCGCTGTGACGGTCCAGCATCTGAATTAGCCGCTTGTTTAGGACGTTCAACGCCTCTCAGCCCAAAATTACTTTTCGACTTCACAAGCCCAGGCTGTTTAACCGGACGTTTCTCGCCAGTATACGGATTGTGGAAAGTCTCTAGCAATTTGCCCGTTTCAAGATCGCTATAGAAAATTTTCATGATGTAATTTACGCGATAACGAAACGCAGAAATATCTTCTATTTTATAGATTAGCCCAACATGCATATTCCAAAAGGGAGTTAGCTGCCCGTCTTTAAATCCCATTCTTACTGCATCAATATTCCAATACACCAAACGATCATCCAAAGTATAAGCCAACTTTCGGTGCATTAAATGCAGGTGTTCTGGATTATTAACATCAAGAGACATCGCATTCGGACTAGATGGAAATGACATACAAGCTGATGCAGGCAACCCAATTGCAGAAGCTACCATAAGTTTTAGTGCTGAACGTCTATCCATGAGAAAACTCGTTTCATCTAAAGAATATTTTAGTTTGATATATCCTTTCAGAAAAAATACTTTTCCTCAACCAGTCCTGATCGTCCGGCCTCCTCACACATCAATAAACTCAGCGTGATCTTACGTGTCCCGAAGTGATTTGCATGTGATGCGAACCGTTTGCATATTCAATTGCATGAGGTCCTCCCAGCCTCTCTAACAAAGCGAACTAAGGAGTTCCCTATTATGCCATCCCTCGTAGAAAGGTCTGTCCTAGCTTACAAACTCACGAATAACCCTTTGCGTTGTCTTGCTGCAAATGACCCCTGCAATCTCTATTCAGAAAATAAAACTGATAGTGATCCAAAAACCCAAGTACAGCGTACAAATATTGAAGACCAGAAAAACACCACCACTGTTTAATAAAGGTCTTTAATCGGCGAGGCTTATATGTCCCCAGCATAGTTTCACATTGTTCCCCCAATCTACTATGTTTATAAGCCTCGTCCTCCCTTTCTCACTTTCCACTAGACTTATTGTGAACATACTTTCGCTCAACTTCATGCTATAATGACTGTATAGTAAATTAGACGGAGGACTTCCATGCATAAACATGCACTCGTGGAACGGTCGATCCTCAGATATCGGTTACTGACCGGCCCACTACGCCACTTAGCAAAAACAAAAACTCAAATAGCCCCAACAGAAAATAACGATCCTGTCGATCTAAATGAAAGTGCGGCAATTCGTGAAGCTGAGGCATTAAACCCTTTTATTCCAAGGAATAGAAATATAATGTAATCCAAGACGATGGTAATTGTTTTGGGTGACTTTTTATAATGCATAATATTGCCGTCTTGGGGGCGGGTATAGGCGGACTTGCAAGCGCGATTTTTCTTGCGCGCGACGGACACAAAGTCACTGTTTTCGAAGAATTTGATACACCTCGCCCTATTGGCTCTGGCCTTATGCTTCAGCTAACTGGCCTGACTATTTTAGAACAATTAGGCCTCAAAGACAGCATCCTCCCATTTGGGACGAAAATCACAAAGCTGATCGGACACACATCCCCTTCTAATCGACAAGTTCTCGATGTTGACCTGACCAAGCTATCTCAAAAACTATTCAGCTTAGGTATACAGCGCAGCAGCGTATTTGATTTATTATTCAACACTGCCAAACAAGAAGGTGTCGCATTTGAATTTGATGCGGCGGTAGCAAGTGCATGTAAAAACAGCGGGAAAATACAATTTTGCAATAGTCGCACATCTAGCACTTTCGATTTGATAATCGACGCCATGGGAGCCAAGTCCGCCTTATCATCACAACCTAAAACCAAATTAGAATTTGGGGCTTTATGGGCCACACTCGATTGGCCATCGGAGGGCCCGTTCAAAGCAGATGCTTTAAATCAGCGTTATTTCAGAGCATCAAAAATGGTTGGCGTCATGCCTTCAGGTCAGATTTCGGCGGACGCAGGAATGAAATCAACATTCTTCTGGTCAATTCATGAAAACGATTATGACGCATTTCAATCTGCATCCATCGATAAATGGAAAGCCGACGTCATAGATTTATGGCCTGAATGCGAGAACTTGCTCAATCAAATTCAAAGCCATGATGATCTGACTTACGCAAAATACAGACACCGGACACATAAGCATGGCTATGAAGGGCGCATCGCTCATGTAGGTGATAGCTGGCACGCCACTAGCCCTCAATTGGGGCAAGGTGCCAACAACGCATTACTAGACGCATATGGATTGACGCTGGCATTGCGACGCACAAAAGATCTCAATGATGCACTTGAAGATTACGCTATAATGCGGACACCCCACGTACGGATTTTCCAAAGCATGAGCTTGTGGCTTACCCCGCTTTATCAATCTAATTCCAAATTTGCAGCGTGGATTAGAGATTGGATTATTGCGCCCCTTAGCTACATCCCGCCGGGGCCTCAAATTCAAGCAGCGATGGTGACAGGTGGAATAATGTCGCCGCTTCATCGCTTAAATCTTAAACCAAGTTTGTAGATAGCAATATTTCCTCTTTCACAATTGAAAGCTTCCAGCTAAACCCTGCGAATGCTTCAGATAAATGATCTCACATTCGCCATTCAGGGCCGCCCCTTGTTTGAAAATGCCAACGCGCAAATCGCCGGCGGCTGGAAAGTTGGCCTTGTCGGGCGCAACGGAACGGGTAAGTCCACTTTGCTGCGGATTATTCGTGAAGAGATCGCGAATCCTTCAGCAGATAGCTCGATAAAACTAAACCAAGGTGCCCGCCTTGGTTGGGTTGCTCAGGAAGTGGCAGCATCAGATCAAACAATTCTGGAAGTCGTTCTTGAGTGCGATGAAGAACGCCACGCATTGATGGCGGAATCTGAAACAGCGACTGATCCTGACCGTATTGGTGAAATCCACATGCGTCTGGCTGACATTGATGCATGGACTGCCGAAGCACGCGCGGCTGAAGTTTTGATGGGCCTAGGGTTCACCAATGATGACCTCTCCCGCGCGACGAGAGAGTTTTCGGGTGGATGGCGTATGCGTGCGGCTATTGCTGGCGTACTTTTCTCCGAACCAGATCTTCTATTGCTTGATGAGCCGACCAACTATCTAGACCTTGAAGGTGCTGCTTGGCTTGAAGGTTATATCCGCAAATACAAGCACACCGTTTTGATCGTATCCCACGATAGAGACCTTCTAAACCGCTGTGTCACGCACACAGTCGCGCTGGAACACCAAAAACTGTCATTGTGTGTCGGTGGCTATGACGCTTGGATGAAAAAGCGTGCCGAGCAAGTTGAACAACTCACGGCACAAAAAGCCAAGCAAGATAAAAACAAAGCCCACCTGCAAGCCTTTGTGGATCGCTTTAAAGCCAAAGCTTCCAAAGCACGTCAGGCACAATCTCGCGTTAAAATGCTGGAGAAAATGCAAGATGTGACAATCCCGATTGAAGAACGGTGTGCTCCATTTAACTTCCCCGGGCCCAAGGATGAACTCGCGCCGCCATTGCTAGAGCTTCGCGACGCAGACCTTGGATATGGTGGCGATGCTAAAATTCTCTCTGAAGTATCTCTGCGCATGGACCCAGACGACCGGATCGCGATTGTGGGAACCAATGGTCAGGGTAAAACAACACTCGTAAAATCTATTGCGAAACTCCTGCCACTTATGGCCGGTGAAGTGAAAGGCTCTAAAGCCATCACAATCGGTTATTTCTCACAAGATCAGATGGAAGAACTTCACCCGGGTGAGACAGTGCTTGAACACATTCGCCTTGCCCTTCCCAAAGGCACACCTGTGCCCCGCCAGCGCGCAGTCGCAGCAGCTATGGGCTTCCCGCATGAGAAGGTAGAGACCAAGGTTGAGAAATGTTCGGGTGGAGAAAAGGTTCGCCTTCTGCTTGGCCTCACAGCTATGGAAGCACCGCACATCCTCATCCTCGATGAGCCGACATCTCACCTCGATATCGATAGCCGTGAAGCTCTTATCTACGGATTGAATGATTACCCCGGAGCTGTGCTACTCATCACCCACGATGTCTATCTTGCTGAAGCAACGGCCGATAGCTTGTGGCTCGTGAAGGATGGTCGCGCCAAGCCATATGATGGGGACATTAATGACTATCGTAAGCTGGTTATGCAGGCAGACCGCGCGCCAGCGGCGCATAATGCAGATAAAGCTGATAAGAAATCTAAAAAAGCAAAAAAGCAAAACGGGACTGACATCCCAGACACAAATGTCGCTCCAAAATCAGACGCGAAACCAGCAACCTCCCTTTCAAAAGCCGAGCGAGACGAACAAAAGCGCCGCGCCTCAGATGCGCGCAAGAAAGCTGCGCCCCTCAAGCGCAAAGCTGAGCAAGCGGAAAAAGCGCTGGAGGCAGCGAACGCCCAAATAGGGGTGATTGATGAAGAGCTTGCCGGTCCAGCCCCAAGCTCTGATCGTCTCGTAGAACTCATGAAAGACCGCGCAGCCCAAGAAGCGATCGCAGAACAGTCAGAAATGGACTGGCTAGAAGCACTCGATGCCTATGAATCCGCCGTGAGTGAGGCCAGCTAGACTGACTTCAAGCTTCTAAATCTTTCTATGACGCCACGTCTTTAAGGAACATATCTATACGATTTTGAAGGCGTGTTGATGTTTCTTTCAAACGCTCAGCCGTCGTATCTGTATCTTGAGCGATTTCTTGAGTGGCGCGTGTCGCAGCGGCTAGTTCCGCAATATCATTTGCCATTGCCTGAACACGATTAAGCGCCTCATCTGCCTCACTATTAATTGAGCTGGTTGCAGATGTTTGCTGGCTCACCGCACCTGCAATACCTGCTGTAAACTCGTCCGATCGTGAGGAAAGTTCGCTGATTTCTTTAACTGAATCATCTACCTCTCCAGTTGCTTGCATAATTCCATAAATCTGGGTCTGAATATCATCAACAGCTTTAGCCGTTTGCTCAGAGAGTGCTTTCACTTCACCAGCAACAACTGCAAACCCCTTACCCGCATCACCCGCACGTGCAGCCTCAATTGTCGCGTTTAAAGCAAGCAAGTTTGTTTGCGACGCGATTGCCTTGATAAGCTCGACCACGCGTTCGATTTCACCCGCAGTCGATATTAGGTCCTGCATTTTATCACTTGCAGAATTTGTTCGCCCGAGAACTTCATGGGATGCAGTCGCAGCTTGGTTTGTTTTGCGATCAATTTCGTCAATTGAACTGGACATTTCTTGCGCTGCTGCTGAAACAGACCGTACGCGCTGCGTCGTCGCAATGGTTTCTTTCTCAACCAAATCCGTCCGATTTATTGCTTGGTTGGATAATTGCGTCAGCTCGCTAGACTTATCATTCAGCGCATTTAAATCCTGCATAACAAATTCTATTGCGTCTTTAACTTCAGTTCTAAACAGAGCAATTCTCTGTTCAAGAGCTTCCTGATGCTCCCGTGCAACCTTGGCGTCTTTTTGCTCACGTTCTCTAAGGTATGCTGCACTCGCTGTCGCGTCCTTAAAAGCATGCGCAGCAACCGCCAATTTGCTCAGCTCATCATTTGAACGAATGTTAGGTATTTCGACACTCAGATTTTGTTTCGTAATGGCAGTCATTGCATCAGCAATACCCGCAATTGGTCGTCTTATACTTCTTGCGACAATCAACATCCCTAAAAATGCACACCCAAGAAGCCCCAAAGTGATGATAAGCAGCGTGATCATTGCCGCCCTCTTCTCTGCATAGAAGACGTCAACAGCATTCAATTGCTCTTCATGAAGGAAATCCACCAGCGCCACAAAAACCTTGTGGAGTTCATCCTCTTTCGTGCGCAAAGCTTGTACTTGGCTGTGGAATTCACTCATACCTTGCGACCACTTACCAAAAGCGGCCTCATAGTCTCCAATTTTCTGAATGAGTTGGGGCTTTGCAAATTCTGGTAAGTCTGACTCTCTTACCACCGTCTTGAAACTTTCGATCCGTTTTTGGAACCGACTGATATATTTATCGTCCCCGCGCAACATATAATCTTTTTCGTGTCGGCGCAGCATCAACATTTCGACATTGAGCGCATCCAAACTCGTGGGAGGTTGAGCGGTTTCGCTATTTCCAAATTCTTTTAAGGCGCTTTCAACCCAATGCACGCTGGAACGCAATTCACCCTTTAAACCGGACTTTTCATCTAACCCCAGCAGCTTTGCTTGCGAGATCAACCGCTCGAACTTTGAAGGAATTTGTTCGAATTCACTCATGGCACCCTCAAACAAAGTGTCATGTACATTATCGAGAGAATGACGAATTTCAGTGCGCAGCGAATCTACATTTGCCAGAACAGGTATTATATTATTCAAAATAGAAGGGTCTTTGTTCTGGATAAACCTTTCGACACCAATACTGACAGATGCTTGTACGCTCTGTATCTTCTGCATATCTTCAAATGCGGTGTTAATATCAATGCGCTCTCCCCAAGCATCATCAATACGGTTTTGCATCAACCAGCCTGCAGTTCCGTAAGTTGCAACCCCTGCCCCAACAGCCGCGAATAACATCATAAATCGCGACTTAACTGAAAAAGTTTCCAAACCAGACCCCACTGCGATACTCCTCACCTCGATCACATTTTGAGCGTGCAGTTAAAGAGATAAAGGTCAAAAAAACTATAAACATTTCGGACGCCTCAAAACTGTCACAAAATCTTATTTTCTATAATAATATTAGATATTTACATAGATCGCGCAGAAGCTGATAAAGTCGCCGCAAATATCAACTAGCACATGTGTTTTAAGGTTATTTATTAATAAGTCAGCTTACTATTTTTACCCTTAATAAGCGCGCCAAAAAATTCCACGGCCATTAATTAATTTGAACTAAAGCTCACGTCGTGCGAGGAAAATACCGATCGCCATAAATATTAGTCCTAATACTCGTTTAGGCGTGATTTCGGATATGATCGCACCCAATAATCCAAAATGATCGATAATGGTCGCGCTCATAAGTTGGCCTAGGAGAACAAGGAAAATCGCATTTCCGACACCGATACGCGGGGCGGCCCACGTGATGGATGTAATGTAAAAAAGAAACAAAATACCGGCTAGAAAATAATGCGTTTCAACGGTTTTAAAATGCTCAATCTTTGGCAAATCTCCCACACCGCCTGTGGCCAGCAATAAAAAGCTACTCACGATAAACGAAAAGAAGGTCAGAAAAACAACAGCCGCCAAAGGGTTGGAGAGCCTAACACCCAAGCCTGCATTCAGGTTTGCCATCATAGGAATACCAAAGCCAGCTGCTAGCATAAGCAGGCTAGATCCGATTACAAAATGTGAAACTGTCATTAAACGCCCAAGCCTATATTTTTATTCGGCGTAACACTTATACGGTATTCTGCACAATCAAAAGCGGACGTTTCGACACGCTAAGGAAGCTATTCTAAAATGCGCCTTAAATGTGATTGGACCATTCTGACATATTCTTCCTGAATAATATCAGCTCTCTCAGGTGAGAGAATGCATAGCCGGGTCACACTTCCCCACAAATGACATATCAGCAAAACCGTTGTTTCAATGCTCTGCACATTCACATTGTCATCGCACAATTCTATCAATTTTTCTGATAATAGACGCGCATTCATCTCAGTGTTTTTACAATCTGCATCAGCTAAGCTCAGATCAGACGATGGACTTGCCCAGATCACCAAAAGACATGGTCGGCTTTTAACCAAATGAATTGAAAACGCCATTTGACGACGGACACCCGCGATAAAATCTTCTTTTGAATTTACGTTCGCTATCCCTCTGAGCAAAGCCTCATCAATCGGCTGCATCTCAATTTCAAATAAACGCATGAGCAGTGAACGGCGGGTTGGAAAAAATTGATACAAGCTGCCAACAGGTACACCCGCCCGCTTGGGAATATCGGTCATCTTGAAGTCTAGATTACCACTCTCCGAAATCAGCTCGCGGGCGGCATCAAGAAGAGCACTCACCCTCTCCTGCCCACGTTTTTGCGTTGGCTCATTCCAGACATCTGACGAAGTAGAAGAAGTTTGTTTCGAATCCATGCTTGACTCATACATGAATATTATTCACATTACAAACATGAACATTATTCATATTAAGAGGTATTTCTGTGACACTGCTTTCTATTCTACTCGTATTTAAAGTCGCCATTTCAGTCTT
Source organism: uncultured Hyphomonadaceae bacterium (assembly GCA_964352025.1). GTDB lineage: Bacteria > Pseudomonadota > Alphaproteobacteria > Caulobacterales > Hyphomonadaceae > Hirschia. Next base: position 80,583 of record CAYGPZ010000011.1, read on the forward strand.
ACTTCTGATTATTCCTTTCCTGTTCTCACCAGCCTCAAAGCTGGATGAGCTTACAAAGATGAAATCTCAATCGGCGAAATTCTATCGCCTATATGCAGTCGCGACATTTGCGCTCGTCATCGCCTATAGCGGAGGTATTTATCAGATTTCCCGTGGTGTTTTCCCGCTTGAAATCATCTTGATGGGAATAGCATCCAACATTGGTGCGCCTCTCGTTTTACTCGGCATCAAACCCATCAGCAAAGCAAACAAAATTTCAGCAGCTATCTTCGGGTCTATCGGTCTAGGTCTTATAGCAGCTCTCTTATTGCCAGAAATGGCAATGCGGATGCTCTTCTAGGGCATCTCCCAATAGAAACTAAAAGCCCTGTCAGATAGCGTTTTGGCGGGGCTTCTTTTTAAAATCCGATTTCTTTAGTGAGACGTTCAACGCGATGAATCCACACGCCATTATAAATGCTAGAAAAGAACACATCCCAGTCATCGCCAATCTTCTGGCACGCGCTTTTGCGGACGATCCCATCATGATGTGGACGTTTAAACGCCCTGACATACTCGAAGCAGTTTTACGGGTGCTTATCAAAGATATCTATCTTCCAAATGGGCATGTCCGACTGGGTGAAACACAAGAAAGCGCCGCCCTCTGGATGCCATCACATATCAAACCAAAGCCAAATCACCTGACCTCACTACGTTATATGTTTGCCATCTTAAGCCGAGGTGCAGTCCAGCCTATTGAACGCGGTGAGATAGTTTCCAGTCATTTAAGAAGATTTAGACCCAAAGAAATTCCATATACATATCTATTCCTCATTGGGGTGAACCCTGACCAAAAAGGAAAAGGTCTGGGCGGCAAAATACTGCTTGATGGAATAGAGCGAGCGGAGAAAGAGAACACAGCGCTCTATCTAGAAACAAGCAAAGTTGACCTGATCCCCTTCTATGAAAAGTTTGGGTTTCACGTCTGCGAAGAAGTCGAACTCGCGCCCAACGCACCAAAAATCTGGACAATGCTTCGCGACTAACACGTTTTCCTTTTTGTATTTTTATCAATGAAATCAATAAAATAAACAAAACCAAAGCTACCGCACACTATTCATCATATAGCTATTTCACTATACGTATTGACTCATACATAGTTATTTAGCTATATATAAATACATGAGCAATATATTCAAAGCCCTTTCCGATCCAACCCGCCAGCAAGTGCTGGAGCTTTTACGGCAAAAACCGATGAGCGCCGGAGAGATTGGAGAGCATTTCACATTTTCTCAGCCGACTATGTCGGCCCATTTGTCTGTCTTAAAACAAGCTGACCTCGTTCAAACCGAGAAAGTTGGCAAACAGGTTTTTTATCGACTGAAACTGACTGTGTTGGAGGACGCCATAATCGGTCTCTCCAAAACATTCGGATTAAAATCCAATCAACCCATCCCACCTTCATCATCCACTCCATCTAAGGAGGCCGAGTAATGAGTTTTCGTACCTACGCAATCATACTACTGGTTCTGACACTTCTACTCGTCGGTGTCGTCGCCTCCGATTGGCGCGCGAGTGACGTTGTTCCAGTCGGTAAATTTGGCTTGTTAAAACCTGTTCTTGTTTTGGGGTTTGCCGCAATCGTATGGATTGGCAGTTTTGTTATCCATTTCATGCCCAAAGACAAACTGAAAGACCCCGGAAGTGGGCAGTTTCTAATGTGGAGCGTTATACTCGCATTTGGATTTATCTTAGTCGATAAGACAGTTCTATTTGCTTACAATATGGGCTGGGCAGACGCCACAATGTTTAAACGAGCAGACATGGCGCTTTATGGTTTTTTCATAATGCTACTGGCAAATTTCCAGACAAAAACTCTGCCTCCTATGGGTAAGACACCTGAAGAAACACATATCATCGATACATGCTTTCGGACATCAAGCCGAGCTGTGTTTCTCTTTGGATTATCGTTTGTCATCATCTGGTTGGCGACGCCCGTAAAAGCAGTGGCTATAGGTCTGACTATGACGGCAATGGCAATTACTGGCGGCTTTATATTGTGGCGCTTTTTAAGAGACAAAAACGCGACTGTCTAAAATTATGATCATCCAACAAAAAAGCCCGCCATTCTCTGGCGGGCTTTTCTTTAATTCACTCTTCAAACCTTAGAGGTCAAGCAATAGACGCTCTGGGTCTTCTAGGTTTTCTTTCACCCGTACAAGGAATGTCACAGCTTCTTTACCGTCCACAATTCTGTGGTCGTATGAAAGCGCAAGATACATCATTGGGCGGATCTTAACTTCACCATTAATCGCAACTGGACGCTGCTCAATACGGTGCATACCAAGCACACCAGATTGTGGTGGGTTCAAGATAGGTGTCGACATCATGGAACCGTACACACCACCGTTTGTGATAGTGAATGTTCCACCTTGAAGGTCTGACAACGCCAATTTACCGTCACGTGCCAATTTACCCAAACGACCAATCTCAGCTTCGATTTGCGCGAGGCTCATTGTGTCTGCATCACGGACAACCGGTGTCACAAGACCTTTGTCAGTCCCAACAGCCATAGAGATGTCGTAATAGTTTTTGTAAATTAGGTCTGTGCCATCGATTTCAGCATTCACAGCTGGAAGCTCTTTAAGCGCGTGCACAACAGCTTTCGTGAAGAAAGACATGAAGCCCAATTTCACACCGTGTTTTTCAAGGAATAGGTCCTTGTATTTCTTACGGATCGCCATGACTTCGGTTAGGTCAACATCGTTAAATGTTGTCAGCATGGCTGCTGTGTTTTGAGCTTCTTTCAAACGCTTGGCAATTGTCTGACGAAGACGTGTCATTTTCACACGTTCTTCACGTGGACCAATTGAACGCGCAGCAGCCGGAGCAGCTGCAGCTGGCTGAGCGCCACCTTGAGAAATAAAGTTCAAAGCATCACCTTTTGTTGCACGGCCATTGCGGCCTGATCCCGGAATATCGGCCGGATTAACATCATTTTCAGCTGAAATACGGCGTACTGATGGAGCAACCGCAGCACCAGAATTAGAAGCAGCCGGAGCAGCAGGCGCAGCAGTAGCTGGCGCAGAAGGAGCAGCCCCTGCAGAAGCACCCGCAGATATCACAGCAATCTCAGTGCCTATACCGACTGTCGTACCTTCAGTAATCAATGTCTCTGACAAGACACCTGCGACTGGTGACGGTACTTCAATGGCAACTTTATCTGTTTCAATTTCAGCAATTGGATCATCAACAGCAACAGCTTCGCCAGGTTGTTTAAGCCACTGAGAGAGAGTTCCCTCTGTTACGCTTTCACCCATTGCTGGAACAGCAACTTTAACAGCTTCGCCTGAACCTGATGAAGCAGCTGGAGCAGAAGCAGCTGGAGCAGAACTGGCCGCTGGCTTAGCAGCTGGCGCTGATGCCGCTGCACCATTACCTGCACCAATGCGTCCAAGAAGTGCACCGATTTCAACATTGTCACCTTCTTGAGCAACAATCTCTGACAGAACACCGTCTTCAGCTGCAGATACTTCAACAGACACTTTGTCTGTTTCAAGTTCTACTAGAACTTCATCTTTTGCTACCGTGTCGCCTGGTGCTTTTGACCAAGAACCAACCGTTGCTTCGGTAACACTTTCACCCAGTACTGGGACCGTAATATCGGCCATCTTGACCTCCTTCAAACGTCCTTACCGGACGTGTTACTCTTCAAATGCTGCATCAAGGAATGCAGCTAGTTCTTTTTTGTGTAAGCCCATTGTACCCGCCGCAGTAGATGCGGATGCAGCACGACCAACATAACGCGCACGTGTCGATTTCGCTTCAAGACGCTCAAGAACGCGCTCAATATGAGGATCGACAAATGTCCAAGACCCCATATTTTTCGGTTCTTCCTGACACCAAACCATGTCGGCATCCTTAAAGCGTTGCAATTCTTCCATAAGCGGTCCAACCGGGAATGGATATAATTGCTCTAAACGAAGCAGATACACATCTTTAAGCCCGCGTTTTTCACGCTCTTCGAACAAGTCATAATAAACTTTACCCGAACACATGATGACGCGACGAATTTTGTCATCTTTTACAAGCTCAACCTTGCCCTGACGTCCTTCTGTCTCTGCATCATCCCAGAGAACACGGTGGAAGGATGAACCTTCTGCCATGTCTTGAAGCGCGGACGTTGCCAACTTGTGACGTAGCAATGATTTTGGAGTCATCAGAATAAGTGGCTTACGGAAGTCACGGTGAATCTGACGACGCAAAATGTGGAAGTAGTTTGCAGGTGTTGTACAGTTCGCAACCTGCATATTGTCTTGCGCACAAAGCTGTAAGAAACGCTCTAGGCGAGCCGATGAGTGCTCTGGTCCCTGTCCTTCATACCCGTGCGGTAATAGACAAACCAAACCAGACATACGAAGCCATTTACGCTCACCACATGACAAGAATTGGTCAAATACGACTTGCGCACCATTTGCGAAGTCACCAAACTGGGCTTCCCAAAGTGTCAGCGTGTTTGGCGCGGCAAGTGAATATCCATATTCATAACCAAGCACAGCTTCTTCTGATAGAAGCGAGTCGATTACTTCATAGTCAGCTTGCTCATGACGCAAAGAACGTAGAGGCGTATAACGCTTTTCAGTTTTCTGATCGACAATGTGCGAGTGACGCTGAGAGAATGTACCACGACCAGAGTCTTGACCTGATAGACGCACAGGGAAGCCTTCGGAAAGAAGCGAACCATATGCCAGCATTTCTGCTGTTGCCCAGTCAATATTCTCACCCGTCGTGATCATCTTAGCGCGCTGATCATAGACCTTTTTAACAGTTTTATGTGCGTTCACAGAGTTTGGAATTTGAGTCAGCTGATTACCGATGTTTTTAAGACGATCCATCTCGATAGATGTCTTACCACGACGGTCATCATCTTCTGGAAGCCCAAGACCAGACCACGCTCCATCGAGCCAGTCTGCACTATCAGCTTTATATGTTTTTCCAGCTTCAAACTCTTTATCAAGGAAGACTTCGAGCTCTTTAACAATCTCGTCGACACCCTCTTGTGTAATCACACCACGTTTAATCAAGTCATCTGAGTAGATTTCACGCGTAGATTGTTGGCCTTTGATTTTTGTGTACATCAATGGCTGTGTAAACATCGGTTCGTCACCTTCATTGTGACCGAAACGACGGTAACAGAACATGTCGATGACAACGTCTTTACCAAATTTCTGACGGTATTCCGTTGCAACCTTCGCCGCATGGACAACAGCTTCAGGATCATCACCATTCACGTGGAATATAGGTGCTTGAACCTGCAAAGCGACATCAGTTGGATAAGGCGAAGAACGCGAATATTTTGGGCTAGTCGTGAAACCAATCTGGTTGTTCACGATGAAGTGTACAGTACCACCTGTACGATAGCCAGATAGACCAGAAAGCGCGAAACATTCAGAGACGACACCTTGACCAGCAAACGCGGCATCACCGTGCAATAGCAAAGGCATAACTTTGGTACGTTCAGCACCACGGTCTTCTTGAAGGTCGAAACTCTGTTTCGCACGCGCCTTACCAAGAACCACGGGATTAACCGCTTCAAGGTGTGATGGGTTAGCCGTCAATGATAAGTGAACGCTATTGCCGTCAAATTCGCGGTCAGATGAGGCTCCCAAGTGATATTTCACATCACCCGAACCAAACTCGTCCGCACCTTGCGTGTTTCCACCTTGGAATTCATTGAAAATGATGTGGTATGGCTTACCCATAACCGCAGCTAGAACATTCAGGCGACCACGGTGTGGCATACCAAGAATGATTTCATCCACACCCAGCGCACCACCACGTTTGATGATTTGCTCAAGGGCTGGAACAGCTGCTTCACCACCATCAAGACCAAAACGTTTTGTTCCCGGATAGCGTTTGTGAAGGAAGCGTTCGAAAGTTTCAGCTTCCAAAAGCTTTCTCAAAATCGCGATACTGCCTTCAGGCGTAAATTCGATTTCTTTATCTTCACCTTCAATGCGGTGTTGAATCCAAGCTTTTTCTTCTGGATCTGAGATGTGCATAAACTGCACACCAAATGTTGAACAATATGTCCGCTTCAAGATATCGAGGATCTTACGTGGCGACGCATATTCAAGACCCAGAACGTGATCAATATAGATTTCACGATCCATATCAGCTTCTTGGAAGCCATATGTTTTCGGGTCGAGTTCAGGGTGTTCAGTTGGCTTCTCAATTCCCAGCGGGTCGAGATTGGCAGCCAAATGTCCACGAATTCTGTAAGCACGGATCATCATCAATGCTTTGATGGAATCCTGCACTTGTTGGTGAATTTGTTCTTTGCTTGCGCCTCCAGCTGGGGCAGCAGCAGTTGCAGAAGCAGGTTTCCCTTTTTTCTCCAACTTAGCTTTTAGAACAGGTTCAATCTTTGCCCAGTCGCCATCCAGAGCAGAAATAAGCTCGTCGGACTGCGCCTTTGGCCAGTTCTTATTAGACCATGCAGGTCCCGCCGCAGCTTGCTTAGCCGCTATCGCTGGGTCGCCGACCTCATCAAAGAAGTTCCGCCAGTCTGCAGAAACACTCGTAGGATCTTCCACATACTGAGCATAAAGTTGCTCGATATAAACAGCATTTGCTCCATAGAGAAAAGCTGTATCCAACATTGCAGCGTTCTGTTCAGAGCGCTCGTTATTTGCCGATGCCGACTGGCTCGTCATGGTTAACGTCCTTGATGTAAGGACGGTCGAACTGGGAATCTTACGAGGCTCAGTTCGGCCGCCTTTAGTCTTTAAATTACTTAGCCTTTAAGCACTTCAGTCATAGTCACACCTAGACGTGCCGGGCTTGGGGAAACAGTGATTCCTGCTTCTTCCATGGCCGCGATTTTGTCTTCAGCGCCACCTTTACCGCCAGATACGATCGCACCAGCGTGGCCCATCGTACGTCCTGGAGGAGCTGTACGGCCCGCGATGAAACCAACCATTGGTTTTTTGCGACCCTTTTTAGCTTCATCCTTCAAGAACTGAGCGGCTTCTTCTTCGGCAGAACCACCGATTTCACCGATCATGATGATGGATTCAGTCTCATCGTCCGCCAAGAACATTTCTAAAACGTCAATAAACTCGGTTCCCTTAACTGGGTCACCACCGATACCGACCGCAGATGTCTGGCCTTGGCCTTCAACTGTTGTTTGATAAACAGCTTCGTAAGTCAGCGTTCCTGAACGTGAAACAACACCCACGCTACCTTTTTTGAAGATAGAACCTGGCATAATACCAATCTTACACTGCTCAGGTGTCATAAGACCCGGACAGTTAGGTCCGATCAAACGGGAGTTTGATTTGTCCAGCTTGGCTTTCACTTCAACCATGTCGAGAACTGGAACACCTTCAGTGATACAAACGATCAATGGGATTTCAGCTTCGATAGCTTCGATAATCGCTGCGCCACAACCAGCTGGTGGTACGTAGATTACAGATGCGTCTGCACCAGTTCTCTCTTTACCTTCAGCAACTGAAGCAAAAATTGGAAGTTCTTGACCTTTGTCAGATGTCCAGTTTGTTCCACCTTTTTTCGGGTGAATACCACCGACCATTTGAGTACCGAAGTAATCAAGAGCTTGGTTTGTGTGGAATGAACCTGTTTTACCAGTCATACCTTGCGTCAGGATCTTTGTATTTTTGTCGATAAGAATAGACATGTAATTAAGCTCCCTTCACTGCAGCAACAATTTTTTGCGCAGCGTCATCAAGGTCGTTAGCAGGGATCACGTTCAAACCAGAGTTGGCGATGATCTCTTTACCTTTTTCCACGTTTGTACCTTCAAGACGGACAACGAGCGGAACAGCAAGGTTTGTTTCTTTAACAGCCTGAAGAACACCTTCAGCAATAACATCACATTTCATGATGCCACCGAAAATGTTGACCAAGATACCTTTAACAGCAGGGTCTTTCATGATGATTTTGAAAGCAGCGGCCACTTTTTCAGCGTTCGCACCACCACCAACATCACAGAAGTTAGCTGGCTCTTCACCGTAAAGCTTGATGATGTCCATCGTGGCCATAGCAAGACCAGCACCGTTCACCATACAACCGATTGTTCCCTCAAGCGCGATGTACGCAAGGTCCCACTCGGAGGCTTCGATTTCTTTTTCGTCTTCTTCAGTCTTGTCACGCAATTCCATAATGTCAGGGTGACGGAATAATGCGTTACCATCGAAAGACATTTTAGCATCAAGCACACGCAGACGTTCGTTTTCCATAACGATCAGCGGGTTGACCTCAAGCATGTCCATGTCTTTTTCAGTGAACGCTTTGTAGAGGATGCGAGATAGAACAACACCATCTTCGCGCGCAGTGCCTTCAAGGCCAAGTGCGTCACAAAGTTTAGCAGCGTCAGCATCTGTTACACCAGCTGTTGGATCGATCGGAAGAGTGATGATCTTTTCAGGTGTCTCAGCAGCGACTTCTTCAATGTCCATTCCACCTTCTGTTGATGCAACAAACGCTGGCTGACCAGTTGCGCGATCGACAAGAAGAGAAAGATATAATTCTGTTTTGATGTCTGCGCCATCTTCAATGTAAAGACGGTTGACTTGCTTACCAGCTGGGCCCGTTTGGTGTGTCACCAAAGTGTTGCCAAGCATCTGACCAACGTTGGAGATCACTTCCTCTTTAGAGAAAGCAAGGCGTACACCGCCCTTTTCACCAGCATCTGCTTCTTTAAATTTACCCTTACCACGGCCACCGGCGTGAATTTGGGATTTTACGACCCATAAAGGTCCCGGAAGTTTGTCAGCTGCTGCTGCCGCTTCGTCTGCAGAAAAAACTGCAACACCGTCAGCGACGGGAGCTCCAAACTCTTTGAGAACGGCCTTGGCCTGATGCTCGTGAATATTCATAGAAAACCGCCTAAGCTAAGCGAGGAAATTGCCCCAGATAGTTCGCGGTTTATAACACCAAGAACGCCCCTGACAACCGGACTTCAGACACCTAAAAGCCTAATTATTAAGGCCTCATTAAATGTTAGTGAACTCGTTAGCGCTAACAGGCCTATTCTGCCGTTCCTGTAAGTAAACAAGGTCCATAAAATTTTTTTGAAAAAATTCAGCCGTCAGGTAAAAAAACAGTCAGAACCGCCCTAAAACGGAGCAATTTCGCGCATTACTTCATTTCCAGAATCATCCAAAATCGATAATGTGACTTCTGATTTTAGCCAATCGATGTCAATCGCACCATAATTCTCAAACGCATATCCATCTCCAATTTGGTGCTTATCATATTCATCAGGTACCGGAGTTTTAGCAAAGGCAGAATTAACTGAAGACGCCGTCAATTCCATAACAGGACCTAGTCCTTCTATTTCTTCCTTATATAGAAAAGACGAGTGGCGATCACCCGAAACAAACACGGTGTTGTCAGCGCCCGTTTTGGCCAACAATTCATATAAACGGTCACGCTCTTTTGGCATCGTCGACCAAGCTTCCCAACCATGCACAGTCGAAATGACCTGAATAGAAGATATCAGCAAACGCAAATCAGCTGGCTTTTGAAGTTCTTCTTCTAGCCAAATCCATTGCGCTTCACCTAGCATTGCCTGCTCTGGATCAGCAGATGGAATGTAACGTTCTTTTCCTTTAGCTCCACGATCATCGCTTGGCGTCAATTCGGATCTAAAATAACGCGAATCCGTGAGTATTATCTGAAGCCTTTGCCCTTCTGGCCCTGCAATAGTTGATGAATACACACCACGTCTTTTCGAGGCATCACCTTCAACGCTGTAAAAACGTTCAAAAATACGCTCTGCAAATTCTTTAAACGGGAAATCACGTCCAGCGTCATTCGCGCCATAGTCATGATCATCCCAAGTCGCCAACATAGGACGCGCTTTTCTGACCGCCACAAAATTTTCATCCGCAGCAAGCTCAGCATAGCTATCTCGCAACTCAGTAAGGTCTGCCTGATTATTCACGTAGAAAAGAGCATTATCCATGTCACCATAGACATTATCTCCTACCAGAAGCGTCAAATCCGCCTCTTCTTTCGCCATCGAAGCTAAGGTGGATGTCCCTTTTTCTTCATTGATGCAGGAACCAACAATAACACGTGTGATTGGACTTGAAATATCGAGCTTTGGACTTGGCGGTGCCACAGGCAACTGACTATCTGGGATTGCCGCATAATAAGGACGCAACGCAGCTTGCGGCGTTGAAACAGGAAAGTTCGACGCATCCTTGCTGACATTTGCACAAGCGCTCAAACCAAGAAAAGCACACCCAGCCAGCAATATATTGCGCATTCAAATCTCCAGTTTAGACTGATATTTTAAAACAAATTCAGCTTAACGAGGATTTGCAACAAACACGCAACAATAACTGACAAAAGCTATAAATTACGCACCCTAAATCCAGGCAGCTGCATCTTCATGGGTTTGTTTGTCTAATAATTCAGCAACAAACCGTATGTGCGCCCTTAATCGATAGAGATCATCGGTATAACTGTCAGGTACTTCCACTTTACCAGTTTCAGCTTGCAGTGCACCCAACTTGCGGCGAACAGCAAGGCGCTCATCATCGCTGAGCGCATTACGTCCCTCTTCTTCTAATGTTCGAAGGTCACGATACCAAACATAAATCTTGCGCCGAATACGCCAGCGGTAAATTGGTGGCCCCGCCCGCACGATAGGAACAAGAAGAGTCGCCAACGGAATAAGTAATACCCACGCACGATCTAAAAAGTTCGCTAATGCAAAAGAGAAATAGCGCCGCAAGAAAGATGGCCCTCTTTCGTAGTAGCGGGACGCTTCCTTAGATAATGGAAGGTCTGCATATATCGGTGTCGGAAATGTATCTGGAGCATTTAACAATGCACCACCGCCATGCGCATTTGTCATTGCCTCAAGAAGAGCAGACTGAATAGCGGGGTGAAGATCATTTTTCACGACAACTTGCGCGACAGGAGACACAAGCTGCACATCGGTCGCTGGCAAATCTTCTTTTAAACTAAGCGCACCATCTGGAAGCACGACATCTTTTAAATAAGGGTGCCTGCGCGCATAAGCTAAAGAACGATCTAAAGAGACCAATTCTACCCCCGGCGCGCGCATCAGCTTTTTGATCCAGCTCGCTTCTGGTCCAGCAACCAAAAACACAGCATCTACACGCCCTTCCAGCAATAATTTTGCTGCATCTGCACCACTAAAATCTACAGGAACATAAGTTTCAGGTGTCAAACCATTGTCTTCAAGAATGACATTTACGAGCGCACGCGTACCTGAACCTTCAGCCCCGATAGCAACACGCCTCCCCGCCAAACCTCTAAGGTCTGAGAGTGGTTGATCCGACCGGATAAAAACCCACATCGGCTCAAAATATATCGCACCAAGTGAAAGTAGGTTTTCTTTATGCTCATCAAACGCGACACCTGACTGCACAATAGCCGCATCGACTTCACCACGCATCAAACGTCCAAGATTATCCATCGATCCAAGCGTAGGCTCGATCACGACATCGACACCGACCGCAGCGAGGCTTTCTTTATATGTCTGGGCCGTTGAAGAATAAGCCCCGCCTGGGGAACCAGAGGCCATAGAAATGTTTTTGGGTGGCGGTGGCTCCAGCATGCTGAACAATCCCCAAAGCACAAAAACTCCAACACAGATTGTCCACCAATAGCGTTTCAGAAAGCTCTGCATGTTCTAAATTCCCACTCGACACAACTTGGAGTCAGTTTAGCCTCTTTTATCAGCTAAAAGCCAGATGAAACATGTTTAACATTCTGGATCTTTCATTTGACACATTCGAACACCAAATAACTTAAAATATTGTACTGAGCCGGATTGCTCGTCTCGATTTATGTTATTCATGAAAATTATTATCTAACTAACTTAAATATCACTATATATTATAAACAAGAAACGAAACTTATTGGAGAAGACAATGATTAGATACGTTGGAGTGCTACTTGCCGCTAGCTTGGTTGCCGCAGGGTTTTACTTAAACCATTCAGCCTCAACATCATTATATTTATAAAATACAGCGACATAAATCCAAATAATAATTTATATGAAGGAAGAAATCACAATCAGCTATGCATTTTTGCGTTACAGCTATAATATATTATGCGTTGATGGAGGTATGCATAACGTGCTATCTAAAATTCAAGATAAAGCAATAACGCATAATTAATAATATAGGACATTCACAAATGCTACGTCTTGTTGGACTTCTTTTCGCTGCTTCTGTTGTAACAGCAGCTTTCTACCTAAACCTTACAAACGCGACTTCTGTCATTTTGTAAGAACCATAGTTGGGTTTATCCCGACTATTCTCAGACCGCATGGTATCAAGCACTCAAAATAAGTGCTTCACCATGCAGCCTGAAATGAAAGACATTAGTCTTCTAAAGAATTGATCGCTGACATAACAGCATCCGGTGCCGGGCGCGCCTTATAGCCCTCTTCCATCAATTTGGCTTTTACGATACCATCACCGCCAATAATAAGAATGGCTGGGTGAGGTATTCCATGCATACGAGAATCTTCATCGTATTTTTCATTCAATAGACCAAACGCTTTTATGTTAGCAGAGTCAGCATCTGACACTAATGCAAATGATAGCTCGCGTTTTGCTTGGAATTTTGCCAATTTATTTGGCTCATCGTATGATATTGCAATCAATGGATACCCTTTTGTAGCCAGGTCAGCTGCGATACTTTCAAGTGCAATCAATTGCTTTTTACAATATGGGCACCAATCCGCTGAGCGCACAAACACGACAACTGCCCCATTATCACCCTTTAAAGCCTCAAAATCTGTTGCCGCTCCATCGGAGCTAATTACCGAAAGCGCAACGCCATCCAATTTTGGAATGGCCGAGCCAACAGCGATTCCAGCATCAAATACTTCTGCTTCATTTGCTTCGTGATGCTCAGCCACCGCGATCGGTGAAAAAAGCAAAACGCCCAATGCTAGAAAAATTTGGATCACAGACTTCATAATATACCCTCCTGAAAATCGTTTGATTGAATATGCATACACATGTCATGGACAGGAATAGAGTGAAAAAAGCATCACAAGTGCGTGATGGCCAACACCTTTGAAAAATAAAAAGACTTCAATTTTTAGAACTCACAATTCCCTAGACACAAAAAAGGCCACCTCGAAACCGAAGTGGCCTTTTGTAATTTTAAGAAACTAAATTCTTAAGCCAGTGAAGGCTCTAGGTTTTTACATGCTTCGATAAGAACGTTCACCGCAGCAATAGATTTTTCCATCATTTCTTTTTCAGAAGAATCCATTGGGAATTCGATAACTTTCTCAACACCTTGCGCGCCGATTACAGCTGGAACACCAACATACATGTCATTCTGACCGTACTCACCTGTTAGGTAAGCAGCAGATGGAAGAATACGTTTTTGATCTTTCAGGTAAGACACAGCCATTGAAATTGCTGATTCAGCTGGCGCGTAATACGCAGAACCTTTTTCAAGAAGAGCAACGATTTCACCGCCACCTTTACGTGTACGCATAACCATTGCGTCTAGGTCTTCTTGAGACAACATGCCGTTTTCAACAAGCACGTTTAGCGGCAAGCCACCAACTGTTGAGTGACGGACCATCGGTACCATGTCATCGCCGTGACCACCCAAAGTCCAAGCATTGATGTCTTTAACTGACACGCCCAATTTTTCAGACAAGAAGTAAGCAAAACGAGCAGAGTCAAGAACACCTGCCATACCAACAACTTTGCTCGTTGGCAGACCTGAGAATTTTTGCAGCGCCCAAACCATTGCGTCTAGCGGATTAGTGATACAAATCACGAATGCGTTTGGCGCATATTTTTTGATGCCTTCAGCAACTTGCTTCATCACACCAAGGTTTTTACCGATAAGGTCGTCGCGGCTCATGCCCGGCATACGTGGAAAACCAGCAGTTACGATACAAACGTCTGCACCTTCGATGTCAGCATATGAGTCTGTACCTGCAAGGGCTACATCTGAACCAAATACAGTTGTCGCTTCAGCCATATCCAAGGCTTTACCTTTAGCAACACCACCAAAGATGTCGAACAATACAACATCACCCAACTCTTCGCGAGCTGCGATGTGCGCTAGTGTTCCACCGATCATTCCGGCGCCGATCATAGCAATTTTTTTGCGTGCCATTGGGGAGTTCTCCTGTTTATCATACGCATCACGTAGTACTTTTGAGGCGATACCCCCATATAGTTTACCAAGCATGACGCTGTCCCGACAGTATTGTTTATTGCGGAGAGTTAACCCAGCATGGCGAGAAGAGCAATCCGTCTTTACGTAAGCTTTCGCATAAGAGCTCAAGTTTTGCGTCTTTATCTCGCATTTCCACGCATATTCTGATGTCACTCACAGCACTAGGAAGCAGCATCACCTATAAGTTGCGAGCGCCTAAAAAACATCTTTAGATTAAAAAACTCCCTTATAATACGAAATTTTAACCACAAAATTCGGTTTCCAGTGAAAATTGTGACTTTCCGTCACACACTTGTCGTTCCATAATGATACATCCATGATTACTTTTATGCTGAGGGGCAAATCATGACTATCGTTGGAAACATCTTCAAAGCAGGTGGTAAAGCCCTGCTAACAATCCCATTCGTACTTGGAATTTGGGCGCTACTGTTCTTGTTCTTCCCTGAATATTTGCAGATTGCGCTAAATACATCTGATAATTTGATCCATGAAGCGATCAAACCTTTGGATGCACAGCACGAACTTGTCACTAAAGAACTCATAACTGGCGCATCTGTATTCTCGGTTTTCCTGACAATCGTTAGCCGCATGTTCTTGGTAGAACCCGTTTGGGGAGCAATTGCTGGCTTTTTCGGCCTATTCAAGAGCAAAGAAGATACGCGCTCAGCCAAAGATCTGGTAAAGCAAGGCGAGAAAGAAGCCAAAGCAAAGGCTAAAATCGCAGAAAAAGAGGCAGCTAAACAGGCTAAAATTGACGAAAAGCTAGCCGCAGAAAAAGCCAAAGAAGACGCTAAGGCAGCTGAAAAAGCGGCAAAAGAGCAAGCTAAGGCAGATGCTCAAGCAGCTAAGGAACAAGCAGCAGCACAAAAAGCAGAAGCGAAAGCTACGAAGAAAGACAAAACCGACAGCAAAGATGAAAAAGCTGACAAAGCGCTAGCCGCCGCTGCAATCGCAACAACTGCCGCTGCCGCAGTCGCTGTAGATACAGCAAGTGAAGCAGTCGCCGAAACGGTTGAAGATATAGCAGATAGCGTTTCAGCTGACATGTCCGAAGCTGTGGAAGAAATTACCGCAAGCGTCGACGAGCTCGTCTCTCCAGAACCTTCATCTGTTGAAACTGTGACAGAAGAAGATATTCCAACAATTGAAGACCTTCCAGAAATCGAACCCGTTTCTGAAATCATTGAAGAGGCTCCTGCTTTAGAAGCCGAAGCTGAACTTCCTGATCTAGATCTTCCGGAGCTAGACGACGCAATAGAAGTTGAAGACTTACCAGATGTGACTGATGCAGCAATTGATGCTGCGACCGCCTCGCTGGAACCTGAAATGTTGGAAGAGCCCGAGCTACCAACTGATGATGAGACAGAATCTGTAGATGAACTTGCAGACGTCGAGCTTGAAACAGCACCAGAATTAGCGGAAGAACTTACTGAAAACCTCCCAGACCTAGCTGAGGCACCGACAGAATTAGATCTTCCAGATGAGATCAACCTTGATCCACTGGACGAAGAACCCGAATTAGACGCCTTTTCGGAATTAGGAGATGAGACACTGGGTGCGCCAGTTGAAGCGATATCTGAAACCGAAGCACTAGAAGAAATAGAAGAGCTCGCCGGACTGGAAGAATTAGAAGATATCACGGACCTTCCCGACCTTCCTGACACACCGGAAGTCGAGGATATGCTAGCGGATGATCTACTCGAAGATCTACCTGATTTGGAAGATTTGGATCCTAGCAAAATCAACTAGGATAAAACAAAAATCAGCAAATTAAGCCCGATCATAACTTTGATCGGGCTTTTTACATCTCCGAAGCAAATGCCTCACTGCGTCCAGCCGCAAGATAATCTCTCGATCTCATTTCATGCAGACGGCTAGCTGTCCGCTCAAACTCAAACGCCCCATCCCCTTTCGGGTATAATGCATCGGGTTCAGCCTCAGCGCTGATGACCAGCTTTGTACGGGCCTCATACAGAGCATCGATCAAAGTCACAAAGCGTTTTGCTGAATTTCTATTCGCAGGTGTCAGCGTCGGAACGTGCTCGATAAATATGGTGTGATACTGACGTGCAAGCATCAGATAATCAGCCGCCCCTAAGGGTTGGTCACATAATTCAGAAAAATTGAAATGTGCACATCCAGCGGCCTGTCGCACAACTTTCAACACCCGCCCTTGCACGCTTAATTCTGCTTGCTCATCAGGTACACCTCGCGTCAAACGCGACCACGACTTTTTCATCGCTTCATCAGATGCGTGGTTCAGCGGAGAATAATAAACAGGCGCAGCCGTCAAACGCTCTAGCCGGTAATCCTGATCAGACTTCAGCTCAACAATCTCAAGCTTATCTTTGATCATCCCAATAAAGGGCATAAACAACCCTCGATTAATGCCCCCCACATAAAGATCATCCGGATGCCGATTGGAGGTCGCTACGACTATCGTATTCATAGCCCATAATTGCTCGAACAAGCGGCCCAATATCATTGCATCAGCAATATCTGTGACATGAAATTCGTCAAAACAGAGAAGCTTTGCACGATCAGCTATATTTTTTGCCGCTGGTGGGATGGGATCATCGCCAACTCCGCGTACATAGGCTGGGTGCTTCTTTCTGGATTTCTCATCAAGCTTGCGCCATTGCGCTATAAACGCGTGGGTATCCAGCATAAAGTCATGAAAATGCGTTCTTAATGATGGCTCAATTGGCGCGTGGGAATGAAACAAATCCATAAGCATGGACTTTCCGCGCCCAACGCCACCCCAAATATACAGTCCTTTGGGATAAACAGTTTTTGAAAACCAGCCTGTTTTCACGTTTGCCAAGGCATCGGCCAAACGATCAAATCGCTGCGCCATATCAGCCTGCGCAGGATCTGGCTTTAGCTCACCAGCTGCTAGCTTTTGCTTATAGTCTTCATAAAGATTTGCCATGTAATCGCCTTACCTCGTCGCACGGAGCAGGTCGAGAGCAGAAAACCAATTCACAACAAAAAATGCTGAACACCTAGATGCTCAGCATGCTATTCAATTCGATAACGAAAATTATGTGCGATTAAGCAACAGCGCCTTCAGGCCCTGAATCACCCATTACCTCTTGCAAGAAAGCATAAAACTTATCTGGATAACGGCTAAATTCACTCAATGCCAGATCTTCTTTTGCGATAGCTTTGGGAGAACAGTTTCTTCCAACTTTGCACAAAAAATCGACCATTGATTGACGGCGCTCACTTGCCGAGACAACTCCCAGCCGGAAATCTCCCATGCTCGCAACACGCGTCACAGTTGTATCTTCATCCATTGAGTCAGGTAAACGCAAATCCAGCATGACTAGATCAAATCTTTCCAAACGCAGTTTACGTTCTGCCTCCATCAATGATCCAGCAACCACCAAATCAACAGGCAATCTGTGCCTGTTTGCTGACGCCCCCGCCGCCAGTAGCATTTCACATGCCTTTGGATGATCTTCGACCCACAATACTTTCACGTAATGTCTCCTTACCCCAAATAGGTACCCCATTTTGCGACACTTTTATGCATATTTGTTACATTACAGTAAATAGCCGCACTGATGAAATCCAATTAATTATCAGTTCGAACAACAATTCAGTAAAAACGCAAGTATAATAAAGTAATATAAAGTTAAATAAAATACAGATCATTCACTTATGATACAATTTGAAATTTCTTACCATGTACAAAAAAACAAAGATACAGCAAAACTTCAAACTAAAACATAAAGCCAACTCTCACTATACAAGTTTAATGAGAGTTGGCTTAAGTATAGAAGCTAAGACTGAGCTGATTGAGCGTCCTTAGACGACAGACCATACCAATCTAAATCTCTCGTTTTCCACATCGTAAACGCAATAGCTGCGAAAGATGCTATAGAGCCAACAAGCAGTGCATAGTCCTCCATTCGCATTAGAACGTAAATCAAAATATAGAGCGATCCAAACACAATAAACGCATTGATTTGCGCTTGCTTTCCACCAAATACTGCGCCCGCATAAAAAGACAATGCACACACCGTCGCAATGGCTGCAATCAAGAAACCAATTGTAAAGCCAGCATGTTCTGACACACCCAAAAGTAGAAGATAGAAAACAGCCTGCGCTAACCCGACAAGCACATATTGCGCTGGGTGCGCTCTTACTGAACTCGTTGTTTCGAACAAAAAGTAAGCCAAGAAGACAAGACCAACAAACATTGGTGCATATTTCAAAGCGCGCATCACAGACTGATATGGAGATGTCTCATCGAGCAACATCAAACCCATATTAGAATTGATCATATCATAGAGAGCTAAATTCCCACCAGACGCGACCAATCCTCGCGCTAGATACGGCACATTCCAGCTCGCACTAAACCCGTCATCTTTTACAACACGGTCAGTTGGCAAAAATCCACCATCAAAACTCGGCGCATTCCAATCCCCTTCAAGATTGATTTTGGTATTTTGCGCATAAGCCGCAAATCCAAAACGCTGTGCACCTGTCAACTTGATATTGGCCGACACATCGAAAGTTGATTTCCCATTGAGTTCGATACCTTTCACACCAGCAACCATAGCTGACAATGGCCCACCTATCTCACTTCCACCGGGGCCAAGATTGATGATTTCGTCATTTATTTTGACAATCACCTGATCTCTTACGCCGCGCAGATCGGACAAACCCATAACGATACGCGCTTCATCCCATCGTAATTTTGCGCCGCGCGGCAAGTTTAATAGCGCTTCTTCCATTTCAAAACTGGCTTCAAAGTCAACCGACACATCAAACACAGGCACACGGTGCAACCCGCGTTTCAGCATTTCAGTCTTCAGCGCCGCATTCGCACTCCCCTGCTTGGCAAAGACAATAAACTGCCCGTTTCGGGTCTTTTGAACATCGACCATGACGCCACTCACATTGGATGGCACTTGCTCGGTAAAAGTCTGTGTATAGGGAATTGACAGTACCGGCCCCATGACGACCTGCTGTCCACCCCGTGCCTGACTCACTTCATGTACAGCATTATTTGCATTGCTTGATCTCTCATGAACCAAGCCCCACACAAACATTGTTGGAATGGACATTAGCAACGCCAGACCACACACCAACAAAAGCTTCAAACCAAAAGATCGGTTTGGCATATACGCGCCAACATCTAGACGTGTCCGCCCATTTCCTATCCCCACCGAAGAGGGTTCTTCTACATCATTCTCTGAATCCGTCATATCGTACCTTTTCTATATATGACTGCCCCATTCGCCATTCTTGAACATTTGTTCAGGCTAGATTATGATGTACAAAAGGCAAATTAAGACTGATTTGCGGTTTAATGGGGACAATTTTGAATAGAGATACTTACAACGATTTTTGCAAGTCCATCCCAAACACAACGCATGTTGTACAATGGGGAGATGCACACGTTTGGAAAATAGGCGGCAAAATCTTCGCTGTGGGTGGCTGGAATAAAGATATTAGCACAGATGACCCCGACCATTTGTGCATTAGTATAAAAGTCTCAGAAATGGCTTGGGAAATACTACAAGACGTACCTGGCTGCCGCCCTGCGCCTTACTTAGCATCCCACGGTATGAAATGGATTCAACGCACATCCGATGAAACATTGTCCGATGACGAAATGAAGTCCTACATAAAGCAAAGCCATGACATCGTCGCATCAGGACTGACCAAGAAACTGCAACGCGAATTGGGCTTGATCGAATAAAACAAACCCTACACAAAATGTTACTTGTGAGACTTTTTGCCTCCTGTCACATCAGATAAGTT
This sequence comes from uncultured Hyphomonadaceae bacterium, assembly GCA_964352025.1. Taxonomy (GTDB): domain Bacteria; phylum Pseudomonadota; class Alphaproteobacteria; order Caulobacterales; family Hyphomonadaceae; genus Hirschia. Next base: position 100,566 of record CAYGPZ010000011.1, read on the forward strand.
GACGTAAGCTTCCACCCAAAGCGAGGGGACGCAAAATGTTAGACGAAACAAATAGAGCAGACTCAAATGATCAATATGAAAGCTCTGCTTTCATACCGCCAGCTCCCATTCCGCCCAACAAACCACCCAAATTTCATGAAGTGATATCTGCAACACTTCAAAACCCCATATCACTATGGGGAGAACCCGCATACGAGTGGCCATGGATAGAAAGTCACTTCCTGAATGAACGCTTTCTGATCGCAAATGATCCTGACCTCATTCACTATCTACTCGTTGAAAATGCGAAAAACTACCGCATGGCAACAGTACGCCAACTTATTATCAAGCCGATATTGCGCGACGGCCTACTGACCGCTGAAGGCGAAGTCTGGAAACGCACACGTAAATCGATCGCACCCGTCTTTGCACCGCGGCACTCCAAAGGGTTTGCCGACCTCATGCTATCGTCAATCCAGAAATATAATGAGAAATACGAAGAAGCTGCATCCAATGAAAGCGTCTGCGACATCTCCGTCGATATGACTGAGCTAACGTATGAAGTTTTAGCGCAAACCCTTTTCTCTGGCGACATAGCGGCTGAAGACAATGAGTTTTCAAAAGACGTCGAACAACTCTTAGAAACAATGGGAAAAGTTGATCCACTGGACCTCATCAAAGCTCCCAGCTGGATACCTCGCTTAAATCGCCTGAGAGGCAAAAAAATACTCAATCGATTTAGAAAAATCGTATCTGATACAATTGTTCAACGTCGCCAATCAATGACAAGCCCAGACGGCGCACCCGATGACTTTCTAACGCTATTGCTTAATCAAGAAGGCGAAAACGGCCTGACCCATAGCGAGATTGAAGATAACATCATTACGTTTATCGGTGCGGGCCATGAAACAACAGCACGCGCATTGGCTTGGACGCACTATCTCATTGCCAACTCCCCGCTTCACCGCGACCATTTAGAAGCCGAAGCGGACAAAGTGCACGCCGAGAATATCGCGCCAGTCGATTGGCTCAATGCGATGCCGTGGACACGTGCTGTTTTTGAAGAAGCATTGCGACTATATCCACCTGCACCATCCATCAACCGCGCCGCGATAGAAGCCGATCGCTGGACATCTAAAGATGGGAAAACAATCAATATTGTAAAAGGCACAACCATACTTGTTCTGCCATGGACGCTACATCGCCACAAAAAGCTGTGGGAGGCACCAGAAGAGTTCAGGCCAGAACGGTTTATGCCCGAAAACAAATCCCAGATAAACCGCTACCAATATCTCCCATTTGGTGTTGGCCCGCGCGTCTGCATTGGGGCCGCGTTTGCAATGCAGGAAGCCGTTATCGCCCTTGGATCATTGCTGCATTCTTATCGCTTTGAACTGACACCAGAGACAAACCCATGGCCCGTTCAACGTCTGACCGTCCAACCCAAAGGCGGCATCCCTTTAAAAATCAGCAAAAGACACCGCCCATAAAGGTTATGCCTGCAATTCTCCCAATAATTCTTCCATAAGGTTGAAGCCCATGCCCCAGCCTCCGCCCATGCGGTCTTTCATGCTGGCGAACATTTCAATTTCAGCATCCGTGGCATTGTGAGGCTGCCATGTGAAGCGAAGCTTTGTGATATCTCCGGCTTCTTCAAAGTCAGCAATAGCTAGCAGTGTTTCAGGCCAATTGGGCATCTTGGGTGAGGCAACAATATTCCATTGATCATCAGTCGATGATTGCAGCATGGACAACATGTCTTCTGGCTGGACTTTTTCAAAGACTGCCTTGCTGAACATGGAACCTTTTTCCATGCGCATTTCGTGCAACCATTCACCGCCTGCCTGCAAATCGAATTTGTGGATAATCGACTCCACATTTGGTCCATACCAACGCGCGAGCAATTCTGGGTCCGTCCAGCATTTCCAGACGAGGCTTTTAGACGCCTTGAACTCTCTATCTATAACCAGTTTTGGCAATTCACTCATTGGGTTTACCCCCCTCTTCCATTTTTAATTCATCCAACAGGGCATCCAGCTGATCAAAGCTGTTTTCCCAAAACTCTTTATATTGTTCCAGCCAATTCACCGCTGCCTGCATAGGTTCGGCTTTTAGGTGCGAAATGCGTTTTTGTTTTTCGATACGCTTTTCAATCAGCCCCGCTTTTTCAAGCACTTTCAAATGCTTGGAAATCGCTGGCTGGCTCATCGCAAATGGCTCAGCTAGATCACTTACCGCCGCATCTCCAATCGACAATTTAGATATGATCGCACGCCGCGTCGGGTCAGCTAACGCTGCAAAAATCGCATCCAGATCAGGCTCTCTATTTATATAACCAACTTGTTCCATAACTATATGGTTATATTAAAAACAAATATGTCGCAGTAGAAAATTTGCTGTCCAAGCCTACATCTCTATGTGTGACGATAAATTATTCATTTTGATGGTTTGGAAAATGTCAAAAAACATCTTTATCTGGGTTGGTCATCCAAGCAAAAACTCTTTTACAAATGCGCTCGCAACTGCGTTCGAGAAAGGCGCTGTTGAAAATGGCGCAAATGTTCGGCGAATGAATTTATCTGATATGGATTTTGATCCCGACCTCACATTTGCATACACAAAACGTAAGGACTTAGAGCCTTGCCTTGTGGAATGGCGAGAAAATATGCAATGGGCAAACCATGTGTGCTGGCTTTACCCGCAATGGTGGGGCGGTATGCCTGCCAAAGCAAAAGGCGTACTCGATCGCGCTTTTCTTCCCGGCTTTGCAATGGAGTACCACAAAGACGATCCTTTCTGGGATGGATTATTAAAGGGGCGAAGCGCAACAGTTATAATGCCGAGTGATGCACCACACTATTATGACCGTATTAGAAATGGAGCCCCTGCTCTAAAATCAGTCCGACGCATGATATTGAACTTCTCCGGCATTCGCCCAGTGAAGACCTGGCAATTAGGCACAATTAAAACGTCGACAGAATCTAAACGTGCGAAATGGCTCAAATATTCTGAAAAATTAGGTAAAAAGGCATCGAATTAGTTCTTCATTTGACGCTAATCAAAAACCAGTTATTTTCCGCCAGAATCTCAACTGACAGAAAGCCCTTCGCCATGTTTAACTACCCCGATGATTTTGATGGCGAAATGCTTGGCCATATTCGCGATGGTGGCTCGGAAATGGATCAGCCCATGGTGATTGATTTTGCCATTGATGCACACCCACAAAAAACTGCCGAAGCGATCTCAAATGCCTGTGAAAACGCGCTCAAAGACAAAGGCTTCCAAGTTGAAGTCATTGCACCCGACGAAGACGACCCTGAAGATAACCGCTGGAGTGTATATTGCTCGCTACACATGGTTCCGCTCTATGATGAAATCATTCAAATCCAGAAGGATTTACAGGCCATTGCAGAGCCTCTAGGCGGCGCAGCAGATGGTTGGGGTACATATGGCAATGCTCCAGAGGACGAGTAAATCATGTCCATTCCTAAAATAGACTTACGTCAAGACGAAACCATTCTCTGGGATGCACCTATCGACACTCAGATAATGAATAAGATCAATAATAACAGCCGCCTTGTTTATGCAATTCTAGCAACGTCAATGCTATTGCTCGCCCTATATCTAATGATCTTGTTTGCAAATGGTTTTTGGGGCGCAAACGAAAACGTCCGCAATTCGCGCCTTATTGCGACCATTGTGACTGCCCCTGCTGTGTTGGTGTCACTTGTTGCGCTTTGGGCCTTTATCGAGCGCTTCCGCCTTATTGGGTCACACACCATGCCCGCCCATTATTTCGTGACCAATCAACGCGCCATCTCCGTCAAGGATACAGACGAATTGTTCGACGAAATCAATTTGGCAGATGTTTCTCACACCAGCATTGACGGACAAAGTGAAACGCAAATCCTCATGCTGGCCCGCACCGCCAGTGACAAAGATGAAGAAGAACGCAAACCACCCTTCCTCTTCATCCACCTTGAAGACCTAAACGCCGTTAAAACGCTAGTGGATCAGCAAATAGTGAACGACTAGTTATTAGTTGAATTTTGGGGCCACGTAGGAATGATTTGCACAAAGGCACGTACAATTTTGCAACCTCATATCGGGGCAAATGAAAAGCTATTGTGGGCACAAAACGGGCGCGGCTTCAGATTGGATGGGAACACCGTTTACAAGCTGATTTTTATGCCAATTTGGATGAGTATTTTCATAGCCGGCATTGAACCAGCTCTGACTGACGGGATGCGCATTCGCGGAACCAATGAAACCATTTCGCCAGTCGGATCATTGATATTTCTATCATTTTTCATCACGATAGGAATTATCGGGCTCTATATAGTTATTAGACAGCTCACCTCTCCTCTATTCTCGACTTATGGAATTACTGACAAAAAAGTATACATCATTCACCAAAAATTCTGGCCGACAAAAACAACAATTTTGACACCGACGGAAATACAAAATCTTCACGCACAATTTTCTTTGTCAGGCGGAAATGTATGGCTAAACGATTTGCCACGCCAAAAGAACTTACAAACCCACGGGATTGTACTGCGAGGCATAAAAGACGCCGAGCTAGTCGCTAAAATCATTCACGATGAACTAGGCGTTTCTTATGCACCAAGCGGCCATCAAGAAAGTTAGAAACAGTTTCTAGAGGAGCCTCAAGGAAGAGAACTTCTTAGATTACCACCAAAACTCACCCAACTGATTTCAGATGTTTCAGCACATCTTCAGTGAGGGCAATGTTTGTTGATGATCCTCGGATAGCGGCATCGGTATCAATCTTAAGTGATTTGAAATCTTGCAGAAGGCGTGAGAACTTTTGAACATTACCCTGTGAAGACTCCGACGTATTCATAATGTTTGCTAGGGCCACGCCAACAGTTTCCGTCATACGCTGCGCGCAAGCATCGATTTCATCGCTCTCGCTCATTGCCGCATCCAGCGACGTACCAAGAACAGAAATTTTCTCGCTCATGGCCTGCGTTGAACTTCCCAACTCTAGAATAAGCTTACGAATATCATCTGCCGCATTTGCAGAAGATTGAGACAAGGATTTCACTTCGTTCGCGACGATATTGAAACCGCGTCCTGCATCCCCTGCACGCGCTGCCTCAATCGCAGCATTTAAAGCAAGCAGGTTCGTGCGAGACGAAATCTCGGCAATCTTGGCTGTCATTTCACTAATTTGCCCAAATGACTTTTCCAGTTCCGAAACGGCCAATTCCGCCTCTTGCCGTGTCGTGTTTGCAGCACCAATTGCGTCACGATTATTTTTCACGAGCGACGACGCCTGATGCGCCACATTGCTTGTCTCTTCCAGCATAGAGATATCGCCAGCAAAACTATTCACATCGGCATTCAATTTTTCGACAAAGCCTTCTGCAAATTCTATAGCGCTTTGAATATGCTGCTTACGCTCTTTAGAGCTTGAATTCACCTTACGCGCATTATCTTTGACTGTTACAACAATTGAAGAAGCCGCTTGAATAGCCTCCTGATTAATATTGCTATCGGGTGAGCTAGCAGGGTTCATTTCATGGGTGGAGTTGTCGCTCTCTTTGGCAACCTCTTGATGTGCAGACACGTGCTGTGAAGCCTGACTTAAACTTGCATTCTCCTGCTCCCGCCCCGTCAAATAGCTAGATACGAATGATACAGAAAATGGTACAATAAAAGTAAGGATCGCATTTACCCAGTTAAATGCCTCATCGCCAAACAAAGCCCCTTTTTGATTGATCAAAATGAGGATCGGTCCAACAATAAACATTGTAATAATTGCGCGCCGAACAGCAGTATACATTCTAGGTCATCTTTCAAAGTAAGGTTGTATGTGGATAATTTGCAGTTTACGGTTAACTTTTAGTTTAACTCTTCAATTGCCTCACCGGAAAATTCAGCAACCTCACCTCTACACCAGAAGCGTTTGTTTAAGCGCTGAAATGGCGACACCTCCCCAGTCCTCTATAAATCTGGTAATGTGCAAAGAAAAGCTGAAACGGGGCACATCATGGCAAATAGCCTTGGCACGGTAAGAATTGATAAAAGATATTGCGGCCCGCCTAAATCAGGCAATGGCGGATATTCTTGCGGTCTATTGGCCAACTTCATTGAAGGCGCTGCCAATGTCCGCCTATCCATACCGCCTCCGCTGGATACCGACATTCAGATAATCTCAGAAGACTCAGGTATCGGCGCATATGTTGAAGGCGCAAAAATTGGACAAGCCGCTCCCGCATATGTGGACATCAACCTACCTAAAATTCCCACACGTGAAGCCATAAAAAAAGCACGTCAAATCTATCTGGATGATGCCGATAATCATCCGCTGGATGTATGTTTTGTATGTGGCCCAAAACGCCAACCTGATGATGGACTTTGCCTTTTTACGGGCCCCATTGAAAACAGCACTGTAAATGCCGATTTTTGGTCTCCAAATGCTGACCATGCAGACGAAGATGGTCTCGTCCGGCCTGAAATACTCTGGGCTGCGCTTGATTGCCCGACATTTTTTGCTCTGCGCAACGGAAACACAAAATTCTGTTTATTAGGCTCCCTGACCGCTGAGGTTTATCGCCGTCCTAAATCAAAAGAAGAGCTAATCATCATGGCATGGGCGCGAGGTGTAGATGGCCGGAAACTATTTGGCGATTGCGCAATCGTCGATGAAAAAGGCGAAATTATCGCTGCATCAAATGCAGTCTGGATCGAAATAACCGACCCAAAAAAAATCGAAATGTTCAGAGCGTCTTCTTAGGTAAGACAAACCACACATTTGATTTTTGAACACCGCAATTGACCCACCAGAATATTTAGTTATTTTCTAACTGTATGGGGGGATGCACGTGGTTAATACGTCGAATTGGTTGCGCCAAATTTCTAAACCTCCTTAACCTGATCTGGAAAGCGGACAATACCGTCCCCAACCAGCGTAGGAACGGAGTAATGAGTTGGAATTTAAAAGCCCTAAAATAAATAATTTCCTAAAAAAAACACTGCGCAATGGCGAAGCAGTCTTGTGGAAACATGAAAATGCAAGCGGCCCGATGGGTCATAAACTCATAGTGCTATACGGATTTATTTTTACCCTTTTTTGGCTTGGGGCCGTTCTACAGTTTAGTGGAAATATTCAATCTATTTCGGATATAACAGCAGCAGCGTTACAGCCCCCACTTCCTTTGTTTTTTGCAATAGGCATAATTCAACTGATTGTCATTGTCTGGCTTATTTTTAGAATTAATAAATTCGTCTATGTCGTCACAGATCAACGTATTATTCTAACAAATTCAGCTTCACCGATGCTTACTAAATTTATAGATGCTCGCGGCATCACATCACTTGGAAGAACTGGAAGTGAGAGCAAAGGAAATATCAGCCTGCAAGAACCCGCGGGCATGGGTTTCTTTTCTTACTCAAGTATTTTTACACCTATCAAAATAGCGAACATACCCGAACCAAAAAAAGTTGAAGCGCTAATATATGATCGGCTGATCAAGCCTCTAAAGGAAAACTCCCGAAAATAAAAAACCCATCACACCAATCCGAATTCGAAACACTAATTGACCCACCAGAATAATCAGGTATCTTCAGCCGATCCGAGGGGCGCGTATGGTTAAGCGCTGAGATGGAGCCACGACCGCTCTAGCACCCTTTGAACCTGATCTGGAAAGCGGACAATACCGTCCTCAACCAGCGTAGGAACGGAACAAAGATTGTGAACGAGACGCATCAGATACCGCCTCCATCTCCGAAGATTGTCTCTGTGTTAGAGCAATGCCCGATTGCACTACGCCCCTATATTGAGCAATTACGGACACTTATTTTCCAGACAGCTGCCTCAAATCCAGATATCGGAAAACTGACCGAAACGCTTAAATGGGGACAAATCTCCTACCTCACCGAGCAAACAAAAAGTGGCACAACACTTCGGCTTGGATGGGATACAAAATCCAGTCAATTTGCCAGCCTCTTCGTCCATTGCCAAACAAGCCTCGTCAGCACGTGGCGCAATTTTTACGAAGACCAACTCACATTCATAGATAACCGCGAAATGCGCCTGCCAGTTCAGGCACCTTTACGCATTGAACCTATTGCCCATTGCATCAGCATGGCACTGACCTACCACGCTAGGAAGCTCTCATGAACAAACCAACAAACCAATCTGAATTTGAAACACCTAAAGTGACGACTGGCCCGCTGCCTAGCTCTCGCAAAGTGTACACAAACCCAAAGTCTGACCCGACATTACGCGTGCCGCGCCGTGAGATTGACCTGCACCCAAGCGCGAATGAACCGCCAGTTCCCGTCTATGACACATCCGGCCCCTACTCTGATCCAAGCGTTGAGATTGACGTTGAAAAAGGTCTTGCACGCACACGTCGTGACTGGGTGATCGCGCGCGGCAATGTCGAGGAATATGAAGGCCGCGACATAAAGATCGAGGACAATGGCGGCGCGACAGGTAAACACCTTGCCCGTGAATTCCCGACCAAGCACAAGCCTCTTCGCGGTGTTGGCGATGGCCCGATCACACAATATGAATTTGCTAAAGCCGGTATCATCACAAAAGAGATGATCTACATCGCCGAGCGCGAAAACGTGGGCCGCCAAGAAGCTGTTGAGAACGCTGCTGAAACAGTCGCCCAAGGCGAAAGCTTTGGCGCGGAAATCCCGGAATTCATCACACCAGAATTCGTACGTGATGAAGTCGCCAAAGGCCGCGCGGTTATCCCATCCAACATCAACCACCCAGAGCTTGAGCCACAAATCATTGGCCGCAACTTCCTCGTGAAGATCAACGCCAATATTGGTAACTCCGCCGTGGCCTCTTCTGTGGAAGAAGAAGTCGAGAAAATGGTCTGGGCCACGCGCTGGGGTGCCGACAATGTGATGGACCTATCCACAGGTCGCAACATTCACAACACGCGTGAATGGATCCTCCGTAACTCGCCCGTGCCAATCGGGACTGTGCCAATCTACCAAGCCCTAGAAAAAGTGAACGGCATCGCCGAAGACCTTACATGGGAAGTCTACCGCGACACGCTGATCGAACAGTGTGAGCAAGGTGTGGACTATTTCACCATCCACGCTGGTGTGCGCTTGGCTTACATCCACCTCACCGTGAACCGTGTGTGTGGTATCGTATCCCGTGGTGGTTCTATCATGGCCAAATGGATGCTGACCCACCACAAGGAAAGCTTCCTCTACACCCATTTTGACGAAATCTGTGACATCATGCGCAAGTATGACGTGACTTTCTCCTTGGGTGATGGCT
>CAYGPZ010000012.1:0-105163 GCA_964352025.1 uncultured Hyphomonadaceae bacterium
ACCTGTTTCACCACTTATTTCAAGGTCGTTGAACGTCCGTTTCTGGCGATTTCCAGCCTAATTCCTAGCTTATGACTTCCTCATTCATCGCCAGCACTGCGCCTGCGAGGTAGAGGGAGCCGCATATGTAGACTGTATCCGGCTTCATTTTGGCAATTTCCTGCACTGCGTCATTCAATGAGTTGCATGCAATTGCAGGAACTTTATTTGCTTTAGACGTTTCGACCAACGCGTCCAGATCTGCGCTTGCCCCCCCTTCTTGCCCGGCATCTTCCGGCAAAGGTATCATCACAAACTGGGAAGCAAATGGCGCAATAGATGAGATGATTTTCTCAAAGTCTTTATTGCTCTGCATTGCCATGAGGATAACTGGTTTCTCGTCACCCTTTTTCAAATCACTCTTTATGGATTGCGCTAGCATTTGCGCAGCAGCCGGATTGTGCGCACCATCGACAATGACACGCGTACCTAATGCACGTGTTATAGGGCCTGACTGAAGTGCCTGCATGCGCGCTGGCCAGATAGCTTCTCTCAAACCTATTGAAATTGTTTCAGCATTGACAAGTGGCAAGCCAAGTACGCGCATAACAGCACAAGCAGCACCCGCATTCATGCGTTGATGCGGCCCTGCGAGCCCAAGCCAGGGCGTTTTGATCTGGCCATTTTCATCTTGAAATACAAAGGACTGTTCTTCCATCCAGTCTTTCCAGTCGCGCCCCGCAAGCGATACATTTGCACGCTTATCATTCGCAGCTTCCAGCAACGCGTTCACCGCTTTATTCTCGGTCTGCTCAGCTATTATGACTGGCACATCTGGGCGCATAATACCCGCTTTGGTTCTCGCGATAGATGGTATGTCCGATACGCCAAACAGCTTTTCATGATCACGACCAATATTGGTAATAACGCAAGCATTTGGGCGTGCCATGACATTGGTTGAGTCTAATTCACCACCCGCACCTGTCTCGATGATACACAGGTCAGCTTCAATCTGGCTAAATAATAGATAGGCCGACGCCGTTAAAGCCTCAAAATATGTGAGATCAATTCCCGTATCTTCAACACGCTCAAGAGCTGTAATTAATTCATCATCGGTAACAAGACGCCCAGCGATACGGATGCGCTCATTAACACGAATGAGATGGGGCGATGTGAACACATGGACAGCTAAACCAGACGCTTCGCCAATTGCACGCAAGAATGCTGCAACCGAGCCTTTGCCATTTGTTCCCGCAATATGAATTGTCGTTGGAAGTTTGTTTTGGGGGTCACCCAATATCGCGAGCGCTTGTTTAATCCGATCTAATCCAAACCGAATATCAACGCGCCCTCGCGGATCCGTAAACGCTGCCAAAGCTGCGTTTAACGCGTTATTCTCACTTAAGCCCAAAGCTTAAACTTCGCTCTTAGGTTTTGCCTTGCTGCGAGATTTCTTTTTCGTTGCTTCTTGAGCTTCTGCTTCTTCTATTGGCTCTTCGACAACATCAACAGCTGGAGGCTCAGCTTCAATGTCAGTTTCGGCTTCAACTTCTTCAGCGGCTTCAACAACAACCGGCTCTCCACCCATCAACAAAGACAAGACCTGACCAAGTTTCTTTGGAAGCTCGCGACGGTCAACAACCATGTCGACCATTCCGCGCTCACGTAAGAATTCAGCGCGTTGGAAACCTTCAGGCAGTTTCTCGCGAATTGTCTGCTCGATCACACGCGCACCCGCAAAAGCAACCATAGCTTCAGGTTCAGCGATGTGAATATCACCAATCATGGCGTAGGAAGCTGCAACACCACCTGTTGTTGGGTCCGTCAGCACGACAATGTAAGGCAGTCCGGCGTCACGTAATTCTGTTATGGCAACAGTGGTACGTGGCATCTGCATGAGAGACAAAGCCCCTTCCTGCATACGCGCACCACCAGATGCTGTACAGATAATCAACGCGGATTTGGTCTCCAGCGCTTTTTCAGCAGCTGTGATAAATGCTTCACCCGCGGCCATACCAAGCGATCCACCCATAAAGGCGAAATCCTGAACGATAACAACAGCGTTCTGACCACCAATTGTACCCGCAGCCGCAGCCATACAATCTTCACGACCTGTTTTAGAACGCGACGCTTTCAGGCGATCCACATATTTCTTATCGTCTTTGAACTTTAAAGGGTCTTTCACCACTTCTGGAAGTTCTAATTCTGTATAGCTTGATTCATCAAACATGCTTTTGAAACGCAGGTCAGGACCGACGCGCAAATGCGCACCAGCTGGCGTTACATATAATGATGCTTCCAAGTCTTCTTTATAGACAAGGTCTCCAGATTTTGGACATTTGATCCAAAGATTATCCGGCGTATCTTTTTTACCGAACACATTCTTCAGGCCCGGTGGCAGATTTGTCAGCCAGCTCATCTGGTCACTCCCTGTACTCTTCTCAAACTCATCATGATCGCCCAACAGAAATAGCGTCCGCCAGACTTTTCACAAGTGCACCCATGCGTTTAGGGGCATCTTTAGGCGTTCCAGCCTCAATAGCTAGACGTACTTCTTCTACAATTGCGGACCCGACGACAACCCCATTCGCCAATCGCGAGAATTCTGCAGCTTGTTCGGGTGTTTTCACCCCAAATCCGACAGCCACAGGCAATCCAGACGCATTTTTCGCGCGATCCACACCTTCTTTAATATCCGTTTGTGCACCTGCACCTGCACCAGTGATTCCTGCGACAGACACGTAATAAACAAACCCAGACGATCCTTCCGCCACGACCTTCATACGCTCATCAGTCGTCGTTGGTGTTGCAAGACGGATCACCGCTAATTCTACATTTGCAAGTTCTGTGCGAAGTTCAGCATCTTCTTCCGGCGGCAAATCAACCGTAATCACGCCATCTACGCCAGCATCAGCAGCAGCCTTGGCAAATGCCGTATATCCCATTTTATGGATCGGGTTTGCATAGCCCATAATGATAATAGGCGTGTCTTGATTAGTTTCACGAAAACGTTTTGCGACACCGAGCACATCAGCCAGTTTCGTTCCGGCTTTTAATGAACGCTGGGCAGCTTTTTGAATAGCAGGACCATCCGCCATTGGATCTGTAAATGGTGCACCAAGTTCAACAATATCAGCACCATTTTCCGCAAGTGCCTGCAACGCCTCAAATGATGTTTCAAGGTCTGGATCACCGCACATCATATACGCCACAAAAGCTGCACGGTTCTGAGAGTCAGCTTTTTCAAAAGCTGCTGAAATTCTTGAAATAGGCATGGATTACGACTTCGTGTTTGTAGTTAGCCACTCTGCATAACGTGCATTTGCTTCAATGCAAGGTATAGCTAGAATTGCAGGAACGTCATGCGGATGGAGATCTATGATTTGAGCTTCGATTTTTTTGAAGTTTTCAGCCGGAGCTTTCACCCAAAGAACCCATTCTTCTTCGCGCTCCAACTCACCTTCCCACATATAAACGGCGTCAACAGGCCCATCAATATTTATGCAGGCTGCTAGCTTTTTGAGAATTAGCGTCTCGCCAATTGCCGCCGCACATTTATCGTCAGGACAGTTCACGCGAATAAGAAGGATATCGGTCATTAATCAATATCGATCCCAAGATGGCCCGCTACTGAGAATACGTCTTTATCGCCGCGACCACATAGGTTCATGATGATTAGGCCGTCTTTGCCAAGCTCTTTTGCGACATCCCCGACTCGTGCGATCGCATGTGCAGGCTCTAGAGCTGGAATAATACCCTCTAGTTTTGTACATAACTGGAAGGCCTCAAGCGCTTCTTTATCTGTACACGTCAGATATTGCGCGCGTCCGGTTTCTTTCAAGAATGAATGCTCTGGACCAATGCCCGGATAATCCAGCCCCGCAGAGATAGAGTGCGCATCGATAATCTGCCCATCATCATCTTGCAGCAGATATGTACGGTTTCCATGAAGAATACCTGGCTCACCACCATTTAGCGCTGCAGCGTGCTCTCCGGTTTCAACACCATGACCAGACGCTTCTACACCGATCAATTTCACGTCTTCATCTTCAAGGAATGGGTGGAAAAGCCCAATCGCATTAGAGCCTCCACCGATACACGCCATCACGGCGTCAGGCAGACGACCTTCACGTTCGAGAATTTGCGCTTTCGCTTCGCGTCCAATGACAGATTGAAAGTCTCTCACCAATTCAGGATATGGGTGTGGTCCAGCTGCTGTACCTATACAGTAAAAAGTATCATGAACATTGGTTACCCAATCGCGAAGCGCTTCATTCATTGCATCTTTCAGCGTTCCAGTCCCTGATGAGACCGGAACAATCTCTGCGCCTAGCAATTTCATACGGAAAACGTTTGGCTTTTGACGCTCAACATCTGTTGCGCCCATAAAGACAGTACACGGCAAACCAAAGCGCGCACATATAGTGGCAGTCGCCACACCGTGTTGCCCCGCCCCTGTTTCAGCGATGATACGTGTTTTGCCCATACGTTTCGCGAGCAAAACCTGTCCCAGACAGTTATTCACTTTGTGAGAACCGGTGTGATTTAGCTCATCGCGTTTGAAGTAGATTTTCGCAGCATCGAAATGCTCTGTCAGACGTTCTGCAAAATACATGGCCGATGGACGGCCAACATAGTCTTGCATCAAGCCACGGTATAGTTTTTCAAACTCGGGGTCTGCTTTGGCGGCTTTATATTCTTTTTCGAGTTCAAGAATAAGCGGCATCAAAGTTTCGGCAACATAACGTCCACCAAATTCTCCAAAGCGTCCGCTTTCGTCAGGCCATTTATCCCAAGTATTACGCGTGTCCATGACGAAACATCCCTCTAAATCAATTCAGTTATTCAAATAGCGTGAACACAATTAAAGTGCCACGCTTTATACGCATCAAATCTGTAAAAGTTTTAATTGCTTGCAAATGTAATCAAAAACTTCGTTAAACGGACAATGCCGCATCAACGAAGGATTTTATCAGTTCGGGGTCTTTTACGCCGTAAGCGCTCTCAACACCAGAGGAGACATCAACCATTTGCGCACCAGATTGCTCAATTGCCTGCTTTACGTTGTCGGTATTCAATCCACCAGCCAAGAACCAAGGTACGGGTGCGTCGAAACCTTGCATGATATCCCAATTAAAACTGGTACCATTCCCACCGGGCAATTTATCATCTGCTTTTGGTTTTGCATCGAACAATACATAATCATATTGCGCCATAGTTTCAGCATCTGGCAGATCTGTTTTTTCGGCAATCGAGTAAGCACGCATAAACTTCATATCAGGACGAATATTGCGGACTTCTGCCATCATCTCTGATGACAAATCACCATGCACTTGCAAGCCTTTAACACTTGGAACTTTACGCGCTAACTCAAGCAATAATTCCAGTGATGGCTTGGCCAGAACGGCCCAAGTCATCGCCCTATTTCCCGCGTAACTTGTAAGTTTATCTAATAAATTCAACTCAAGATGGCGTGGACTTTTTGGGAAATGCACAAACCCTAAATGTTTTGCTCCCGCCGCAAGAGCAATATCAATCATTGCGTCTTGTTTCAGTCCACAAATCTTAACTGTTTTCATGGGGTTAAGTGCTTTCGAAAGTTGTTCTGCATAAGACATATTACCTTACACCAAGAAAAACTTAGAGTTAAACACAAGAAAGGCGACCATATAGGCCGCCCTTCTGTAATCTACTTATAACTCTACATGGACAGTTATATAGACGAGCATTTATATTGAATCAAGTCTTAGTTTTATTCATATACAGCTTTTAATCTTCAGTATGTGCAAATACAGACTTTCAATAATTCAATTATTCTTCATTTCTACACTGACATTATATTTCGCATTATTGGGCAAATTTCGCCTGATGAACAACTATTCAGATAGTTGAAATTGCTGAAAAAATTTCCACATCTCTGCCTTTGCATCAACATCCTGGCTCGTCTCACCATGAGGCAGGAATGGATCTCCTCCGGCCCAAGTGTGACCACCATTCTCAATATAGATATACTCTACAGCAACGTTATCGGCACAATCACCGTAAACATGGCGGGTCGATTTTGTATTATCATCATGCGTGTCAGCAATTTGAGTAGAATCAACAGCTTCATGATCTGATCGAAATTTGTTCGATAAACAATAAATTTATTTTTACCATCACCCCGCAAAATAAAAGGCGCGGACCTTTCGATCCACGCCTTTCTTTTTCGATATTCTCTATTCAGACTTACTTGTTTGAAAGCAAATCCCGAATTTCAGTCAGAAGAACTTCTTGTGCTGGTGGCGCTTCTGGCTCAGCAGCTGCCTCTTCTTCTTTCTTCTTAGCTTCGTTCATAGCCTTGATGACAAGGAAAACCACAAGCGCGACAGTTACGAATGAAATAATATTATTGATCAACAGACCGTAATTAGAAACGACGGCTTCTGTGCCCGCTTCTACATCTGCGTCTTTCCACGTAAACCCAAGTTCCGCGAAATCAACACCACCCAATAGCAAACCGATTGGCGGCATAATCACGTCAGATACGAGTGACTTCACAACAGTCGCAAATGCGCCGCCCATAATGAAGCCAACAGCCATATCGACCAAATTGCCCTTCATCGCGAATTCTTTAAATTCAGAAATCATGCCCATAACAAATACCCCTCAAATCAAGATTCTAGCCCCAGCGCCCGAATCATTAGAAGCGTTCTAAACTACACAGTTTGATATGCATCGCAATACTTCTCCACAGAGCCGACAGCTAGCCTGCTCCCGCTACGTCAATACAATCTAGTTTTCTTGACGTTTGTGCTGCTTGAAAAAGGCCCACAATTCCTCGGTCGCTTTAAAATCCTGAGACGTATGCCCCAATCTTTCATTCGGCGTATTCCCAGGCCATGTATGACCGCCATTCTGTACAAAAAAGTACTCTACAGTCGCACCCTTACTACAGTCTACATAAGCGGTATGAATTGTCGTGGTTTGGTCAGCCTGATCAACATCCTCTAATTCTCGAATTGTAGGATCTTTTGAGCAACCATAAGTGTTGATAAAAACATCAAGCGTCTCTTGGACAGGACGCAGGTTAGACGCTCTACCCTCTTTAGGTGGCAACTCGTCTTTCTCACCATGAATAAATGCAATCGGTGTGACCTGCTCCGGTACACAATCAGTATGCGCAGTCGACCCCACCCCAGCGACAGACGCCATTGCAGCAAAAGTATCGCCCGCTTCACAAGCTAGACGCGACACCATCATGCCTCCGTTTGAGAAACCTGCAACGTAAGTTCGTTTAGGGTCAGTGTCATAATCTTCAACTATTGAAGCCACGACGTGCTTTAAAAAGCTAACATCATCGACACCGGTTTCCATATTCAAAGCATTCCAGTGAGTTAGCGATTTTTCGCGCCACAAGACTTCAGACCCTTGCGGATAAACGACGACGAAGTTTTCTTTATCTCCAACATCACCCCAGCGCTGAGCCTTCATGGTTTCATGGCTTGTACCCGGACGGCCATGAAGCGACATAACAAGAGCCGCCTCACCATTGGCAACATAGTTTGGAGGGAAATGCACGATGTAGCTTCTCTCTAGCCCATCGTGAACAATAGTATGTTCTACATTACCATTTGCGTCCGTCCCGCTTGCCGGAACTTTGACTGACTGGGTTTGATCCATTTCAGCTTTTTCAGCATCAGTAGAAACCGATTCCGAACGAGGTTTATCAGCAGAATCAGGTTCAACAGCACATCCCGCAAAGAGAAAGCTGCTCAAACAAATTAGGCACACTATTGAATTGGAAAATTGTCTAGGCATAAAACCTCCAGAATACGATGGAGGCTTAAGATCACACCAAATTGCTAATAAAGCAATCTTGAGTTTCTACCTATCTTCAGGATCTTCGCCGTTATTTAGGCGCGCCCTTAATTCTTTACCGGCTTTGAAAAACGGTACAAATTTCTGATCAACACTTACTGATTCACCAGTGCGTGGGTTACGGCCTGTTCGCGCGTCACGCTGACGAACTGAAAAAGCACCAAAACCACGAAGTTCAACGCGGTCTCCTGCCTCTAGGGCCCCTGCGATCTCATCAAGAATAACATCAACAATACGCTCTATTTCACGAGGGCGTATTTCTGGGTGTTCTTCGGATAGTCGCAATATGAGTTCTGAACGTAGCATGACCGTGAGTTGAAATGAAAAAGGCCCAAAAAGCAAGTACTTCTCGGGCCCAAATCGTTAATTTTTTATCGGAATCAAGTTTCCGATCGTATTTTTCTAGGGGCTAACCCTATTTTTCGTCGTCTGTGCTCAAAGCTGCACCAAGAATATCACCAAGAGAAGCACCTGATTCGGTAGAACCATACTGCTCAACTGCTGCTTTTTCTTCGCGAATCTCTAGAGCTTTCACTGACAATCCAACGCGGCGAGACGCTTTGTCGAACTGAGTGATAAGAGCATCAATCTTGTCACCAACTGAGAAGCGCTCTGGACGCTGCTCTGCACGGTCACGAGAAAGGTCAGACTTACGGATAAAGGCAGTCATTTCCTGACCTTCATCACCGAATGATACTTCGATACCGCCAGAAGCAATTTCAGTAACCGTTACAGTCACAGTTTTGTTCTTACGGACATCAGATGTCTCGATTGGGTCACCAGTAAGCTGCTTGATACCAAGAGAAATACGCTCTTTCTCAACATCAACATCAAGAACACGTGCTTTAACAGTGTCACCTTTGTTGAAGTCTTGAATGGCTTCTTCACCAGAACGGCTCCAGTCAATATCATTGATGTGAACCATACCATCAAGCTCAGGGCCAAGACCGATAAACATACCGAACTCAGTAATACCGCGAACTTCACCTTCAACATCAGAACCAACTGGGCTTTCAGCAATGAATGCTTCCCATGGGTTGTTCTGAGTTTGCTTAAGACCAAGAGAGATACGACGCTTGTCGCTATCGACATCAAGAACCATAACTTCCACTTCTTGAGAAGAAGAGATGATTTTGCCTGGGTGTAGGTTTTTCTTAGTCCAGCTCATTTCAGAAACGTGGATAAGACCTTCAACACCATCTTCTAGCTCAACAAATGCACCGTAGTCTGTGATGTTTGTTACGCGACCAGATAGTTTCGCTCCAAGTGGGTATTTCGCTGCAACGCCATCCCAAGGGTCTGACATAAGTTGCTTCATACCTAGAGAGATACGTTGTGTGTCTGGGTTGATCTTGATGATCTGAACTTCAACTTCTTGACCAACTTCTACAACTTGGCTTGGGTGCGATACGCGCTTCCAAGACATGTCTGTGACGTGTAAAAGACCATCAATTCCGCCAAGGTCAACGAATGCACCGTAATCAGTGATATTCTTAACAACACCACGACGCTGCTCGCCCTCACCCATGTTGCAAACAATCTCTGCACGTTGTTCTGCACGAGACTCTTCAAGAACTGCACGACGTGAAACAACAATGTTACCACGTGGACGGTCCATTTTAAGAATGGCGAATGGCTGCTCTTGCCCCATTAGAGGACCAACATCACGGATTGGACGGATGTCAACTTGAGAACCAGGTAGGAATGCGTTTACGCCGCCAAGGTCAACGGTGAAACCACCTTTAACACGGCCAACAATAGCACCCTTGATTGTTTCTTTAGCAGCGTACTGCCCTTCAAGACGGTTCCATGCTTCTTCACGACGAGCTTTGTCGCGAGAAAGAACTGCATCTCCGAGCGCGTTTTCGATGCGCTCAAGGAAGACTTCTACAAGAGCACCAACTTCAGGGCGCTTCTCATCTTGGGAAAATTCACGGGACGGAATACGTCCTTCAGTTTTTAGTCCGACATCAACAACTACAAAGTCGCTATCTACAGCAGTAACAGTGGCTGGGATAACCCGGCCTTCAATCATTGAGTTACCGGAAAAACTGTCTTCGAACATCGCCGCAAAGTCGTCGGTGCTCGGGTTCATCGAGTCTAGGTCAGACATCAACACTCCAAAAATATATCGTCGTTACAGGCCGGCCGGTTGTCCCGGCGGTCTCGCCACACCATGTAGCTTCAGTATTAATTCTCCACAGGAGAGTGGGCGGTATCCCGCTACAACCTCAATAAGTCAAGGGTTAGAGCTAGATTCAGGGGGATTCAGGGTCGATTCAATCAGTGTTTCCCAAATAATCTGCATTTTTCCCTTATTGGGCGACAAAGCCATTTCCTTTGGCAAACTCTATTGCGGCATCAAAAACAGCTGCTGGTCCCATATCCGTCGTATCTAATTGCAGTGCATCATCTGCTGGCTTCATCGGCGCGACGGCTCGTGTTTTATCTCGGATGTCACGCTCTTTAAGTTCAGCGGTCATGTCCTCAAGGGAGATGGGCTTGCCTGCTTTTTCAAGCTCAAGACATCTACGTCGCGCACGTTCTTCAACTGACGCATCCACCCAGAATTTTATATCAGCTTCGGGACATACAACAGTCCCAATGTCCCGACCATCGAGAACAGCACCGCCCTCTTGTTGCGCAAATCCACGCTGTAGATCAAACAAAGCCTGACGCACCTTGGGCAGAGCCGCCACTTTAGATGCAGCCTGCCCGGCCTCCGCAGTCCTTAGGTCAGCGTCTGGATATAATGAGAGATCAAGTTTAGAGGCAATTTCCGCGCACGCATCTTCATCGCTCAAATCAACGCCAGCTAAAGTCGCCGCCACACCAGTTGCACGATAAAGCGCGCCCGTATCCATATGTGGAAGGCCAAAATGTACAGCTAGTTTTTTTGCAAGCGTACCCTTGCCCGAAGCCAGCGTTCCATCAATTGCAATTATCATCTTACTTACCCCTGCTCAATATCCGCACCTAGGGCCTGCATATGCGCAAAGAAATCAGGATAGCTGGTTGCAACCGCCGAAATATCATCAACCGTAACCGGAGCTTTAGCAGCACATCCCATGACTAGCGCGGACATAGCAATACGGTGGTCATGACATGCCTCAACAACGCCGCCTCCAGGCACTCCATTGCGACCACATCCTTTAACAAGGAAACCATCAGGACGTTCTTCAGCTTCGACACCATTGGCCTTGAGCATGTTTACAGTCGCCGTGATCCGGTCAGACTCTTTTACGCGCAACTCTTCGGCACCTGTTACCAATGTGTCGCCATCCGCAAATGCTGCGAGCACACCAAATAGTGGAAACTCATCAATCATGGCAGGGACAATTGCTAGATCAGGAGACTTTGCATTCAAAGCCGATGGCTTAGACGTGATCGTCGTGATTATCTCACCGCCAGATTCACCTGTTTTGGATACGTTAAGATCAGCACCCATTGCTTTAGCGGCGTGAACTAACCCATCACGTGTTGGGTTTTCCATAACATTAAGGACAGAAACACTTCCCTCCTGCACAAGCAGACCTGCTGCCCATAAGAAAGTCGCTGAAGATGGGTCTCCGGGAATATCTACATCAGTAGCAGTTAGTTTTTGACCGCCTTCAAGAGACACACGGCAACCACCATCTTGTTCTTCGACATCAACCGATACACCAAAGGCACGTAACATACGCTCTGTGTGGTCGCGTGTTTTGCGAGGCTCATTGACGATCGTTGTGCCTTCAGCACCTAAACCTGCAAGCATGACACATGACTTCACCTGTGCTGATGCATGTGGCGGCGTATACTCAATAGCGTTGAGCGGCGCGCCTTCCAAAGTCAGCGGAAGCTTACCTTCGTTTGATTCGTTTTTTGCGCCCATTTCCGCCAAAGGATTCAAAACGCGCCCCATTGGACGCGATCTTAAACTCACATCACCATCAAATGTCGCTTTTAATTTTTGTCCAGCGACGAGGCCCATCATCAAACGCGCACCAGTTCCGGAATTTCCCATATCCAAAACATTGGCTGGATTTTGCAAACCCGCCTCACCCACACCGGTCACTTTCCAACGACGCAGCGATAAACGCTCTACTTTGGCCCCACAGGCCGCCATAGCCTTGGCAGTGTCCTTTACGTCTTCACCTTCCAGCAAGCCTTCTATTACGCTTGTGCCTTTGGCCAAACCAGCAAACATCAGTGCACGGTGAGAACAGGATTTATCACCCGGCGCGCGCAATGCACCATCGAGGCGTGAAATTGGTTTAGATGTGGCACGCATAAAAGAATGCTCCTTTAGGGTATTGTATTAATCTTTATCTTATCACAAAAGAAATTGCTTAGATTGTCATCTAGCGCTTTACACTGGCGCATTAACATGGCAACCGCCCGCAAAGAAATATTTTAGAGGGTTTCGAACGTGTCAAAAGCAGATCTCGGTGAAAAGCAAACCTGTCCGGAATGCGAATCCAAATTTTACGACCTTAATAAAAGACCAGCCATTTGCCCTAAATGTGGTCACACATACGATCCAATGGCTGTTATTACAGCCAAGCTAGGCAAAGAGAAAGAGGCTGAAGAGCCTGACGATGAAACAGATGACGAAAGCGATGAAGATCAGGTAAAAGTTAAGTCCGAAGATGACGATGACGAAGACGACATTGAGGAAGAAGTACCTGAAATCGACGCAGAAGCCGACACTGTGACAATCGGTGAAGACGAAGAAGACGATACACCGGGAGCCAAGCAACGCGTTGCTGAGCCAGGCGTAGAAGACGAAATCGACGAAGATGAAGCCGGCATGTCAATCGTAGAGGAAGACGAAGACCTTCCTGACCTAGACGATGATGATGACATTGACCTCGACGATGACGGAGATCTTGTCTAATCTTTGAATGCTTTCATTTGAATACAATAGAAGCCCGTTCTTTTATACAAGAATGGGCTTCTTTTAGTTTCACGCTCCGAATATTCCTATTCCAACGAATAGAAGTTCAAAAAACACTTGATCCCTGCATCAACGCGGTATACTAAACGCCCTCCTTGATCTGAAGGTATTTACTTTCGGATAGAAATGGGGCCTTAGCTCAGCTGGGAGAGCGCTTCGCTGGCAGCGAAGAGGTCAGCGGTTCGATCCCGCTAGGCTCCACCATTTCCCGAACATTCGTTAGAATCACTTTCATCACCCTGACAAATTTATCCAGTTTTCGAAAAATTTTGAGATAGATTATATCTAACCTCTCGCTTTTCCTGAAAATCTCATTACTTCTGAGGCAATGCAAAAGCTAACCAATATCGATACTGCTGCCACGCTTAGACGTAGACGCATCACAAAGCCTGACAAGCCGCTATTATTAGATAGCGGTGACAGCCTTGCGGCTGTCGACATTGCTTTTGAAACATGGGGAGAGCTTTCTCCCAACAAAGATAACGTCGTATTAGTCTGTCATGCTCTGACAGGTGATCAATTTGCTGCTGGTCCCAACCCGATAACAGGCCGCCCAGAATGGTGGCCACGTATGATCGGCCCAGACCTCCCTGTCGACACAAATAGATATTACGTGATTGCAACCAATGTTCTAGGCGGCTGCATGGGCTCTACCGGGCCAGCATCACTGCACCCTGATGGCCAGCCATATGGGTTACGCTTTCCCAACATTACTATTGGCGACATGGCACGCGCACAGTTGGCGCTACTCGACAATCTAGCAATAAAAAACGTCTTTTGTGTCATCGGCGGCTCGATGGGCGGTATGCAAGCTCTTGAAATCGCTAAGCAAGGCGGTGACCGCATAAAGACTTGCATTCCAATTGCGACCGCTGGACGACAATCCGCTCAAAACATCGGTTTTTATGAAGTTGGCCGCCAAGCCATTATGGCGGACCCGAACTGGTGTGATGGAGCCTACCTTGCAAAAGGCACGCGGCCTGACCGCGGATTGGGTGTTGCCCGCATGGCCGCGCACATTACGTATGTTTCGGAAGAAGCCCTAAAACAAAAATTTGATCGCCGTTTACAAAACCGAGATAAGTTCACATTCGGGTTTGATGCAGATTTTCAAATTGAAAGCTATCTAAGATATCAAGGTGCCAGTTTTGTGGATCGCTTTGATGCTAATTCCTACCTCTACATAACCAGAGCTATGGATTATTTCGATATTTTCAGTGAAGAAGATGCGTTTAGCGCCATCACAGCAAGACTATGTGTGTTTTCATTTTCATCCGATTGGCACTACACACCCGAAGATTCAAAAACACTGGTGAGAGCCTTAAACGCTGCGGATATTGAAACCTCTTATGTCTCCCTTGAAACGGATAAAGGGCATGATGCTTTCCTTCTTGAAGAACCGGAATTTGAAATTGCTATAGCGGGCTTTATCTCTGCTGCTGCTGATACATTTGGTGTTTCTCCTGCCGAGAAAGGTGACAACAACAAATGAGTATTAATACTGGTGCGCCACGTTTTCGTCGCGACGACCACCAAGCTATTGTGAAATACATAAATTCTGAAGACAGAATTCTTGATGTCGGATGTGGAGACGGAAAATTACTCGACCTCATCAAGTCTGAGAAAAAAGCACGTTGCCAAGGATTAGAATATTCCCAAACGGGCGTGAACATCTGCGTCACAAAGGGGCATTCGGTTGTGCAAGGTGATGCCAATGTCGATTTGGCTGTCTATCCAGACAAAGTATTTGACTGCGCAATTCTGTCAAAAACGATTCAAGAACTTGGAAATCCGGATCTTGTATTGAAAGAATTATCCCGGATATCTAATCGGATAATCATATCTTTTAGAAATTACGGTTTTTGGCGCGCGCGCTTGTCGTTTCTTCTTGAAGGACGCATGCCGACGCCGGGGCGCGTATCTCATTGGTATGAGGAAAGCGCAAGACGGCCATGCACCCTTCTCGACATGATTGAATTGGCTCACTCACTCGACTTAAAAGTCGCTGATGTTTCAAGTATTCCTGACAATGGGTCTGAGCTTAACAAGCTTAGCTGGATAAATTGGATGTCAGAAGAAATAATTCTAGTATTAGAAAAATAAGCAGCCCCCCGAGAGCCAACAGGTATTGCCGTTGGCTCCGGAGATTGCGCTCTTACTTATCCAACAAGAGCAGCTGCATCACGCTCACCAGTACGGATACGCAATACGCTTTCAAGGTCAGAAACAAAGACCTTACCATCACCAATTTTGTTGGTGTTTGCAGCAGTTGAGATAGCTTCAACAACTTTTTCAACTAGATCAGCAGATGTAGCAATTTCTACCTTCACCTTTGGTAGTAAGCGTACTTCATATTCCGCTCCACGATATACTTCTGTTTTACCGTGTTGACGTCCATAACCACGCACTTCAGAAACTGTTACACCAGATGCACCTACTTCAGTGACAGCATCTAGAACAGCGTCCAAACGGCTTGGTTTAAAGACTGCAGTTATTAATTTCATAGCGTCTCTCCTTCAAAAAAACTTCTTCCAAAATACAGATTGTGAAAGACTAATGTCCTCACTCTCAACTCAATACTCAACTTACGCAACTCGCCTCACATCATAATTTTGATTAGTCCGTGATTGGCGGGACGTTTTTTGACGGGCGATACCTGAAATCGCCTGTTTATTTCCTCTAATCGGCTGCAGATCTGGCTGCTTTGGATCAATGTAAAGTCGCTTTGTAGCTTCTACCATGATCACGCCACCAAAGCCCTTCCATGCAATCTCACCTGTTTTTTCCCAAGCTTCACTTGCCGATGTCACAAAATTCCAACCAACTGGAGGCGCATAAAGAGCCCTCGTCCAAGCAGACGGTTGAAACATCGCTTCTTGCAGCAAATCATTTAACTGCTTCTTTGTATAAGGACGACCATGCCCAAAGGGCGTGGATTCTGCCTGCGCCCACAATCCAGAACGATTTGCCGTGACTAACAATATCCGCGCTTCGGGTGCAGCAACGCGCCATAATTCTCGTAATAATCGCCCTGGGTTATATGCGTCTTCCAATCCATGAATGACCAAAATCCGATCAAAAACCGAGTCAGCAAATGGCAAGCTGTCATCTTCAACCAATGTTGTTGAAGAGTTCTGCGCTGATGGCCAGCAAACCGCCCCTTGGGCAGCTGGAGCAGCGCATATTGCGCGACGGGTGTCTTGCGCGTATGCATCCAAAAACTCTTGGCCATACCCAAAAGACAGGAAATCTAAATCGTCTGCGTGTGGCCAAATTGCTTCAATTCGACGCAAAATCATTTTATACGCGGCCTGCCCTAAAGGTGACCCGTAAAAAGATTTCAACCGCCCCACTTCAACGCGCAAACGTATCTCCCTTATTTTTTAATAACGTGTAATCTAACCTTAGCTCAGTCTCATGTTTGAATATAGGTACCAAGAAAATGATAAATTCTCAGTCAAATGCACCAATAGTGTGCATGTTTGCCTGTTTAAGTGACAATTATGGTTACTTAATTCATGATCCCGCATCAAAAGAGACGATTTGCATAGATTCTCCTGACGCCAACATGATTTTGGAAACTGCTAAATCCAAAGGTTGGAAAATCACACAAATCTGGAACACACATTGGCATGCAGATCATGCTGGTGGAAATGAAGCCATCCAAAAAGCAACGGGCTGTACAATAATAGGCCCGGAAGAAGTCAAATCTAGACTACAGGCTCCGATAGATACAATTCTTGAGGGTGGAGAAAAAATCCAGCTTGGTGAACACGACGTTCAAGTTATAGCCACACCCGGACATACACTTGGGCATATTTGCTATTACATCCCATCAATATCTTCTGCATTTGTTGGTGACACACTCTTTTCACTTGGTTGTGGGCGCATGTTCGAAGGCCAACCAGACATGTTCTGGAACAGTCTCCAAAAAATTCGAGCCCTACCTGATGAAACAAAAATTTATTGCGCGCACGAATACACATTAAGCAATCTGGAATTTGCTGAATCTATTGATCGCGACAACGAAGATCTATCGAAATATGGGGCAAATATTCGGCAACTTAGAAATGATAACAAGCCAACAATTCCTGCGATTTTGGGAATCGAAAAACGTTGCAATCCATTTTTAAATGCGGATTCAGAGGAATTAAAAATTGCGGTGAACATGCAATCTGCAGATGCAAGTGATAGTTTTGCCGCTATCCGTAAGCTCAAAGATAATTTCTAAAAGGCACTAAAGCTATTTCGCTTTTACCAATACGCGTGCAATTGCTTCAGAAGATGGCCGACCAGCAAACCCGTCTGCTGGAGCGATTGTAATGCTTAGATTGCGTCCATCAAACGAAAGCCCACCCGCTTCGCCAAGATCAAAAGATATCTGAGAAATACGGCTATGCCCTCTTTTCTTAGCGCGCATAATACCCTTCAAAGCCGTGTCTACAGCTTCCATTGTCCAATCACCATAATCATGGAGCCCGGAATCCACGCGGATATCAATACTCGAATTCAAAGAACGGCTAATGCTATCTGAAGATTCTTGCAAAGAGGCAACAAAATCTTGGGGGTGTAATGGCGGAATAATCGCGCTCGCTGCTGCATCAAGAGATGCTGGCGCGCCTTGTCGGTCTCCTAAAGGAAACACGATCACATTGCCAAGCTCGGTTATTCTAAGAAATACACGTCCAGTGTCGGTGCGATAAAACTGATCTCCTCGCGGTCCATTACTTGATCTCAGCGCAAAAACTTCATCGTCGTTTTCATATTGCAAAAGCGCGTGCGGGCCAGTTCGGTCGAGCAGAAACCGTTTACCAGTCGATGAATCAACATAATATGCTGGGCGCGTATCAGGTGCCAATTGCGCATTTAACATAGAAACCAAGTCCGCGCTTGTTGAGCGTGGTGGGTTAAATGCCAATGCAGGCACACTTACTCCAGCTGCACAAACAACAGAGAAAATAAGCGCCCGAGAAAAATTACGTTTCGTTTTTTTCATGTTTATCATTAGGCCCACCGACTAGGGCATATTTTAGGCAGAATAAGTACCAATTTAGAAAGAAGCAGTGGCATCTGCCAAGGCACTTTCCTTAACATCACAACGTAATCGGAATTTGTTAACCCAAAATGTAGAGGAGTATTAGTAACTTATGGAGCAGTTCAATCAATATTTTTTATATTCAACGCCCTAAATTGCACCATAAAGCACACTGCAATCCCGTCCATGATGGTAAAAATGCCACATAATCTGTCGTCACTTACCAATTCCATACGGTACAAAAATATCACCACCGAAATACGATTCTCATAATGCCTATCGCAATAGAGGTAAGTTTTATTTTGTTGGTATTATATCATCTTTTAAGCTAGAAATTTCTCTGTTGTTTATAATTTACAAAACAACAAACTAACCAATTTCAAGTCGAGACTGGTTCAGATGGTCAAACCAAAGCAATTTGCTTCAAAGATGTTGAAAGTAAAGTCAGATGACAACGTCCCATCGGAACAACAATAAATCCAAAACGATAATCATCAAAAAATACGCGAACCGCCGCCTATACGATACGAATGCAAGCGCGTACGTCACTCTAGATCACATTGCTAGATTAATCACAGAGAAAAAAGACGTCGCGGTTCAAGACGCAAAGACAGGCGAAGACCTCACACACTCTGTCCTGCTGCAAATAATTTTTGAACAAGAAAACCACCCCAACAGTATGTTATCGGCTAATTTTCTACGAAAACTCATTCAGACTGATAGTGAAAGTTCTGGCGGTGTACTTGCCTCATATCTCGAGCTCAGCATGGAAAGCTTCTTTGAAAATTTTGACGAATGGAAACAGCGTCTGACTGAACAACATACGTCTAATTATTCCAAAATGACGATTCAATCGCAATTCAATCACAGTATAGATTTGCACCAAGCAAGATTGGATATGGTTACAAAACCGCCTAATTCTTTGGAAGAAGATGAGCCAGAAACATCCAGCTCTGAAAGCATAAACCAATCGGATGTCCTGAACGATTTGCAAAAGCAAATGTCCGACATGCAGCAACAAATAGAGCTATTGGCAAAGAAGACCTGAGCTCCCTGATCTATACGCAATCTGTATAAACCCGCTTTTGTATGGCCTATATTTGGGGATAAGCATTATCAGCTACTCAACGCGTGGCAGGCTTCTTGCTACACATCGGTTATGAGAGTTTTATCTGCATCTGCTATTTCATACGCGCACCGTCGTCGTTTTTGTGACAAAGCGACAGAAAGACGTGCGAGTTCTGATGAACGCCGCATGGGAGATAGACGTCAAAAAGCACGTAAAAACGATAGACGTGCCAGACATAAGCACTCCAACGCATCAAATGCGAATGCCAATAATCAATGGATAAGCCCTGTGTTTGCGGCCCACATAATCGGGCAAAGGGAAGAGGCATTGAATAATAACGCACATAGTCAAAAAATTTCTGCGAACGCAGCCTACGACAAGGTCATTAACCCGTACCTACGTCCCCTACACTCTCGTAAAGCCTAGATATCAGATATTAGACTTATCTGCGTGCGTCTAATTTGGTGAGCACCATTTCGAGCAGACTTTCAAGACGGTCTATGCGCTCGTGAAGTCCCAACACCATTTCCCTGCTAACGCCACCCGTATCTTGAGATGCGCCGCCAATGTCATTGTTTTCCTGAATTCTAGTTTCAAGATCCAAATCTCCGACACCACAATATTTAGCGACAATTTGCGGGTTCACTGACAATGTATCTGCGAATGCATGGATTTCAGCAACAGAGATCTGACGTCGATCATCGAAGAGCATATCAACTTCATCGATGGTCATTCCAGAACATCGCGCAAGAGCATCTCGCCCCAGTCCTAGAGCTTTTAAGCGATCGTCGAACCAGTCATAGTCAAAAAAAAGCGCCAAGTCGGACACCACTCTACTTTCCAAAGCCCTCACCGACAGCAAAGTCACGTCGGGCTGATACAATTGTGACAACCACACCTGCCAAAACATCCAGAAGACACATTATGCATAGGATGAAGAAGACGGATGTTGCAAAATTCTTGAACAATAAGAATTCTACAAGCGCAAAGATAAATAGCAGCATGGAAACTGCGTGGTTAAATATCGTCGAAGCGCCTGTATTGGTCGATTTCAGCACTTCCATGAACAAGAATGCCAATCCCAATAGGATTAAAATATCACCAGATGAAATTGCCCAAAGTGTGTTGTCGGCCACCATAGGAATTTTCCAAACGGCATTATTCAATAAATCCAGCATGTGAGGCGTCGAATCTAAAGCAACTGCTGCTCCATCTACAATCTGCACGTTGGGGTCATCGCTACTACGCGAAAACGCCAAGAGATTATAGATAATAATCGGAATAGAAAGCAGCGGAAAAATACCAAATAATGCTCGCATGCCTTGTCCCCTATCGGATGAATTCGTTTTTCGCTTTGATTTCTTATCGTCTAAGCGCCCTGCAGCACCCGTAACCAAAAAATCGAACATTTAAAAGCCCTTTACCGCATTCATACATATTTCACGCGATAGCAAAAGACCAGAGCAGAAGAATTACAGCTCATCCGCACCGTTAGGCTGACGACGTCTTTTGCTTAACCAAAGCACACCACGTAAATCAGATATAGCTGCCGCTAACCGTCCAAAGTTTGTGTACTTGGAATTCCCAAACTCTCGCTGTCTGTGACTGACAGGAACTGCTTCAACTTCATACCCCTCAGCTTTCATCAAGGCTGGCATATAACGGTGCATATGGTCAAAGTATGGAAGCATGACAAAAGCATCTTTTTTAAATGCTTTTGCGCCACAACCTGAATCACTGTGGTCATCTTTTAGAACTTTTTGACGAACACGATTGGCTAAACGAGAGCCAAATTTCTTCCATGAAGAATCCTGTCGCTTGGCTCTAACGCCTTGCACAAGGCATAAATTGGACGGCGCATCAGGCCGGATCAATTTCGCGACGAGTGCTGGAATATCCACTGGAGGGTTTTGACCATCCCCATCCAAGGTTGCAATAATTGGAGCTTTAGCAGCCAGCACACCTGTTCGAATTGCGCGACTTTGCCCAGCATTATTTCGATGCCCCAAAACCTTCAAGGTCGGAAATTTATCTTTGAGGGAAACCAATACGGCACGTGTATCATCTGTCGACTTATCATCCACAAATATCATTTCATAAGCACGACCATCCAGCGTTTCTGCAATATCGCTTACTAAAGTTTCGACATTTCCACTTTCATTGTGAACAGGAATCACAACAGAAATTTCCAAATTCCCTTGGGTCGTTTTAGCTTCTTGTGCAGTTTGCGACAATTTACGTGCCTTTTTATAAATACAGTCGTACCAGCTATCCCAGCAGTGGGAGAGCTATAAACGCGTTTAATCCTTTTTACGGGCTTTTGCCTAGCCAATGGAAATAAAAAACTTGCAATGAATAGTTTGCAATTTTCTGTAGCGCTGAACGCCAAGGCATGTTCAAAGACAAATTATTGCTTGTTTGTGTGCAAGTCATGGTGTCTTACTACCCCATAATCAGGTCGAGCCGATCAGGATGTGCAAATGATAAAATTTGATACGCTATCCAAAGGGATACGCCCCTATGTGTTGATCTCATTATTGTTGGCAATACTTTCTCTTCCTGGCGTTTTCTCGATGCCGGTCATGGACCGCGATGAAGCGCGTTTTACACAAGCATCCTCCCAAATGCTGGAAACAAACGACTATGTTGTCATCCGTTTCCATGATGGACTTAGAAACAAAAAACCTGTTGGAATTCATTGGCTTCAATCAGCAAGTGTCGCCACCCTATCGGATGTGGATGATAGGCAGATATGGGCTTTTCGTGTTCCCTCATTTCTAGGCGCAATACTGGCAGCTTTTGCAACATTTTGGGCTGGTTCGGTATTATTTTCGTCTAGAGCAGCCCTCGTCTCAGCAGTTCTTCTCGGCTCAACACTGCTATTGTCTTCAGAAGCACATATTGCGAAAACAGATGCGGCAATGGTTGGATTCATCGCATTGGCTATGGCATGTTTAGCACACCTAAGAAGTCGCGAAAATTATGCTGACGCTCACCCTAAAAAGCTCAAATCCTACGCCATAGGAAACAAAGTTCTGGCGCTCGTATTCTGGTTCTCATTGGCTTGGGGCACGCTCATCAAGGGCCCTGTCGCCCCTATGGTCGTTGGATTAGCTATTGTTGGACTCGCCTTGTGGGAACGCCGCTATAATTGGCTTAAACCACTCCTATTCTGGCCAAGCATCGTTATGTTTGTTTGGATTGCCTTGCCTTGGTTTATCGCGGTTCATGTCGCGACAGATGGAGCCTTTCTAGATGAAAGCGTAAATGTCGACCTAGGTCCCAAGCTTGTGAGCGGGGCGGAAGGGCACAGCGCACCTCCCGGCAGTCACCTTTTAGCTTTGCCCTTCATGATGTGGCCTTCCACTTTATTCCTCGTTCCAGGAATTGTACTCACAGTCAAAAATGCATTCCAATCTCATGCGATTGAGAACAACAAACCAGCTCCTCTTTCGGCTTGGAAATTCCTACTTGCTTGGGCTGTTCCCACTTGGCTTGTGTTTGAAGCAATGCCAACAAAACTGGTCCACTACCCTATGCCGACATACCCTGCTTTGGCGATGATGGCAGGCATTGCATTGGATTACTTTATATCCAATCACAAAGATGAGCCTCCAGCATGGAGCCGCTTCTTTTCACTCGGGCTTTTCGGTCTAGGTGCAATTGCGCTAATAGCCATTATGTCTCCTTGGGGATTATCAGCTTTACGCGCTGAGGCCGCTAATGATTTTGGGTCCGATGAATTAAGAGTAGCAAATGTATGGCTGTGGGACTGGAAATCAGTTGGGGCTCCAATCTGGCCATTTTTGCTGGCTATTATTGCGACGTTGACAACTATTTACTTCTTTGTCCGAAAACAGTTTGAGACAACACTCATCGCATTAGTCGGATGCGCCCTGATCGTCGGCGTAAGCCTAAGAACAGTTATTCTTCCAAAACAATCTTGGATTATAGCGACGAACGCAGCCATGGCATCGCTTGATGAAGTTTGCGGCTTTCCTAAAGATAGCGCCGCGCGCAATAACGCTCCTCAATGCCAAGACATCACGCCGCCCAATATCGTGAGATCAGTGTCTTATGCCGAACCAAGCTTTGTGTTTTCACTCAACGGTAAAATCATATTGCCGCCTAAAGTGACGTCTGAATTACCTGATATATCAGAAGAAAGCCGTCCAGTTTGGCTCATAAACACGCAAAAGCCTGAAGGACTGCAAGCACTAGAAGAGATCGTGTCTCAAGCGCGTTCTGCAAATAGGTGTGTTAAGCTAGCGAGACGTTTCGTAAAAAACTATTCAAATGATGATGCATCTGAACTCACCGCAGTCGCAGTAGAACCGGCAGCCTGTTCATAATAATAATTAGCGCCGTTAGTTCCTAAGCGCTAGCGCGCTCAAACTCTGTATTCAAGGCTCTTTTACGACGTGCCTTATAAGACTGGCGCGCTGAATAAACAGTCGAACGGCCAAAGCTACGACCTAGTAACAGTGCCGCGAAAACTGGCACCATTGCACCTGCGAGAATTCGTTCAGGATAAGCTTTAGCAAACTTACGAAAATAAAGCCCTAGCCCCCAAGCCTTTTCCCATTCAACACGATAGCAAGACGCATCGCTGGTGCTTTTGTGGTGAAGCGCACCTGCTAAAGGCGTATAAAACACACCACCATTCTCAGTTTCCTGAGCACGACGGCATATATCTATATCTTCAACATGAAGGAAATAGTCTTCGTCAAACCCGCCTAATATCTCAAATCCTGTTTTCGACATATACATCATCGCACCTGAAACAACTGGCATTTCAACAGGCCCAGTCGGTGCAACGTCTCTATCTCTATTCATATCAGAAAACATAGGATGCAAACGCTCAAACAAGCTAAGCCCAGTATAGGTTACAAAGGCAGACGTCATTCGTAACATTTTACGGCGACCACCACGTTGCTCACGTCCCGTCACATCAAATATACGCCCACCAATGATCCATGGTTCCGCACGTTTTTCTGCGGCTTGCTCCAATGCCGCAACAGAACCTCGTCGAAGAATCGCATCAGGATTTAAAAATAGCAGCCGTTCCCCATTGGCTTGCTTGGCCCCCATATTGGACCCTTTTGCAAAACCAATATTTCCATGTCCAGAGATCAATTGAACGCGATGACGATTTGAATCAGCAAACCTATTTAGGAACCCAACATCGCGAGGTTTATTTCCGTTGTTTACAACGACTATTTCGTCAATTTGAGAATCACTTAGAAGAGCATCCAGACAATCTCTCAACGCACACCCAGTATGATAGGTTACGACAATCGCAGAGACCAATGGCAACTTTTCTACAGACTGATTTACCAATTTCCAGACTGACTGCGTCCTCGTCAAATTGGACATAAATCTACCCCTATCAATATTCCAATGATCATAACTCGTCACCCCAAGCTTGACGAAAGATAGCGACAAACCCAATGGCTATGGCAACAAGTGCCCACCACCAATCACTCCAGACACTATAAGACACAGTGCATAAAACCAAACACAAAGCCCATATCCCGCAAGCCGCTGAACTGGCTATTGGTCCCAATTCAGAAGGAGCGGGAATTCTATATCCTAACAACAATATTGTTAAAGACATTAGAAACACGCCAATATACCCGGTCTCCACCCAAATATGCATCGGCATATTATGAGCGTGCAAATGTATAATACGTTTTCCTTCTAAAACACCGCCCACATAAACAGCATCATGAACTCTCAAGAAGTCTAAGCCTCGACCAAATATCGGAGTACTAGACATTTGAACCAATACTTCATTCCATATTTCTACACGTGATAAGAATGAAATGTTGAGATTTTCCTTGGCATCTCCCAATTCCATTATCATCAAGCTAAACAACACAGGTGACAGAACAATGACGACCGCGCTCACAATTCCCAGTACTCGGAATGTGAACTTTCCAAACAATCTGGGCAAGAACATAAAAAACCATGCTAACAATATACCGATAGCTGGGCCTGTTGCACTTAATTTATGGCAATAATAAATCGCCACTCCCGCTATAACACTGCTCAACAAAAACCTAATAACAATAGAGTCCTGCGAATAACCTCTCAACATGGCCAAAACCAAAACAATCCCTACGGCAAATGCAGAAATGTTTCTTCCTAGATTTAGAACCGCCGAGCGGTGATCATCGGTGAAGGAAGAAAAAGTGTTGAATACCTGATCGGGAAAATAGGCAATCACGATCAAGCCGACTGCCTGCAAAAATACTGCAATGGATAGCCCCACCATCAGCTGTAATGCTTGCTTGCTCTTAATATGTCGAGCGCTCAATAGCGCCACCCCACCAAACAAAGCAATTAATCCAACGCGAAGCACCGCAGATCGAACGCTTATATCTCCCTCTGAAAAGTCGAACTCGACCAAAGGGACTTTATAAGGCGACCACAATGAGGAAATGCCTGCATAGACAAAGCACAAAGCTAGAACAATTGAATATGTCCGGAACTCTATTTCTTTATAGAAATACAGTGAAACCAGCCCAAGAAGTCCAACAAGCGGCACAAAACCTAACGCACCTGCGAATGCCAGCGGCATCCACAATATTGCTGTTAAAAACCAAGGAATGGCCGCCATCTAAACTACTACTTTACTAACCACTTACGATAAAAACCGTATCCCCAACAGCATCAATAAGTACCAATCTCACCTTGAACGCAAGCAAGAATTGCACGTTAGCGCAGATCAGGTGCGGTTGCCTCTTTTCCTAACAATTCACATGCTTCGTCCAGAGAAATGACTTCAGGACGCGCATTGCCAGTTCCGAAGCGCCGCAAGGCTAATTTCTCTTCCTCAGCCTCATTCATCCCTATCACAGCAATAACAGGCACTTTCTGGTGCGAATGTTCACGAACTTTATAATTGATTTTTTCGTGACGCAGGTCCAACTCAACGCGAATGCCCTGAGCCTTCAAACGTTCCGCAGCTTTTTTCGCATATTCATCTGCTTTGGGTGTTATCGTCGCAAGCACCATTTGCGTCGGTGCCAACCACATCGGGAACGCACCTGCATAGTGCTCAATCAAAATACCCATAAAGCGTTCAAAGGTACCAAATACCGCACGGTGCAACATCACTGGACGGTGACGTTCATTGTCTTCACCAATATATGATGCATCCAAACGTTCAGGCAGAACGTAATCAAGCTGAAGTGTTCCACACTGCCATGTACGACCAATTGCATCTGTCAGATGGAATTCAAGCTTGGGCCCATAAAAAGCGCCCTCTCCCTCAGCATATTCAAACTCCAAACCAGCCTGGTTCAATGCATCAGCAAGTGATTTCTCCGCCTGATCCCAAACTTCGTCACTTCCACCGCGCTGTTCTGGCCGAGTTGCCAATTTGTAATCGATATCGGCCAATCCAAAGTCGGTATAAACTTTCTTGAACATATCAAGGAACTGGATCACTTCATCTGTCACTTGATCTTCGCGACAGAAAATGTGCGCGTCATCCTGCGTCATCTGGCGAACACGCATAATTCCATGCAGAGCACCATGCGCTTCATTCCGGTGACAACAACCAAATTCAGACATACGAATTGGAAGATCACGATATGATTTCGTTCCCTGCTTGAAAATTTGAATATGCGCGGGGCAATTCATCGGCTTAAGCGCCATTAAGTCCGCATCATGGGACACAACCGGCCCGTCATCTTCAGTCGATGGCGCTTCATCAGGAACAACAAACATGTTCTCACGAAATTTCGACCAGTGACCAGATTGTTCCCAGAAGACAGAGTCGAGCAATTGAGGTGTTTTCACCTCCTGATATCCAAATTCATCTTGGCGACGACGAATATAGGCTTCTAGCTGACGCCAGATCATAAACCCATTTGGATGCCAAAATACTGACCCCTGCGCTTCAGATTGCAAGTGGAACAAATCCAGTTGGTTTCCAAGTTTACGGTGATCACGTTTTTCGGCCTCTTCAAGACGGTGCAAATGGGCTTTTAGGTCTTTTTCGGACGCCCAAGCGGTTCCATACATACGTTGAAGTTGAGCATTATTGCTATCACCACGCCAATAAGCGCCAGCAAGCTTCATAAGTTTGAACGCTTTTGGCAGCTTTCCTGTTGATGGAAGATGCGGTCCTTTACACAGGTCAAACCAATCGCCCTGTCGATAGATCGTAATTGTCTCATCTTCAGGCAAATCAGAAATCAACTCGGCTTTGTATGCCTCACCAATATCCTTGAACATTTTAATTGCATCATTTCGATCCCAAACTTCCCGTTCGATCGGATAGTTTGCATCGATGATCTTATTCATCTCTTTTTCGATTTTTTCAAAATCGTCTGATGAGAAAGCTTCTTCACGTGCAAAATCGTAATAGAAACCGTCATCAATAACCGGACCAATAGTGACCTGAGTCTTTGGAAACAGTTTCTGAACAGCCTGTGCAAGAATATGCGCTGCATCATGACGAATAATTTCAAGGCCTTCTGGATCATCCTTGCTGTGCAAAGCAAGCGTTGAATCACCCTCAAACGTTCGTTCCATATCCCAAAGCTCACCGTTTACCGTAGCAACGATCGAACGCTTTGACAGGGATTTGGAAATGCTTTCCGCGACACTACGTGGGGAAGCACCATCTTCCATCTCTTTGATGGAGCCGTCTGGAAGGGTTACTTTGATCATATCTATCTTCTTCGTTTTGATACACGAACCCGCAGTCCTAAAACAATTTCACGAAGAATGAACCCCTCAATAGAGAATTTCTACTGATATTCTAGGGAGAAGAAGTCAATCTAACGATAAAGCTTCCACTTATACTTACTCATCAACGCGTTTTTTACCCCACTGCCCATACAGCCATGGCGTAAAACCCTTCCCACGTTTCGGTAAGTTTATGGGGACGAGATCCTCACCACGCGTCCCACCCGGGCGGCATCGGCAAAAGCGCGCTAGCCCCATCCAGCTGCCAGCCCACACACCATGCTTTGAACATGCCTCTGCACAATATTCTGAACATGTTGGATGATGGCGACAGTGAATGCCACACGCCTGAAAAACAACTGATAGTGTTGATTTATATACCTTCAGCAGCACGCCCATAATAGGAGCATATTTTGGTCGGATTTCAGATGTCTTCTTCATTCATCAAACTTTTAATATGTCGCAACTGATTAAGTTGACTATTCCGGCGGCTGCCTTGAAAGTCTTGTTTAACCAAGGGAGGGTTCGCTGACCATGCGCTATCATATTTTTGCTTTGACTGCCATTCTAGCTACCGCTTGTACAACAACCAAACCCGTACAAGAAGAAACTCAAACAGACACCGCCACCGTCGAAACAGTTGCGCCTAGCCCTTCTCCAGATGAGATCGACGCAAATTTGCCAGACCATTACGCTTCTGAATGGGCCGTCACCGCTGGATGGCCGGGTGAATACCCTGTGGGATTCTCAATTCTAAAAGATGATGTCGTCCTAAAAGCGCATTCCCGCATGCACCCGCTTACGCCGGCACGTATTGATTGTCCCGTGCCACAATATGCCAGCTATCAACAATGGAATTTCGAACGCGCAGAAAAAGATGATCTCAATTTTCAGGTTGCGACCAAAATTTTCAAAATCACGATAACGAAAGATACGGGTATAGAATATCCAAGTGACGAAATGGGATATCAAAGCAAAACACTTGACCTGAAAGTCGGCGATCAACTCTCTTATCTTCGCTATCTAGGCGAAGGTTTCACCATTGTTGAGTTTGAAGGCAATGAATACGAAATCAATGAAGGCGAACTCTATGAAGTCTCAGACATAAACAACATCAGTAATTCTGGTGGTGAAGATTTATGGCTTGAGCTCACCTGTGCAGATAAGAACAAGACCCGCGCATGGATTTTATATGATGAAGTCATGCGTCAAGATGGGGTCGGCCCGACGCCAATCAAAGGATATGGGGAATCCTATGATATATTCGAAAGTGAAGTCGCAGGCATTCTTGAAGAGAAAAGAATAAACACTGAAAATGGGGTGCATTAGGCACAATGAAAATTGATGCGGCTCCTCTCCCCATTGATGCGCTATTACAATCATATGTAAAATCAGGGGATTATACGGATTGTTTCAGCACAATTGTTGAAGGGCGCATCACCCAAGCCGATTTTATTGAAGCATTCTATAATAGCCGAATTTTCAAACTGGAACGTTTCGTACTAACAGTTCTAGTCTTTAAACAGTCCTCAGATAAGCAAGCTGGACAGCTAGCTATCGGAACGCGTGAAACATATGCCGCGTGGGATTTGGAAGCCCGCAATGAAAACCAGATTCTCATGTGTGACTTTCAAAAAGCCACACGAAGCTGGCTCATGACGCAAGCCGCAGAAAATGATCAGACGCGGCTCTATTTTGGAAGTGCCGTCGTCGGTAAGAAATCAAAGAGTGGCGACGTAAAACAATTGCCACTCCTTGTCCGTCTACTCATGCCTGCTCATAGGTTTTATGCGCGCAGCTTACTGCGAAGTGCTGCGGCTCGATTAAAGCGCCAGCGGTGATTGGATTATTTATTTTCCAAATGCTTGCTGATAGGCAAACAAAAGCGGCAACCCTCCAGTATGGACAAAGACAATGCGAGCTTTTTCAAGGTTAGTATTTTCCTGAGCAAGATTAGCAAGACCTGCCATTGCCTTGCCTGTATACACTGGATCAAGGAACAGTCCCTCAGTCTGCGCACATTGCCTAATCATAGCTAATGAAGCGTCCGTTGTTGCCCCATATCCGCCGCCTAGCGCTCTAGCATCTATGTCGAAAGCCGTGCTCTTGACCGAATTAGCCCCGAGACGAGCAAGTGTATCATTAGCGAGAATTAAAACAGTTTCTTGCGCTTCCTCTGCAGGCTTCAGGATAGTAAACCCTTGAACGCGTGTATCTACATTTGCTGCAGCAAAGCCAGCAACCAATCCAGCCATTGTTCCCCCGCTACCGCACGCTACAACCACAATATCAGGAGCGCCGCCAAACTTCATTTCACATTGTGTAAGAATTTCATTTGCGCACTCAACATAGCCCAGCACACCGTCAACATTGGAGGCACCAAAGGGCAGTACATACGGCTTTGCATTTTGGCCCTTCAACTCTTCAACAATACGAGATGTGCCCTCCTCAAAGGTTTCATTTTCGGCCAACTCCCGCAATTCTGCACCAAGTAGTTCGAGTAAAAACTTGTTCCCATTATCTCGCATGGGCTCATTTTTAGGCGGAATAAGAGTGCGACACGGGATGACGACTCTCATACCGAGCCGAGCACCTGTACCAGCAATTGCTCTAGCCGCATTGGACTGAGGGTGACCAGCAAGAACGAGCGTGTCAGCGCCTTGCTCAATCGCCTTGGCCATTTGTCGCTCAAACTTTCTTAGCTTATTGCCACCGCCTCCCGGACCACCTTCATCATCTCTCTTAACCCACAGATGAGGTAAACCAATCTTTGAGCCTAAATTATTCAATGGCTCTAATGGGCTAACCTTAGATAATAGGGAAATTTTCGGACTGTCATCGAAATTAGGGGCTGAGGCCATTAAATGATTTTCCTTATTAAAATAAACTAAGAATATTGCTTTTACGGACACATAAAAATTGTCGTCATATTTCTTAGCTCATCCATTAAACATCGAACAGCAATAGATACACTCTATCTATAATTGAGCTTGAAATATCAAAGTCCGCTATGCTCCAAGATGCGCGGGTCGCCACTTGCTCGTTTTAGCGTTCCGTGGCAATTGGCGCGCTATGTCACGTAGTTTTATATATGCCCCCGCTAGAGAGCCTTCCATTGTTGTCATCTATGAAGATGAAGCATTTCTGGTGCTGGACAAACCTTCAGGTTTATTAAGTGTGCCGGGCAAACCGCCGGAACATTCAGACTGTCTAGAGACACGCGCACAGGCAGTCTACCCAGAGGCACGCACTGTTCACCGCCTCGACATGGCGACATCAGGCGTATGGGTGATGGCGCGCGAGCATTCCATGATGCGCCATTTAGGGCTTCAGTTTGAACGCCGCCACACATCCAAAACATATATCGCGCGCGTATGGGGGGAGATTGAAGCGGATGACGGCTTTATCGATGAACCCATTGTGTGTGATTGGCCCAATCGGCCAAAGCAGATGATTTGTTATGAGAATGGAAAATCAGCACAAACAAAGTGGAAAGTTCTCGATCGTAAGGGTGGAATTACACGTGTCGAGCTAACGCCTATCACAGGCCGTACACATCAATTACGATTGCATATGCAGCATATTGGCCACCCTATTTTAGCAGATAGAATATACGCGCATGACGATGCGTTTGACGCAGCAAATCGCCTCCAACTACATGCACATTCAATTACAATGCGGCACCCTATTGGAGGCGAAGAAATA
Source organism: uncultured Hyphomonadaceae bacterium (assembly GCA_964352025.1). GTDB lineage: Bacteria > Pseudomonadota > Alphaproteobacteria > Caulobacterales > Hyphomonadaceae > Hirschia. Next base: position 31,288 of record CAYGPZ010000012.1, read on the forward strand.
ACATTTACAAGTCCAGTCCCCTTTTAGGGACAAGCGGGTCTATTCGATTTCAGCCAAATATGTGGCGATATTTTCAATTGTATCAACCCAGATATCATCTTGGTTTTCGACTAAATAGTCGATTACTTGCTGATGCACCTCTTTAGATACAGACATGTAATCTCCACCAACGCCGAACATAACAAGCGCAGCAGCATGCCCGGTTTGAACGTGGGTCTGGATACGCGCAATCAATTGTTCAGCTGAGGCATTTTCTGTTCCAATGCCAACTATATTATAGCGATCATCATTTCTGAACGGCACATCATATACCGATCTCGCGCCTACAAATAATGGCTTAATCGCCTGTGCATAACTGCCATCACTCGTTTTGGATTCTCCACAAGGAAACGCAAATGTCCGCGTTTCTTTACCATCAACAGCGGTCATTTCCGTATTGGCTTTATATAGTTCAGTTTCCATCTGAGCGATCGTGTATTTATCGAGGTCATTTGCTGGATCAACCCAATCTCGTTCATCCTTAGATGCCTGACAAGGATGATGAATGGATTTGTTACCAAGCTCATGTCCATTTTGGGCAATAGCTTTCCACTCATCTCTACGAGATTCCCAGTGATAGCGATTAAGCACCATGTAGAAGGTGCCTTTTAATCCAGCTTCATCCAGCGCAGGAATGGCCACATCAAGATGAGTGGCAAGTGAATCATCATAGGTTAGAGCTATCGCGGTTTTGGCGCCATTAGGCCAAGCAATCTTTTTCTCGAGTGGTGGTGTAATTTCAGCTATTGGGCCTGTTGCGCACGCGCCAACCAATAAAGCAGTTACAATACCTGATGCTATATTTCTTATTATCATCTTACATCCTCCGAAACGCACTGTTCTCGTGCTTTTATGTTCAGAGCTGCAAATACTGAGCCATGTCGCGCTAAAATAAGCGGCCACTCAATTTATGCTTTTGCATTCAAAGCATCTTCTATCGCCGCTATAAGGGCTTCAAAAGCGAGCAATGTCGACGTATGCCTCTGAGGATAGTCACGCACACCTTCCAGATGTCGCAGCTCCCAAAAGTCTCCTTCAGGAGGAGGTGCCCCCTCTTTCAGCATCGCTTTAAATGCATCTCTGACGCTTATTATATCTTTTAGTGTCTTACCAATCGCATTGCCTGACAAGACTGCGCACGATGTTTGCCCTAATACGCAGGCTTCAGGCTCAAATCCAACATCCGTGATAACACCGTCGGCATCTAGCTTCACATCCACAGTGATTATAGATCCACATACACGAGAGACTTTTCTTGCACTCCCATCAGGATCGACAAGACGCTCAGAATTAGGAATATTGGCGGCCAATTCAAGCACGCGATTATGATAAATTTCGTCAAACATAATGCATAGGTCGGGCGAGTAAGCTCATTCGTCAAGAGGCCAAACACTTAAGAGACAAAAACAAACACAATTATTGGACGACATCTTCCGGTATTTCGAATGGTTTCGTCTCGGTAAGAGCAATCTTCTTGAAAAAGGGAGCCACCCTTTCATCAAAACTCTCTAAGTTGGGAATATTGACGTGCGTTCCTTTTTCAAACTCTAGGTAAGTTACGTCATTTCCCTGCGCTTCCAGTGCACTCGTAAGAGAACGAGATAGCCATGCAGGAAGCACCTTGTCTTTCCCGCCAGCTAAAACCAAAACAGGGATATTCTTATCTTTTAACGGAGACGCATTGTCTCCCTCACGCGTACTTTCAGTAGGCTCCAATTTTACGAATGGAACCATGCGCAAAAACCAAGGTTTCCACTCTTTCGCAGCCTCTTCAGCATTGAGCGCGCTTGCTTCATAAACAAAACCGTCAAGCTTGGGCGATAATTCGGCAAGGCGCGGACAAATAAACCCACCTAAAGAATGCCCCCAAAAGACCAATGGCTGAGCGCCCGCTTGCTCATTGGCAAGCTTAACTACTTCCGGAGCTATCGCCTGCACAGCCTCAATAGAGGGGCTACCCGAACTATCGCCATATCCAGGATAGTCAAACTGAAGCACATCTCCCCAAGGCAATAATTTTTCTGTGTAATAGACTCCAAGGTTTGGACGGTCGCCTCCCGATCCATAACAACTCACAATCAATGGGCGTTCTGAATTCTCGCTAGCCTTACCAGAGCGAATGACAGAATAGGCTATTTTGTACGAACCCGCCGAAAGAAAGCCATGCTGAATTTGAGCGGGTAAGTGCTCCGCAACATCCCTATTTTCAAACAAATCAGAGCTAGATTCCAATAGCCTGCTTTGATCTTTAAAACGCAGGTCTTCTTTTGATTCAGCGACTTGCGACCATTCTGGCGGTCGGAAAATTGCATCATCCGACATAGAAATTGTGCACGCAGACAATGCAATAAAACTCGCGCACACAACACCGATAGACTTCAAACTGATTTCGTTCACAGACCATCTCCAGACCTAAACTGTTCAGTTTGTATACGTGCTATTGCTAAAGAAAGTTCATCACTCTCCAACAGACTTTAAGTCAGCCACCTCTTTAAGGACTGGATTTAAACGTTTCCAGTAATTGTGCTGGTCCGGAATTGTAGAGTGTTCTGCTTTTTTGAACTCAAAATAAGTCATATCCAAGTCGCGCTTTTTGAGTGCTTTTCTCAATGAACGCGCAAGGCCTACAGGCAGGGTCTCATCTTTTTTGGCTCCCAACACAATAATCGGCCCCTTGAAGTGAGCAAGCGCACGCGCATTGTCATAGTCATCAAGACTGTCTTTGATATCCACGCCGATAAATGGCAAATACCACGGCTTCCACGCTTTTGCGACTTCACGTACATTTAGAGCTGTGGCCTCGAGCACGACCAAATCAGTTTCACGTGAAGAGCGTGCTAGCTCTGAACAAACAAATCCACCAAGAGAATGTCCCCAAAGAACGATGGGACGGTCTGCTCCCAATTCATCAATTCTATCGGAAATCTCTCTCTGCATAGCGTACATACTTTCAGAGGTGGCTGTACCGTTTGAATCCCCATAACCAGGATAATCAAAAAGCAGGACATCACCCCATGCGAGGCTTTTCTTAGCCGTCCACACGCCATCTTTCACACGATCGGATGCATTCCCAAAACAATGGACAAAAAGCGGTCTTTTTGCTTCATTTTCAGCGGACGTGACAGAATTCACCATTGTCCACGCGATGCGCTGATCATCTAATTCCCAAAAACCATGATCTAGGCTCGCAGGTAAATGCGCCGCATATCCTCGGGCCGCAATTAGCTCATCACTCGTCGGTTGCACCAGACTAATTTCATTGGACAGCTTCATCTGACTAGTATCAGTCGCTTTTACCTCGACACTCCGCGGCTTAAAAACAACTGACTCGTCTATTTCTTCTTCAAAACACCCTGATAAGAGCGTTGTTGAAATAGCCAAACAGATACCGGCTAAAGTTCTGCGCTTTATGCGATGCAATGCCATAATCCGGTCCCCAATAAATGCCGTACATTTATCTATGTTAACCCTAGTTTAGACCCGCCGCCAAGTAGAACCACCAGCATTATCCATTATCTCAATGCCTTCTTTCACCAATTCGTCACGGATACGGTCTGCTTCAGCCCAGTCTTTGTTCGAACGTGCATCCAATCGGGCTTGCACAAGGGCATCAATCCGCGCAGAATCATCTTCATCACCGCCCTTTTCCCACTCTTCCGGTGTTGATTGAAGAAGCCCGAGCATATCACCCGCGAAAATCAGATCAGCACGCGCCTGCGCCATTGCTTTTGTATCTTTTGCATCCGCTGCGCGGTTGGCTTCACCTGATAAACGAGACATTTCAGCCAACGCTTGAGGAGTATTCAAATCATCGCAAAGCGCAACAATGACACCGTAGTCTTCCACTTCTAGGTCCGCATAGTCCCATACACGACGTAGAGCCCCATATGCACGGTCTAGTGTTGCTTTACATTGATCCAGCAATGATTGCGTCCAATCCAGAGGTTGGCGATATTGCGCGGACAACAATGCCATACGTAAGACTTCACCATGCGTATCTTTTAGCATTTCATGTGGAATTTTGACGTTACCAATGCTTTTAGACATTTTCTCTGATTCAATGTCCAAAAACCCATTGTGCAACCAATAGTGCGCCATAACTTCACCATGCGCACACTCAGATTGAGCTATTTCATTTTCATGATGCGGGAATTGCAAATCAATTCCGCCGCCATGAATATCGATTGTTTTTCCAAGTACAGCTTCAATCATCGCCGAACATTCAATATGCCATCCCGGACGCCCTCTTCCCCAAGGGCTATCCCAGATCGCATCTTCAGGTTCACCCGGCTTTGCAACTTTCCAAAGCGCAAAGTCCGCGGGATCGCGTTTTTCACCTTCAACATCAACGCGCGCGCCTGCAATCATATCTTCAAGATTGCGACCGGATAGCTTTCCGTAATCCCCCATGGATTTGACATGGAACCATAGACCTGAGTCTGTGCGGTAAGCGTATTTCTTACGCTCCAGCTTTTCCATCATCTCAATCATCTGAGGAATGTGGGCAATCGCAGTCGGTCTAAAATTTGGCTCGAGAATGTTTAGCGCAGCAGAGTCTTCTAGATAAGCCTTGGTATATTTTTCAGTTATTGCTGAAATAGGCTCGCCAGTTTCATTGGATGCTTGAATAATCTTATCATCCACATCAGTTAGATTAGTCGCGTACAGAACCGCTTCATCACCATACTTCGAGCGCAACAAGCGATACAAAATATCAAAACTGACTGCGGGACGAAAATTTCCGATGTGCGCATACGAATAAACCGTCGGACCACACACATACATTGTCACCCGCTCTTCATCTTGAGGCGTAAAAACCTCTTTCTGGCGCGTCAGTGAATTTGTAAGTTTAATGTCCACGGGTCTCTGATCCTTTAATATTATTCGCAAAAAGCACGATATAGACACACCTTCTAGCGCATTTCAGGCTGACCACAACCAATAATAATAAAGAACAATCACGACACAAAATAAGATCTACAATTTTGAATTTGTCATCAAACTCATACTCATCAAACTCATACAGAGCAAATTTGTATTTAACCAAGCTCAAAATGATCTTTTGCAGCAGACTTCACGTACTTAAAAACATGATCCCTCAGTCGATACTTGTTTGATGCGTCAGTTTTGAGATTTGACAATCAAGAATTGGACACTATCTGTAGCCCATACCCTGAGGGTAAAAATTTCGGGCGGGCGTTAAGTCCGGGCTTTGGCGTGTATTAGACCATACATCCATTTGAGCCCCGGCTCGACCCTCGTCCCTCAGACATAGAAAGGTCCATTCCGTGGACGCAATTAATAAAGATAAAGCTGTGACAAGCGAGAGTGATGACAACCGCCCCACACGCGATGAAGCTGAAAAAGCTGTTCGAACATTACTCGCATGGGCGGGAGACAATCCTGACCGCGAAGGCCTAGTGGACACACCAAAACGCGTCGTTAAAGCATATGAAGAATGGTTCTCGGGATACCGTGAAGACCCAGTAAATTATCTATCGAGGACTTTTGAAGACGTGCAAGGTTATGACGATATAGTAATGCTTCGCGACATTGATGTCGAAAGTCACTGTGAACACCATGTCGCGCCATTTATGGGTAAAGCTTATGTTGCGTACATGCCGACCAATTCTGTTGTTGGTATTTCCAAGCTTGCACGCGTCGTCGAAATCTACGCCAAACGCTTGCAAACGCAGGAAACAATGACTTCGCAAATCTGTGAAGCCATTGAAGAAAGCCTCAAGCCAGCTGGTGTCGCAATAATGATTGACGCAAAGCATATGTGTATGACGACACGCGGTGTTCACCACCCGAATGTATCAACAATCACAACACAATTCACCGGTGTCTTCAAAACGGATAAAGAATTACGTGACCGCTTCCTACGTCTGACAGAGCGCTAGAAGCAACTCACCAGGAATAAACGATTAAAACCCGGCAATATTTGTCCGGGCTTTTTTATTATTTCGCCTGCCAAACGAAAACAGATTGCAGATCTGATTTCAAGAAATGAGCTATCTTGAACGCAGCTTCAAGTGACGGCGAATATTTGCCTTTTTCGATGGCAACTATTGTTTGGCGCGTCATTCCAATCGCATCGGCAAGTTCTTGCTGTGTGATCTTTTGAGTTTTACGAAGTTCTGCAATCGTATTTGTAAATGGGAGCGCTTTGGGCAATTTACCTCTCCCCTATATCCAATGACGATATTTAGCGATTTTATATCCATTCCGCGCTAACTCAGCTGCAACTATAGCTAGCAATATCCAATTGGCCATCTCAACCTGGTTTACACCATGATACATTGAAGCAACGCTCGCTATTGTCCCGAAAATTGCGATACCGCCAGCTAAATCGCCAGCTTGAGCGCCAATCAGTTTATCCCGCTCATCTTCCAGTTCATCTACCGGCTTTTTGCCGAGTGAATTTACGATACCGTAGCCAATTATCATGGTGATAATTATCCCGATAAGCAATGTGATTTGTTTATTCACAAAAGCCTCTATCGGATAAACTGGATCAATTCGAAATCCGATATCAACAAAGTAAAAGCCATATACGATGAGTATTCCGGCCAAACAAACCCATGCACTTTTTTCTCTAAACGACATATCAACGCATCCATAATGTAAAAAATATTAGACACCTTCAATATGTATACTATTTTTTACATGTCAATTATATTTGACAAAAAAAGTATAAAATATTTTACACTGATATCTCTAGCAAATTGCAGCATTCCCAATTAGAAAAGCCCTATGACAGATACAAACTCACCTTCGATATTCCCCTCACCTCTTTCAGGTAAAGAGCAAGACGAAACCATCGAATTTCGTCCACGTTTCAATTCTGATGGATTGGTCTCTGCGATCGCTCAAGATTCAGAAACAAACGAAATTCTCATGATGGCGTGGATGAATGCGGAAGCGTTAAAGCTAACCATTGAGACAGGTCGTGCCGTTTATTGGTCTCGCTCACGTCAACAATTATGGCGCAAAGGTGATACGTCGGGTGCACATCAGCATGTCGATGAGATTTATACCGACTGCGATCAGGACGCTATTTTATTAAAAGTTCGACAGACTGACGGCGCGTGTCACACGGGTCGGGTCTCGTGTTTTTACAGACAAGTAAAAGACTTATCGACACTTAATCCTACAACACCGCGTCCCGAATAGTATACAGAAACAATACTTGGATTACTTAAAGTGATGGACAGTATTGGTTTATGCTTGTCCAGCGCTGTTAAGCATGTAAAATGCTAATAATGCAGAGTGAATGCTTTTACGAGCAATCACACTGTTAGATGCCCATTGCCTTGGGATAGGCATTGGGAACATCCATTCGGGAGGGTGCACATCATGTCGGCTTCGAACGTCTATGAAAGAACAATGAAGCATATATTCACCTGGGAAGGTGGCTATGTTGATCATCCCAATGATCCGGGCGGTGCAACAAATTTTGGTATTACGCGCAAAGTTCTGGCTCAGTGGCGTGGAAAACCCTCTATCCCCAAGCAAGAAGTCAAAGACCTCACTATCCAGGAAGCAGCAGATATATATCGCGCGAATTACTGGAATAAAATTCTGGGTGATGAGCTACCGCCATCGATTGCTTTTTTAATGATGGATGCCGCGGTCAATTCTGGCCCTGGACGCGCCATCAAAACACTGCAACACTCTGTTGGTGCACTTGGAAAGCGCATAAAAGTTGACGGAGCGATAGGCCCAAACACATTACGCGCAGTCAGAAGTGTCGATGAAGAAAAACTTCTCAATGAGTATGTTGTTCGCCGCGGTGTATTTTACGGCGGGCTAAGAACCTTCACGACATTTGGCTTGGGTTGGGCGCGTCGTCTGGTTTCTGGCGCAAGAGAAGCCCACTCAATCCTGACAGATTCTAAAAGTCCGGTGGACATTCCAACACCTCCGCCCGAGATAACGCCTGAAGACCCAACGATACCTGAAGAAGCGCCCACAATTCCGATGGTCAATTCCCCTCTTCCACCCAGCGTTTCATTGCGTCGTCACTTCTTTGATGAGCGCGGCATTCAAGTATATGGAAGCTTCTTTCAATGTTGGGGCGGATGGGTCACGGCTGGGCATGTCATTCAGCAAATGCTGAAAACTTCTCCGCCATTCGCACAGGGTCAACAAGTCTTATATCCGGGCCAAATGGATGCAGCCCTATTGGGATGTTCACTGCCAGACCAACAACCACCCGCACCTGTCGTTGGACAGAAAATTATAGTCGCGGGCTATCCTGCAGGCTCAAGTCAGCCATCGCTTCGCGAAGCTGAAGTCTATATTCAACGTCCAAACACAACGGACTGGATTGCAACTATATCAACGCCATCTGAACCCGTTGTCGTCGGCATGTCCGGTGGTGCCGTCTATGATGCTGACACCAAGAACATTATCGGTATTTTGATCACGCGGAACTCACCAGCTGACCTTGATGCAGATGGACGCGCGGATCAGAATTTTGATTTCGTCGCCTTGCACGATGTCTGGAACCAGCTGCGTACATTTCCGCCAATTGCCTAGCAATCTAAATACAAATGCTATGATGAATTAGCCAATTTTTTTGGGCTATGCATTTGACAAGATGTCCATTGCGCTGCACCTGTCGTCTATGACTGATACAAACAAGACTTCAATAGACGAAACAACTGAATCTGTTGTTATTACTGCCTCCAGCGAGTTTGCCGGAGAACGCCTCGATAAGTGGCTGCCGATTGTTGCGCCTGAATTATCTCGCTCACGCGCTAAAGCTATCATTGAAAAAGGCGATGTCCTTCTAGATGACAAGCCTATCATCAGCCCAAAGCACAAAGTGATCGCCGACGGCCACTATGTCATTCTAATGCCACCGCCATTGGATGCAGCGCCTCAGCCAGAAGATATTCCGTTAAACGTCTTGTTTGAAGATGAGCACCTTATCATCATCAATAAACCAGTCGGACTGGTTGTTCACCCCGCCCCCGGCTCCACATCAGGCACGCTGGTAAACGCACTACTTCATCATTGCGCTGGCCAATTGCCGGGTATTGGTGGCGTCGCGCGTCCGGGTATTGTGCACAGACTGGATAAAGACACCTCAGGTGTCATGGTCGCTGCCAAAACCGAATTTGCACACACTGGATTATCGTCACTATTCCAAGCTCACTTTATTGAGCGCGCCTATTTAGCCATCACTCGCGGCGCACCACGTCCCTTGGTTGGAAAGATTGAAGCTCGCATTGCGCGATCGACATCTGATCGCAAAAAAATGGCCGTCGTCAGAGAAACAAGACTATCAGCATCTGCTGAATGGCATGGTGAGACTGAAGAAGATTACGAACCTAAAGGAAAGCACGCTGTTACAAATTACAAAGTGCTCGAACAATTTGGTAAAGTCGACTCAACTTCCGGCTTGCCAGCAGCGACACTCACAGAATGTCGACTAGAGACTGGTCGCACCCACCAGATCCGCGTTCACATGGCTCATATTGGCGCGCCGCTATTAGGTGATCAGACATATGGTCGATACCGTGGTTTGAAGGCAGCTGGCTCTGGTCCAGCTCACGAAGCAGCGGCAACTGCATGTAAAACCTTTAAGCGCCAAGCACTTCATGCTGCAATTTTAGGGTTTGAACATCCAGTAACGGGTGAAAATTTGAGATTTGAAACCCAACCACCAAAAGACATGCAAGACCTTTTAAGTGCCCTTAGGCAGCTTCCAAGCTAATTTATACGGCCTCAAAACACGAAAAGATCACTGTTTTTCGTGATCAAAATTATGTGATCTTATTTTTTTCTATAAAGTTCAAATAATTTTGGCTGCCTCAAAATCAGAATAATCATTCTAATTTTTTGATTTATCTGAGTTTTTCAGATCGATAGAACAATATGTCATTTTAAAATTTAAAAATATTTGAAAACAACCCCTTAAACGCCACAATTCGAACCCTATATATTCTAAACAACACTGTTTTGGGGAAATCAAAACACCGTAAATCGAATGATCCCGATGGATATTTTGTATAGTCCAACCGAGCATTATTCATGAGACTTATGGAATTTATAGAGGAAACAGGGGCAGACGGCTGACATTTCTTACGTCATCTTCTCCTCACACAAGGTTCAAGGACGGGGCGCATCTCCCTGTTCAATGGTAAAATGAGGAGGCCGGACTAATGGCACAAATGTCAACAACTATCGCGCTTTCACCGGAACAGGGTCTGTCGCGCTATTTAACCGAAATCCGCAAATACCCTATGCTTGAAAAAGATCAGGAATTCATGCTGGCTAATCGCTGGCGCGAACACGAAGATACTGATGCTGCTGAGCAAATGGTGACATCCCACCTAAGACTTGTTGCAAAAATCGCAATGGGTTACCGCGGTTACGGCCTACCTATTGGTGAGGTCATCTCCGAAGGTAATGTCGGCCTCATGCAAGCGGTTAAAAAGTTCGACCCTGACAAAGGTTTCCGCCTTGCGACATACGCAATGTGGTGGATCCGTGCATCGATACAGGAATATATTCTTCGTTCGTGGAGCCTCGTAAAACTAGGAACCACAGCCGCGCAGAAAAAATTATTCTTCAACCTACGCCGCCTGAAAGGTGAAATTCAAGCGTTGGAAGAAGGTGATTTGCGTCCTGAAAACGTTACAGAAATCGCGACCCGTTTGAACGTTAGCGAAAAAGAAGTCATTTCCATGAACCGCCGCATGACGGGTGGTGACGCCTCTTTGAATGCACCAATTGGTGGTACTGATGGTGATGGCGAATGGATGGACTGGTTAGCTGATGAAGATCAAGAAACGACAGCTGACGAGTATGAAAAGAATGATGAATACACATCGCGCATGAATTTGCTTGAAACCGCAATGGAAGGCCTAAACGATCGCGAGAAACACATTATTGCCGAACGTCGATTGAAAGATGATCCATCAACATTGGAACAGCTTTCAGAAGTTTATAATGTTTCACGTGAACGTATTCGCCAAATTGAAGTACGTGCTTTTGAAAAGCTACAAAAAGCAATGAAAGAAGCCGCTATCGAGCAAGGTCTTGCCTAGTCTCAGCGATGACTAATCGAATGCCCCCTGCAGGTTCTGGCGCATACCCCTCGCTGGAACCTGCGTCCTTCTCTGAAATAAATAGTTTTCGAAAAAATTATACAGCCGTCATTATTGGCGCAAATGGCGGTATTGGCTCGGCCATTGTCTCTATGCTCGTGGCAGATCCAAAATGTGCAAAAATAATTGCTCTGTCGCGCACACATCCACAAATAGACAATCCTAAAGTCGAATCTGGAACGATTGATATTCTAGATGAGGCGTCGATTTCGGACGCATTCCAGAACATTAAAACTGCAATAACAAATGACGATGGAATCGACATGACATTTGTTGCAACTGGAAAACTGCATGATGAGAACCTCATACCAGAAAAAAGCTGGCGGCAGCAATCGCACGCGTCTTATGAAGAACTATTCGCGTTGAATGCAACTGGCCCTGCCATGGTCGCAAAATATGCGCTCGAACTTCACAATAAAAATTCGAAAACTGTTTTTGCCGCCCTTTCTGCTCGGGTTTCCTCTTTAGAAGATAATAGGCTTGGTGGTTGGCACGCCTATCGCGCGTCCAAAGCTGCGCTAAACATGATACTCAAAAATCTGGCAATTGAAGCCAAAAGAAAGACCCCTAAAACAATTATTGCTGGATTACACCCCGGTACTGTCGACACGGCGCTATCGGATCCATTTCAAGGCAATGTTCCTGATGGCAAGCTTTTCTCCCCAGAACAAAGCGCACAATATTTGCTGCGGGTCATCGATTATTTAACGTTAGAAGACAGCGGACATTTGATTGCGTGGGATGGACAGAAAATTCCCTACTAAACCATCAGTTAATCGCACAACGATACGCAGCAAGCTTATCCATATATTAACCAATCATTACCAAGATCATTAGATATTTATTGTATATATAGATGTTTAGTTAGTTTGATATTATGAAATTATTTGTTTCAGGTGGAAGCGGTTTTGTGGGGTCCTCCCTCACGCGACAAGCTATTTCTTTTGGCGTGAATGTCTTCAACATCGATGTCGCCAACAAGTCTCAAGGCCTTCCGAAGCTTGAAAATTGTCATACATCTTCGGAATATTCTCAGCTGATTGGAAATGTGACTGACAGCCTAATGCTGAGCGCCCTTCTAAGGGAATTTAACCCTCACGCATTTATTCACTGTGCAGGTGGCACAAGCTGGAAAAAAGGTATTCAAACTGCTGACGGTGCAACGGCTACAATTGGTGTCCTTGAGGCCGTCAGGATCTATTATTCCGGACTATCTGTAGACGCACAAAAGACATTTAAATTCATTGTTCCTTTTGACACCGCTGCATTTGGCTCCCTTCAGGGCTTGGCATCGGAATTTTCGGGCATGGCACCACTCTCACCTCAATCGATGGAAGGTGGAAAAGCCTGTATTGATTTAAACCTTATTCAGGGGTGGATGGCCGAAACAGGTATTCCAGTTATCTTTGTTGGTGCATCAGCCCTTTATGGAAAATGGCAACCAGACGAAGCCTTTCTACCGCAATTAATTACTTCAGCTTTTAAAAATGAAGAATTTGAAATTAGCCGAGCCAATGACACACTGGATTGGCTACATGTCGATGACTTTACGCAAGGCCTGATATGCGCAGCCATAAAAGGTGAGCCGAACGCCACCTATCTTTTATCTGCTAGATCAGAACGCCGAAAAATTGATATTGCCAATAATGTCATGACGATATTGGATGGATTAGCACCAAGGAAAGATCTGCTTTGGTATGGAGAGTTGATCAAAGAACCTTCCCCTTCCAACACGCCAGAAATTGTATGTGCTCTCAATCCAATAGAGGCAGAAACTAAGCTTGGTTGGTACCCCAAACACAATCTACTCTTGGGCATGCGGGAAATCGTGGCATGGCATTTAGAACAATCTCACCCAAAGCGCATGCTACAAAACAATAAGGCCGCGAATGAGGATATTCCCCAACGCGGCCTCGCAGCAGAATAGAATCTGCTTGGTATTGTTTAGTCTTTAAGACTCAAATGGATCGCGAACAAGAATAACATCTTCACGTTCAGGAGATGTTGAAAGAAGCGCAACCGGCTTCCCAACCAATTCCTCAAGACGACGCACATATTTGACCGCTTCACCTGGAAGCTGAGTCCATGACCGCGCCCCTTTGGTGGAACCTTCCCATCCTTTGAGTGTCTCATAGATCGGCTCAACAGCGGCCTGATCCGTCATACCCGCTGGGAAATAGTCAATCTCTTGTCCGTTCAGCTTATAGCCAACACAGACTTTAATTTCTTCAAGACCATCTAGGACATCAAGCTTAGTCACAGCCAAACCAGTCACACCTGAAGTGGCACATGCTTGGCGCACCATGACAGCGTCAAACCAACCACAACGACGCGCACGTCCTGTTACAGTTCCAAATTCGTGACCGACAGTACCTAGGCGCTCACCAACTTCATTATCTTGTTCAGTTGGGAAAGGACCAGAACCGACACGCGTTGTGTAGGCTTTAGCCAAACCAAGAACATAGTTGACTGCGCCTGGTCCAACACCAGAACCAGCAGATGCTTGACCAGCCACAACGTTTGATGACGTCACAAATGGGTATGTACCTTGATCCACATCCAGCATTACACCTTGCGCACCTTCAAACAAGATACGACGACCAAGCTTTACGCTTTCATCCAGACGTTTCCAAACAGGTTGAGAATAAGCAAGAACCTTGTCAGCAATCTCCAACAAATCTGCCTTCAATTTAGCAGCATCAGGCTCACCTAGACCTAGCCCAACGCGCAGTGGACGGTGGTGAGCAAGCAAGCGCTCAAGTTTCAGATCAAGCGCTGCAGGATCTTTTAGATCAGCGACACGGATCGCACGGCGTCCAACTTTATCTTCATAAGCTGGACCAATACCACGCTTTGTTGTTCCGATTTTGGCATCACCAAGCGCGCCTTCACGGGCGGCATCGATATCTTTGTGCCAAGGCAGGATCAAACAAGCATTGTCAGCTAGAACCAATTCATCAGGACCAAGATCAACGCCTTCTTTAGCCATGCCTTCTACTTCAGAAAGCAATTGCCAAGGGTCCACAACAACGCCGTTCCCGATGACTGACAGTTTTCCACCGCGTACCACACCAGATGGCAAAAGGTTTAGCTTGAAAGTTTTGCCATCGATTACGAGGGTATGCCCCGCATTGTGACCACCCTGAAAGCGGACGATGACGTCTGCTCTGCTAGATAACCAATCGACAATCTTACCTTTACCTTCGTCGCCCCATTGAGCGCCGACAACAGCCACACCGGACATGTGCTACTCCATTTTAATGAATGCCGCGCGCAAAGGACATGAAACTGTCATGAATAGCAAGAGGTAAATACTAATTCGAATTAAAATCGCGATATTTACGCAAAGAAAAAGGCTACCGATAATCGGTAGCCTTTCGAGATCTTTTGGAAATGGGCCAAAGAATTACACCCAATCAGAAATGTTTGCCTAAAGGGCTGCCCTTAAACGCGGACACCTCCGACTGCATTGATCCCACTTATCAGAATCACTCTAGACATTGGATCACCTCCTTTCATCTATTAACGATAGAGATACACTTTCACGAATATGAATCTGGTCAAGGTCAACACAATATTTTTCTAAAACCAAACAACAAATACGCGGCCTGCACTTTGTTTTGCTTTTTCGGGTGTTTTCCTTCAATAACGTTATTAACCACAAGCGCGGCTTCCGCCCTTTATAAAACAAAGCGACTTTAAAATGGCTAGAGACGGCGACATTACAGACCCTGAACGTCAACCAGGCGAAGCGATTGATCGTGCATTACGGCCATTATCTTTTGACGACTTCACAGGACAGGAAACGGCAAAAGCCAATCTTAAAGTCTTTGTACAAGCAGCCAAAAATCGTGGCGACGCTCTTGATCATGTCCTCCTTTTTGGCCCACCGGGTCTAGGTAAGACAACACTTGCCCAAATCGTCGCGCGCGAAATGGGTGTTGGGTTCAGGTCCACATCGGGTCCGATTATAGGAAAAGCTGGCGACTTGGCGGCTCAACTCACCAATCTGGAAGAAAATGACGTTCTCTTTATTGATGAGATCCACAGGCTCTCCCCCGTTGTTGAAGAGATTCTCTATCCTGCAATGGAAGATCACACACTTGATATTATGATTGGTGATGGCCCTTCTGCACGGTCTGTAAAAATTGATCTGCCACCTTTTACGCTCGTTGGAGCGACAACGCGTGCAGGTCTTTTATCTACACCGCTACGTGACAGGTTCGGTATTCCGGTTCGGCTTGAATTCTATACGCCTGAAGAACTTGGCGGCATTGTATTCCGTGCTGGAATTAAAATGGGTGCAGAAATTACCGAAAGCGGCGCAATCGAAATCGCTCGCCGCGCACGTGGTACACCGCGTATCGCCATGCGCCTACTTCGCCGCGTCAGGGATTTTGCTGAAGCTGACGGCACTCAAATTGATAAAGCATCCGCCAGCAAAGGTCTTGCACGCTTAGAAGTCGATTCAGATGGTCTTGATGCGTTAGACCGCCGCTATCTAACAGCGCTCGTAAAAACCTATTCGGGTGGTCCTGTTGGCGCAGACACTCTAGCGGCAGCATTATCAGAAGCGCGTGATGCCATTGAAGAAGTCATTGAGCCCTATCTGATGCAGCAAGGTCTTGTTGCCCGTACGCCACGTGGCCGCGTAGCCGCGCCCGGAGCTTATAAACGCCTTGGACTGCAAGCGCCGCAACAAAAAGCACAAACCGAGCTATTCTCGGAAGACGATTAATTTAACAATTTCAATTTTTAGTTGCATTTATTGGCCCGTTAGATAACAATCTAGTAACGGCAGAAAGTACTGTTTCTTCAAACCCATCTTGAATCAGTTTCTTTCGCACATATTTGGATATATATACTTCTTCAGGACCAATAAAATGATAGACCAACCTGAAACGGGACGCATCGATATCGACGAACACATACTACCCGTGCGTGTATATTATGAAGACACTGACTTTACTGGCGTTGTCTACCACGCAAACTATGTGAAATTTTTTGAACGTGGTCGCTCCGACTTTCTTCGGTTTGTGGGCATGAGTCATGAAAAACTGGCAAAAGAAGAAGATCCCCTCGCTTTTGCTGTTGCGCGCATGGAAATCGACTTTAAACGCCCTGGCAAAATAGATGATGCACTGACAGTTCGAACCCGCTTTATGGGTACAAAAGGTGCTAGGTTGTTATTTGATCAAACGATTTATCGTGATGATACTTTGCTATGCGCCGCCAAAGTCACGATTGTTCAGATAAATATGGATGGTCAATTGATAAGACCGACGGAATCATTGCTGCGATCTTGGGGCCAATTCCAGTTCGCTCAATAATTTTATATCGCGACGAATTCAGTCCTGAAGCAAAACCTAAACTGCTTTAATCGATATATTTCCAAAATTTCATGCCTTATATGACTGCACAAACCGCTTTTGCTTGTGTATTTGACAGTTGTCTCCTTCATCTTGCCCAATTTGCATTCCATGCAAGCTGAGTTAAAGGATTCAAAATGGGTTCAGACTGACTGTGCCCAATTGTAAGACTAGTCATGTATTTATGAGGTCCGAATAATGTCGCTAGAACTTTTAATTGCGAGCGGAATCGAAACGCTCACAGCTTTGCCAATGATGCAGGTGGCAACAGCTGAAGTCTCTGGCGGTGAAGTCGCGGCCGTTACAGGTCATGATGATTTTTCGTTCGTGGCTCTGATAATGGCAGCTGGTCCGGTTGTTAAAATCGTGATGCTTGTTCTTGTCATCATGTCTATCCTGTCTTGGATGGTAACATTCGACAAATGGACAGGTATGGCCGCGGCCCGCAAAAAGGGAAAACAATTTGAGGAAGCCTTTTGGTCTGGCCAACCGCTAGACGAAATGGATGACCGTGTTGGTGACAAAGCTTCAGATGCCCTCGCCCGCGTTTACGCTGCAGGCTCAAGAGAGTGGCGCGAAGCCCGTCGCCTGCGCACATTAACTGACAGCGTAGCTACATCCCTGCTTCAGCGCGCTAGATCTCAAATGAATGTTGCAGTGAACCGAGAAGCAAGCAAAATGGAAAAAGGCCTTCCAACGCTTGCTATCATCTCATCGTCCGCACCATTTATCGGACTATTTGGAACTGTTTGGGGAATTATGACAGCCTTCCGCGATATCGGAATGGCCGGTGAAACAAACCTAGCTGTTGTGGCCCCCGGTATGGCTGAGGCTCTTTTCGCGACAGCGCTTGGTCTACTCGCAGCTATCCCAGCCATGATGTTCTACAATAAGTTTTCCAGCGAAGTGAACAAATTCGCGGAGCACATGGATACATTCGCCGAAGAATTCACAGTGCGGATTTCCCGTCGTCTATCAGAAAGATTGGATGAATAGTCATGGGAATGATGATGCCTTCAGGTGGCGGTCGCGGTCGTCGCGCTCAAAATGCAGATATCAACGTCACGCCTATGGTCGATGTGATGCTTGTATTGCTTGTAATATTCATGGTGACTGCACCTATGGTCGTCACAGGTGAGCCTGTAAATTTGGCAAAGACAAATTCCAAACCACTACCACCTAGCGAAAATCAATCTCTAGCCCTAACCGTTAATGCTGAAGGTGCGCTGTTTATCGGAAGTAATACCGAACCCGTTGAACCCGCTCAGTTGGGCGCGCAACTCATTGCTATTGCAAAGAATGGATATGAAGATCGCGTATTGGTTCGCGGTGATAAGGCCGCCGACTATGGGCAGGTTTTGACCGCTTTATCATTGGTTCGAGATGCAGGCTTTACCAATGTCGGGCTAGTGACGGACCCGTCTGGAATTCGTAAGGCTGAAGGAAAATAAGGCGTGCGCCCAGGTTTTTTCCTCTCAATCCTCTTTCATGTTCTGATCTTCGGATCAGCATACATCGCCTTTCCTATGGCGACGACAACCATGTCTGAAGAATTGATAATTGTACCAATTGAACTTGTAACAATTTCGGACACAACAAATCTGACAGCGCCTCAGCCCAAAGAACCTGAGGAAGAGCCTGAACCGGAACCCGTGCCTGAACCGGAAGAAGAAGCACCGCCTGAAGAAGAACCTATTCCAGAAGACGATGCTGAAATTTCAGATGAACCTGATCCGTTTGCTGAAGAAGAAGGCGAAACAGAATCAGAGCCTGAAGAGGCTGAGCCTATTCCTGAAGAAACACCTGAGCCAGAAGAAGCTCCACCAGAACCTGAGCCAGAACCAACGCCAGAGCCGGAACCTAAAGTCATTCCACCTGAGGAAGACAAGGAAGAAAAAACAAACTCTTTCCTGAACAGCGTTCTAAAAACGACCGAAAACAAGAAGAAAACGCGGGAACGTGAGTTTAAAGCAGCGCCTGACCTGAAAAAAGTTGAGAACGTCAATAAGAATACACGTTCAGCTGGTGACAGGAAGCGAGACACCGCGACTTGGAACACAATGCTTCGCTCCAAACTCGAAACAAGCGGTTGTTATCGTGACCCAAGAGATATGGCGAATGTTGAACGCCTCAACGTGCTGTACGCGATTACATTCAATAGAGATGGAACGCTAATGCGCCCCCCTCGCCGCCTGAAACCAACCATCATCCCGCAAAGTGACCGCCAATTGCGCAGTTTCGATTTGAATGCATCTAGAGCCATAGAAAAGTGTGCGCCTTACGATGACATATTCCCAGCGGAGCATTATGAGGAATGGAAAGACTTCAAATTCAATTTTGGAGTTGTTGAGTAAAGTAAAGACGACCGAATTCGATCCGTTTATCGAATTCAAATGACATAATTCGGACAGAACACTATGGTGAATAAAATTAACCATCGTGTTTATGCATGAACTGAGACTTTGAAGGACAGGAGATCCTCGCCATGAAATCAGCCGTCAGCGCTCTTGCTGCACTATTCTGTAGCTTGCTTTGTCTGCCCGCTTTTGCGCAGGACGAAAACATCGTAAACATCACCAAAGGGACTTTCGAAGCCATGCCAATGGCTGTTCCTGATTTTTCAGGCGAAACGACTGAGGCCGCTGCATTAGGTGCAGATATCGCAGAGGTCATTCGCAATGATCTTGCTGGCTCTGGTCTCTTTAAAATGATCAGCCCTGATGCATTCATTCAGAAAGATCTGGATATTGCTGTCTTCCCTATATTTAGCGATTGGAAAGTCATCAACACAGATGCTTTGGTGGTTGGTAAAACGATTATCGAACCAACAGGAACCATGGCGACGCAATTCCGTCTCTATGATGTCTTTACCGGTAAACCGCTTTATTCTCAGGAATACACAGTATCATCTCGCGATAGCTGGAGACGCCTAGCTCACATTATTGCGGATGACATATATGAGCAGCTTACACCGGATGGTGGTTATTTTGACAGCCGCATTGCTTACATCGCTGAAAGCGGCCCCAAAACCAAGCGTGTACGCCGTCTAGCTATAATGGATCAGGATGGTGCTAACCCACAATATCTGACTGATGGACGTATTGAAGTTCAAACACCGCGCTTTGACCCGTCATCCCAGACAATAATCTATACAGCTCTGGTTCCAGACGCGCGCAACCCAATCCTTGAACGCCGCCGCGTCTACCTATTCGATATTGAAACAGGTCGTCAGGAAGTTATCGGCGATTACGGACAGACTTCATTCGCAGCACGTTTTTCTCCAGACGGTAAAAACGTTGCGATGAGTTTGGCTGAAGACGGGAACTCAGATCTATACGTTCTAGATCTTGCACGTCGCCAACGTACACGCCTCACAAATGATCTATCAATTGATACATCACCATCCTATTCCCCCGATGGAAAAGAGATTGTCTTCACATCAGACCGTGGAGGATCACCTCAGCTATACATCATGAATGCAGATGGATCTGACCGAAACTGTGAGAATGGACCGCGCGCAAAAGCTTGTCGCGTTACATTTGGTCAAGGCAGTTATTCAACTCCAGTCTGGTCTCCTCGTGGAGATTTGATCGCCTTTACGAAACAATCAAAAGGTCGATTCGAAATTGGTGTTGTGAAGACAGATGGAACCGGAGAACGGTCATTAACGTCCGATTATTTGGTGGAAGGCCCCACATGGTCCCCAAATGGAAGAGTCATTATTTTCTTCAAAGAAACACGCGGTGGTAGACCTAGCCTCTGGAGCATAGATTTAAGTGGAAGAAATTTAAAACGCGTTCCAACGCCCGGTGACGCTTCAGATCCTGCTTGGTCACCCGTTCTAAGATAATTTTTTAGCAGAGCTGAAGTGAATTTCAGCTCTGCTAAAATTCAGTAATAAAACGATTTTTCATCAATTGCACGAAATCGAAAAACACCTTTCGCGCATCGCAAGAAAGTTAATCAATCAACATTTTAGAATGCGCAAACCATAATCGCTATTATGAAATTCGTGTTAGACCGGCATAGAAAGTGTTGCAGTTTTCTAATTAGGCGCATTATGGTGAACGGGCGTTCATTAATCGTGCGCTAGTTTCGTATAATGGTCATATAAAGCCATTAGGAAGCGAATGCATTCCGTTTATATCCAAATGGGCGGATATAAATGTCCTAAGGGGAGTCTGTAAGACCAATGAATTACAAAGTAAGCTTCGCTGCACTGACGTTCACAGTTGCAGCCCTCGCGTCCGGATGTGCTTCTACACCAGAAGAGCCAACTCCGGTTCCAACTCCAACACCAGTTGCTGCACCAGCTCCGGCTCCTGCACCAGCTCCAGCTCCGGCACCAGTTCAAACAGGTCCGCTTGCAGGTTCTATTGAGGATTTCAACGTAAACGTTGGTTCAAAAGTATATTTTGATGTCGATCAATACAATCTAGATGATGCAGATCGCTCTGTTCTGGCACGTCAAGCAGCTTGGTTGAACACGTACCCAGCAGTTTCAATTCTTGTCGCTGGTAACTGTGATGAGCGTGGAACACGCGAATACAACATTGCACTTGGCGAGCGTCGTGCCGCTGCTGCAAAAGATTACTTGGTCGGATTGGGTATCTCTCCATCACGTATCGAGACTGTGTCTTACGGTAAAGACCGTCCGACAGACCCACGCTCAACAACAGATGCGTGGTCAGTTAACCGTAACTCATTCACTCAGTTGATTAGCGGCGTTAGCGGCTAATATAACGAATTGCAGTTTGCCTCCGCGTCGCCTTATTTTCGGCGCGGAGCTCTGCTACTTGTTTGTATATGAACATGATGCGTGACATTCGATTACTAACCGCCGCGGTGCTTTCGCCTGCGGTTGTTTTTGTGTCTGGCTTGGGCTTTCAAGCACAAGCCCAAGTAAGTGTTGACCCCATGACGGCCCGTCTGCAGAGCCGAATGGACATAATAGAACAGAATATTCAGCGAGCCACAGGCCGCGTTGAACAATCTGGCTTTCAGGTCAACCAATTGCGAAAACGCATTGAAGTTCAAGCAGATGAAATTTCTAAATTAAAACAAGCTTTAGCGGCTCAAAACAACCGCATTCAAAAGCTTGAACAGATTATAAATGCGCCTTTAGAACAGGCCGCTAATGCTGCAAGTTCTCCAGCCGAGGCCACAATACCACTTGTTGGCGCAACTGATCCTGCGACGAAAGCTGCTTTAGCGGCATCTCGTACAGATGAATCTGTCGCCTCAAAAGTACAAACAGCATCTGTGACTGAATTGCCTTCAGATCCAAGCAAACTTTATCGGCAAGCTAAAAACTTATTGCTGAAAGGCGATTATCCAGCAGCAGAGACCGCATTCTCTCATCTTGTCGAAACTTTCCCTGATGTTCCGGAAGCAGCTGAATCTCAATACTGGCTTGGCGAATCTCTTCTCATTCAAGAAGCTTTTCCAGAAGCAGCTGAAGCCTATGTCTCGCTTATTCGCAACTACGCGGATTCGCCTAAAGCACCTGATGGCCTTGTAAAACTTGCAAGATCTCTACGAATGATGGGAGACACGACGCAGGCTTGTGGCGCTTTGTCAGAACTGGCAAACTTATACCCACAAACAAATCCAATGACACGTAGTCTTGCTAAAACTGAAGCTGACCGCGCGGGATGTAGCTAGTAAAACTGCACAGGGAATGGACTTACATGCCGTTCAACAGAGATAGAATTCTATCGAAAATGTCTGGTTTAGCTCTTAGCTGCCTCATATCGATTGGAACCTTGTCTACATCCGCAAACGCCCAAGGTGCGCCGACATCAGCAGAACGAGTTCGAGGCGGAATTCTTGATGCATCTGATGCGACCCGTTTATCTCGGTTTATGACCTCCTTGGGATACCAAGCGGATATGGCAACGGGTCCGGATGGTGCGCCTATTATCAATGGTCGTATTTCATCCTCAGATTATTCAATTCAATTTTATGAATGTGAAAATGGCGAGTTTTGTAACTCGATCCAGTTTTTGTCTGACACCCCTATTCCACCAGCGATGACGCTAGAAAAAGTGAATAACTTCAATGCCCGTTGGCGCTATGTCCGTGCATCCATCAATTCAAACGTTGTGCGTTTACAGATGGACGTAAACTTGGATGGTGGTGTAACAGCTGGTAATATTGAAGACACATTGGATATATGGCGGCGCCTCCTTGAAACTTTCGAAACAGAATTCGCAGCACCCGCACCAAGATAATAGTTCAGCTTCGCCTGAATTAGAGCACGCTAATTCTGTCTTAGATTTGATCCGCACCAGCGTTTTCAATCAACTCGATATCCTATGCTCTACATTAGATACTGAACGTCTTGGCATTGCCGTATCGGGTGGATCAGATTCACTAGGCCTCCTATTACTATGTACCGAGTGGACAAAAAATAATAATGTTGAGTTACATGCACTTACCGTCGACCACGGATTGCGCAAGGAAGCAAAAGCGGAGGCAGACTATGTCGCCCAGCAGTGCCAATATCTAGATATTGAACACTCTACTCTTCACTGGTCACCACCCGACACACAAACCTCACAGGAAACTGCACGTCAGGTTCGGCATCAGTTTTTCGCTGACTGGACACGTGAAAAGAACATTAAGTCTCTTGTTCTGGGGCATACATTGGATGATCGACTAGAAACCATGCTCATGCGTGAAAGATCAGGTTCGTCAGAGTATGGACTGGCTCCAATGCTCAGCAAATCACCTAGCCCGATCTGGCCACAGGGACGTCACCTCTCGCTTGTAAGACCAGCCAACAAGCTCCGACGTCACAATTTAGAGGCCATTCTTCAAGCCCAAGACATCTCTTGGGTGTGCGACCCTTCAAACGAAAATCCAAAATATGAACGCGTTCGTGTCCGCAAAGAATTAGCCAACTTTGATGGACAGGCTTTGAATGAAGCAATTCAACGTCTCGATCGTTTTTCCAGCCAACGCCACAAGGTGAACGCAGAGCTTTTAGAATTTTCAAATCAGCACATGCACTGGAATGACGATGGCAGTGTTGATTTCGCGCTTGAGCACTTTCTATCGCAATCGCCCGCAATTCAGGCCCGTATTTTAATGCGCGCAATAGATTGTGTATCGTCAAATCAAGGCCAAGCTAGCCTCCAAAAAGTTCAATCCCTCACTCAGGTATTTTCAAAACTAGCCCCTAATCAAAATCATACTGCGTGCCTTGGAGGTGCGTGGATTCATGTGAAAAATTCTGAGGTTATGATCTGCGCCATGCCGACAAAACGCGGGACAACCCGTAATGCGCCCCAGACTGAACGACTAACAATTACGCCTGGCACAACGACACAATTTCAAGGCCGGTTTGATATCGAATTATCGGCTAATGCATCCACATCAACAGTCTATTTATGGGATGAATTAAACATTATTGGCTGTCCACTCCCCACAGTTTCAAACAACAAAAAGGCACGCCGTTCATACCCTATTCTCGTGCCTGAGAATCAGCCTATTTCAGCGGATATAAAATTATTAGAAAATGATCAGTTTAAGATCACCTGCCTACACCAACAAAAGTGGGAACATCTATCGTCAGAAACCTCTATAAACTGACGGTTTTGGCTTGAGAATGGGTCGCCAAATAGGAAAATTCTGTATAAAATGTGACTCACACCGTCCTTATATCAAACAATGTGCAATAAATTTGTATCTTACACCCAAAGGCTGAAACTGATAATCGATTGTTTTATATAGATAAACAGGCATAATAGCCAATCTGTTGTGCAACGGTTTGAAGATTGCATCTCGTTTTTCAATCAAAGCTCACCTATGTAGAATACAAATATTGTTTAATCCGACCGTTGAAAGGTTTGCCGCATGAATATGCGCAATCTGGCGCTTCTTGGCGTCGTTCTGCTTTTACTCGCTGCTTTCGTCTCATTGATGCAAGGCAATTCAGCACAACAAAATGTTGGAAGCATCTCCTATTCTGAATTCCTTCAGAAGGCAGAAAATGGCGAAATAAAAACTGCCAAATTCAAATCCGACCAAATCTCTGGTAAAGATTCGAATGATCAAGATTACATCACGACAATGCCGCCAATTGAATTCAATCTAGGTGAAAAGCTTGCTCAGGAATATGGCGTAGATGTATCTGCGGAATCAGTTCGCAGTGGCGGAGGAATTCTCAGCTATATCGGAAATTTCCTACCAATCCTCATCATCGTTGGTATCTGGTTCTTCCTATGGAGACAGATGCAAGGTGGTGGCGGTGGCCGTGGAGCCATGTCATTTGGTAAATCCAAAGCGCGCTTGCTGACAGAACGCCAAGGCCGTGTCACATTTGACGATGTTGCTGGTGTGGATGAAGCTAAAGAAGAACTTCAGGAAATCGTCGAATTCCTACAAGAGCCAGGCAAATTCCAACGTCTTGGTGGTAAAATTCCTAAAGGTGCATTGCTTGTTGGTCCTCCGGGAACAGGTAAAACACTTATCGCACGTGCTGTTGCGGGTGAAGCAAACGTTCCATTCTTCACGATTTCTGGTTCTGACTTTGTTGAAATGTTCGTAGGTGTGGGTGCTTCCCGTGTCCGCGACATGTTCGAACAAGCTAAGAAAAACGCGCCATGTATCATCTTCATCGATGAGATTGATGCTGTTGGTCGCTCTCGTGGTGCCGGCCTTGGTGGTGGTAATGATGAGCGTGAGCAAACACTTAACCAACTCCTCGTTGAGATGGATGGTTTTGAAGCCAATGAAGGTATCATCATCATAGCTGCTACAAACCGTCCAGACGTGCTAGATCCTGCTTTGCTTCGTCCTGGCCGTTTTGATCGCCAAGTAAACGTTGGTAATCCTGACATCATCGGACGTGAGAAAATCTTAAAAGTTCACATGCGGAATGTGCCAGTCGGCAAGGATGTGGAAGCAAAAGTCATCGCACGTGGAACGCCAGGTTTTTCTGGTGCTGACCTTGCAAACCTTGTGAATGAAGCCGCTCTTCTGGCAGCACGGCGCGGAAAACGCGTTGTGGCAATGCGTGAATTTGAAGACGCTAAAGACAAGGTCATGATGGGACCAGAACGCAAATCGATGGTCATGTCAGAAAAAGAAAAAATTCTGACAGCATTCCACGAAGCTGGTCACGCTATTGTTGCTATGAATGTGCCTGAAGCAGACCCTGTACACAAAGCAACCATCATCCCACGTGGTCGTGCATTGGGTATGGTGATGCGTCTTCCTGAAGAAGACAAGCTTTCTGAGAACTTCACTCAGATGACGTCTTTTCTTGCAATTGCAATGGGTGGCCGTATCGCGGAAGAAATCAAATTCGGTAAGGACAAAATCACATCTGGTGCGTCATCCGATATCCAACAAGCCACACGTTTGGCACGTGCCATGATCACACGTTGGGGTTTCTCTGATAAAGTTGGAACGATTGACTATTCAGATGATGATGGTCAGAACGTCTTCCTTGGTCAGTCCATTGGTCGCTCTAAATCAGTATCTAGTGGCACAGCGGAACTCATTGAAGAAGAAGTCCGCCGCCTTATTGATGAAGCAAACACAACAGCTATGCGCATCTTGACCGAAAAGAAAGATGACTGGATCGCCCTTTCCGAAGGTTTGCTTGAATATGAAACCTTGTCTGGGAAAGAGATCAACGAGCTTATCAAAGGCAATCCACCTGAACGTCCAGATGATTTTGATGCAGGCCCAACATCTGCGGTTCCCGTTGTAAAGCCAAAGAAAAAGCCGGATGGCGATGTAGGCGGAACAGAGCCTCAAGGCGTCTAAACGTATACAGATTGGGCTAGCAGAAATGCTAGCCCTTTTTATTTCAGAGCTTTCATGGCAAAGCTGAAAACAAGAAACACACGCTCAGAAAAGTAGTATTATTCGTGCAGTCCGCCTTCCCTTCGATAATGGGTATTATCAATGTCACGCCAGATTCATTTTCTGATGGCGGGCAATATACTGCTGCGGATATTGCAATCGAGCATGGGCTAAACCTTGTCGCAAAAGGTGCTGATTGGCTCGACATTGGAGGCGAAAGCACACGCCCCGGAGCTATGCCTGTTGAAGGCATGGAAGAGATTTCCCGTACACTGCCTGTCATCACTGGTCTTCGCGCGCATACAGATGCACTCATCTCTATTGATACGATGAAACCCGCAGTGGCTATTGCGGCTGTGCAAGCAGGAGCAGACATGTGGAATGATGTCAGCGCGGGCCGGTTTGCAGATGATAGTCTCGAAGTTGCAGCGCAACTTAAATGCAAATTATGCCTCATGCATATGCAAGGCGAACCACGCACAATGCAAGCTGCGCCGCGGTATGAAGATGTTGTGAGTGAAGTTGCAGACTTTCTGGTCACGCGCGCCAACAAAGCAATTAAAGCTGGCGTCAAACCCGGCAATATATGGATTGATCCGGGTATCGGCTTTGGCAAAAGACTAAGTCACAATATCGAGCTCGTAAATAATCTGGACAAGCTTATTCAAGCGACAGGCCTCCCCCTATTGTTTGGCGCATCTCGCAAGCGCTTTATTGCAGAAATTGACCCGAGTGCAGACAATGCAAACCAACGCTTAGGTGGTTCAATTGCAGTCACTATGAGCGCCGCAAATCAAGGGGCTGATATTGTGCGCGTGCATGATGTCTATCAAACAAAGCAAGCTTTGCTGGTTCAAAAAAAACTATCTGACGCAGCAGATAAAGACGATATTTGAAGCGCGCTCCCCTCGCTAAAATAGAATTTGATGCACAATTCGAGAAATGACTTTATCCTGACATGTGTTATTGGCATTCTATGCCTACCAACATGCTAGCAAAGCAGGATATGTCATGGCCGATATTTTTGTCTCTTACAAAAAAGAAGATGCAGGACGTGTTGTTCGCATAGTTGAAGGCCTGCGCGAAGCTGGTTTCACCGTATGGTGGGATCATGGAATTGCCCCGGGCGCTCAATGGGATCAGACGATCCAAAAAGAACTCAACGAAGCGAAAATGGTCATTGCGGTCTGGTCCGAACTATCAGTCAACGCACCATGGGTAAAAGAAGAAGCTGGCGTTGGTAAAGCGCGTGGGAAATTACTGCCTGTACGCATTGATGACGTCGATCCACCACTAGGATTTGGCCTCATTCAAATGGCCAACCTCATCGACTGGGATGGTGATCAGGACGATCAACACTGGGAACATTTTCTAGCTGCCGTTAAAGCCACCCTATCTGGTGAGACCGTCAAAGGCTTAGAACGTCCGGTTAAGCGCAAGTCAGGCCTTGTCAAAATGTTGCCAATAATCGCGCTGGTCGCCTTGCTGGCTGGTGTCGGGATTTTTGTGCTCAATAAGCTTGATAGCATCGTTGGCTTATCTGTGGACTATGACGATGGAAATTCATCAGCCTATAATCGCGGCACTGCAGCACCCAGCGAAGCCGAGCAAGCGATGTTCAACAAAGCACAGACCAGCACACTCAAATCGGATTATCTGGATTATCTAAAAGTCTATTCCCAAGGCGCATTTGCCCAGCAGATCAGGGAAGAGATATTGCCGTTTTGTAGCTATGAGCAGAAAGACAAATGGATGCCCGTGCCCATGCCAGCCGGACAAATGATACGTGCCACGTCTGACACATCAGTTTATGATTTGGAAAAGCAAGTTTTCACGACCCGTGATGATGCATGTTCCACTGCGCAATCCAACTTTGAGCGCCAAGTCGACAAGCTTTGTAAAAACTTCACCTCGAACCCAAACACCCGTAATCCACAATTGACCGTAACACATGCAGACAAATGCGACTGTCAGGAATTTAACGGCGAATGGATATGTTTCACGGACTCAACATATGCATGTGCGTGGGAAACAAAATCCTTTGAAAATATTGAGGTCTGTAAGTGACCACTGAAGAAAAGCCGTTAGGCCGCGTACTATCAATTGCCGGATCAGATTCGGGTGGTGGCGCGGGCATTCAAGCAGATATCAAAACCATATCCATGCTTGGCGGATATGCAGCAACCGCGGTCACTGCACTAACCGTTCAAAATACGCAAGGCGTAAGCGGTATTATACCTGCGCCCGCTCAGGCCATTATCGCGCAAATTCACGCTGTGCTCTCTGACATTGGGGCTGATGCTATCAAGACAGGCATGTTGGGGGATAAAAAACTCATAGAAGTCCTCGCCCAGACATTAGCCGATCACGCGCCGTCAATCCCGCGCATTGTTGATCCCGTCATGGTCGCAACTTCGGGTGACAAGCTGCTGCCTTCAGATGCGGTTGATACTGTGCGCGCTCTTATGGTGCCCGATTCAATCATCACCCCCAACGCTCCCGAAGCCGAACTCCTCACAGGCAAATCAGTTCACGATCTAGATGGACAAAGACGTGCAGGAGAACGTCTATTAGAGGCAGGTGCGACCGCTGCGATTATCAAAGGTGGGCATGTTGATAGTGATACAATTGTCGACCTCATCGCGACACCTGAAGGTGAGATATTCTGCGAACATGAGCGCATAGATTCCAACTCCACACATGGTACGGGCTGTACACTTTCGTCAGCACTAGCCACAGGAATAGCTCAAGGTCTTGCATTAGAGCCGGCATTCAGACGCGCTCAAACCTATGTTGCGCAGGCGATTATCTACGCTCCCAATTTAGGAAAAGGCAAAGGCCCCCTCAATCACGCATGGCCTATTCTTAATCCCGACTTGGCTCAAAAACTCCTGCGGCCGTTTAAGGCTTCAAAATAAGCCACGCCCCTAAAAAGAGCGCCGCGACACCTGCTAATTTTTCAACTGTAACAGGACGCACCTCTTGGCCAAAGGCACCAATATGATCAAACGCAAGTGCTGCGATAAGTTGACCCGCAAGCAATACTGCAAACCACACGGTAACCCCGACACGCGGTACACCAAATGCAGTTGACGCAACCATGTAAGACCCAGCAACGCCACCAAGTAATGCCCACCAAGGTGCCGATGACAAACGCGACATCGTCGGAAGTCCTTGGCCTGTCGCTAGTGTCAAAGTCAATAAAATCAGCCATCCGCCGGTAAATGAAATAAGCGCCGCTTGCAGCGGGCTTCCCAACACCTGATTGAGCTTTCCATTAACCATGCCTTGCGCAGACACCAGCACGCCTCCGAAAAAAGCAGCGCCTAAAACTAAAAAACTAACCAATCCAGCTGAGTGCATCATCTAACTTTCATAACGACAGCAAGTATAAGAGATATCACTTCCACATATTCAGCGGTTGATCTATCGATTTATTCTGAACAATTTTCATTTATCCAATTCACAAACTCATTGCCGTTAATTCAATTAAGATTATTGGAACCAGATATGGCCAGCTATCCCTTCTACCAGATCGACGCATTCACCGACAAAGCACTTAAAGGCAACCCTGCTGCGGTCATGCCAATGGATGCCTTCTTATCTGAAACAGAAATGCAAGCGATTGCGGCTGAAAACAACCTCGCTGAAACAGCCTTCATTGTTCCTGCAAAAGAAGACTGCTGGCAGATCAGGTGGTTCACGCCAACTAACGAAATCGAATTGTGCGGCCACGCGACATTAGCGAGTGCGCATACTCTTATCCAAACAGGAAAGGTGAATGGTCAAACAATCACTTTTCATACGCAAAAGAAGGGAGACCTGTTTGTCTCTCAGCTCGCTGATGGTCGTCTTGAAATGGATTTTCCTGCCCACGCAAGTTCACCTATTTCACCACCTCAGGAAGTTGCTGAGATTCTTGGTGAATGGCCAAGCCGATCATGGTCAGGTCCATTTATGCTTGTTGAGATGGATACGCCTGAGCAAGTCAAAAATCTCAACCCAGATATGGAAATGCTCAAAAAGCTATCCTTTGGACATGTCGGTGATAAGGGCTGCCTCATCGTTAGCGCACGCAGCAAAGACGAGTATGATGTCGTGTCACGCGTTTTTGTTCCAGAACATGGCATTCCCGAAGATCCAGCAACAGGATCAGCACATTGCATGATCGCTCCCGTCTTTTCTGACAAGCTAGGGAAAGCAGAGCTTAATTGCTTTCAAGCCTATCCAGGACGAGGCGGTGTTATCTCAACGCGCGTTGAGAATGACCGCGTAAAACTAATCGGACATTCGGTCACAGTCATAGAAGGTGTTTTTCACCTCTAGGCCTATAAATATACCGGTTATTACGAAGATAATTTGATACTTGCTCAGAATTTCGAATTATCTTCGTAAATTAATCACTTGATATTTTCCTGCATTTAAGAGACAAGCCACGTGGGCCAAGCGTCCCCAACGGCGCTCAGCCTATCTGTAAGGATAGGAGTACAATTCAGATGACGAACCTAACGACACCAGACGTGCGTCCTGCACGTGCCGAGTTTTCTTCAGGGCCATGTGCCAAACGTCCAGGTTGGACACCGGCTGCACTTGAAGATGCACCAAATGGCCGCTCACACCGCGCCAAAATCGGTAAAGCCAAACTAAAACTCACAATCGATAAATCCGCAGAACTTCTTGGCCTGCCTGAAGGCTACCGCCTTGGTATTATGGCTGGTTCTGACACAGGCGCTATCGAAGCCGCTATGTGGTCTATGCTAGGCCCCCGCCCAGTAGATGTATTTGCTTGGGAAAGTTTCGGAAATGACTGGGTCACAGACGTCACAAAACAGCTAAAAGTAGACGCAGAAGTCCACACAGCTGATTATGGTCAATTGCCAGACCTAACTAAAGCTCGCAAAGAAGCAGACGTTATATTCACATGGAACGGAACAACATCCGGTGTGAAAGTACCAAACGCTGACTGGATTTCTGACGACCAAGAAGGCTTGGTTTTCTGTGACGCGACTTCAGCCGTTTTCGCCCAAGATCTAGACTGGAAAAAACTAGATGTTGTGACGTATTCTTGGCAGAAAGTTTTGGGTGGTGAAGGTGCACACGGTATCCTTATCCTATCGCCTAAAGCTGTTGAGCGTCTTGAGACATTCACACCAGACCGCCCTCTTCCAAAGCTTTTCCGCATGACGAAAAAAGGCAAGTTGAACGAAGGCATTTTCCAAGGTGCCACAATCAACACACCTTCAATGCTGGCTGTTGAAGACTGTCTAGACGCCCTAAACTGGGTTGAAGGTCTTGGCGGTGTAAAAGCCACTATGGCCCGCGCTGATGCAAACTTAGCCGCAGTTGAAAAATTCGTTACTGGTTCAGACTGGGCAGACTTCCTTTGTGAAGACCCAGCCACGCGTTCAAACACTTCTGTGACTTTGAAAATCACAGATGCGCGCGTAGCCAACCTTGAGACGGCTGATCAACAAGCATTCGTGAAAAAGCTAACTGGCCTTCTAGATAAAGAAGACGTGGCTTATGACATTGCTGGTTACCGCGATGCACCTCCGGGACTTCGCATCTGGTGTGGGGCTACGGTCGACGCTTCTGACCTTGAAAAACTAGGTCCGTGGTTAGACTGGGCATTCCAGACAGCAGTTTCAGAGCTCTAGGGAGTTTTTGGGACGATGATCACACTTCGTCTCGCCAAACAGGAAGATGCACTTTTGCTGCGGGAATGGGATAAACGCCCTCACCTGCAGCACTCTTCTGATCCCGATGAAGATTGGGAATATGAAGAACAACTCGCAATCAACCCAATTTGGAGAGACTGGTGGATGGCTGAACTGGCAGGTCGCCCAATCGGATTTCTACAAATCATGATTTTGGGCGAAGATCCTGATGATTATTGGGATTGGAGTAAAAACACACCCCGCACAGCAACAGCCATTGATATCTGGATTGGTGAACCTGACTGCCTAAACAAAGGCTATGGCTCCCAAATGATGAAGCAAGCGATAGAAAAATCATTTGCGGATCCTGCCATCACAGACATCTTCATCGACCCACTCGCATCAAATACAGCGGCACACCGCTTTTACGAGAAGTGCGGATTTTCTTTCGAAGAGACCCGCACCTTCGGAACCGACCATTGTTTTGTATTCAAGTTAAATCGCGCTGATTGGCGCAATGGAGATCTTAAATGACAATCAAAGTACTTATCGGCGACAGCCTTGCTCCTGGAGCAATCGACATTTTCAAAGCTCGCGGCATCGAAGTCGATGTTAAAGTAGGACTATCCCAAGAAGAACTTGCTGAAGTTATCGGTGAGTATGACGGTCTTGCTGTGCGTTCAGCATGTAAACCAAATGCAGCAGTATTTGAAAAAGCAACAAAGCTGAAAGTTGTTGGTCGCGCAGGTATTGGTGTGGACAATATCGACATTCCTGCGGCAACAGCCAAAGGTGTGGCCGTTATGAACACACCATTTGGTAACGCTGTGACAACTGCAGAGCACGCAATTGCAATGCTCTTCTCAGCTGCACGCCAAATCCCTGCTGCATCTGCGCGCACACAAAATGGCGAATGGCCGAAGAAAGACTATGTTGGAACAGAATTGTTCTCAAAAACACTTGGTCTTATTGGTGCTGGTAACATTGGTTCACTAGTCGCCGAACGCGCCCTTGGCCTTAAAATGAAAGTTGTCGCTTTCGACCCATTCCTAACAGAAGAACGCGCTGTTGAACTTGGTGTTGAAAAGGTTGAGCTAGAAGAACTTCTTGCTCGTGCTGACGCAATCACATTGCACACACCGCTGACAGACCAAACACGCAACATTCTTTCTCGTGAAAATCTAGAGAAAACGAAAAAAGGTATCATCATCGTCAACTGTGCCCGTGGTGGCCTTGTTGATGAAGCAGCCCTCAAAGACCTGCTAGACGCTGGTCACATCGGGGCTGCAGCGCTTGATGTGTTTGAAACAGAACCAGCCAAAGAACACGCTCTATTTGGTACACCCGGCTTTATTGCAACGCCTCACCTTGGTGCGTCTACTGTTGAAGCGCAAGACAATGTGGCTTTCCAAGTTGCTGAGCAAATGGCTGATTACCTTCTTACAGGTGCAGTATCAAACGCTTTGAACATGCCGTCTATCACAGCTGAAGAAGCGCCTCGCCTCAAACCATTTGCTGACCTTGCTGAAAAGCTTGGTGAGTTTGCTGGCCAGATATCAACTGAAGGCTTTGACGCTGTTGAAATCGATTATGAAGGTGAAGTTTGTGAACTAAACCGCAAACCACTAAC
The DNA here is from genome assembly GCA_964352025.1 of uncultured Hyphomonadaceae bacterium. Classification (GTDB taxonomy): domain Bacteria; phylum Pseudomonadota; class Alphaproteobacteria; order Caulobacterales; family Hyphomonadaceae; genus Hirschia. Next base: position 64,925 of record CAYGPZ010000012.1, read on the forward strand.
GTCTGCTGCTCTTGCCGGAATCATGCGCGCATCTATGAAAGATGTGAACATGGTATCAGCACCAACTATTCTAAAAGATCGCGGTATTGATCTGAAAGAATCAACTGTTGAAGACAGCGCGACTTACGACAGCTTGATCCGCATTAAAGTACGCGTTGACGGCAAATGGCGCACAATTGCGGGTACAATCGCAAACGGCCAAAGCCGCATTGTGGCGATCAAAGATATGGCATTGGAAGCGAAATTCCGTCCATTTATTCTGTTCGTAAACAACAATGACGAACCTGGATTTATCGGTAGCCTTGGTTCTATTCTGGGTGAAGCTGGCGTCAACATCGCGACGTTCAACCTTGGACGTGAAGAAGAAGGCGGCGACGCAATTGCTATGGTTGGTATCGACCAAGAAATACCAGCAGAAGCAATGGCAAAAATCCAAGCTCTACCACAAGTGCGCTATGCCAAAGTCTTGAAGTTCTAGGGTTAACCTTGATCTTCTGACGAATTAAATTGTATACAATATAAACAGCCCGTTGAGACCCAAAGTCTTGACGGGCTTTTTTGTAACAAACCAAGCATTTCCATTGTTAAATTCCTGGGGAGGAAAGAATGACCGCTGATTTTGATATTCCTAAATTGGGCTATGGAACATGGAACCGTGATAAAGATGCGGCCTATCAAGGTGTGTTAGATGCCATAGAGATTGGATACACACATATCGATACCGCCCCGTCTTACCAGAATGAAGATGCCGTCGGAAAAGCATTAAAAAACAGCGGGATAGATAGAGATTCAATTTTCGTAACCACCAAGGTCGACCCACACGATTATGGAGAAGGTGAAGTTCTTCCAGCTGTTAAAAAGTCTCTAGAAAAGCTTCAATTAGACAAGGTCGATCTGCTTGTTCTGCATTTTCCGTCTCTCTATGATAAATATCCGCTAGAAAGCTATGTCGCGCAATTTGTCGAAGTCTTCGATATGGGGTTAGCCCAACACATTGGCGTGTCTAACTTCACGATCAAACATATAGAGGAAAGCCGCCCTATATTTGCGGATCGCCCGATTTATACAAATCAGGTCGAAATTCACCCTTACATGCAAAACCGCCCTATCGTGGATTATTGCCAGTCTAATAATATTCACTTGACGGCTTATTCTCCGCTCGCACGCGGTGCCATGGTCGACGACCCTGTTCTGGCCGAAATTGGAAAGAAGCATAACGCCTCTACAAGTCAGATTGCTTTGGCCTTTTTGCTCAATCTTGGGTACGCCGTTATTCCATCGTCAGATAAACGTCATCGCATCCAAGAAAATTTTGATGCTGGCAAGATTCAGCTTCCTCAGGAAGAAATGGCGAAAATTGCAAAACTAGAACGCGGTATGCGCCTAAACAATGCCGACTATTGCCCTAAATGGGATGAATAGCCAAATTCGGTTTTTCACCCCAGATAAAACGAAACCTACATCTCTAGCTCTATGATTGGAGCGACTTCTATTGTTCCGCCTGAGTTTAGATGTGGGCAGGCTTTTGCCTTTTCGGCAATGTCTGCATCGTCTTCACCTTTGAGAATACCATACCCAGTTGCTGGTTCAGCGCCGCCATTTTGTTCAATGCTTTTATCTGGATTGATTGTCATGGATTTTCCAACAGGATTTCCTGCATCAACAACTGCACCGCCCAAGCCCTCAAGCCATGCGCCCCAAGCTGCCATTTCCTTTTGGGCTTCTTCATCCGTTTCCGGCATGCTTCCGCCCTTATAAATCAAAAGATAATTTTGCAATTTCCCCTCCTAACAAAAACTGATGATAGGAGGAGTAAAATCGCTTTTAAGGCTAAGCGCAAATCAAATTTGGTTACGCGGTTTGCACATCTTGGTTTTTATTCTCATACGCATTGGCAAAGACGTGGTTCGTATCTCGATGACGCGCTTCATCTTCGCGAACAACAAGGACTACATCCCTCAAAGTCGCATCATCCTTGAGGTTCCAATAATCGATCGCTATTTGCGGCGCTGGTCCATTTGGTAATTCTTCTGCATCGATTGCTTCAAGATAATGCGTGTAACTAACGACCGCCTCTTCTTCTAAATAACCCACAAAACGGTGCGCTGTTTTAGGCATGAAGAGATAGAAGAAAAAGTATGCGTTATAGAAAATCGCCTGTGTCACCATGATGAGAACACGCTCCCAAATGGTCGGCTTTGATACTTCCACAAACACCATTAAGTGCATGCGTTCATTCTCGGCTTCATCAAGTAGCTCCTTGATCCAACCTTGATCATCACGAATGTGACGCAAAGATTTTAGATGCTGGAGCAATCCCCCAACCATTCCCGGAACAGCAGCAACGGTTTCTAGAACAACCGCGCGATGCCCATAACGTTTCTGAAAAAACAAATCAGCAAAAAAGCGCAGAAATTTAACTAATCCCAGCGCAAATTTGTCTGTAAGTGTTTTTGCTTGATAGTGGCCAACATCATTCAGGTTGGCAGTCGTCGCATCAACCATATTCATTCACCTTGTATCACAGACATAAGTCTACTCCATCAAAGGTGGGCTTCTAACGCTTTCAAATCAAGGCAAGAAACTAGGGCATTCTGGCGCAGTTGTATTTGTAATCACTGATTGAGGGCATTTTATCAATCAACAAGACAATTGAAGAAATCCTCATGGTCTCTGAAGTGATCAAATCCAAGAATATGAGACAATTCTACCGTATCAGAAAAATCAAACCCACCGGCTTCAATTTTCGGATTTACATATCCAGCTGTCGGATTGTGTTTATCCGCACTTTCTTTGGCTCTACTCCATACAGGTCCAATCTCAGGATGTTGCAGTAATTTTGGCCAAGCGGAACCTTCTAAGGTTGCAAAACCTGGTGAGCCGTTATCAACCTCATTTCCATCCTGAAGTCTGACGTAGGATGAATTATTGAAAACCCAAAACAGCTTATTTTGATCTGTCATTCCCTCATTCCACAAGGAATGCTGAACAACAAATACCCGGTCAGATTGTTCATCTGTAATCTTGTCGCGAATAAGCCTAAGAGCATCGTGCGTAAAATCAGATTGCCCGGCTTCCTGAACCCAAACCGATCCACCTGATTGCAATGTCTCTAACATCGCAGCCGATACAGTCTTTGCCGAATTCTCTCTGTCATTGTGGGCATCCACCCAATTATCCCCAAATGCCAGATTGAACAGCTCTGTATCTTCTAAATATGGCCCCCATTTCTGAATGCCATATGTTCCGGTAGCGGCGATATAATTGATGCCTTCAAATTTACTGGAGCGGACAATTGTTCCAAGTGCAGCAGCCGCATGAATGTCATCCAAATCTGGCTTGACGTCGAAGTTGGATATAAGCAAATCCGTTTCAAGATTAAACCTGTCAGGATTCTGACCGACTGCGGCGCAAACCGACGCAGAAGAAGACGCCACTTCATCAGCAGCGTCTTCATTCAAACCTAATGTGGAACATGCACCAAAAGCGAACGCAGCTCCAACCAATAACGGTATGTGAAACCTCATATTATCCTCCCAATATTATCATTACTTTTCTGTAACAAATTCATGCACGGTTTAATATCGGGAGTAAACCAAATCAGATTGATATTTTTAAACCCAAAATATGAGACTGCTTAGGCAGGCAGATCAAATATCAATATTTCACTTTCAGTCTGAGATGTTATTTTGATAGAGTCCTCGTCTGTAATCGCAAACCCATCGCCAGCGCGGGCCTCTTCTCCATTCACCTCAACAATACCTTGGGCAAGCTGTAACCAGTAAACGCGCTGCGTATCTGCTTCAAAAAGCACGTCTGAATTTTCATCAAACTTACCAACATACATGCTGGCATCCTGCTTGATTTCTAGAGTGCCGTTTTCCGCGTTTGGAGAAATCACTTTATGGAATTCATTTCTTTTCTCTGAGATTTCAAAGGATTTTTGTTGATAGCCTGGCTCAGTATTATTTCTATCTGGCATGATCCAAATTTGCAGGAAATGGACTTCTTCCTGATCTGATCCGTTAAATTCACTATGCGTGATACCAGACCCTGCGCTCATTAATTGAATATCACCCGGCTTAATCGACGAGCCATTTCCCATGCTGTCCTTGTGCGCTAACTCGCCTTTCAAGACATAAGAAATTATCTCCATATTCCGATGCGGATGCGTACTAAATCCAGCACCCGGGATCACACGATCTTCATTGATCACACGTAGCGGACCAAATCCCATGTGGTCTGGGTCCTGATAATGGCCAAATGAAAAGCTATGCATGCTTTTCAACCAACCAGCATCAGATGGACCGCGATCATCTCTATATCTTTTCTTCAACATTTTTACGTCCTCGGCTTTGTAATGAATTTCGTGCAAACACCTTACATAAGTGCGTATTTATTGATAATATATCTAGTTTGAACTTCACTATTCGAAATATTAGAACAATGGACAAACTCGCAAATATGCAGGCTTTTGAAGCCGTTGGACGCACAGGCAGCTTTGCTGAAGCGGCGCGAAAGCTCAACATCACTAACTCTGTCGTCAGCAAGAGAATTAAAGACTTAGAGGAATTTCTGGGTAGCCAGCTCTTTGTGCGAACCACTCGAAAGGTAACGCTGACAGACACAGGATATAGCTATCTTGAATATGTGAGAAAATTTCTGGATGAATTAGAGGAAGTCGAATCCCGCATACGCAGCAATATGGAAACGCCCATAGGTACGATAAAACTCGCCGCACCACTTAGTTTTGGTATGCAATATCTTGGACCGGCGATCGCGTCCTATCTCGAAAAATACCCCAATGTTGAAATCAAAACATATCTATCAGATCGACGTATAAACCTGGTTGATGAAGGCTATGATTTATCCATTCGATCCGGCCAGCTAGAAGACTCAAGCCTCATCGCCAAGAAGCTCATGAGCTGCCGCCGAGTCTTTTGTGCCAGCCCAGAATATTTTGAAAAATATGGAAAGCCACAAATCCCAAACGACCTCAAAAATCATAATTGCATGAGCTATCTCAACCTAGCTGACGGAAAGGCTTGGCCCATTTTTCAAAACGGAAAGCAGAAATGGCAACCAGTGTCTGGCCGCTTCTCCTCTGATAATGGCGACTTACTGCATGATGCAGCCATTTCTGGATGTGGAATGACTTTTCTACCAACTTTTATTGTCGGAAACTCTCTCAAGACGGGTAAAATTGATACAGCATTGGAAGACTTTGAAGAAGACAGCTTCAACATATACGCAGTCTATCAGCATACACGTCACCTATCGACCAAAGTCCGAACTCTGATCGATCATTTCGCCGCTCATTTAAACGTAAACATTGAGGAAACTGATTAGTTCGTCGCAAGCGCTTTCAAGGCTGCCTTGATCAAAGCACCTTCGCTGGCATCATCACCCAGATCTTTGGCAGCGCCAGCAACAGCTCTTTGCGCATCGATATTTTGATAACCAAGGTTTACCAATGCGGACGCCGCTGCAGCGCGACTTCCCGTGGATGTCTCAGCCGACGACGCCAGACCTTCTACGCCTTCAGAAGGTGCAAAACTCGCGGAGAATAGACCTGCAGGCGGTGGCTTACCTTTAAATTCGGATACCACACGTTCCGCCAGCTTCTTTCCTACCCCGTGTGCGCGCTGAACAGATGCAGCATCACCCAGCACAATAGCGTCCATTAATTGCGCCGGTGTCAACGCATCTAGTATATTTAAAGCGGCCTTAGCCCCTACTCCCGGAGCATCCTGCAGCCGCGAAAACCAAGCTCTGTCTTCGGCTGTATCAAAACCATAAAGCTTGATCGCATTCTCAGACATTTGTGTTTCAACAAAAACTGTATTCTCGCGACCAATGGCTAGTTTGGCCAATGTACGACCGCCGCAAAAAACAACATATCCAACACCATTTACATCGATGAGTGCCTGGCCATCTCCAACGGCTGCAACATTTCCTTTTAAGCGAGCAATCATGCTGATTTCCTGTAAGTTTTCACATTGCGATGATTAGCAGTCGTAATCGCAATAGCAAGCGCATCAGCAGCATCCGCTGTCATAGCTTCTGCCTTAGGCAATAAACGCTTTATCATAAATGTGACCTGATCTTTATCAGCAGCACCGGTTCCGACAACACATTGTTTGACTTTCGTCGCGGCAAACTCCGCAACAGATAATCCAGCAAGGGAAAGACCTGCCATCGCGGCTCCACGCGCCTGCCCCAATAGCAAAGTCGATTTTGGGTTCATATTCACGAATGTCTCTTCAATACCCGCCTCATCAGGTTTGTGTGTTTCTAAAACATCATTCAAACCATTAATGATAAATGCCAATCGCTCAGACATTGGCAGAGTTGTTTTTGGCTTTATGACGCCGTGCGCAACCCATATAAGACGTGGTCCATTTACATCAATTACACCCCAACCCGTATTTCTAAGTCCTGGGTCAACACCTATAATGCGAACGGTTTTTGACATTACCACGTTCCGATATATTCGATTTCAAGATGCAAAATTGCGAGTCTTGTTTTGTTCTTCCCTACAACATCGTGATTTTGTGTACCTGACGTTAACGCCATTGTGTTGTTCTAGACAAAATAGATCAGTTTTATCGATTTTAGCACTATTGGACCGGATATGAGTGACAAAAAAACAGCTGCACACCTATCACGTCGATTGATTTTAGGGTCAGGGCTAGGCCTGTTAAGCTCTCCGATCGCGTTCGCACGCGCTAAACCTTTGCTAAACTTACCGGCATCCGTTGTGTTTTTACGGATGAATGAAGACGGAGCTCTGCCCCCTGCTCCGCATGATCGCGAGATGTGGAGTCAGTTTTCCATGAACCTAGGAGCACTCATTTCTCGTATTGAACCAATTCCTCATAGCAATCTGTTGCCAGGCGGTGAATTGGAAACTGGATCAGGAAAAGGGTCCGCCATTCTATCTGCCCGCATGTCTGCCCAATCCCAAGGCTATGATTATCTAATCGTGTATGGCGTTGTGTCTCGTTCTGAGGGTGTACAATACAAGACCAAACGCACACTCAATCCGGTGAGTGCGTTTTCACGGACATTTCGCAGCAAACTTCCACTATGGAATTGGGAAACGACAGAAGAACCATATACAGAAACGCGCGCAAATCATCTGGATATGGTTGGTGAAGCACATCTGCTTGATTTAAATGGCGGCGCTCCCGTCGCGTCTAGTTGGGCTGAACTACCAAAGCGGTCTCGTATGGAAAAGCTGACAACAAAAGACACACGAGAGACTGAGATCATTCAATCACTTGCAGATGGTCTACAAAGAAAAATTCAGGATTTATCGATACAGAACTTCAGAGATCAAAGATCAATCAGTGAGCGCTTCTAGAATATTAATTTCCTAGAATTCCATATCTTCCCAATCAACAATCCAATCGAACTCAGTTCCTTCAAAGACTGTATCTTCACACACCGTTTTTCCAAGAACAGATTTACCTGCTTTATGGATTGTATTGCGATCGCCTGATATCAGATGATGCCAGTCTGGAAGGTCTTTTCCTTCTGAAATCAAACGATATGCACACGTAACAGGCATCCACTTAAGGTCTGGTATTTTGTCAGGTGTAAGATTTACACACTCGGGAACTTTTGCTTTTCGGTTCTCGTAATCAGCACACCTGCATGTTGCTGCATCAAACAAACGACAGTGCAGTTTTGTGTACGCTATCTCACCGGAGTCCTCATCTTCGAGTTTGAGCAGACAACATTTGCCGCAGCCATCACAAAGACTTTCCCACTCCTGATGGGACATGCTCTCCAAAGATTTGGATTTCCAAAAAGGTTGTTTTTTATCGGTCAAATTCAGTCGTTTCTAATCGAACAATGCATCAATTGCTGACTGATCTTCACCTGAAGCTGGTGTTTGTTCAATACCGACTGAATGTTCGCCAAGTCCATTTGGATTAATGACACCACCAATTGCCGATATAAGAGCATAGAGCTGTTTTGACCATTGTGATGGATCGCCTAACGCCTCTACACCATTTTGTAGAATAACTTGGACTTCACCAATCTTAATTTCAACTTCCTGACAAGCCAGATCAAAACGCGCCCGAATCTCAGGGTCACATAATTCATATGCTTTTATCGCAAGATCTTTAGCTCTGAATCCCGTTTTATGGAAATGGTCTGGATAGGCTAAAGGCTCCCAATCCAGAATCTCCTCAGCCATATCTGGCATGGATTCTAGCATGTCTATTAACATCGCAACTTCATTGAAATGATTCAAATAATCAGTCGCCAACCCTGTTTCAGGATTGATGTTAGCAGCAGCTAATTCACCTTTGTCCAAATTTTCAGCGACCATACTTTGTCTCAGCTGAGCGTTACTAATAAATTCTAATGGTAAGAGCAGACCGTTACCATTGGCTTACCAAACTAGAAAGTCGAGAATTACAATATTTTTCAAATCATATGCAGAAAATACAATCAACACCTTAACCATAATGCAATGTCATGCCATTTAGTGGCATAAACCATTTTTAGTTGGAAAGCAGACAGGGCAAAATAGAATGTCAGACAAGTTTTTTTTCTCAGCCTGCGTTCTGTTGGGAACTCTTTTGCTGCTAATCGCATTAAAGCCCTGGTCCGCCCATCTACCGACCGGAGCCATGAGCGCAGCCAATCTGGATGCTAGCAATCTGATTGTAGAAAACGAAAACCTGAACCGATTTGAAGGCAGTGATTTGGGAAAAACCCAAATATTCTCAGAAAATGGAAGCCACCTTCTAAAAATCAGCCGAAACTCAGACAAGTATTATGATAACCCAATTATTGGTCCACACATAAAATTGGAAGCTGATGTTCAACAGACTTATTCCAAACAAAACCTGAAAATCACTGTGACTGCCCGACATGGTGCTAGTTTTTCTCCATCGGTAAATACTGAGTTCATGCAGTTTGAAACAAATTACGCGGCAAACGCGAATGATACTTCAGGCTGGCAGCAATTTAGACTTACACCTGAATTTGCGGATTATAGCTTTGAATACAAAGCGCCTGATGCAGGAAGAGGCTTGGGGAATGATTTTCTGGCTATTAGACCAGCAGATAACTCTTCAAATCATATTGTCGAAATCAAATCTGTACGTTTCCAGATTATTCCCTAAGCTAAATTCAGTGCCTGACTAAAATGCAAGAATGAGATAAAACTGTCATTTGGTAGGGATAGAAGATTTCTAGGCACTATTTTTGCGTAATTCGCGTGAAAGTATCAGATTGGGAATGTATCCTTAACCCTGCGTTGTCAGTTAGCAGATACAGATCCAATTATTAGCTGATCCAACGAGGCATATAGTATGTATGTCGGTGAAGCTGAATACGAATAATATTGTAAGACCAAAAGTTGGGAAGCCTCTAATGTCAATGATACCAAAAGCTGATATCAAAGCAAACACACTCGAATTTGAAACCACGCCACTCGTGAAGCCAACTGGTTTTCGAGAATATGACGCGCGCTGGTGGTTTGGTATCGACGGTAATGACAAAGCACCTGAGCTAAACTTTATGGGCGTACAAGCCTTGGGTCTTGGTCTTGGGACTGTGATCCACCAAATGGGTGTTGAACCTAAAATCGTCGTTGGCCATGACTACCGCTCTTATTCAATCGCAATCAAACAAGCTTTGATTGTCGGTCTTCTTGAAGCAGGTATGGAAGTTCACGACATTGGTCTTGCCCTCTCCCCAACTGCTTACTATTCCCAATTCGCTTTAGACATTCCGTGTGTTGCCATGGTCACTGCTTCTCACAACGAGAATGGCTGGACTGGTGTTAAAATGGGTGCAAACAAGCCACTCACATTCGGACCTGTTGAAATGGGTCAACTTCGCGAAGTTGTTCTAAACGGAAAGTTTGAGCCACGTGATGGCGGTAAAATGATCCGCGTCGAAGGTATGCGCGAAAAATTCATTGAGTCTGTTTCTGAAAAAGTAGAAATCAAACGTCCTCTAAAAGTTATTGCTGCATGTGGTAACGGAACAGCTGGTGCATTCGCACCCGACGCTCTTCGTAAAATGGGTGTTGAAGTTATTGAAGTTGATTGTGAACTTGATCACTCCTTCCCTAACTACAATGCAAACCCTGAAGACTCAGCAATGCTAGAAGCAATGGCCGAAGCTGTTAAAAAACACGGTGCTGATGTGGCACTAGGTTTTGACGGTGATGGCGACCGTTGTGGTGTAGTCGACAACACAGGTGAAGAAATCTTCGCTGACAAAATCGGTCTTATGCTTGCCCGTGACCTTTCCAAAAACTACGAAAATGCAAAATTCGTTGTCGATGTAAAATCAACTGGCCTGTACAAAACAGACCCTGTTTTGAAAGAAAATGGCGCAACAGTTGACTATTACAAAACAGGCCACTCATACATTAAGCGTCGCACAACTGATCTTGATGCTCTCGCCGGATTTGAAAAATCTGGTCACTTCTTCTTCCGTCAGCCACTTGGATATGGATATGACTGTGGATTGGTAGCAGCAGCAGAAGTTCTTCGCATGCTTGACCGCAACCCAGACAAGACAATGGCGGACCTTAAAGGTGAGCTAGGTGTTGCCTACACATCACTGACTATGGCTGCACATTGTGATGATGAAATCAAATATGGTGTTGTCGATAAAATCGTCGTGGCTTATGAAGCGCTCGGCAAAGAAGGTGCTTCAATCCTTGGACGCAAAATTGTTGAAGTGAACACAGTCAACGGTGCGCGTGTTACACTTGAAGATGGTTCATGGGTATTGGTTCGCGCATCTTCTAACAAACCAGAATTAGTTGTTGTGGTGGAGAGCATGGCATCTGACGAAGACATGCGCGCGCTATTCCGCGAAGAAGTTAAACCTCGTCTTGCAGCGTTTGATGAAGTTGGATCATACAACCAAGAAATCTAAATGACTTAGACAATTAGTGACTTTAAAGGCTCTCCCATCGGAGGGCCTTTTTCATATTGTGACTTACTTATTCCTTTCTTGTGCAGCGAATTACCATTTTGCTGCCTTTTACTGGCCTCATTTGAACGCCAGTTTGAACTTGTCGGCGGCACAAGGTAGTCACGCTGCTGACATCAGCCTGGCAGCAAACCCTTAACAGCCCCCAAGCCCCTTGTTGCCAGGCTCCAGATTCTCCCCGGATCTCCCTAAGGCGTAACATCAGCAGATGTTACGCCTTTTCCCTTTATGTTAAGGATTCAAATTCACATTTTAGGTGAAACAACTTGCATCATATTGTGTGATGATTAGACCTTCCCAATGAGGATAATATAATCCATCTAGCCGTGATCTTTTGATGAGTAGGGTAATTATATATGTGTGGTATCATTGGAATTTTAGGGAATGAACCCGCAGCTCCTCGCGTCGTTGAAGCGCTACGTCGCTTAGAATACCGTGGATATGACTCTGCCGGCGTCGTCACTTTAGATGAAAATGAAGTTTTCAGAGCACGCGCACCAGGCAAATTGAAAAACCTCGAAGCAGCGCTAAAGAAAACACCCACACCAGGAAATGTCGGTATTGGGCACACTCGCTGGGCCACGCATGGTGCTCCCAATGAAATAAATGCGCACCCACATGTCGCTGGCCGTGTTGCTATCGTCCACAACGGGATCATCGAAAATTTCAGAGAACTTCGCAAAGAAGCCGAAGATAAAGGACAGACATTCTATTCTGAAACAGATTCAGAAACGATTGCTCACCTTATAGAGATTGAACTTAGTGCTGGCAAAACGCCTTTTGAAGCAGTAAAAGCGACCATATCAAAACTTCGCGGTGCGTTCGGAATTGCTATCCTGATCAAAGGCGAAGAAGACCTTATGTTTGGTGCCCGCAAAGGGTCTCCCCTCATTATTGGTGTAGGCGAAAACGAAACATACCTTGGGTCGGATGCCTTCGCAGTCGCACCTTTTACAAACAAGGTTATTTACCTCAAAGAAGGCGAATGGTGTGCGCTTACTCGCCACAGCATCAATGTCTTCAACGAAGAGAATGAACAAGTCGCCTATTCAGTTGATACGGTTCAAGGTGTGGCAGATGTAGTCGATAAAGGCCCTTACCGTCATTACATGCTCAAGGAAATTTTTGAGCAACCAGAATCCACGGCCCGTACAATTGGTGCCTATGTCAACGCAGTCAATCACACTGCCCAATTGCCCAATGCACAAGAATTAGATTTTGCAGCCTTTGAGCGCGTTTATATCATCGCATGTGGAACCGCATATTACGCGGGATGCGTGGCTAAATACTGGTTTGAGAAACACGCTAAATTACCAGTCGAAACCGACATCGCTTCTGAATTTAGATATAGAGAACCTGCGCTCACCAAAAATGCACTGGCTATATTTGTGTCTCAATCAGGCGAAACTGCAGATACGCTGGCTGCTCTTCGCTATTGTCAGGAAAATGGCCTTGCCACGGCTGCTGTCGTTAATGTGCCAACATCCACAATTGCTAGAGAGTCAGATGTCATCCTGCCGACACTCGCTGGTGCAGAAGTTGGCGTGGCATCAACCAAAGCCTTCACAGCTCAACTTTGTGCATTGGCTAGTCTAGCCGTTATCGCTGGCCGTGCACGTGATGTGTTATCTGAAGACAGCGCTGCGCATTTAGTTCAACAGCTTCTGCAAATCCCGGGAAGCATTACCAATGCATTCGAGGTTGAAGAAGCGACCAAAGAACTCGCAGTGGATTTATCAAAAGCGCGCGACATACTCTATCTTGGCCGCGGCTCGATGTATCCTATCGCGATGGAAGGTGCCCTCAAGCTAAAGGAAATTTCCTACATCCACGCAGAGGGATATGCGGCAGGTGAGCTCAAACACGGCCCTATTGCACTTATTGATGAGCAAACACCAACCGTCATCATTGCGCCAACTGATCCATTATTGGAAAAAACGATTTCCAACATGCAGGAAGTGTCTGCACGTCATGGTAAAGTGCTTCTCATCACAGATGAGAATGGCGCGAAAATAGCTGCTGATACACCTGACTGGACCATCACCGCACCAGAATGTGACCCATTCATTGCGCCGATTCTTTATTCAGTCCCAATTCAATTGCTTGCCTATTATGTCGCCGTTGAAAAAGGAACAGATGTGGACCAGCCAAGAAACCTAGCAAAATCTGTTACAGTTGAGTAATGTTTAATAGGTAAGTAGCGTTTAGGTTTGAAGATAAGGTCACAGAAATTGCAGTTGGTTGATTGCAATGTAAGATTATTGTCTTCAAACGATACATATTTGGGACGATACAAACTTTAAAGGACCAACAATGGCTATAAAACCCGTACGTAAGGCAGTGCTACCTGTCGCTGGATTTGGGACACGTGTACTTCCAGCTACGAAGTCAATTCCAAAAGAAATGATGCCTGTCTTTGATCGGCCTGCCATTGACCACGTGGTCCGTGAAGCACTTGAAGCTGGTATCGAACATATCGTATTTGTAACGGGCCGTAATAAAGGCGCGATTGAAGACTATTTTGATAGCGCATATGAACTAGAAGACAGTCTTTCAAAACGTTCTGGTAAAGAAGCTATTCTTGAAGAAGTACGCGCCACTGCCCTGCCTGCCGGTTCAACAAGCTTCACACGTCAACAATCAGCAAAAGGCCTAGGCCACGCTGTTCTTTGTGCAAAAGACATTATTGGTGACGAGCCATTCGCGGTTCTTCTTCCAGACGTTCTTGTAAATGCTGAAGTGTCGTGTTTGAAGCAAATGATGGATCACTATAACGAAGTTGGCGGCAACATTATTGCTGTTGATGAAGTGCCAATGGAACGCGTTCACAAATATGGTGTGATCAAGCCTGCCGCTGGCGCAGATGCATCATCAAAGCTTATCAAAATGGATGCTATGGTTGAAAAGCCACCACGTGAAGAAGCACCATCAAACCTGAAAATTACGGGTCGTTACATCCTTCAGCCTGAGATTTTCGCGCTTCTTGAAACACAAGGCGCAGGTGCAGGAAATGAAATCCAGCTAACGGACTCTATGGAGCGTTTGATGGCTGATCAGGACTTCTACGCCACGCGTTTTGAAGGTGATGATTATGACTGTGGTGACAAGATGCTTTATCTTCAAGCCGCAGCTGGTTATGCATTGGCAAACAAAGAACACGGCGCAAAAGCCCGCGAAATTCTAGAAGAATTGCTACAACGCTTCAGCTAGTATTTGCATAAATTGAAATTAGAAAAAGCCGCCCTTCCCAACGAAGTGGCGGTTTTTTTTGTTTGGAAACCGACCATTCTAAACGGTTGTCTTTTATTTAATGAGCTCTCTCACTTTTCCAAAATAAAACAGATATTGAAGCTGAAATAATGAAGAGAACAAGCAACAACAAAAAATCTTTGATTGGTGATCCAACGATGTAGTAATCAGCAGAGTTCAAAAAGAGCGTGCTACTTTGCGTCCAAGAAACATAATACTCAGACCATTCTCCCCGCCACATCCCAATTAAATAAGAATTTGTAGGAGCTGCACCCAAACCTTTCTTTTGAATAACTGGATCGTTCAACTTATAATTAATGTCACCTTGATGTGTTATAATGAAAGTATCACCAATTGAGTAGCTTCCGATTGTCTCTTGAGTCGAAGCCCATGCCTTATATTCTTCATTGGTTGGCAATCTCATATTTTTTTCTCGAAACTCCTCCACATAGCTCACTCCCTCTAAAAGAACAGACTCTATTTGGTGGCTTTTTTTGACTGTATCATTAACCATATCCGCAACGAATATTGGATTGAAAACTAGCAAAAGAAGAGACAAAAACACTGCAATGGCTGCGAAAATTAATGAGAGAATTTTTTTCATAGTTACATGAGACCAGTAGATGACCACCCGCGACCCAGAACCCACTTTCGATAAATCCGACGCATCTCATCACAGCTAACACCTATGAGCTTTTTTGCTTCTAAATCGCTAATTCCTTGACCATTTAAAAGATCATTCAGAGAATTGTTTATCGCTATACAAATTGCAGTTTCATCCTTTGAATCATCTATGTTTGGCCACTCCTTCAAAAAGCACCGCATTTCTTCATGACTGACTCCTAAACGTGTATCGAAATCGAAATCATAATAATGAAAAGTCGCTAACATAGACCGACGGATTACTTCGCGTTCTTCAATTGTCATTTTAGTCAATGTCATTATCGAAACGTCCCCTAGAAGTTTTTATGTCGGGCGAAATATTTTTGGAGCTTTTGCCTCCCTTATTGGTAGCCGACTGTTTTAAAACTGGAAATACACAAATGGCGCCGCTTTCAGTGGGAAAACGGCAAGTGCACAGCCGACAAACACACCAAGACAACTCCAGAAGACAGCTGGGCGGCGCATAGCAACCGAGCGAGAGAATTTCGCAAATCCGCTTTTGCCCAATATACCGTCAATAATCACAGCTAAGGGGGCTAACCAGACGAGCCAATCGAGCGATTTAAGGCCCGAACCATCTCGTATACCTGCAAAGGCTGCCCATACTTCGAATACGTCGCTCATGCCTTCAGCGCGGAATGGTGCCCACACCATAATCACGAAAACCTGCGTCAGCACCAGACCAATTGCAGCCCCCATTAGACCACCGATAAGATAGTCTTTTTTGCCCACACATAGTCTGTGAATAGCCAATGCCGCTCCATGGAGCGCACCCCAGATGACGAATGTCCAAGCCGCACCGTGCCAGAGACCACCTAGCAACATGGTCGCAAATAGATTGACGTAATTGCGTAACTTGCCCGCCCTGTTTCCGCCGAGCGAAATGTAGAGATAATCGCGAAGCCAGCTCGACAATGAGATGTGCCAACGACGCCAGAAATCTGCAATAGATGTTGCCATATATGGGAAATCAAAGTTGCGCGGAATGTAAAACCCAAACCAACGCGCCACCCCGATTGCCATCATGGAATAACCCGCAAAATCAAAATAGATTTGCGCCCCAAAAGCAAATGTCGCCCCGACCAAAGATAGGTTTGTCCAATTGGATACATCAGAGTCGCCATCAACCATTGGGTTTCCAAAAACTGGATCAACAAATGGCGCAATGTTGTCGGCAAATCCAGCCTTATAAACCCACCCTATTGCAAAGAAACGCAGACCCGACAGCAATATTTCGTTGGATAATTTGCGGTCTTTTTCCATTTGCGGAAAAAACCCCGCCGCCCGTACAATCGGCCCTGCCACAAGCTGGGGGAAGAAAGCGATATATAGCGCCACGCGGCGCAAACGTGTTTCAGTTTCAAGCTCTTCACGGCGCACATCGACAATATAGCTGATGGCTTGGAAGATATAAAAGCTGACCCCGACAGGCAGAATAATCTTCAGCGTTGATGGGTTCGCATTCAAACCAACAATGTTCAAAACATCGATAAAGCTATCAACGAAGAAGTTGAAATACTTAAAGACCGCAAGAATAAACAAATTGGACGCCACACCCAATGTGGTCGCCAGATTGCGCTTTTTCTTATCCAGCGTCTTGTCGCCTGCATAAAGCCCAGCGCCCCACGCAATCGCGATGACAGTGCCTATCAGCAATAGGAAACGCGCATCCCACCATGCATAGAATATCGCGCTTGCCCCTAAAAGGATCATCAAACGCGTTTCTTTAAACTTAGCTGGGGTCAACCAATGTAAAGAGAAAACAACAAGCAGGAATGCGGGAAAGATGACATCTGTAAAAATCATTTCAGCGCTCCTGTCTCTTCAATCTGGGTTGCGAGCCAATCGGTGTAAATGGCTGCTCCATCCGCTAATAAATGCTGAGGATCAAACCAGATTTGAGACTTTAATTGCTCTAGTAGTTCGGCATCGTTGGAAGGAATACAGGTGAAATCTGATAGCTCCCCCGCACACACATTTTGCGTATAGGCACGAATTCCCGGATCCACGACAGGCGGTGCATAATAGTTTATCTTGCGCACGCCAGCTTTTAGAAGTTGGTCACGCTGCATAGCACGAAAGCTTTTTGCCCAGTGTGGTCCATCAAGTGGCTCCACGGGCAAAGTTTCACTTAAACCGGTAACTATCTCTTCTGTGGTTTGGTCTTCGCGAGGCGTGGTTTGGGGATCATAAGCAGGTGATTTTTCAACATCGTCAAATGGCTCACCACTAGATAATAACCCGACATTCAAAGAGTTTAGCGTCAGATGAATACCACCAAAGGCGATGTCTTTCACACATCCCACAGCGCCATAACAAGAGCCGCCAACGATACCTAAACCTGCCCATTGCGCGGCAGGTAAGTCGAATTGATCAATTGCCCGATCGGAAAATTTAGCGACTTTAAAGACATAAGCAGACAGTTCATCAAATTCCTGAACGACGCTCAAAAACACGACATCGGGTGCTTGCGGCGATCGTTTCAGATATTCCTGAAGCGCCTTATTGCGTTCCTGAAGTGAAGAGCCCTGCAATGACAAATTTACAGCGCGGTGAGGATAGCCCTTATCGCGAAGCAATTTAGTCAATTGTGTATCATCAAGCGCATTGCGGGACAGACTAGCGCCCAGAAAAAGAGCAATTGGCGCTTCTTCTGTTTCTGCGACTTCAACACTGTGGGCGACAAAATTATCAAAATCAGTGGTGCGTTGAACGTCAAATAGATTGGCCAAAGCGCTAATGCCGAGCGCACTTATGGCTAGTCCACCAACAAAACTGATTGCGGGAATAAACGCCTTACTTTTGCGCGGCGCTCTCACCAAAAAAGCAATCGTCAGGGCAAATACGCCCACTAAAAAAAGCAGAATTGGCATTTCTTAGGATCTCCCCACACCCCAGAATAACCACACAGCCCCATGCCCATGGATTTCAAGAAGTGATACTCATACACCCAGCTTAACAGCAATTGACTGACTAAATCCTAAAACTATTTTTGTATAATCAAACTAATGTGTTGAGCATTTTTTCAAATATCAACAAGCCCTTATCGATTTCAACGTTCGCGACGAATTCATCTGGTTGGTGTGCTTGTTCAATTGAACCTGGACCGCAAATAATGGTGGAGAAACCCGCATTTTGAAATTGCCCAGCTTCTGCACAATACCCAGCCATTTGCGTTTGATTATCTCCAGTTAACGCGCGGGCCAATAGCTCGGCTCCCCCTTCATCGGATCCCAAAGGCGGAGCCTGTGAAAGGCGAATAACCTCAACGCCACATGACGGATCAAATGCCTTTAAACGTGCATCAACGTCAGCTACTTTTTCTCTAAATGGTTTAAGCGATGCTTCTACATCCACACCTGGTGGGTAACGCAGATCAAAAACAAACTCACACTCCCGCGCGATAATATTAGCGGCTGTTCCACCCGATATTTTGCCGATTGTCAGCGTTGCATGAGGTGGATCAAATTCGCTATCGGATGGTGCTGTTTCTTCTAGCCAATTTGCTGTTTCACGCAGGACAGTCAAAATTTCCAACGCTTCGTGAATCGCAGATGCTCCCAAGTGTGGCAGGCTCGAGTGCATTTCCTTACCCGTGACGATGACTTTATGATTGCAGATACCTTTGTGCCCCGTCACAACATTCCACAATGTCGGCTCACCCACCCAGCATATGCTAGGCTTTTGGCCAAGTGATGCAAGTTCTTCCACCATGGGTAAAACACCCGCACACCCTATTTCTTCATCATATGAAATGGCGATAAAGACGGGTCGCTTCAAATCGGCAGCTGCAAACTTAGGCGCATAAGCTAAAGCCAATGCGAGAAAGCCTTTCATATCGCAAGACCCGCGCCCGAAAAGCTTTCCATCTATCTGCGTAAGCTCAAATGGATCAGTCGACCATGGCTGGCCATCAACAGGAACAACATCTGAATGACCAGAGAGGATGATCCCGCCTTCAACATCAGGCCCAATACGCGCCCACAAGTTTGCCTTTGTCCCCTCTTCATTGGGAATACGTTTGATATCTGCAGCATAAGGCTTCAGATAATCTTCAACCCAATCAATCAGAGCGAGATTTGAATCGCGAGACGTTGTGTCAAACCCAACTAAAGTCGCCAATATATCTTTAGTCGTTTGAAAATCACTCATTTGTGAAGACTCACTCTATCTATCAATCTTGAATATATGTGCGCAGCTAACCAACTATACGTCTAGTCTAATACAAGCCAAAACAAATCTATCACCTCATTTTTAAAGGAATTTTCTATGATCGATCTTTACACATGGGGCACACCCAACGGGCATAAAATCTCAATCATGCTGGAAGAATGTGGCTTGGATTACAAAGCACACCCTATCAACATCGGTAATGAAGAACAGTTTGCACCCGAATTTTTGAAAATATCACCAAACAACAAAATTCCAGCCATCGTCGATAATGATGTCGAAGGTGCACCAGTTAGTGTTTTTGAAAGCGGCGCGATACTGATTTATCTTGCGGAAAAGACAGGTAAATTCCTGTCATCTGATCCGACCAAAAAAGCTAAAACACTACAATGGCTCATGTGGCAAATTGGTGGATACGGGCCGATGACAGGTCAATTCTATCACTTCCAAAACTTGGAAGGGAAACCAGATTATAGCGCGTACGCATTTAGCCGTTTCTCAAAAGAAGTGAAACGCCTTCACAATGTTCTGAACAAACAATTGGAAGGACAGGATTACATCGCAGGCGAATACTCGATCGCGGACATATCTCTTTATTCTTGGGTAAAAGTTGGGTTTAGTCGCGTGGAAACAGACAATGACCGCGATCTATCCAACATAACAGCATGGTTAGACCGAGTTGGACAACGCGCTGCTGTTGGCAGAGGAATGACCGTTCCAGCTGTATAAAAGTCTCGCTAGAAATCCAGCTCTGCATAATGCGGAGCTGGTAGCACGCCTTGAAGTGAATCTTTGAGAATTTCTCTAAAGCTAGCGCGGCTCTTCATGCGCAAATACCAATCCGCCGCATTCTCAAACCGCCCCCATTGCACATCGCCAAAATAATCAAGACATGAGAAATGCGCCGCCGCGCACACATCGGCCAATGTAAAGTCTTCACCGGCAAGATAGGGTCTTACCGCGGTAATTGCTTCAACGTGCTTGAGGTATCCATCAAGCGCTTTAGCGCCGATACGCAATACCTCCATATTAGGACGCCCTGCTCTCAGATAACGCATCGCAATGCGTTCCTTCAACAGCTTGTCATTTACATCTGTTTCAAAACCACGTTCTAGCCACCCTAGCACCCAGCGTACTTCTGCGCGATCAATCGGAGATTTGGGTAATAATGGATATCCCGGATAGACTTCATCCAGATATTCAAGAATGGCGCGAGGTTCAGCAATCACAACCCGCCCTGCAGGTGACTCATCTACCAGGACGGGCGCACCGCCTATCGGATTTAGATTTTGGGCAATTGTGTCTGCTTCAAATGGAGAAGATTCCTCGATTGCAAATTCAATCTTCTTCTCAGCAAGAGCAATCCGTATACATCGAGAAAACGGGTCCAACATCCAGTGATGTAATGTGCGCATAGACAACGGCTCCGTTATTATCAATTGAGAGCTGTTATTCTCGATTTTCCTGAAAAAACGGTGCCCCATGTGGCGCTGCGTTTTGAGGATCAGGATGGATGAGAATGTCGGCTCCCGGAAATTCTGATAAGATTCGTTTTTCACACTCTACCATAATATCGTGCGCTTCAGCCAGCGTGGCAATATTGGGCAAATCCAGATGGAATTGTATATGGATTATAGGACCAGCTGCACGTGTCCTTAAATCGTGAACTTTCCACTTTTTTTCTGCACCCTGCGCCAATTCTATAATGCGTTCACGCGCATCATCACTTAGCTCTTTATCCATAAGCTGATCGAAAGCATCTTTGGCGACATCCAAAGCCCCAAAGGCCAACCAGACGGCAACGCCCAACCCAATGATTGGATCGATCAATGGTATTTTGAGATAAGACGCGCCAACAACACCAAATATGACAGCGACATTCGCCCCCATATCCGCCGCATAGTGCGCACGATCACCTGCTGTCGCAACCGATCCAGTTTGCTTTAAAGCGCGTGTCTGAAAATAGATCAAAACACCTGTCAGCAAAATAGAGATGACCATGACGAGAACAGGAATTGTTCCCTCAAGAACAGGTCTAGGGTCTACAAATCTATCGAAGGCCTCCCGCGCGATCAAAGCTGCAGAGGCTCCAACCAAACCCGCCTGCATAAGCGCGGCAAAGCCCTCAGCTTTCCCATGCCCATACCGATGCTCATCATCAGGCGGCGCAGCAGCATAAGTCACAGCACCCAGCGTCACCAAAGATGCGGCGAGGTCTAAACCAGAATCCGCCAGTGACGCTAGAACAGATACAGATCCAGACGCGATCCATGCCCACAATTTCAATACAATCAATATCGAGGCTATAGCGACCGACAGAAAGACCGTGCGTTTGGTAATAGCCGCCGCTTCCGTCGGGACCATTCGCCCTGCCGGCATGTGATCGTGAGCCATATAATTACTTATCTATTGAGGACGTGTGATAGTTGGTCCTATGTTTTTAACCACATCACGCGCATCAAATGCACGCAAAGCATCTTTGGGTTTCTCACCATTATGCATCAGGACTTCAGCAGTCGCTTCATACTTGGTGATTTGATCATAGCTATAGCCATGACGTCCCCAGAACGGGTCATATGCACCATACCATCCGCGACGTGGATGAAAGTATGAATATCCAAATCCATAACGGGAATAGTGACTACCAAACCCAAGTGGTCTCGAGCGACTTCGTGTTTCAGTATCGCGTTGAACAACAACGAAATAGTCAAAACCATTTTCAAGAGTTAGCTCCGCGGCACGATAAAGAAGAAATGTCTCGACTTCATCACGAGGCGTAACCGAGTTACCTCTGAAAGTGACCTGAAACCTATTCGATTCTATGATCTGATCAGTATATCCAGAACCTGTATAGCTACTTGCAGGCTTATATGGCGGTTGCGTGGCACAGCCGGCTATCGCCAGTCCAGATAAAGTTACGAGGGCCATTAAAGACTTACGCATGATTTTTTCCTTCGCCTTTTTGCAAATGCCGTAGCATTCACTCCTCCACCCAATCATTACATTCAACTATAGCAGGTTTACGCATTTAGAGTCATCACATTTCAACATCTTAGCGTTATCGCACTGTGCTATTATCGACGACGACCGCCGAATACACCGCGTAAGACATATTTTGTAATCTCTCGCGCTGCGGTCCGCATCATGGACTTTGTTGCCGCTTCTGATGCTGTTTGACGTCTGGAACGACGGGCTGGTTTACGTTTTTTCGCTTTTGCTGCTTGCTCTTTGGCTTTTTCCTCAGCCTTTTGAAGTTCAGCTTCTTCTTTTGCAGCTTTTTCTTCCCGCTTGCTCAGAAGTTCATATGCACTTTCACGATCGACAGCATCATCATATTTCCCAAACACAGGGCTGTTTTCGATAATCTCCTTGCGCTCAGCATCTGTGGCTGGGCCAAGGCGCGACGATGGTGGCCGGATAAGCGTTTGCTGCACAATTGACGGTGCTGCTTTGGCATCCAGCGTGGAAACAAGCGCTTCACCAACACCTAATTCAGTGATGACTTGCTCAGTATCAATATCTGGGTTCTCGCGGAAACTCTGTGCAGCAGCTCTAATCGCTTTACGTTCGGATGGTGTATAAGCACGCAATGCATGTTGCACCCTCGCCCCTAATTGCGCCAATACACTATCAGGCAAGTCGCGCGGGTTTTGAGTTACGAAGTAAACACCCACACCTTTAGACCGTATCAAACGAACAACTTGTTCGATTTTGTCGATCAAAGCTTTTGGCGCATCATCAAACAATAAGTGTGCTTCATCAAAAAAGAACACCATTTTTGGTTTGTCTGGATCACCTACCTCTGGCAATTCTTCAAATAGCGCTGACAACAGCCAAAGCAAGAAAGTCGAATACAGTTTTGGTGAATTGATAAGCGTTGTTGCATCTAGAATAGAAACATACCCACGACTATCACGTGTCGTACGCATAAAGTCTTCTAGCTCAAGCGCAGGTTCACCAAAAAACTCTTCTGCGCCATCACGTTCAAGGACCAGCAAGCGACGCTGAATAGCACCGACAGAGCTAGGCGACACATTCCCATACTCTTTCTGGATCTCTTCGCGTACTTCGGTGACATGGATCAATAATTTACGTAGATCTTTGAGGTCTAAGATCAGTAGATCATTATCATCGGCATATTCGAATGCGATGATCAAAACACCTTCTTGAGTTTCGTTCAAATCCATTAGGCGAGCGAGTAATTCTGGTCCCATTTCCGTAACAGTTGTACGAATTGGGTGACCTTTTTTACCGTACAAATCCCAGAAGATCGTCGGCGTAACGCCATACCCGTAATCGTCAAAACCGATCTTCTCTGCACGGGAGATCAATTTATCATGTAGTTTATGAGCTGGGTCCCCGGGTTGAGATAGACCTGACAAATCGCCTTTTACGTCCGCACAGAAAACCGGAACACCCGCCGCCGAAAATCCCTCTGCCATAATCTGCAAAGTCACAGTCTTACCTGTACCCGTTGCGCCTGCTACGAGGCCGTGACGGTTGGCGCGAGACAGGATTAATTCCTGACGTAGATCGCTTTGTGGACCACCGCCCCCAAGAAAAATGGAATTTTCTGACATATTCAGACCCGATCTCAGTTTGATTCGTTTGCGGGAAACTTTATGTCCCCAATGGTTAAGCGACAATCTCGTTTGCCGACATATTACAGCGGAATACCTAGAAAATATGCAGTAATCCCTGCTTCCAGATTGACGCAGAACTAAGTTTAAGCGTTTCTACGATCGCATTTTGGAATTTTACGGGGTTCACAATGGGATATCTTCCTGCAGGCATTTGGGTCATCGCAGCTGGCGTCATCGTTTACGGCCTTTATATGGGCGCAGATATATTCGCTCCGTTTGCTTTGGCTGTCTTCTTATGGCTCGTCATTGAAGGTTTTGCCCGCATCCTAAAAGATAAAATTTCCAAAATACCACGTTGGGCAGCGCAATTGACCGCTGTGCTAATCGTTCTTGGAGCCGCAATTTCTGTCGTCGTTATATTCGTTGATGGATTAAACGATTTTGCAAAGAATGCGAGCGCCTATGAAACACGTATAAACGAAGTCCTTACGGAGATTTATGCGAGTTTCAATATTCATACGATGGCTCCGCCCGACCTATCCAATCTGTTATTCAACGAACAAAATACTAGGTTTGTGCAGCCCATTCTCGACTCTGTTCAAAGCCTGGCATCTTCTTTCGTACTCATCCTGATTTACATAGCCTTCTTATTTCTAGCTGAGCGCAATTGGCCTAATAAACTCGATAATATTTTCAAAGATGGTGAAGACAGAACACGCGCTAGAGATGTTGGACTTCAGGTTCGCAAATCAATGGAAGAGTATCTGTGGGTACAGACGATAATATCGGGTATTATCACGATAATCACCTATATCACGCTGTTGATATTAGGCTTGGATAACGCGCTTTTCTGGGCATTTATCGTCTTTTTCCTGAACTATATTCCGACCATTGGATCTATCGTCGCGGCATTTTTACCGGGACTTTTTGCGCTCGCTCAACCCGATTGGCCATCCTATATGCCAGCAGATGCGACACTGAATGCGCTAATCGTTCTAGCGTCAGTGAGTGTATGGCAGTTTGCAATTGGTAACTTTATACAACCGCGCATGATGGGAGAATCCTTAAACCTCTCATCATTAGTTGTACTTCTATCTTTGGCTGTTTGGGGCGCGATCTGGGGTATCCCCGGCATGTTCTTATCTGCGCCCCTAACCGTATTAATGATGATTCTGTTTGCGCAAATTCCAGGGACACATTGGATTGCTATTTTGCTATCAGCCGACGGTAATCCAATAAAAACCAAGGCGAACGCATCCGCTCAACCGGCGGATGCAGAACAAGCGGATCAATCAAGTTTATAATGTTGCCGCCAAATATCTGTTAAGAAATAAACTCTTAGGTTAAATTTTACATTTTGTAATTTAAATTGATCGGGGACCACCTCACCTGACGGTAATTTTTGGTTGAAAAAAACACCAATCAGGTGCATAGTTTATCTATTAGAAGATCTGAATTGATCTGCCTACGTGACTGACTTGTCAGCGTCCCCCACCCTGCATACAAGTCAGTCTCAATTGGGCGATTGGGTGGGTATCCACTCAATCGCTCTTTTAGTTTTTGTCCCGAAATTACGTTGCGAGTGATCAATCGAACGCGTTTGAATTAATAAAGCACTCCAATTTTTTTCCTACAACTTTAACGATTCTACAATGAAAGAGCTGAGAGACTATATATTACGCCTATGCTATTATCATGAGGCCCGAACTTTATTGGAGTAAGCGGCAAAGTTCTAAACTAATAAACGATGTTAAGCATCGTACATATGGGACGGAAACATGTCATTCACGGCAACGAATTCAAGCTTAGCTTTTGCAGTCGACGAAATCCTAACTTCTGAAGCGCTTTATAGCGAAGCCCAGAACGACAATCGCGATGATCCCGCGCGAGATATATTCCTCAAACAATTCTGCAATAGTGCCTCTATGGACGAGTTTGCTCCATTTTCGGCAGACGATGCCGCGGCAGTTGCTATTGAACTTTGGAATTTTTCAAAATCAGTCGACGCTTCAATAAGATCAATTCGTTCCAGACACTGTTATGGCGCCAACAACAAAGATATGGACCGCACTCTCTTTGAGATTGTTGGTCCCGACATTCCTTTCCTCGTTGATAGCGCAGTCGCAGCACTTGTTGGTTCAGGTGTTGAAATCGTGGCGGTTGTACACCCAGTTGTTGACAACCAGTCCCTGATTCAAATCCACTCACCACCTCTGTCTGAAGCCCGCTGCGCTGAAGTAGAAAGCATACTTAAAGAAACTTTCAACGATGTTGAACTAGCGACATCAGACTATAAAGCGATGAAAGCGGCTATGCATGAAGCTGCTGAATCCACTTTAAAAATGCCTGTTATCGAGGGGCGTTCATCAGAAGAAATACAAGAAGCAAACCTGTTTCTGGAATGGCTTAAAAATGAACATTTCTTTTTCCTCGGTGTTAGGTCATACAGCTATAAAAACCTATCAGATAACCAAAGTGATGATGAACAGGCGTTGGAGCCGGAGATTGTCGGCACGAGTTTGGGAATATTGCGTGATGAAACGCGACATATTCTGTCACACGGGAAAGAGCCTGCAGTCATAACCCCGCGAATTAGGGCATTTTTAAATGAGCCTTCTCCGCTGATTGTTGCCAAATCCAATGTCAGATCACTCGTTCACCGCCGCGTCTATGCAGACTATGTCGGCGTAAAACGGTTGGATGAAGACGGAAATGTAATCGGGGAAACAAGATTTGTCGGCCTGTTCACCGCGGCAGCTTATACACGTATGGCCAAGGATGTACCGCTAATCCGGCACAAGCTACAGAACGTTAAAGACTCCCTGGATTTACATAATTCATCCTATTCGATGAATGCTCTCGACAATGTATTAGAGACCTATCCTCGCGATGAATTATTCCAGATATCAGAAGATGATTTAGCGCGTTTTTCTTACAATATTCTGACTCTTTATCAGCGTCCGCGAACACGTTTATTTGTCCGCCGTGATAAGTTCAACCGCTATGTCTCAGCGCTACTGTTTACACCACGCGACAATTATTCTCCTGAATTGCGCCGTATCGCACACACAACAATTGCCGAAGCCTATGGCGGTCGCGAATCTGCGTTCTACCCAAGTTTCAATGATGGACCACTTGCCCGTGTCCACTTCATTATAGGCTTGAACCCTGACCATAAAGAGCCGGATGTCGACGCACTCGACATTCAACTCAGGCAACTTGCAGAATCCTGGCAGGATGGTTTAGCTAGAGCAGCCCGATTGGCTGTATCACCACCACCTGAGCTGTTCAATCATCAGTTTAACGAAGCCTATAAAGAAGCTTTTGAACCGGAAGAGGCTCTACGAGACCTCGACCTGATTTACAGTATTCCTGAAGATCAAGATGTCGCTGTGCGTGCCTATAAATGTGAAAAAGAAGGCACCACAAGCTGTAAAATATACCGCCGCGACAATCCTTTAGAACTATCCAACATGGTTCCGGTTCTCGAGAATATGGGTTTACGCGTCCTTTCAGAGACAAGTTATCCAATCATCTCCAATCCTAAATCCAGAACCCAGAAAACTGTTTGGGTTCACGATCTAGAACTCCAATTTCCACGGTCTGAAACTGAGCTAGGCAAAGACTTTGAAGACGGCTTTGTTGCGGTATGGAATGGCCGCACAGAAGATGACGGCTTCAACCAGCTCATCCTCCACTTAGGAATTTCGTGGCGACATGCGGCTCTTATCCGGACACTTTGTCGATATCGACAACAAACAGGCATGGATGCATCTCAGGCCGTACAAATAGACGCGCTTGTCAATCATCCAGAA
The DNA here is from genome assembly GCA_964352025.1 of uncultured Hyphomonadaceae bacterium. Lineage (GTDB taxonomy): Bacteria > Pseudomonadota > Alphaproteobacteria > Caulobacterales > Hyphomonadaceae > Hirschia. The sequence continues at coordinate 92,382 of CAYGPZ010000012.1, forward strand.
ATATCTGCTGATCTCATAAAGCTTTTTGATGAACGTTTTGATCCATCATCTGGCGTAGAAAGCGAAGTCGAGTTGCAAGACCGCAAGGCTTCTGCTGATCTGATTAGCGAACGCATTGTCAAAGCCCTAGAGAAGGTCAGCTCGCTTGATGATGACCGCGTGCTGAGACGCACCATGCATCTCATCAATGCAATTCAGCGAACCAATTTCTATCAATTGAACGCTGCCAATGCACACTATCCTCATATCTCCCTAAAAATCGCGAGTCAGGAATTAGAAGACCTCCCTGCCCCTAAACCTTTCCGTGAGATTTTCGTTTGGTCACCAATGGTTGAAGGTGTGCATTTGCGCTTTGGCCCTGTCGCTCGTGGTGGGCTTCGCTGGTCGGACCGCCGTGATGATTTCCGAACAGAAGTTCTTGGGCTTGTAAAAGCTCAACAAGTGAAAAATGCCGTTATTGTGCCCGTTGGGTCCAAAGGTGGATTCTTTCCAAAACAATTACCTGTAAGCGGCACGCGCGAAGACTTCATCAATGGCGGGATCGCAGCCTATAAAGTCTTTATATCTTCACTGCTTCAAATCACTGATAATATTGAAAACGGTGTTGCAAAACGTCCAGCAAATGTATTTGCGTGGGATGGAGATGATCCTTATCTCGTTGTGGCAGCTGATAAAGGCACCGCGACTTTCTCTGACATCGCGAACGGCCTCTCACAGGATCATGATTTCTGGCTAGACGATGCCTTCGCATCGGGCGGCTCTGTTGGTTATGACCACAAGAAAATGGGCATCACAGCACGCGGCGCATGGGAGGCTGTGAAACGCCATTTCCGTGAAATCGGAAAAGACATTCAAAACGAAGCTTTCACCGCAATTGGTGTCGGAGACATGTCTGGTGATGTGTTTGGAAACGGTATGTTGTTGTCTGAGCAGACCAAGCTTGTTGGTGCCTTCAACCACATGCACATCTTTGTTGACCCTACTCCAAATACTCAAGTCAGCTATGAAGAACGTAAACGCCTATTTGATATGGGTCGTTCGTCTTGGACGGATTACAACACTGACTTGTTGTCAAAAGGTGGGAAGATATTCTCTCGTGCTGATAAAGCCGTTGAACTGACAGATGAAATTCAAGCGCTTACAGGCATTACAGAAAAGTCTGTCGCGCCAAACACGCTAATCCGCGCGATTTTAGAGCTTAACGCAGAATTATTGTGGTTTGGCGGAATTGGTACCTATGTCAAATCAGAAGACGAGCTGCATTCGCAAGTTGGCGATAAAGCCAATGACGATCTTCGTCTTAATGGTAGTGAGCTGAATGTTAAAATCATCGGTGAAGGTGCCAATCTTGGGGTTACCCAAAAAGGACGTATCGAATTTGCGCGCAATGGTGGACGTATCAATACAGATGCGATCGATAATTCCGCCGGTGTGGATAGTTCAGACCATGAGGTCAATATCAAAATCCTGCTCACAGAAGCCATCAATACGGGTGAGTTAGCAGTCGAAGACCGTAATGAACTCCTTGCATCGATGACAGATGACGTCGCTGAACATGTATTGGTCAATAATTACGACCAGTCAGGCGCACTAACCATTATGGAAGCCAGCGCAACCGCAGATTTGGATGCACATGCGCAATTTATGTCGACTTTGGAAGCAGAAGACAAACTAGATCGCGGCGTCGAATTCCTGCCCGACACAGATGCAATTTCAGCATTAAAAGCGCAAGGACTTGGCCTGACACGTCCGGAAATGTCCGTCCTTTTGGCATATGCGAAAAATGACCTGTTCGAGGCTATTGTACAAAGCAGCGCGCCAGATGATCTAGCATTCCAGCCTTTGCTAAAATCATACTTCCCATCTGCGTTAGATAAATATGAAGCACCCCGTGCAAACCACAAACTAAAACGCGAAATCATTGCAACGCGATTGGCCAACCGCCTCGTGAATATGACGGGACCTGTCTACCCATATGAAATGCGTGATGCTTCAGCTGTCGATATCGGTATTCTTGTTCGGGCGACAGAAGCAGCGCGTGCTATTTTCGGACTTGATGAATTGTGTGCACGTATTGATGCACTCGACAATAAAGCTCCCGCACATGCGCAAACGCTCATGCGTCAGGAAATCACCGGCACATTACGACAGCTTACGGGTGGTCTGGTCTCCCCTGTCCTACAAGGTGCAGAGCTAACCGAACTGATCGAAGATTATTCCAAAGGCGTCAAATCGCTCAAGGAGAATTTGGACTCATGCATTAGTCCCTTCTCGCTAAGCCGCATTAAAGCGCGTGCGGACAGCTTTGTTGAAGCCGGAGCACCAGCAGACATTGCTATGGACGCGGCCAATGTACGTATTTTAGCAACCGCGAGAGAAGCGGTAGACGTTTCCAACAAAACCGGATGGGATGTCGTTCCAACCGCTCGTATACAACATGCATTAGACGATCTTATGGGATTAGATAAAATGCGCGCGGCGTTAAGAGACATCCAGCTAGATGGACACTGGGAACGGCTCGCACTGCAGCGCGTAAGCGATGCACTCCCTTCTCAGGAAGCTGCGTTATCGGAATTGGCAATTAATCACGCCAAGAAGGACGGCCATAAACCAGAGCATATTACTTTGGAATCTGCGAGAGAAGCAGTTGAAATGTGGCTAACTCCGCTGAAAGTTGAAGTTAACCGCGTGACTTTTCCTATAGATCAATTTGAAGCATCGGGTAGTTGGACTTTAGCCAAACTGGTATTAGTTGGAGATGCTTTGCGAGAATTTGTTCAAAATTCTGTAAATAGAGTGTAAGTACTTATCGAGACATATTTTTTCGATAAGAAGGACTTATAAATTGCGTGCAGTATCTTTGAGTTTTAGAGACGCCCGCCCTGAAGATGCAGGGCGTCTTACTGAAATTGGCCGAGATACATTCTCGGAAACTTTCGGGATGCTGTATAAGCACGAAGATTTGCAGGCCTATCTCGACGATAATTTTACTGTTGAAAAACAACTAGCTGAAATCGAAGATCCGAATATCGAAATTCGAATTGCCGCTATGCGTACCAAAACAATTGCGTACGCCAAACTCGCTCCCGTTAAGCTACCAGTGGAGCACGATCCAGCAACGTCTTTAGAGTTACACCGCCTATATGTTCGCCAAGAAGGACAAGGGGTTGGGGTTGGCCGCATCCTCCTCACCTGGGCGATTGAACAAGCCAGACAACGTGGCGCAAAAGCAATTTATCTAGGTGTCTGGGAAAATAATCAACGCGCAATCTCAGTCTATGAAACACGCAATTTTGAAACCGTCGGAACATACAATTTTGACGTTGGCGGCAAACAAGACAATGAAGTCATTATGCGTAAAAAACTTTAGTCCAATTCGAATTAGCTCTACCAGATAAAAAAGCCCCGAGACTTTCATCTCAGGGCTTAATCTACTTAATTGCTATCGCGCTTTAGAAACGACCACGTACTGTTAGACGGGCATTTAGCGGCTCCCCTACTGTGACCTGATGCGTGCTGTGCGCATTCGGGAAGTAAGTCTCATCCGTTAGGTTTTCAACATTCAACTGAATGCGAAGCTTTTCTGATACATCGTAGAATGCTGCTGCATCAACGCGTGTATATGCAGGAAGCGTACTCGAGTTATCGTTATTGATGAAGCTCTCATCTTGATAAGATACACCAAGACCAAAGCCCAGTTTTTCAGTTGCCTGATAAGAATTCCATAGTGAGAAAGTATGTTCTGGTAGCTCACGAGGACGTAATCCTGTGTCACCTCCTTGATTGACGATCTCTCCATCCAAATAGCTATAACCAGCTGAGATATTCCATTGCTCTGTAATTTGACCTAGCAACTGAGCTTCAAAACCAGTTGTTTCGGCCTCAACACGTACTTGAATAGAAACATCGCCTGTTGGGTTTGTTTCAGTACTGGAATCAACTTCTGGCGACGTTGATTGAATTTGGAACACGGCTGCAGTGAAGCTCAAAGCTTCTGCAAAATCCCACTTCAAACCAGCTTCAAGGTTTTCAAACTTGTCTGGAGCCAATGCTTCATTTGTGCCTCCCAAGCTGGCGAACTGACCACCTGAACTTGGAATAAAGCTCTCACTATAACTTGTATAAACTGAGATATTTTCTTGTGGCTTGAAGATCAATCCAAAACGAGGAGAAATCTCTTCATCTCTGCGGGTTGTGTTAGACGTTTCTTCAATACCAGTAGAGTTGAATACGCCTTTATCAACAGCGTCTACACCAATTTCAAAACTGTCAAAACGGGCACCTAAAACAACATCTAAATATTGATTGATTTCAATCTGATCCTGCACATAGGCAGAGAACACATCTACAGCACCGTATGATTTATCGTTCAGGTCAGTAAAACTCATTGAAGTCGGCATAGTTCCATCCGCACGAATTCCAGCACCGCCTCTAAAGTTTAGCGGGGCTGTAATAAGAAATGCTTCACGGTCTGAATCCATGCCAATTGGGTCATCAAATACACTAAACTCTGGATTATAACGATCGTTGTCATTGCTTGTGTCGATATATTCAGCGCCTGCAACAACTGTATGACCAAATATGCCAGTCGTGAATTCACCAACCAAGTTTCCAGATAATATAAAGTTGGTACGCTGAGTCGTGTCTACATATCCGTCTAGATCTACAGTTTCAGCTCCACCAAAGTCTGCGTCACTCGCTGTATAGTTAGCAGCATAGAAGTTTTGGTACAGCTTGTCGTAATCACCGTAAAAAGCGCTAAAATTACCTTTTAAATTCTCGGAAAATTCGTGCTGTAATTTCGTACGGAATAGGTGAGCAACAAATTCTGTTTCATTCAGGTCAGGGTCACCAAAAACAATATCTTTGAAGCGTTCAATCGGCTCTCCATCTGAACCTGTAGGGATACCACGGTCAATAAAGCGCTCATGGTTTGCATATTCATAGGAGAGGTCCAAACTCGTCTTTGGGCTTAGCGCGAATTTGAAAGTTGGGTTTAAACCGATTTGCTGACCACCAAAGAAATCGCGGTGGTTTTCCAAGCTGCCATACATCGCGTTTAAACGGAAAGCAGATGTGTCGGAGAGACCAACATTTGCATCTAGATTCAATTCATATCCACCGAATGTATCAGCGCTGACTTGATAGCCTGCAAACTCCTCACCGATCTGACCTTTTTTCGTCACACGGTTTAGAATACCACCTGTACCACCACGTCCAAATAGAAGTGCGTTTGGACCACGAAGAATTTCAACTTGCTCAAGATTGTAGAGTGGACGGTAATATTGAACATCGTCACGTACACCATCTAGATAAAAGTCAGCTGTTGAACGCACACCACGGAAAACGACAGCGTCACGGTGCCCCTCCCCTTGGGATGTGTTCACACCCGGCGTGTAATTTACGATATCACCAATGCTTGTGTATCCGCGCTCAGCAATTTGGTCAGCAGTCGTGATCGACAGACTTTGTGGCACATCGATAATTGGTGTGGGGGCTTTTAGAGAATTCACTTTGTCTGAATACAAATACTGCCCTTTGACAATAATAGTATCTTGAACAGCTGTAGTAGCTGCAACGTCAGCAAAAGAAGTGTTAGAAACGCTCATCAGCGCAGCCACAGCCACTCCCCAGTTTAATTTACTCATTTGGCCTAAAACTCTCTCAAACCCAAAATACTAATGCGAATTATTCGCAAACAATAAATGCGTCCTACCAAATTGAGAATGAAATGCAATAGTGATTTCAAATTAAATGCGAATGATTATCAAAATGATGTAAAAATACACACATCATTGCCATAAACTCAAAGCAGTTTAATCATGAGAACACTTTGATTAGCAGACGTTTTACAACTGACGAGGTTTCAATGGCATTTCGCTCTAAACTGTACAAAGCCTTGGAACCATCTGCACGCTCCAAAGGCATATCCAGCATAAATATCGCGCTGATAATTCTAGTAATCTTCAGCTTTATTGCATTTTCATTGGAAACAGAAACGAGCTTATCTCAGCCATTTCGAGATAATTTGAGTCTATTTAATTATTTCGTTCTGGCTGTCTTCGCGATTGAATTTCTATTTAGAGTGTGGGTCGCATCTGAAAACCCCGAATATAAAGGCATTCAGGGGCGCATACGTTATATGATGACCCCCTTTGCCATCACTGACCTTTTGGCATTTCTACCCGAACTTATCGCCTTAGCCCTGACACATGGCGATTTACACGCAATTGCGGCTTTACGGATCCTCAGACTATTCCGCTTGCTAAAGCTAGTGCGCTTCATCCCAGCATTTGGCCTATTGTCATCGGCACTGAAACGATCAGGATCAAGCCTGCTTGTGGCTCTATGTATGGCCCTCGCACTGATTTATGTCTCTGCCATCATCATTTATTTCATTGAAGGTGACGCACAGCCTGACACTTTTGGCTCTATTCCACGCGCCACATGGTGGGCTATCGCAACGCTAACCACCGTGGGATATGGAGACACCTATCCTATCACTGTCGGCGGAAAGATTTTTGCTGGCATCATCGCCCTGGCAGGTATCGGGGTCGTCGCCCTACCCGCAGGTATATTTGCATCCGCAGTGTCAGATGAAATGAATGAAAGAGCCCAACAGAAAAAACAAGACAGCACATGAGATTAATGAAATCCGAAATTAGTCAAATTATAAACAGAGTATTTATTCAATTTACAACATTGATTAACCTAGCGCCTTAAAACTACACTATATTTCTGACGGACTATTCATCAAGAAACTCTATTATTCGCGGTAACCGCATCGACAATGTAACGCGATCTTTGAAAGACGCACCGCCGGAGTATAGAGTATGGACATTCATTTCGATGAACTTCTCGTTCTGAAACGCTTTCTCGCGCCATTCATGGCTGATGAACGTGTTTACGTACTCTATTTATTGTCATCCCTTTTTTTGGCCGTCATTTGCCTGCGTTATGTCGTAACGCATGATCACGATGAGAACCAAGCAACTGGAGATAAGACATCTCCCCTAAGCCAAATCTTTACCGTTCGCGTTTGGGGACACACGTCATCCTTACAAGATCTCAAAATTTTTGCTTTTAATGCCATCATATATATTGGTCTGATCGGTCAATTCCTTATTAGTGTGAATGGCATTGCTTCACTCAGCTATTCTGGATTTGCTGGATGGCTAGGTGACCAATCAACACCTTTACTCAATTCAATCACCGCAAAAATTCTTTACACAATCGTCTCTCTAATCCTTATCGATTTTGCGATTTTCTTTGCGCACTATCTATTCCACAAAGTACCCTTCCTGTGGGAATTTCACAAAGTGCACCACTCTGCAGAGGTGCTAACCCCGATCACACTATTCCGAATGCATCCTGTCGATCTATTTTGCACTGGCATTATCGTCACTCTTATGAATGGCGGGGTAATAGGCCTCTTCTTTTTCCTTTCAGGGACAACCCCTGAAGCAATCCTCATCCTTGGCTTAAATGTCGGATCATTCTTATTTTATATCACTGGCTATAACCTTCGCCATTCCCAAATTTGGATGAATTACCCAAGCTGGCTCAATAAAATTTTGATTAGCCCAGCACAACACCAAATTCACCATTCTTCAAAGCCTGAACATTGGGATAAAAATATGGGGCTAATCTTTTCGATTTGGGATCAGTGGTTTGGTACACATTACAACCCGAAAAAGTTTGAAAAACTTAAGTTTGGCGTGGATGAATCCTTACCGAACCCGTATGCAAATCTAGGTGAGATGATCTTCAAGCCTTTCGCAGAATCTTACGCACGCCTAAAAGAAGGCAAGTCATATGCCTATGGTATAAGTGGGATTGTGAGTGCATGTTTTATTTACACGAATGTATACCCACATATCTCAACTCTTTCTCTGGTTCCTCCGCCTCAGGAAGTACGACTTGCCAAACTAACGTGGACAGAAGTGCAAGACGAATTGGATAATGGCACGACGACAGTTTTAATCCCGACTGCAGGCGTTGAACAAAATGGTCCACACGTTATTTTAGGCAAGCATGAAGCTGTCATTTCCTACACATCTCAAGAAATTGCGCGCCAACTCGCAAACACATTAGTCGCACCAGTTATCAATTACGTACCTGAAGGTGAAATAAACACCGGACATATGGACTTCGCTGGCACAATCAGCCTTCCGGAACCTATTTTTGAAGCCACTCTAGAACATGCAGCTCGTAGCTTAAAATCTCATGGATTTACCGAAATCTACTTCATTGGAGATAGTGGCGGCAACCAAACAAGTCAGGCACGCGTAGCAGACAAACTAAACAGTGCTTGGGAAGCAGAAGGTGTACGTGTCGCCCAAATTGGAAATTACTATTTCGCGAATACGCAATTTGATACATTGCTTGCTAAAGGGTATTCAGAAATCCAAATTGGATATCACGCTGGAATGCGCGACACATCAGAATTATTGTTTGTCGAGCCAGAAAGTGTTCGCAAAAAAGCTAAGCTACCAAACAAAGGGGCGGACCCCGGCTATTCAGGTGCACCCAGCTTATCTACGCCTCAAATCGGTAAGGAAATGTTGGATCTAAAGATCGGTGCAGCGTTGGCTGAAATTCAATCAATTCGAAAAAATACTCAACCGGAAAAGATTGTTCAGACAGCTAATTTGAAGCCCTAGAAACGCTTAACAGGTCCGGTCTTTAAAAATCTGATCACCAAACCATCAAAATCCGCTTGGCGCTTTGCTCAACGAGTGCTAAATCCGGCCAATGAAATCACGTGATAAAATCCGCAACTTCTCCATCGTCGCGCACATCGACCATGGTAAGTCCACCCTTGCCGACCGCCTGATCCAAGTGACAGGAGGATTGACTGAACGCGAGATGTCCGCACAAGTTCTTGATAATATGGATATTGAGCGTGAACGCGGTATCACAATCAAAGCGCAAACTGTGCGTTTGGACTACACCGCTGAAGATGGCGAAACCTATATCCTCAACCTGATGGACACACCCGGACACGTCGACTTCACTTATGAAGTATCGCGTTGCCTAAATGCGTGTGAAGGCTCCCTCCTCGTTGTGGACGCCTCCCAAGGTGTAGAAGCGCAGACATTGGCGAATGTGTATCAGGCCATTGATGCCGATCACGAAATCGTTCCTGTCCTCAACAAAATCGATCTACCCGCTGCTGAACCCGAGCGCGTTAAAGAGCAGATTGAAGACGTGATCGGGATTGATGCATCAGATGCTGTTGAGATGTCAGCCAAGACAGGCATGGGTGTGAATGACGTTCTTGAAGCGATCGTCAAACGTTTGCCGCCACCATCAGAAGGTGATGAAAACGCACCGCTAAAAGCCTCCCTCGTAGATGCCTATTACGACCCTTATATGGGTGTTGTCGTGATTGTGCGTATTGTCGATGGCGTGATGAAGAAGAAGCAAAAGGTCAAGATGATCGAGACCGGCGCGTCTTACGAACTTGACCGCGTAGGATATTTCCGTGCAGGCCGTCTAGAAGACGCAGCTGCACTTTACCCTGGCGAAGTTGGCTTTCTAACAGCCTCCATCAAGGAAGTCGCCGATTGTGCGGTGGGTGATACGATCACCGACGAGAAGAAACCATGTGAAGGCGTATTGCCCGGCTTTAAAGAAGTACAACCCGTTGTGTTCTGTGGCCTCTTCCCTGTTGATGCAGCCGCCTTTGACGATCTTCGTAACGCGATGGGCAAGCTGCGTTTGAATGATGCAAGTTTCTCCTTCGAGATGGAAAGCTCTGCTGCGCTTGGATTTGGTTTCCGGTGTGGTTTCCTTGGTCTTCTCCACCTTGAGATTATTCAGGAACGCCTCAGCCGTGAGTTTGACCTCGATCTTATCGCAACGGCCCCATCTGTTGTGTATGAAATGGAAATGCGTGATGGCTCCATGCTTGAGCTGCACAATCCAGCCGATATGCCAGATGTGATGCAGATTGCTGAAATCCGTGAACCTTGGATTTCTTCAACAATCATGACGCCGGATGAATATCTGGGCGGCATACTCAAACTCTGTCAGGAACGCCGTGGTCTCCAGACTGACCTTTCCTATGTCGGTACGCGCGCCATGGTGAAATATGAATTACCGCTCAACGAAGTGGTGTTTGATTTCTATGACCGTCTAAAATCGATTTCTAAAGGGTACGCTTCGTTTGACTACCAAGTCAAAGAGCACCGCCCTGAAGACTTGGTGAAAATGTCCATCCTCGTAAATGAAGAGCCAGTGGATGCGCTCTCCATGCTGGTGCACCGTTCACGTGCCGAAGGTCGTGGGCGCGCCATGTGTGAACGCCTCAAGGAATTGATCCCGCGTCACCAGTTTAAAATCCCTATTCAGGCCGCTATCGGGGGCAAGGTGATTGCCCGTGAGACCATCGCCGCCATGCGTAAGGATGTGACCGCCAAATGTTATGGGGGTGATGCCTCCCGTAAGCGGAAACTACTGGACAAGCAAAAAGCCGGTAAGAAACGCATGCGCCAATTTGGTAAAGTGGAGATTCCACAAGAAGCCTTCGTCGCCGCCCTTAAAATGGATGGGGACAGCTAAGAGTGTCAGTAATCCAGATAGCAAAAGCAATTTTTATCTCAATAGCTATCTGGATAATCCCCGTTCAAACTGCTTTTGCATGTTCGTGCGTTTGCAAGACGCCTACTACTGCGCGCGATAAATACGAGATTGCTCAAAACAGACTGGCAAAAGCAGATTTCGCTCTCATCGGACGAATTACCAATGTCAGTCCGATACAAGACACAGTTGATGAGCGGCTCATTGGCTACCATGAAGTTACGGTTCAACCTATTAAGGTTGCTAAAGGACCTTTAAGCGAGAACTATATTTTCCGCTATATTCTTGCCGGCAATGGAATGTGTGGACACGACAGTTTTTACAAAAAGGTCGGTGGGACATTGAATATACTCGCTAGTTATTCACCTGAGGATAAGTCTATGCTCATTGCGCACAATGGATCATGTGACTGCGATTCATATTATATCTTCAATGAAGGCGGCCCACTATCAGGCAATCCTCGAAAACGCCTCCCTGCATGTGCCAAGCGGCCTGTTCTTTCTTATCGATGCTTGGTAGATTAGAATTCAAATATTTCGTGACGGTATGGATGGATAGAATTTGGCACTCCCGAAGAAAAAATCGAGGCCGATTGTCTGTGAAGACATCGCTTATCGGTGGGCGCTTTGGGAGGATAGCGGATATGACGTCGTCACCGTGCAGCTAGATTCATGCGACGGCCAATATCTGACCATGCGCTTTGCTCACATCTATGAAACAGGCGATGATGGCCGCCAAAAGAAAACACCTATTACGCCCAAACTAGTCTCATCCGGCATTGCCCTCGCCTGCAAACAAGGCTGGAAAGCAGATGAGAAAAACCCCGCACCTTTTGCGCTGTCGAATGCGCAATGTCTGGCGCTTTGGGGTGAGTAGCTTCGATAGTTCTGGAAAAATAATAATTAGGCTGAAATGACTTTGTGACTGCACACAGAATGGACACAAGTAAATTAGAATATAGAAATTTCTGCTAGTCTCTTTTTTTGACCCTAAGCTTTTCTTGTTCCCACATACGCTCAGTCCCTCCCAACAAACGAAAGCTACCAAACTCTATAAATCCTAAAGTTTCTAATTCTATAGATACCTCACGTATTCGATTGAAAGCATCAACAAATTCAAGTTTTCCCCTTATCAAAACATATGGCATTCGACAAAACTCAGTAGATATAAATTCGCCTTTCAGATTTGTAGCTCTTAATAATTCTTCACGAGGAAAGTCAGAGAATAAAATTCGAGCTGTATGTAAAGCGGAAGGTCCTAACTCTTTAGTGGAGTAGTCACAATTGAAAAAATTAATTGGCTCGCCGTAATTTCCTCTGTCGTCTGAACGTTCATAAAAATAAGCCTCCAAAACCAATTTTATATTGAAAGCAGGCGTCTGGCCGGTATTCATAAAAGTGATCCTTACATCCTCATTCCACTCGGAATGCACGGTGAAAAGACCACTTATTACTTCTAGATACGCTCTTGATTGGTTCTGCGTCATTTTTCGTTGTTCACGAAAGGTCCATACCAAAGCGGCAACACTACCTAAACTAGCAATAAATGTGGCGATGCTAGTAAGCGTCATCGCCATCGCCCAAGCAGCCATATCCTGCTGCGCTTTTAGATCGGCTAGAGCTATTGTATCAGACTGGCTTGGCAAAGTTTGATTTAGTCCTTTCGCCATCTGTCGAACGGTTTCATGTTCATGTTGGTAATTAAAGTACCATTGTGAACACACAAATGTCGTAGCAATGAGAATTACTCCTCCGACCATCGCCCACACGATCAAAGGTATTTTCTTCAAATTCAATTACTCGGCCCTTTCATTTTGATAGTTGCAATTTGTCGGTGATTCTCGTCAAAAGTGAGGCTATTCATACAGCTAAATATTTTTCTCTGGCCTCCGGCTTTAACAGGTGTCATGAAATAGAATACGGTTTTTCTTTTGTTAGATTGGCTCCTCCTGAAACTCAGTGCTGGACCCAACTTTCGTTGGAGAGGCGGTCGGCAGATTAGTTTGCTTGGCTTTTGCTTGGTTGCTTGGCGGGCGCTTGTGATTTTCTAAATATCCTCCCTGCCCGTTTTCCCAGACTTGATCTGGGATCCAGATAATTAAAAAGTGTCGCGCATGGCGCGTCTTTATTCTTTGGACTAGATTCCCGCCTGCGCGGGAAAGGCGGTTGAAAGATAGTTTTATTCCCTTGAATATTTCT
>CAYGPZ010000013.1:0-52828 GCA_964352025.1 uncultured Hyphomonadaceae bacterium
TGCCGAATTTGTGTGACGGATGAATTACAGTTTTGCGACGAGCAGATGACACTCACACGAGGACGACATGTTCATCAAAAGCGTGTTATTCTGAGCACACTTTTCTTATCTAGAAATTGTGCTTGCAATTTTTACGGGTTTAAAACTCATGCGATGGATAGGGCAAGGACCCAATTTGGTAAGAGCTTCGGAATGCGCTTTGACGCCATAACCTTTGTGTTTTGCAAAACCATATTCAGGATAAAGTTTATCAAATTCAATCATTTGCGAGTCTCTGGCTGTTTTTGCCAGAATCGAAGCGGCTGAAATACAAGCTTCTTTTCCATCACCACCAATAATTGTTATAACTTTACAATCTAAAGGTGGCGCATCATTTCCGTCAACAAGTGCAAGCGAAGGAGAATGGCTGAGTGCTTCTGCTGCGCGTTTCATCGCGAGGTGGTTGGCTTGTCGTATATTGAGCGTGTCAATTTCTTCCGGACTTGCCCAACCAACGCCCCAGCACAGTGCTTTTTCTTTGATTTCTAACTCTAGAGCCACGCGCTTTTTCTCTGACAGCTTTTTAGAGTCGTTTAAGCCTTCAATAGGGTTTGATGGATCAAGAATGACAGCTGCTGCACAAACCGGTCCTGCCCACGGGCCGCGACCAGCTTCATCAATGCCACAAATAATATCTGAATTGCTCATGTTGAATTTGATGCCGTGAGTCGGACAAATCCTTCAAGTATTGTGTTTTTCTGTGTTCATCTTCAGTGTGGTAAATAAGCAGAGTCTAATAGAATAAAGGGGGCATATAAAATGTTTGGCGATATCGTAAAGTTTGCAAAACAGGCAGGTGCTAAAATCGGCTTTGGTAAAGACAAAGACGAAGACGCGAAAAATTTGAAGAACGAAATGGAAAAGAACGGCTTTAAAACCGATGAGGTCAATGTTGAAGTTGACGGTGATAAGGTTGTTTTAACGGGTAAAGCACTTTCGCAAGAAGAACGTGAAAAACTCATTCTTGTCGCTGGAAATGTTGAAGGTGTGGATGCTGTCGAAGACAAATTGGAAGTATCCAAGACCCGCACTTATACAGTTGAAAGTGGCGACACGCTCAGCAAAATTGCGAAAGAAATGTATGGTGACGCAATGACATATCCCATCATTTTCGAAGCGAACAAGCCAATGCTTGAGCATCCTGACAAAATCTACCCAGGCCAAGTTTTGCGTATTCCTTCGCTGGGAGCGAACGCCTAATTGGTGTCATGGAATATTTGTGTTTGATAGAAAGTCGGTTTCTGAACAAGAAGCCGGCTTTTTTATTTAGCTAGAATTGTCCAGCTCTTAGGAGTGTATTCACGCGGTCATATCCACTCGCGCCAAATTCAGCTGCATATCGATCAATGCATTTAGGGTGCAGACTTTGGCGACCAGGCCATGTCCAACGTCTAAATTCTGTTTTGCTTTGTACCAGTATCTTGTCGATGATTTCTGCTTGATCGATCCATTCCCCGTCCACAGGAAATGTAGCACCGAGGTCGACTTTGGTGCTGTCTGGGAAATGAATTGTATAATTGAGGTGGCTCATGTCCTCATCGGTATAATTACATCCAAGTTCGACATATTCGGCACCTGACAGGATTTGCACATTGGACGACATGAAAGGAAAGATGTGCTCTTGCTCAATACTTTGGCGCGTCACAATTGTATGGGCTTGAAACTCCAAATACATGAAAATTCCTGTGAAGGCAGATAGCAGGATTGCCTGCCATTCCATGAAGCTGGTTATTTTATCAAAAAATTTGGAAACAAAGGTTTTGGGTTCAGACAGATCTTTGTTTTTCTCTGCGTTCGTTTTTTTCAAAAAGTGCCGGACGACAAATCCGTTGACCTTGTCTGATACGAGGCCTGTAAAAACAGATTTTTTGAGATTGGGTTTGAAGCCAAGAATTAGCCCGGGAATAGACAAGCATATAAACACCCATGCCATCGCGCCCAATAATAGAGCGGGACCAAAACTGTAATCAAACAGAATTGCATTCGTGGTTTTAGCATGAGCTAAAGCAGCAGATTTGGAAACGTTGACGAGGAATGGCCGCAGAAATTGCGCGCCAACAAAAATCCCTGCAAACCACAACATGACGACTAGCCACGTTAGCATTTCATAGGCTTGAGGTGCTTCAGCATCTTCCATCACATAATCGATGACCGGATCAGAGATGCCCCTATTACTAAGGGCTTGTTTGATATCAGTATCGGATTTTTTGAGACGGAAGGGCATATTTGTATCGCCTTACATTACGTGTCTTCAGATTGTTTCGAACGCGCCATATAAACACGAGCCGCGCCATAACTTTTTTCATGCAGGACTTCAAAGCCTAGAAATTTAGGCTCCGGATCATCTTTTGATACTTCCGCAACGATAATGGCGTCGTCAGTAAGCCAGTCACCTTTGACGAGCTCTTTCATGGCGGGATCCACCAAATCATATCCATAGGGAGGATCCATAAAGGCGATATTGAATTTCTCTCCGGCACCTGCTGGGCGCTTACCAAGGTCAACAGCTGAACGTCTGTGAATACGGGTCGTTCCGAACTGCCCGAATTTTTCAACATTTTCACGAATGACGCCGCGCGCTTTGACATGTGTTTCTACAAACAGACAATAGCTAGCGCCACGCGAGAGGGCTTCGAAACCCAATGCGCCTGAACCAGCATAGAGATCAATTACACGTGCATCTTCTATGGGAGGTGCCCAATCAGCATGTGCCAAAATATTGAACATGGCTTCACGTGCTCTATCAGACGTGGGACGAGTGTCGCGACCTTCTGGTGTGATGATCGAACGACCTTTGAGTTTTCCGCTTACAATTCTCATAAGAAATGCGTTAGCACTGTCATATATGATTTGGGAATGGGCAATTTATGAAAGAAGCTGAACAAATGTCATTTATGGCGCGCGCAATGGAGTTAGCAAGAGAAGCAGGAGATGCCCAAGAGGTTCCTGTAGGTGCTGTTATTGTTGACCCAAAGAGCGGACAAATCATTGGCGAAGGGCGCAATGGTCCTATTGGCCAACACGATCCAACAGCGCATGCTGAAATCATAGCTATTCGCAATGCATGTGCAGCGGTCGAGAACTATAGACTGCCGGATATGGAACTGTATGTGACACTGGAGCCTTGCGTCATGTGTGCAGGCGCAATCAGTTTTGCAAGAATAGGAAAGGTCGTTTTTGCAGCTGAGGACCCTAAAGGCGGGGCGATTAAAAACGGCCCTAAATTTTTCGAACAACCGACTTGTCATTGGCGGTCTAAGTGGGAGCAGGATGAAAGTTTTGCAGAGGAGGCTGGGCAAATGCTCAAAGCATTCTTCAAAGCGCGGCGGTCTAAATAGTTAGAAAAGACCAGCAGCACGAAGAAGGAATACGCACCCAATAGCTGTCACCAGCCATTTCATCCAGCGTTTAAAGTTTACATCATTCATGCGGTGCAAGACTAACCCGCCAAGCCATGTGCCTATCATAGAAAACGGAATAGCCGCCGCGAGTAGCCACCATGGCGGCAAAGCAGCGATGCCAGCAGCTTTGATTGCTGGACCAGTCCAGAAGCCAATTTTAATAAGGTGAGCGAGAGCCTGCGTGGTTGATTTATTTGCCACGATACCTTTGCGCGTCAGGTCTGATCTTACGAAAAATATATCAAGCATAGGACCGGCGACACCCGCAATGGTGTTCAATCCACTCACTAAAAAGCCGGAAAGGATAGCGTCAGGTTTGCGTAAGATATCTGCATGGAAAATGTTTTTAGGAAGCCAGATTAGCATCGGCATTAAACCAAGTATCAGGTAGAGCGTTCGTTTGTCTGGTACCCAAGCAACAAAGCCTAGACATGCTACGGCAACGACTGCGCCAACGCTATATCTGCCGACGAGGGTCCAGTTGATGTGTTCTCTAAGAAGGAATGCTCTCCATCCATTGCTTACAAACTGAATGGCTCCATGAATGATCATGGCCTGAGGAACTGTCGTGACCGCTGCAAGAACGCCCATTAATACCAAGCCACCCGCCATTCCAAAGATACCGGAAATAAAGGCAGTCACTAAAGTCGTAATTAGAATGAGCGCAATAACAGCAATAGACATTCGTGTGTTTAGAACGTTTTGGTTGAATTTGGCTACTAAAAATAGTTCGCCTAACGGGCAGAGCAATTGAATTCGTTAATGTTTAGTGATCCAGAACTTGCGAATCTACGTAGTTAAATATATCCGACTAGTAGGGTTGGTTTTATGTTGAGGGAAAAAATGAAAAAAACTATTATTACTTCGATATTGGCTTTGAGCGTTGTTGCTGCCTGTGGAACTGAAACAGAAACAAATGAAGCTGAAGGCAATTCGACATCATCAGAAGCGGTAGAAGTCTCAGAGGAAAAAGTTGAGACTGCTGAAGCGCTTTGTCTGGATGCCGGACCTCAAACGCCGCGCGATATCGCCTCTGTAGCTGGATTAAACACTGTTACTTTTGCTAAAGCACCACCCGCATCGGAAATGAACCTTTGTAACATTCACACACATACAAATTCAGAGCATAAGGGCCCCGGATTTAGCGTTTTTGTCGATGCGTCTGACCATGGTGGGTATGCTTGTAATGGTACTGCAGACCTGACTGAAGCTGAATTAGCGCCATCTGAAGGTGCATTCAAAGGTGTAAAATCAGGTGAGACAATCGAAGTACACTGGGTACACACAAGTTGTGACGCGACACCAGGTGAAGGCCTAGGTGCATGTGTACCTGAAACATGTACTGACCCAGTGCTACGCGTTGAGGCTCAAACCTTCTTGGTCGTAAACGATGAAAATGCGCTCGACTTCATGGATATGACTTATGGTGGAAACGTCGTTGACGGTCTTCATCAGGCAAAATCAATTCCATCTGACACAGGTACGCCTGTGAACTTCCTCGGGTCAACTACTGGTCCATCGTACACTCAGTCGACGTGTTCACCAGCTAAAGTGACATGGAATGTGCGTCCACAGTGTGCGAAGTTGGACATCAATTCACTGCACACATGGGCTGAATCAGGAAATGTCTTTAACGAAACCAAATCTCATGGAGTGCGCCAGTTGGTGACTGCTCCGGAACTATTGTCAGCGATTGAATAGTCTGGATTTTCGCTCTTAAGCGAGATGTAAGATGTTAAGGGGCGTAGGTTTTGCAGGCTCAGTTGAGGTTGCAAAACCTACGCCCCTTTTATTTTGCGCATTTAAATTGGAGTTTTAAGGTATTGAAAGCGCACTTGATCTTGTGTTTTATTGAAATTTAAAAGATATATCTTTTTAATGCTATGGCAGGGGCAATTAGGGATAGAAAAAATGAACAAGTTTAACGGTCTATTTTTGAGCGCTTGTATTGGCACCTTATGCGCGCCAAATGTTTTCGCGCAATCGACTGGCGGTGTTTTTCCACCTGTTGTGAATGAGGGACATAAGTCAGCTCAATTTCGCACCGGTTATGATCCTGATTCAGAAAAGTTCGCCAATCGTTTGCACTACCAGCAGTCATTGAATGATGATTTGATGTGGCGGGTTGTCGTTCAATCGCGTGAAACAGAAGACTCTGATTTGGACTTTGATTTTGTTCAGGGTGAATTGTTTTGGCAATTAGAAGACGTTGCTGACAATTGGCAAACAGGATTTCGTTTTGATGCGCGCATTCGAGGTGATAACCGCCCGCAGCTTTTCGGTGCCAATTGGATGAACCAATTTAGCCTATCGGAAAAGTGGACTGCTAGAGCAGTGGTCTTGTCATCTTTTGATATTGGTGACGACGCTCGTGATGGAGTGTTTGTAGGCACTCGAACCAGTTTAGCATACAAGACAGATGCGGGGCCTAGCCTTGGTGTCGAGTTTTTTAATTCCTATGGGTCAACCGAGTCATTGGGAAATTTCAATACGCAAAATCACCAAATAGGTCCGTTTGCAGTTCTGCCGGTAGCCAAAGATTGGGGTGTCTTAGTCGGCGCACTTTTCGGAGTTTCCGATGCCGCACAGGATACGAATTTAAAGCTTTGGCTGACGCGGAAATTTTAAATTAAACTTCTGGGACTTAAGCTCAAAAGTGGCACAACCGCTTCTTGAGTAAGTTGGCTTTGTTTGCTAAAGCCGTGCGATTGATCTCTCTAATGATTGATCTAACTATAAAGTGGAGAAAGCTATGCCGGAGCGTCGCGAGACGGGCCGAACGCCCAAGAATAAAAAACTGAGTAAATCGGGTCAGGACAAAAATAAAAATCAAAACGCTGGAAAGACCGATTGGTCCAAAGGCGAACGTATCGCCAAATGGTTGGCCGCTGCTGGTGTTTGTTCCCGCAGAGAGGCTGAACGCTTGATAGAGAGCGGCCTTGTCAGCGTTGATGGACAAGTTCTTGAAAGCGCGGCTTTCAAAGTCACAGGACGCGAAAAAATCATCGTTGATGGTAATCGCGTTGGTGGTCCTGAAAAAACGCGGCTTTGGAGGTTTCATAAACCTAAAGGACTGGTCACGACCAATTCTGACCCAGAAGGTCGCCCAACAGTCTTTGAGATATTACCTAAAAACCTTCCTCGTGTGATCACGATTGGCCGATTGGACCTGAATACAGAAGGGCTCTTATTGCTCACGAATGATGGTGAGTTAGCGCGTACACTGGAGCTACCCACAACAGGGTTGAAAAGATGCTATCGCGCTCGCGCATATGGGAAAATCACGCAAGCTGAGTTAGATAAACTTCAGGACGGTGTGATGTTTGAGGGCGTGGTTTATCGTTCGATTATCGCCACTTTGGATAAAACCAAGGGTGATAATAACTGGATTGATATGACGCTGACCGAAGGTAAAAAACGCGAAGCAAGACGCGCTTTGGAAAGTGTCGGATTGATCGTGAACCGACTCATTCGTGTTTCTTATGGTCCTTTTGAGTTGGGAGAGCTTGTCGAAAGTGGTGTCGCTGAAGTTGCTGCTGGAGAATTGCTAGCCGAATTTGGTGAGAGTATTTCTCGCAAACGCCGGCCAGATCCTGCAAGTGTTCCTCAGTCATACATGATACCTGATACAACGCGTCGTCGCGCAAAAAATGAACCCGGTGAAGAAGCAGAGGCCAGTTCAGCTACAAAACTTGGACGAAACGGTAAGCCGTTAAAGCCACGCGGTGCGAAAGCTGCGATCGCTAAGGTTCAAAAGCGGGCGACCCATCGCTATGCAGCACTTCGTGAAGGTTCCGAGGAAAAAGTCGAGAGAGATTTTTCTAAACCAGCGAAACCAGGTGAGGCCGTGCGTCCGGCCAGTATGGAACGTGGCCAAAACAAAAAATCTGGAGATTCTATTTGGGTCACCGATGAAAATGGTAACCGTAAAGAGCTTCCTCAACATGCCAAAACCACGGGTTCTCGTCGAGATCGTGCACGGGCAAAGGGAAATGTTGCGCACACGCCTAAGGAAGAAGAAAAAAGACCTCGCACAATAGCAGAGCGCCGCAAGGACAAACTAAAACCTGAAGCCGATAGAGGTGATGGTGGTTTGCCGTGGAATGAACGTGCGGGTGCAAAGCGCGGGAAAGCCAAACCGTCTGGACCAAGAACGCCCAAAAGAGGTGGCTCTAGTTCCAAGACAGATCGCTTCCGAGGTTCTCCCAAAGGACGTTAAATAAAAGGCTCCCATATTGAATGGGAGCCTTTTATACACGGCGTGTTATTCGGATATTGAAACCAAAGTCGCAGTACCTTTTACGCCATCACTTCGCGTGTATCCTGTTGATGTTCCAGCTTCTTTGACAACTTCGTCAAAGGTCACGCAGATATTGCCAATCGTTTCGTCACCACAAAGAGTGTTGCTGGCTTCATCCCATGTGTATGTGCCAGTCTGTCCGTTTGCTGTCGCTGTTTTGGATGTTGTGTCGAGTACAAAGGTAATCTTGTCGCCATCGGATGGCGCAAATTCTATTGTCATACTTCCGGCAAATGCAGATGCTGACATCAGGGTAGCAGCTGCTGCTATAATTAGTTTTTTCATAGTTAACCTCCCAAACCTCACCTTATGGTGTGTGTAAAATGAGGCGATTTAATTCGCCTCATTTGGGAAGTTATCAGTATGCCCAAACGTTAACACAAGCACGCAGGGCTTAGTTTTTGTTACGCTCTGCCTTTAGCGCGCCAACCAATGTCGGTTCTATTGAAACCTTCTGGCCAATCGACCGCATCAACAGCTTTGTACGCGTTGTCGATTGCATGCGTGATCGTATCTGCCAGCGCGGTGACACCAAGAACGCGTCCACCACTTGCGACGACTTCGCCATTCTTTTCAGTTGTACCAGCATGGAAAACGACAACACCGTCATTTGTAGCTTCAGCTGCATCAAGTCCTTTGATGACTGAACCTTTGTCATATGAGCCAGGATAGCCATTGCTTGCCATGACCACACAAACAGCAGCATCTTCAAAGCGTTCAGGGCGCTGGCATTCTGACAAATCAAATCCAGTGGCACACGCAAGCATGAGCGGCAGGATTTCACCTTTCATACGCGCCATAATAACCTGACATTCTGGGTCCCCAAAACGACAGTTATATTCGACAACGCGCGGGTTGCCTTCAGGACCAATCATAAGCCCGACATAGAGTACGCCTGTATAAGGTGTACCAATGTCATTCATGCCTTTAATTGTCGGGTTGACGATTTCTTCCATGACACGTTCTTGCATGGCTTCGTCAAGAATAGGCGCGGGGGAATAAGCGCCCATACCACCCGTATTGGGACCCGTATCACCATCGCCCACGCGTTTATGGTCTTGGGCGCCGGCAAGGGGAATAGCGGTTTTTCCATCGGTCATGACGAAGAAAGAGGCTTCTTCACCCTCCATGAATTCTTCGATGACGAGTTCAGCAGATGAATCGCCAAACTGACCTGCTAGCATTTCGTCGATAGACGTCTCAGCTTCTTCGCGAGATTCGGCGATTACCACACCTTTACCAGCGGCAAGGCCGTCAGCTTTAAGAACGTATGGAGCAGAGAATTTGTCTAGAAATGCTTTTGCTTCACCAGCGTCGGTGAACCGCCCATACTCTGCAGTCGGCACGTTACAGGCTTTCATAAGGTCTTTGGAAAAACCTTTAGAGCTCTCTAATTGAGCCGCAGCTTGTGATGGCCCAAATACGGGAATATCTGCTAAGCGGAGTTTGTCTGCGAGGCCCATAGCCAATGGAATTTCAGGGCCCACGATAACAAGATGTGGGCGTTCATCTTTTGCGAGACGAACTTGGCCTTCAATGTCCTCGGCTTTTATCGGGACACATCTGGCAATATTCGCCATGCCGGGATTACCCGGGGCACATAAAATGGAAGTAACTTTAGGGCTTTTGCTAAGCCGCCAAGCTAGCGCATGTTCGCGGCCGCCGCCGCCGACGATAAGTATTTTCATGGGGAAAAGTCATTGGCGCTAGATGGGGCAATCGTCAAGACCAAATTCGAAATTGAGCAGCAAGGAATTTGCGATATCGAAAACAGGACGCATTTTTAATGCATTGGGCTGTGAATATGGTAAATCTGCGTTTGACCATAAGGGTAGCTTTCTTTAATTAGAAACTATGTCAGATCTGTTCGATACTCCCAAAACGTCACCGCAAAATTCTTCTGATGAATCTGGTGCATCTAATTCTCAATCAAATGCGCCCGAAATGTCGGTTTCCGAAATCTCGACCCGTTTGAAACGAACCGTTGAGGATGCGTATTCCTATGTAAGGGTGCGTGGTGAATTAGGGCGGGTAACATTAGCTAAATCGGGTCACCTGTATGTTGATCTAAAAGATGACAAAGCCGTCCTAAATACGATTATGTGGAAGGGGCAGGTGTCTAAGCTTCCGTTCAAACCTGAAGAAGGTTTGGAAGTTATTGCCGAAGGTCGTTTGTCGACCTATCCGGGGCGTTCAAATTACCAGATGCTGGCCGAGAGTATGCGTCCTGCCGGTGTCGGTGCGCTTATGCAGCTCCTTGAAGAGCGCAAGAAAAAACTTGCCGCTGAAGGACTTTTTGACACCGAACACAAAAAAGATTTGCCATTCCTACCAGCAGTTATAGGAGTTGTCACAAGCCCCACTGGTGCAGTCATTAGAGATATTCTGCATCGGGTAAAAGAGCGCTTTCCTGCACATGTTCTTATTTGGCCAGCGCTCGTTCAAGGAGAGTTCGCAGCAGAACAGGTTGCGGGTGGAGTTCGTGGCTTTAACGCAATTAGTCCTTCTTCGCGAAAACTTATGCGTCCGGATTTGATCATCGTTGCTCGCGGCGGTGGATCAGTTGAGGATTTATGGCCGTTCAATGACGAGGCAGTTGTAAGAGCTGTCTTTGAAAGCGAAATACCCGTTATATCAGCGGTTGGGCATGAGACAGATACAACTCTGATTGATTTTGTCTCTGACCGTCGTGCGCCAACACCAACGGGTGCAGCGGAAATTGCGCTACCTGTGCGCTCTGAACTTGTAACACGCATTGATGGATTGGGGGCACGCGGAAGACGTGGGCTTCAACGTGGTCTAGATACACGCAAAGTCGAATTGCGTGCTGCAGCAGCACAATTGCCCCGCGCTGATTCATTGGTTTTAGGTCCGCGACAGCGGCTAGACTATGCAGCTGAAAAGCTGGGCCTAGGCCTGAAAAATATAGTATTGAAAACACAAGCGCGCTTGCAAAAAGCGGCGGCTGGGCTGCAGCCTATGACATTGCAGCGCGAGATGGTGCGCCGCAAAACAGCCTTAGATACGTTACACATGCGTGCGAGCTTTGCATTGCGCAGAGATGCAAGCGACCGTTCAAAACAATTGCATGGAATTTATGGACGTTTTCTCGCGAGAGATCCGCGTAATACATTTAGTCGGCGGATGGAAACAGTAGACAAGGTTTTCCAATTGGCTGGTAAAGCTATGGACCGTTTGATTGAAAAGAAAACGGAAGAGCTGGAAACCATTAATCGTCTATTGTCGTCTGTATCCCACGAAAATGTACTGGCACGTGGATTTGTTTTGGTGCAGCGCATGAATGGTGAATTGGTTCGCCATGCAGCAAATGTTGATTCATCTGAGCGTTTGAGGCTGCAATTTATTGACGATGAAGTACGGGTTACGACAGATGTAAAAGAAACGCAGGAAGCGCCGCGCATTGTTGCGCCTCGCAATGATGAACCAGTTCGAAAGCAATTGGGTGGCATAGCGAGCGCGCCTGCCAAAAAAGTGATTAAGCCACCTAATGAAGGTGGAAATGGTGGACAGGGAAACTTGTTCTAAATCTTTTCTTTGATCTGTGCGTTTATTGCCGTATCAAAGCAGTAATGTGAATATTTAAAGCCCTCAGCAGGGTAAAAGGAAATGCCATGTTGTCTTCAGGTTTGCCCGGAGAAGCAAAAATTAAATATCTGGATGCCGAATTTGAAATCGTAAAAATGGGCAAATTTGTTATCTGCGCGGTGACAGGTGAGAAGATTGAATTGGACGACCTGAAATATTGGAGCGTTGATCTGCAAGAGCCTTATGTTGACGCGATCGCAGCCGTAAAACGCTGGAAAGAAAAACAGGGCTGATAATTTTCGCTCTGTCATTTTCTGTTCATCGCTTCAATCTAGGTTGAACGTAAATTTATAGATTGGAGCGATTAGAATGGTTGCAAAACTAAAATCCCTGACATTGATATCCAGTTCAATAGGCATGGGTCTTCTTCTCGCATGTGCACCCGTTGCCGATGTTGAGCCAGCGGTAGAGACGCCAACACCTGTTCTTGCTGAAAACCCGCCAGTTGTTGTCGAGGAAGTTGTCGAACAATCAATTGATGAGGTCGTTCTTGTACATGAACCATCTGTTCAACCAGTTTATAAATGTTCTGAAACGGCAAAGCAGAGCGGCGCGATATTTTGTAAATTACCGCCTGAGACTATTGTTTCTTTAAATGACCAGAAGGTTGCTAAGGTTGGTCCGGAAGGACTGGTAGCTATTGGTCTAAAGCAAAATGCGCCATCTCCAGCTATAATCTCATGGACTGATCAATCAGGTGAAAAAGTTCAAGTCGAGATTCCGGTAGAAAAACGCAATGACAATATACGTAATCTAACGGGGTTAAATTGCGACAAGGTTGATGCGCGAACGCCCGAACAAAAAAATCACGCAGGCGAATCCTGGGTCAAAAAAGTTGCTGCATTTGCAAACTTGAATGAACCTGTTTCCAAGAAAATATCTTTTCAGAAGCCCGCAGATGGACCTTATTCCAGTCCATTTGGCCCAACGCGCCATTATTCGGGCGTTTCGGAAGTCACCGGAAAAACGTGTAAGAAAACCAGTGTCCATCGTGGTTTGGATATGGCGACGCCTGTTGGGACAGATTTGATCGCACCTATGGCTGGAACTGTGACACTTGCTGATTCTGATTTATATTATGAAGGTGGGACTATATTTTTTGACCATGGCTATGGGCTTGTTTCCGTCTTTATGCACCTTTCTGAAGTGAGTGTAGAAGCCGGACAAATTGTTCAAGCTGGCGAAAGATTGGGCGCGACTGGAAATACGGGGCGTTCGACAGGGCCGCACCTTCACTGGGCGATCAAATGGCGCAATACCGCACGTGACGACCGCAAGGGCGATTTTTATATTGATCCAGCAATCATGCTGGACCTTCCAGAGTGGGAGGCGGTGAGTGAATAAAACGGTTCCTGATAAAAATTTATCTCCCGCAGAATTTATCTCTCAGATAGAGCATAAAACACGTAAGGCGGATGCCGAGGTTTTGCTCCAATTTATGTCTCGAATATCTGGATATAAACCCGTGATGTGGGGTACCAGCCTCATTGGGTATGGCGAATACCATTATAAATATGACAGCGGACGTGAAGGTGATTCTTTTAGAATTGGTTTTTCACCGCGCAAAGCAAATCTCGTTGTTTATATCATGCCCGGATACCAAGACTTTGATGCCTACCTGTCTCGATTAGGTAAGCATAAAATAGGAAAAGCCTGTCTCTATATCAACAAATTGGCTGATATTGATATGGACGTTTTCGAAGAGCTTTGTATTCGCGGGCTTGAAATAATGGATGAAAAATATCCACGCTAGCGACGCATTATTGGCTACATGACGCCAGCTTGTTTCCACGCTTCTTTGGGCCACCTATTGTGCTGCCAGAACCATTGTTCGGGCGCAGATTTTATTTCGTTTTCAACCCATGCATTGATTTTGGGAAGTGTGTCTTGAACCGCTTCATCAGCAGTCATGGTCTGATCTGTCCATATCGGCGGAAGAAAAGTCACGGTATATCGCGCAGGTCCATTACGTCGGGTCGAAATAGGTAGCAATGGCACTTTATAGCGATGTGCCATACGTGTAGGGCCCGGTGCTGTCATTGCTTCATATCCAAAAAACGGAATCGGGACGCCTTCATTGTATTTTTGGTCATTCATCAATGCGACGGAACGTTTCTTCATCAGAGCACGCATCAAATCTCGTGTACCAGTTCCCTTAGCGGCCAGCATATTGACGGAGTTCTGCAGGCGGGCATCGGCAATGCGTTTATCTATGTGAGGATTGTTTGCTGATCTATAAGTGATGACACAGTCTTTTAGCCGCGAAGTGATGGGCTGTGCCATGACTTCCCAATTTGCCATATGACAGGAAATAATAACACAGGGTTTGCCCATTTCATTGATAGCATCAACGTGTTCGGCACCTTCAACCATTAGACGAGGATCATCGCCTAACACATTGATTTTATGAACATGTGGAAGCTCGCCAGCGATGTGGCCAAAATTCTCCCACGTTTTCAAAACACATGCCTCGACCTGTTCATCAGTCCAGTCTGGGAAGGCCATTTTGATATTGCGCGTGGCTGTTCTATGCGGACTTTTACCGATCAATGGACCAAGTTTTCGGATAAGTTTAGCACCTTTTATCGATGCTTCCTCAATGTCCATTTTGCCATATCTATTCCAATAGAGATGGTCCCAGCCAAAAGCCTCTATGCGCCACTGGACGCGATCTTTAAAAGACGACGTACTATCGATGTAGGTTCGACGTTTGTAGGCTTCTTCTTCTGACGTCTGGTCAGTTTTTTCTTGGGAAGTCATTTTGAGGATGGCAAATGTGCAAGTAAAGCGGATTTCAAGCGCGCTTCATCAGCAGCTGAATCAAAAGTAATTGTGACAGGTAGGGTGTGAATCTTGCCGCGTTGATCTTCATCCAGCCGGACATAGTCTTTTTCAGTTGTTATCAAAGTGGCTACACGTGAACGCGCCAGCTGTCTCAAGTAAGATAGATCACCCTTGGAATATTCATGGTGGTCTGGAAAAGGAATCCCTTCCACGATTTCTACATCTGGAAAGCCAGCAAGTGTATCAAAGAATTTTTCAGGCCGACCTATACCTGCAAATGCAATATATTTGCCTGGAGGAGGCGCACCGCGCGGAACAATGCGCGCGCGCATAATAGGGCCAGCAAATCCACCAATTTCAGTTGGAACCGGACCGTCTCCTAGAAGCACGACAATGTCGGCACGTTGAATGCCTTGTTCAACTGGTTCGCGAAGCGGACCTTTTGGGAAAACAAAAGCGTTTCCAAATGGTGCCGCAGAATCAATGACCAGAATCGATGCTGATTTCGCCAGAGATGGGTTTTGATAGCCATCATCGAGCAATATGAGATCTACGCCAGCGTGCTCCATTGCTTCGGCTGTCTGAACGCGATCTTTTCCAATCCAGCTTTCACCCGTTGATGCCATCATCAAAGGTTCGTCACCGACATCGGCGGCTCTGTGCTGATCAATGTCAACGCGAACCGGATCTTTGAGCTTGCCACCATATCCGCGAGACAATGTCGCGACGCGTACATTTTCATCTGATAGCAATTGGTCGCGTATGTAGGTCGTTAGAGGTGTTTTTCCTGCGCCGCCTACAGTCAGATTTCCGATACAAATAACTGGAACGCCAACGGCTTCAGGCTCGGTTTTATCTAGCTTATATTTTCCAGCCCATGAGTAGACCATGGAGAACGGTGTCAGAAGAGACCGAATCATTGGCGCTGCATGTCGACTAGTTCTATCTCTTTCACGCCAGAAAGCAGGTTCTTGCATACTCTAATCCTCAAGCTGGGTCGTGATGGCATTTAATGTCAGAGCTAACGGTTCATCAACAGCCGAAAAGACAGAATTCACGAGATTCCAGTCGTATTTCGAGATTGCATCGCTGTTTTTGTCTTGTTTTTCAATCTGTTCTATCCAGAATTGAGCTAATTCTTGGCCAGATTCTCCAATGATGATTGTTTTGCTTTGCTCTATTGCTTCAATAAGGTCTTTGAAATTGAAGCTGTGTGGTCCCATAAATACTGGTTTTCGAAGCTTTAGCGGTTCAATTGGATTGTGGCCGCCGACACCTTCTTTGTTAGCGCCGCCAAGGTAAATCCCGTCGGCAAGGTGCATCCATAATCCCATTTCACCAATTGTATCAGCAAGGAGTACTGATGCATTGTTTTGCATGTTGTCGGACTTACTTCTTTGATCAAATTTGAGGTTTTCATTCTCTAGAATCAGTTTGATTTCATCAGCGCGTTCGGGGTGCCTTGGCACAATAATTAGATGTGCGTCGGGAATTGTTTTTTGTATCTCAACAAACGCATCAATGGCGAGTTTTTCTTCAGATGCATGGGTGGACGCAGCCAGTAAAACAGGGCGGTTTTTGAGTTTGTTCTGCCAGTCAGATAATTCCTGTTTATCGCAGGCTGGCGCGTCTATCGCACGTTTTAAATTGCCAATCGCGTCAACTGATTTGGAAGAAATAATATCCAAACCGGCTGCTGTTTGTCGGTCCGCTGCTCCGATGAATTGGAAATTGCTGAATATTTTATGTGACGCAGAACGACGTTTTTTCCAGCTTTCAATCGTTTTTTGGGTCATACGTGCATTCACAAAAAACAGCGATATTTCGTTTCTATTTGCGGTCCGAATTAGGTTTGGCCATATTTCGCCTTCGGCAATGACGCCAAGGTCAGGTTGCCAATGATCCAGAAATTTTGCGACCGCTCGAGGCCCATCTATGGGGGCCATTTGGTGAATGATGCCGTCGTTCGATTTTGCCGTAATCATGTCGGCAGATGTGAGCGTCTGACTGGTAATTAACAAGGTGACGTCTGGAAAATCAAATTGAATTTTTTTGTATAAACTCAATAGCATGGACGTTTCCCCCACGCTTGCACCGTGCATCCATATAAGTTTGCCATTTGGACGAGGGATAGGGGATATACCGCGACGTTCAGGTAAACGTGACTCACGTTCCTTGCCGGCTTTCAGCCTCTTTTTCAGGACGATATTGCTGAAGGGTTCAAACAACCACGTGGCGATAGTATACCCAAGAAGGCTTAGTGACATGGTTGAATGCTTAATCTGATTTAGAATTGGTGTTGGGATAATCAAGAACGTCTAGGCCAGCCAATTCATCAGCGCGGCGCGTGGCATCTCTAAGGCGTTGTTCTAATTCTTTGCGCATTTCCTCAGCATTGGCTTTGCGTGGCACTTCCATAGGGCCGGTAAAAACAAGGGCACCTTTAGAAAATAGACCCGGCAATACGAGCCTATCCCATGTCTTCATGCGTTTTGATGGTGCAGCCGAGACTCCCCATAATATAATGGGTGTTCCGGTTAGTTGAGCAATACGGATAGGGCCAAGACCCGCTTCTTCCCTGGGGCCGCGTGGGCCGTCGGGGGTCATACATACGACACCACCTTTTTTAAGTGCTTTCGTCGCCAGCCTTAGCGCTTCGGTTCCACCTTTATTTTTGTCCTTCTTTTTCTTATTCGCAGCAGAACCTCTAATCGGGTTTAGATTTAAGTGAATAGCTGCCTGCGTAACAAATGCACCATCTCGAGATTGAGAGATTATCATCGAGATCGGGTTTTCTGGCTTTTTCCAGCGAGATGTTATCTTGGCTGGTAGGACGGACATAACGAAGATCCTCGAATGCCACGCCGCGACAATAGCACCTTTGTTATTTTCCATATGGTCTTTGAGGATGTCTTCGCCTTCAACATGCCAGCGAGACGTTCGAACCATGAGCGCCATGTAAGCCCATAACATCCAGCCCATTATGGTCTGGAGAAATTTAGATCTGAATATAGACTTAATCATACGCGTTTTACTTGCTCATCGCTGCAGGTTTGCGGAGAGTGGGGCAGAACATCATCTAGTTTGAGATGAGATACAAGTCTTTACTAGACGATTAGCTACGCGTATGGGCCAATGCGTGACTAAATTACCATTGTGAGGAATGTGCATTGGGTAAGAAACTTAAAGAGCCAAGAGATATTTCAACAACAGAAGGGCGTAAGCTAGCAAATAAGGACCTTATTTGGGGAGACCATGGTTTCCTTCGTTTGAAGTTCCGGAATCTGCACCAGATTTCTGATGAAATGTATCGCGGCAATCAGCCATCACCAAAGCACATTGCGAACTACGCCAAAGAGCAAGGCATCAAAACGATTATCAATTTGCGCGGCGCGAGCCCCAAAGGGTATTACGTTTTGGAAAAGGAAGCCTGTGAAGAGCACGGCATTGAATTAGTCGATTTCCAGATGTTCTCGCGAGATACGCCTACTGTAGAAAAAATTCATGGCGCAAAAGAGCTGTTCGAGAAAATAGCCTATCCGGCATTCATGCATTGTAAGTCGGGCGCAGACCGAGCGGGTATTATGTCTGTTCTTTACATGCATTTTCGTCAGGGCCTGCCAATTGAAGAGGCAATTGAACAACTTTCCTTTAAATATCTGCATGTTAGAGAAGGAAAGACAGGTATGCTGGACTTCTTCTTTGAGCAATATTTAGAGTTTAAGGACGCTACACCAGCAGATGAGACGCCTCTAACCTTCTTGGAATGGATAGATGGACCCTATGATAGAGAAGCAGTAAAAGCTGACTTTTTAGCTACGTGGAAAGCAAAAATGGTGGTAGATCGCATACTACGCCGCGAGTAAGGGGTTTATTAATTACCCGATATGGGAGAAAAAGCTTGTAATAGCTCTTTCAAACCGTCAAAACTAGTTTTAGGCGCTGGATAGGATAAAAGGTTCGCTATGAAGTTCTTCATCATCAACAGCTTTCGCAGCCTTGTATATATCGCATATTTTGCTGTGATCATTATTTTTGCTCTGGGCACATATCTAGAGCGCAAACAGGTAAATCAAACATTCTACGATTTGTTCGGCCGTCGTTTGACTGACGCAGGTGAGGGGCTAGTTGCCATTGCATCTGGACTTGCAGTTGGATGGTTTGCTGCGACAATTCTTTGTGGATTGATCGTGACTTTGTTGGATATCCGCGACGATATCAACGATCGTTTGCCGGACGCGAGAGATAATTAATTCTCTTATCTGAAAATAAAGTTTTTTGAAAAAGCATCGAGTTTAAATATTCGGTGCTTTTTTTATTTTTTAGACTGGTTTTTTCATGACAAGCAATCAAACGCCCAAAGACCTCGTGAATGCATGGGTGGATGCGTTTAATAAAGCGGATGCTGATTTACTTGCCAGTCTATATTCAGAAAACGCAACGAATCACCAAATCACTCAAGCGCCCGTCATTGGCCGAGATGCTATTCGCGACATGTTTGAGCGAGAATTTTCTGAAGCACAAATGTATTGTATTATTGAACAGGTCTTGGGTGAGGGAGATTGGGCAACGCTGGAATGGAAAGACCCAAATGGTCTGCGTGGCTGTGGTTTTTTTCAGGTTCAAATTAATCAAATTATTTATCAGCGCGGATATTGGGACAAGCTCTCATTTTTGCGGCTCCATAAATTGCCAATCCCTCAACACTGAATATTCTAACGAAATTTTAGATGAGCGTTGAAATTTTGTGTGAAAAAATGCCGATACATCCATTTGGCGCGTTGTACATTTTGTGAGACCAGTCCATACCATTAACTATGACTTACGAAAATAAAGCAGACATTTTATCATCCCTAATTGAAGCCACAACGAAAGCTGGAGCAGATGCTGCTGATGCAAGTATTGCCGTCAGCGAAAGCTTGAGTGTTGAGGTGCGCAATGGCGCATTGGAAGGGGTGGAACGTGAAGAGTCCGGAGGGGTATCACTGCGTGCTCTGGTAGGGCAGCGACAGGCTCACGTCTCGGGTTCTGATATGTCACCAGAAGGCTTGCAAGCCATGGTGGAACGCGTTGTCGCAATGGCAAAGGCAGCACCTGAAGACAAGTATTGTGGTATTACACCTGCAGATGAAATCGCGACCCAAGCGGTGGACCTTCAGCTAGATGGCGACGAATGCCCCGCAACCAAGACACTCGAAGAGCGCGCTCTGGAAGCAGAAGCTGCGGCTTTAGGTGTTCAGGGTGTTCAACAAACAGGTCACGCTGGTGCAACGTGGAGCTCATCAACAGCTTATGTTGCGGCATCGAATGGTTTTTCTGCAACGAAAACAGGTAGTTCAACTTCTGTGGCCGTTATGGCTATCGCTGAAAAAGATGGCGCTATGGAGCGCGATTATGATAGTTGGGCGAAGCGCAAATATATCGATATGCCAACGCCTACATCTGTAGGTATAAGTGCTGGTGAGCGAGCAGTTGCGCGTCTTGGGGCGCAGAAGATCAAGTCTCAGACTGCACCTGTTATTTACGATAATCGTCTTTCTAGCCGATTGGTTTCGTCCTTCGTAGGCGCGATTTCTGGTCCCGCTGTGGCGCGAGGTGTGTCCTTCCTAAAAGATAAAATGGGCGAACAGATTTTTGCTGAAGGCGTCGATATAATTGATGATCCATTAGAAGTATCTGGTTGGGGATCACGTTGGTTTGACGGTGAAGCGCGGCCTGTATCTAAGAAAAAACTTATTGAAAACGGTATGTTAACTCAGTGGTTGTTGTCAGGACCATCTGCCAGACAATTGGGATTAACGCCAAATGGAATGGCGTCTTCTGGTTTCGGTGATCCTCCAGGTGTTACAACAACAAACCTAAACCTTGCTGCTGGAGACCTTGATCAAAAAGGGCTTATGAAAGAAGCAGGAAGTGGATTGCTTGTGACTGATATGTTTGGTCCGTCTATTAATCCAAATACGGGTGACTATTCGGTTGGTGTGTCTGGTTTCTGGTTTGAAGGTGGTGAGATTGTTCATCCGGTTTCTGAAGTCACGATTGCGGATGACTTGCCGTCCATGTTCAAACGCTTGATCCCTGGATCGGACCTTGAAAACCGTAGCTCGACCAATGCACCAAGTATTCTAGTTGATGGGATGTCTATTGCCGGCCTCTAAACAAACTTCTGTATCTCTCGAAGATGAGTTGAACCTGCTACGCGATGTTGCGCGTGAGGCAGGTGGCCTTGCTTTGAAGTGGTATCAGAAAGGGGCGAAGCAATGGGACAAATCACCAAATAACCCGGTCACGCAAGCTGATATAGCTGTAAATGACCGGATTGCTTTGAGGTTATTATCCGAGCGCCAAACATATGGTTGGTTATCAGAAGAAACAAAAGATGATGCTGAAAACAGGGATGTAAGCCGTGTTTTTGTCGTCGATCCCATTGATGGCACTAAAGCGTTTATCGCGCGCCAACCCTTTTTCTGTGTGTCCATTGCTTTGCTATATAGTGATGAACCAGTCGCGGGTGTAGTTTTTAATCCTTCAACAGATGAAATGTTCGAAGCGACCAAAGACGGCGGTGCACGTCTGAACGGCGAGGCTATTTCAGCTTCAGCAACAGACGGTATTGAAAACTGTAAAATGATTGGTCATCCGGCTCAGTTTAAGTCAAATGAGGTCATGCCTGATTGGCCAGATATGGAACTGGCTGACCCGATCCCGAATGCAGTGGCTTATCGCATCGCTCTTGTCGCAAGCGGAAAATGGGATGCTGCGATCGCATTAGGAAATAAATGTGATTGGGATTTGGCAGCAGCGTCATTGATATTAAAAGAGGCAGGTGGACAATGTACTGATCATAAAGGGCGCGAATATGTCTTTAATGGTCGCATACCAGTTCAACGCAGTGTCGTTGCATCTGGCAAAAATTTACATCCATTGCTATTAGATAAAGTGCGAGTCGCTTCTATTCCCGATCCCAAGGAACCGGCAGTCGGCTCATTCAATAAAAATTCTGGCATACATGCAAAAACGAAGTTGGATCCCATGAACACACAAGCCCCACAGTCTAGTACACAATTGCTTCACTTGGTTATTGGTGGAGAACTCAAGGATGTAACAGGCATTGAGTTTGAAGACCTGAAAAAAGTAGAATTTGTAGGTGCATTTGGTTCGCATGAAGATGCCTATAATGCATGGAAGGCGGCGGCTCAACGTACTGTTGATAATGCGGAGATGCGTTTTTTCATTCTGCACGCTCACCGTTTGCTTGACCCAGAAACAGGTCATTCTCACGACGTATAGGATATTCGGCCCAATTTTTGTAAGGGCCGTGTTATGGCAAAACCTGATAAAAAATTATTGCGCCGCTTTGCCTCAGATTGGATGGCAGAGCATTGGCGCTTGTTTGCGTTGGGGGCAATCTTCTCTGCGATTACAGCGCTTGCTGTCGCAAGCTATGGGTTGATGGTTAAAACAGGCCTCGACTGGCTAAGCGCGACTGAGCATGGCCAGAGTGGCGTGAAAATTCCGTTTCTGGATGTTTCCATTCCATCAAACAAAATGATTTGGATATTGCCATGTGCTGTTATCGGGTTTGCAACAATCCGGTCCATTTCTTTGTACATTCAGACAATACTGAATAATTCTGCCGTACAAAAAGGCCTTGTGAGCGTACAGGATGCTTTATTTAGTCGCTTGATTGAAGGTGATTATAAACGTCTGACGGCGGCGGCATCGGGTGAATTCGTATCCCAATTTATCAATGATATGAATCTGGTACGCGAAGCTTCTCTGCGCGTTGCAACCAATCTTATAAAGGGTGTTTTAACAGTCATTGCCTGTGTTGCGACCATGTTTTGGTATGACTGGGCATTGGCACTGATGGTATTGGTTGTCTACCCGATTGCCTTTGCACCGGTTGTGCAGATTGGGAACCGCTTAAGAAAAATATCAAAGGCTGCCCAGCATCAAACGGGTGAGATGACCGCATTGCTAAATGAGGGCTTTCAGGGCGGGCGGACATCCAAAGCTTTTAATCTTGAAGACTATCAAAAAGCACGTGCGAATGCTGGCTTTCTCGAGCGCGCGCGTTTGTACCTCAAGGTGCTACGTTCCAAAGCGCTGGTAGATCCATTGCTAGAAATCGTGGGCGGAGCTGCACTTGCAGGTGTTTTTGCCTTTACAGGTTGGCGCATTATGAATGGTGAAGCCACTGTTGGTGATTTTGGTGGTTTTATCGCTGCCATTGGTGCTGCCTCTCCTGAGGTGCGGGCGCTGGGAACACTAAACTCCGTCGCAAATGAAGGATTGGCAGCGCTTGATCGGATTTATGCCGTTCTGGATGCGCCTGATGAAGTTGCAGATAAGCCTGATGCCAAGAAACTTGAAACAGTCTCTGGTAAGTTAGCATTTGAAAATGTTTCGTTTTACTATGGAGAACAACAGGTTCTCAATGATCTAACTTTTGTAGCAGAAACTGGGCAGACGATCGCTCTAGTTGGTCCATCTGGTGCTGGTAAATCAACTGTGTTCAATATGGCTTTGCGTCTATTCGACGTTGAAGCAGGGCAAGTTTTACTCGACAATGTCGATATTCGTCACCTTGAGCGAAAAAATTTGCGCTCTCACATGTCATTGGTTTCTCAGGATGCTTTTTTATTCGATGACACATTGCGCAAAAACATCGCTCTTGGTCGGATGGATGCATCGGAAGAAGAAATTATTGCTGCTATGGAAGCGGCGGCATGTGACTTTGTTCATGAGTTGCCAGATGGTCTGGACACACAAGCTGGAGAAGGTGGTCGCAACTTATCCGGCGGCCAGAGACAACGCATCGCTATTGCCCGAGCCATCCTAAGAGACGCCCCGATTTTATTGCTTGATGAGGCTACAAGTGCACTGGATGCAGCTTCTGAAGCCAAGGTTCAAACTGCGCTTGAGGCATTATCCAAAGGGCGCACAACACTTATTATTGCACACCGCTTGTCGACTGTAAGGTCAGCCGACA
Source organism: uncultured Hyphomonadaceae bacterium (assembly GCA_964352025.1). Lineage (GTDB taxonomy): Bacteria > Pseudomonadota > Alphaproteobacteria > Caulobacterales > Hyphomonadaceae > Hirschia. The sequence continues at coordinate 23,126 of CAYGPZ010000013.1, forward strand.
AGATTTTTGTATTGGATAAAGGGCACGTCGTCGAAGAAGGCGATCATGATACGCTTATGCAGAAAAACGCTGCTTATGCGGATCTAGTCAAACTTCAACTGTCTTCCTAGTTTTCTTCGTCAGGAATGTTTGGTCCAGCTTCGACTTGCTCGAGAAATGTGACGAGAGAAGCAACCTCTTGTGCACCTTGAATGGCGTATTTTCCGTTCGCGATATAAGTTGGAACGCCAGATACACCAAGGTTGCGGAAGAAGGCTTCTTCTTCTTTTAGCTCTTTTACGTCTGCGTCTTCATTTAGAAGTTTCTCGATAATATCAGGAATAAGACCGACTTGCTCTGCAATGCTCAGAAGGACTTGTGGATCATTGATATCTTTGTGACGTTTGAAATATGCGTGAAAAAGAGCTTCTGCTGCTTTAGGTCCAAGTGATTGTCCGTCTTTGCTTTGACCTTGTGCCCATCGAATAATGCGGTGTGCATTAAATGTGTTTACGCGTTTTGGAATGCCTTCAAAACGGAATGGAATATGTTCTGCTTCGCCAGCAGCTTCTAAATGTGCACGCATTTGCACCCATTTATTGTCTTTGGATGTGTCACCAAATTTTTGTTGCATATAGTCTTTGTAATCAACACCTTCGGCAGGAACATCTGCATCTAGCTGAAACGGACGCATACGTATTTCAACTTTTTCAGCGCCAAATTCACTGACCGCTGATTGAATACGGCGCAGTCCCAACCAGCACCATGGGCAAACGACGTCTGAAACTATATCTAAATTAATTGTCATGTTTGTTGGTCCTTGGGATAGACAAATTTTCTATATCAGCGTTTGATAGTAACCATAAAATGGCAGATCGGGTGGGGCTTTTCTGGATTTATGTCCAGATAAAGAAATGACTAAACACTGTGATAGGAAAGCCTTTGTCCGTGAGTGTTTTGCTAAGCGTATTTTGAACTACTTGTAATCATAGAAATTTCTAATTCCAAGAGAGGATTAGGTATGAAGCTGATTTCGGTGTCGAGTTTAATCATTACATGCTCTCTACTGCTATGTGCATGTGATTTGAAAATTGTCAAAACCGGGCTTGAGGATAAAGCTCGAGGCCCAGAAACGGTGCGTGCTGTTGGTTTAAGAAATAGCCTTGATCCGCTGACTGTCGCGATTGATGCTGAGCGTTGGACCGTTATGATCGACAATGCCAATGCAGCCATGAAATTGAAGCATCCCGAATTAGTGGAGGATGATTTATTGCGCATAGATTTGGCGTTGCGATCTGGTGTGAGGGACATGCTCGCCTTGCGGGACTCACTATGCCTTGCCAATGAAAAGCCTATGGAAACATGTATTCCATTGGAGGTTCCTGATTGGGTCAGCAATCCTCCAAACAATGTGACATCTCTTCAAGAATATGAAGCGCGTAGCCAGTGGCTAGGTGAAGAAGTTGGCAGTCTCACACAAATAGGATGTGAAGCGGGTCATGAAGTCTCCAACGACCCGTTTCTATGTGCTGTCGAGTAATCTGGGTTAAGCTTCCAGATCTTCGCTAGGCACGAAAACCAAAGCGTCACCATTATTACACCATCTCTTACCAGTAGGTACAGGACCGTCATCAAAAACATGGCCTTGGTGACCGCCACAGCGTGAGCAATGATATTCAGTACGTGTGTAGAATAATTTGCGGTCCGGTTTTGTGTTCAGACGACCTTCAATGGCATCAAAGAAGCTTGGCCAGCCTGTGCCCGAATTATATTTTTGGTCTGATGAAAACAAGACCTGACCACAGCCTGCACAAGCAAACCAGCCATCTCGTTTTTCGTCATTTAATGCGCTTGTAAAAGGACGTTCAGTGTCTTCTTCACGCAGAATGAAATAGGCGCTATCGCTCAGGCGTTCTCGCCAGTCAGCTTTAGTCAGCTTAGCCCATTCAGAACTAGATTTTTCGCTAAATCCAGGAGCTGTTATAGGTGCGCCATTTGAAGATTGCCCAGTCGGCATTGTTTCTTCTGGGCTGTCTTTTTCAAGTCCATTTGCCACGAATAGACCACTTGCAACAGCTGCACCGCCACCAATGAAAGCGAATGCGTTACGCCGTGTCAGCCAGTAGTTTGGTTTTTTATCTGCTTGTTTCATGGGGCCAGAATGCCAAAACTTTGGATAAAGTGCCATACAATTGATTGTGATCGATGTTTATCAGCCAGCCATCAGTCTGTCAGAGGGCGTTTTGCTTTACCGCCAAATAGGGCCTGATATTCGGGACGCAAATCCTGAAAGAACACGACTTGATCAATAGTAATCGTATATGGACCTTCAACATAAGGGCCCAAATCGTATGGAGCGAACATCAGCATTATGCCACCAAATCTATTGATATCGGTTGATGAAGTGAGTGCAGCCTCAGCCTGAAATATCAGGTCTTTCGTAGCTGGGGATGCACAATCTATGGCATCGCCATCTATGACTGCTTCGCCGATGCGCGCTATTTTGGCGGATTTAATTTCTTCACATGCCGCAATTGTAAGCGCAGGTGAAAACCCTTTGCGCGGGTTAAAGAGGTCGTAAAGCTCTATGTGTTCTCCAGAATCCAACTCTGCAATTATGCCTTCCCAATTTAGGTTTGGGTGCGCACCACCGGTATAGCTGTATTCGCGGCCCATCGCAGATACGATATTTCCGCTTCTTTGCAGTTCGCTATAGAGAATATCGATATCCCAAGCGTTGAAAGGGACGCCGTTCTTTTCTGTTTCAACTTTGGAATCGGTCGCTTCCTGCTTCAAGCGTTCACGGTATTTGCCGATTTTTGTCATTGTTTCGGCGTAAGCTTTTTCGTCGCTGCTGCCGGCTGGAAAACGTGCTTCAAATGATAGCTCTGGCAATTCCAAACGCATGTTTTCAGCAACACGGTTCGCACCTGGACGTGGAGCGATTTCTTCAATTTCTGCAACTGGAGCAACGGGCTTTGTGGACGCTGTTTCTAGTTGTTTGGTCGTGGCTTCGGCGGTTTGATCCGCTTCATTTACCTGATCAATATCAGTAACTTTAGCATCTTGTAGCGGAGCTTCTTCGGGTGGAGCTTTTTCGGTTTCAGGAATAGCTGGTGCTTCAACCTTTTGGTGCTCAACACTTTGGTGGCTACCAACACCACCGGCCACAGAAAATAGCGTTGTGATTAGAGCAGTTGAAATTGCAATTGTTATGGCCAGACTTTGATCGCTAAATGCGTTCTTTGAATTTTGTTTCGCCATTTTCCCAGTCCCTTTAATCTACATTCTGTAGAAGTTTTGTTCTTTGTCAGTTAGAGCGCCAAAATTGCCGATAAGAGAAATCCAGCAAACAGCAAGAATGCTGCATCTCTGTTGGATTTGAACAATATCAATGCCGAGTCGCCACTGTCTCGCGATGTCTTTAGCGCTTGTATGAATAAATGACCACCAAAAATTACAACTCCGAACAGACCGATAGGTGCTTGTTTTAAAAGACATGCGGCTGCGATGAGTGCGATAGAGATCGAGTATATCGAGAATACGGCGAATTTGACTTTGCTACCAAATCGACGAGCCGTTGATTTAACGCCGATCATGGCATCATCCTCGATATCTTGAAGCGCATATATGGTGTCGTATCCAAGCGTCCAGAAAACGAATCCCAAATACAAAATAATATCAGGTGTGCGGACATGCATGTTTAAAGCAGCGATTGCGACAAGTACCGCCCAGTTAAATGTTAGTCCCAACCAGACTTGCGGCCACCATGTGATGCGTTTCATCAGTGGGTAGGCCGCGACAAGTGGAATCGATACCAATGATATCATTTGCGCATTGTGAGGCAGTATAAGTAAGACAGCTAATCCAACGAGGCATTGGATGAATGTCCAAACCCAAGCTTTTTTGACACTGACACGTCCCGCAGGAATAGGGCGTCCAGCTGTTCGCTCTACTTTGGCGTCAAAGTCTTTGTCTAGAATATCATTATACGTGCAACCTGCGCCGCGCATCGCTATGGCGCCGATCAAAATAAGCGCAGCTAGCTGGAGGTCACTCCAAACGGGTATTTGATTGAGGCGGGCGAATGCAATTGCGATCCATCCCGGTAAAGCCAAGAGCCAAATTCCAACAGGGCGATCATACCGTGAGAGCCGACAATAAGGCTCAGCCCAGTTTGGGACTTTATCGACCCATGATTTGGGGGCTGCATCCTTTGGTATCTGAGGGGAAGAATCTGTCATTATTCGGATGCTTCTTCTGTTGCGGGGCGCTCAACATATACATCACATACTTTTGACGCGTTGTCTGAATAGCAACGACATTCTTTAAGTTCATAATCAAAGCCGCCTTGGGCTTCTAAACAGCTATCAACCTTGTTGTCACAAGCGACCAATAATAGGCTTATTGGAACAATGAGTAAGAATTTTGGGTGTCGTTTATTCATTTTATTACACGTCTTTTCTATATGCGTGTTGAGCCTTTTACCGAATTTGCCCATAAACGGAACCCATGAGCACGATACCACGTATATTCGTCAAGTCTGACCTAGCTATTGGCGCACCTCTCGCATTGACCTCTGAACAGGCCAATTACCTTTTCCGTGTCTTGCGTTTGAGCAAGGGCGACGTCGTTCGGGTCTTTAATGGTCGTCATGGCGAATGGAATGCAATTGTCACCGAGGCAATGCGGTCCGCTGGTTTTTTACGATTGGAGGAATGCCTGTTTCCTCAGGGGGATATAGGCGATTTGCAGTTATTGTTTGCGCCATTGAAGAAAACTTGCACTGATTTTGTTGTAGAAAAAGCAACAGAGCTTGGCGCAACTGTTATTCAACCCGTTATTACAAAACGCACTCAAACCAAAACTGTGCGTGTCTCCCGTCTTGAAAAAATTGTTGAAGAAGCGGCAGAGCAGACTGAGCGTTTGGATATTCCACTTGTCGAAGAAACCGCACAATTGCTGGAAGTGCTGGGCAAATGGGACCCAGAGCGTCGGTTAATCTTTTGTGATGAGGCCGGCGATAACCCCGATGAAAACTGGGGCGGCGAAAAGGGCCGTGCAAAGCCGATGGTTGAAGCTATATCGGGGCTAGAAGATGGGCTTGCAGCAGTTCTCATTGGTCCTGAAGGTGGGTTTGCGCCTGAAGAGCGCGAATATCTCAGAAAACAGGAATATGTTGTTCCGGTAACTTTGGGGCCTCGCATTCTGAGAGCGGAGACTGCTGTGGTTTCAGCATTGACGATATGGCAATCTGTTCGCGGCGATTGGCGCGCATCATAGCCCGTAATTATGCACGCTATAATTGGCGAGGTGCACATTTGCGAATTAGAGTTTTTCGAACTAACAGAATGAGATTCTTTACTATTTAAAGAAATAGGACTTGGCGAATAGCAATTGGCTTCTTATTTCCATTGAACTTCTATATTTTAAGCCACAAAAAATGTGGTGAATTCAGCAGGGGCGCTTTTTATGTCTACGCCAACTAAATCGATTGACGCGAATGCGCCTAGAATTGAATCCAAATCAGAATTGATCGAGCACATTGCAGCTGGTTGTAAGCCCCAAGAAGATTGGCGTATTGGAACCGAGCACGAAAAGTTCGGTTTTCTAAAAGACGGCAATCAACCTGTTCCATATGAAGGAAAGTCTTCAGTTCGCGCTATGCTGGAAGGCTTACGTGACCGTTTCCAGTGGGAGACGATTGAAGAAGATGGTCGAATTATTGGTCTGAAAAAAAATGGTGCTTCGGTTAGCCTTGAGCCCGGCGGTCAGTTTGAATTGTCAGGTGCACCGCTCGAGCATATTCACCACACATGCAATGAAGTAGGCGATCATTTAAAAGAAGTGCGTGAAATTGCAGACGAGATTGGGGTTGCGTTTCTCGGGCTTGGTTTCTCTCCGGTCTGGTCCCTTCAGGATACCCCTATGATGCCCAAAGGGCGTTATAAAATCATGCGCGACTACATGAACCGTGTGGGCCGACTGGGGCGTCAAATGATGTTTCGATCCTGTACAGTCCAGACAAACCTCGACTATTCGTCTGAGGCGGACATGGTCAAAAAAATGCGTGTCTCATTAGCGCTTCAACCATTGGCAACGGCTTTATTTGCGAACTCTCCTTTTGCTGAAGGTCGCACAAATGGTTTTCAATCCTATCGTGCGCATGTATGGACCGATACTGACCCCGATCGTACTGGTATGATGCCGTTTGCTTTTGAAGAAGGCTTCGGGTTTGAGCAATACGTAGATTATGTTCTTGATACACCTATGTATTTTGTACGCCGTAATGGTGAGTATCTAGATGCTTCGGGCAAATCATTCAGAGACTTTTTGGATGGCAAACTAGATGTTGTGCCAGGTGATAAACCGACAATGGATGATTTTGATGATCATATGTCGACCTTATTCCCAGAAGTGCGTCTGAAACAGTTCCTTGAAATGCGCGGCGCAGATTCCGGACCTTGGGGGCAAATATGTGCGCTCCCAGCGTTCTGGGTTGGATTACTGTACGACTCGCAAAGCCTTAATGATGCATGGGAATTGGTAAAAGGGTGGTCAGATGCCGAGAGAGAGAGCTTGCGAAGATGTGCACCTGTAATGGGGCTAGCGGCTCCTATACGCGAACAGACATTGCAGGATATCGCAAAAGAGGTCTTGGCATTGTCTCGTGCTGGCTTGAAGCGTCGTGCAAGGCTCTCAACATCCGGCGATGATGAGACTGGGTTCCTTACCAATTTGGATCACATCGCTGAGACTGGCGAAAATTCAGCTCAAACAATGCTCAAAAAATATCACGGAGAGTGGAACAAGGACTTGTCCCACGCATTCAAAGACTACGCTTATTGACGATAAGTGTAAGTCGAGCTTCCAAAGCAAGAGAGGCGTGATGCAGAGCAAGTATGAGTGGGTTGGGTGAGTTCTGCATCTGACATGAAAGCTATTTTTTGAGTTTTGCGATCTATAACCAAAGCAAGGTTATATAGGTAATTTAGCCCGAGCAGGACGGAAGGTTCTTCTGCTAGTCCAAGCCGTTCAATTGCCGGTGGATCAAAAATGAGAGCTCTGGCGCGTCCCCACCAAATTTGATTGTTCCTGACTTTACCAATTATAAGATGGCGCATGGTTTCTTGTTCGCCATTGATATCTGTGTAGATGTGATTTTCAATCATTCTGCCTCTTCTTTGAAGTTTGTCGGCTAGAGGCTGATTGATCACTGTGAATTTTATACCGGTATCGATTATAGCTGTGGCGCTAATGCCTGACACTTTGACCGGAAAGGAGAGGAAATTAAAATCATCATCCAGATGCTTTAGCTTTGTCCATTTCATCCCTCTAAACTGTTGGCGTTTGCCAAAGGCTCCAAGTGAGTTAGCTGTCACGATATTCTGATCAAAAAAGTTCAACAATAAATATCTGTGCTCATCAGCATTCGACGCTAAAAGGTCCATACCTATAAGGCCTTCGACATTTTTGTCGGCGATAGCGTCGGGATCATCAATGACTAAAACCGGACCAGATTGTTCCAGAGCGCCTGCCGAAAAAAGATCGACTTTCACTGTGTCAGATATTTCCTTGCCTATTAGGCCGTGAACAAGACGACCCGTTCCGAATTTTGTTAGTCCGAGCTTGGATATAGATGATCTGTTCAAGGCGGACATGCCAGCTGCCGTATCAAGAATTACCGGAATATTGTCTCGCTCATTGACGTTGATTCTAAGCGTAAAGAGTCCGTCTTCTGATTTTTCCAAAGGAATGACTGTTTCAGTTTGTTTTTCTTTTTTGGCTGCAAACGCACTGGTTCCCAATGAGAATAACATTAGTGGAATAATAAGCGCTCGCCCTGCCAGATGAAATAACTTCATGAATTCCTCCGTTCTTTTTTATATTTTGGAGGATTGTACCACATTTTTTATATATTTCAGATTGTGCCGAAGGATAACCTTCAACGACGGGGCAAGCGACTACCCGCGATGATTGGTTCCTGACTTCGTGAAACACCCGACGATATTAAATATTATCATGTTGAATATTGAGCATCCAAACATTCCATGATTGTCTTGCTGCTTGAAGTTAAGCGTGGGGCTGGCATGTCAGAATTAGTTGAAGAGCATTCAAGTGAAAAAACAATATTGGGGCACCCAAGAGGGCTAGTTGTCCTATTTTTTGCTGAGTTGTGGGAGCGGTTTTCCTATTATGGAATGAAAGCGCTGCTCATTTTCTATTTGACGCAGCACTTCCTATTTTCCGATCAAAAGTCATCCATGATTTTTGGAGCATATATATCGCTTGTGTATGTCATGGGGATTGTCGGCGGTATTCTGGCTGACCGGTATTTAGGTCAACGAAAGTCCATAATTTTCGGCGCTGTACTGCTTACGATTGGTCACTTTGGCATGGCGTTCGAAGGTGATGGCTCCAAGCAGATTATGACTTATGAGGGCGCGGAGTATGAGTTATTACTCGACGGGCGTGGAGATGAAACTGTCCCTTATGTGGTCTCTGATGCAGGCCGATCACCATTGTCTTACGCTGAGGGTGGAGACATTATGGTGGTTGAGGAGCCTATCGCAGTTGGGTTGCCGGCTTCAATTTCCAAAGGCGATTATACTCTGAACGTCATTCAAGAAGAGATGTATGTAAATATTCTCTATCTCTCCTTGGCGATCATTATTGCAGGGGTTGCTTTCTTAAAGCCGAATATTTCTGCAATTGTTGGTGAGCTTTATAAAGTCGGTGATGCAAGGCGAGATGCAGGCTTCACCATATTCTATATGGGAATTAACATAGGGGCATTTCTGGCACCCACTGCGTGTGGTATTTTAGGCTATGTGTATGGCTGGAAATACGGGTTTGGGCTGGCTGGTATTGGAATGCTGCTTGGCTTGATAACCTTTGTCCGTTTTCAGGGCTGGTTGGGGAATTCTGGCGAAGCACCATCGGAAACCAAACTTAAAGAAAAAGTTTTTGGACCAATAAATGTAGAATGGGCATGTTATTTAGGAGCAGTCGCAGTTGTCGTTTTTGCAATCTGGTTGATCAAACATGCCGAATTGGCAGCGCCGCTATTGGGCATAATCGGAGTTGTAACCTTCATCGCATTGCTTGTTTACGCCTTTAAGAAGCTTGAAGGCGGCGAACGCAGTGGAATGCTAGCATTAATGTATTTTGCATTGGCGCAAATTCCGTATTGGTCTTTGTTTGAACAAGCATCATCTTCGTTGAACCTTTTCACGGATCGATTGGTTGATCGCACTATATTTGGTTTGAATGTCCCAGCGCCTGTTTTTCAATCTTTAAACGCTGGGTACATAATTTTATTCGCGCCACTTATCGCTTGGATGTGGGTCGCGCTGGCGAAACGAAAAATGGAACCGTCTACGCCCGTAAAGTTTGCGATTGCGGTCTTTCTGGTTGCTTTAGGGTTTTTGGTGCTTGTGACTGGAATGCAGCTCACCGGACCGGGGGCTTTGACGGGTGCAATGTTTATCTTCCTGATCTATTGGGTGCACACTATGGGAGAATTATTCCTGTCACCAGTTGGCTTGTCCGCGACAACGAAAATGGCTCCTAAATTTGCGGCGGCTCTCGGTATGAGCATCTGGTTTTTATATACGGGACTTTCAAACACGTTGGCGGGTGTCATTGCATCTATGGCTGGCGTTGAAACGATTGGTGGCCAGATGGTTGATGCTGTAGCCGCAAAAGAAACATATGCTGCTGTCTACACAAAATTAGCCTTCATCGGCATGGGCATAGGTATCGCCATGTTGGCAATGGCTCCTATTGTGAAAAAATGGATGCGCGAGAAAGAAGAAAGCCAATTGGCTGAATTGGATAAGTAGATTTTCATATCTAATATGAAAATGGCGGCCCCGATATTGGAGCCGCCATTTCATGTTTTATGTTTTATCTCAAGTTGGTTAGCCGGCACCACCAACTGTGATCGCGTCAATTTTCAAGCTTGGCTGACCTACGCCAACTGGTACTGATTGGCCGGCTTTCCCACAGGTTCCGACGCCATCATCGAGTGCAAAGTCATTTCCAATCATTGATACTTGCTGAAGCACTGTTGGGCCATGTCCGATCAGAGTTGCGTTTTTAACTGGCGCACCGACCTTACCATCTTCAATCCTATAGGCTTCTGTACATTGGAAGACGAATTGACCATTTGTGATGTCGACTTGGCCGCCACCAAAATCAACTGCCCAGATACCATTCTTCACTGACTTTATCATTTCTTCAGGGTCGTGATCTGCTCCTGTCATGAAAGTGTTCGTCATGCGCGGCATTGGAGAACATGCATAGCTTTCGCGACGGCCATTACCTGTTGCGTCTACGCCCATCAAGCGCGCATTCATACGGTCCTGCATATAGCCTTTTAATATGCCATCTTCGATCAGAACTGTGCGTTGTGTTTGCGTACCTTCATCATCAAAGGAGAGGGAGCCACGACGATCCTGCATCGTTCCATCATCGATAACAGTGACGCCTTTTGCCGCGACCCGTTCACCAATTTGGCCAGAGTAAATTGATGTGCCTTTGCGGTTAAAGTCACCTTCAAGACCATGTCCAACCGCTTCATGAAGAAGAACAGCTGGCCAGCCGGGTCCCAGAACAACAGGCATTTCACCCGCTGGGGCAGGAATAGATTCAAGATTTACAGAAGCTTTCTTCATTGCGCGCTCAGCAAGTGCTTTCCAACGCGCAGGCTGTATCCACTCATGATATGCTGCGCGGCCACCCGCACCCGCACCACCTGTTTCACGGCGTCCATCTTGTTCCATCGTGACTGAGACGTTTAGACGAACAAGAGGGCGGGCTTCGGAGACAAGAGCACCGCCTTCACGCATGATTTCAACTTCCGCGCGGGAGCCCGCGAGTGAAACTGAGACTTGCACAACGCGTGGGTCTTTTTCACGGCACCATGTGTCGATTTCGGCAAGTAGGTTTGTTTTTGCGCTAAAATCAGGTGCAGCAGTTGGGTCAACATCTGCATATAGTCTAGAATTTACTGGGGCTGGCGGTGCAGCCATAATACCTTGGCGGCCTTGCTTGGCAGCAGATGCTGCTTCGGCAGCGCGGCGAAATGCAGGTTCGGTCAGTTCGCTTGCGTGTGCAAATCCAGTTGTTTCACCTGACACAACGCGAAGACCAAAACCTTTTCCAGTGTCAAAGGCGGCTGATTTTAATCTGCCATCGTCGAAGACAAAGCTTTCTGATCGTGTGGTTTCCACATAAAGCTCACCATCGTCAGCGCCATGTAATGCGTCGTCTAAGATTTTGGAAGCGGCTGAACGATCATAAAGGTCTGTCATAAAAGGGATGTCCATTCGGATGAATTGGAGCCACACTTTTTGATAAGGCATGACTCAAATAGATTATTCTCGGTTAATTTAAGTGTTAAGGTGGTCTGCTTCAACATTCAATAGAGTTGTTCGCCTTGGCCAACTGATTCATCTGCTTTTAGGTGCATCAATATTCGAATATTGAGTTTTCGAATCAAATTTCGAGGCCTATTGGTCGCTTTCTTATTCGGCGCGGCAATAAGCCTCAGGGCTAAAATAACCCCTTTATTATTGCTTTTACGGGGGATGGAAGGATAAAAGTGGCCAAATTCTGTCGCTTTACCCTTAAGCCGACTTTTCAAAGCCTAAGGGGTCATGTTAGCGAGAGTAAAATTATGTGAATTGCTTATGATGTTTTGGCATGCGTGTTGATAATTATTCGCAATTTAATGGGTCCTGACTGTATTGCGGGTTGGATATTGTGTCCTTCCTGCCTGAAGAATTTGAGGGAGACGCGCAAAGCTATGCGTTTGCACGGATTAAAACTAGGCGCTGCTTTAGCGGGCGCTCTTATGGTTGGCGCAGGTACTGCGTTTGCCAACGAACCAACACCGTATGCGATTGGGCTGCAGCCTTCGGCATCTGAAGTCGCTGACCAAGTGACGTTTTTCCACAATTACGTGATGGTGATCATCACGGCGATTACGATTTTCGTGACGATATTGTTGGGTGTTGTTGTTGTTAAATATAATGCGAAAGCAAATCCGGTTCCGGCAAAGTTTTCTCACAATACAGCAATTGAGGTTATCTGGACGATCGCGCCAGTTCTCATACTGTTTGCGATTGCTATTCTTTCATTCCCGCTTTTGTTCGCCCAAGATGTTGAGCCAACGGAAAAGAAACTCGAGAATGGTGAATATGCAGCGATTGCTCCTGAAGACTGGATCACAATTAAAACATATGGCCGCCAATGGTACTGGTCTTACTTCATCGACTTTGAAAACGCTGATGGCGAAATCGAAGCGGTTGAATTTGATGCACGCATGATTGCTGACGAAGATATTCCTTCAGTCGCTGGCGCACGTCGTAATCTTTCTACGGATAACCCGCTTGTTCTTCCTCAAGGTAAATATATTCGTATGAACCTTGCTGCATCAGATGTTATTCACGCTTGGGCAATGCCTGCATTCCGCTTGAAAACAGATGCGGTACCAGGTCGTTTGAACCAGCTTTGGTTTAAAACAGAAAAACAGGGCGTTTATTACGGTCAGTGTTCTGAACTTTGTGGTCGTGACCACTCATTCATGCCGATTGAAATGCGCATTGTACCTCAAGAACAATACGATAAATGGTTGGCGCTAGCGTATGATGATATCGACGCTGCAACAGCTTACATCAACGAAGTCTTCCCACGTCCAGCTGCGCCTGTACGCGTGGCCTCGGCTCAATAAAGTTTAAGAAGGAGCGAAGGTCCCATGACGACGGAACCGACGATCAAAAGAGAAGCCGTGGCAGACCACCATGATGGTGATCACACGGGTGCACCAAGTGTCTGGTCTCCAGCACGTTGGTTGTTTTCAACAAACCACAAAGATATCGGTCTTATGTACCTTGTCTTTGCTATGTTTGCCGGAATAATCGGATTTGGCCTCTCAGGCATGATCCGTATTGAGCTTATGGAACCAGGTGTTCAGTACTTTACTGGCCTAGAAGGTTCTTGGGGTGATCAGCACAATTACAACGTTGTGACGACGATGCACGGTCTGACTATGATTTTCTTCATGGTTATGCCTGCGCTTATCGGTGGTTTTGGTAACTTTTTTGTGCCGATCATGATTGGTGCGCCAGATATGGCGATGCCACGTATGAACAACATCTCATTCTGGTTGATGCCATTCTCATTCGCGCTTGCATTGATCTCAATGTTTGTACCGGGTGTAAGCGAATCTTCTAAAGGTTTCGGTGGTGGTTGGGTTCTATATCCTCCGCTTTCAACAATGGGTCACCCAGGTTCTTCAATGGACTTGTTGATCTTGTCTCTTCACATTGCAGGTATTTCTTCAATTTTGGGTGCGGTGAACTTCATCGTGACAATTTTGAACATGCGTGCACCGGGAATGACAATTCACAAAATGCCGTTGTTCGCTTGGTCATTGTTGATCACTGCATTCCTCCTAGTCCTTGCTCTACCTGTTCTTGCTGCTGCACTAACAATGCTACTGACAGACCGTAACTTCGGGTCTCAGTTCTTTGATCCTGCTGGTGGTGGTGACCCGATTATGTTCCAGCACTTGTTCTGGTTCTTTGGTCACCCAGAAGTGTACATCATGATCCTTCCTGGATTTGGTATCATTTCTCACATCGTATCTACATTCTCAAAGAAACCAGTATTTGGTTACCTTGCGATGGCTTATGCGATGGCTGCGATTGGTTTTATCGGCTTCATCGTGTGGGCTCACCACATGTACACAGTTGGTATGGGCGTTGAGCTGAAAGCATACTTCGTTGCTGCGACAATGGTTATTGCCGTGCCGACAGGTGTGAAGATCTTCTCTTGGATTGCAACAATGTGGGGTGGATCGATCACTTTCACGGTTCCAATGCTTTGGGCGATCGGATTTATCTTCTTGTTCACCGTTGGTGGTGTGACAGGTGTGATGTTGGCGAATGCTGGTGTCGATCACATGCTTCACGACACATATTATGTGGTTGCTCACTTCCACTACGTGTTGTCACTAGGTGCTGTGTTTACGCTGTTCGCTGGTTGGTATTACTGGTTCGAAAAAATGTTCGGTATCAAGTACAACTCATTCCTTGCAGGTCTGCATTTCTGGTTGATGTTCATCGGTACGAACATGATCTTCTTCCCACAACACTTCTTGGGTCTAAACGGCATGCCGCGTCGTTATGTTGATTACCCTGATGCATTTGCGTTCTGGAACAAGATTTCAACTATCGGATACATGGTCACAGTCGTTGCGATGATTGCATTCTTTGCTGGTTTGATCCTTTCAATGATCGCTCGCAAGAAAGCTCAAGCAAACCCTTGGGGTGAGTATGCAACTACACTTGAATGGACATTGTCTTCGCCTCCTCCTTTCCACCAGTTCAACGAACTGCCAGTGGTAAAGAATGAAGGCGGACACTAAAATCAAAATGCAGACCGGCCTGACTTTGTTCATTCGGTCTGCCCTTGGAACTTCAACCGCTCTTCTGTGATTCAACTTATGTTGTGAGCAGGGGAGCGCTTGGCCTATTAGATTGAGACGATGAGCGATTTAGCCAACACTCTTGAAGACGACACACGCATTGCCAGTTTTGGTGATTACGTGCAGCTGATGAAGCCGCGCGTCATGATGCTTGTTGTGTTCACTGCATTTGCAGGGCTTATCGCTGCGCCTGGTTCTATGAATTGGGTTATGGCTGGAACCGCTGTTTTAGCAGTCGCTTTGGCGTCTGGTGCTGCTGGCGCATTGAATATGTGGTATGATCACGACATTGATGCTGTGATGAAAAGAACCGCAGTTCGTCCTATTCCTTCAGGTTTGATTGCACGAGATGAAGCTCTAGGGCTTGGCATACTTATGTCATTTATCTCGGTGACAATGATGGCCTTGGCGTCAAATCCGTTGGCCGCTGGAATACTAGCCTTTTCTATCTTCTTTTATGCCGTTGTTTATACTGTCTGGCTTAAGCGCTCGACATCTCAGAACATCGTCATTGGTGGCGCGGCAGGTGCGTTTCCGCCTATGATTGGCTGGGCAGCGGCAACAGGTGAAGCACCGCTGAATGCATGGATTTTATTCGCGATTATCTTTATTTGGACGCCACCTCATTTCTGGGCCTTGTCGCTATGGACAAGTAAGGAATATGGCAAAGCTGGTGTACCTATGTTGCCGGTGACGCATGGTGCAAAAAACACGCGTCTTCAGATTCTGCTGTATTCAATATTGTTGCTGCCATTGGGAATGGCTCCTGTCCTTACTGGTCTTAGTGGATATATCTACCTTGTCGCAGCTTTCGGATTAGGTGCTTGGTTCCTCTATGGTGCTGTGCAGGTTTTTCTTTCAAAAGCAGGTGATGACGGGGATGTTGGAGAAGCGGATCTTGTTCACGCCAAACGTTTGTTTGGAACATCCATAGTCTATCTATTTGCCTTGTTTGCGGTTTTGGCAGTTGAACAGGGGCTTGGTTTGCACTTCGCAACACCATTTGTGTTGGGAGGGCTGTCATGAGTGATGCACCTGTGAACACACAAGAGACTTTCAAATTGTCGCCTGCTCAAGAAAAAGCCCGCAAAAGACGTGGCCTTTATCTCGCTCTAGCATTGTTTGGGTTCATAATTCTTGTTTTCGTAATCACTTTGGTGCGCCTTGGTGAAAACGCTAGCAAAGCTGCGGAATCTCGCAATTTTTCAAGTGCTGTTGAGTATTTTGCTGATGATGGTTCAAAACTGTCACCAACTGGCGAAGTATTAAAAGAAGCACCAGCGACGATTGCTGCGCCGACTGAAACAACAGAGGAGGCCGCGCAATGACGATATCTCGCAATACGCTGACTGCCTCTATTGTGGCTGGTGTCGCTGTTGGAATGTTGGGATTAGGGTTTGCGTCTAAGCCACTCTATGACGCTTTCTGCAAGATCACAGGGTTTGGCGGGACGACACAGGTCGCGGACAAACGTCCGGAAGCTGTGTTGGATCGTGGCGTAAATGTTCGCTTAGATACGAATACTGGTCCTAAAACAGGGCTGACTTTTAAAGCTATTGATAGAACTTTCCCTATTAAACTTGGGGAAACTGGCATGGCTTTTTTTGAAATTTCTAATGATACGGATCAGCCAATTACGGCGATGGCATCTTACAATGTGGCTCCACATAAAGCCGGACCGTATTTTAACAAGCTAGAGTGCTTTTGTTTTGAAGAACGCATCTTCGAACCGGGCGCAAAAGAACGTCTTCCAGTTATTTTTTATATTGATCCATCCATGGATTCAGAAAAACAGCTGAATGACATCACCGATATTACGCTTTCGTATACGTTTTACGATACGAAGGCTGAAAAGAATCAACAAACAGTTCTGTTGGATGACGGGATTTCGAAATACTGAACCTGTCTTTCAGCAATTGAATTGAAGAACACGACTAACACTTGAGGAATATGGCTATGGCCGGCGCAATGAAGCATGACTATCACATCGTAAACCCAAGTCCTTGGCCTGTAATGGCGTCTTTGGGTTTATTTGTATTGGCACTTGGTGCTGTTGCTTACATGAAGGGCCTATTCGGCATTCCTGAGGGCAATCTAACGACACTCATCCCTGGCTTTTTGATCATCACAATCGTTTTGATCGGTTGGTGGGGCGACACAATTAAAGAGAGCCGCCAAGGTGATCACACACCTGTCGTTCAGCTTTCTTTGAAGTACGGAATGATCTTGTTCATCGCTTCTGAGGTTATGTTCTTCGTCGGATGGTTCTGGTCATTCTTTGAAATGGTAATCTTCCACGAATACCGCGCGACTGGTTTTGACGTTGCGTTGAATGAAAGCCTTGCTGCGTGGGCTAACTGGCCGCCAATGCAAAGCGATGGTCACCAAGTTCAGACATTTGACCCATTCCACCTTCCTTTGATCAACACATTGATCTTGCTCCTATCTGGAACAACAGTCACTTGGGCGCACCACGCGCTTCAGGAAGGTGACTATAAGGGTGCGAAGCTTGGTCTATTCCTAACTGTTATCTTGGGTGCGTTCTTTACCTTTTTGCAGGTTATTGAATATCAACACGCGGGTTTCTCTTTTGATGGATCACTCTACGGATCAGCTTTCTACATGGCGACAGGTTTCCACGGGGCTCACGTTGTTATCGGAACGATCTTCCTAGCGGTTTGTCTCTTCCGTCTATTGGCAAACAATATGACTGCAGAGAAGCATCTCGGGTTCGAATTTGCCGCATGGTATTGGCACTTCGTTGATGTAGTTTGGTTGTTCCTATTTGCATTTGTATATGTGGCACCCCACATCATTCTAGGTGGTGGCGGAGGTCACCACTAAGCAAAGTTCTAGAAAGTCGCGTTATGGCAAAAGTTTCCCCGTTTTCAGCAGGCATGCAGTGTAGATGTCCAGAATGCGGGGAAGGTCAGTTATTTCGTGGCTATCTAGAAATGAATGACGAATGCGCCGCTTGCGGTGCAGACTTTACAGTCGCTGACTCTGGTGACGGTCCTGCTTTCTTTGTCATGTGGATAGCCATGATCGTCATCGTACCGATTGGTATGTTGTTTCACCTTTGGGTAAATCCACCAATCTGGGTTCATTTGTTGATATTCCCTCCGGTTATTACTGTTTTCTGCTTGTGGCTTCTAAGGCCAGCAAAGTCTTTGCTTTTTGCATCGCAATGGGCCAATAAAGCAGAAGAAGCGCGTTTTGAAGAACACGCTGATCAACAAAACTAGGCACATCGAAAATGTATTGTTTCGTGTCTATTTCCGCGGAGCAATTAAGCCCGAATGTATTTTAAACCTCTTCCGATAATGACTGTTTGCAGCGTGATTGTTCTCGCGCTCTTATTGTGGCTAGGCCAATGGCAATGGCAACGCGCCGGCTGGAAAACGGATTTGATTGCAGTCTATGAGATGCAGGCGTCTCAAGGCGTTGTAGATCTGGAAGCAGCTTTTTGTTCAGATGAAACGCAAAGTCCAAATGCGCGGATCAAACCTTCAAATGCAGTGTCGGCTCAATGGCTGCGCGTTTTTGGACAATCTACGGATGGACGTCCGGGGTGGCGTATATTTACAGCAATAGCCCAACCGAGCTGTATTGAAGGTCCGCTCATGGCGGAAACGGGATTTGAAGATTATAACGGAAATGTCGAACTGATTGATGTCCTGCGCATTGCTGAGATGAGCGAGAAAAAATCGGCATTTTCCAATACAAATTCACCAGTTACAAATGAATGGTATTGGTTTGATTTGGAGCCTATGCAGCTGGCCTTGTTTCCTGAAAATAGTGATACATTAAATGGCGAAATCATTTTGCTGGCCAATAATGGATTGCCTGCAGATCTGACACAAACACCTCCGTCTAAACATATCGGCTATTCTTTAACGTGGTGTGGGATGGCAATTGCTCTATTTGTGTTATATGCCGCTTTCCATATACGAGCTGGGCGTTTGCGCTTTGGCAAGAAAAACACATAGACGACAGATAAGGCGATCAATCTTATGCGCTATATTTCTACTCGAGGCGGAGCAGAGCCCGTTGATTTCGTAACAGCTAGCCTTGCTGGTCTTGCACCAGATGGTGGCCTGTATACGCCTCAAGAGTTTCCAACGATTGAGAAACCTGCGCAGGACGAAGCTTATCATGTGACAGCAGCACGCATATTGAAAGCGTTCGCTGGCGACACAATCGAATATGATGTGATCGAAGGTTTGGCCGCTAAAGCATATGGTGCTTTTTCACACCAGTCTGTCGCGCCGTTGACGCAAATTGGTCAAGGCAAGTGGATGATGGAATTACACCATGGTCCAACACTGGCGTTTAAAGATGTGGCCATGCGTTTTATCGCTCAGCTATATGATTATGCACTCGGTCTACGGGGTGAGCGTATGACGATTGTGTGTGCGACATCAGGTGACACGGGTGGAGCTGCTGCGGCTGCGTTTGCTGGCGCTGAAAATGTCGATGTGATGATCCTTCACCCACACAATCGTATTTCACCTGTACAACGTGTTTTCATGTCTGCAACAGGCGCAAGCAATATCCATAATTTTGCGCTTGAGGGCGACTTCGATCAATGCCAGGCGATCGTAAAAGAACTATTCGCGGATGAACAAACAAAACGCCGTCTGAACTTGTCGGGTGTGAACTCAATCAACTGGACACGTATTGCCGCGCAATCTGTATATTTTGCGACAGCTCAAGCTCAGCTTGGTGCAGATCAGAAGATACGTTTCGTTGTGCCATCGGGTAATTTTGGCGATGCATTGGCCGGATATGTGGCTGCGCGCTGTGGCTTACTAAACGGATTTGAGTGTCACGTCGCAGTCAACGCAAATGATGCTATGGCGCGTTTGCTAGATGGTCAGGACTTGAAAAAAGGCCACACGACACCGACGAAAAGCCCTGCAATGGATATTCAGGTGCCATCAAACTTTGAACGCTTATTGTTTGAAGCAGCTGGTCGCGATGGTGCCGCTATCAAGTCTGCATATGATCAACTGGCAAAAGATGGTTCCGCGGCGCTTCCAGAAAAAGCGATTGGCCCACTAGGTTGTATGGGTTTCACAGCGAGCGCTGTATCTGATGCTGAAACCTATGTTGAAATGCAAAAATCACTGGATGAAACAGGCTGGCAGGTCTGTCCACATACAGCTGTTGGATTGCACGCATCTCGTCATAACCCTGCAAAAGATGTTGTCGATGTGGTGCTTTCAACTGCACACGCGGCAAAATTCCCAGAGACCGTAAAAGACGCGATCAATCAGGATGCGCCTTTGCCTGCGCGTGCGCACGAATTTACATCCCGTCCAGAAGTATTTGAAACAGGTCCAATGGATATTGGCCATGTGAAAGAACGCATGGTTGCTTTATCTCGGGTGACTGCTTGAGCAAATCACTTGACCGTTTAAATGATGATGCGCGGGAATTGATTACATTTTCCAATGGTGCGCGATTAGTTCTCGATCCAATGCCTCACGTGCAAACAGCAAGTGTGGGCGTGTGGTTGGCAGCTGGTGCGCGGGATGAAACATCTGAAAATAACGGTATTGCGCATTTACTCGAGCATATGGCGTTCAAAGGTGCTGGTGGCCGCGGCGCGCGTGAACTAGTTGAAAGTGTTGAAGACCGTGGTGCAGTTATGAATGCATCCACGGACTATGAACGCACGGGTTTTTATGTGCGCTGTCTTTCCGATGATGCGGGCGATATGCTGGACATCGCCTCAAGCTTGGCGCTGGATCAAACGTTGCCCGCCGATGAATTAGAGCGCGAAAAAGGCGTTGTTATTCAGGAAATTGGTGAGGCTTCTGATCAGGCTGAAGACCTTGTCTTTGAATTGGCTCAATCCGTTGCCTATCCCGACCATGCATTAGGGCGCTCAGTCCTTGGGACTGAAGCCAGCCTCAAGGATATAGATTGCGATGACCTCAGAGCATTTGTCGATAAAAACTATGCCGCTAACCGCACGGTCATGTCCGTTGCAGGTGGCTTTGATCGATCAAGCATAGTCGACATTGCTGGAAAATGGTTGTCGCCATTAAATCAAGGCAGTGCCGCTTATCGAAGTAAACCTAAAGATGGGCATGGCGCGAAAATACAAGAACGCGATACGGAACAAGCACATTTAGTACTGTCTTTTCCTGCTCCAGATTCGAGAACGTCTGATCGCTTTGCGGCGCGATTATTTGAAGAGATATTTGGTGGAGGTATGGCATCTCGCTTGTATCAGGAAGTGCGTGAAAAGCGCGGGCTTGCCTATTCAATTGATGCCTATTTTGACAGCTATTCTGATGCTGGGCGATTTAATGTCTATTGTGGTTGCGATCCAGCGGATACGATGGAAGTTCAGAAAATCGTCAAAGATATCTGGATGGAGTTCGCAGCTAAAGGGCCAACGTCTAGAGAAGTTGCGCGCGCAAGAGCAACTCAAAAGGCGCAGTTTGCTATGTCTTCAGAAGGGCCAGCCGCTAGAGCGAGTTCTGGCTCATATGAGCTGTTCACATTTGATCGGCTTATCAATCTAAAAGAAGCTATGGCTGAAATTGATCTCGTCCAATCCGCAGATATTCAAAACTGTGCTAAGCGTGCTGTAGATGGCACGCCAACTGCGTCGTGCGTTGGGCCAAAAGAATGTCTCGACGCGGCCTTTGAGTTCACGAAAAACTAAAGCTAGATTGGTCATCAACAAGATTTAATGTGAGGGAGTGAGTAATCTCCCTCGCCAATCTTGTGAATTAGGTCTAGAATCTAGAATTAATTCAGGAGTTTGTTTATGGCCAATAAGGATGATTCAACCGCAATTCGCGCAGCGCGTGCCGCGGTTTGGCATTGGTCAAAACAGGCATCGAGACTGACGATTGAGGCTGAACCAACCGGACCACTTGGACATATGGATGGCGAGTGGACCCTAGAAGATTTTCTCGATCAGCTCGACGGACTTGCACGCTCGGGTATTGAGAAGACTTTGACCGGCCTTTCTGGCGATACGGCAATTGATCAAAAAGTCACTCTACGAAATGGCGATGAGGCCCGTATTATTGGCTCCCTGATAGACGATAGCGCAGCGCGCGGACTTCTATACGCGCGCTCTTCTCCTAACATGATCAAGGTTTCCAATGTTGATGGTTTGGAACCTGTCTATCAACCAATCTGGCATGCCAAGACATCTCAATTGGCTGGGTTTG
Organism: uncultured Hyphomonadaceae bacterium; assembly: GCA_964352025.1. GTDB lineage: Bacteria > Pseudomonadota > Alphaproteobacteria > Caulobacterales > Hyphomonadaceae > Hirschia. Next base: position 44,801 of record CAYGPZ010000013.1, read on the forward strand.
AAGCGTTAGCACGTTGGCGCACTCCTCATGGTGAGTTGATTGGCCCTGAAGGATTGATCGAGTTTGGTCTCGCCGCAGACTGGACTCATGTCGCGCCTACTATGCTTGATAAAGCCGCGCGTGCGCTTAATCGGTTTCGTTCCAGTGTTGGCGATGTTTTCATGCAGGTGAATTTATCGGCTGCTGAAATTGCCCGCGCGTCTCTGGTGCAAGAGGTCGAAGCCATTATTCGCAAATGCGAACTTCCGCCTGATGTATTGAGAATTGAGCTTACCGAACAAGCGGCGCTGAGAGATGTGAACCGTGCATTAGGAGCTTTGGCCGCATTCCGCGCAGCTGGTGCAGGCTTGATATTGGATGATTTTGGAGCAGGGCATTCCTCATTGGCTTGGCTTGCAGATATCCCAGCAGATGGTCTGAAGCTGGATCAAAAATTAACATCAATGATGAGCCGCCCACGTGGAAGGGTGATCATTAAGTCCATTGTTGACCTTGCGCATGATTTGGGGATGACGGTAACTGCTGAAGGTGTTGAAACCCAATTGAGCGCGGCACAAATGAAAGAGGTTGGTTGCGACTATATTCAAGGATATATTAGCGGCGAGCCCGATTGCGAAGATGCGATTTTAGAAGTTTTGCGAACAAAAGAAAATCAATTGTCGATGCAATCTTTCAGTATCTAGGCGCGGCCACTTTCAGAAGATAATTTATCAGCTGATACGCCAATGCTGCTTAAAGCACGGCTCCATTTTGTGCTGTATGATTTGTCAAAAATAATGGCTTCGTTTGCATCTGCGACTAACCAAACGTTTTCAACAATTTCTTCCTCAAGTTGGCCTTCTCCCCATCCTGCATAACCAAGCGCAAGGATCGCCTTTTCGGGTGGTGAATCTGAAGCTAGGGCCAGCAGCACATCTTCAGTTGCTGTCAGGCAAACGCCATCGGTGACAGAAACCGTGGCGCCCTCAGCATCATAATCTTCAGAATGAAGAACAAATCCGCGTTCAGGACGTACAGGCCCGCCAATGAGAAGTGCCACATCACGGACGGGGGGGGCTTCCATCCCTAATTGCTCAAACAATTCATCTAGGCTGACATCTTTGAGCGTGTGATTGATGACGATGCCCATAGCGTGTTCTTCATTGTGGGCACAAACCAAAATGACAGACCGCTCAAAAAGTGGATCTTTGATCGCAGGCAAAGCGATAAGTAGTTTTCCTGCAAGTGAGGTTTCCACGCTGGACTCCTAAAAGATAACGTCGACACCGTTGCGCCAAATCCGTTCTTTCGCAAGAGGAGATTTGACTATTTGTTATGTAAATTCGGTAAGCCAATTTTTGTTCAGTCATTGTTTCGTGATTGCGAATTTGTTTTACCCCTGTACCTTGTCATCAAACTTGTATGGCTTCGATTCTTAATTCGAGAATTGAAGGCTTTTGAAAGGAAATAAAAATGACGATTTCTAAAGGTGATAAACTTCCAGAATTTGAATTCACAGTCATGGGCGAGAACGGTCCGTCAAAACTGTCTGTGAAGGACTTAACGGCTGGATCAACAGTTGCTCTGTTTTCTGTTCCCGGTGCATTTACACCCACATGTTCTGCGCAACACTTGCCTGGTTTTATGGATCACCTAGAAGACCTTCGCAGTAAAGGCGTAGATAAAATTGCATGTGTGTCCGTCAACGATGTGTTCGTTATGGACGCTTGGGGCAAAAGCGCAAATGTCGGCAACGATATTATTATGCTTGCAGATGGAAACGCAGAATTTGCTGAATTGACAGGTACACAGCTTGACGGCAGTGGCTTTGGAATGGGACCGCGTTCACAACGTTATTCTATGTTGATTAAAGATGGGACTGTTGCTGAACTAAATATAGAAGAAGGTGGCGAGTTTAAAAAATCATCTGCTGAGTATATGCTTGCCCAGCTTTAAACACAATTGAGTATAGAATTCTGACATAATTCGCTTTTTCTTGAATTGTATTAGATTTATACTTGCTTGTGTGCTAATGTGAATAAATATTCATAAACTGAAAGGGACGTTATGGACGGTTTTTCTATAGTCGCGATAGCTGGGATAATATTTGCACTTGTTATCATTATGAGTGCGGTACAAGTCGTTCCACAAGGACATATGTACACTGTGGAACGCTTTGGTCGTTATACGACGACACTTAAGCCGGGACTTTCTATCATTGTTCCATTTTTTGACCGCATTGGTCACAAAGTGAATATGATGGAAACAGTGTTGGACGTGCCCCAGCAGGAAGTTATCACCAAAGACAATGCGATGGTCTCTTGTGATGCTGTGGTGTTTACACAAGTGACTGATCCTGTGCCTGCTTCATATGAAGTCAATGACATTACACGTGCCATTACCAATTTGGCATTGACGAATATCCGTACCGTCGTTGGTTCTATGGACCTTGATGAAGTGCTTTCAAATCGTGACGATATCAATGCGCGTCTTTTGCACGTGATTGATGCGGCGACTAACCCTTGGGGTGTAAAGGTAACGCGAATTGAGATTGCTGATTTATCTCCGCCAGCGGATATTACTGAAGCTATGGCGCGTCAGATGAAGGCCGAACGTATCAAGCGTGCGGAAATTCTTCAGGCTGAAGGGGACAAGCAGTCTGCTATTTTACGAGCGGAAGGTGAAAAACAGTCCGCTGTTCTTCAAGCTGAAGGTCGTAAAGAAGCAGCTTTTCGTGATGCTGAAGCGCGTGAGCGCGAAGCAGCGGCCGAAGCTGAAGCAACAAGTGTTGTGTCTCAAGCGATTGCTGCAGGTGACGTGAATGCTGTGAACTATTTCCTAGGGCAGGAATACATTCAGGCCTTTAAGGCGTTGGCAAACTCCAACCAACAGAAAACGGTCATCATTCCGGCTGAATTCTCAGGTATTGCTGGTGCCATTGAAGGTATAAGTGCACTGACCGGATTAAACACGGGCAAAGGCAAAAAAGGCGGTTCTGATGAAGGCAATGGTGGTTCAGGATCATCATCACCTTGGGAAAGCTAATACCATTTAATGACTGGTGCAGTTTATAGCTGCACCAGCCACCACACGCGTTAAATCGACATAAGGGAGTTTGTCTAATGGAATCATTATTTACTGAACTAACTGTCTGGCATTGGGTATGTCTTGCTCTGATATTGCTTGCAGTTGAAATGATGATTGGAACATTTGACCTTCTCTGGGTCGCTATCGCATCTGCTATTGCCGCAGTTTATGCATCCATAGTGCCTGACAGCATAGGCAGTTGGGAATATCAGGTTGGCGTATTTGCTATCTCGGCCGTTGGGTTGATTGCTTTGGGCCGCAAATATTTTAAGGGCCTCAAAAATCCGCCTTCTAGCCACCCGACTTTAAACGACAGAAACGCCTCCATGGTTGGAAAACGTGCCGTCGTTACAGCTGAGTTCACTGGCGGATTTGGCCGCGTAAAAATCAACGATTCAGAATGGCGCGCTAAGCTAGAAGGCGACAGCGAACCATCTGTAGGACAGGAAGTCGAGATAATCTCCGGCGAAGGCTCCACAGTCGCAGTGAAGCTGGTCTAGGGGCAAGAATTGGCCCTAAGTGGACCATTGCAATGTCTTCTTCGAAGCAGAACAAACCATTTAATGATGGCGTATAACCTATTGACCGCATCATGTCAGGTGCACAAATAGCGTTGACTATCGTAAACAGAGAGAACGGAATCTAGCGTATCATGTATTTGCAACTCAAACTGAACTTGATAACGCTGCTCTTAATATCTTTTTTCGGTTCGTTTCAAGCATCGGCAACATCTCCGTGCGAACCAACTTTGCAAGAATCTCAAAGAGTTTTGCCTGATGCTAACTCACAGGATTTCATAATCGGTTTAAACGTTTCACTAATATTGGCTTTGCAGCCAAGCACTTTTCCCGAAGTTGAAATTCAAGACTTAACAGATGCATGCACCATTGGTACGTTCTGGTCTTCGGAGCATGAGTACAAGGTTTTTGGTTCAAACGCTGGCTCGCCTCCACGTTGGGCCGTGTCTGAATCGCACGATCGCATAGTATATGTTGCGATTGCACCGCCTACTAAAGTAGCATTTGAGTGGTATTCCGAAACTGGCGGCAAGGGGCCAATGGAATTTCAAGATCCGCCAATCTATATCCTTGCAGTTGTAAACAACGAGTTTCGGGATGTGTTTGCATTCTTGGAAACACTACCCAGCGATGATCAGTTGATGGGATTGTTTCAGGCTGCGCTGAACGGAAAATCTAAACGTCTCGTTCGTTTTAATACTAACACAAACAAAATGGACCTCACCGCTAAGGCGAGTGATTGGTAGCGTTCAAACACTAGTTAATATTGTGCTTCTACAATCCGCTTTTATGCCGGAAGTGAACGTTATATCAGCGACCTAATCTTGTTCTACGTAAGATTATACTTATCAGGTATCCCCAATGACCGTTTTTGGCGAGTTCCTGCCATCGTATTTCTTTTTTTAATACTTATCGGTTGCTAATAACGTTGTGAGGCAACATTCCCTAGTTGTGTGGCAAGAAAATCGAACACGGTTCTGATCCTGCGGCTGGTTTGTAGTTCTTTGTGCGTGACCAACCAAACGGGAAACTCGAACGAAGACAAATCTGGTAAGACCTTCTCGACTTCGGGCTCTACCTCGCCGAGGACTTCCGGCAGCATGGAAACGCCCAGTCCAGCCTTTACCATTTCCCAAGCAACCATAGTGGAATCGGGCTGGATCGCAAAATTTTCAGCGCGCAGCGGAATCCCCATATTGTGGAATGGAACCAACAAATGATCAGGGTCGGGCACACCGATAAAAGTATGATCAGCGACCTCCCGCAATGTGCGTGGTCTTCCTTGATGATCGAGATATGATTTTGCGGCATACAGGTTGCCACGCAGGTCTCCAACGCGGTGCGCTATGAGATCCGGCTCGGTTGGTCGCGAATGTCGGATTGATATGTCAGCTTCACGTTGCATAAGGTTCAAGATGTTGTTGGACTCTTTAATGCGTATGGTGATACCCGGCGCAGAGTGACGCAAAGGATGCAGAATGCGTGGCAATATTGCCGCTGACATCAAGTCCGTTGCAGCAAGTTTAACCTCTCCTATAATGTCCTGCGATTGACGGTCCGCTGCCATGGATAAGAGCATCGCAGCATCGCCCATTGAACGCGCATGTTCGAGTAATTCCATCCCAGCTACTGTTAGCGTCAGGCCTTTTACGTTGCGCTCCACTAGAGTGACACTCAGAGTTTCCTCGAGCGCCGCGATCTGCCTGCTGATCGTTGGTTGGCTCGTGTTCAATTTGCGCGCTGCCGAACTAAATGAGCCTTCTTCTGCTGCTGTAAGGAACGCCCTCAGTTGATTCCAGTCAAAGAGTGTTGTTTTCAAAGCCATACATATTTGTATGCTTATCTAACAATTTTTGTCAATTTACTACACAATTACGTATAGTACGATGTGTGTGAGGAGACATTGTATGATGAGCAAGTCTAAGGAATTTTGGGATCAGTCCGCTGACAATTACGATAAGACAGAGGCGCGATTTGAGTTCATTCACCACCGGTCACGTGAGAACACGAAAAGGTATCTGAAAAATACGGATGTCGTGTTGGATTATGGTTGCGGGACTGGAACAACTGCGTGTGAAATCTCAGGCTTGGTCAAGGAAATTAAGGCGATCGATATTTCACGTAGAATGGTCGAGATCGCAGAAGGCAAAGCCGCTGCCAGTGGTATCACAAACATCGATTTCGCAACGGGTGATATTTTTGATGACAAGTACAAACCGGAGACCTTCGAAGTGATTTTGGCCTTTAACATGCTGCACACTGTGCCGGACCCTCAAATGGCGATGCAGAGAATGACTGAGCTACTAAAACCTGACGGGACATTCATTTCTGTCACCCCTTGCTTGGGGGGAAAGATGTCATTCGTCGTCAGTCTACAAATTTTGTTGGTCCGGGCGTTACTCAAGTTTGGAGTAATTCCTATCCCGATTAGGAGGCTGCGAACTTCAGACTTGGATGCGCTGATCGAAGGACCCAAACTTCAGGTCAGTCATAATGAGGAGATCTACAAGGGTGCATCAAGCTATTTCGTCGTCGCACGAAAGGTGCGCTAAACAACGCCATGGGCGGGGCGGTTAAGTTCCAATAGGCCTGATGACGCGAGTCACCGGGCTTTGAATTTACTTGGTTTTTCTATATTCTAGGGCAGGCAAGCCGCCCATACCCCAATTGTCCAGTTCAACTTCATCAATCACGACGACTGTCGTTGCTGGGTCTTTCTGAAGAACTTCGGTCAGAAGGTTGGTGGCGCCCTTGATGAGCAGCGCTTTTTGTTCGGCTGTTACGTCGCCTTCGCGCGTAATCTTGATGTTCACATATGGCATTATTCTGTACCCCTTTGCGTGAAGTGGAAGACTTTGGAGATGATGAGCCAATTGCTATCGATTTTGACGAAGGTCAAAAAATCAATGAAATCTCTGCCGCCAAAGGTGCATGACACTTTGACGGCAGCTGTCGCATTGCCGGCTATATCGACAGACAAGATACGTTCATCCCGTTTTTCGTTATTGGATGCAGGCGATTTGCGCTTGGATATGACATCAAAATATTCATCCATGGTGCGTTGCATAAACGGGCTTTCGTCCGCTGTGGCGTAAATCGCTTTGGGATGAAACGCTTGCGATAAAGTCTTCACATCACATGTGTAGAGCCCATCAAAATATAGCTTCAGCGTTTTGGTAATATCCAATATGTCGGTCGAGGACATTACTCGGCTAAGCCTTCTTCCTTTAGTGACGTTTGCACACTTGGGCGCTTTGACATGCGTTCAAGATAAGCCTGAATGTGAGGGAATTCCGAGAAATCAACATTCACGAAATTATGCCAACCTAGGATAACAAGTGCATAAGCGTCTGTGATTGTGAACTGGTCGCCAAAGAGGAACTCGCGTCCATCACTCAGACGGTCATCGATGATTTTAACTCTGCTTTTTAAGCGCTTGATGAATAGCTGGCGTTGTTCATCCGAGGCATTTTTATAGACGAATAAGGGGGTGAAGGATTTGTGGATCTCGGTTGATAGGAATGCGAGAAACTCCTGGAATTTCAATCGATCCATAGTGCCATTCGTGGGGGCAAGATTTAGGTCTGGGTGTTGATCTGCAAGATAGGACAATATGACAGTTCCTTCAGATAATTGAAGATCAGGACCTACCGATAGAAAGGGGACATATCCTTTTGGGTTTATGGTTTTATATTCAATTCCGCTTTCTGTTTTTCCAGCCGCGACGTCTACTTTTTCAGATGTGAAATCCGTATTTGTTTCGTGCAGCACAATGCGGGTTGCAAGCGAACATGCGCCGGGAAAGTAATAAAGTTTCATGAGTCATCTCCTGTTTTGGTGACGACCCGTATTTGATACTATTAGTTTCCTTTGACAACTAGGTTTCTTGTGGTAACTCGATTATGTGGTTACCGTGAAGTAACTAGGTTTATCTGTGGTTACTGGAGAATTTGATGGCTCTTAAAGTTCGTAAAAATAAAAGTCCTGAACCACCCGAACCATGCGCGCTAACGCATTGCATGGCTTTCATTTCAGGGGCGTGGGCACCCAATGTTATCTGGAGCTTGAGGGAAGGACCACGCCGTTTTAGCGAGCTTCGTATAGATATACCGCCCATTTCCGCCAAGGTATTGTCTACACGGCTAACTGAGCTTGAATTGCGGGGAATAATCCAGCGTAATGTCATGCCAACGTCTCCGCCATCGGTTGAATATCAACTCACCGAAATAGGAAAAGATATTGTTCCAGCTTTAGATTCGTTGGTCGCTGTTGGTCACAAGCTTAAAACGCAAGGGATGTGCGTTTCGGATGTGAATGATAGGCTGCGCAAGGAAAGCTAAGCTTTCCCAGCGGCTTCCATAGAGCCTTTGACGGCGAGGCTATCAGCGCGTTCATTGCCCTCATCGCCCGCATGGCCTTTGACCCATTTCCATTCAATTTGGTG
>CAYGPZ010000013.1:52928-96455 GCA_964352025.1 uncultured Hyphomonadaceae bacterium
GCATGGCCTTTGACCCATTTCCATTCAATTTGGTGACGTTTGCAAGCTTCTTCTAATGCTTGCCAAAGGTCTTTATTTTTGACGGGTTTCTTGGCGGCGGTTTTCCAGCCATTTTTCTTCCAGCCATGAATCCATTTTGTCAGTCCATCTTTGACGTAGGTTGAATCTGTATTCAGCACGACATTTGACGGACCATCTAGCGAATTAAGTGCTTCGATCGCGCCCATCAACTCCATACGGTTATTCGTACTGTCAGCTTCACCGCCATAGAGTTCGATCTCTCGGCCATCATTGATGATAAGAGCGCCCCAGCCACCAGGCCCTGGGTTTCCCGAGCACGCGCCATCTGTCCAAATTTGAATTGTATCTGTCATTCTCTCGAGGTGAGATGATTTGAGACAATGGTCAAGATGCTGAGTGTATCAATCAGGGGAAAAGGGTGCACCCGCTCCAACACAGGGTTTGGGAGGAGGGATAGTGTGCTATAGGGTACACAAGCGGGTGCATATATTAAGACACCTCAGATTGGAAAACCCGCAAACAAAACTTTAAATAATTTACCCACCGTAGTCGAAAAAGCCTTGGGCGTTTCGGTGAAAACCAAGTTTTTGCGCATATTCTATCGGGTTTTTAGGGCGCACGAGCGCATCCTTTGGTGTATCAGCCCAATCGACAAGACGTGTCAGGAAGAAGCGCATCGCCGCACCACGACATAAAATAGGGAGCGCGTCTTTTTCTGCTTTATCTAGCTGGCGGACTGATTGATAGCCTGAGAGAAGAGCGCGGCCCTTTGTGGCGTTATATTCGCCGCGACCATCTTCAAAACACCACGCATTCAGGCAAATGGCGATGTCATAGGCGAGCGCGTCATTACAAGCGAAATAGAAATCAATCACGCCGGAGAGCTGGTCGCCTAGATAAAAAGCATTGTCTGGAAATAGATCAGCATGGATGACGCCGCTGGGCAGGTCCTTGGGCCAATTGGCTTCAAGATATTTCAGATCATCATCAATGTGCTTAGCTAGACTACCATTTATCGCGTTAGCTTCAGCTTCACGTCCTTCAAACATGGGACGCCATGAATTTACAGAGAGGGAGTTTTTGCGACTGCCTGAATAGTCTGAGAGAGCATTGTGAAATTCTGCCAGACCTTTTCCTAATTCGCGGCATTGCTCCACATTGGGGCGGCTCAACGACATGCCTGTTAGGAATGTGATGATGACAGCAGGTCGACCACATAATGTCTGAAGCGCTTTTCCGTCATTTGCTTTTACTGGTAAAGGCGCAGGGTAATTCTTGGCTGCAAGATGATCCATCACGCCCATAAAATAGGGCAGATCTTCTTCGTTCACGCGTTTTTCAAACAAGGTCAGGATGAAACGGCTTTTAGGTGTTTCCAATAAATAATTGGAATTCTCGACACCTTCCGCAATCCCTTTAAAGGCTATTGCAGGTCCAATGTCGTAATTAGCCAAAAAATCGGCCAGCGCGTTGTCGTCTACTTCGGTATATACTGCCATGATGTTTCCGCTTTAGCGCATGTTTATAGTCTATGTCTGCACAAAAATTCTAATGCGCTTAAAATTATTCAAGATATCGGTTCTCTATACATCATTGAAGTGCGTGGTCATACATTTCAGCTTGTGAAGACGGGTTTTCTAGTACACGCTAATCTCATCTTTTGAGGGGTGCTGAATATGTTGATGGTTGTATTGAAGGCAATTGGAACGGCTATTTTTATTGTGGCACTTTCCGAAGTTGCGAAAAAGTCGACCTTGATCGCTTCTCTAATGGTCGCATTGCCGTTGGCAACCATGCTGACAGTCGCCAACATTTATATCGGCGATGGGGATGCGGAAAAAGCAACTCGCTTTGCGACCACAACACTATTTTTGGTGCCACCCGGACTAGCATTCTTTTTCGTTCTTATCGGTGGTCAGAAATTGGGTCTGGCATTCTGGCCCAGCTTTGGACTTTCAATCATTGCGACGGCGGCGTGTTGTTGGGCAGTCGTATATTATCTTCGTAAATTGGGTGTCGCGCTTTAGCTTAATTTGAAGAGCAATAAAGCTACTCCCGAAAAAGCAATCCAACCACCAGCGGCAAGTTTTAAGCGGTAAGCTCCTAAGGCTAGCGCTATGCGTCTCGCTATAAATCCACCCAACAATGCACCGGGCGCTGTAAAGGCCAAGACACTCCAAGGTACATTGCCTTCGATAATGTGAAATGGCGCACCGACCAGTACACTGACACATGAGATGATAACGGCGATGCCTGAGCTTGTGACAATGCAATATCCTCGAAGAAAGAGGGTAAGGGCAATAATCTCACCCAATCCAACTGAAAACAAAGCATTTGCCAGCCCGCCCAGCGGCGCAATTGCAATCAATAATGCTAGGTCTGCCTTAGATATATTCTCTTTGAGTTTTCTGTTTGATCTATTGCCTGACATTAAAGTCGTGATGACCAGAAGTGTGCCCAATGCAATGGAAAACAATTTGAATGCGAACAAGATTTGGTCTGCATTGAATGTGAGGCGGTATTGCGCGAACAGCATGACTGGTAGCGAGATAGCCAGAATATAGGCGATTGTACTCCAGAAGGAGTTTGTTGATATCGAGAGGTTGGAACCTTTCTGCGTGTAAAGGTTTCTACTCCAAACCAAAGCGCCCATAGACATGCCAAAACACTGGATCAGAAAACTCGCCGCTAGGATATTTACCTGCGATAACGCCACTTGTCCTGAATCGTTTAGAACGTTGAAAACAGGTAGAAAGACGACACCTCCACCCGTTCCAGATGCGTTCGCAATTACAGCCCCGATGACGCCTACAAAGGGCAATGGCCATTGATCGAAAGAAGCACTGCTATCTGAGAATGCCTGATTTAATACACCCAGATATCCTAGGCATAATATTACGATAAGGCAGATCGAGATAATAGATAGCCAGCGCGGCGAATTGGGAGTCATTATTGGATGATCACTTTAAGAACGAGCTAGCCATTTGGGAGCATGAAAAACGACATTCTCTTCGGCGGTAACAATGTCTTTGACATCAACATCATACTGCGCTCGACAAGCAGCAATCACGCCCTGAACAAGCGTCTCTGGTGCCGATGCACCTGCGGAAATCCCAAGTGTTTTGATACCCTCAAACCAATCCCAGTTTATTTCTTCAGCAGACCCGACAAGGTAGGCTGATTTAGCGCCGCCACGTTGCGCGACTTCTACAAGTCTTTGAGAATTAGAGGAATTTGGTGAGCCAATAACCAGTACCAGATCAATGTCTTGAGCAAGCGCTTTTACCGCTTCTTGGCGGTTTGTTGTTGCGTAGCAAATGTCGTCTTTTGCCGGTTCAGCAATTGATGGAAATCGCTTTTTTAAGGTCGCGACGATTTCTGCTGTGTCATCTACAGATAATGTAGTCTGCGTGGCATAAGCCAATTGATCGGGATTTTCGGGCTGAACTAAATTAGCATCTTCAACTGTTTCAATCAGTGTCATCGTGCCTTCATCGGTCTGTCCCATCGTTCCAACGACTTCTGGGTGTCCGGCATGACCTATCAAAAAAGTATGTAATCCATTCTTTGCATGGCGAGCTGCTTCCATGTGAACTTTTGACACGAGCGGGCAGGTCGCGTCGACATATGTCATTTCACGCCGAGCTGCTTCGGCTGGGACCGCTTTGGGAACGCCATGAGCAGAGAACACAACGGGACGATCATCTGGGCAGTCATCTAATTCTTCAACGAATATCGCACCTAATTTTTCAAGGCGGGTAACAACATGCCGATTATGAACAATCTCGTGACGCACATAAACAGGTGCGCCCCATTTTTCGATTGCCTGCTCGACAATATGGATCGCGCGGTCGACGCCAGCGCAAAAACCGCGAGGTGATGCAAGTGAAATTGCCAATTTAGGGCGATTTTCCATAATAAATGTCCTCTTACATGCACGAATATCGCATTTGTTGCACATACATAAGCTATGAACTCATTGCGCCCAAGCGTTCAGGCGGTTATCACACATAATAAATTCAATCGCATCTGTTAGAGCAATTTGTTTTAAATAGGCAATGGCTTAGATGGATGCGTCATTAAATGCGAGGAATTTGCGCGTGATAGAACTGAGTAGACCGAAAAAAGTAACCAGATTGGTGAAGTTAGCCAGCGTTGCAGTCATGGCGATTGGTTTGGTTGGTTGTTCATCGGTAAGAGATTCATTCGATACGCGTCAGAATGAAGGCCCCTGTCCAATCGTGGCTTCACTTTATGATGCAGCACGCAAAGTTCAGATCGACGGCCCTGAAAAGTATGGGAATGTAGGGTTCACAGGTGAAATCCAAGGCGTTCAAGGCTTTTGTAGATATGTTGAAGGTGACCCAATCACAATGGAATTAGATATTGATTTTGCTTTTGGGAAAGGCCCTAAAGCCGTTGGCGATACGCACAATTATCAATATTTTGTATCGGTTACGCGACGCGGTCGGGCTGTTATCGAGCAGCAATCATTTCCTCTAAATGTCACGTTTCCCAAAGGAAGTGATCGCGTAACTGCGAAAGAGAAAATCGAGAATATCGTTATTCCACGTGCTGATTCGTCGATATCGGGTTCAAACTTTGAAATCCTTATTGGTTTTGAGTTGACGGAAGATGAGTTGAAATTTAATCGCGACGGTAAGCGTTTCCGTGTGAATGCGGGCGAATAACGACCTGATTGTCAGACTAAAACGACAGCTAGTCACTCAATAAAAATTTTAAATCTATCGGGCGAACGCTATCTAGGAGCGTTCGGAATGGCATAATGACGGATATCGCAACCAGTTTAAGCAGTGCAGTTGGCGCTATATTTGAAGGCATGGAGCTGGACGCAAAGCTTGGGCAAGTGCGTCGTGCCGATCGTCCTGATCTAGCGGACTATCAGTGTAATGGTGCGATGGCGGCGGCCAAGGCGGCTAAACGTAATCCAAGAGAGATTGCGGGAGAGGTTGCACCCAAGATCGAAGCACTCGACATGGTCGAAAGCGTTGATGTTGCTGGCCCCGGATTTCTAAACATCAAAGTATCCGCTGCCACACTTCAAGACCGTGTAAGTTTTGTTCAGTCAGATGTACAAGCTGGTGGTGGAAAAGTAGAAACACCAAGTTCGGTTATGCTTGATTTTGGTGGTTGGAATGTCGCTAAACCAATGCATATCGGGCATTTGAGGTCGACAATTATCGGTGACAGCCTTCAGCGCTTGTTCCGTTTCCTTGGCGATGATGTAACGTCAGACGTGCACCTTGGTGATTGGGGCCTTCAAATGGGTCTGTTGATCACCGAAGTTCAAGAAGAACAACCAGACCTTCCATACTTTGATGCAGACTTTGAAGGTGATTATCCAACAGAGTCCCCAGTGACTATGGCAGACCTTGAGCGTCTATACCCTCAAGCGTCAGGCAAAGCCAAAGAAGATGATGCCAAGAAAGAAGCAGCTCGTACGGCAACGGCAGAGCTTCAATCAGGTCGTCGTGGTTATCGTGCGCTGTGGCAACATTTCTGTGATGTGACCCAAATCGGCCTTGAGCGTGAATGTGGTGATTTAGGTGTGAAGTTTGACCTCTGGAAAGGGGAGTCAGATGCCAATGTCCTTATTCCTGAAATTGTCGATGACCTGAAAGAGCGCAAAGTTGCTGAGCTTGATGATGGAGCTTGGATTATTCGTGTCGAGCGCGAAGAAGACAAAAAAGACATGCCACCATTCATGCTGCTCAATTCGCAAGGAGCCGTTGGCTATCACGCAACTGATTTGGGAACCATTCTCGACCGCAAACGTGAGAATAACCCTGATCTGACTTTGTATGTCGTAGATGCACGCCAAGCGCTGCATTTTGAGCAGGTTTTCCGTGCGGCTGAAATTGCTGGCTATGAAAAAGAAGCCGCGCTTGAGCACATCGGTTTTGGAACGATGAATGGAAAAGACGGAAAGCCATTCAAAACCCGTGAGGGCGGCGTTTTAAAACTGCACGACTTTATCCAACAGGCTAAAGACAAAGCTCGCGAACGCTTAGAAGAAACAGGCATGGGCGCGGATTTCTCTACTGAGGAACGCGCTGATATCGCTGATAAAGTGGCAATCGCTGCGATCAAGTTTGCTGATCTTTCAAACGTGCGCACAAAAAACTATGTGTTCGACCTAGATCAATTCGTAGCTTTTGAAGGCAAGACCGGACCTTATCTTCTATACGCTGCTGTCCGTGTAAAATCACTCATGCGCCGTGCCAAGGAAGAAGGCATAGAAGCAGGTGAATTGAAACTAGAGCTTAAAGAAGAGCGTGCACTTGCACTTCAGCTTGACGCTTTTGAAGGTGCGTTGAAGCTAGCTTATGCCAACCGCACACCGCATGGTATTTGTGACCATGTCTACAATCTTGCACAGGCGTTTTCTTCGTTCTGGACGAATGCACCAATTTTGAAAGAGGGCGTGCCAGCGGACATTAAAGCGTCTCGTTTAGCACTGGCCCAAGCGACTCTAAAACAGCTTGAAACAGGCCTATCACTTATCGGTATCGAAACGCCTGAACGGATGTAATTATACCGCTCAAAAGGTGAGCAGATGAATTAAAATGAAGACTTGAATTGTTTTCCTATTGACGATTCGGGTTTTCATTGACCTTTTAGGACCAAGCGGGCAGTACAGCCCGTATCTCTCGCGGGAGAGAATGATTTAAATGTCATGGCCGAAGGCGCAACCGCCCCGGAAACGCTCAGGCAAAAGGACCGCGACAGATTGTAAACGCTGGAAAGAGGCGGCATTTAATGCGCAGCCTCGCCGAAGGAGCAAGCAGAGCTAAAAGCTGTGCGGAATCTCTCAGGTGCAAGGGACAGCGGGGGCATAAACTGACCACACACTCATTGTGTGGAATTTTGTGCCGTCCGTGGAGAATCTTGTACTGTGTCAAACACACACTTAAAATCGACGCCGCTGTCTAACTTGAACCAGTCGCTTGGCGGCAAAATGGTGGACTTTGCTGGCTATTCCATGCCGATCCAGTTTGAATCTGGTATTATTCCTGAGCACCATCAAGTACGCGAAAAGTGCGGACTTTTCGATGTTTCTCACATGGGACCAGCTTTTCTTAAGCTTGCTGAAATGGGAACAGAAACAGCACTCACTGGCGATGCAGCTCATGCGAAAATATCTGGCATATTCGAACAATTGGTTTGTGGTGATGTTGCAGGCCTTGCACCCGGTGAAATGCGCTACACGCTTTTGCTAAATGATGATGGCGGCATTCTTGATGATCTAATGGTCACGCGTCCGGCAGCACCAGAAGAACAAGGTAGTCTCTACATTGTTGTGAATGCTGGCTGTAAAGAAGATGATTTTGCCTTGATCGCTGAAAAGTGTGAGGGCGCTATTCTGGAACGCGCTGATGATAACGCCCTTATTGCACTGCAAGGCCCCAAAGCACGCAGCTTGATGGCAGCTTATGGGCCTGACCTAGTTGATATGGTGTTCATGACGGCAAAGCGTGTTGATGTGTGTGGCGTGAACTGTCTGGCGTCATGTTCGGGTTATACGGGCGAAGATGGATATGAAATCCTAATCCCGGCTGAACACGCTGAAACAATCACAAAAACACTGCTGGAGAATGCTGACATTGCGCCAATCGGACTTGGTGCACGTGACAGTCTGCGCCTCGAAGCAGGTTTGTGCCTTTACGGGCACGATATGGATACAAGCAAGACACCAATCGAAGCGTCTTTGACTTGGGCTGTCTCAAAAGTGCGTCGCGGCGAAGGTGATTTTCCGGGCGCTAAGAAAATTCTCGATCAAATCGAAAATGGCACCGATATGAAACGTATCGGCCTGACATTGGTGGATAAAGCACCTGCACGTGAAGGCTCTCAGATCGCTACGAAAGAAGGCGAGATTGTGGGGATCATCACATCTGGTGGGCACGGCCATACAGCAGGCAAGCCAGTGGCAATGGGCTATGTGCAGCGCGCCTACATGCAGGCAGGCACAGAGCTAGACATCCTCGTTAGAAACAAACCACGCGCGGCAATCGTATCGAAAATGCCGTTCGTCAAACAAAACTATTATCGCGGTTAAGGACAAAAGACATGACAAAATTATACACAGAAGACCATGAGTGGGTAACTGTTGAAGGTGACATCGCGACAATCGGTGTATCTGCATTTGCGGCCAAGCAATTGGGTGATGATATTGTCGCTGCTGAAGACTTGCTTGAAGTCGATGATGATGTCTCCAAAGGTGATATTCTCTTCGTATTTGAGAAAGCGAAAGCTGCCGTAGAGGTCTATTCTCCGGTCTCTGGTGAAATCACTGAATTGAATGATTTTCTAGAAGGTGATTCAGAAGAGTTTCATGCAAAGCTGACGGCTGTTGAGTGGCTTTATAAAGTCAAAATGTCTGATGCCTCTGAGCTTGAAACCATGATGGATGAAACAGCCTACAAATCCTTCTGCGGAGCTTAATAGACGATGCGTTACCTCCCACTTACGTCCGAAGATCGGACGCAAATGCTAGAAACAATCGGCGCTAAAAGCGTTGATGATTTTTATCAAGATGTACCTGAAGCTGCGCGTTTGACTGGCCCTATTGAAGGCCTGCCAATGCATCAGGGTGAGCTAGCTGTTGAGCGTCATATGAGTGCGCTTGCGGCTAAGAACCGTACGGCTTCTGAAGGTCCATTCTTTGTGGGATGTGGCGCATATAAACACCATGTACCTGCTTCTGTGGATCACATCATCCAACGTTCAGAGTTTTTGACGACGTATACGCCCTACCAGCCAGAGATTGCGCAAGGCACTTTGCAGACCGTATTTGAGTTTCAAACTCAGGTCGCCATGCTGACCGGCATGGAAGTGGCAAACGCGTCCATGTATGATGGGTCGACTGCTGTTTCTGAAGCAGCTTTGATGGCATGCCGCGCGACACGTCGTAAGAAGGTTGTGGTATCAGGTGGAACGCATCCACAATATGCTGAAACAATTCGCACCGCTTGTGAAACGCAAGGCATCGAAGTCATTATTCTGCCGCCTGCTTTTGACGATGAAAAAGCGCTGATCGAATACGCTCAAGATGATACAGCCTGTTTGATTGCTCAGTCTCCAAATGTGTTTGGAACAGTGACAGACCTGACACCGATTGCAGAGGCTGCACATTCTAAAAAAGCACTTTTAGTCTCGGTGTTTACGGAAGTTGTTTCTTTAGGAGCGATTACACCTCCCGGTGAAATGGGCGCGGATATTGTTGTGGGTGAAGGCCAATCTATTGGTAATCCACTCGGTTTTGGTGGGCCATATGTGGGCCTTCTGGCATGTCGTAAAAAGCTTGTTCGTCAAATGCCTGGTCGCGTGTGTGGTCAAACAGTTGATGCTGATGGAAAGCGCGGTTTTGTGCTGACCTTATCCACGCGCGAGCAACATATTCGCCGCGATAAAGCGACCTCAAACATTTGTACAAATGCTGGCCTATGTGCCTTGGCATTCACAGCGCACATGACACTGCTGGGCGACAAGGGTCTCAGCCGGCTGGCAACGCTGAACCACGAGGCAGCCTGCGACCTAGCAGACGCTTTAGAAGCGATAGACGGTGTAACCCTAAAAACAGACCGTTTTTTCAATGAGTTTGCCTATGAAACACCATTGGACGCGGGCACTTTGTTAGCTGCACTCGATGAAAAAGGCGTGATAGGTGGCGTTCGTGCATCGCGTCTATTGCCGGCCAAAGGCATGGAAAATGTCGTGATCGTTGCCGCTACAGAATGCAATACAGCAGCCGATATAGCCGCCTATGCGCAAGCGCTGAACGAGGTGTTGTCATGACAGATTTCAATGAGGGGGCATGGAGTTTGGCAGATTTGTTAGAAAGCAATGCTGCTAATGAATCTCCGTTTGAAATAATTTTTGACACGCCGTCTATGTCAGCCGAGTTGTTTGAACTTCCTGCAGGAGGAATAGATGCTCAGCAGCCACATGAATGGGACGAACTTTATTATATAATCGAAGGCAAGTCGTCATTTGTTGCAGATGGTGTGAAAAGGCAAATATCGAAGGGTGATACTATCTTCGTGAAGAAGCATATCGAACATCGTTTTTTTGACGTCGAAGAATCACTAAAAATACTGGTCGTATTTGCCAAGGAGAACACGTTATGACGCTATCAGTCTCTGGCTCTAAGGGCTTGCTTCAAAAAGAAGAGCTAATTTTCGACATTGGCACGACACAAACAACAGGTGTGGATTTGCCAACACCTAAAGGACGTAAAGATCGTTTGGGTGGTTTGAACCGCAAGAACGGGACTGGCCTTCCGGGTTTGTCTGAACCTGAAGCCGTTCGCCACTATGTGCGTTTGTCGCAAAAGAACTATGCCATTGATCTTGGGCTTTTCCCGCTTGGGTCATGCACGATGAAGCATAATCCGCGGCTCAATGAAAAAGTTGCGCGTATGCCGGGCTTTTCAGATATTCACCCGCTTCAGCCACAGCACACTGTGCAAGGCGCAATGGAAGTGATTGAGCAGCTTGAAGATTGGCTTAAAAAGCTAACCGGAATGCCTGCTGTTGCGATGAGCCCGAAAGCGGGTGCACATGGTGAGTGGTGCGGTATGGCAGCAATTCGCGCCGCGCTGATTGATCGTGGCGAAGTCGAAACACGTACCCGTGTGTTGGTACCTGAATCTGCGCACGGCACAAATCCAGCAACAGCTGTGCAATGTGGTTTTAAGGTGCAGGAAATTGCAGCATCGCATGATGGCCGTGTGGACCTGAATGACCTGAAAGCCAAGCTTGAAGGTGATACATCCGATGTGGCCGGCATTATGCTGACCAATCCAAATACATGTGGTTTGTTTGAGCGTGATATCAAAGAGATAGCCGACTTGATCCATGAGGCAGGTGGATATTTTTATTGTGACGGCGCGAATTTTAACGCGATTGTTGGCCGTGTGCGTCCGCGGGATCTTGGTGTGGATGCAATGCACATCAATCTGCATAAGACGTTCTCTACACCACACGGTGGTGGTGGGCCGGGGGCTGGTCCAACCGTTCTTTCTGATCGTTTGGCAAGATATGCACCTAAGCCGATTATGATGGTGGATAAGCGCGATGGTACCCGCAAGCTTGTGCTTATCGATGATGAAGCCGAAATGGCTGGAACAGACCTTAAGCCGCTAGGGCGTATGTGTGCGTTTCATGGTCAGATGGGGATGTTTACTCGCGCATTGACCTATATGCTTTCTCACGGTGCTGACGGGCTTAAACAAGTTGCTGAAGATGCCGTGTTGAATGCCAACTATATTCAATCTCGACTAAGCAAGGTCATGTCGCCAGCATTTGATGGGTATTGCATGCACGAAGCTTTGTTCTCTGATGACTTTTTGAAAGAGACAGAGAATGAAACAGTCGATATCGCCAAGGGTCTGATCGACGAGGGCTATCACCCGATGACGGTGTATTTCCCACTCGTGGTGCATGGCGCAATGTTGATTGAGCCAACAGAAACCGAAAGCAAAGCTGAGCTTGATCGTTTTTGTGACGCTCTGGAAAGTGTCGCGAGCAAAGCTAAAGCAGGTGATGCATCGCTGAAACAAGCACCATATCACGCGCCAATGCGCCGTTTGGATGAGACACAAGCCGCGCGCAAGCCTGTCTTGCGATGGAGTGCCGAGCAGCTCGCTGAATAATTGATTGCGTTTCAGGGAAATGAGGTCGTTCGAAAAAGCTCGGACGATCTCATTTTATTGAGATTAATTCATGTTCAAGACAGCGCATTCTTCTTGCTATGGTTAATGCAAGTGATTATCTACGTCAGACCATATTTTAAGCATAAATGTCTGCTTTGAATTATCGGTATGAACGACAAAGTAGATGAATGAAAAACAAATCCAAGCTATCCTCTTTACCGGAAGCTATTCCTCAAAAATATAATGATAAATCGTTTAAGCCGGTCGCAGTTGCAAAGGGGAGCATGTTGGCTTTATTGCGTCCCATATTAGCTCTGCTGGGGCTATTCTTTATTATCATTGGGGTCCCAATTGCTTTTCTAACGCCTATTCCATTTGTGCCTATTGGCCTACCCATTGTGATACTGGGTGTCGTTCTATTGGCGCGCAATTCTTTGTGGGGTAGGCGTTGGATGCAAAATACTATTGCCAAACATCCCAGCCTTGAGCGTTTTGCGCCAAACTGGCTTTTGAAATTGATTTTAGGGGATGAAGTATAAAAAAACGCAGCCGATGAATTTTCACCAGCTGCGTTTTAAATTGTATTCGCTTGAAAGTCTTAAAGAGACTTCTTGATTTCATCTAGGCTAGATTCAAACAAGTTCTTCTTAGCTGGACCTTTAGCAGTGCTTTCCGTAAGGATCACGCTTGCTGCATTCGCTGCTGCATCAGCAGCTGTGTTGCGAACGGCTTGTGTCGCTTCAGCTTCGGCGCGTGCGATACGCTCTTCAGCCATTTTCTCGCGACGTTCCATACGCTCTTTAAGCTCTGAGCGTGATGTTTCAGCAAATACCTTTGCTTCAGCTTTGGCCGCTTCAACAATTGCTTTTGCGTCTTCTTCAGCTTGCGCTTGGCTACGCTCAGCTTCTGCAAGTGCAGCTTGAGCTTTCTCACGAAGAACGCGTGCATTGTCTAATTCGTCTTGAATCTTCTGTGCACGGTCATCCAGTGATTTACCAATCGCGCCAGGAATTTTCTTCCAGACTAAAATTGCAAGAAATAGGAAAACAGCGATTGTTGCCCAGAATGTCGGATCAGCTGTTAGGCCTGTTGCTTCGGCGTGATAATCATCAGCAACACCAACTTCAGAATGTGCGTCTGCGCCATGTTTTTGTTCAGCCATGACTTAGTTTCCTTTCAACACACCAGATACTGCTTTTGAAGCATCATCTGTTGATACGTCGACACCGATAAGCTTGTTAACGATGGCAGATGCTGTTGTTGAAGCAACTTCCTCGACATTTTTCATTGCGCTAGCTTGAACTTCAGCAATGCTTGCAGCTGCCTTAGCAAGGCGAGCATCTACTTCAGCCTCGACCTTAGCTGTTTCAGCAGCAACTTCAGCTTCAACGTCTGCTTTCGCTTGTGCTGCAGTTGCGCGGGCTTTACCACGTGCTTCTGCGAGTTCTTTTTCTAAAGACTGTTGTGCAGCTTCAGCGCGGTCTGACATGCGCGAAGCTTCTTCCAAGTCTTGTGTAATGCTGTCTGCACGGCGATCGATAGCTCCACCAATGCGCGGCAAAATCATGCGCGACATAAATAGGTAAAGCACGCCGAATGTTAGAGCGAGCCAAAAAATCTGTGATGGGTAGGAGGCGTAGTCGTTTAGAGGCGCAAAAACGCCGCTTGCTACTTCTGCACCGTGGTCTGGCGTAGTCGCCATGGTTCGACCCCTGATCTAACTTGTATTCTTAAAACCCAACAACGGAATCTAAAATCTGTTCAAAAGAACGTTTCAGATTCCGTGTTAGACGATTTTATTGGCGCTATTAAACAGCGAACAATAGTAGGATCGCGATCAAGAAACCGAAGATACCTAGGGCCTCTGTCACAGCGAAACCAAAGATCAAGTTACCAAACTGACCTTGTGCTGCAGATGGGTTGCGCATAGCTGCATCAAGGTAGCTAGAGAAAATGTTTCCCACACCTAGAGCTGCACCAAACATAGCAAAACAGGCTAGACCTGCGCCGACGTACTTTAGACCTTCTTCCATAACGGATCTCCCAAGAGTTTGCGCCCTAAAACCCTAAATGGGCGGGCAGGTCAACCAAAAATTCAAATTACGCCCGAAACTTAGTGTCCCGGGTGTATTGCGTCATTTAAATAAACGCAGGTTAGAATAGCGAAAACGTATGCCTGGAGGAACGCCACCAGGAATTCTAGAGCCACAACAGCAACTGTACCCGCAAGAGCAACAGGAACTAGGACATAAAGTGCACCACCTGCTGCAAGAAGCGTTGCGACGAAGCCGGCAAACACTTTCAGCATGATGTGTCCAGCAAGCATGTTAGCGAACAAACGCACAGACAATGAAAGCGGACGAGAAGCAAAAGAGATAATCTCGATTGGTGTTACCAAGAGATAAAGAACAGGAGGAACGCCTGATGGAACGAAGATTTTAAAGAATTTAAAACCGTTCTTCCAAATACCGTATCCAATAACGATTGCCATAACTAATAGGGCAAGAGCCATGTTCACAATAATGTGGGATGTTGTTGTGAAGAAATATGGGAACATGCCGAGCATGTTGGCAAAGAAAATGAATATGAAGAGTGAAAAGACAAATGGGAAAAATCTCATCCCGTCTTCACCCATCATGTCACGAACCATGCCAGCGACAAAACCGTATGCGATTTCAGCGATAGACTGACCGCGTGATGGGATAGTTGCACCTTTTGAGGACGCCATTCCTAAAAGAACGACAGCCAAGGTCACACCGATCACCATAAATAGTGCAGAGTTAGTGAATGAAATTTCAAACCCACCAATATTGAAGGTGTCACCGATTTGTTTCAACACAAACTGGTGAATTGGGTCTGTTGCGACTTGGTTGATCATTGAATTGATCGATTCCAACATCATTCTTCTTCAACTCCTTCAACCGGATCCATACCGGCAGCGTCTTGCGAGGCTTTCACCGTACGCACGACATTCAAAACTCCTGCGGCAAACCCAAACATCAACCAGATAATCAGCATCCATGGTTTCGTATGAAACAACAGATCTAATCCCCAGCCAATTGCTGCACCAACGAAAGGACCAACGACGAGCTCAGTCGCCATTCTAAATCCTAGAGCCATTCCTTTGGCCTGACCTTCTTGTTTTACAGGTCGCTCATACGTTTTCGTATAAGCAGCACGCGCTTCTTCGATCTGCTTTTTGAGATCGTCATTGCTCATGCGTTTATCCAATAAATCCTTCAAAAGGTAAGGAAAAGATTGCCCAATTTTCGTCGTTCAGCCCAGCTTACCAAGCTTGGCCGGAAACTAGGGAACAAAATTCGGGAAGTCAAGAAAATTTAAAAATAGCTAGTTGTTTGTTTTTGTTGACTAATTATGAATAACATGAATGAATTTACTGGGCTGCGACTAATTGTTCCGCCGACTGAAGGTCTACAGAGACGAGTCGGGACACGCCGCGCTCCTGCATTGTAACGCCATAAAGCCTATCCATACGCGACATTGTGACTGGATTATGTGTAATTACAACGAATCGCGTGTCCGTTCTTGTTCGCATGGTTTCCAGCATTCTACAGAAACGATCGACATTGGCGTCATCAAGTGGCGCATCCACTTCATCAAGTACGCATAAAGGAGACGGTTGGGAAAGAAAGACCGCAAATATCAGCGCTGTTGCCGTTAAAGCCTGTTCGCCTCCCGACATAAGAGACAGGGCAGATAACCGTTTTCCAGGCGGGCTAGCGAAAATCTCTAGACCTGCTTGAAGTGGGTCATCTGATTCGGTCAGCTTTAATTGCGCTTCGCCACCTTCAAATAGAGCTTCAAATAAAACGCGGAAATGTTCTGCGACCTTCTCAAATGCTTCAAGCAATAGCTCGCGGCCTTGCGCATTTAGGGCGTGAACGCCTTCTTGGAGTTTGGCAATGGCTTGATCCAGGTCGTCGCGTTCACGGAGTTGCGCTTCTAAACGGTCCGCGGTTTCTTCAACTTGCAGGTCGGCTTCCATATTGACGCCACCTAAAGAATCTCGGTCGCGCATAAAAATTGCGAGGTCGGTTTCTGCTTTTGAAAGATCGAATGGCGTGTTTTCGTCTTCAGGTTCGATAGATGAGGCTAACTTGGCTAATTGATCAAAGCTCTTATCAAAACGGGCTTGGATATTGTCACTAATATCAGTCTCACGCCTTTGAGCCGCTTCAAGCTGTGTTTCAGCCCGCACGAGGTGCTCTCTTGTTTTCGAACTTAGATCACGCGCTTGGCGATAGGCTTGTTCAGCTTCTCTGAGCTTGCTTTCCAATACAGATAAAGCGTCTGCCGCGTGTTGGCGGTTCGATTGCGCTGTTTCCAGCTTTTGGGCCAAGTCATCTAGTTTTTGGGATATGTCGGAAGGGGCAGCTTTGTTTAACTCTAGTTGGTGGCGAATGCCTGTGCGTTGAGAATGTAATTCTTCGAGTCGTACATCAGCAATGTCTGAGCGTTTCTTCCAATCGGCCAATTCACGCTGGAGGGCGCTGCGTCTGCCTAGTGAACGTTGTTTTTCTTTATCTAGATCACTCAATGCATATTGTTTGGCTCGCTCATCTTCTCTCAGGCGAGAAAGTTGGCCACGAAGAGTTTCCAACACATTGATGTTGGTATTGCTTGTTTGAGCGTCCAGAATAGTTTGTGCTTCTTTTAAGTCTTTTTCTGAAGTTTGGATTGCATCTTCCAGCCTTGATAGATTGTCTTCAAAACTGGTGCTCCGCATAAAGTGACGTTCTAAGGCTTGTGTGTTTTTCAAAACCTCGTCTTTGGATTGAGATACTTTATGCGTGAGTTCAGGAAGTGATTTTTGAATATTGCGAGCATTGCTTTGCGCATCTTCGAGTTTGCGTTCAGCATTGTCCTTTGAAGATATCAATTTTTTGATATCTACATTTGCTTTTTCAAGCTCTTTTTCAAGGGAGTTTAACTTGGCTCTTTGTTCGAGTTTCTCACTAGCGGAGCTTGGCGCTTTAGCCGTGCGGACAAATCCATCCCAACGCCATAAGTCACCAGCTTTTGAAACCAGTCTTTGCCCTTGCTCTAATTCGGCCTGAAGCCGATCGCCATCTTTGGCATTGACGACGCCGCACTGAGAAAGTCTCGCGGCCAATGCTGATGGTGCATTGACCAGATCAACAAGCGGTGTTGCGCCGACAGGTAGGCTGGAAACTGATTTGCCGTGACGGTCAGACCAGAATTGACTGTCATTGTGATTGGTAGAAGCATTCAAGTCATCGCCAAGTGCCGCTGCAAGTGCACGTTCCAATCCTGCGTCGGGGTGAGTGTCTTCCAAAATAGGGGCCGAGTTGTTTTGATGATCACTGCCTATAAGTCGCTTTAGGCCTGAAATTTCGGCTTCCAGTATTCTGATGTTTTTCTCTGCCTCTAATAGGGGCGTTGAGTTTTCTTTTGCGGCGCGCTGGGCTGAAGTTAATTCGGCTCCTGACTTTTCAGCGAGGGCGAGTTGTGAATTGAGCGCATCTTCAGCTTTTTTAAGAGCTTTTTCTGATATTTTCTGAGCGGTTTTTAACTGATCGATATCTCCCAATTCAGAGATGTTTTTGAGCGTGATTTCTTTTTCTTTTGTGAGCTTATCAATGCTTGCTCGTGCTCGATCTATAGAGGATTGAGCATTCGTTGCTTGTGCTTTTTCATTCGCAACTTGCTGAGAAATTTGCTCATACTCTAACTCAACACCAGAGAGATTTTTGCGAACGTCAGATAGTTCGCTACTTAGCCTCAGGTGTTCAGCTTCATATTGTGCAGCGTTATCTTCGGGCAGGGAGGCAAGTGTATTTTCAGCGCGATTGGCTGCGGTGATGGCTTCTTCTCTAAGGCTGTGCTCACGGGCTTGATCTTCAACGACTCGATTCAGATCCTTTTCGAGGCGCAATATTGCGTCTTGGGCAGCTTTACGTTCGCCATCTAGCCGAGCGCTTTCCATTTTTAAAATGCCCAGCTGACCAGATGCTTCTACTTCCTTGTCGCGCAAAGCTGGTATCTGTTCTCTTAGTTCCAATTCCGTTTTTGCAGCGATAGCCTCTTCTGACGCGGTTTTGCGAATATCAATCTGTGTATCGGTGACTAGCTTTTGCGCCAGCCCAACTTCTTCGCGAGCTGCTTGCCATTTGTAAAAAGCTATTTGCAGTTCTAGAGCTTCAATTTGTTCCTGGAGGGCGCGGTATTTCTTAGCGCGAGATGCCTGCCTTTTTAGGGTATTTAGCTGTTTATCAACTTCGCCTATGATTTCATCCAGTCGAGCAAGGCTTTCAGATGCGCCTCGAAGTTTGAGTTCAGCCTCGTGTCTTCTTTGGTTTAGGCCCGCAATGCCTGCAGCTTCTTCTAGAATTCTACGACGGTTTTGCGGCTTGGATGCTATAAGTTCAGATATTTGACCTTGGCGAACAAGTGCAGGGGAGTTTGCGCCGGTTGAAGCGTCGGCGAAAAGAAGTTGAACGTCTTTTGCGCGTACCGTTTGGCCATTTATTTTGTAAGTTGAGCCTGCGCCTCGACGAAGGCGTCTTTTAACTTCCAGTTCGTCGCTATGATTTAATTCAGCGGGGGCGCGTCTTTCGCTATTATCCAATAACAGCGCGACTTCGGCGTTTTCTCGTTGTGGGCGGTTGGATGTTCCAGAAAATATCAGATCATCCATCTCGCCGCCTCGCATGGCGCGGGCGGAAGTTGCGCCCATAACCCAGCGAAGCGATTCAAGAATATTAGACTTTCCGCAGCCATTGGGGCCGACAATACCTGTCAGCCCTTCGCGAATGGCAAAATCTACCGGATCGGCAAAGGATTTAAATCCAACAATTTTTAATCCGGTAAAATGCAAATTGCCCCTTCTAGGCAGTCGCCTTTATTTAGTGAGCAGCTTCTTCTGAATCTGCAGTCTCATCAGCGGGAGCTGATTCGTCTGTTGTTTCAATACCCAGGGCATCATTCAGAAGAGCGGTGATTGCTGTCTTAGACATGTCTTGAGACTCAACTTTTACGCCATCAATAAACAATGTTGGAGTTGATGTAACACCTGCTTCATGGGCCATGTCTTGCGTACGTACGATTTCGTCTAGGACTTTAGAAGATCCGATACATGTACGTATTGTTTCAGCGGACATGTCGTGGCGAGCACCGATTGCTATGTAGGCTTCCATTGCTTTGGCTTCGCGTGCAGCGTCAAATATTTCGCCTTGGCTCGTGAATACGTCGTCCAACACGTCGTAATACTTATCTTTACCTGCACAGCGCGAAATAGCTGCACCGGCGGCGGCAAGTTGTGGAGGAGGTGTTGGAAGGTCGCGGTAAATGAGATTTACCAAACCTTTGTCGATAAAGTTCTCTTTAATGCTCGGAAGAATTGTTTTGTGGAAAGTACGACAGTGACCACATGATGTTGATGCGTATTCAATGATTTGAACTTTTGCATCCTTGCTTCCCATAAGGACGTCACCGGCGACATAGCTGATGTTCTCATCAGACACATCCGTTGCTGGGTTTGAATCTGCTTGAGAGCAACCAACAGCCATAGCTGCAAAAGCAATGGCGGTGAATAAGGATTTAGTACGCATAAAGATGTGTCCCGTTTACTTTGCGAAGGCTGATCCAGCCAGTCAATCTGAGTTCATTTATCGTGATAGCGTTAAGACGCAAAGAGTGCAATTCACTCGATCGTGATGAAGTATCTTTCTCAGCGTTTTGACTTGAAAGATCTCACACGGCGTACAGATGAGTTAGATTTTGCCAATTTTGCGCGTTCAGCTTTTTCAGTCTCTGCTTTTATACGAATGGCTTCGCCTAATTTCTGCAAAGCTCGCTTTAACGAGCTGCTTTCTACATCTGACAATTTTGCTTCGATCTCAGAAGCTTCAGCTGGCGTCAGCTGGTGCTTGAGTTTCGTTTGACCTTTAGCGGATTTGTGCTGTGTCTTGGTTTGTTGAAGGCGAATGCCTTTAAAGCGCGCTCCACTACCTGCATTGACCCGCTCGAGGATTGTATCGCTCTGGTGCTTTAATTTTAGCGCAGCTGACGCTGATTGAGTCTCTAATACCAAGACATAACCCGTAGAAGGTTTGAGTATTTGAACAGGCTCACACAGTCTGGCTAAATCCTGTCCGAGCACCTCCGGCCATCGTCTTTGTAGTGACGACAAGGCTGCACCGGAGTCTTTGCCTTTTAAAGCTGGATACAATGTTTTGTACATTGGTTTCGAGATGGGGCGGGCAGCTTCATAAATAGCTTTCCCCCGACGACGTGCTAAGTCGTGTTTTGTACCACGAGAAAATTGTGAATTCGGTGCATTACTCAGACCATGCTCATTCTGATTTTGTTTCCCGCGCATTTCCTTCAAGCGCTTTACCGCCTCAGCTTCAGCATTTGGTGCTGAACTGTTTGGAGTATCAGGTGGTGGCTTTTTGGAGTTCATAAATTCTTGTCTTGCAGAATCTGATTAAAACGGGAATGACAAAATGTATGGTAAATGCAAAATCCCCCGCCGTTAAGTCCGACTTTTCTACTGCGTCTAAAGAATTGTTAGATTGGTATGATCAAAATGCCCGCCAATTACCATGGCGTTTGAGCCCAGCGCGGCGTAAAAATGGCGAACTCCCAGACCCTTACCATGTTTGGTTGTCAGAAATTATGTTGCAACAAACGACGGTGCCGCACGCAACGCCATATTTTATGAAATTCCTAAAATTGTGGCCAGCCGTTGAGGATCTAGCGTCTGCGCACAATGATGATGTCATGAGAGAGTGGGCGGGGCTTGGATATTATGCGCGTGCGCGAAATCTACATAAATGCGCAAAAGTGCTCGCAGAAATGGATCAGTTTCCCAGTTCGGTTGATGCACTATTGGAGTTGCCGGGTGTGGGCCCATATACGGCGGCGGCTGTGGGGTCTATTGCGTTTGACCTGCCGATTGCGCCTGTTGATGGCAATGTAGAGCGCGTCATTTCCCGCTTAATGGCAATAGCAGGTGATGGTTCTGCAGCTGGCTGGTCAAATGATAAAAAAGAGATCACCGAGCGTGTGCAGGAATTGGTTCCCAAACGGTCAGGTGACTTTGCGCAGGCTATGATGGATTTGGGAGCCACCATTTGCACCCCTAAATCTCATGCATGTGCAATCTGCCCTTGGAGTGAACTATGTTTGGCGAGAAAAGAAGGCAATGTCGAAAGCTATCCGGCCAAACCAAAAAGAAAGCCACAACCGATCAGAACCGGCGCGGCGTTCATTATTGTCCATAACAACAAAATCTTGCTGAGACGGCGACCTGATAGTGGTTTGCTCGGTGGTATGCTGATGCCGCTTTCCACCGATTGGAAAGAAGATCACAGTTATGATCTGGAAACAGAACAACCGATTGAAGCAGATTGGAACCATGTCGGGCAGGCTCGGCATGTGTTCACCCACTTTGCGCTGCACTGGGATGTCTATGTTGCGAACACAGAGCAAAAACCTAATTTATCAGGAGAGTGGGTCAATATGAATGAAGTATTGGATATTGGCTTGCCCACTGTCGGGAAAAAAGCAATGAAATTAGCGTTAGGCTAGTCACTGCTATTTTCTGATAATTTAGTAGTCATCTCCAAAACATCCACTAAAGATAGAGCCCTGAATTTAAAGGTGCTTGATACGTGATAAGTTGGATTAGGTTTGAGGTTCGAAAAGCTCTTTGCTTTTTGACGTTTGGTTTGCTTGCTGGATGTGCATCCAATCATGATGTTTATGTTCCACCACCAATGGAAGAGGCGACGATACAAACCTTTGGGACATTACCGTTTCCGCCTGTTTTGAATATTTGCAAATCCCGCAATGTGAGCAATGCACCAGCGCTGGAGTCAGGTGGATCCTTGATTGTCGCTCCGTTTTTCTCGGTTGATGAAAAAGTTGTGTTAGCGACATACCCTATAGAAAAAGGGTGTCTATCTTCTGGATTTGGCATGAGGAATGGTCGACGGCATAAAGGTGTTGATTATGCCAATCCTGCCCCGGTGAAAGTCTATGCTGGCGGACAAGGCCGTGTCGTTGAGGCGGGCACTCATCGGGATTTTGGAAATTACGTGCTTATACATCATGGATGGGGGATTTATTCCCGCTATGCACATTTGGCCTCAATAGCTCCGCAAATCACCTATAAATACGAGGTTATTATGGGTGAGAATATTGGCGTAATGGGAAAGACCGGTCGTAATGTGACTGGGCGACATTTGCATTATGAAGTCTTAGTAGGCGACTATAATACGCCGAAAAAATCTTTTGGGCTGAATGCTTTGGATATATTCACTCTGCCAGAAATGTGGCCTCAATAGAGCGCTTTATTTAGGCTGGAGTAGGTCCCATTTATTGCCGAATGGATCCTGCCAGACGACAACTTTTGCATAGGGTTCGTCACGTGGTTCCTCGAGAAATGTAACGCCGTTTGCTTTCATCGCAGCGTAATCTTCATCAAAATTGTCAGTTTGAAGAAAGAAGCCAACGCGTCCGCCGGTTTGGAATCCAATCGCGGAAATTTGTTCTGTACTTGCTGCTTTGGCGAGCAGGATTTTAGTTTCAGTTGCGCCAGGAGGAGATACCAATACCCAGCGTTTCTTTGCGGAGATTTTGTTATCTTCTATTAGATCAAAGCCAAGAATATTGACATAAAATGCAATGCCATCATCATAATTTGGTACAAGAATAGTGATTGCTGAAATAAATTGAGGCATGATCTTCAGTTGTATGAATTTAGAAAAAGGTCAATGCTAAATTGTTTGCCAATAGATCTCTTTCTATATGTTTCTAGAGCTTATGATAGCTGTCTTAAATTGTGCCTATAAATTTAAGTAAGACAGTAAAATTAGTATGGCTTCAATATTGCTTCTACTTGAAAATAGATTTGGCGTTCAACAGATGACTTTAAGGATCGGAATGTAAGATGGAAAAAAAATCTTATGGAGCTCAACTTGATCCATTTATGTTAGCCGAGAACTTTGGAACCGCACGTGCCGAATTGGGTAAGTTTTTGGGGATGGATGGATCTGCACCAGCGAACGTGACTGCGCGTGTGCTTGTAGACCAGCGCTATGCCAATTTAGTTGTTGGGCTAAGAAATTTTCCTGATTGGCGCGAGAAGCTACTCAATGACCCCTTGAATAATGAATATACACCGCCGGCTATGGATCGGGCCGATGCAACTGATTTACCAACAGCAAAAGCCATAATAAAAAAAGCAGCA
The DNA here is from genome assembly GCA_964352025.1 of uncultured Hyphomonadaceae bacterium. Classification (GTDB taxonomy): domain Bacteria; phylum Pseudomonadota; class Alphaproteobacteria; order Caulobacterales; family Hyphomonadaceae; genus Hirschia. Next base: position 75,866 of record CAYGPZ010000013.1, read on the forward strand.
ACGGCGGCATGGGATTGGGCTGCGAATGGTTTTGAAATTGAAGAACCCGAAGAAGTTCAACGTCGTTTTGAAGCTTGTGAGCCATGTGAAAAGCGGGCTGAAGCGCCCAAAACTTTATTGTATCAGGCAGGAAAAAGTCTGCTTGGCAAAGATAAGACAATCTGCACGGCGTGTGGCTGCTTTATTGCTACGAAAATAGCTAAGAAAACCGAACTTTGTCCTCTGGCATCTGACATAGATCCCAACCTCTCTCGTTGGGGCGGAGAGATTGATAAAGATCCGTACAAGAAGAAAAAGCCTAATTAGTGGCTAGTTCAATCCCATTTCCGTGCGGAATTTGCGGCGCAATAGATCAATAGGGGCCATGCCTTGATCTGATTTATAGTGCCAGAATGTCCAACCATTGCACGATGGTGCGTTTTGGACCTGAGCACCTAGGCGGTGGATTGATCCAGTGTCTTCGCCCGTTGCCAACGAACCGTCTGCACGTATGCGTGCAACATGTGTTTGTTTGGGACAGTAAAGACGGTCACCTGGACGCAAGAAGCCACGTTCTACCAATGCGCCAAACGGCACGCGAGGCGCTGCGCGTTTTGGTTGGGTGATTTTGAGATCAGCATCGTCAACTTTGCGAACATTATCAATGCGCGCTTGTGCTACCGCTGCATAATCTTCTTCGCGTTCTAGACCAATGAAGTGCCGGCCAAGCATTTTTGCAACTGCACCTGTCGTACCTGTTCCAAAGAACGGGTCGAGCACTGTGTCACCTTGCTTGGTTGTCGCCATGATTACGCGGTGAAGCAGGGCCTCAGGCTTTTGTGTCGGGTGCGCTTTTTTGCCGTCGTCTTTTTTGATGCGTTCTCCACCAGAACAAATAGGAATTGTCCAATCAGAACGCATCTGCACATCATCGTTCGCGGTTTTAAGCGCGTCATAATTGAATGTGTATTTCTTCTGCTCTTTAGATTTCGTCGCCCAGATTAATGTTTCGTGAGCGTTCGTAAAGCGCGTGCCTTTAAAGTTCGGCATTGGGTTGGATTTGTTCCAGATCACATCATTTAGAATCCAGAACCCGAGGTCCTGTAGCTGAGAACCAACGCGGAAAATATTGTGATATGAACCAATGACCCAAATAGCACCATCGTCTTTAAGGACGCGACGTGCTGCTTTTAGCCAGTCTTTGGTGAAATTGTCATAGGCTTCAAAAGAAGCAAACTGGTCCCACTCATTATCGACTGCATCAACTTTAGAGTTGTCAGGACGAACGAGGTCTCCACCAAGCTGAAGATTGTAAGGAGGGTCTGCAAAAACCAAGTCGACAGATTTTTCTGGCAATGAATTCATAAGTTCAATGCAGTCGCCAATAAGAATGTGATCTTTTGGGAAATCTAATTTCGACATGAGTTGCTGTTGCTCCAAACTAACGAGTGATTCGCTACTAGGAAGCCGATTTCTGGTTAAGAAACTCTAACGATTCCAATATCATCCACAATTATCGGGTTAATCAAACCTTACCGCGATTCTAAAAATCCCGTATTTCCAGATAGATGAGTCAATCCTGAGTCTTGCTGGAAATTTCTAAAAAAGTTTCATTTACCTGTAGGCATTCATACTCTGAGGCCAGAAAACGTTGGTTTGTTAGCTGGTTTTAGTTTTTTTACTGTTCTTCCATTCCTTGAGCGCTTGTTCATCATCAATATCAATCAGGTGATGAATTAGCTTTGTTTTGGTGTTCACAGGTAGTGTTTTTTGTAGGTCTGACAAAGTGTGCTCGCTCGACCATCTGATTGGATTAAATTTCAAGCGTCTTCGTCTCAATGTGTGTGACGCACCAAATAGCCAGAAACCGCCATCATGAGCAGGGCCGATTACAACGTCGTGCCCTTTTAAGGCGCTAAATGCGTTCTGGATGTCAGCTGTATTGATCTGTGGCGCATCTGTCCCGACAACAATGACTGGGCCAGGAGGTGCTTCTGCGAAAGCTTTACTAAGTCTTTGCCCTAAATCACCTGAACCTTGCGGTTTTCTATCTAACTGGCTTGGCCATAATCCGCCCAAATGAGACTGAAGCTTTGTATCAGGTGTTATGCGAAGCACAGTTGACCACGGTCCTTGAGATGCCGCTCGAATGGTTTGTGTATGGCAATATCGATTTACGCGCTGCGCGTGGGTAGGGCCTATGTCTTTTGCAAGTCGAGTTTTTGCAATTCCCATAGCTGGAGGTTTAGCAAATATGATGAGTGTCGCTTGCATCCCCTATGAGTACTCTTTGGCTAACTGCTCTGGTGGCACCCCGAGCAGGTATTTGACGAGTATAAAAGCGTTTTTCCAAGAACGTTTGCGCCAACCATCTCTCTCATATTTTTCACTGGAAGTGATTGCCTTTGTCGTCAAAACACGCAATCGGGGCTTTCCTATTTTTTGGATAATCTCAACATCTTCCATAAGTGGAATATCCGAAAAACCGCCTATGGAATTGTATAGGTTTTTGTGAATTAGCAGTCCTTGGTCGCCATAGGGAAGACCTAAAGTACGTACACGCAATCCAACGCGTTTCTCGAGAAGGCGAGCTTCCTTTGAAGGGCTGTCATAGGAAAGAGTGAAAGTTGCTGCAAATTCTGGAAAGTGCATTTGTGCTTTTACAGCGAGTGGCCAGTTAGGTTCAAGTGTTGTGTCTGCGTGGAGAAAAAGGAACCAATCAGATTTGGCATTTTTCGCGCCAGTGAGCATTTGGCGGCCTCGACTTGATTTTGTCGTGCTAATTATCCGGCAACCTGCGGCTCCCGCCATGGCAATGGTGTGGTCTGTTGAACCACCATCAATGATTATCACTTCCTTGATAAGACCGCTTCCCAGTCCTGCACTCAATGCTTCAAGGCAGCGCGGCAAATAGGCTTGCGCGTTTAAGGTCGGGATAATTATTGAAAGTTCGCCGCGTGTCATGAGTGATTTCATAATCAAATTTGGAATCGATGCGAGTCATTTATTTAAATGTTGACGGTGATTTGATTGAGATTTTTGGTGTTTACACTTTTGGGGTGAGAAACTCTCAATAAAAACACGTAGATGGTTAGGGAATACGGCTAATTTAGAGACTTCTTACGGGCTTGGCCGACTTTTTAATGTTTGTTCATGTTTCTGACGTCAAAAGAAACAGCAATGGTGTAGAAGTCGTAATTTAAGGTGCAACGTTTTGGCGTTGGAATTTCTCCAATCAGAAGAAGAGGGTGATATCCCAGCGGGCTTGGCTGAATTGTTCAGCTCAGGTGTGTTGGATAGTCCCACATCAGGTGCCTTTGAGAGGATTGCCTGGTTAGCTTCGCACGTTTTGAATGCACCTATCGCTTATATTTCCCTAGTTGGGGGACGCAAGTACTGGCTCTACAGTTCCCAGACATTTGATGAGGCAGGACTTATACAAGGTTTTCAAAGCGCAAGAAACTTTGGAGATGTTTTTGAGATCCGCGATGCGCGTGTCGATCCTGACTATTTTGACCTGCCAGGTTTTTCCGGATTTGAAGGTGTTCGTTTTTATGCGTCTGCACCTGTTTTTGGGCCTTCCGGTGAAGTTTGCGGACAGCTGGTCATAGCGGGAGATGTTCCAAGAAGCCTGTCATCTGAAGAGAGAAACGTATTTCGGTGTTTGGCAGACCAAGTTGAAAGTGAGCTGAAACTATTGCTCCTTATGCAAGAGGAAGCATCATTAAGGTTTGCTGCGACGAAAGCTTTCAATGCGAAATCTTCCTTTCTTTCACTGATCTCTCATGAAATCCGTACGCCAATTGCTGGTATTATGGGCGCGACAGATATGTTGCAGGCCCGTCTGTCATCCAACGGTCAAAAAGAAAACAAAGTCGAAAAGGAACTGCTTTCGACAGTTTGGTCTAGTGCGTCCGATTTGCTTCAGTTGCTGAATGAAACTCTGGAAGCAGCTAAGATTGACGCGGACGGTGTCCAGATCAATGCGCAATCTTTTGATTTGATAGTATTTTGCGAAAAGCTAAGGCGGCATTTCAAGCCATTGGCAGCTCATAAAGATTTGAAGCTTTCAATCAATTATGTCGGATTGGACCAATTTTCTCAGACAGTAATGTTAGACCCGACACGGCTTAGGCAGATTTTGTTCAACCTCATTCACAATGCTATGAAGTTTACAGAGGTTGGTGAGATTTCGTGTCGTATGAATTTGCAGGAACGCGATGAAGGCGATCACGCTTGTGATTTGATTATTGAGATTTCCGATACTGGAATCGGTATGTCGCAAGACAATATCGAAACTCTATTTGAACCTTTCACACAGGCAAATGCAGGTGATGATCGGGAATTTGGCGGAACCGGCTTAGGTATGTCGCTGGTAAAACAGATTATTGACCGCATGGATGGCGAGATAAGCGTCAAATCACAGATAAATATAGGAACAACCATCTCAATTAAAATTCCAACTTATGAAGTTGTTGAAGATGATTGGGTTGTAGATCAGCGTCCGGATCAAGACGATGTACAAGAGGGAGGCTTGCAAACGGTTGATGCAGAGCCACTCAAAGGGCTTCAGGTTCTTGTTGCGGATGATAATAGTCAAAACCGCTTTATCTTATCTCGTGTGCTGGAAACATGGGGATGTGATCCAGTGATGGCTGAATGCGGTAGTTCGGCACTAGATTTAGCTCGAAGCCATTCTTTTGATGCGATTATATTGGATCTGCATATGCCACGGGTAACAGGGTTTGATGTCGCAAAATCTATTCGCCAGTATACATCGTCAACAAGGTTGATCGCATGTAGTGCAGATACAACGCAGGCTGCATATGCAAAATGTCAGGATGCAGGATTTGATGACGTACTAGCTAAGCCATTTGATTGGGAACTCATACACAGTTCTCTGCTTAAATGCGCATGAATTAATTAGGCTTTAGAATAGCAAGCTCTTGCGCGATTTTTTCAATTGTCTGCAAATCTTGCCAGCTGCGCGCTTTTTCGGCAGGCCTTGCAAGTATGTAGTTGAAAGGTTGGAGGGGAATACAGGGGATTTCCTGACCTAAACCTTCCTGAGTGTACGGGCGAGTCTGCCCCCTCATTTTAGAAAAAGTATCACTGCTACCCAAAAGCATTTGAGTCGGAACTTTTCCGATGGTGATAATGATTTTGGGAGCAACTAATTCTATCTGCCGCTCTATGAATGGTTTGCAAATTGACCATTCTATTTCGTCAGGCAGTCTGTCTCCTGGCATGTGCCAGGGTAGTAAAGACGCAATATATAGATTGTCTTTTCGAGACAAACCAATCGCGGAAAACATGTTGTCTAATAAAAGCCCGATCTGGCCTGATGCGGGTAAGCCAGCTTTGTCATCCTCGCGGTCTGGTGCGCCGCAAATAACCATGATGTCAGCATTTGGTTGGCCATCATAAACAACGCTTGAACGTGCGGTTGCTTGCAGGTCACAGCCTTTAAAAGTGCTGATTGCTTTTTTTAATTCTTCTGGTGTCTTAGCTGTTGAAGCGAGATTTCTAGCCTCTAAAGCATGATCTTTTCTGATGCGGCGCGGTGTAAGTTGCGTTTTTTTTGCGGCTTCGGGTGTTTTTTTTATGCGGGCTTCAGGAGCATTCTGGCGTGGTTTTTTCTTAATAGAAATAGGGATATCCGGCGTCACCCCTGCGTCACCCCACCAGTCTTTTAAGCTTTTTAATGCTAATTCTTCAGGAGACCATTGCATTTGAATTTAAAACTTACCCTTTTGTCGCGCTGCAACGCGCGTTAAGTGAGTTATAAGCATATTTAAAAATAAGAAAATACGGACAGACGGGATTCAGGAGAACTAAATGGCTTTAGAGGAAGTAGAACGCGAATCTATGGATGTAGATGTCGTGATTGTGGGTGGTGGACCTGCAGGACTGAGTGCGGCCATTCGCTTAAAACAAAAAGCTCAAGAGACAGGCGAAGAAATAAACGTTGTTGTTCTTGAGAAGGGCTCAGAAGTTGGGGCGCACATATTATCCGGTGCGGTCGTTGATCCGATTGCTTTGGATGAACTTATTCCAGACTGGAAAGAAAAAGGTGCTCCTTTAGAAACACCTGTTACAAAAGACAAGTTTCTAGTTCTAGGACCGGCAGGTTCAATAGCGCTACCAGAATTTGCCTTTCCACCAATGATTAAGAATCACGGCAATTATATTGCTTCCTTGGGGAATGTTTCACGTTGGCTCGCCGAACAGGCCGAAGCTATGGGTGTTGAAATCTATCCTGGTTTTGCTGCATCAGAATTTACATACAATGACGACGGATCAATTAAAGGGGTTGTGGCAGGTGTTGCCGGTATCGGTCGCGATGGTGAAGTAAAGCCTGGTGCCGAAATGGGCATGGAGCTTAACGGTAAGTATGTTCTGATCGCCGAAGGTGTGCGTGGCTCACTTGCGAAGAAGGTTATCACTGACTTCAAACTCGATGAAGGAAAACAGCCGCAGAAGTTTGGTCTTGGTATAAAAGAGCTGTGGCAAGTGCCTGATGAAGTATTCAAGCCCGGCTTGGCGCAGCACACATTTGGGTGGCCGTTAGATAACAAAACTGGCGGTGGTTCATTTCTATACCACTTCGGCGACAATTATGTCGCTGTAGGTCTTGTTGTTCACCTGAATTATAAGAACCCATATCTTTCTCCTTATGATGAATTCCAGCGTATGAAGCATCACGAGGACATTGCTCAACACCTTAGAGGTGGGAAGCGTATATCCTATGGAGCGCGTGCGATTACTGAAGGTGGGTTTCAATCAATCCCGAAACTGACTTTCCCGGGTGGTGCGCTGATTGGCTGTTCTGCTGGTTTTGTGAACCTGCCGCGAATCAAAGGTAGCCACAATGCGATGAAGACAGGGATGTTGGCTGCTGAGGCTGCATTTGATGCGATCGTAAATGGTCGCCAGTCAGATGAGCTTGTTGAATATCAAACAGCGTTCGATAACAGTTGGGTTGCAAAAGAGCTTAAGAAAGTTCGCAATGCTAAGCCGTTATGGTCGAAGTTTGGAACGACTATGGGAATTCCAGCATTCGGTCTCGATTTGTGGAGCACGACTCTATTGGGTGGATGGTCGCCATTTACACCATTGGGTGGTTCGCTGAAGCACGGGAAATCCGATGCTGCAAGTCTAGAGCCTGCACGCAAGCATAAGCCGATTGATTATCCTAAACCTGACGGTGTTTTGTCTTTTGATAAACTCACCAGTGTGTCTTACTCATTTACTAATCATGAGGAAGATCAACCAATACACCTGAAGCTCGATAATGAAGCGCTTCAAGAAGCTTCCGAGCTTAGTGTGTTTGCTGGGCCATCAAACCGGTATTGTCCGGCTGGTGTGTATGAGTGGGTAAAAGATGCGAATGATAAGGATGTATTCCAGATCAATTCGCAAAACTGCGTGCACTGTAAGACATGTGATATCAAAGATCCCAACCAGAATATAACCTGGACGACACCGGAAGGTGCTGGGGGACCAAACTACCCGAATATGTAAAGTCTCATTCTGACTTTATCGTATGGCTTTGTAGAGCTGAATGATCGCCTTTAGCGCAAAATAAATTTGCGTTAAGGCTTTCTCAGTGTCTATGGAGCCATATTTTTTTGCTCTTTTATCGAAAATAGCAGGCCAAGTGCTTCAAGTGCGGCTCTATTTCGTCATAAAGTGGTGTAACAACGAGTCAAAATGACAATATAAATATTGGTGGAGCGTATTATGCGGCCTTATTCTTTTAAGCAAATAAAGCTTTCAAATGTGTGCGCTGGAGTATTGATGGGCTGTGTGCTCGCTAGCTGCGCTGCTCTTCCAAACCAATCTATCAAGCCGCCTGTATATGAGCTAACCGATTATGGTGTATCGGCTGCGGCCGCAGATACACAAGCTGCGCCTTATGCTAGCTATGAAAATGCGAACCAAATGCTAGAAAATGCCGATATGGCAGCATTTATGTTGGCAGCTAGGGATGCATATGAAGCTGGCGACAAAGCGGGTGCATGGGGCTTTACCGCACTAGATATGATGCTGGCGGGTGAGTATGAATTCGCCCTGCTAGTGCTAGATAAAATGCCAGAAAAAGCCGGTGCATGGCCAGCTATGACACCTGCATTTATTCGTCCATGGGTATATGCGGCTAAAGGAGATTTGGAGTTAGCTAAGGAGGCTGTAAAGCCACTGAAGAGGCTAATGGCCGATCATAGCTATCGTGGATATCAGGCGCTTATGTTTGAAGGCATGGGCCAAAATGAAGAAGCCCTCAAAATATATGATTTAGGGCCTAAAATATTTGACCGACCAGGTGATGATGAAGTCACAACGACTCAAAGCTATGCGCGGTTTTTAATTTATAGTGCTGAACGTGTTCTAGCTCTACGCCACGCCGATTTGCTTGTGAAGTTGGAACGTGATGCCGACGCTATGGCCATTTACACAGCGTTGCTAGAAGCTAATGAGGATGACGGATTTACCAAAGCACGCCGTGATGAATTGGTTGACGGTGAGAAACGCGTCAAACCCTTCCATACTGTGCAGACCGGCTTTGGAATTGCCCTAAATGACCAAGCCGAGCAGATTGAGCAAAGACAAGTCATGGCCGGCGTTGTGCTCGCAAAGGGCGCTAAAGCACCTTTCAATCATTTCTTGAGCGCCATTCGTCAAAGCGCAAGCCTGTTGAATCCATCAAGTGCTTTGGTTCGTTTGACCGAAGCTGACCATTTATACCGTCACGGATTTTTTGAGGCGTCTGCGCGATATGCTTTGATTGGAGAAGCAGAAACGAAAGACGACGAAGCTAGCCTGTTATTGCGTGCTTCGGAGGCAAGCCTTAAGGCTGGTAAGCCAGAGAGTATGGAAAGCCTCAATAAACGCGCTTTATCGCTGACGGACGAGCCATTTACGAGGCTCAATGTCGCTGATCTAATGGTGAAAATAAATAATACGGATCGCGCGGAAGAGTTGATCCAAGATATTCTGGCGGATGATGATCTAGATATTAAAACGCGCGCCTATGCGAATATATTATTGGCCGAGGCACGTCAGCAAGCTGGAAACATAGCAGGGGCTCAGGAAGCAGCTCGGATTGCGGTTGATTTAGAAGAAACCGATCAAACAAGAGGCTTTCTTGCGGCGACACTTTCCAAGTCAGATGATACCCGTGAAGAAGGCTTAGATTTGTACCGAGAGTTATTTATCGAAATGCCCGATAGTCCGGGAATGATGAATAATTTTGGGTATGCGCTTGTGTCCGACCCTATGTCTGCCAAGGAACTGGATGAGGGATATAGATTACTTAAAAAAGCTAATCGCATGACACCTTTTGAACCCAACCTTCTGGATAGCCTTGGGTGGGCCTATTATCAGTATGGCGACTATGAGCGCGCTGAGGAATTGATTGTAAAAGCGCTTGAACTTTTCGAACCATTCGATCACTGGGAATTGCATTATCACTTGGGTGATGTGTACTGGAGATTGGATAAAAAGGAAGACGCCCGTAAGGCTTGGGAGACGGCTTTGACACTTCATCCTCCAGAGCTTGATTCAGCAGACATTGCATTGAGACTAGAAAATGGGCTAACAGAGGCTGCGCCTGAAGCTCGTGTGCCGCCTTTCATTCCTAAAGATGAAGCTCCACCCGAAAAGCGCTCGATATAATTCAAGAATGATTTTGTAAGTCTGTAGTGGTCAAAGCTTTGAAAAAATATTCGTCACGGGCTCTTTTTGATGTCTGCTCCAAAGCTTCGTTTTGGACAAAGAGCCTATGGGTTGGAGCAGCTGCAATAGGCATGACATCTTGTGCTGGTCTGCAGATGACGCCTGATGAATATTATGAAGCCACGCGCCCAGAAGCGGCAGATGAGTATGGTGACTATCTATCGGCGCGTTATGCGGGCTTGGTAAGAGATGGCCGTTCAGCATCAGAGTATTACGCGCAGGCACTTTCTAGATCGCCTGAAGATAAAGCTCTCTTAGAGCGCGCAGTGATATATGCTTTGGTGGCTGGAGATACATCAGGGGCGATGGATTTAGTCCGCAATGCACCAAATGATGTTGAACACAGCAATATTGTTGAGACATTGATCGCAGTCGATCAGTTTTCAAAACGAAAGTTTAGTGAAACGATATCCTTTGATGCCACGGCGTCTTCTTCGAGCGTCATGCAGGCTGCAATAGCGCGTTCTTTAAGGGAATGGTCTGAGCTAGGATTGAAAGACAAGCAGCGCATATTGCCGGTGTCCCAGTCGAGTATAGAAAGTCGGGTCTTCAGAAGTGTGCGATTGTATTCTGATGGTCTGCTTGAGCTTGCTAGCGGAATGGATGATGAAGCAAAGGCAAGCTTTGAAGAGGCGTGGAAGCTAAAGGGTCGTTACCCAGTCGGTGTAGATGCATATGTAAGATTGCTCGCTGAGCAAGGTGACCATAAATCTGCACGTTCAATTGTAGACCAGTTTTACGAAGAAATCGGCGATAACCCACTTATCGATCAAGTTGATAGAGAGCTTAGAGATAATGCACTTATTTTGGCACCTCGCATGTCGCCAAATGAAGGGGCTGCGGCGTCAGTATTAGGGTATGCTTTAGCTATTGCGGCGAAACAGGGCGACGATATCGCAAATCTCTATTACTCATTTGTTTTGATGTTTGATGAAAAACAAGATGCTGCGCGTTTGCTGTTGGCGGATTCCATGCGTGGTGCTGAGCGCTATCAAGCGGCTTTAGAGCAATTGCAATTTATCAAAGAAGATTCGGTTTATTTTGGAGCGGCCCGTGCGCGTGAAGCCTGGGTGCATTGCGGCTTAGAAGATGATCAAGCAGCGATTGATGTTGCGAAGACGTCTTTGGCGACACAACCCGGTCGATCTTTGAAGATGCAAATAGGTGATTTATATCGAAACCTTGAAATGTTTCCCGAGGCTGAAGCATTGTTTGATGAAGTCGCAAACACTGATCGAAAAGAAGGATTTGTTGATTGGCGTGTCTTGTTTGCGCGTGCTGGAATGCGAGACAAGCTAGGGCGTTGGGATGATGCTGAGCAAGACCTGCTGTTGGCGCTTAGTCTAGAGCCTACAAGGCCAGAGATATTGAATTATCTTGGATATTCATGGGTCGATCGCGGTGTTCATATAGATCAGGGATTTGAAATGATCCGGACCGCTATGGAGCAACGTCCTAATGAGGGGTATATCCGTGATAGTTTAGGGTGGGCCTATTATCGTCTCAATCATTATGAAAAAGCGGTTGTGTATTTGGAACAAGCTGCAGAGCTAGATCCTGCTGACCCAATAATCAACGATCATTTGGGCGACGCATATTGGCGTATTGGCCGCAAACAGCAAGCCGAATATCAATGGCTTCGTGTTTTGAAATATTCTGAAGATGATGAGTTAAAAGAGATAGTTGGTCACAAGTTGAAAAGTGGACTGGACATTAAATTGTCGGCCATGAAAATACATTGAATTGTAAACGTAACACCTATGACAGATGAGATAATGTAATGGTTGATGCCGCGACGAGCCTCACAACTGTATGGGCACCTGCAAAGGTCAATTTATATCTTCATGTAGGTAAGCCACTAGATGATGGACGCCACCCTTTGGATAGTCTGGTTATGTTTGCTGATAGTTCGGCCGCTGACCGTGTATCGGTACGCCCACTAAAAGCGCTGACTTTCAATATTGAAGGACCAACATCTAAAGCGCTTAAGGGTGAAAAAGATAATCTTGTCATGCGAGCAGCGATGTTGCTCAGAGAGGCGGCAGGACGCTCTGACTTAGGAGCTGCCCTCAATCTGTATAAAGAGCTTCCAGTGGCGGCTGGCATTGGTGGTGGTTCTGCCGATGCGGCTGCGACGTTGCAGGCGCTCAATCAATATTGGGATATTGGTTTTGGTGATGAGGCGATATTGAAGCTTGGGGCTGAGCTAGGTGCAGATGTACCCGCGTGTTTGCGTTCAGAGCCTCAAATTATGCGCGGCATTGGTGAAAAGTTGACCCCATTCAAGTCTGATCCGTTAGCAGTCGTTTTGGTCAATCCCAATGTAAAGCTATCGACCGGTGAGGTTTTTAAGAAATTTGATAATCTTGGGTTAGGCGCGGATTTTAAAGAGCGTGAAGGGCCAGATGCATCTGGTGGGCCTGAAGTCTTGGCGCGCGCTCTTAAACGATATTCAAATGACCTAGAAGAACCAGCTAAGTTGCTTTGTTCTCCAGTAAACGATGTTTTGGAAACAATTGAAAAAACGGATGGAGCGCTATTGTCGCGTATGTCAGGCAGTGGTCCGACGTGTTTTGGAGTGTATGAGTCGAAAGAGGCCGCTGATGCAGCTGCTGAATACATCTCAAAACGCAAAAAGAAATGGTGGGTTCGTGCAACGACTTTATCGGGTTCGCGATAGTTTTTTTGTTGTATAATTATATAGTTAGCTTCAAGAGTTAATCTGTTACTTGAAGTGTTTGTGGGCGGTGAGGTTTATGCATCCGGCGTTGAATATCTTTTTTGTCGGTGCTGTTGCGCTGGTGTTGTCGGCCATTGCTTGCCGTTTGATTATTGCTATCGGGTTGATGGATAAGCCTGATAGTGAACGTAAACGTGTGTCGCAAAAGAAAGCTGTTCCAAGTTCTGGTGGAATGGGTTTTATCCCAGCTGCTTTTCTAGCGTTACTGGCTTCAAGTGTTGCGTTTGTTCCAGATTCGCCAATTGCATATTTAGGCATTGCCGTTATCGCAATGTTGGTCTTGGGCCTGTGGGATGATCTTGGAAACCTGAATGCCAAGTTGAAGCTTCTACTCCAGATAAGCATTGGTGTCGCTGTCGCTATGGCGGGCGTTTATGCCGATCAGATAGCGCCGGGGTTTGGTAAAGTGCGTGAATTTGGCATGATTGGCGGTGTCGTGCTGGCAGTTATGTGGTTTGTGCTGGTGACGAATGCCGTAAACTTCATGGATGGAGCCAATGGTGTATCCATGGGCATGGCCGTATTTGCTTGCATGGGCTTTTGCGGCGTAGCAGGTTTTGCGGGAGAGTGGCAGCTGGCTATCGCATCTGGTGCTTTGGCTGGCGCATTGATTGGATTTTTAATTTGGAATGTCGGCGGTAAGCTATTTGCGGGCGACGCAGGCGCATTAGCAGTTGGTATGGCACTTGGCGGTTTCTCCATTTTGCTTGTAAAAGCGCGTCCAGAATTTGTGTTCATTCCCCCAATTTTGCTTTCTCCCTTTATTGTGGATGTTCTTCTGACATTGAATTACCGCTTAAAAAGACGTGAGAACTTTTGGGAAGCGCATACAATGCACGTGTACCAATTGGGTTTAAAACCGCCACTGTCATTGAAGCATTGGCAAGTTGCTATTGGACACTGGATGATTGCCGCTAATTGCGCAGCATTGGGTTTTGCGGCCGCCGCAATAGGGTTTGAAGCACCGCTAGTGATTTTTGTCGGGGTTACTTTATTAGGATGCGCTATGCACGTACGGATCCGACGTGCAGCAATCGCTGTTGGCCTCCTTGAAGGAGGCGACTTAGACGCTAAAAGCAATGAAGCATTGTCAGAACGACAAGTGGAGCAGGGTGAAGCCTAGTATATGCGGTTAACGCAGAAGTCGGCGACCTCAGAAAGTGCATCAACATAAGCTGACGGCTCTAACACTTTTAAAGCTGCTTTGGCCTGTTCAATTTCGTTCTCCGCAGCTTCCAGCGTAAGTTTCACACTGTCAGCTTGGCGAATATATTCAATTGCGGTTTGAAGGTCTTCTTCTGTCTGCTGAGATACATCCATTGCGCGATCCCAAAAGGCGCGTGCAGTCTCGTCGCCAGTTTCACGGGCGAGTAATACAGGAAGCGTAAGCTTGCCTTCTCTGAAGTCATCACCAACAGATTTTCCAATGACGGAAGTAACACCGCCATAATCCAATGCGTCATCTACAAGCTGAAATGCGCGACCTAAACGGCGGCCATATTCCGCCAATGCATCTGATTCTTTGCCTTCTTCGACAACGGTAAGTGCACCTGCTCGCGCAGCAGCCTCAAACAATGCGGCTGTTTTGGCTTCGACAATTTCCATGTAATCGTCGATGGGTAGATCAGCTTTTCCTATTGCGGCGAGTTGTTTGACTTCACCTTCGGCAATGACACACGATGCATTAGATAGGATATCTAGAATGCGGATAGAACGTGTTTCCACCATCAGCGTAAAAGCGCGAGCAAAAAGGAAGTCGCCTACCAGAATGGAAGCTGAATTTCCCCAGACCATTTTAGCCGCTTTTTTTCCGCGTCTCAAATCGCTTTCATCAACGACATCATCGTGAAGCAATGTTGCTGTGTGAATGAATTCAACGGCGGCAGCCAGGCTGTGCAATGGCGCACTTCCAGTGCCTCCGGCAGCATAGGCGGCGGCTAATGTAATGAGCGGACGCAGTCTTTTCCCCCCAGCACTAATTAAATAGGCTGACATATCCGGGATTGTTGCAACTGAACTTACCGCACGCTCTGAAAGAAGAGTTTCTACTGAAGACAGGTCTTCTGCCACAAGTGAACTAAGCAAATCCATTGGAGATGGGCTTTTTTGTTCTGAACGTTCGACGATTTGCGCATTAAAGGCCAAAGATGACCCCCTCGGTGTAGGATTAGGACTTTGTATTATTATGTATAAGAACTTATGCGCTCACACAAAACTAGACGCAAGCTATTCTCATGATCATATATAGGTCAATTGTGTATATAGGCTAGTCGCGAAAACGTGACTCAATGGTTGTTTTAGGAGAGCTGCTTAGTGATTGAAGTTTTAAGGACGAATGATCCAGTAAAATTGAGTTATGCAATGGCATTGTTAACTGAGGCAGATTGCGATCCATTTCAAGCTGATCAATTTACGTCTTCGATTGAGGGATCAATTGGTGCGATTCCTCGGCGTATTCTTGTACCGAAAGACCGCTTGGAAAAAGCACGGGAAGCGTTGCAAGTTATTGAAAGAAATGAATAATTCCATATGAGTTCTGAGTTTACACAAGATTGGCTCCTCAATGAAAAGGTTTCGCTACGTCAGCGTTCCTATGGCTATAGAGCGGGATTGGATGCGGTACTTTTAGCCGCTAGCATAAACGGCAAAGATGGAAGTAAAATCCTAGAGGCCGGGTGTGGCGCTGGCGCAGCGCTACTTTGTGCCGCGAGTCGATTGAAAAACATAAGCTTTCGCGGGCTTGAAAGGGACGAAGAAATGCTGGCTCTTGCGCAGCAAAATGTCGCAGATAATTCCTTTGAAGATCGCGTGACTGTCGAACTCGGCGATGTGAGTGAACGGCCCGATTCTATTTTGAATGCATATGATCAGGTTTTTTCTAATCCTCCATTCTTCGATCCTGCAAAAATTCAAAAAGTAGGTGAAGGAAAAGAAGGGGCCTATCTTGCCGACGTGCCGCTTCAAGTCTGGTTGAAGTTTATGCTTCATGCCGTAAAGCCCAAAGGACGGATTACGATTATTCATCGTGCGGCCGCGCTTTCTGAAATTCTCGGATTCCTCCATTCTCGTTTTGGCGAAATTTGCGTCATGCCTATTCGGTCTGAGGCTGGTGCATCAGCTAAGAGAATTTTGGTGACTGCACGAAAAGGGTTGCGAAAAGGAGATACTGTTTTGCTTGACGGTTTAACGCTGTATAATGGCCCAAACAGACAACTAACAGATAGAGCGCAGGCCATCATGAATGGCGAGGCTTTGGAATGGAAATGAGGAAAAGATGGGACGTCTAGTTCTTTTTGCAATTGTATTTGCTATATTTGCTGTTTTCTTGGCGTCATTCTTAAATCGAAATAAGAATAATGATGACGATCAGGATGGATCAGGGGATTCCGGTGATGACAATGTTCGTCGGTTATCCGATCACCGTTCCAATGATGAGTAGTGTTCAGTATTACATCTCATTAATGTCAGTGTAGAGATTATTGACAACCCAAATTATTGGACGTTATTTGCGCTTCCCCGAAACGAGATCCGCGTACAAGCGGACACGGTGTTGGTGCGAACTCTGGCGTATTACAGGGTAGGGCTGATGAATTGTTTGTTAGAAATATCACGAACGGATTTGTAACAACTTTTGTTGTGAAGTGATTTTTTCTAAGAATCCATTCATAGTAGTTGCTATGTGAAAAGTATTCGTTTGAGACTTTTTCAAGTTTCACGAGACGATCACGAGTAAAAGCGCTTTCTTCGAGTAATGAAGAAATTAAGCGTCAGTCTTTGCGTATCAGTAGCGTTAATCCTACATTAATAAGAACTGAGCAATTATAAATACTATGGAACAAAGCACACAAATTCTTATATACATTCTGGCAGCACTTGGCGCTGGTGTGTATTTTTCGTACCGCTTCGACCCAGCGTCGTTGCTAAAGAAAGATAACTAGTAAAACAGGTCTAAGACCAAAATTTGTGTAGAGTTCAAAAAGCGCTGAGAGATAAATCTCCGGCGCTTTTTTGTATACAAAATTCACTTTATTGATTTTTATTTTTATGCCAGAAAGCGCGAATGAAACTCTCTGCTGCAACTATATTACTTTCGCCGGGCTATGGCTTTGATGATGATAACCACTGGATCAGTCGTTGGTCTAGGCAAATGACTGGTGCTCAATTTGTGGAGCATGGCGATTATCTTTCAGCTAAGCGAGATGATTGGGTAGGTGATTTGGTCCATGTCGCTGAGAAATCTGAAAAACCTGTCGTGTTAGTTGGTCACTCTTTAGGGGCGATCGCGATTATTCACGCGGCGAAGTTTTTCCAACCTGGAAAAATAGCTGGCGCATTCTTAGTTACGCCGGTGGATATAGAAGTTCCAAATGTTATTCCCGGTCTAGCCAATCATGATTTTGGACCAATTCCTCGCGAAACCCTGCCTTTTGATAGTGTTGTCGTTGGTAGTCGCAATGATAAATATTGTTCATATGCAGCTTCGGAGAGCTTTGCTTCTAGCTGGGGAAGTACACTCCTTGATGCAGGAAATGCTGGTCACTTAAACATTGAGAGCGGACAAGGACCATGGCCCGAAGGCCTAACCGCTTTTGCATTGTTTATGAAAAGTCTGGATGCCTAGCAGGATTTCCAGACTCTTCGTTTAGCGTAATTTTTCTAGGTTCAATCTTTCGAAAGAGAGATTTTAAATACAACAGGCATTTTATTTGATGTTGTATTTACTGGTGCTAAATTAACCCCTGTTGTTGTATAATCCCATTCCACATCATTGCTACTTGCGAGGAGTTGTATGCTTTCTATTGAGGGAGTATTTGCGGCTTTAAAGTATGAAAGTGCTTCCATTGGAATATCTGTATCTGATGGCGCTAGTTGTATCGCGTATAGGGTTCGTCGATCTTTCGATTGCGTGTATCGGATATCTTCTTTGCTGAATCCAGAAAATTCCAAATCTGCCAGATGTCCTTCAGGTATAGCTGTTGGCCCTTCACCAAATGTGTGCCAAGGGCGCGTATTGTAAATTGCCTCCCCATTTATACGTAACCATTCGCCAACCGTCTTTAGAGTGTCTTTCTGTTCTTGCGGAATAGATCCATCAGCACGAGGGGCAATATTCAAAAGCATACCGCCATTTTTGCTTACAATGTCTGACAAATCCTGCAATATTCTGGCAGCTGAATAGTATTCCAGTGGCTCAGCATACCCCCAGGAATTTGATGCGATCGAAGTGTCCGTAATCCAGTAAGCGGGATGAGTTTCCGATTTTCTGTTTCGCTCAAGATCTTCCGTGCCTGTACCAGGTTTAAGATCGATACCCTTATAGCTAAGAACGACTTCCTGATCGTTTTGATCGGCTTGATTGTAGAAATCGGCTACCATATTCAACCGGATATCTTCGGGAATGAAGTTCATTCTGTTGTCGAACCACAAAATATCGGGTTGATATTTGCTGACAACTTCATCCACCTTTCTCACCCACTTTTCTGAAAACTCACGAGGCGGTAAGACTTCTGGATCTAGAGGGTTTCGCCAGTCATTTTCGTCTTTTTTACCCCATCCAGATTCATCTATTGGGTATCCATAAAGCTCCGAAAATTCAGGGTTAGATGTATCGTATGCAGCATTTGTAGTCGGGTACCATGCCCAATTCCATTGATGGTGCAATGTCGTGATGAATTTGAGGCCTTTGCCGCGAATAGCGATCTCTAGCTCTCTGACGATATCTCTTTTAGGCCCCATGTCCCCTGCATTCCATGGTGTGAGGTCAGTGTCCCACATTGCAAAGCCGTCAGCGTGCTCAGTGACCGGACCTGCAAATCGAGCTCCCGCTGTTACAAATAAATCGGCCCATTCCTCGGCGTCGAATTTGTCGCCAGTCATCATGGGAATAAAGTCTTTATATCCAAACTCTGAAAGTGGCCCATATGTTTTTAAATGGTGTTCTTGGTGTTTAGTCCCTTCAATATACATCCCGCGGCTATACCAGTCTGAGGTTTGAGGAGACAGACTTGCCGAGTAAGGCCCCCAATGCGCGTAGATGCCAAATTTGGCATCCTGAAACCATTCTGGAGCTTGCTGGTATTGTGCAAGAGATTCCCAGTTGGTTTCATACTTCGGGGTGGTATCTCCGTCTGTAGTTTCAAACGATGATGGAGATGTATTGGGTTGAGGCGATTGGGAGCAATTGGTTATACTTGTCGAGAGTAATAGTGCGCCAATCAAGAAATTGAACTTCATATCGTTTCGTCCCCATGAAAATTATGATTTTTCATATAGGAGGATGAATTCAGAGGATGAGCAAGCGAAAAAATGTAATCTATTACATTTTTGTAATTCCCCATATGGGCGAATAACTGACTGTCTATGTTTCTTGACGATATGTAAGACTAAAGGAACAATCCTTTTCATCTATTTATTTTGAGGAGGTCGCCATGTCTGTCGCCAAAGTTACTGAAGTTATTGCATCATCTAAAAAAGGCTTTGATGACGCTGTTGCTAAAGGTGTTAAACGTGCAAACAAGACATTGAAAAATGTTACCGGTGCTTGGGTGCAAGATCAAAAAGTCGTCGTCGAAAACGGTGAAATCGTCGAATACCGCGTGTCTATGAAAATTACTTTTGTTTTAAATTAGATAATCTTGCTGCGGTGAGGCACGAATATCGCCTCACTGAAGATATTATTTTACAAAGGCTAGGAACATTGTGCTCCTAGCCTTTGTTTTTGATTATGGTGCGGTCACTTTGAACATGCTGCCTGAGACAGTGAAAATGTAGAGGTCGTCATTTCCGTCTTCTCCAAAGGCTGTATATGAGGAAAGTGTCCCGACATCAGGTGTTAGACTGGAAGTTAAAAGATTGAAGTTGTTTTCTTCAATTGTTTGGCCTTGCTGAAATGAGGAAGCTGGAATGCTCCAAATGTCGTCACTGACAAAATCACCAAATATGTAATGGCCTTGAAGAGATGGTATATCACCGCGATATATCGGTCCGCCGGTAATTGAGCGGCCGCTAGTATCATGAAGATATTGGGCGACAGGATTTGTGAATGCCGCGTTATCCGCACCTTCAAAGCTGAGTGTGCCTTCGCGCGTATCCCAACCAAAGTTGAGACCAGAGTTTGTTATTGGCAGAAGGTTGATTTCTTCCGCCTGATTTTGTCCCACATCTGCGATAATAAGAGTGTTGCCGTCATCAGTGAATTCGCCACGATAAGGGTTGCGTAAACCAATAGCAAAAATTTCAGGTGCGTCTGCGCCACCTATAGGAAATGGATTTCCAGACGGGATGGCATAATCTCGATTATCATCAGTCGGGAAGTCATCACCGGAAACGTCAAGGCGAAGAACTTTTCCGCGCAATGATGTGGTATCTTGAGAAAGCTCCTGTGGATCACCTGAATCTCCACTATCTCCAGTTGGGAAATAGAGCAGACCATCCGAACCAAAGCCAATCCAGCCTGCTGCGTGATTAGTGGTGCGCTGAGTGACTTGTATAATCGTATCTTCTGTTGAGGGATCAAGTTGATCAGTGCTGCCTGTAAAGGTCTGGTAGCGTCTGATCTCGGATACGACATTTGTGGCATCTAAATTGGTATTCAAGTGGATGTAGACCGTGCGATCCGTTGCAAAATTAGGTGAAAAGGCAACAGCTAATAAGCCGCGTTCTCCTGCCTGATTAATGTCAGCGGTGACATCAAGAAACGGTACTGAATCAAAGTTATTTGTTGCGGGGTCAAATACGGTGGCTGTTCCGGATTTTTCTAATACGACAGCACGTCCGCTGCCATCAGGAATGGGAGCCATGAAGGTTGGAACATTTAGTCCCGTCGCGATACGTGTTGTGATTATTTCCGGATCTATATCTGTAATTGATACATCCAGGTCTAATGTGTCAGATCCGTTATTTCCGTCGCTGACATTTAATGTGAGGGAATAAGTGTTGTCAGTGTTCGTGTCGGTCGGGTTTTCAAAATCCGGTATGTCGTTGAAACTCAATTCTCCGCTGGAAGAATTAATAGTGAATAGGGCACCATCTCCGCCACTTGCTATTGAAAAAGCGAGCGTATCGCCATCTGCATCAGATGCCTCGGCGGTGTAGATCGCGCCGGAATCGCCTTTCAGCGTGAACGGGCGCTTGGAC
>CAYGPZ010000014.1:0-84950 GCA_964352025.1 uncultured Hyphomonadaceae bacterium
GGCTCAACACCTACCCCCACCCCACCTCAAACAGACATTGCTTTTAATACAGAAGAAAGCACGTCACGCTTTTTAACGCAGGCCACCTTTGGGCCAGAGCGCGCGCAATCAGCCTCCCTAATGGATACTTCGGCTAGCCAGTGGTTTATCGATCAACTCAATCGAGGGCCAAGCCTGCATCTCCCCATCGTCAGAGACTTCATACAGCGTGAGATTGAGCAAGGGACAAATGAGGCCTCATTTATAGCCGACCTTTCACCGAGATTTGCTTTTCTTAAAAACGCTATTGATGGCGACGATCAGCTTAGACAAAGAGTAACCTTTGCTCTTTCCCAGATTTTTGTGGTTTCAGATCGAGAACCAATCCTATCAGACCGCCCATTAGCCATGGGCAGCTTTCAAGACATTCTCACAACACACGCGTTCGGAAATTATCGTGAACTATTAGAAGAAGTCACCTATTCCCCCGCCATGGGCGTGTACCTAACCTATTTGGGAAACAGAAAAGCCAATCCCAATACCGGCCGTATGCCAGATGAAAACTATGCACGCGAGGTCATGCAGTTGTTTTCTATTGGTCTGGTGGAGTTAAACCCTGATGGTTCTGAGAAAACGGATAGCTCTGGGGAAGCGATAGAAACCTATACCAATGACGACATATCCGGATTAGCCCGCGTATTTACCGGCTTGAGTATGGATCGCGAGAAGTTTAGCGGAGGCTCGGGCGATACTAGGTCAGAAGAACTAACGCGCAGAATGATTGGCTTCCCAGAACAACACTCTTCACTGGAGAAATCTTTCCTTGGAACGACAATACCAGCTGACACAGACTTAGAAACCAGCATATCAACAGCATTGGACACGCTTGCTAATCACCCTAACACTGCACCATTCATCAGTCGGCAACTCATTCAACGTTTGGTGACCAGCCATCCATCACCTCAATATATAGAACGCGTTTCAAGCGCATTTACATCTGGGACATATACGCTGCCCGATGGACGCACTGTGGGTGAGAGCCAATATGGGGATTTAGCAGCGACAGTCGCCGCTATCCTTTTTGATACTGAAGCACGGTCCGAAACTAATCTAACCTCAAACAATTTTGGCAAACTCAGAGAACCCGTTATCCGGTTCATACATTGGGCGCGCGCATTTAATGTTCAGAGCATCACGCCAGAATACCTTGTAGATCTCTTTGATACTGGCGAATTAGGCCAACAAGCGTACGGATCTCCATCCGTCTTCAATTTCTATCGGCCCGGTTATGTTGCCCCAGGAACGCGTTCAGGCCAGCAAAATCTAACAACACCTGAATTTCAAATCGTCAACGCAACGAATGTCGCAAATTATGTCGGCTTTCTTCAAAAATTCGTAGAACAGTCAGTCAATGACAGAGGTAGCAATAAATACGCGTCAGAAGCAGACATTAGAAATTCATTTAGAACAAATTATTCAGCCGAAACTGCTTTAGCCGATACACCACAAGCTTTGTTGGACCATTTAGATGCTCTTTTGACCTCCGGACAGATGAGCTCGGAAACCAAGCAAGGTATTATTGATGCGATATCCAACATAACTGTTACCGACGCATCTGACCCTAATGACGAAGGCATAGTCGATCGGACACATCTGGCCATTTTGCTCGTCCTTACCTCTCCTGACTATATTGTCCAACGCTAGAAAAACGGAATTTCAATTATGACTTTTGACCGCCGTCGTTTTCTACAAGCCGCAGCTGCAACTGGCGTTTCCGGCCTGACACTCAACACTTTGGGCAGTTTCCTACCCGGCTTCCAGGCTCATGCAGCCGACACAACAGGATATAAGGCGCTTGTTTGTGTCTTTCTGTTTGGGGGCATGGACTGTCACGATACTGTCCTTCCATATGACCAGACATCCTATGACGATTATGTTGATGCTCGAAGCGATCTCGTAGCGTCTTACGGAAGCAATTCTTCCCGTAGTCGTGATCGACTTTTACAGCTAAATCCCGACAACGCCTCTGATTTCAATGGTCGCGAATTTGCGTTACCGGAAGAACTAGCGGGAATTCACAGCCTATTTGAAGCAGGAAATGCAGCAATTGTCGGCAATGTCGGCCCGCTTGTGACACCTGCAAACAGGACGCAATGGATTGATAGAAGTGTCCCCTTCCCTAAGCGCCTGTTTTCTCACAATGACCAGCAATCAACTTGGCAGACTTTTTCGCCTGAAGGTGCCAACATTGGATGGGCGGGACGTTTTCTAGATGCATCCAATGCCTCTTCAGCAAATGCAACTCCCGCGTTTTCAGCTATCACTACTTCTGGAAATAGCGTCTTTCTTACTGGCGAAAACACAAGCCCGTATCCAATTACCAGACAAGGTGGTGCAGAATTCTCTATTCTTGAAGCTGTAGAAGGAGAGCGCCATACACCTGAAGGAGAAGCACTTTATCAAGCGGTCCGCAATCACTTAAAGAGCTCCAACCTTAGCTCCTCCCATTTGTTTATGCAGGACTATGCGGATGCAGCTAATCAAGCACTTGAAAATAGTGAAGTCTACAATGAGGCTTTTCAAAATGCTCCAAGCCTATTTACATCATTTCCCACACACAATTTAGGAAGACAGCTACAAAGTGTTGCTCAGTCAATAAGCCTTAGAAATACGCTGGGAATGAAGCGACAAGTCTTTTTCGTGACATTAGGTGGATTTGATACCCACGATAGGCAGGCCCAAAGACTGCCTCCTAGACAAGCTCAAATAGATTCCGCAGTCACTGCATTCTTTAATGAAATGCAAGCTTTAGGTGTCGGGTCAGATGTCACACTTTTCACTGCATCTGATTTTGGTCGCACACTCGCCGCGAATGGCGATGGTACGGATCATGGCTGGGGAGGACACCACTTTGTTGTCGGAGAAGGCGTCAGCGGCAGAAACATATATGGCTCAATACCTCCTTCAACATTTGATCATGAATACGATGCAAAGCATGGGCGCCTTATTCCGACAGTCTCACTAGAACAATTTGCGGAACCCCTAGGGCGATGGTTTGGTTTGAATAATCAGGAAATAGCGCAAGCCCTTCCAAATCTATCTACGTTTACGGAAAACTCTCCTTCGCTATTTGTATAATTGATAAATCATCTAAACAGTCCCTGTTTCGGGACTGTTTAGATGCCTATTACTTTCCCATATGCTGAACATATATATAGAATGCCGGAGCATCTTCAGCTGATGAGGCAACATTTTTACTGTTCGAGAACCAACCAGTAAAATCGACAGGCCCCTCTTTTAAATCAACCTCAAAATCAGCCCAAACTGATGCCTGCTCTAACGAAATGGAGAAGTGCTCACCGTTGATTTTGAAATGCGCATTTGAAAACGGAATTACTCTCGCCGCCTGTCGGTCATGAAAATAAAGCCTGAACTTGTAGCGACCATCTACTGCTGCATGAACTAAAAAATCTCGGACCGGAACACTGGCCTCATTTCCAATCCAACCACTTGGAATCCCTCCATATTGATCAACACTAAACCCAGGGTTCCAAGGCAATATTGTTCCAGGATTAGGGTTTTCAGGTAGCGCTGCATCGATAATTGTAAGACGCATATTCGGTTCATGGGATGTGCCAATAATTGGTCGGCTCATTTCTGGAATGGACGGGACCACATCTTGCCACCATTTACTATACTCAGCTTGCATTGAGCCAACAACGTCGACATTTTCGTCAGCTATGTTTCTTTTCTGCCCTCTATCAACGTCAACGTCATACAACTCCCCAACATCAGTAAGATAGCGCCACTTTTCTGTCAAAACGACAGCAGGGCGATTTTTATCGGGATAGCGAGACTGTTGTCCCGAAATAAACAGGGATCTATCCGGCATAGATGAAGTATCGCCTTGTAGCAATTCGACTAAACTTTCCCCCCGCAAATTCATCTTCTCCGGTATATCCAACCCTAACCAATCTACCAATGTAGGAAACAAATCGATATGAGACGTCAGTGCATCAATCGAACGCGCGTCTCCGCCCAATCGTTTGGGCCATGATATAAAGAAAGGCACACGATGCCCTCCATCATACATTGATGATTTCACATCTCGAAGCCCAGCATTGTAATTCCAGTTACTCCATTCTGGCCTTGAACTCACAAACTCATCTACAGATTCAAATTGTGAACCAGAAATAACACGCCAGTAGTCTAACGGAGAACCATTATCTGCCATAAAAATAAATATGGTATTGTCCGCGACACCTTCTTCCTCGAGGGTCTTTCTAAGAGTTCCAATACGGGTATCGACCTCCTCAATCATAGCATAAAACCTAGCTAGAATAGGAGGCAATCCCATCTCAATATACGGTTCTAAGGTCTCATGAGGTGCCCGCCAAGGACTGTGGACATTACCCGTAGCGATGTAAGCAAAAAATGGTTTGTCAGCTTGCGCTTTTTCTCGCACAAAACTCTCTGCTTCATCAAACCAAACATCGTTTGTGTAACCAGCATATGGAGTCCATTTACCGTCGGTAAGATATGTATCGCCCCACATATCATTCCCCCAATAATCCCAAGCCTGTGACGGACCTCCACCGCCCATTCTAACGACACGATCAAATCCACGATCTCTCGGTCTAAACGGGTAATTATCTCCTAAATGCCACTTGCCGAACAATCCTGTCGCATAACCATTATCTTTAAAAACCTCCGCAAGTGTTGGGAATTGGGTTGGGAGTATATTGCGCCCCTGCACCGTATGTAAAACACCCGTTTCCAGCGAGTTCATTCCTGTCATCAAAGCCGCTCGCGTAGGAGAACACCTTGGGTCTGTATGAAAATCAGTAAGCGTAACTGCTTCGCCTGCCAATTGATTCAATTCAGATGTCTGAACAACAGGATTACTAGAAACACCAATATCCCCCCAACCAAGGTCATCTACAATCACCAAAACAACATTTGGAATATCTGAATTTTTGTTTTGATTTTCGGCCTGCTCGTCTGTCTTATTCGCGCAAGATACAGCGCAAAAATAAATCATCATCATAGTTATGACTTTTAAAAATTTAGATGACATTGATAAAATTCCTCTTGGCTATCTATCCGGAATCTATCTCGATTAGTGTTTGACACGCGCGCTCCGACAAATTAATGTTATCGATATCATTTTAGCCGTCAACATCTTTCATAAAATGATCCCCCACAAAGAAAGACGAATAGAACATGCGTAGACTAATCACGAGCTGCATTGCCGTAAGCATTTCGGGAACAGCAATCGCGCAAAGCCAAGCAAATGATCCGATTATTGTTAAAGGCACTCGCTTACCTTCCAGCTCTGCATTTCAACAAACACTGTCGAATAAGGACATTTTAGAACAAGCGCCCGGTTCATTTTCAGATGTTTTGCGTAAGACAAATGACATTGTCGTCATTCAACCCAGTGGAACCGGAAGAACTGAAATATCTTTTCAAGGTGCCGAAGCTAATTTCACGACAGTTTTGATAGACGGCGTTCGTGTCAATAACCCATCCAATTCTCGAGGTGGTAGTTTTGACTTCACAACAATTTCTCCCGACGAAATAGAGAGCATCTACATTATTCGAGGCGGGCTATCCAGCATTTATGGATCAGACGCTCTGTCAGGTGTTATCAATATAACAACCAAGGGCCCTGGAGACAAAAACGCGAGTATTGTTTCGACAACTGCGAGCCTTGGAAATGATGGGTATTACAACGCAACCGGCACTTTGAGACTACCTGGTCGGGCATCACTTACCGCAAATTTATTCGATGCTAGCGAGCCAGTAGAAGGTGCAACTCAAACTCGTTCAAGCATACAGGGAAAATGGATTGAACAAATAAATCAGTGGAATTTAGCTGGGTCAATTCGGGCAACCTCAGGTGATTATACGAATTTTCCAGATGCAAGTGGCGGAATTTTGTTTGCAGCTACTGAAGCGCTGGAAAGTACAGAAACTGACACGTTACTTATAAACGGAACAGCACAAACTGATATCAAGGAACATTCTATCATCAATATAAACGCGAGCTACTTTCAGCGATCAGATGTCATAGCGACACCGTTTATCTTGGATGGAATTCTTGATGGACGCCCTGCTGAAACCTCAGATACGGATTATGGTCGCACAAATTTCACCGGCTATCTTCAGTCTAGCCCAAATGAAAAATTTTCCTTCGTCGTTGGGTTAGATTTGATCGAGGAAATCGGAAAAACGGTTTCCGAAACCGATTTTGGCTTTTTCTCCATACCCGGTAGCTCTAAACTGGATAGGACGACAATTGCCGGATTTGCTGAAACTCAGTTAGACTTGGCCAACAATACCGAAATTTTCTCAAGCCTTCGCATCGATTCAATCGACGGAGAGGTAGAACCATCTTGGCAAATTGGCGTATTGCACCAATTTTCACGTTCAAACGTTTCTCTAAAATATGCTGAGGCATTTAAAGCTCCAAGTTTCTACGCACTTGGCAATGCGCTCGTTGGAAATCCAACTCTAGCTGCCGAAACAAGTGAAAGTTGGCAAGCCAATTACGCATATGACTATGCTCAACTGCAATTTAACCTAAACGCTTTCCACAAGACCTATACCGACCTAATCGATTTTGATTTCTCCACATTTAAACTCTTCAATCGAGGAGAAACAAAAATTAAAGGCGCAGGTGCCAATCTGGCCTGGACATTAAAAGATAAAACATTCTCTTTTAGTGGAAATATCAGCTACGCGGAAACAGAGATTAACGGCATAAAGCAACAAATCACCGGACGTCCCGAATGGAGCGGTGGCATAGGCGCCAATTGGTCTCCCATACCATCACTAAACATCAACGCAAATTCGGAATGGGTTGGCAAAAGACCTGGAAATTCAGTGCCAACCGGCCCACAAAATATGAAAGCCTATGACCGCCAAAATATTACAGCAAACTACAAACTCAATGAACAAGTTAGCTATTTTGTTTCGGCGACCAATGTCCTCGATAACGATATCGAAGATGCAATTGGATTTCCTTCTCCGGGAACGAGTGTAAGACTTGGCTTCAGATTTTCGTACTAAACATAGATTTAGTTATAATTATCCCTGTCTCACTTTTGATTTCTAATCGAAATTGAAAGTGAGACTAGACATTGGAACCGTTATACTCTTTCCACCATTAACAGCATGAACAACGAGATAGAGATCACGTGCTTCCTGGACTGGCTCAAGCATTTCGAAACTAACTGTGCCATCTCCCCAGTTTCCTGCTGGGTTAGATTTCGTTGTTACGACACCTTTGGCAATTATATTGCCGGTGGGGCCTTCCGAACGTATTTGTAGCTCGGCTTGACCAGCTAAATGCTCTTTCCCTTCGTGATACAATATAGAAAAACTGGTAACATCGGTGAGATCAAAGTGCCCTAAAGGTACAAACCTACCTTCAGCTTTAATACCAAGTGCAGCCACCCAATTTTCCATCCAGACTCGATTTACACCATCGACAATGCCTCGAGGCGCGTAATCTACCAACTTCACAACGTTTGACTGAAGAAGTATTTTAGAGCGATTTTCCAAAGCCGGTGCGTCGTCCGTACCCAAATCAACATAGGCCGCTTTTAATTCCAACAATTCTGGAGACTTCACTAAAGAAGCTAGATCTAATTTACCAACTGGCGAGATAGACTGCGAACCATCGTGAAGACTCAAAATATAATCTATCATCTGGCTACGGATATTCTCATCAATGTAGTCATGGGCAGGCATTTGATGCTCACCCCAAACACCAGTTCCACCATTCACCAATACGGCGTCCAAATAACTTCGACTATCCTTTTGAGGCGCATATTTTTCTGCAATATTTACAAGTGCAGGTCCAACAGATTCCTCATTAACCTGATGGCACGTCACACAATTGTTTTCAGATAATAAGCTGAAAGTATCGACAGGGGCATCTTCCAAATGACCAACTATTTCTTGAACAGGTTTCGACGGTTCAAACACTCTATACTGAGCACTTAATCCAGTCGCCATTTCGGCGACTTCTGTGCTGTTACCATCCTCAAGATCATTCGCAATAACAGCATATTCAAGGCTTTTCCGCTCTGGCCAATAAAAACTTTGATTTCCATCAAACTGAATATCAACTCTTGGCCGCTCATTACCTGCATCAACCCTTTTAGCAGCGTAACTCACACCTCCATCCTCATCGCTAACCTTCGCAATAATCGCGTAGTGCCCTGCATCTTCTAGGGTCAGAGAAGCAGTCACGCCCTCTGCCAATACCTCTGAAAATAATTCTCCTAAATCACCTTGCTCTATACCACGTTCAACTTCAGCGACAGCCCACTCAATTTTCAAGTCATCACCTTCTGGATCAAATGATCCTTTACTTGATGCCTCAACAATAAAGGGCAGCCCACCCGCATCTGCTTTTACAGCAATCTCTATTTGGGGAGATCGATTTCCATTCCCAAGATATTCGATTTTCATGATGTTGGCGTCATCACTTCCTGAAAACCAAACTGACCCATAATTTAGTACATATAGCGCTCCATCAGGTCCAAACTCGAGGTCTAGCGGAGAACTTAAATCTATATTTTCAGCAACGCTCTCAATACGATCTGCTCTTCCTGCTGCATTCATCGTAACAATATTTAATTTTCTTCGAACAAAATCACTAATAATAAGCTTACCATCAAAATAGGCAGGCCATGCCCCATTGCCTTCTACGTCAGCTGACCACCTATAAACACCTCCAGATAGTGCATTTCTTCCACCTTGCCCGACTTCAGGAAATTTTTCTGAAGGTACATATGGATACCAAATCATAGCAGGTTGTGCCGGAGGTAAAAACTCTGCGCCAGTATTTCTAGTAGAGTCATTTTCTGGCTTTAGTGGATTATAGAACTTACCAGCCTCCCCGGTCTCCGGATCAATCATCTTGTAAGGAGAATTATCGCCTACGAAAAACGGCCATCCAAAGTTTCCTGCCTGTTCGACTCGGTTGATCTCATCATACCCTCGCGACCCTCTGTTTGGATCATCAGCCCCACCATCTGGCCCAACATCGCCAAAGAAAAGGGTGCCATTTTTTGGATCAAACCCCATTGTGTATGGGTTGCGCGTTCCCATGACATATATTTCTGGTAACCCCTCTTCTGAGTCAGAGAATAAATTTCCCTCAGGAATTGTATAACTGCCATCCAGCTTAGGCGATATTCTTAGAATTTTGCCCCGAAAATCTAGTGTATTTCCAGAGCTTCTCCGCGCATCCCGAATTTCTTCTTCATGGCTAAGGGGTGCTATTCCATTTAAGTCGAATGGATTAGAATTATCTCCAGTTGCAATGTACAGATTTCCGTCAGGACCAAACCGTACAGCTCCTCCTGTATGACAGCACGTATCCTCATTTGGAAATTCAAAATAATTTACCGTATTGGATTGATCTAAAATACCATCCTGTAAAGGGATATACGACAATCGTTGAAGAACCACATCGCTGGGCTTGGTGTTAAACATCACAAACACACCTTCAAGCGGTCCATCGACAGGATATCCAGCAACACCAACAAGACCAAACTCTCGCGATTCACCTGGACGGAATGTCCCCTCAACTATCCCAAGCTCTTGAACACCACTTTCTTCAGTCCAACGCTTTATCGAACCGCCCCGTTCTACGAACAGAACAGCCCCATCCTCTAAAACATCAAGACTAACTGGCTCATTCAACGGATCTGTCAAAATAGTTGCAGTAAACCTGTCCGTATCTGGCCGATGCTCTAGCGCATTATTTCGAAGTCCTTCGCCAACTGCGTAAGATAGTCCACCTTTAATTTGGTCCAGAAAAAGCGGGTCACTAAACGTCGATTTCATATGACCAAAATTAGTATAGAAAGACCGCCCACCGTCATACTCATGGAACCACGATATGGGCTCCAAACCTTCAGATTTAGCCCCGACATAGCTATCTCTGTCTATGTTTACGAGAGGCTTGACTCGTTGATTGAAATTTTTGAAGTCATACCACTCATCAGAAAAATCAAACTGCTCCGGCAATGTTTGTGTTGCAATGTGTTGATGGTCGACAACATTCATACGCGCACGCTGCACATTGCTAGGATCTCCGGGGTGCCCGTCAAAAATTGCCCCTACTAGGTTATTATACCAGTACCAGCCGTCACTCTCAGTATCTGTAGCTGCATGAATTCCAACAAACCCGCGGCCCGATTGGATAAACCTTTCCATAGCGCGCTGCTGACGCTCATCGAGAATATCACCCGTCGTATTGAGAAACACGATCGCATCAAAATCTTTCAGGCGCTTGTCAGTAAAAAGAGTCGCATCCTCGGAAATGACCAGCTCAAAACTATGTTCTTGAGATAACCTCGTAAACATTTCCTGACCAGCTTCGATTGAATCATGCCGCCATCCCGCGGTTTTGGAAAAAACGAGAATACGTTTATCTTTTAGATTACGAATTTTTTCAGCAAATTGCTTTTTTGAGGGCTCAGCTGAACTAGTCGCTGAGGCAGCTTCAGAATTAGAATTCTTGCTATCAGCACCGCAACAAGCCGTTGCTAGAAACATCGCTGCAAATCCAATTTTTTTGAAAACGTTCATCAATGCCATGCCAATATTAAGGGGTAGCCCCCTTCCCTTATATTTCACGATATTCGTAATCTCATCTCGTCGAAAATCACAAAAACCTTCTTGATTGGAATTATTATTGTTACCGATATCATTTTATTTACGCAATAGAAAAAATAAGATAAACCATCAATATCAAAATCTGACCAATTACTAAGACGAATGTGAGATACTGTCTGTGAGTTCCAAAAACACAACAATACACGACGTCGCCCGATACGCTGGGGTTTCCTCAATGACCGTATCTCGCGTGATCAACAATGCTGCGAACGTAAGAGAGAAAACCCGCTTAAAGGTTCAAGAGAGCATTGAGGCTCTCAATTATCACCCAAATTTGTCGGCTCGCGCGCTTTCAAGTTCGAAATCATTTCGAATTGCAATTCTCTATGAAAACCCTTCTGAGTCTTATCTTAGCACTTTGTTAGTGGGGGCGCTTGAAGAAGCCACGAGAACCGGACATCAACTCTGTGTCCACAAATTCCTACATACTGCAAACTCGACAAAGCTATTTGATGAATTGTCAGCTCTTAGCGCGCTTTATGAAGGTATAATCGTTCCGCCTCCAATTAGTGATTTAGATATTATAAGGGACTTCATTGCAGAGAAAAACTATCCTGCGCTTCTACTATCCTCAAAACATGTAAATGGGCGCAGCAGCAAGGTGTACATCAACGACTTTGAAGCAGCACAAAACATCACCCGTCACCTTATCGAGATGGGGCATTCAAAGATTGGAATTATCAAAGGTAACCCGAACCAACATTCCAGTAGTGAGCGATTTAACGGATTTCTTGCAGCGTTAAAATCAAATGAAATAGACCTCAAATCAGATTGGATTGAAACAGGAGACTATACAGGCGAATCAGGAGCTCGATCGGCCCGAAAACTGCTGCAACTTTCAGATAGGCCGACAGCGATTTTTGCCAGCAATGATGATATGGCAGTTGGAACCTTAGCGACAGCATCAGAGATGAAATTGTCCGTACCTACAGATCTATCCGTCGTGGGTTTCGATGACTCACCAATAGCAACCCAAGTTTTCCCAAAACTAACGACAATTCAACAGCCTGTAAGTCAAATGGCTGCACATGGAGTAAACGAATTGGTCAAACTCATCGCGGCCACGAAATCCAAGGTTTTGATATCACCATCTCAAATGACAGTTCCGTTCAAACTCATCAAAAGAGACAGTGTTTCTCCTCCTACTTAAGCGAGCTGACATTTGCTCTTTAGTTCAAAACAAATGCCAACACGCATACACAACTTAGACCTTCGGGAATGGATGTAGATAAGGCCAGCCATCAAATTGACTGTCCGTTTTAGGATTTGAATTCCACTCCCAGCATTCCATGACAAATTCTTTGTTTGCGTGATCTACGCGGATCAAACCATATCCTTCGCTCTTCAGGCTCCGGTCGGCAATAAAATTACCCCAGTTACGCTTATTATTATAGAATTCAGCATAATCCAGTTTCGGATTAGCAACTGCCATGACGCGCATTTTATTGCCACAGAAATCAACGAAATTCCCTGTATTTGGATCTCCATTGCGCTGATTATCTAACTTGCCTTGCCCCTCAAACCAACGCTGCCAAAACGCTGCCCCAGCCGGTCCTGAAAAGAACACCACACCATCTTCGTAATCGTCTAAACCTTGATGTGCAATCATTCCCAAATGCTGATCACCTGCTAAGACAACAGCTTTCGCCTCGGCAACAAGTTTCACGGCTCTACGACGCCCATCAAAAGGATAACCATTCGCGTCATAATCAACCAATGGCGAAAGATCTCCTTCTGGAGAAGTCTGTGGCGATCCCCAAATCGACGCAGTAATAACCACTTTCGGCAGTCCCGGATCCATATCCTTCCAAGCTCGCAAGAAGTCTTCTTGCCGCTTACCAAGTAATTCGCCTTCGGCTTTCTGCGGGTCTAGATCAGGTTGAGGCGGCGTTTTCCATTTACGGTCCTCAACGATTGCAAAACTCGTCCCGCCATAGACAAAACTACCATACGCCACGGGAATATTATGTTTGATAGGCGTTGCATCATAAGGGTCAGGGTTGTGTATTTGGAGACATCGATAGACCATAAGCACTGTATCTAAATCGTGCTTGAATCCACCATCTTCTTCTTTTGGACCACCCGACCCATCACCTGCTTTACCCCACAAATTACCCTGCAAAACATCATGGTCATCAGCCAAGACAATCGTTGGGCGGCTGCGCACCAAATCACGGAAAGACCAATACCAAAGATACCAACGATAAAGCGTATCCAGCTTTAATTCAGAATCCGGGTTTTTATCAGTCGTCGGGTAGTTTTCGTAAAATTGGTCGCCACAGAAAATAAACAAATCTGCGTCATGTGATCCACAACTTGCGACAATTTCATTGTGAGGAAAAAGTACATTCTCCGGGCTGTACCGACCAATGGTTTTTTCCTTCTTATAATTACTTGTATAGTCTTCACGATCAATGTGCTTGTTACACGGTAGAATACAGGAAAATAGAGCAATCTTTAGCTCTCTCTCGATCGAAGGATCTTTTACGATTTGCCCAGAATAAAGGGTTCGGTTTTGTTCTGGATAAACGATCCGATAATCGAAGGTTTTCCTGCTGTCCCAGTTATCAAGTCGGAAAAACGCTACGAATCCGTCTCCAATATCTTCAACAGGCCCTAATGTCCAATCGGCAGAACCTTCAATTTTATAGTCAAATCTAGCTTTTGGATTATCTGCCGTACTGATCGGCATAAACTGTGCAGATATGCGCAAGACTTCGCGATTAAGCGTATGCATACAGCCCATTACGTCGCCAAGTATGTGCTCTTCATCCGCTACAATCTTGTCGCCGCCAGTTGCGACATCCTTAAATGCCCATCTTGTTCCTTTTTTGCGAGGTTCCGAAGATGAAACCAGCATTATACCGCCAAGCAGATCTTCTGCTTCAACTCCAGTGCGCACAACAAAACCAATTTCGGTGTCCGTGACAGCATCATTTGCGATCAGCCGCACATCAAACAATCCATTTTCAACCGCATCAATATG
The DNA here is from genome assembly GCA_964352025.1 of uncultured Hyphomonadaceae bacterium. Classification (GTDB taxonomy): domain Bacteria; phylum Pseudomonadota; class Alphaproteobacteria; order Caulobacterales; family Hyphomonadaceae; genus Hirschia. The sequence continues at coordinate 13,667 of CAYGPZ010000014.1, forward strand.
ACAATCTAATATAAATTCGCGCTCACCTATGCCGCCTGAAAGGTCTGGTTGGCTATGATCTGACACACCATATTTTTCATATGGAATTGGGGTTTCAACATTGGAAAAGTCCTGAAAACTCATCTCCCCTTGTGTATCCATGACAGCTAGGAAACCGCCGCCTTTTCCACCAGCGCGCTGCGCGAAACAAGAACCTCGCCAATCTAGCTTGCCCTGTCCGACACCTAGCAAAAACCCGCAAAAACCATTTCCATTACCAGCGTCCAGCATTTTGAAACGTGCCTGAACACGCCCTGACTTATGCCCTTCAACAAGGCTTCGGGAGAGCAAAGACACGGTGCGGACTTCAAAATTCTCTCGCTGATTTAGGCACTCAACCCAACCGTTATTTAGCTGCCAATCCTGTAGCCTATTTGCCCACAAATCTTTCCCCAACCACTTACGTTTGGTAGTGCCATCCAGCATTATCGTCTGGGTAACTTCAGCATGATTTGAACGCTCTGCTGCCTTTACTCCTGCACAAGACGCTAACATAGCAACTCCACCAAATGCGGCACTGCCCTTCAAAAACTGACGTCTTTTGATCATGTCTCCACCCGATATTCTAAACTGGTTATTGTTTACAATTTTCAAATTACGTTATCGATAACAAAATGGCGCATGTAAAGTGATTTTGTAAGACACTTTCCTAAAACTGAAAGCATCTAAGTAACAATTAGCGCCAGATATTTTTGATTTTAAGGCACAGTAGAAACGCTCAAGCTAAAACATACCGTCCAATAACATCTGATTTTGTTGCTGCTTTGCAGCCAATCTGTAATCGCGGGGCGTAACACCAAAATGTATTTTAAACTGCTTGGAAAAATAGGACGCGCTATCAAAGTCCAAATTAAACGCAATGTCGGTGATAGGTAGTGACGTAGAAGACAGGTCAAAGCTCGCTCTTTGTAGGCGGCAATGGATCATAAAATCGGTAAAACTCAATCCAAATACTGATTTGAAACGCCTAGAAAAAGTCGATGGGGATTGACCACATAACGAGGCTGCCTCTGGCATAGGAATATTCAAACGTGCATCCTGCCCTCCAATCGTACGAAGAAACGGCGCAAAACTGGCGTGAAGGCTAGCATTTTCAGCATCAAAATTTTCAACTATATAGTCTGAGGCAATACGCAAAATAAGACTCAACACGCCAATTGCCACATTAGAAGAATGAATTTTCGAATTTTCATTCGCAACGGACATTTCCAGCTCATTTAGCCAATTGCACAAATAAAATAATCGTTCTGAAACTTCATTATTTAGATTGGCAAAGCCCGGCTGAGCGAACCGGTCCATCATTTTTTCTAACCCCAACTTCTCTATTAAGCCCGCAGGAAACTGGATTATGTACCAACTCTTTTCATCCAAAGATAAATTGAAGTCGTGCGGAAACATTGGGGGAATCAATACGACACTTCCTGCTTTTAAATCTACAGTCCCAATATCTGAACCAAATTGGCCCGTGACTTCCTTGAATATTATAAATTCATACACCTCATGGAAGTGTCTCGAACATTCATGCGCTCGTCCTTTATCATAGGACACAAGGGAAATTGAAAGCTTCTCGCCCGGACGCAGAATATCTTTTTCGTGAAGAGCTAAAGCTTTTAACATAGCACGAAAGTTATATTAATTTAGCCCAAAACAAAAGCATTAGAACAGTTATTGGTCTAATATTTAAAGTTACAAGCAAAAGACCATAAAATTGGCAGCCACAAAAAAGTTGCTTTTTAGGAGAGTTATATGAGCGATATCGAAGACAAAAAAGCTGACATCATAAGGGATGGCTATACGACTTTTCCAAACTTTTTATCACCGCAAGCTCTCAAAGAATTACAAGACAATTCCAGCCACGTCTTACAAAACCTCAATGACGAACATCGCGAGCGTTTCAAGTCTAATGGCAGTCTCTGCAATTTTGCTGATCATCCCGAATTTGCGGATATCATAGCAAATGAAAATTCAATTTCACTTCTCAAAGAACTGGGAGTCGATCCCAAATGGATAGCCGGCTACCTGATCTCCAAGCCACCAGGAGGCCCCCCTCTTTTTTGGCACCAGGACTGGTGGGGATGGGAAGAAGATATCAGTTATGAGGATAAACCAACTCAGCTATTTTTCATGTTTTATTTGATCGATACAGATGTCTCAAACGGCTGCTTGCGCGTCATTCCAGGATCTCACAGAAAATGGCATGAGCTTCATGACTTACCGGCCGCACATGGCGAAGATTTGGCGACTGTTGAAAACCCGGATGATCCAGCCTTTTTAAGCCATCCTGACGAAGTTGCTATCAAAGTAAAAGCTGGCGATCTTCTTGTAGGAGATGCACGCCTTCTGCACTCTGCATACGCCAACAAATCAGGTGCAGAACGTCCTCTTCTGACACTTTGGTACGTTCCAAATTTCAATGAGCTGCCCGAAGCTGTTCAGGCTCGTTATCGTTCAATCTATAATCGAGAAGAATTGGATGTGGATGCCGGTGCAGAAGCTCCCGTTACGGTCGACGATTGGCCAGAAGCCCAAAAGGCGCGCGTGGCATCGGTATGCCCTACATATGATGGCAACGAACCTCCGCTTAAATGGAATAGAAGCCCAAGCAAATTTAGGATGGGATCCTAATGAGCATCGACTACATTCAGTCCCGCGCTATTGTTGCAGATGGTGAAGGACAATTCAGACTAGAAACAATCTCGGTCGGCCCTCCAGCTGGAGATGAAGTGCGCGTACGTATCAAAGCCGCAGGTTTATGTCATACCGATTGGGACTCAATTCAATGCTGGGACGGCCCTTTTATCGTAGGTCATGAAGGTGCGGGAATAGTGGATGCAGTCGGAAGTGATGTTCAGGACTTCAAACCAGGACAGGCCGTTCTTCTCAATTGGGCTATTCCATGTGGAAAATGCAGTCAGTGCATGAGAGGCAATGTTCATATTTGTGAACGCAACTCTCCTGTTACGGGTGATGGTATATCAGGACACGCGCACGCCGAAGCCTCTTTGTACAAAGGAACACCCATTAGACGTTCTTTTCATCTGGGGACTTTGTCAGACTATACTGTCGTCAAACAAGAAGCTGTTACGCCCCTAAACAATGACACGATGTCCTACGCAACAGGTGCTATTGTGGGATGTGCTGTCATGACTGGATTTGGGTCAGTCGTAAATGCGGCTAACGTTAAGGCCGGAAGTTCTACAGCAATAATTGGATGTGGTGGCGTTGGGCTAAATGTCATACAAGCTTGTCAGGTCGCTGGCGCAAGCAAAATTATTGCAATCGACATTTCCCAATCCAGATTGGACCAAGCCAGAAATTTTGGTGCCACTCATGGCATTCTTGCTGATGTCGCCGATATCGACTTCAGACAAGTTGCTGCTGATCTCAATAAAATCGTAAAAAGCGGCACGGATTACGCCTTTGAATGTAGTGCAGTTCCCGCTCTTGGCTCCGCCCCTCTAGCTCTCATTCGCAATTCAGGTGTTGCGGTCCAAGTCAGCGGTATTGAACAACGTATCGACTTTGATTGTGAACTTTTCGAATGGGACAAAATTTACATCAACCCTCTTTACGGTCAGTGTCATCCAAAGAGAGACTTTGCCGCCATTCAGGACCTCCATGCGCAAAAACGGTTAAAGTTGGACGAACTTGTGACTCAAAAATACACACCCGAAACGGTCGCTGAAGGTTTTGAAGATATGCTCGCGGGTAAACTCGCCAAGGGTGTGGTTATGTTTGAGAGTGACACTAAATGACGGATTTGAAAGATCATTTCACAACTGTTGAAATATCAGATTCCAACCATGTCGCGGACAATCTTATCTGGACCACGACCAACACTCCAAATCTAAGTCACCGCACTGATGTTGGCTTTTATGCGAACCGTAGACCCGAAGCCGACACGCCTATCATTATCCTGCTACATGGCGTTTATGGAAATGCGTGGGCATGGGCCTATTCTGGTGGAGCCCACAAAACTCTAGCTGATCTCTCGCAAAACCAAGAGTTCCCTTTGTTCATTTTGGCTATGCCATCTGATGGAGCCATTGGATCTGGGTCCGGCTATTTTAATTCTGATGCAGGTCAATTCGAAAACTGGATTATAGATGATGTTCCAGCGATAGCACGACGAGTCTTTCCTCAATTAAGAAAACAACCGCGCCTATATCTAGGTGGATTATCTATGGGCGGATATGGTGCCCTTCGACTGGGCATGAAACACCCTGACCGCATATCAGGTATTTCAGGTCATTCATCTATTACAAAACTCGATGATTTCTCAAAATTTCTAGACTTAGATAACCATCATTTCAAAAATACACCTATTACTGAACATGATCTCTTGACTTTGTTTGAAAAAAACAAAGATCGGCTCCCCCCTATTCGATTTGATTGCGGCGTTGACGACCCTCTCATTGAATCAAACCGTTTCCTTCACAATGAACTGGAGGCAAGACACCATTCTCATATCTACGAAGAATTCGTGGGCGGTCATGAATGGTCGTATTGGTGTGAGCAAGTCGCCAAGACATTCGAATTTTTTGAACAAATTGAGCGCAGTAAATAGTAACGCAAACAAAAAACAGGCGACCTCTAATAGAGATCGCCTGCTAAAATATCGTTTGTTCGTGCTTTAGTAAGTTGCACGACCACCTGTCATGTCAAAAACAGCTGCTGTTGAATACGAACAGTCTTCCGATGACAGGAACAAAGCCATTTTTGCGACTTCTTCAACAGTTCCCATACGGCCCATTGGAATTTTGGAAAGCATGTAGGCAATCTGCTCTTCGGTTACATCTTTTAGCATTTCTGTCTTGATTACTGCAGGCGTAATTGCATTCACGCGAATACCTGTCTGCGCAAGCTCTTTACCCAAGCTTTTTGTGAGGCTCAAAACACCAGCTTTTGATGCAGAGTAAGCCGAAGCGTTTGGATTTCCCTCTTTACCCGCGACAGAGGCGACATTGACGATGCGGCCGTAATCATTCTTGCGCATATATGAGACAACAGTACGACAACAATTGAACACACCACCAAGATTAACCGCCATAACGCGGTGCCACCAATCCTCTGGGAATGATTCAACCGGACCATTCGGACCAGCAATACCTGCACTGGTTACCAGAATGTCGATACTGCCCAGCTTTTCAGACGTTTCCTCAGCCGCAGCTTCAACATTGGCAAGATTACTGACATCAACTTTTAAGCCGATAACTTTGCCTTTTGAGGAGAGCTTTTCAACAGCTGCATTCAAGCCATCTTCATCAAAATCCCAAAGACTGACGGAACCGCCCTCATCGAGCATTTGGCTAGCAATTTCAAATCCCATACCACGGGCAGCACCCGTGATAACCGCAGATTTACCTTCAAATTTACCCATTATGCATCACCAAGATTGATGACAGTTTGCTCTTGGCTACCAAGACCATCAATTCCAAGTTCAACTTTGTCACCGACATTCAGCCATTGTTGTGGATCCATACCCGCACCAACACCCGGAGGTGTACCAGTCGAGATAAGGTCGCCTGGCTCAAGCTGACAGAATTCACTCATGTAAGACACAATTGTTGCCACATCAAAGATCATCGTGCCTGTGTTACCTGTCTGGCAGCGCTTGCCATTCACGTCCAACCACATGTTCAAATTGTTGTGGTCTTCAATGTCATCAAGCGTTCTAATAACTGGGCCCGTTGGACAGAAATTAGGGAAGCTTTTTCCTTTTACCCACTGACCACTGCGCTCCAATTGCCACGCACGTTCAGACACATCATTGACTAGAACAAGACCAAGAACGTGGTCCAAAGCTTCTTCTTTTGTGATGTTAAGAGCCTTCTTGCCAATAACGATACCCAGCTCAACTTCCCAATCGAGCTTCGTCATTTTTGGTGAGAATAAAATTGGGTCGTTAGGACCACAATAAGTACCTGAAGACTTGTTGAACAAAATTGGCTCGTCAGGAATTGGCAAACCAGCTTCCGCCGCGTGGTCCGAAAAGTTCAAACCCACACACCAAATATTCTTCGGCTGAGCCGATGGCGGAGCCAAACGCTTACCTGTAGCGTCAAACTCAGGCAGTGAAGCGATATCTACACCAGCAAGCTTACCTACGAGGTCATCACCAATCGTCTCTGGATTGATATCAGACACGATAGAAGAGATATTTCTGTATTTACCGTCAGCATCTATAACACATGGTGTTTTTGCGCCGTCACGGTCTCCAAAACGAATAAATTGCATGATCTAATTCCTACCTATTTTTTCCACCAAGTGTTTTTGAGCGGCTCACCACCAACAAAAGCACCAATTTCTTTTTCTTCTTGAAGACGGATACATTCATTCCACTTCGCCATGCGTTCAGAACGCGTGAATGACCCAACTTTCAGCTGACCTGCACCTAAACCGATTGAAAGGTGTGTGATTGAAACATCCTCTGTCTCACCCGAACGTGCTGACACAATCGAACGATACCCAACTTCATTTGCTGCTTCAAAAGTCTCAACCGCCTCTGAAACCGTTCCTGCCTGATTCACCTTCACAAGAACGGCGTTACAAGCTTTATCTTTAGCCGCTTCGCGTACAAGCTCTGCATTGGTTACAAGGTAATCATCTCCAATGATTTGAACCTTATCACCAAATGCTTTTGTGAATGCTTGGTTTCCTGCCACATCATCTTCAGCTAGCGGATCTTCGATAGACGCAATTGGGTATTTCTCAATCCATTTGCCAAGGATCTCAATCATCCCATCAGTATCAATTGTGCGATCTTCCAGAGCGAGTTTATAGCCGTCTTTGTTTCCAAACTCGGACGCCGCGATATCAAGCGAGATAATCACACGCTCACCTGGGACTTCACCCGCATCTACGATGGCTTGCGTCAGTGTCTCTAATGCTTCTTCATTGCTAGAGAATACTGGCCACCAGCCACCCTCATCAGCAACACCAGCCATGTGACCGCGCTTCGCCATGATTTTACCTGCAGCGCGGTAAACGTTTGACGTGATTTCCATGGCTTCATCAAAGCTAGTCGCACCCGGCACCATAACCATGAAGTCTTGCACATCAACACGGCGACCCGCGTGAGCACCACCACCAAAAATCTGAATTTCCGGTAGAGGCATTGTTGGCTTACGACCATATGCAGAAGCAACATGCGCCCACAATGGCTTTTCATTGTAAGCCGCCGCCGCATGAAGTGTTGCCAAAGAAGTCGCAATCATGGCGTTTCCACCAATCGCAGACTTTAGCTTTGTGCCATCAATTTCAATCAGCTGGGCATCAATACCCTTTTGATCCAATACGTCACGACCAATCATAGCCGGCGCGAGTTTCTCATTAACGTTGGCGACGGCACCTTGAACGTCCATTCCGCCAAGACGGTCACCACCATCACGCAGATCAACCGCTTCGCGCGTTCCACGAGACGCACCAGCAGGCGCGATCGCACGGCCCATAGCGCCGTTTTCAAGATATACATCAGTTTCAACAGTTGGGTTCCCTCTGGAATCCCAAACACGTCTAGCGACGACTTTTGATATTTTAGATGAACTCATGACAGACCTTTATTGATTTCTGAGAGCAGAACTGAAAATTCGGATATAGATTTTTGAATGAGTGAGACTGCGAGCTTGCGTACTTTGACGCGCGCCTCGTCCGACAAATACTCAACAGGGGATTTGCCATCGATACGTGCAAGCATCAAAATTGGCAAAAGGCGACAAATGCGCTGCTCAAGAGCTTTTGCATCTTCCCAGTCAATGAAAGAAGAGTAACTTCGCCAAAACGTATCAGCTAAGCCAAGCAAATCAGTGGTTTTAGTAGGCGAATGTGCCGCTTTCAAAACAAGATGATTCAAACAAAATGAAGCATCAAAACTCGCATCACCCATTGTTGCGCATTCCGCATCCAACATTATCGGATAACCAGCTTTGAACATGATGTTTTTGGGGCTCACATCTCCATGCACCAATACTGATGAACTTTCATATAGATCAGCCTCAACAGACAGAATTTGTTCCTTTAAGTCTGGATGTTGCGTCGCAAGAAATAGAAGATATGGCTCTAAGCGAAGGGCTTTGAAATCATCTCGATTATCAAATTTTGATCGATCAAATTCAGGCTTGGCTGACGCTGAATGTATTTTACCCAAACATTCTGCAACTGCTTTTGCAGACTTTGGGTTAGCCTCGCCCTTTAAGAGCACATCCTTCCAAAGGAACACATCCTCGCCTGACACAAACTCCATGGCAAAACCATTTAGGTCGGTCGACTCGCCGAAAAGCTTTGGCGCGCATTCAGGACATATTGATCCAACAAATTTCAACCACGCATATTCAGCTTCGTTTCTGTGAAGAGGCGCAAACCAGTCTTCGGCAACCTGCAACTTTTCGCGCGCAAACTTCATGCAATAATCTGCGTCTCCAACTCTCACCAACGCAATGTCTGATGCAACACCACCTGTGAGCGGACGCACTTCACCAATGTCGGATGTCTGGCCAAGCTTTAATTCGGACACAAGTGCCGCGCACAAGGTTTCTAAACTTCTATCCAAAGCGCCCTCCCAAAATAAAGATTGATTGATACAAATTGCACCTCTATTGTTCACGTGAACATAAATCGAATGAAATGACTTGTGTCAAGACGTTTATCACACTAATTTGCCCTACTGATCAAAGGAATTTAGCGTGGCTGCAAAAGTAACAATCAAAACAATCGCAGCTGATCTAGGCGTGTCTCACATGACTGTTTCGCGTGTTCTTAGCGGCCGACCGAATGTCCGCGAAGAATTGCGCAAGAAGATTTTGGACCGCGCGAATGAGTTGGGATACGTCAAAAACACTGCTGCATTAACAATGCGCGGCGAGAAGCCTCCAATAGTTGGTTTGCTTATTCCCAATATCCGCAATGAATTCTACGCTCACTTTGCCGACGCTCTTACCACAGCATGTAATGAGCAAGGCATAAATCTGCTCATACACCTGACACATGATGACATTGAAAAAGAAGAACGTGCGCTAACTTTGCTGCAAGAAGCTCAGGCGCATTCTGTCCTCATGGTACCAGCGCCTGCACCTGCAGACTATCAACCTGCTAGAAACATTGACTTAAACCTGATCGAATTTATTCGTACGCGTCCTCAATCTAATCCAGCGACAAGTCTTATAATTGACGAGGAACCAGCTATCGACGCAGCTGTCGCGCGATTGATCGAAATAGGTCATTCAAATTTCGCCTATATCGGAGCAGATCAAAAACTCGGCTCAGGTAAGCGCCGTCATGCTTTTTTTGTAAATTCGATCAAAAAACACGGTATAAAAAGCTCCCAATATAGTGCTCATACCGGTGAACCTGGTTTTGATTTTGGGTACAAATCTGCAAAATCAATCTTAGAAACAGCTGATGAAAATACTGCTATTCTATGTGGTGGGTTCAATATTTCTTTGGGCGCATTAAATGCATTATTGCAATCTAATGGGCATGAATTTCACAATCACGCCTTCATAGGATATGGCGATTCAACTTTCTACGAATGGCTAGGTGGCGGCATCTCGACAATCTCGCTGCCGATGGAAGCTCTCGCACAAAACGCCATTGATATTTTATTGCAATATCAAAGTGGTAGCACACCGCAAAAACCACAATTCACGCATATGGCGTCTCTTATTGTCAGATAAATATCAAGAAAATTGTATTAGCAATCTGTAGCCTATCAAGCTTCTAACGAAGCAAACCCAACAGCGTAATTTCTACCTCCCCCCCCACACATGCAGTTCTGAGGCTTCAATTTTTATTGTTCACAGTATACAATAAATCAAAAAACAACATAGGCGGGAGAAAACGAAATGCTCAACTTTAAGAAAGTAGTTGTGATTATATCAACAACACTTCTACTTATACCCAATGCAATAACTGAAGAATTGAACCCCAGCATCAACTATATGTCTTCTGGAAAATCGGTTACTCCATGGGAATTTAGTCTCCAGTTTGGAAAGTACTTACTTGAAGATGGTAAAGCTGCGACACGAAAAAATAGCTTGGTTGCAACCTCTTCTACACGGAACACTCCGAACGACACAGTTAACCTGAAATGGACCCCAAAGGGCATTAAAAATCAATGGGATAGTGTCAATACCGCTGTTTCCACCGTGAACATAACAAATAAAAATAATCATATTGATCTACTGCCAGTCAAAGATAACGCTGCGCTAGTATTTGATGTTAAAGTAAAACGCGCTCCGAACAAAAATGTGGACCTCACAATGGAGTGTAATTGGGATTGGAAATGCCGCTCTACTATATCTCTGAAAAGTGCGCTCAAAAACATTCCCAAAAATGAATGGGTAACTCTTCCCATACCGCTAAAATGCTTTGAAACAGGAAATTTTGACTTCAGCAAAGTCACCACAACGTTTATGATGCAAACCACAGGAAAGATGGAAATCGAATTGGGGGATGTCAGGCTTGCTGCATTTCCGCCAGAACAAATCAATTGCTAGCCGGATACGAGCACGTTTTACAAAAATAAGAGGAGCCGGAAAGTTACTTTCCGACTCCTCTTTGTTTAATATCACTAGAACTTCTCTAGTTTAAAACGTTGCTCTCACACCAAAGTTGAAGCGTGCCCCATAAGCTTCGGCACGAAGGAACTGATTCTCAAAGCGACCATGTTGTTGGATACCCTCTTCAGTTACATTTAGTCCTTCAAGGAACACAGTGAAGTTATCATTGACTTCATAGCTAGCACTCAAATCCAACTGACCATAAACCTCTGTGAATACAGGCTCATCCGGACTGTGGAATTGATTGGTTTGCAATAAGAACTCATCGCGCCAGTTATACGCTGCACGAACTTGAAAACCATTTTTATCGTAGAATGCAACAAGGTTTGCTGAGTCACTTAGACCAGGCAATGCAACTGTCTGCTCCAAAGAGTTGATGTTGTATTCAGCATCTGAGTCCACAAATGTTGCGTTAGCGATGAAACCAAACCCAGTGTCACCGATTAGGTGCTGAAGATTAATCTCAAAACCATCCACTTTTGCAGAACCAAGATTGCTAGTTGCAACAACATCAAATGTTGCAACAGGGTCACCTGGTTGCGATTCACAGGCAGGTGTATTTCCCGTACTGTCAGGACAACCAGGACGTGGGCTTGCTGAAGGGTCAGTAATTGGCACTCCCAAAGAACTATTTATTGTTCTTTCAAAGACTTGTGTACCAATGAAGTTCTGCACATCTTTATTGAAGTAACCGATAGAGAAATAACTTCCCTCACCAGCGCCAAATAGCTCTTCATCTCCATAATACCACTCCAGAGAAGCATCTATGTTGTTGGAGCTATAAGGAAGTAGAGATGTATCCCCTTGGCGCGCAGTAAAGATACCATCAGAAATACCAACCCCACTACTTGGACGTGTATTTGTAATTACCGTACCAGGAGCCAAGTCTTCAAGATTACTCCGTGTAATCGTGCGGCTATATGCCAGACGACCAATCAAAGAATCTGTAAAGTTCAATTTGGCATCTAAATTCGGTAAGAACTCAGTGTAATCAGCTGTGTTTTCTTCAAGGTCTGCACCATCAGCAGCAATCTGCTCCAATGACTCATTCGTCAAGTGACGCAATCCACGCGGTAGGTTTGATGTCGAGCCACCTATTGTATCAGTTTTCTCAAAACGCACACCAGCGTTCACATCAATTGGAAGACCCTGAAATTCCGCTTCAAAATCAGCAGAGACATAAGCAGACAATGTCTCCTCAGTTACGCTACTGAAAAATGGAGGGAAGTTTGATTCTACTTGATCAAATGGAATCGTGGCGTCGACCAAATTGTTTAGCGCATCAACGTCGTAAATAGCCCGATTTTCAAATAAAGTTTCCTGACCAGAGAAGTCAGACCCAATATCACCACGCTGAACAAACTCAACAGGGAAGTTAGAAATGTCTACAGTATCGACAACCGCAAACCAGAAACGGTTAAAGTCATCATACTGGTAATTTGTATAAGCGGCACCAAAATTCACACGCTTAAAGCCATTGTCTACAGAGTTTTCCCAAACACCGCCAATTTGAGCTTGTTCGACTTTATTTTCGATTTGGCGACCACGCCCAACAGAAACATCAGCTTGAAGTGCACTAAAGGCATAAGCCGTGCCGCCTGGAACGCGAGAGTCATTTACAATCGTGTTTGGAATATCATTACCGGCCATATCCACACCGATATCAACATCAAATGTATTCCCACTTAGTACAGTAAGAATTTCACCCAATTCACCACCAGGCTGAGATTTCGACGTTGAATTGTGGTAGTCAAAGTTCAACGTGAGATCATCAGTTGCTTCCCACTCAAGGTTGGCACCAAATGAATCGCCTTCAATTTTGGTGATTTTAGATAAACCAGCGAAGTTCAAACGGTGGTTGTTATGACGCGGGCTAACGACCGTCCCATTTGCATCCGCAGCTCCAGTCGTTCCACTATCAGAATCGAACCAAAAGCTTGTTTCTAACTCGTTAAAGTCATCTTCAAAACGTGAACCTGTATAGTCTACAGTTGCCGTTAAATTGTTTGTCGGCTTGAACTGAACAACAGCTTGGTAGTTCTGACGCTGGCGGTCATGGTCTCCGATATTCAACACATAATTTCTTGGCACAAAGAAAGTGCCGGTCGGGTTGATTGATCTATCAATTCCCGAGGCATCTACACCTGTATAGGTCGTTCCGTCGTCCCGCACCCAACCATCTATTTTCACCTGCTCGCTACGACTGTTACGTTCAGCATGCGCTGCAGAAACTAAGATGCCCAGCTTACCGTCCATAAAGACATTGCTGTAGAGACCAACGATTTCAGGCGTAACATCATCGCCATCAACATTCGTTGTATCAACGACACCTTTTACACTTAGCGATATTTGCTGTGTACCGATATCCAAAGGACGAGCTGTCTTGATGTTAATCGTGGATCCAATTCCACCAGATGCAACATCTGCACGGCCCGTTTTCAATACTTCAACGCCAGAAACAACTTCTGAAGAAAGCTCACGGAAGTTAAACCCACGGTTTACGTTGACATCCGCTTGAGTGGAAGCTTTAGGCATTTGGCGGCCATTTAGCGTCACCAAATTAAACCGAGGGCCAAAACCACGTACTGAAACTTGGTTACCTTCACCGTTTGAACGGTCAATCGATACCCCTGTAATACGCTGAAGTGATTCAGCCAGGTTTGTATCTGGGAATTTACCAATGTCTTCAGCAGAAATCGCATCTACAACACCATCAGCATTACGTTTTATGGCGGCTGCATCCTGAAGTGACTTACGGATACCAGTCACAACGACAGTATCTAATCGTCGACCTTCTTCTTGAATAGTCTCTTGCTCCCCAGCAACATCTTGAGCAGCGGCGCTGCCTGTCCCCATAACGACCGAAGCTGCTCCGGCCATTAGAACCTTTTTCAGATCAATATCTTTCAACTCTATTTCCTCCCTCTCAATCTTTCGAACACGCGAGATTGTTACAATCCCGCTTGAAGTCAGACCGGCAGAGAAATCAGTGCCTTCAAATATTATATTCAGCGCTTCACGAACCGTATAATTGCCATCAACCGAGCTAAGCCCAGATGTTGACGCAAGTTCGTAGGGAAAAATGAGTTGAACTCCAGATTGCTGTGCGAACTCCTCCATAGCCTTGGAAAGCTGCGACGCTTCGATATTAAAATCAAAACGAGCGCCCTCACCATCATCCGCTACGGCGATGTTTACTGTGCTAATAAGCGTACCTGCAATTATGGCAACAATTGCTGCACGTTCTAGCCTGGCGTTTCCTCGACCTATGAATTGCTTCAATTTATTATTGTCCGCTGCATTTTCTCTAGCAGTCTAATTGTGAGACAGACGAAATGTTAAAACCCCCATGTGGTACTCTGAATTTTTCCAAACTTTTTTGCAACTTTTTAATCTTAGAACGAAAAAACGCCCCAATTTACATTGGGGCGCGCTCTAAAATTTTAAATATAATATATTAAACTGCTTGGCTAAGACGAACTGTATTGTCATCTAAATACTCAACTCGCAGATCAAATGTCTGACCTAAAGCCTCAAGCAAACCTTCAATATCCCCGACCTTAAAATACCCGCCAATCGGTAGGTCATTGATCTCATCGTCCTCAATAACGATATTGATGTCGGTGTAACGACCAACCTCTTTCACGACCTCAGAGAGAGGCTCACCTGCAAACGCCAACAAACCGCGACGCCACGACATTCGCCGATTAAGCTCTAATTCCGAAAGCGGCTGTAAAACTTCTACTTTTGCTTTCACCATTAAGGCGTAGTCACCAGCAGCAATTTCAGTCTCACTTTCAGAAAAAGCAGGTACGATTTTGCTTTCTTTGTTATTTCCAACCTCAACAGATTTCAAAAGTTTCACGCGACCTTCCGCGACCGTGACCTGCACACTTTGCTGGTCCAGCTTAACAGAAAATGCAGTCCCTACGGCACGAACAATACCGTCAGATGTATGCACGGAAAATGGACGCGAGCTGTCGGATGCGACATCAAAGTGGCTCTCACCACGGTCAAGATACACGTCCCTAGAATGAGTAGAATACGCTATTCTCAATTCGCTATCGGTATTCAATGTTACAACCGACCCGTCAGGCAGGCGTACATCTCTTTTCTCTCCGACAATTGTAGCAAATTTTTCGGAATAATTTGCATTCAAAGCATAGGCTGACTGATCACCTGCACTGTCATTTCCAAGGTTCAGACTAAAAAGGCCAACGCCTATTACAAACATTGCAGCGACCGCCCAAGGCAGTGCGACTTTCCAAGTCGATTCTTGAGGCGCACTACGAGGTATATCACTCAGGTAATTGAGTTCATCGAGTATATCCAACTGCCCCCATAAAGCAGCAAGGCGTTCGAATTCTTCTTGATGGGTTGCACTCTGAGTCAACCACAGGTGTAGCTCTTCCTGACGATCTCTTCCCAAAGGACGAGACTCACAAATCGAGACCCACTTCGCAGCCTCTTCACGCACTTTAGCGCGATCGGGAAATTTGACGATGTTCGCTGAATCAGTCATCTGACAGCTCCTTACCAACTTTCCCCTCTGTTGAAACTTTATTCAATTCGTCCGACTTTTTATTAGCTCGGCTTCTTTTTCGGCCATAATCTTCTGGATCATAACCTTTTTCATTCAAATAGTCTTCACACTTCAGAATCCCCACTGCGATGTGTTTTTCGACAGCACTTACTGAGATGTTTAATTTATTTGCTATTTCCTTGACCTTCAGCCCTTCGATCTTTCGCAAGATAAATACCTTTTGACATTGTGGCGGCAGGTTAGCGACAGCTTGTGTCAAAAGTGTCAATTTTTGCTTTGACTCATAATGGGTATCAACACCTTGTTCTGACCATATACCAGCACCCAATGTTTCAAAATCTTCAACGCATTCAGTCGTTGTATTCGCTTTCTTCGTCAGCTCATTGAGGGCGATATTCTTTGCCGTTTGAAATAGAAATGCTCTCGGCGTACTTATTTTCTTTTGCGTACTTGCAACAAATGACCGCAAAAACGCCTCCTGAGACACGTCCTCAATGTCCTGCATTCTATCAAAGTACCGTCTTAGAAACCTCTGAAGACTATCTTTATTTTCAATGTATGCCTTCAATAAGGAATTCATTGTCCTTTGGTCCAATCGCCATAAATGCTCAAGGCAAATTCGAATTTAAAAATACTGCAAAACGAAATTAAATGCGCGCAAAAGCTCTAACTCCCCCTAGTCAGACCTTAGACTTCAGTAATTAAGACAAATGAATTTCAAAAACCCGCAGGTCATAAATCACTTTTTCTACATATATCCTAATGGGAAAATAAAAAGGGGGCCTCTCTAGAAGCCCCCCCCTTTCAACTTTTATAATTTCAAAAAATTGCTCAACGTCCAAATTCAGCAAAATCCAATGGCTCAAACTGAACGATATAGAACTTGTCTGGCTTAACGTCTTCATTGTTAAAAGCTGCAGATTTGTGCAATTTATTCGTTGTTGCAAACATGCCTTTTTCACCAGCATTCGCAAATCCCTCAACCCAACTGAGAATATCATCATCCTGGTGAAGAATTTTATACTCTCTATCCGTTGTAATCAGACCTATCGCATTATTGATTAGATCTGAAACGTATAAATTACCGGCTCTATCAATCGTAATACCATCGCCCATTGGCTTGGACGCATATCTTTCGACTTTTGCATCCAGCTCAACCGCCGATAGATTTGCATCTATTAAGTCAGCTGTGCGAACCCGATAAATAGACTCGCTTGTCATGGGTGCGTAGTAAACCCACTCATCATTCACATCAATTGTAATTGGGTTCACCCCAACCCGCGCGTCATTGCCCTGCATCTGCAGAACCTTGCCATCAACTATCATCTGCTTATCTTCAGCAGTTGTAGAAACTGACCCCTCAAGTACACGGCGCACATCTCCAGTGTTCAAATCAAGCACGAGCAAAGCTGATGTATCTCCGCCTGAAGTATCTGCGATATACATCATGTCATTTGTGCGATCGACAGCCATATCATTCAATATGTAAGCCGGCTTAAATATAGGACGTGTTATATAGACGACTTTGTGGAGCTCATTCTTATTGATATCCCAACCAATCACCCTACCCAGCGGAAAATCCCAATTTGTATTGAGCATCCAAAGAATATCTTTCTCATCAACAATCGCGCCCAATATTCCTGTTAATTCAGGATTAAAATCAGCGTCAGGATAACGACGATAGCTGCCATCTTCTAAGAGCTCGATCATTTTATCGTCTGAACCATACGCTTGGTGCGTGCTCATAAAGATACGGCCGCTTTGACTTACAGCAATATTGGCTGGCGGCGTATTAAGGTCCAGCTCTCTAAAAATTTCAAAGCCTTTTGTTGGCTGTTGGGCGCAAGCTGGAAACAAACATGCCATAGCCATTGTCATGAAAATCATACGTAAATTCATACCAATCCCCTCTATTTATCTTGAGATTAACGGCATTCAAGAATGCAACAACTGAATGTCTGATAGAAAAGCACCCGCCTAATCATAGACGGGCGCTCTACTTGAATTATTTTCCGTAACGGCCTGGATATAAGTCTGTCATGACTTCTTTTACTGCCCCAGTCAGCAATGGGTAAGGCGTATCTGTCACAGTAACAAATCCAATATTTGCGTTTTCTCCATCATATGTCCGGCCCGTTACAGGTTCATCCATATATTGGAACCAATGCGCGCCTACGATGTAAGGATTCTCAAGAACACTCTTCATATATCTCTTATAGGCATTCGCTCGGTCTTCATGGTCATATGCATGCACAATACCCGGGTTATACATACCAGAGTTTTGTCCAATCCCGATATGGAATTCCCCAATCACAACCGGCAGATCAATATCTTTAAAGAATGCCCAGTTTTTCTCCTGAACACCGTTTTCATAAATATTGAAACTTAAAGCGTCTGAATATTTCACGGATGCTTTGATGATTTCAGGAGGCATACCCCAGTTTGCCATGCGCGCACCCATATAGAGGTGGTCTGGCAGGTATTTCTCTAGTGTTCCATGTACGACGGTAAAATATTGTTCACCAAGCATTTCCAACATTTCAGACAGGTCAGCGACATGTGCATCTGAATATGTTTCGAACGTCAGGCTTTTACCGAAAGCATCCCAATCAGCTATCGTAGTTTCCCAAGCCGCATTTAGAGCATCAATCGTCTCATATTTTTCCTTCAAATGCTCAGTATATGCCGCTTTCGCATAACTTTCGGATGCATCTTTTGATAGCGCATCTGTGATCACGCCATACCGCGCAACAACACTACCCTCGAGTTCACCCCAAGCTTTTTCGTTATCAACGAAGATACCCGCACACCAAGGTGAGTTTTGAACCTCTTCAGCGATTACCGAAATAGTCGCCTCTGCACGTTCACGGAATAATGGATCAAAGAAGTCAGGCATTGGGCTCCAACGCGGTACACCCGGCTGAAGCGTCTGGAAGTCACCAATAATCCATCCATTGGCAAAGTATGGCACTTGCTCATTTGGATAGAAAGCAGGATCGACCCAGTTTCCAAATGATGTGAAGCCCCACTCTTTCATACGATCAAGCGTGACCTGTTCCCACTTTTTAATATAAGATTCTGGCTCTTGCTCACCATAGCGACGCTCGAGGTTCGCGCGGTAAAAACTAAATGTTTCACCATGCTCTACCGGACCAATATGCGTTGAACGACGATAAGAGTAATGGTCTGCCAACTCATCATCATAATCAGGCAACCACTGGAACATTTTGTGACGCACTTCGCTGACAACCTGCGCTGTCTCACGAATTTCGTTTGGAATAGCAATAATGCCCATAGAATCTTCAGGCGTCACTTCGTCAGCATAGACCTTACGAATGGAATCGTTCTGGTAATCAATACCAGTCGCCGTTGTCATATTTGCCATACGAACATTTGCCGGACCATGGGAGAAGAATAGATACCCTTCCGGGTCAACCATCCACCATTTTCCATCTACTTTTTCAGTACGGAAAAATCCTGTCGCTTCTAGTTTTGGGCCATTCTTATAACCGCCGAATTTGGAACGATCGGCAATACCTTCAGAAGCTGCAAGAACAGCTAATTCTTCTTCAGCAGCCTTACGCAATTCTTCCTCAGATTTAATTTTACCCGGGAAGTCGGATAGCGCGTCCTGTCCAAATTCATCAACAACACCCTCAACCCAACCATCTGAACGTTCCGGATTTTGGCGAAGTCTAAGATTATCAATAATGATATTTCGATCTTCAAGAATACCAACTGAAAAGAAGTCTATCTCGGCAATATCATTTGCTTTCAAACCGTTTTTACGTTTTGAACGCCAAACCATTTGAAGCTCGTCTGTTTCCCAAGCCTTCGGTACGCCCCACATTCCAACTTCGTGGCGTGCTTCTGGGCCTGAAATAGGGAAAAATATCGTCCCTTTAAATCCTGCAGGAAGACTCAGAGAGCGTTCCTCGCGGTTACCATCGCTATCAGATAACGCGACATAAAGCTGGGTAGAGTTTGAAGAGTTATTTTCAACATCAAATGCCATGTTGTGATCTTCGAACTGACTCATGTCCAAAGATTCAGGTAATTTAACGGTTGTTATGTCACGGTTCACATCAGGTGATAAATTCAAGCTCAACTTTTGGCCATCGGAACCATCAGCAATAAGTGATGATGCCCCATCCCGACGTGAAGAAATCCAATCTTTTTCTTCAGTCACGTCAAAACTGGCGACCATAATATCCGCGGATGTTTCAACAACTTCAGTGTTTGCTGCGTCGTCCTCTTCCAGCCCACAAGAAGCCAAAACGGCCAATGCAAGAGCTGAACAGCTATACTTTAGAGATGTAACAGACATCATCTTCATTATTATCCTCCCAGAATATTCCATCTACATACGTTACAGCATGTGAAGAAAGTTTATTTGACCGCCCTATTAACAATCCAGCATCAGCGGGATCACTCTGCTGCGGCCAATGTAAACGATTACTTAGGTATCTTTATTTGCCAGACCGAAGCGCTTGTCAATTGTATACAATTATAAAATAGCACACAAATCATTCAATATGAAAACTTGCCGCCTCAGATAAAAGAAACTCAGTTTATTGGTCACAAACCCAGTTTTGAATTTATTGCGAAAGCAGCCTTTTTAACTGCCTCGTGGAGAGTTTCTTTCTCGATGTCCCTTATTAAGCTGGACGACAAAGCCGATACAGCGATTGCAGCCATCAACCCTGAACCAACCCGACCAATAAAGGCGGCACAATCAGTTACGCCAACCGTTAGAGAACTATCGGATAAGTAACTTCTGTCTTTTCGAATACTTTCTAACTGCTCCAACAAGGCATTTTGATCATTGCTATCTAACGACATGTGCTCACGAACATGACGCTCTCTATCCGCCTCAGAGAATTGAGATAACATCACCCTCCCCGACACTGTCGACAACAAAGGGAATAACGTCCCTTCCGATATCGAAAGCGATACAGGGGATGGACTTTTCACCTGCCCGACGACGAGAAGCTGTTCATTATAATGGACACTTAGATGGCACGCCTGCCCTACTTTGCTTGCCAACTCTTCCATGGGGCCATGAGCTGCCAGTCTCAATTGCTCCACCGGAGAATGAGTACGAGACAATGTGTATAGCTTCAATGACAGTGAGTATTTTCCCGATACATCATCACGAATGAGATAGCCGCGATGCTCCAAACCAACCAGCACACGGTAAATCTCGTTGGGCGTTCTATCTAATTCGGACGCAATTTCAGCTTGAGATAATGGCGAAGCATTTGATGCCAGTAGCTCCAATATTTCCAGTCCTTTGTCTAAGGCTGGTGCAGAATATTTGGGCGTATTGCTCATTCAGTTAACTCACGATTTTTCTTCGCACTTAGACATTCACATATTTGTTTGGAAACCAACCCCAAACAATCTTCAAGGCGACTATTGTCCAAACTTGTTTTTATTTATATAAGAATTTCTCATTCATATATAAAGAGATTCAGCTATGAGCAATTCTGTCACCGAACTTAAAGGTATTACTTGGAGCCACACACGCGGGTATGTTCCGATGACAGCAACCGCGCAACGTTTTGAGGAATTAAACCCAGGCGTCCGTATTAGCTGGAGCAAACGTTCACTTCAGGCATTTGCCGATGAACCAATCGACCAACTTGCAGAGAAGTATGACCTTCTCGTCATCGATCACCCTTGGGCAGGATTTGCTGCGAAAACTGGTGTGATTGCATCACTGACAGATTTGCTACCAGAAGCATTCCTCAAAGATCAAGCAGACAACTCTGTTGGTCATTCTCACGAAAGCTATAGTTATGATGGTCACCAATGGGCTTTAGCCATTGATGCAGCCACACCCGTCGCTTCCGCAAGAATGGACCTGCTAGAACAAGCTGGCGTCGGCATGCCACAAACATGGGATGATCTTTTATCCTTGGCCAAACAAGGCAAGGTCGCTGTTCCGTCGATCCCGCAAGACACACTCATGAATTTCTACATGCTTTGTTCGACTATGGGCGAAGACCCTTGTCAGCAAGACACGCACATCGTCAGCCAAGATATCGGTATTAAAGCTCTCGCAATGCTAAGAGAGCTATCTGTAAATCTGAACAGAGACTGCTTCAACTGGAACCCAATCCAAGTTTATGAAGCAATGACACAAACTGATGAGTTCGCTTACTGCCCGTTTGCATACGGGTATTCAAACTATGCAAAACCAACTTACGCACGCAAATTGCTGAAATACTCTGACACAGTCCGCCTAGAAGGTACTGACAGATGTCGCACGACACTGGGCGGTACAGGCCTCGCAATTTCGGCAAGCTCCAAGCACAAGGAAATTGCTGCCAAATATGCTGAGTTTGTTGGTAACCCTGACATGCAAAAAGGCTTCTTCATCGAATTTGGCGGCCAACCCGGCCACCGTGCTGCTTGGGAAGCTGAAGCGGGTAATGTTCAAACTGACAATTACTTCAATGATACCCGCCCTACTTTAGAGCGCGCATTCCTTCGTCCTCGCTATCACGGCCACATGTTCTTCCAAGATAATTCTGGTGCACCCATCAGAGAGTACTTGATGAATGGTGGTGATGAGGTCACTCTTTTGAACAGTCTGAATGACATCTACGTTCAATCGAAAAAGATCACACTATGAGATTACCACTTGAAGGCATAACAGTCCTTGAGTTCAGCCAGTATCTAGCAGGCCCCTATGCAGGCCTGCGCCTCGCTGACCTTGGTGCGCGCGTCATTAAAGTTGAGCGTCCCAAAGGTGGAGATGCTTGTCGTCAATTGGCGACCAAGAACTTATGGGCTGATGGTGATAGTGTACTGTTTCATACGATTAATCGTAATAAAGAAAGCTATTCAGCCAATCTAAAAGACGAAGCCGATCTGGAGGCTGTGAAGAAGCTAATCACAAAAGCGGATGTGATTACGCACAACTTTCGACCCGGTATTATGGAGCGCATTGGTCTGGACTATGACAGCGTTCGTAAACTTAACCCAAGCATTATCTATGGTGAAGTCAGCGGATACGGTTCTGAAGGTCCTTGGAAGGACAAGCCCGGGCAAGACCTTTTAGCGCAATCTCTTTCGGGCTTAACGTGGGTTTCTGGCAACGCAGATAAACCGCCTACCCCATTTGGAATCGCAGTCGCCGACATGATATGCGGCACACACTTCGCTCAAGGGTTATTGGCTGCACTTGTGAAAAAGAGGCGCCAGAATGTTGGAAGCAAAATCAACGTTAGTCTTCTTGAGTCGATCATAGACTTGCAGTTCGAAGGCATTACGACATTCCTAAACGATGGAAACAAGCTTCCAGAGCGCAGTCAAATAGCGAATGCACACCCATATCTGGGCGCACCCTATGGTATATATCAAACTCAGGATGCCCAGATCGCTATTTCTATGGGAAATCTAGAAAAGCTATGCATGGCCATAGACTGTAAGGGATTAGAAAAATTCGACGACGTGAATTCGCAATTCACCCATCGTGACGAAATAAAATCTAAACTTGCCACGCATTTTAAAACAAACACGTCCGAACACTGGCTAACTCTTCTTGAGGCACAAGGCTATTGGTGTTCTCCGGTGCTTGATTATGCACAGCTTACAAAAGAAGAAGCTTATAAAGTTCTTGAGATGGAACAAACGGTAAGCCGCTCTAATGGTGTATCAGTCACAACAACGCGTTGTCCTATACGTCTCAATGGTGAAAAATTGACATCGACCAAAGCAGCTCCCTCCTTGGGAAGCGCAAATGCTTATTTATTTGA
Source organism: uncultured Hyphomonadaceae bacterium (assembly GCA_964352025.1). GTDB lineage: Bacteria > Pseudomonadota > Alphaproteobacteria > Caulobacterales > Hyphomonadaceae > Hirschia. The sequence continues at coordinate 36,571 of CAYGPZ010000014.1, forward strand.
GGAGCTAGGTCTATGAGCAAACCCTTAGATGGACTTCTCGTTGTTGATTTTACACAATTCCTATCTGGCCCCTCCGCCACATTGCGCTTGCACGATTTGGGCGCGCGGATCATCAAAATTGAGCATTTCGAAAGAGGCGATTTAACCCGCACACTTTACGCACCTCAACTCAACATCGGTGATGACTCTGCATTCTTTCAAGCAATCAATCGCGGCAAGGAAAGCCTAGCGGCAAATTTGAAGAGTGAAGACGATCTCGTCTTAATACGTTCTATCATCGAAAAAGCGGACATTCTTGTGCACAATTTCCGTCCCAGCGTTATGGATAGAATTGGCCTTGGCTTCTCAAATGTGAAAGCCCTCAACCCTGATATTATCTATGCCGAGATCAGTGGATATGGTTCTGAAGGACCATGGTGCGATAAACCCGGGCAAGATTTGTTGTTGCAAGCAGTATCTGGCCTTGCTGGGCTTAGCGGGCGCAACTCAGATAGCTCTCTTCCAATGGGCTTAGCTATTGCTGACAACATTGCTGGCGCACAGCTAACGCAAGGCATTCTGGCGGCACTTATTGGTGGAGAAGGCGCACATGTTGAAGTCAGCATGCTGGAGTCTATTCTCGACTTCCAATTCGAACCACTGACACTCTATTATCGAGACGGTGAACCTATTGATCGCGGAGAAGTCAACGCAGCGCATTCCCTAGTAGGGGCACCTTACGGCTTATACAAAACTCAAACTGGATATATCGCACTTGCTATGGGAGCGATTCCCAAGCTTGGCGAATTGCTGGGTTGTGATCCTTTGCTGGAATACACTGATTTCAGCCGCTGGTTTGCTGAACGCGATGAAATCAAAGCTATTATTGCCGAACACCTTCTTTCGAATACGGCAGAACAATGGCTATCCATCTTGGAACCAGCAGACATCTGGTGTGCGGAAGTTCTAAACTGGCAAAATCTCGTCGAACATGAAGGCTTTAAAGTCCTAAACATGCTACAAACGGTATCCCACCCGAATGGCACGTCTTATGAGACAACACGTTGCCCGATACGGTTTGATGATGCCTTGATCACTTCAAAAACGGCAGCACCTAAACTAGGTGAACACACACAATCCATTCGTGAAGAATTTAAGTAGAGGTCACATACTCATGAGCACAGATCTTATACTCTATTCTACTAAAGAACGTGTCGCCTATATTACGTTTAATCGTCCACCAGCAAACGCTTATAATCTCGATTTCATGAAAGCCTTTGGTGCTGCCATAGATAAAGCTGACAAAGACCCAAATGTTGGCGCTGTGATTATCAACAGCAATTCCGAGAAATTCTTCTGTGCTGGTGCGGACATCAAAGAGTTTCAAGCAAATGACACATCTGACAACCAAGTTATGGTCGAACAGGCACGTGCAAACACTGCTGCGATTGAAGCGAGCGGAAAAATATTCATTGCCCAGATATCCGGCCACGCATTAGGCGGCGGTATGGAAATCATCATGGCTTGTGATGTGCGTTACGCTGCTCAAGGTAGTTACAAACTCGGTTTGCCGGAGATCAAGCTTGGCCTTATTCCAGGTAATGGGGGCACACAAAGACTTGTCCGGCTCGTTGGCGTCAGTCGCGCCCTTGAGTTATTAGCCACCGGCGATGCATTTAATATTGAACAAGCCACACAATGGGGCATCATCAACCAATTGGTTGAAAAAGAAACCTTGGACGAGCATTGCTTTAATTACGCTTCGACTGTTGCTAACGGCCCTGCCCTCGCTGTTGCGGCGACAAAAGCAGCCATTCGCAGAGGTATAGAGCTTGATCTCGCTGAAGGACTTCGACTCGAGGATGAATTATGCACGCCACTTTATGATTCCCACGATGCCGACGAAGGCTTCAAAGCATTTTTAGAAAAACGACCGCCTGAATTCAAAGGCAAATAACAAAACTAAGACACGACAAATCTGGAGGAAACTATGACCGAGAACACAGTCCAACACTATCCTTGTTACATAGATGGGGAATGGGTAAATTCTTCTTCTGGCGCGACCTTCAATGTCGAAAATCCGGCGAATGAAGAAGTTTGGGCTACGGTTCCAGATTGTACGGTTGATGATGCTGAAAGCGCACTTCAATCTTCTTTAGCTGCTCAAAAAGATTGGCAAAAATTGCCAGCCATTCAACGCGGCCGTTATATTATGGCAATCGTTGAAGGGCTAAAGCCAAAACGTCACCTCTTCGCGAAATTGCTGGTTATGGAGCAAGGTAAAACGCTTCCTGAAGCGTATGGCGAGTTTGACGACACACTCAACTACCTGACATATTCAGCCGAAGCAGCTCGCCGTATTGAAGGTCAGATTTTCCCTTCCGATAATCCGAACGAGCAATTGTGGATCAACAAAGTACCCTACGGTGTCACAATTGGGATGTGTGCTTATAACTATCCCCTCGCGCTTATCGGGCGGAAAGTCGGCCCTGCATTGGTGACTGGGAATACAATTATTCTAAAGGCTCACGAGGAAACACCAGTCACTGCATCAGAATTCTGTAAAGTTGTTGAAGAAGCGAAAATTCCAAAAGGCGTGATCAACATGGTCAGCGGCAAAGGAATAGATGTTAGCTCACACCTTGTGACGAGTCCTATCACACGCCTAATTTCTCTAACCGGATCAACACGCGCCGGACAAGCTATCTATAAGTCTGCGGCTGATAATGTCGCGGGCCTTGTCTTAGAGCTTGGCGGTAAAGCGTCATTCACTGTTCTTAAAGACGCCGATCTTGAAAAAGCGGCTGATGCGGCAGTGATCTCACGTTATGCAAACTGTGGTCAGGTCTGTATCTGTAATGAAATGATCCTCGTCGAAGAAGAGGTCGCAGATCAGTTCACAGACATGGTCCTCGAACGCGTCAAGAAGCTAACCACTGGCGACCCTATGGGTGACTTCAATATGGGACCCAGCGTGACAGCCGGCGGAATAGCCCGTGTGAACGACATGGTTCAACAAAGTATTGCAATGGGTGCCAAACTCGAAATGGGAGGCAAACGTCCAGACGGATCCGAGTTTGAAAAAGGTCATTGGTATGAACCAACTGTTTTGACCAATGTCACACGCGACATGCCAGTTGCCAAAGAAGAAATTTTCGGACCTGTTTTACCAATCATCCGCATCAAGAATTATGAAGAGGCTGTTTCAATCACGAATGATCGTGATGAGGCGCTCTCTTGTTATATCTTCACGCAAGACATCAACAAAATCATGCACGCAATAAATGATTTTGAAGTTGGTACTGTTTTCGTGAACAAGATGATTGTTGGATATATTCAAGGATACCACTCAGGTCACAAACACAGCGGCGTGGGTGGAGAAGATGGTATTCATGGGATAGAAAACTACCTTCAAAAGCGTACGGTTTATTTCAACTACGACTAACTCTATTTGAAACAACAGCACAAAAAAAGGGTTTGCACCTCGCGAGAAATGCAAACCTTTTTTATTATTTTCAAGCTCTTCAACGAAGCTCGGAGGAAACCTTGGCTCTGGCTTGTGGCCAAGCCTTATGATCCGTTTCCAAGATGAACATATGACCAGCTTGCTTTTCAACCGGCTTACCGGCCTCGTCGGTATCGATACAAACAGCAGCAGATGTTACAAACATCAAGTCCTTGTCAGACCCACCTAAAGCCACACAAGTGGGTTGTGAAACTGGCATTTGAATATTTCCTATACACTCTCCATCTGGACTAAGCACAGCAACCCGAGAACCACCCCATAATGCAGACAGATAATTACCTTCTGCATCGGTTATGGCACCATCTGGGTGCACACCATCAAACTTGTGGAAGTCTTGGAACTCACCCATTTTTCCAGTTTGAAGATCAAAAGCTGCTTTCTTCACCTTAAATGTCGGACTGTCAGCAAAATACACAACACAGCCATCAGGTGACCAACACAATCCATTTGATATGTGGACATTCTGAAGGGCAGACGCGCAATTTCCAACCTCATCAACAGCGTAAAGGTTTGCGTTCGGCAATTCTCCTTCAGCACGCTCGCGATCATCAAGTGAACCAACCCAAAACCGCCCTGCTGGGTCCGTACGACCATCATTCATACGGATAAGACCACCAAGTTCGGAAGGTTTGTCCAACCATTTCACACTTTGTGATTCAGGATTATAAATCGCAGTTCCAATATCAAATGCGACCAAGAAAACATCGTCTCTTCCTTCAATAAAAGAGAAGCTACAAACTGGGCTTGGCGTATCATATTCTTTAAGCTTAAGGCTTGGCCAAGCTATACAGAATAATTTGGAAGATAGGATATCCGTCCACCAGATCGTGTTATCACTGTCGCGCCACAATATACCCTCACCCAGAGAGTTCTGCACTTCTATTGTTTCAATGATCTTGTTTTGCATGGTATTTTCCAAATCCAATTATTGAGACAAGGCTTTAAATAGACGCCCAAAACCTGCTGCAGATGCTTCAGATGCTTTTATACTTTGCGCTGAATATCCATTTTGTTCGATGGCAGCCGAATACCTTGCGGTCAAACTATCACTACCAATCACTGTGATTGGATTAGGTGAGGCCTCGCCACTAAGATAAACATCGACTGCACACTTCACATCACCACCAATAATCAATCCTGACAATCGCTCAGCAGCGGCATCAGGCGTCACACCCGATAACACTTGAGATGTTCGGATATCAAATAGTTGGTGCACGAGATTATTTGTATCAGACTTTGCCTGAGTGACGCCCGCTAGAAACGCATCGGTAAATTGCTCAGCCAACCCGATATCGGACGGGATCAACACACCATTTGATTTTAGACCCGCAAACAATTCACCCGCAACTGAAGTTCTAAATCCAGTGACTTTACCATCAACCAATTCGATCCATTTGGCATGTGTACCCGGAATACAAACAAGCTGCTTTCCTGTTTCTAGATCAGGGTTTATCGCCATGATTCCGGCAAGTTCGACTTCTTCTCCGCGCATAATGTCTTTTCGGCCACTTGAATCAACACATTCAAGCCCTTTGACGATTAGGCAGTCGCGTCCCTGTGCAGACAAAGCTTCAATTTCTAGAAAGTCATCGTACTCTTGGGAGATATTGACGTAGCCAGCATTTTTCCAACCGATAGTCGAGCCAACCATTCCCGCTAACAAGATAGGATAATCACCAACTTGATCTAACCAATCACCCGCCGTTTCAAAAAGAACTGTTTCGAACTCTTCCTGTTTTATTGCGGAAGCACCCGGCCCTTTTCGAACGTCTACAACCTGTGTCGCTGAACCATCTGTTTTCAACAAAAAAAGTTGAAGGTTTGTGGTTCCCCAATTGGCTGCAATAAATGTGTTCTGGGCCATTATAATCTTCACTTTCTGATGCATTTAATTGGCATTTGAGACGGATCAAATTCTGTTAGCGTCTCTTAATGCCAATAACGAAATTCCTCTAGGGAAAAATCGTAAAAACGTATGATAGCGAAGTTAAACTCTCACTGCGAGGCACCAATACGTATGATTGCCACTCTCCTACATCATCGGCGCGTCAGATTTACAGTATCGATCAATAAATTGCTGATGCGTTGGCATTTGGCGCGTTAGCTCACCAATGGCTGTTCTCATTTGCCCCATAGTCTGGGCTAACTCTTGCTCATTCATACCGTCAGCTATTGGGCTATAGACTTTTGGTGCCAATCCTTGCCCTTCCATGACAGCCAACCAACTGTCTAGCCAGAACAAGTCTTGCTCATATTGAACGTAATGCCCTGACTCATTAAAAAGCCGCATACGATGAGCCAATGTATCAGGTAACTCCATCGCCCTTACATCTCTCCAGAATGGAGTATCTTCACGTTCAGTCGCCACATAGTGAAGCAAGATGAAATCGCGTATTCTCTCGTAGGAAACACCCATGCTGCGATTATATTCGCGTGAATTGGCTGGATTGAAATCAGCTTCTGGAATGAGCGCAAGTAAACGAATAAGCCCTTCTTGAATAAGATGAATAGATGTTGACTCAAGCGGCTCCAAAAATCCGGACGCCAAGCCTAAAGTCACACAGTTCTTTTTCCAGAATTCTTTGCGTCGACCTGTCTTAAACCGCAATTGTTTTGGTTCAGCCAATAATTCGCCTGACACATTATCGAGGAGCAATTGCGTTGCAGTCTCCTGATCTGTGTATTTGCTGGAATATACATGACCATTCCCCATGCGGTGTTGCAATGGAATTTTCCATGTCCAACCAGCTTCTCGAGCTGTGGCAACTGTATAGGGAGGCGGGTCTTCAACACGTTTAGTAGGAACAGCAACTGCTCTGTCCATTGGAAGATAGTGGCTCCAATCTTCATAGCCAGCCTTAAGCGCGCCCTCAATCAACAGCCCTCTAAAACCAGAACAGTCAATAAACATATCCCCTTGAATTTTCGTTCCTGATTCAAGTTGAATGCTCTCAATGAACCCATCTTCAGACTTCAAGGTTACATCGACGACCTTCCCCTCGACGCGTTGGGCACCATTGTTTTCTGCGTGTTTGCGAAGGAATTTAGCGTAAAGACTTGCATCCAAGTGGTAGGCATGACGAATGTGAGACGCCAAAGTCTGGTCATCAGGCCTAGGTAAGTAGAATTTTCCAGCTCTCGCTGCTGCGATATTTATAGAATAAGCTTCTAACGGGTGCGGCTCCCCTTTTGCCTTCATCTTTCCCCAATAATGGTGAAATTGCAGGCCATTCATCTCAATGCCATAAGTTCCAAACGGGTGAATATAGCTTTCGCCTAATTTTGCCCAATCGACAAAATCTATCCCTAATTTGAAAGTTGCATTTGTTTCCCTCATGAAGGTTTGCTCATCAATACCGAGTAGATAATTGAAGTTCACCAGATGAGGTATTGTCGCTTCCCCGACCCCAATAGTGCCAATATCATCGGACTCCACGAGAGTTATTTTTAATCCGGGGGGCATATGCTTGGATAGAAGCGCAGCGGACATCCAACCGGCAGTGCCACCGCCAACAATCACAATATCTTTCATACGTTGGTTGTTCATTTTTTGCTCCCCTAAGCAACTTCCAAAGCTATCGAGTTAAATGCTTGTATTTTCGATAGGATAATTAAGCCTAAGATTTATAAGATATTTTCTACTTTCATTCTCTATGAAATTAGACCTTATGACAACATTTTTCGACGTTATTCTAGAAAGGCAAATCGTCCCGGCTTTTCGCTTTTAAAAAGGCAATCGATCTTGAAAACAAAACTAATTTATTCATGGCCTTATTAGTATCAAGCCTCTATAAATAAACGAAATACGATGAGAATTAATTTGGAGGGAAGCATGCCCAAAGCTCACCTAGCTAGCGATAATTTGGATCAGGAAAACCTCAAATTTAGTCAGACCCCGCTATCCAAACCTATTTTCATAAATAGCATCCCTAAAAGTGGTTCACATCTAATCCGTAATATTTTGAGAATGTTCGTCCCTGTTCAGCAGCAATACAAAGACGATTTCATCCAATGGCCAAATATTTCTCAGCATTTAGAGGCCTTCAATCCTCAGAAAAATTATATGGTATCCGCTCATCTGCTTTATTCAGATAAATCGGCAATGCTTGCCAATAAAACGAACAGACTTGTCTTAGTTCGAGATCCATATGATTGGGTCATGGCGCAAGCCCGATTTTTTGTATCGGATTCTTTCTCAAGCAATTTTGATCATATCAAAAATGGCGGTTTATCAGTCAATGATTTGATGAACCTTATGATTGTTGGGATTTATCAAAAATCCCCTCCTATGCGAGATCAATATAACTTATTTGCTGTATCTTGGTTGGGAACAGGTGCACATATTGTTCGATACGAAGACCTCGTCCAACACGCAAATAATGTCCATACAGATGAAGCTGAAGTTTATTTTACAAAATTACTTGGTAGCTGCGGGATCATTAAACCAAGTGATTGGAGGGAAAGAATAAAAATAGGCGCTGACAGAAAGCATAGCGGTACAGCCAGAGAAAACTTAAAGAAAACAAGTGCTAATTTTAAATTCCCCGACGAGCTACCTGAAATTCAGAAGAAAATTGTTGATTTCAGTGTTCCGAGTTTAAGAGAACTTTTGGGTTATGCATAAACCCCTCAAATAGAAAAAGTCCAGAGGAAGGAGACCAATATTGGTCTCCTTTTTTTATGCCCTATTCTGTTCTTCAGGGATATTAGGTAAGTAAACTCAGTACAAAAAGAAACGGCCATCAATTTCTTGATGGCCGTTCCAATTTTATCAGCTTCTAAAGCTCAGTCTTGCACTTAGAATTGAGCACGTAGACCCAAGCGGAAGATTCGGCCTGTGTTATACTCAGTCACAGTACGACCTTTGTAAGCATCACCGTCAAGCGCGTTACCTTCATCGAAGTCAACCAATGCGTCACCTAGTCCACCTGTTGCACTTTCAGGTAGCTGTACGTTTCTACTTGTGAAGTACGTACGGTAAGGCTGGTCAAGAAGGTTAGCTGCATTGAATGTCAATGAGAAATTGTCGCTCAGCTCGTATGAAGCTGAGAAGTCCAAAGTCTCACGTCCTTCTTCCCACAATGTACCTCTTCCGAAGGCACGTTGTAGAAGAACATCTGATGCACCACCATAAGCCAGACGGATCTGGTGACCATCTTGCTGCCAGTAACCAGTCACATTGTATGATTGCTCTGGTGTACGGTTGATTTGGAAGCTTGGAAGAATTTCACCAGGTGCCAAGTCTGAAGTTTCAGCTTCAAATGAACTATCCTGATATGTGTAGTTCGCAGCTATACCCAAACCACCCCAGATACCTGGAAGATTTGAGAAGTTTTGAACGTACTGGAATTCAGCACCCAAGATTTCAGCACCCGCAGCGTTACGAACCTGTGATGCTTGGAATTGAGCACACAAGAATTCAGGATCGTTACCATATAGCATTTGCTCTACGTAATCGCGGTTATACTCAATCTGCCACTCACCAAGGATTTCTGCATAACAGTTATCAATAGTGATATCATCAGCAGATAGGATCAAGTTATCTGTATCAACAGGCTGACCATTTTGAACAGCTGATTTAACATCTGAGAGGTAAACTCTCTGCTGCTCAGACTCTTCTAGGTTTGTAATGTCTTTGTAGAACATACCGACAGAAAGAAGTGCATCTTTCTGGAAATACCACTCCAAAGAAACATCAACGTTGATTGACTCAAGTGGGTCTAGCTTAGTGTTGAACAGTGCAATTCCGTTCGTACGCGTTGCTGGGTCACCCCAACCTGCTTCACCAATTGAGAAACCTGGACGAAGAGAATCAATGTTAGGACGTGTCATTGTTTTTGACGCAGCGAAACGTGCTGTAAACTCGTCATTAATCTCGTAGTTCAAGTTCAGGTTAGGCAAGAATACTTCGTACTCATGTGAACCTGCAGTTGGAACAGTGTGAATAGTGTTGTTTGTTCCACCTGAGTTAATTGAAACAAAACCACCATCCGGGTTGTCTTCAGAGAATGTGAAGAAGTCATTGTTCGTGAAGAAGGTGTTGTTGTGACGACGTAGAGCAACCCGTGCACCCACTCCATTCAGAGTACCATTCTGAAGGAAATCAATACCATTCACAAGTGCTGTTTCGTGACATGGACCTTGGTCCGGGATACGAACATCATCGCTGTCATCAATTGTACCCATTGTGTCAACACCGGTACCATCAACACGACTGAAGCGGTAAATGTCACCTTGTGACCAAGCGTCTGCTGTCGGGATTGAAGCATCAGCAACCCAGATGTCAGGACATGCTGGCAAACTTGTGTCCATAAGGCCACGAAGAACACGAAGGTCCCAAATACGTTGGTTACGACCAAATGATTCACTGAAGGTACGAAGACCACCAGCACCAGCTGTCTCAACTTCTGTTTTCACATAACGAACACCAACATCACCTGTGATGCGGTCGTCAAAGAATGAGAAGTTTGTTTTCAAGTACGCTGCTTCATTTGTGAATTCAGCTGAACGCGTGTTTGAATCATCAATATCAATAGCAAGTTCAGGGTCAGCCACGATCAAGTTGAAGAGTTCTTCAGCTCGGATTGAGACAAAACCATCAGCAATTGTAGGTGCACCAGAATCTAGACCATCAAACAAGCCATCTGGGTTAACCACTTTTGCAAATGGTTGAAGAGGTGTTTCATCTAGAGCGTTCGCAACAGGAACTGGAATACCTGTGTTAGGGTTGATAACTGTCGCAGCAGCATTCAAGTTGCTTACGATACCGTCTTGGTTGTCAACAAACTTAGTTCTTTCAGTGTATTTCGCACCAAATTCAATTGTCGTAAGACCAAATCTGTCTAGGTCGTAGTCAACATCGAAGAACGCAACTTTTTGCTCATCTTCAACTGCACGAACTGTCTGACGTACAACACCAACAGATTTTGCATCTAGGTCATCTGGGTTCACACCAGTTACACGGACGTTATCATCACCACGTGCACCGATAATGTGGTCAGTTACATTAAGTTCATTCGGGAAGGCTCCCTGTAGAACACCGTATATACCCTGTGCAGCAAGAGCCGCGCCATCAGGAGCACCAGGAGCAACCGCGGTACCTAGATCAATAAACGCAGTACCCGTAACACCTTGACATGATCCACCAAGACAATCGAAACCGATTGGCTGTAGATCGTCTGGGCTAACGTTAAAGATACCAAATTCAGGTTGCTCACGAGCCGCCTGAAGGTTGACGCTTAGCTGTTGATCAGGAATTTGCTCAGCTTTTTGGTAGTTACCACCAACAGACAAGCGAAGTTTATCTGTGAACTCGTGATTCACTTCAAAAGATGCAGTCGTGTTTTCGTTTTTCCAACGGTTAACACGTGAGTTAACATCACCTGTATCAAAACGCTTAAGAATTCTTTCCCAGGTACGTGTATCAGTGTTCACAACCTGCCAGCTAGACGGGTCTACAAAGTTAGGAACAAATGTGTTTGTTGTCGAACCATCAGGAAGTTCACGCACAATTGGAAGAGCAGATGGCGTGTAAAGAATTCCACCCGGGCTAAAGTTAGGTGCACGAGTCTGGTCGTTTGAACGAATTGTGTGCTCGTCATTTACGTTGTCAATTTCTTGAACACCGTATGAGAAATTCGTAGATATATCAGTTTTATCAGTGATCTGCCATTGAATAGACCCATCAATAGCCTGACGGTTGCGGGTACCTTCGAATACACCATAGCCAACACTTCTTGGCGCAATACCGTAAATCGCTGCATTACCAGCGTTATAGTCTGGTGAAGTATACACATTTCCGTTTGTGTCTTCTGCGTTAAATGAACGGAAAGTATCCCAGTTACGGAAATCAATCTGGTCACGACGCTGGCTCTGAGTTTCATCAACAACAGAAAGAATCACACCAAGTTTATCGTCGAAGAATTTTTGAGAAACTGTTCCTGATAATTTGTAATCAGCATCATCAGCAAGTTCTGCGTAACGACCTTCAACACTGAATGTACGGATGTTTTCGTCAATCTCAAGAGGCTTACGTGAAATCAAGTTCACAAGACCACCCAATGAACCTTCTTCATCATCAGCTGAAGGTGATTTAACAACCTCAATTTTTGACAAGATGTCAGCAGAATAAGAAGACAGGTCAACAGCTTGACCAAAACCAGTTGAACCAAGTGTTGCACCGTTAAGTGTTACAACTGTTTGCTCCGGGCTGGCACCACGGATAGAAATCAAAGAACCTTCACCATCAACTGTACTCATGCTCACACCAGAAATACGGTTTAGAGCTTCAGCGATGTTTTGGTCTGTTGATTTACCAATGTCTTCCGCGTTGATTGTGTCAACAATTTTGCTTGCATCACGTTTATCAGTCACAGACTGAGAAATACTGGCAGCAATACCTGTTACAACAATGGTATCTAGCGTTTTCTTATCATCTGATGGCGCAGCTTCAGCTTCTTGAGCATATGAAGCAGGTCCCATCATAGTTGCTACCGCCAGCGCAGACGCCGCTGAAAATAACACGCGTTTAGAAGATTTACTCAAAATGACTCCTCCCAGAATCTCTATGTAAAATCACCACAGAACTCATTTTATTTTTTTGAGCTCTTGTGGAGTGCATTCCCCTGTCACCCTCAAACCAAGCATAGCATGAGGTATGAACATAACGATCGCATTGTCAGCTTTCACACGAAATTGTCAACAATCTTCTATTTACAAAAATATCCTTGTGACACTTCCGCAACAAAACAGTCTAAACAACTGTTTTTTAATGTAAAAAGATCTCACTAAAACGTGATTATTTCTTGAATTAAGTCTTTTTCGATGAAATTTTCAGATTAAAATACTTCACTTTTTCTAAGAAGGTGTTCTTCCAGTATCAAGTCCAAGAAGATTTATACATCTTACAACTGAACCGCGAACTTCAAAGAAGTAGCAAACCTCGTCGTTTCACAAATCACCATCAATGAAATATTGCTCTCAGTGAAGAGATGAAAAAAGGGACTGCGATCAAACGCAATCCCCTTATTCTAAACAAATTCAGTTTGATTAAAGTTTGCCGGATTGCAAAAGGTCAGCAGCGTAATTTGATGCTCGAGCACTGAAAGCCATGTATGTCAATGACGGGTTTTGAGCAGCTGAAGATGCCATGAACGAACCATCTGTAATAAACAGATTATCAATATCATGCGCCTGGTTCCAACCATTCAGCACGGATGTATTTGGATCGCGGCCCATTCGCGCAGTACCCATTTCGTGAATACGGTCACCCATATTACTCATTTTAGGTTCTGGTGCATAAATATTGGTACATCCTGCTGCTTCCAACATTTTAATCGCTTCTTTATGGGCTTCTTGAAGCATTATTTCTTCATTTTCACTCATAGAAACATCGATTTTGGTAATAGGAAGCCCCCACTTATCTTTACGGGTCGGGTGCAGGGTCACGCGGTTTTCGGGGTTAGGTAAAATTTCACCAAATGCATAGAGCCCAATACGCCACGCAGCAGGACGATCTTTATTGCGATCATCCTTGAAATTTTGCCCAATCCCCTTGAGCCCATCTTGCCCCGGACCAATCGGCATCGCGCTCCCCTGATACCCATATCCACGTAAATGCGGCTTATCCATTTCAGTCGTGTTGGCAAAAGGCGGTATGTATATCCCAGACGGACGCCTACCAAACGTCTTAATGTCATGGAACATATCCAATTCACCACTCACGCGAGAACCAAATAAGTGATCCATAAGGTTACGCCCAACTTGATCTGATCTATTCGCCAGACCAGTCGGAAATGCCTCGGATTTTGATTGCAACAAAATCATTGCAGTCCCAATCGTTGACGCATTTAAAAAGATCATCTTAGCGGTGTGACGCTGCGTTTCTCTTGTATTTTGATCAATCGTATTTACCGCTGTGACGCGCTTAGTCTCATCATCATATTCGACTGAATGTACAATTTTATCGTGGATTATTGTACAATTTCCAGTGCGCTCCGCCGCAGGTAAAGTTGCATGAAGAGAAGAAAAATATGCTTTAAAACTACACCCTTCGTGACATTGGTTACGCACCTGACACTGATTTCTTCCAAGGTCCAACTGCTCTTCAGTTGGCTGTGTCAAATTCGCTGTACGGCTATGAATAACATTCCGGCCTGGGAAAGCCTCTTGTACTTTTTCACGTAAGTGCTTTTCCGCAGGGGTCATTTCAAACGGTGGCTGAAAAATCCCGTCTGGCAAATGTGGAATACCTTCATTCTGCCCTGCTATTCCAGCAAATCGCTCTGCATGATCATACCACTTAGCGATATCATCATAACGAACAGGCCAATCTACTCCATGACCATCTTTCAGATTTGCTTCAAAATCCTGTGGCCCAAGACGTAATGACAGGCGAGACCACATAATTGATCGACCAGCTGTATGATAACCCCTAAGCCAATCAAAATTATCACCATCATATGGGTGCTCAGAATCTTTCACCCAATATTGCTTTGTGACTTCCTGAAATGCGTAGCCTACACCCTTTTGCTGGATCGGGTAATCGTTCTTAATTTCATCCTGAGGCACACGATTTAAGTTCGGCCGCTCCCAAGGCGGGCTGAGGTCTTTATAATCCTCTTCAGGAACGATTTCATTCCCGCGCTCAATAACCAGAACTTTTAGACCACGCTCGGACAACTCTTTAGCTGCCCACCCACCACTCATTCCAGAGCCTACGACAATCGCATCAAATTCAGCCATTTTAATCTCTCTTATGAATAGTCTTTTTGAACATTCGGATCCCAACGTCCTGGAGGCGCATAAGACCAACCAGACGCTTCGGCACCAAGTTCTGTGTATGAAAAAGTGGTCGCTATTAGGCTTTTAAACCCGATATAACCCGGTTGATTTGTACCCTCTTCAAACGCAGCGGCATCGAATGAAGACAAAACTTCTTCTGCTTTACTTAAATCCAATTTATTGAAATCAGAGCCAGCAATCTCATCAAGTGCAGATTTGAGGTCGACAAGCATATTCCTATGAGAAATACGTGTATCTTCACTAGCCCACTCAATCATCAATCCATCAAGATAAGCTGGAACTTCCGCTTCTATGCCCCCTACAGTTTCAGTCTTAGGCAACAGCAGATCAACGACACGATAAACCAACATCAATTCATCTTCAGAATAATATTTACCCTTGCCGCTGGAAATATCCGATTTTGTGATCCAGGGCTCACTCCCGCCGCATGATGCAAGCATGCTTGCACCACCAACTGCGGTGATTGCACCAATTAGAAATTTACGACGATCAGTTTGCATTGATTATTCCGCCTATATTTTTTTCAAAGCCGGCATACGGATTTTAGACTGCTTCATATACTCAAAACTCTGAGCCGCTTCTACAACAACGTCCCTAATGCGGTCTTGCTCGTAATAAGCATGCTTTAACCCAGCGAGTTCTGCGACTTCAAATATCTCTTTGAGAGGAACTTTTCCTTCTCCCAAAGGACATAGTTCGCCCTCCTCATTGTAATCTTTCACGTGGAACAGAGGGAATCTGCCGGGGTATTTTTGGATATACTCAACAACACTTTTTCCCGCGTAATCTACCCAGCAAATATCCATTTCCCAAGCGACAAGTGACGGGTCGGTCTCAGCCAACATAACATCATATGGAATTTGATCCTCTAATTCCATAAATTCGAATTCATGGTTGTGATAGCAAAGCTGAATTCCTGCATCATTACACTTTTCGCCAATCTTGTTCAGATCTTCACTTACCTTCAGATAATCGCCAATGCTCTGGCGGCGTTCCTCGACCAAATACGGAATAATGAAATAATCATGACCTATGATCTGGGCAGCTTCTACCGCTTCTGAAAAATTTGCATCATCAAGCAGGTAATCAATCGCGTGATGGGACCCAGGTGACTTCATTCCTTCACCGTCTAGTACTTTTTTCCATTCTTTGGCAGAAAGATCAAAATATCCAGCAGCCTCAACTTCTGAAAAACCGATTGCACCTGCTGTCTTCAAACCTAGCGTAGCATCTTGCCCCATTATATTACGAAAGCTGTATAATTGTATTCCAGCGCGTTCAGTCCACAAGTTGCTTGAATGATCCTTACCAGCTTGCAATGCGACGCTTTCTGCATGCGTTCCGTTTTTACAACATCCACTTAATGCAACAGCCGAAACTCCAGCAGCTAGAACGTCTCGTCTATGTAATTTCATATCTGTCACTTGATTACTTCTTCTCTGCCAAATTCATAATTTCGACATTACGGAATTCAACCGAATGTCCCTCAGCCTGTAACCCAATAAATCCGGAGGAAACCTCCTCATCATTGCCCGGCACAGTCCTGCCCCAATCATCGGTACGATCCCAAACCGGATCGGTTAGTTCAAAAGCCGGTTCGCCATTAATTTTCAACGAAATTAATTTGCTACCCGAGACTTCTGCTTCAAATTTTGCCCACTCATCTACGCGAGCACCTACGGTCTCGGATTGAATGCAATGGTCAGTTATCAAGTCCCCACCAACATGAACGTGAGTTCCCGGAGTACAAATGTTTGCAGTTGTGCGTTCGGGCCACTCTTTGGAAGAACCCAATAATTGGGCCTCCACGGATGCTGGAAATCCAATATCGACTGGCATAGTAGCCGGATCTTGAGCATGCAGCATTACACCACTGTTCAAAATCGCCCATTCTGGTGTGTCAGCCAAGGCCTCACCCGTAAACCTGTAATCAAGCCTTATCCGATAGTGGGAAAACGGTTCTTTATAAAATATGTGGCCAAACCTATTTTCGAAAGCATCGTAATTTTCATAACTTCCAACTAGGCTCCCCTCTTCCACTCTAAAAGTGTCTAAGGGGTCTACGCCTAAGGCTTGTCCAGCAATTTTAACTGTCCACCCGTCGAGGCTCTCGCCATTAAATATTGATACCCATTCATGGACATCCACGTCTTTTTCAACAGATGGAGAAGAAGTCTCTTCTGACGGTTCATCGACCGCTTCTCCACCGCAAGCGCTTAACAATGAGACACAGCATAACGTCGCTAGACTATTTCTTGCTGAGTTCTTTATCTTAGAGACATCTACCATCATTGGTTCCCTATTATCATTTAAGAAGCAGCTGATAAGTCTGTTTCAACGCTATCTTTTTCATCTGGACGCTTCACCTTAAGGAAAAGCAGGATGGCAAAGGCGACAATTAGAACGACTGGAAATACATTGAGGAATTTTAACGCCTCTTGACCTGCCAACACATCTGCTTCTGTGCCTGAAACACCTGTGGCCAATGCTTTTTCTTTGGCCGTATCAATCCATCCGCCTATAACCGGGTTCCAAACTGTCACACCGAATGCACCCGCCCCCCCCATAAGGGACATACCAAAAGCTCCAGTTCGCGGCGTGTATTCACTCACAAACCCGATCATTGTTGGCCAGAAATAAGTTACACCTAGTGCAAAGACGATGGCCGCAACATAGACCATTGCTCCACTTGTTTGACTGAACATATAAAGCCCAATCGTTGAGAGAACTGCTGAGCCCAACAGCACACCTAGCGGGTTAAATCTGTGAACCATTGGCCCCGCGAAGAAACGCCCAACAGCCATAAGACCAGCTGTCAAAGCTAGAACTAACATCGCAGATGCACCTGAACCGTTTAGAATAGTTCCGATCCATTGGCCTGTCGCAAGCTCAGTTGTCGCGGTAACAGTCATAAGAACCAGCATGGCGATAAACAACGGGTTCGCCATTGCTTTGATGTTTTCCATCGTGTCCGATTCGATGTTCTGTGTTTCTGGGAATTTCTCAGTAAACACCATGAAACCATAGGCCAAAGTCAGCGGGATCATCGTTGCAATCTGGATCTGCCAACCATATCCGGCATCACCAAGAAACTTGGATAACAACGCCCCGATTACGATACCACCCGGGAACCAGACGTGGAACCGGTTCAACATTGTCGTTTTATTCTTGTGATAGGTATCAGCGACAAGCGGATTACAGGCCGCCTCGACAGCCCCATTTGCCGCCCCAACAAGGAAGGTGGAAATTAGCAGCGTCTCAAATCCATTCGCAAATATGGTCATGACCAAGCCAAGCAAATGCCCAACAAAAGCAATTATCATAAGGTTTTTTGCACCAAATGTGTTGTAGACGAGTCCACCAACAATCATAGCAATAGGAAAACCGAAAAAGGCGATCCCATTCACCCAACCCAGCTGTACATTATTAAGCTCAAACTCAGCACCAAGTTGCCCAAGAATTCCTGCGCGGATCGCAAATGTCATCGAAGTCACTGTCAGCGACATACACGACATTATAAACAACCTATTTGAATTGACCGTCATATTCTTCCTCCCTTGCACGAAGGCGTCGTTGCGCCCTCTTTGTTTCGTCTTTTTGTTACAGGCCTAAAATCTTACGATTGTATTCTAGATCTGAGCCAGCACCTGCAAAATCATCAAAAGCTTTTTCTGCGGGACGAATAATGTGATTTTTAACAAATTCTGCCCCCTCTTTCGCTCCATCTTCGGGATGCTTGATACAACATTCCCATTCCACAACAGCCCAACCATCAAACCCGTTGGTTGTAAACTTACTGAAGATTCCGTTGAAATCGATTTGACCATCTCCAAGCGAACGGAAGCGTCCCGGACGATCAACCCAGCCTTGATAGCCTCCATAAACTCCAGCCCGTGCGGAAGCATTATATTCAGCATCCTTCACGTGGAACATTTTTATCCTGTCGGCATAAACATCGATAAACCCAAGGTAATCCATTAATTGCAGATGTAAGTGGCTGGGGTCATAAAGAATATTCGCACGTTCATGACCGTTCACGGCCTCGACAAAACGCTCAAACGTAACACCATCATGCAGATCTTCACCCGGGTGGAGCTCATAACATACATCCACACCCGCTTCATCAAATGCATTCAATACTGGAAGCCAACGCCGTGCCAATTCGGCAAAGCCTTCTTCCACCAACCCAGCTGGTCTTTGAGGCCAAGGATACATTGTGTGCCAAAGCAAAGCGCCCGAAAAACTTGCGTGCGCCGTAAGGCCCAATCTCTGACTTGCTTTAGCAGCCATGATCAGCTGATCATTAGCCCATTCCCGATAGGCATTCACATCCCCTTTAATGCCGTCGGGAGCAAACCCAGCAAACAGATCCGCATAAGCAGGATGAACCGCTAATAATTGTCCTTGCAAGTGTGTCGAAAGCTCGGTGATTTCAACACCATTTTCGGCGCAAACGCCTTTCACTTCATCACAATAAGTCTGGCTGGAAGCAGCTAGCGAAAGGTCAAAGAAGTTTGGATCCCAAGTTGGCATCTGCACACCCTTGTATCCGATACTTGCCGCCCACTTTGTTATATTTTCAAGCGTATCAAATGGTGCTTCAGTTCCGAAAAATTGCGCTAAAAACAGGCCCGGGCCTTTAATCTGCTTCATAATAACCTCTTCAAACTATCCGTTTTATTGCCTGCTTTAACGAAATTTTGTCCATTTTTTTTCAGATTTATTGCTCTCAAGGCAAGAGCGGATGAAACACATGGACCTCACACCGTCTGCAACTCCAAACCCAACATCCATTGTACTGCTATTCTGATGAACTAGCTGTGCGAAACGCGTATAGATGTTCGCGAAAGCCTCTAAATATCCTTCTGGATGCCCAGACGGCGTTCGGCAAAGTTGCCGTGTACTTTCCAGCAGGTATCCATTTTCGACACCAGCGCGCAAGACTTTTGTTGGCCCATTTAAATCTAACTGTAGCAGGCTATTTGGATCAGAGTGCTTCCACTTAAATCCGCCTGCTTCACCGTATACAGAAATGGAAAGATCATTCTCTTCACCAGCCATAATCTGGCTGGCCATCAACACACCGCGTGCACCACCGTCAAATTTGAGCAGCACAGAAACATCATCGTCCAGACGTCGCCCTTCCACAAAAGTTGGAAGATCAGCACAAAGATAATTCACTTTCTGTCCGGTGATATATTCCGCCATAGAATGCGCGTGCGATCCAATATCCCCTAAACACCCAGCTGGACCAGAAATGGCTGGATCAGTTCGCCAATCTGCCTGCTTATTACCTGTACTTTCTAGATTATTGGACAACCACCCCTGCGGATAGGTCACAAAAACTTTGCGTACGGCTCCGATCTCACCAGCTGCAACTCTCTGTCGGGCTTCATTGACCATTGGATAGCCAAGATATGTGAATGTCAGTGCGTAAAGACGGCCCGTAGATTTAGCGACCGCTTCAAGGTCCTCAACTTCTTCCACTGAGATAGTCGGTGGCTTATCACAAATCACATGAAAACCCGCCAACATCGCAGCTTTTGCAGCGCCATAATGTTGTGCATTAGGTGTCACAATAGAAACTGCATGCATCCGTTCATTCTCAGGAAGCTTAGCTTCTGCTTGGAGCATCGCCTCTAAATTTGGATAGGCACGGGTAGCATTAAGCCCTAATTCAGCGCCCTGAATTTTCGTTTTTTCAAAATCGCGACTAAACACGCCGCAAACAAGGGCAACCTGTCCATCTACGCGAGAGGCTATTCGGTGAACGTCCCCAATAAAAGCGCCCGGTCCTCCACCGATCATTCCAATGCGTAATACATTTGCAGTATTAATGACCTTACCTCCCCTTTTAGGCTTTTTGATAGCCTTATCATGTATTATCTGTAATCGATTACACTAAGATTTGCAAGAATGATATTGGCTTTACTATGAGATTCAATTAGGTCATTTAAATATGATTTATTTCAATGAGTATTTATTAGAAAGAAGAGCGCAACATGGTTGGCATTAAAGACGTCGCCAAACATGCTGGTGTATCTGTCGCCACAGTTTCACGTGCACTGAATGAACCCAAAAAGGTTTCTGAACAAACGCGCTCAATCGTCCACGAATCCGTAAAAATACTAAACTACCATCCCAACGTTCTTGCGCGCGATTTTAGAAAAAGCAAAACCTCACGAATTATCGTGTTGGTTCCTGATATTTCTAATACTTTTTTTGCAAGCGTCGTGCGCAGTATTCAGCATAAAGCAAAAACATTTGGATATTCTGTTTTACTTGGTGAAACACGAAACTCACCAGCGGTCGAGCAAGAATATGCCAGTATGGTTTTGTCTCGACAGGCAGACGGTATAATTCAGTTTAGCCCGTCTGATCCCTATGCTGCCTTAAGGGGACACAATGGAGCCTCATCTCTAATATGGGTAAATGCTTGCGAGTGCACCCCCAAACTCAATTCTCCAAAGATCAAAATCAACAACGCAGAGGCAATGAAGCTGATCGCAGATGAAGTGCTGAAAATGGGACACACAAAAATTTGCGCAATTCTGGGCCCCCAAACAAGCCCACTCACATCTGAACGCCTAAAAGGCTTACATCAATCACTGACCGAACATGGGTTAGATAAAAATAATTTGGAGTGCTTTGACGGAGATTTTTCTGCTCATTCCGGCACACTCGCAGCAGAAAAAATATTGTCTTTAAGTAGACTACCGACAGCCGCTTTATGCTTTAACGATGAAATGGCATTCGGACTTATTTCCAAGCTAAAAACCTCAGGATTATCGATTCCTACAGATATTTCAGTAACAGGATTTGACGACATCAATCTCGCTAAATATTGCGACCCTCCTCTGACAACAATATCTCAACCTGCAGCAGATATTGGCACAACAGCAATGACCGCACTTCATCGACAAATCAACAAATCAAGCGACGATAATACTTTGCATATTTTAGAAGGTGAACTGGTCATAAGGGACAGTATTGCGTCGCCCAAAACATAAAAAATAAGCGCCAGAACCCAAATTCTGACGCTTATAATAATTGATTAAGCTAAAACCCCAGCGGTTTTGCGATCCACCATTTTGCGAACATTTCCAATGGACACCAACATCAACTGAGCGGCCATCAAATAGCCGTTCTTATGCATGTCCGCTAAATCTTTGCCCTTCAATTCCTTGAGCTTGTCTTCATTGATCGTGTACATGCCCTGAAATGACTTTTCTTGACCATTAAAGTCTACGTCTAGTTTAACACCCTCAATAAGGTCTTTCTCGGAAAGAAATTCAACAAATTTCTCCGTCGCTTCCGAACCTGAAATCATGCTACTAAGCACTTGTTCAACCCTATTCAAATATAGACTGCGTGTACCATCTTCATTGAACAATGGTTCGCCTTCAACCTGACTGACAAGCTTAGAATCCATATCGATAGTGATAACGGCTCTTTCCTCTCCAACTGCGCCAGTTGTTCTATTTGACAGCCCCACCATAAACGGTTGGCGTCGTATATTTAGAGGCAGATAAACACTCGTCCATTTATCGCCATCCAAGTATAAATTTTCGCCAGGCTCAAATCCCAACATCGCGTATAATTCAAACTTGCCTGTATCTGGGTTTTTCAAAAAATAAACCGGGAATTCCAAAACCAGACTACGTAGTTCCGCAGCCAACACAGGAACCAAGTGAACATTTTCACC
Organism: uncultured Hyphomonadaceae bacterium; assembly: GCA_964352025.1. Classification (GTDB taxonomy): domain Bacteria; phylum Pseudomonadota; class Alphaproteobacteria; order Caulobacterales; family Hyphomonadaceae; genus Hirschia. The sequence goes on from CAYGPZ010000014.1 coordinate 58,584, forward strand.
GTATTTCTCACCATGCCCAGTTACAACACGAATATTCTTATGCTGGTCCACAGTCAGCAATTCAGGGTTAACCATTCTATCCTCCACCTAATTCTTCATCTTTTGCAAAAAGCTACTTAGCCCGCTAACGACTTACAATATTCAGACCCTTTGCAATCCAAACTCTTTTATCTTGTTGATTAATAACCTATTTTTAGGCAATTTATCTACCATGTCTCGCGATTTTTTTTGATTTTTCTCAAAATATTCATACGCAGATCGTTTTCTTTGATCTGAAGTCCCCAAACGAGACACATCTGTCGAGAAACCCATGCCGTATAGGATATATTGATAACTCGCAGCCGGAAAGACCTCTAGGGCACGATCAAAATCGTCATGCCATGGCACATTGTCTTTCCACAGCCTCAAAAGATCTTGCAAACTCTCGGGAATTGATGCGGCATCCCTATTGTCGATCCAGAACTGTGTATCGTCACGTAAACTGGCGACATAATGCAATTTCAGAAAATCAATTATGCGATCCCAACGGTATAAAAATGTCTCATTATACCTCTTCGCAATAACATCCATCGCACTACGCGTTGCAGGAAACTGATCACCAATCATTGTCCCTGAGATCTCAATTAGCAACAAAGCCGACGCTTCCAACGGCTCTAGAAATCCAGCAGAAAGACCTACCGCTACGCAATTTTTTTCCCAAAATTTGGTGCGATGGCCTGGCTCAAGAGGTATTTTTCGAAATTCCACCTCTGGGTCCGCACCAGTTTCCTTCAGATACGTCCTAAGTTGGGCCTCAGCATGATCCTGCGTTGTATGGGCACTTGAATAGACATGACCCACTCCGCGTCGTAATGGCAATCCAATATCCCAAACCCATCCCGCATCTTGAGCGGTTGAAATAGTGTGAGATGCGATTGGACTATCTTCCGATTCATAGGGGACATGAACCGCTAAAGCTGTATCCAAAAAGAGCACGTCTTTGCATGACTTGAATGGAACACCGTAGTGTTGACCCAATAAGAGTGATTTGAAGCCAGTACAATCAACAAAGAGATCCCCGGCAACAGCACCAGCCTGTTGAGTGTCTACAGACGCAATATCCCCATTTTCTTTTGCGTTAACACCTACAACATCTGCAAGAACATGAGTGACCCCCAGGTTTTCAACACAGTGGCGCTGCAAGAATTTCGCGAAAACACCGGCATCCAGATGGTATGCGTAATTTACGACTGATGCATATTCGGGAGTCGTTATAAGCTTAGGGGCTAGGCCTTTATTACAAATATCTTCCTGCGGACTAACAGCACGAGAAAACGAAACTCCACCGTTGTTTTCTAACCAATGTGACGCCAAGTTTTCATCATGATAGCCTTCCGGCAGCACTAACGGATGATAATAATAGTCATCCTCCGCTCCGGTCGTCCATTTGGCAAACTTCGCACCTTGCTTGAAGGAGACATTACACTCTCGAATAAAGTCAGTCTCGCGGACCCCCATATTACGAAGTGTTGTGCGCATTGTCGGCCAAGTCCCCTCACCCACACCAATTATTGGCACATTCGGGGACTCGACGAGAGTAACACTTATCTCTTTTTGATACTCCGCCTTAAATTTAGCGGCCAGAGTGCCAGCCGTTAACCAACCAGCTGTTCCTCCTCCCACAATAACGACAGAGGAAATTAATTGAGACATGTCTTTACCACTTAATCAAATGCTACGATCTCGATCGCAACACACATTTACTCTCCATTGAGCGGGTGAGTTCCCAAAACCACCATTTGATTTGCATCAACATTGGACAATGTTTGGCTCTCACCGCTACGCCATTTAACTTTAACACTTTTGACAAGCTTTTCCTCAGCTAGCCCAAAATGCGCCACGTTCAATAATGATTGAGAATGGACAGCACCAGCGCCTCCGACACGGCGATGATATGTATTGCCTTCAGTTTCAATGACGAGCTCAGCACCATGAGCATCAATACCGTTTGGAGAATAACCGACACGTACGAGCACATAATTTGTGTTGTCATCGATCAAAAGATCATTCTTAAACATGTACCATTTGCCGTTATCATCATCTCCATTCAGCAAATCGACCGCGCCATCATAATCATAATCAAATGCGGCACCCATATCGCCATGGCCTCCAGCATCTAAAACAGTCGCGCGGTGAGTAAGAATTTTTTCAAATTCAAAGCCACCCTTATTCAACAACATGGCATCCGGTAATCTCGTGTTTAACTCTCCAAAGCGGTAAACGAAAAAGTCGGTATTTCCGTCATTGTTGAAATCACCGTTTGTGACACCCCAATTATTTTCACCGCTTTCAACAGGCAGAGCACCACTCGCGTCAACAAATTTTCCATCAACATTTTCTAATAAAATGTCCGGTACACCAATGTCTTGAGGCTCCCAATCAGGCAATACTTCGCTGACATTAGAGACTGATGCGCGGATATCCCAAGCTAAGTTATGGTCTAGATGCCACTCCATTCGCCATTTGCCGTCGCCCAAATATCCTAGATACCAGCCATTTTCCTTGAATGTTTCAGGAAAACCAATTGCATCATCCTTGGATACTGTAACTGGAATAGATCCGGGAACTCCCGTAGAGAGTTTCCCACTGTCCGATCCTGCCTCTGGATCTTCCGGCACTTCTAATATTGTCTTTTCACTTCCTAAAAATACAGGGAATGGCAAATCATTATTGCCTCGTCCCCAACGTGTGAATTGAGATAAGACAACGTTAGAATCCGCAACAAAGCCTATTCCATCATGGCTTTTATTGCCTTCATCCCGGATATTTAAGCGTTTGGAATCTTTACGGAATTGATAAGAGTTTCGCGCAATTTCATAATATGTTTTACCGCGTGCGACATAGAGATCGTAATCACCATCATTATCCACATCCGCTTCAGAAACCGCCATCACGTATTCAGCATGACGAAATGCTTCAGGCAATACGTCTTCAGTTACATCCGTGAATGTAAAATCACTTCCACCTTTCCAGACTGCAAGAGGTGAAAATGTAATAAGGTCGGCTACGGAATCACCATCGATATCAGTCAATAAAACGCGCTCGGCTTCAGTTTTTTCAAAAGCTCCGCTCTCGCGATATTCAAACTTTCCGTCCCCAATATTCTCAAACAATATATTGCGAGGCTTGTCTTCTCCAATGACCTGTCGCGCATTGATTTGAAGGAAATCAAGGTCACCATCCAAATCCATATCGACCCAACGCACCGTCCTGCCTCTTGCGCCTAATTCGGAAATCCCAGCCTCTACGGCTATATCAACAAATTTCCCATCGTCATTTCTCAGCAATAAAGGTGGACGCGGCTTTGATCCATTTCCTCCACCAAGAGAGACTAAAACATCATTGTCTCCATCTTGGTCAAAATCACCCGGTGCTATTCCGTGAACGTCACCATCATAGAAATCGATACTTTCGCTCAGAGTACCATCCGCTTCTCCCCAAAATAATTGAGCCGGCATAACGTGGTGATTTGTGAGCAAAAAATCATATAAACCATCACCATTCAGATCAGAAACAGATGGTCCGCCATATTTCCATGTAGAATGGGACGTAAGTCCTATGTCTTCAGTTATATTTGAAAAAGTAACATCCATAACTGGAGATTTGTTATCAAAAGCAGCATTTTCGACAGTTTCTGGCGATACCGCACAAGCCCCAACACCGAAACACGCAACGCTCGCAAATAACAACTTTTTCAACAACACCCTAACCCTCCAATTTTGTATACTGTTTACAATATAACCATGCATTTATACAATTTAGCAATGCTAAAATTCAATCCTCAGGCGGTAAAAAGAATACAAAATATGGGAATGCAGCGTTTATCCAAATAACGCCTCACGAAAATGACTTAGGACCCAAGAAAAGACTTAGGAGCCGAAGAAAACTAGCTTAAGTATTGAATTTAGATGCAAACACGACTTTATAAGTTTCTACAAAGTTTCTTGAATTCCATAACACCGTCATAAATCGAATTTCCGAACGAATAATGGCTTTATATTAGGTCGATAAATTCGGGTCATTTAGGGACTCAAACTAACTTAGAAATGCACTTCAATTTCTGTTTTCTTTTTTAAATCATATAAATTTAGTAGTGTTTGAAACGAAGTTGAATTTGAGAAAGCCCCCCGCTTAACCTTGCAGACCTGCCAAAGGCCGACTATCTTCTTATTTGAAAACAAAATACAATTTATTGTAAACAAATAAACGACCAGCTGGGGAGCTGGAAAATACATGCTTAACAAAACTCAAGTTATCCCTATCAGGGAACAAATAGCCAACCAAATTCGCACCGATGTTATCGGTGGTGAAATGGAACCTGGGCAACGCCTCAGAGAAGAGCAACTTGCTGAAAGGTTTGGTGTTTCTCGAGGACCGATAAGGGATGTATTACTACAATTGACGAAAGAAGGCCTGCTAGTTTCCAAACGAAATTGCGGCGTAACAGTCAATGAAATGCTCCCCCCTGAGATCCAAGATCTGATGATTACACTTCGAAAAAATATTGAAACATTTGCGTTTCAAAAACTCGAAGGAAAACTGGATGATTCGGATTTTGAGGAACTTGGCGACTATTTGGACGGCATGAACGCAGCCCTAAAACAGGAACATTTCACCGAAGCGGCAGAAATCGACCTAGAGTTTCACAAATATCTTTTAGAAAAAGCTGGTGGCGACGAATTGGTCAATTTGTGGAGACCAATGGTTCTGCGTATGCGGATGAATTATCAACGCGTGTGCTCACCCGAGCAAAGCATGCAAGAGCACTGGGATATATTGGACGCCCTTAAAGCCGGCAATATGACCGAAGCAACCAAACTTCTCGCATCACACATCAAGTAGACAAAAAAAAGGTTGCATCGACATAATGTCAAATGCAACCCAAGTCAGGACATCACAAGGATCTATGAATTTTAGGTTTCTTTGAGATAGACTGTCTTCTTCTCTAGATATTGCTCTAGACCGAACTTCCCATCTTCTCCGCCCAAACCAGATTGCTTCCAACCATTGTGGAAACCTTGGTGTTGTTCACCCATTGGGCGGTTGATGTAGAGCTCTCCAGCTTCCATCTCATTGATAAATTTTTGAATGTTTTTGTGTGACGCAGAATAGAAATAGGCAGCAAGACCATAAATACTGTCACTTGCCATTTCGATTGCGTCATCAAGCGTTTTGAAAGTAACAACTGGTAGAATTGGACCAAATGTTTCTTCTTCAACAGCGATATTTTTGTGCTCAGTGGCTAATACAGTTGGCTCATACCAGAAACCACCTTCATAACCTTCAACAACTGCGCGCTTACCACCAGCGAGGATTTCTCCGCCCTGTTTAACACTTTCCTGAACGATGTGATCGATGTTCTCGATCTCTTTTGCGTTCACTTTAGGACTTAGTGTTGTGGTAGGATCAAGCGGGTCACCAATTTTCAAAGCTGCAACCTTCGGCAAGAAGAGTTCCATAAACTTGTCTTTGATGTCCTCGTGTAGATACACACGCTCAGCACATGTACATACTTGACCACAGTTTGTGAAACGCGCACCCACCAGAATATCAGCTGCTAATTCTAGATCAGCATCATCCATCACAACGAATGGCGCTTTACCACCAAGTTCAAGCATAACTGGAATCATGTATTTTCCAGCGGCTTGGTAAATTTGTTTACCTGCGTAAGTTGATCCTGTCATTGTGATCATTGCTGTGTGAGAGCTTTCACACAAATAAGATCCAATTTTAGAACCAGCACCGTTGATGATGTTCAAAACACCAGCGGGCAAGCCAGCCTCAATAGCAATTTCACCTAGTTCCACAGTAGACAGAGGAGTCTCCTGCGTAGGCTTAAGTACCATTGTGTTACCAGTGATCAAAGCAGGACCGATTTTACGTCCAGCAAGCGCCATCGGGAAATTCCAAGCCGTAATAGCAACAACAACACCACGAGGAACTTTGTGAATGTATATTTTCTCATCTGGATTATCAGATGGAAGAATGTCACCTTCAATCGTCAATGCGTTATCACAAGCGTAATCGATGAAGCTCGCAGTCGCATCCACGTCGATATAAGCAAGCTCAAGAACTTTACCTTGCTCAAGCGTGACCATCTGAGCCAATTTATCACGACGCGCACGGATACCATCCGCAAACTTACGCAATATCGCCTGACGTTCACGCGCGGGTGTCTTAGCCCAGCCCTTTTGCGCTTCTTTAGCAGCTACCAAAGCTTTTTCAGCTTCGCTAGTTGGAGATGCAGGAATAGAACCTATAACTTTACCAGTTGCAGGATTTAGAACTTCAATGATCTCATCTGTCGGCGCAGCAATATACTCACCATTGATGAAGTTAAGGTTGTTCTTGAACTCCATGGACTATCTCCCCATCCATCCGCCATCAACAAGCAATGTTGTGCCGCTGACATAGTTTGCACTTTCAGAAGCCAAAAATACGATTGGACCTTTGAAGTCGCTTGGTTCACCCCAGCGACCAGCCGGAATACGTGCCAAGATAGACTCTGCACGCACTGCATCATTGCGTAGAGCTTCAGTGTTATCCGTAGAGATATAGCCCGGCGCGATTGCATTCACATTCACACCCTTTGACGCCCACTCATTCGCAAACGCCATAACCAATTGCTGCACACCACCTTTAGAGGCAGCATATCCTGGAACCGTAATTCCACCTTGGTATGACAATAGAGACGCAGTGAAAATCACTTTACCTGAGCCACGCGCTACCATTTCCTTACCGATTTCACGCGTAAGAACAAACTGAGCGTTCAAGTTCACTTCGATAACTTTATCCCAAAGCTCATCGCCGTGCTCAGCAGCAGGTGCACGCAAAATAGTACCCGCATTATTCACGAGAATATCGATTTGAGAGTTCTCAGCCTTAACTTTCTCGATGAAAGCATAAAGAGCTGTACGGTCACCAAAATCACATTGGTATGCAGAGAATTTACGGCCAAGAGCAGTCACCTGCTTCTCAACTTCAGAACCTTCAGCTTCAAGACTAGCAGACACACCGATAATGTCAGCGCCTGCTTCAGCCAGAGCAACAGCCATGCCCAAGCCAATACCGCGCTTACAGCCTGTTACTAAAGCTGTTTTTCCTTCAAGAGAAAAGCTGGAAAGAACGTTCGTCATATTAGGCACCACACTTAATTACAGTTTTCATTCCGACCGGGTTTGTCGCCAAAGTGTGGAATGCTTCATCAATTTTTGTCAGGTCAAATTCACTCGTGATGAATTTGTCGATATTCACCTTACCTGAAGACACAAGGTCGATCGCTTTTTCAAAGTCAGCGTGTTCATAAACACGCGCACCAACCATCTCTAGCTCACGCCAGAAGAACTTGAACAAATCAACTTTAGGCGCGTTTGAGTGAATAGCGACGACACAAATACGACCGCGAACAGCAGCAACTTCTGTCATGGCATCAATAGCAGGCTGAACACCGGATACTTCGAAGACCACGTCAGCGCCTTTTGTACCTGTCCACTCATTTACATAAGCAACAAGGTCCTGAGACATAGGATCAACAGTCTTCATTCCTGCATCTTCGGCAAATTTACGACGGTCAGGGTTGATCTCAGAAACAAGAACTTCTGCTCCCTCAGCCTTTGCAACCGCAGCCACAAGCTGACCAATTGGACCACCACCAAGTACAACAACGTGCTCACCAGCTTTTACGCGAGCCATAGCAACATCGTGACAAGCAACAGCCAAAGGCTCGATCAAAGCACCTTGTCTCAGGTCAACATTTTCAGGCAATTTGTGAAGTGTACGGCTTTTAACAGTCCAAGAGTTTTGGAATGCACCAACACTGTCGATACCCATGAACTTTAGGTTATGACAAATGTGGCTGTGACCAGCATCACATGCAGGACAGTCACCACAATAATCAAGCGGGCGCACAACAACACGGTCACCTACTTTGAAATCAGTAACTTCCGGACCAATTTCACGCACAATACCTGATGCTTCATGACCAGTTGTCTCTTTAGGAGCCACACGTTGATCCATCGCACCGTGGTAGATGTGCATATCTGTTCCACAGATACCGACATAACCAATGTCTAAACGGACTTCATCCGCTTTTGGAGCAACAGGAACTGACTCCGCAATTCCAAATTTTGAGTCACCCAAATATTGTGCAGCGATCATGCTCATGTATTAACCTTTACTATCTTTCGAAATCAAATGAGGCTCTAAAAGAGCGTCATCAAACACCACACCTGTTCCTACGAAATCAGGCGCAATCGCCATTCCATCGCGTATTTCCACAGGTTTGGTTGTGTATTGATCTATTGGGAATGAGTGAATTTCGAGCATGCCCGCATGTGGCTGAGCAGCCAAAAGCGACACATGCAATTCCTGCATTCCATGACTACAGATCTTCAAGCCAGCTTTCGCAGCGAGATCAGAAACTTTCAAAAACCCAGTTATCCCACCAATGTTGGAACAATCGGGCTGCAAATAAGTCAAACCGGAATATTTAATAGCCCGCTCGAACTCTTCAACAATGTGGAGGTTTTCACCCATAGCAAGCGGAATTCCGGTTTCTTCACCAATGCGCTTGTAATCTTCAAACTCATCTGGAGAAATCGGCTCTTCATACCAGCCAATATCAAAATGGCTGACGGCTTTACCAAATTCGATTGCACGCTCTGTCGTGTATGACCAATTCGCATCAACCATAAGCTTTTTATCGCTACCCAGCACATTTCGAATTGCTTCAACACGCGCCACGTCTTCAGAGATATTTTCACGACCAACTTTTGTCTTGATCGCTGTTTGCCCGATATCCAAGTGCTTGCGAACCAAATCCTGCAATTCAGGCCCATCAAGGTGCAGGTCGATAAAACCAGCATAACACGCAGTTTCATTCTTAGGCGCGTCAAGAACCTTCCAAAGTGGCAAATTCAATACTTTACAGCGAATATCCCACAGGGCGATATCAATCGCAGAGATAGCAAAACTTAATAAACCGCCGCGGCCCACATAATGCAGATCCTTCTGCATTCCCTTCCAGACAGCTTCGATCTGAGACCCGTCTTTACCTAGAATGCGCGGGGTCAGATCGTCTTTGACGAGAGAATAAATACCGCGACCACCAGAGCCACCAGTATATGTATAACCAACACCTTCTACGCCATTGCTTCCCTTAATACGGCAAACAATCAGCTCAAAAAAAGTATGCGTTCCATGGCTGGCATCAACTAAAGGCTCAGCCAATGGCACTCTGTAATACTCTGTATCTACAGATTTTATCTCGAACTGATCCACAGAGTAATCTGAAGAAGAAGTGATTGTGTTCAATGCCACGACTATACCTTTAATAGCTTAAGAGAGATGCTTTAACGCCCCAAAGTGACGATAACGAAAGTTGAAGCTAGCGCCTCTCAAGCAACTTATCATTCAAAACAAATTATGGGGTCGCATAGACGGCCCCATAAGAAATGGACGCCAAAAGGCAAAATCCATTTTGTATACAATATACAAACAACATAATCATTGTAAAGACATTACAACGCCTCAACCGCCCTAATTTTGAGCAGTGTTGTTAAATAGTTGCGCACTACCAGTTTGTGAAACTGCCATCAGGCTTGTGACGTCGTGGAATTTCCCAGAACTTGAAGGTCTGATCCTTGATCAATTCTTCTCGTACATCCACACCTAAGCCCGGCTTATCACTGACTTCATAATAGCCAGCTTTTTCAATCGGACGATTGATAAACAAACGGTCATGGTCTGTTTTATCAGCGCTGTAAGGTGCTATCTCAGTCCAACATAGATTAGTGATTGCTGAACACATGTGGTTCGTCGCCGCCGAACAAATAGGTCCCAGCGGATCGTGCGGCATTACATCAATATAATGAGCCTCAGCCAGCGCTGCAATTTTCATCGCCTCGGTCAAACCACCAACATTACACACATCGATACGCGCAAAATTCGTCAGATCATTTTCAAGATAAGGCAGGTATTCCCACTTACTTGACCATTCTTCACCAATAGCAAAAGGAATATTGGTCATTGAACGCAGTGTTTTATAGGCACCCGGAGTTTGTTGACGAATTGGCTCTTCAAGGAAATCAATCGTTCCTTCCGGCATTTTTTGACAAAAAGCGGCAGCTTCCGCGACCGACATTCTGTGATGCATATCGATACCGATTACGATCTCGTGACCTAGCTCTGCACGCAATTGCGGCAAGATCTCAGTCGTCTTAGCGATCTCTTTGCGGACATCCCATTCTGCACTGTCACCCGCACCACCATCACCAACAGTAGCACGCACAACGCGCCACCCTTTGCTGACAAGGTCCTTCATGTCATCAATCAGGCTTTGGTCGTGATCAGCTGTAGATGTCGCAAAACAAGGGATTTTATTGCGCTGCGCACCACCGAGCAACTCATGCACCGGCACATCATGACGTTTACCAGCGATATCCCAAAGCGCAATGTCAATCGCCGAAATTGCTCCTGATAATACGCGTCCACCTTCAAAATACTGGCCGCGATACATTTCCTGCCAATGCGCACCAATGTGACGAGAATCTTTTCCGATCAGAAAATCACGAAAATGCTCGACAGCACCCGCAACCGCCAATTCGCGCCCTGAAACACCAGACTCACCCCAACCATATAGGCCGTCTTCTGTTTCGACTTTTACAAGACACAAATTCCTGTGCCCAACCCATACAGGATACGCAATAATATTAGAAATTTTCATGATCAAATTACCTTAAACGATGTCTTCCAAACGACACAACAGGGCTGTCACACCTTGGTCTGCGACTATATCGGTTCCTGTAATGGCATTTGAATTATCAGACACCAAGAAAGCCGCAACATTTGCTATATCGTCGACTGAACTTACTTCGCCAGTTGCATGTAGATTATTAAAAGGCTCAACGAGGTGAGGCTTATCAATAGTCACCTGTTGCACAGCTTCAGTCATTGTAAGGCCTGGAGAGAGTGTGTTGACGCGAATTCCGTATTTACCCAAGCTCCATGACATAGCTTTCGTCATGGCCGAAATACCGCCCTTTGTCGCCGCATACATTTCATAATGAGGAACACTGGCGACAGAATGGTTTGAAGAGACATTCACAATGTGCCCCCCACCCTGTTCTTTCATATGACGCGCAACAGCCTGACTCATCAAGAAAACAGAGCGTTGGTTTGTGGCCCAAAGCAGATCAAGCTTCTCAAGCGACATTTCAAAGAAATCACACTCGATGGTAATTCCAGCATTGTTGACCAAAGCATCAATACGACCGTGCTCATTGTGAACATCAGCAACAAATTGCGAGATGCTTTCAGGGTCAGATACATCTGCGCGCTTAAAGTGTGCATTATATCCTTCAGAGACGAGGGTCGCTATACGTTCAGCGCCATTCTCGCTACGCTGACATGCAATGACAGTTGCACCCTGCTTAACGCAAGCCTGGGTAATACCCCAACCAATACCTGAACACCCGCCAGTAACGATAACGATCTTGTCTTTTAAAAAACCCATTACTCTCAAAACCTAGTTAGACAATAGTATTAATTCGATGCGCCTTTAAACGTCGCTTCGATTTGTTCGATAGTTTTATTTTTCGTCTCTGGAACGAAGAAATATATAAGCACGAGACCTATCGCGATAATAATCCCGAAAAGAAGGAACATTGACGACGCACCTGCAACAGCCAGCAACTTTGGAAACACCATCGCTGCTCCAGCGCTCACCAAACTTGTGACAAGTGCACATGCTGAAATCGCAATACCACGCACGCGGGTCGGAAATATTTCCGAAAACAGCACCCACATGATTGGACCAATTGAAATATTGAAAGCCGCAACAAAACCCAAAATACTGGCAATAATCAGACCTGCATTCAGACCTTGAACACCAACTTTGATCAACTGGCCTTCATATTTACGTGCATCGTCAAAACCAAGCACATCAACCAGAGCATTTTTAAAGGCCACATCATTTGGATACTCAACGCCGACTATGGATTGCAGCGCATCAGTCGGCATTGAAGCCGCTAAAACAGCAATATCATCTGCCTGAATACCATAGCTTGCCTGAGAGAAATTCCATCCAACAGCCAGCATACAAAGTGAACCAAGAAGCAATCCACCTATAAGTAGCGGGCGACGCCCCAATTCATCAATAATGACGATTGCAACTATAGTCGCAATCATCGCTAGCACACCTAGCCCAACAGATGACAATAGCGCAGCGTTCGTTCCAGCTCCGACCTGTTCAAATACGATTGGCGCGTAATAAAGTAGATTATTGATACCTGATAATGGCTGCAAAATCGCAACTAACATCCCAACAGCCAAAGCCTTCCACAGATGGGTTGTCACCAATTCTTTTATTGCACGCCAAATACTCAAACCCTCTTCACCGAGAGTGCTTGCACGTATCTCTTCCATACCTTCGTCAATTTTCTCGTTAGGTACCATTTGAGTTAGCACTTCACGCGCCTCTTCCTCACGCCCAACACTGTATAACCAACGCGGGCTCTTAGGTATTCCGATAAGAAGAACGAGCCAGATAATAGCTGGAATAATCTCTACACCCAACATCCAACGCCACATGCCTGTTTCAACACCAAACATTGTAACAGTTGTCTGTCCCGGCTCGGCCATATTGGAGATCGCAAGGTTCAAAAGAAATGCGACCGTCAGACCAATCCCGATATTCAACTGATTGAATGACACCATCTTCCCGCGAACTTTGGCAGGTGCGACTTCTCCAATATACATCGCGGCTACGGATAGAGAGGTAAACGCCATCCCCCCTAGCGCACGGGCCCAAGCGAGCATTACCCAGTCGGTGGCCAATACTGATCCAACCGCAGAAACAACATACATTGCAGCGATAACAATTAGAGTGTTCTTTCGACCTATCCAGTTTGTCAGAGGCCCAACAATAAACAACACGGGCAAAACACCCCAACCAGCCGCAGAAACGACCAATCCAACTTGCGCGTCATTTAATAAAAATTCAGATCGGAATGCAGAAATACCACCCGAAATAAGAACGATATCCAAACCGAAAATAAAGCCACCGAATGCAACAATCATTGCACTCAAGACGGCCTTGTTCTGAGAAATACTCATTTAGTTTCCACCCGCAGTATTTTTGGAATGACGGGAACAATGGCAAACATAACTATTACGTTGAAAAAACACGTAACTTGCCTCCCGCTCTCCTTTTACTTTCTTTATCAGCAATCTATTCGCTACAATCAAAAAATTGTCAACAATTGACATTGAGTTGCCATACATCCAGAAGAGTGTGTAAATCTATATAAAGACGAAACTGGGGAGTGAATAAAAAATGCTGGGAAACCATGTCCTAGTGATGATTTGCTGAACAAAAAAACAAGCAAAAGCAATAACCTTCACTGTTACAGTACGACAAAACAACATTACTTTCTGATGCTAGGTGCCCTCTCATGATGAACCGTAGACAAATGCTTCTATCCGCAACCGCACTTGCAACGCTAACGGCGTGTGCAAAAGCTGCAAGCCCGGACGACCAACCAATTGAAACAAATACTGAAGAGCAAACTCCTGAAATCAAACTACCTGCAAATTTCGGGAACCTTGAGAGTTTCGACCCAGCATTTAACGAACTTGTCAGCGCAGATGCAAAATTAGAAGTCATTGGTTCGGGCTTTAAATGGACCGAGGGTCCAGCGTGGGATAAAAAACGCGGCCACCTATATTTCTCAGATATCCCGAACAACAAAATTCTGACTTGGGATTCTAAAAACGGCATCTCTGAATTCCTAGTTCCTGCGGGAGCAGACCACGGAATTGACGACGCTTACATGGCCAAAGGGACGAACGGCATTTGGTATAATTCAGATGACACCATTCTGATCTGTAACCAAAATGCACGCTCTATAGATCGCATGAATCTGGAAACTGGTGAGCGCGAAATGCTCGTCCGCTCCATCGACGGGAAAGCATTCAACAGCCCGAATGATGCTGTGCAAGCTAAAGATGGAACTATCTTCTTTACAGACCCTCCATATGGCCAAAAGGACGGTTATGATTCCAAAGGGTTGGAACTTGATCAAAAAGGCGTCTACCAATTATCGCCAAATGGTGATGTTACAACTCTAGCAGATGACATGCTCGGCCCTAACGGTATCGGCCTTTCTCCCGATGAGACGCATTTATATGTATCTCAGTCTTTTGAAGGCGCTGCGATCGTAAGACGTTTTACCCGTCAAGAAGATGGAAGTTACGCGGTATCCGAAGAAAGCTGGATTGATCTTGGCAACTACGCTGATGAGAACAACCCTGGCTACCCTGATGGAATGGCAATCGACGATAAAGGGAACCTGTATGTAACCAGCGCCGGTGGCGTTGCAGTTATCTCTCCGGATGGAAAGGTTCTTGGCCGCATAATAACAGGTAAAGCCACTGCAAACTGTGCGTTTGGTGAAGATGGATCAACTCTATTCATCACGAGCCACGACCTACTCCTAAAAATCAACACAAACACACTCGCCGCCCACTGGGCTTGATGCGAGATAGTAAAGTTCGACGAGGAAAGTAATATGTTCAAAACCAAACTTTTAATGTCCGCCCTCATTTCAGCCTCGCTATTGGCTGGTTGCCAAGAGGAAGAAGACGTCGCGACACCAAAAGCAGCCACTCAAGAAGTCGTTCAAAGCCTGTTCGACTTTAACGACGAGGCGCTGCCAGCTGGCGTAACAACTAAGAATGCGACTTCAAGCTTTGTTGGTTCTGACGAAGATAAAGCAATTTCGATTGAGTTTGTGCCTGCCGCAGCTGATTCCGAGATAGATTTCAAAGCTGAAACAGCTTGGGATTTCAGTGGTCAAGGCGAAATAGAGCTAGCAATCGACCTAGAAAACCCTGGTGACATCAGCACAAACATATTCTTTGTGGTTAAAGATGCAGATGGAAACACGCAAACACGTAATGCCCACGTTCCAGCTGGTTTCAAAGGCACATTTTTTGCGCCATTGACTGGTCCGGAAGTTGAGGTTGATGCAGGTATTCGTTCAAACCCTAACCCGTATGAGACTGACGATACGCTCATCATTTGGCGTTACGGCGATAGAGACGGCGACTATAGTAAAATTTCCTCTATCAACATCAGCACTAAAGGGAATATTCATCAACGTAACCTGATCATCGACAATCTTGTTGTCCGCAAAAGCCCTGCAGTTAAAGACGGATATTTTGAGAATTTAGTCGATAGATACGGTCAGCGCGTTGAAAAAGACTATGCCCGTAAAATCAAATCTGACGAGCAATTAAAAGAAGTTGCAGCTAAAGAATTAGCTGAACTTCAAGCGTCTGACGGATTTGCTGATAGATCGAAATTTGGTGGCTGGAAAGACGGACCCAAGCTAGAAGCAACAGGCTATTTCCGGACAGAAAAAGTTGATGGCAAATGGTGGATGGTTGACCCTGAAGGTCACCTATTTTTCTCCAATGGTATCGCCAATATCCGTATGGCTAACACAACGACTGTAACGGGAATTGACTATAAAGACGACAGCATTCGCTATATCGACCCAAACGACGTTACACCTCAAGATTCAGCAGACCTAAAACCAGCGCCAAGAGACGTTATGGAGACAGCCTATGTCTCATCCGAACTTCGTAACAACATGTTCGAATGGCTCCCGGGATATGATGATGAATTAGCGGATCACTATCACTATAGAAAATCCATATTTATGGGTCCTATGGAACATGGTGAGACTTTCAGTTTCTACCAAGCTAACCTTGAACGTCGTTATGGTGAAGAAACACCGAAATCTTACCTGCAGACATGGCGTGAAGTGACTCTTGATCGCATGAAAGATTGGGGTTTCACATCATTTGGTAACTGGGTTGCTGATGAATTATACACCAATGAAGAAGTTCCCTTCTTCGCAAATGGGTGGATCATCGGAGACTATAAAACTCTATCCTCTGGTAATGATTATTGGGGACCGATGCCTGACGTATTCGATCCAGAGTTCGAAGTTCGCACTAAAGCGACAATCGATGTCATCGCCGAAGAAGTCAAAAATACACCCTGGTGTATTGGTGTATTCCTCGACAATGAGAAAAGCTGGGGAACCAAAGGAACACCTGAAGGCGAGTATGGTATTATCCTAGATGCGTTTTCAAAAAGCGCAGACGAAAGCCCTGCCAAAGCTAAGTTTTCTGAGCTTCTAAAAGAAAGATACGACTCAATTGATGCTCTGAACACAGCTTGGGGTACTGAGCTTGCGGACTGGGCTAGCTTTGATGCTGGGTATAAAATCGAAAAAGTAAGCGACGGCATGTTGCCTGACTTATCTTTCCTATTTGAAGCCTTCTCAGAGAAATACTTCAAAACGGTCCACGACACGCTAGAAGACGCTCTACCTAACCACCTTTACATGGGTGTTAGAATGGCAAGCTGGAGCATGCCTAAAGACGCTGTCGCTGCAGCCATCAAATACACTGATGTCATGAGCTTCAACGTTTATAAAGAAGGCTTGTTGGACGAAAGCTGGGATTTCCTAGAAGACCTCGACAAACCAACACTCGTTGGTGAGTTCCACATGGGTTCGCAAGACGGTAACGGATTGCTCCACCCAGGCCTTCTTAATGCCACAACGCAAGCTGATCGCGGACGTATGTATCAGGATTATCTTAAAACCATTTTGGATAATCCTTACTTAGTTGGTGCTCATTGGTTCCAGTACATTGACTCTCCCCTAGCAGGTCGCGCATATGACGGTGAGAACTATAATGTCGGTTTTGTTTCTGTGACGGATCAACCTTATCCAGAGATGGTGGCTGCAGCGAAAGAGGTAAACTCTACGCTATATCCATATCGTTACGGCAAAACAGACGATTAAACTATATTGGCTATAAGAGTATCATGACAAAACCTATCAAAGACATATTCGGAGATGTTCCGATTATTGCTATTCTGCGCGGCGTAACGACTGACGAAGTTGTTGCCGTTGCAGAGCAGATACTAGATGCAGGTATACCTGTCCTAGAAGTGACGATGAATTCCCCATCGCCGCTGGAATCAATCAAGATACTCTCGGAAAAATACGGTGATTCAGCTCTTATTGGAGCTGGCACCGTAACGACTGTTGAGCAAGTCAAAGAAGTTTATGATGCAGGTGGACGTATTATCGTCTCTCCAAACATGGATACTGACGTTATTGCAGAAACCAAGCGTTTGGGCATGTATTCTGCGCCGGGCTGTTTCACACCTACTGAAGCATTTAAAGCATATTATGCTGGTGCGGATGTCCTGAAATTATTCCCATGTGATATTATTGGGTCAAAGGGTATCAAAGCAATGCGTGCGACCTTGCCAAAAGACTCGCTCGTTGCAGCTGTTGGTGGCGCAAATGCTAGCAATATGGCTGAATTTGTGAAAGTTGGCACAAATGGCTTTGGGATAGGTTCAGCTATATATTCTCCTGGTAAATCACTGGAAGACATAAGAAAAGGCGCAGATGAGCTTGTGAGCTCAGTCCGTGCTGCTCTTGGATAATCTCAAATACTAGGAATACTAAATTGGCCCGTATTTTATGTTTTGGTGAAATGTTGCTTCGTCTAAGCTCACCAACGCGCGAACGTCTTTTTCAATCTGCTCAACTGGATACTAATTTTGTGGGTGCAGAAGCCAATGTTGGCGTGACACTTTCCCGGATGGGGAATGATGTTTCAATGGTGACAGTATTGCCCGATAACCCTGTTGGGCAGGCCTGTTGCGATACGCTGCACCAAAACGGTATCTCCACCAAAAATATCGTACGTCAGGGAGAAAGAATAGCGGTCTACTACTTAGAAACAGGGGCGATGATTAGACCCTCTTCTATCACGTATGACCGCAAACATTCTTCTTTTGCGACCGCAAATCCAGACATTTATAACTGGAAAGAAATGCTAAAAGGTATGGATTGGCTCCACCTTTCTGGCGTTACACTTGCAGTAAGTGAAGGTGCTCAAAAAGCGAGCCTTGAAGCCGCTAAAGTAGCACGAAAACTGGGTATCAAGGTCTCTTTTGACTGTAATTACCGCCCGTCCCTTTGGGCTGGTCGCGAAGAGTATGGCGTAAAGGTTATTAAAGAAGTCGCTGCATCTGCAGACCTTATCTTTGGCGGCGACAAAGACGTTCAACTCCTATTTGGAATTACGCGTAACCCTGAAAACCCTGGTGAAAGCTTCCAAGCTGCAGCACGCGAATTTTTCAAGCAGTGCCCACACGCAGAAACAGTGTGTAGCACAAATCGAACTGTTCTAAGCGCTGATTCAAACACGCTTGCAGGTTACATATCGACCCGTAATGAATTTGCCCAAACGAAAGTCTGGAACCTTCACAGCATAGTCGACCGTATTGGTGGGGGTGATGCCTTTGCCGGAGGCGCGCTGCACAAAATAGCGGGCGGTGCATCAGCGCAGGAAATTATTGATTTTGCTGTCGCAACTTCAGCCATTAAACACACCATTCCTGGCGACTTCAACATTACAACAGAAGCTGAAGTGAATGCCATTTTGGAAAATTCCGGCGGCGATGTGAAACGCTAATATCCATGTGTTTTCGATAATTGCATCATCATAAGAAATTGAACTAATGCCCTCTTCTTCAATTTATGAAACCGTGACGATCAGCCATAAAGATATGGTTTTGGAAATTTATCCTAATCATGGTGGAAGCATAAAATCTTTCACCATGGGTGATACGGAAATTCTAAGATCCGCACCTGAAACTGATGGCAGCATTATTGAAACTGGAAGCTTCCCACTTGTTCCTATCGTCAATCGTATCCCGAATGGCGACTTTGTATTTGAAGGTAAAGAAATTAGCTTAGACGGTAATTTCATGGGGTTACCCGATTTCATTCATGGTCATGGGTGGCAGAAAAAATGGTCTGTTATTTCAGCCGCAGGAAATAAGGCTGTTATTCAGTACAAACATACGCCTGATAAATGGCCGTGGTCTTACACAACCGAACAAGTGTTTGAATTGACTGATACAGGATTGCGCTCTGAGTTGAAAATTATCAACACTAGCCAATCTAACATGCCGGCAGATTTGGGTTTTCACCCGCATTTCCCAACAACAAGCGAAACATGTCTCCAATTCAATTATGATGGGTATTGGAAAACAAACGACAAAGGCCACGCCATAGAGCGCGTTAAAGGATCATATCGCAAAAACTTCCTCGAAGGCGATGACTTTATCGATTCCGTCATGACGGACCAAACGCACTATAATTTTTTCGGTACAGCTACGCTAACCGAGACCGGTCGCCCGACGATTTCTATAACGGCATCAGATAATTGCAAAAACCTGCATATATTTTTCCCACCTAACCAAGGGTATGCTGCAATTGAACCAACAACAGGCCGCAGTGTTCCATTTGGTTTAGAGCCCATCGAAATTAAAACACTTGCACCGAATGATGAATATAAAATTTGGATGAGCATAGATCTTAGCTAAGTCACATTGCTTCTTTCAAAGCACTCAAACGCATATAGATATGGCATATGTAACCCACACAGCAAGACAGCATAAATGTCTCTGGACAGCTATCAAATTTCATGATGTCCAGATAAAGCTTGTATTACAACATGTAATCTAACTGCAGGATGCAGATGAACAAATTCAGTCCATCAGATAATGACAAAGCGTTTCGAACAGCGCTTAGCCGATTTTCCACAGGCGTAACGATTGTGACTGCCTTAGGGAGTGATGGGCCCATTGGTATGACAGCCAATAGTTTTTCGAGCCTGTCCCTAACACCTCCCCTTCTGATGTGGGCACCTTCAAAACTGTCAGCACGTCACGATGCGTTTATAAAAGCAGATAATTTCGTGGTTCACGTTTTGGCATTTGAACAAAAAAACATGTGTGACGCTTTTTCAAAATCCAAAGATTGTTTCGAGGATTTCAGCTACGAGCTAAATGAATTTGATGTACCAGTTTTAGAAAACTGCCTCGCTGTTTTCGAATGTAATCGACGGGCTGTCCACGATGCAGGAGACCATTCTTTGATCATTGGTGAGGTCATACAAGCCAGTGAAAAAGCAGGAAATGCACTTGTATTTTCTCAAGGCGCATTTATTTCAGTTCCATACTGACTATCATACAATAAATAAAATGCGGCTTTTTATTTCCAGCAATCAAATGTTATATCTATATTATATAATCCCGAAAAAAGAGAGAAATTAAAGGACTAGCGTAATGGGAAGGAGCCAAGCAGAGCTTGAACAAGCTATCGACATTTCAATGGATGTATTCCGTCGTGAAGGGTATGAACGCACCGGAATCGAAAAACTAGTCGACGCTACCGGCCTCAATAGATACGCAATATATCAACATTTTGGCGGCAAACGTGAATTGTTCTTAGCGGCACTGCAACGCGATAACGATCTTCTTCTCGAAGCAATAAAAGCTAAATTGGAAGCGCGCGAAAAGACTGTCCTAGAAACTTTAAGAGAATTTATTCAAGGCCCTTTGAACGAATTAGTCGACTCCGATCAAATGGAATTCGCAGGATCCCTCGTTTGCCAAGCGACTTTTGAACTTTCACCTCACGACCCGGAAGTGGCCGAATGCGTGGAAGTCTTGATGAATAAAAAACTCGCTCAATTGGCTGAAGTATTTGAACTCGCACGAGAGGATGGTTCTCTCAGAGAAGGTATAAAGCCTAAGGATGCAGCGCGATTATTCATGACAACCATGTACGCACTGACAGCCCTATCCCAATGCATTAAGGGACGCGATCATATCGAAGAATCCATGGAAGCGACTATCGCTATCCTATCCTCAAATCCATCCTAATTCTGCCCAGTCATAAATAAATATAAATTTTCTCCTTGATTTTTAGAACAGCCATTCTAAATCTAGAATGGTCGTTCTGAATACGCGGGCTGTTTCCTGTATTTAGAACATTAGTCTTAAGACGCTTTCCTACGACAATGGGAAACTAAGGGAGAATTCCATGGGTGAAATTCGCAATAATGCAGATCGGTTTGCATCCAATCTTGCCGATATCATGGTTAAATGGCGGCTGGCCGTTATCGTTGCCGCGCTGGCTCTTACTGCAGTTTTCGCTTCTGGTGCAGGAAACCTAGGTTTCACAACCAATTACCGCGTCTTCTTCTCTGATGAAAATCCTGAACTAAAAACATTCGAAAATTTTCAAGCTACTTATAGTAAAAACGACAATATTCTCATTGTGATCTCACCCAAAAATGGCGATGTCTTCACAAACGAAACGCTAAACGTTGTGGAGGAGTTGACTGAAATCGGTTGGCAAACGCCCTATTCCAGTCGCGTCGATTCCCTCACGAACTTCCAACACACATACGCTGAAGAAGATGATCTTATCGTCGAAGATTTAGCCAGTGATGCGATAAATCTATCGCAGGAAGAGCTAGATAAAGTACGACAAGTCGCCCTTGATGAACCTATTCTGGCCAATCAATTGGTGACGATGGACGGTAGTGTCACTGCTGTGAATATTGTTCTTCAATATCCAGAATTAGAGATCACAGAAGTTCCAGAAGCGGTTGGATTTATCCGCGAGGAGCTGGCACGTATACGCGCAGAAAACCCTGATATTACTTTTGCATTATCTGGACTGTCGATGCTGAATAACGCATTTGCAGAGTCCGGTATGATGGACATGATGACATTGTTCCCGGCAATGTTCGGAATAGTATTGTTACTCATGATCCTGACAATTCGGTCCTTTACAGGCTCGATCGTGACCATGCTTATTTCAATTTTGTCTATCATGGTCGGGTTTGGTGTCGGAGGACATATTGGATATGCATTGACGCCAATATCCATGTCAGCAATCGTTATTATCCTAACCCTCGCCGTTGCCGATTCTATCCATATCCAAATGTCTGCAAGAGCCGCCATGGCAGAAGGTTTGACAAAAAGACAAGCCATATTGGATGCAATGCGGGTGAATTTCGCACCTGTTCTAATTACATCAGTGACAACTATAATCGGCTTCCTCGCCCTAAACTTTTCTGACTCCCCTCCCTATTGGCACCTTGGCAACATGACAGCAGCCGGTATTGCTGCCGCCTGGTTCTTCTCGATTACGCTTTTGCCTGCTCTCCTGAGCATACTGCCTATGAAAGTGAAAATGCGTGAAGACGGAGCAAAGCCCGTCATTATGGAAAAGCTAGCAGATCTCGTCACAACACATTGGGGCAAATTTTTAGGTGGCTCGCTCGCCGCCACGATTGCTCTCACCGCATTAATTCCAACAATGGAGTTCAATGACCAGTGGGTAGACTATTTCGATGAAAGCCTTGAGGTGCGCCGTGATAATGATTTCGCGCTTGAACACTTTGGACTTTACGCGATTGAATACTCTGTCCCCGCTCGTGAACAAGGTGGTGTGTCAGAACCTGAGTTCTTGGAAAAACTGGAAGAGTTTACAGAATTTCTAAGAGAACAAGACAACGTCAATCACGTTTACTCTATTACCGATATCATGAAGCGTCTAAATAAGAATCTTCATGCAGACGATCAAGCTTATTATAAAGTACCTGAAGACCGTAATCTTTCGGCTCAATACCTTCTCCTATATGAACTTTCATTGCCTTATGGATTGGACCTGAATGACCGCGTCAACATAGATAAATCGGCAACGCGTGTCACAGTTTCGCTTGGCAATATTACAACACTTGAAACGAAAGACTTTCTGCACAAGGCCAACACCTGGCTAGATGAAAATGCGCCCGAATACATGCAATCCAACGCAACTGGCGCTCAGGTAATGTTCACTTATGTCACGGATAGAAATGTCCAAAGCATGATCCGCGGGAACATTATTGCCATCCTAGCGATTGCCTTCGTCATGATATTTGCCCTTCGCAATCTAAAGCTGGGTCTCCTCTCCATGGTGCCAAATACGCTACCTATTCTGGCTACTTTCGGTGCTTGGGCAGTCCTTGTTGGTTCGGTTGGTTTCTCTGTCGCATCAGTTGCAGCAGTGTCACTTGGAATTGTCGTGGATGACACGGTTCACTTCCTCACAAAATACCAACGCGCGAGAACAGAACGTGGAGAAACACCAGCTGAAGCAATCAAATATGCATTCCGGACCGTCGGATCAGCATTGGTTGTTAATACAGTTGTTCTGTCATTCGGGTTCGCAATCCTAGCTGGATCTACTTTCAAGCTGAATGCAGACCTAGGGCTAATGACTGCTCTCGCGATTGTATTTGCTCTTATTCTCGACTTCTTATTCTTGCCTGCTTTGTTGATTTTAATAGACCGCAAGAAAACCCAAAAACAAGTCGCGCTCACAACAGCCTCAATTGCCAATTAAGAAAGGCTTCCTCCGATGACTTTTACAAAAACGAAACGCCCGCTGTCTTCTTTGCTAAAGCTCACTGCAATAAGCTCACTTGCACTTGGATTGTCATTTAATGCGATTGCTCAGACTTTTCCTGAATGGGCAGACACACCTGAAGAACAACGCGGATATGAGATCGCTACACTCGCGGACCAATCTGACAATGGATTTGGCGACACCGTCGTAGATGTTGAAATGAAACTTCAAGACGCAGCGGGAAAAGTAACCGTCCGCAAGCTGAACTTCAGCACGCTAGAAAGAGAAAATGACACGGTTGGAGATAAATCGCTTGTCGTTTTCAACACGCCTAAAGATGTTGAAGGAACGGCTCTATTATCACACGCGCAAATTCTAAAAGCTGATAATCAATGGCTTTTCCTACCAGATTTGGGCCGCGTAAAGCGTATTTCCTCAGCCAACAAGTCAGGTCCATTTGTTGGGTCAGAGTTTGCCTTTGAAGACTTCACGTCATTAGAGGTCAATAAATACACGTATAAATTTTTGGAAACGACATCAATTGAGCTAGATGGTGAAACGCTTGAGGTTCACGCAATCGAACGTTATCCCGCGTATAAAAAATCAGGATATGCACGCCAAATCGCTTATATCGATACAACCCATCACCAATTGCGTCAGGTCGATTTTTATAACCGTCGGAATGCTAAACTCAAAACGTTGAAACTGACTGACTACAGACTTTATGCAGACAAATACTGGAGAGCTCATAAGCTATCCATGACTAACGACGTTTTCAGAAAAACAACAGATCTGATCTATGACGATTATAAATTTGACCAAGGTTTGACTGATCGAGACTTTGTTAAAGGTGTTCTCGAAACCCTGAACTAGTCAAACATTTGTCCATCACTAATTCCTTCTAGTGGCAATCGCCCCACTTAGTCATTCCTCGCCCCTTCTCTCGATGACTTTGTTACGCCACTAGAAGGTCTCATTTTTCAAGAGTTCCAAATGAAGAATATCGCGATTTCCATTGCCGCCCTCTCAGTCACATCTCATTTTTCTGCATATGCGGAAAATAACTGGGACGTATCCGGATCGGTAGGTCTTGAAGCTCGGATCTTCCCTGAAGATCCCGCATTTATTGGACAATCAGACGAATTTGGACAGGTTTCTTCTATATTTGAAGCTGAATTTGAATGGCGTAGTGAAGATAGAAAACACCAGTTTAATTTCATCCCTTGGGCTCGCCTTGATAGTATGGATGAAGAGCGCACACATGCAGACGCCCGCGAACTTTACTATCGATACAGAGGCAATGATATTGAAGCCCAAATAGGACTAATCAAGGTCTTTTGGGGAACCACAGAGTCACGCCACCTCGTTGATATTATTAACCAAACAGACGCTGTTGAAGACATTGACGGCGAAGACAAGCTTGGACAACCAGCAATTCGTGTAGGAACCCAACAAGATTGGGGAAAATTGGAAGGGTTTATCCTTCCCTATTTTCGCAAGCAAACCGCGCCCGGAATAGAAGGTCGTTTAAGAGGGCCGCTTCCCCTTGATTGGGAAAACCCAACTTTTGAAAGTGGCGACGAGGAAAACAATATCGATTTTGCAGTTAGGTACTCTCACTATATTGGCGATTGGGACATCGGCCTATCAGCGTTCAACGGGACAAGCCGTGAAGCGACGTATAACATCTCTGGCGATGGGCAACGTTTTATTCCGCACTACGCACAAATTTCTCAGTTCGGTCTAGATCTTCAATACACGAATGAAGCATGGCTCTGGAAATTTGAAAGTATTGTGCGTGAAGGACATGGAGATACTTTCGGTGCTTTTGTCGGAGGCCTCGAATACACATTTTATGGTGTAACAGAATCAGGTGCGGACCTAGGCCTACTAACCGAATATCAATTTGATGATCGCGAAGAAGACTTCACAATTGCCCCTACGACCACAGCGAATAACGATCTATTTATTGGGGCTAGATACGCGTTAAACGACGCACAAGATACAAGCTTGCTGGCGGGTACGGTGATTGATCTGGACAATTCATCCACATCCGCATTGATCGAAGCTCAAAGACGCATTGGCAGTAATTGGTCACTTGAATTGGAAGCGAGGTTATTTCTGGAAGCTGACGAAAACGACCCAACTTTCTTTTTTAAAGATGACAACGCAATAACTGTGCGAATGACACGTTTCTTCTAATCAGCTGAATTACCGTCTGGATCTCCAAG
This sequence comes from uncultured Hyphomonadaceae bacterium, assembly GCA_964352025.1. Lineage (GTDB taxonomy): Bacteria > Pseudomonadota > Alphaproteobacteria > Caulobacterales > Hyphomonadaceae > Hirschia. The sequence goes on from CAYGPZ010000014.1 coordinate 84,205, forward strand.
TTCCTGACCCAATCCTTGATGCATGAGTGTCGCGATGCTGTTTGCCAAGAATTCCGCTTCGACTTTAAGTTTTCCTGAAGCATGCGCTTCTAAAACAGTGTTGATTGCACCCGAAAAAAAGAAGCTAGAGAGTTGTAAATCTTGATCGCTAAGCCCTGAATCAGGCACCTTTTCAGCACGTATCATCAAAATACGCATATTATAGACGCGAATAAGTTCGAGTGCTTCATTTCCAGCACGCCCCGACGCAGCGCTCAATAATATGCCGTTATTTTGTTGAAGCAATTTCATGTAGACCATTATCCCAGCCGCAACCCTTTCTTGCGGTGAAATACTAAGATCAACATCTATTTTCTTATATTCATCTATAAATGCCAGCATCAGTTCATCGATGTATTCGATAACAATATCCTGAACACCGTTAAAATTGGAGTAGAATGTTGGACGCGTCACATTTGCTGCTTTTGCTAATTCCTCGATCGTAATTTTTTCAATCGATTTATTCTGAAGGAGTTTAGCCAATGCGACCTTCAGTTTTTTACGGCTCTTAACTCTTCGACCGTCCATTTTTGGTGGCACTTCTAGAACTTCATTCACGTTAAATTCCCTCATGTAGAAGAGTTGAAATACATGGATTATTTGGGTTGAGTTGACAAAACGTGTAGTGCAAAAGTTGATGCAATACTGACAAGCGTAAAAAATGGCGCACCCAAGAGGATTCGAACCTCTGACCTCTGCCTTCGGAG
>CAYGPZ010000015.1:0-77463 GCA_964352025.1 uncultured Hyphomonadaceae bacterium
TGCAGCCGGCACCACTTGAGAATTGATTTTCCTAATAAAATTAATACTCGTTGTTTATTTTTCTAAACTAGGAAAATTCATTGATGTTTCGTGTCGTTTTGAAAAACCATTCTTGTACGCACAATATCGAACATAAAAAATGGCTCCTGCCGTTATCGACAAGAACCAGTTTTCATTCCACGAGCTTTTAATCGCGTTAGATTTTATTTAAACAAGTCTTCTAGACCAGAATGGGACAATTCGATCTCAGCCGTTTTAAATGCCGCTTCAGCTTTCTCTGCCCGCATTTCTTTTGAATTGAATAGCTCAATCATACAGTCAGCGTAATCACGCGGTGTATCAGCGCACATGACTGCTGCATCCAGAGCATCTCCAAATCCATCCAGCCCCATAGGGTAAGAGACAACAGGCATACCAAGCGCCAGATACTCTGCTATCTTGATCGATACACCAGACGCCAAACGCGTAGATGCAATTCCAATGGCGTCAGGACCTGCTAGATCAGCCAAATCAGGAATACGGCCCAATATATCCACATTCGGAGTTGTCGCTGCACTTGGTGTTGCATGGCCGATATCACCGACAATCTTTAATCTTGCTGCTGGAACGGATTCCAGTACAAGCGGCCAAATCTCATCTAAAAAATGAACCAGCGCATCTCGGTTTCCAGCATGGTTCGCTCCCACATAGACAGCACACGCTTCATCTCTTTGCTGAAGCGCATCACGGCGCGTTTGCACAACCGGTCTTAACCAAGCATGTTCAGCATCAGGACGTACTTTTTTAACGGCATCCAGCTCATTCCTAGACGCATAGATAAATCCGTTCGCATCTTTGAAGCGTGCAATTTCATCTTCAAAGCTCAATTCGAAATGGTCTGGCTCCCTTCCCGACTCGCGGAAAGTTTTTGCACGGTGAGAGAAAAGGTCATGATGAAACACGGACTTCTTTTTCACATCAGGCAGAAGGGACAATAACGGTCCTAATGAAGAATACTCAACAACAACCATTTCCGGATTGAGAGATTTTACCAGGTCAGCTGTGCGTTCAAGTTCTGATTTAGAGGGTACGACACCCAATAATGATGTCACCTTCGTCAATGGACCTAGGTTAATCTTTGCTTTTTTCAATCCGGCAACTAACACACGCCGAATGAAACGTCCCCATACCTTTGGAGATGTCGAAACGTAATTGTCCCCTAATTTAATAGTAGATGGCCAATGAATTTTTGCTCGATCGGAAAATTCGTCTTGAACACGCGCCCACGCTTTGTTTCCAATTGCTGTTTCAGGAATGCACACAATTTGGGTCTCAAAACCCGCCTCTTTCGCGGCATCCATACATGTTCGAAGATAGACCGCACTTCCCGAGCGCATATCATCCAATCGGCGGTTGGTTACAAAAACAGCCAATCGATTTGAAGAGTTTGACATTGAATAAATTCTCCATACGCGCTTCACAGCGGCACACTTGATTTTGATGAGATATAAACTGCAAATAGGAGACCAGTTTTAAGGGATACTTATAACGGTTTTTCTCCAAATAGACGAAAATAAAAAACACCTCGCCAAGATTTCTCGTGACGAGGTGTTCTCAATTTTTTTCAGAATACTAGTTGTTGATGTAGTATTTTGAGTAAGCTTTGTAATTGCTCAACGCTGCGCCTGAGTGTTTTGACAAACGTTTCAGATCAACAAATGTCAACGCGACACCAGCAATATTCGCGCGGAACTCACGCAACACACCCAGTGTTTGAGCCAATGCCCCGCGGCTTGTACGACGCCAGCGAGCCGCAACCAGAACTTGATCAGATTTCGCAGCAATCACACGTGTTTCAGCCATCAATAGAATTGGTGCTGTATCAACGACGATCAGGTCATAATCTACCTTCAAACGCTCAATCATTGCGTCAAAAGTTTTAGATCCGAAAACATCGCGTGTCGTTTTACGTGTTGATGTTAGCGGCAGAATATCTAGTTCTGTTTCAACATCCTTTTGGATAGCGTCTTTCAATTCAACTTCGCCCAAAAGGTATTCAACCAAACCAACTTCTGGCTTCAACCCTGAAGTCTCAGTCAATTGGTGACGACGGAAGTCTCCATCGATAACCAGAGTACGAGACCCTGTCATGGCTGACATACGTGCCAACGAAAGCGATAGGCTTGTTTTACCTTCAGCGGGGAAAGAAGACGTCACAGTTACTAGTTTTGCCGGGTTATCAATGTTGGCAAACTTAACAGATGCACGCAGGTTTCGCATCGCTTCGGCATAAGCCGACATCGGGTGCTCAATCAAATATTTACCTGGCTGTACTTTAGAACCAATCCCTGATGGCAGTAATGGAACATTTCCTAGGAATGGCACACCGTTGCGTTCTTCGATTTCTTCACCTGAAGATACACGGTTGTCCAACAATTCCATAACCAGAACAATTGCACCAGCAGCTGCGAGACCTAAAAATAGTCCCAAAGCGAAATTCACACCCTTACGAGGTAGAGCCGGAGAAGTTGGAACGACTGCCTCAGCAAGTACGCGTGCTTTAGCATTCTGAATTGATTCCTGTTGGTTTGTTTCTTTAAACTGAGACAGGATATCTTCATACAATGTACGAGACGCTTCAGCATTACGCTCAAGTTCACGAAGTTTAATGTTAGCGCGGTTGTTTTGAGAAAGCTCGCCACGCAGGTTTCCAAGGCTATCACGCAAACTGTCAAGACGACGGCGTGAAATTGAAACCTCACTCTCCAAGCTTGATATAATACGGCGAACCTCAGCATCGATTTGCGAACGTAAGTCTTTTTCTTCACCAACGATTGAAATCACATCAGGGTGGCGTGGACCGTATTTTGTCTCTAGGTCTGCGCGTTCCCGTGTAATCTGAGCTTGCTGAGTACGCAAATTACGGATCACATCAGATTGCAAGGCTTCAGCCATAGACTCGGCACCCGCACCTGAATTTAGTGACGTTCTCACGGAAGAAAGACGTGCACGGACTTCAGAATACTCAGCTTCTTGGGCAATCATTTGCGCTTGAATATCAGAAATTTGTTGCTCAGTAAGGTTTTGACCTTTGGCACTTAAAAGACCTTTAGAAGAACGATAAGATTCAACTGCACTCTCGGCCGTGTTCAACTCACTTCTCAAATCAGTCAATTGCTGATCCAACCAAGCGTTCGTACGACGCGTTTCTTCTAAACGTGTATCTAACTGATCAACCAAATACTGATTTGCCACAGCATTTGCAATGTCAGCTGCACGGTCAGGATCAACACTGCTAGCCGTCACATTGAATACAAATTTGCGTCCATCACGAGCAGCAGTGATATTCCGACTAAGAATACGAGCTGCGCGCACAATTAGCCGCTCAGCTTTCTCTTCTTCTGTCAGAATAGCTTCTTCTTTAACTTCCTCTTCCTTGCCGATAGGAATTAAAGATTTAATGACACGTTTCACATTCGCTTGGAACACTTCCATGTCAGAAGGTATATATAATGACGGATTATATTCTGGGTACTTTTGAAGCTCTAACTCACGAACAACACGCTGTAACAGCACTGGACTAGATATAATCTCTAATTCAGTCTCGAAAACACCAGGATCTGCAGGCAAGCCTGACAAAATCCCAGCATCAAAGACAGCATTTTCTCTTTGGTCTACAATAACTTTTGCAGAAGACTGATAGATCGGTGTCATCTGAAGTGTAGCAAATGCAACAATAGAGAAAATACTAAAGACTACGAGAACGAGTAACCAGAAGTTACGTCTAACCGTACGAATGACTTGAGAAAGACTAATTACTTGGTTAGGCCCATCTGGACCACCAGGAAACGATCCCATCGCGTTCGATTCAATTGGATATGGATATGCCTTGGTCAAAACTCTCGTCCTTAAACACTATACGATAAATTACTATACTAATAAATTTGGTAGCTGAACGCCCTCCCCTTATGGGAAGAGCTTCAAACCAACGCCTACAATTGTCTGGTCATACTCACGACCGCGTCCTATGACATTTGTGTCGCGACTATTGAAACGAAGATTAAAGTCCACGTGCATATTCGGGTTCATTTTATATACTGCGCCAGCACCGATGTCGAAAAACTCTTGCTCATAAGAAGCAATGTTTCCGGTTCCATCAAACTCTTCAATTCCGTATCTTGTTGATGCATTCAATAAAAGATTACGTTTCAATTCGTGATCAATACTTAGTTCACTACTAGTCACCAAAGCCGATGGAATGTCAGGTTGCCCTGTATCTGCAGTGTAACTGTCAACTCCGACAGAAACCTTTGTCAATTCAGTTGGTAGCCATTGAACATCAATCTTTCCAACAACGCTTTCAACATCGTCAAACCTGAGATCTGCGCGTTCTTCTTGAAGATAACCAATAGATACTTCACCTCGCAACAAGCTAGAAAGCTGGAAATTAGTTCCTATTACAGTTCTAATTCCTTCTGCATCACGTAAAACATCATTATCTGTTCGCGCATCGGTCAAGTTTGGCGCTTCATTATATTCACGATCATAGCTCAAAGCGTCAACAAAAACAGAAACATCTGGGCTCACAGCATAAGCGGCACGACCTTTTAGATCCAATTGTTGATAGTCTCGACCACCACGAATCTCTGTTCCACCGTTAGAGAGCGCAACATCGTCGAAAGTAAGCTCCCGCAAATCTGCACCAGCTGTTATACGAATAGCGTCTCGTTGAAAGTTTGCAGCGCCTCCAAAAGTCGCGATATCAAAATCAGCGGGCTCTGAACGACCAAAATTATCTCCAGACTCACCGCGTCGTTCGGTTAGTTTTTGATAACCAGAATTTAGTGTGAAGTTGAATTCTCTTGATACGTCGATACGTCCACGCAAAAACCCACGGTAATTTGTGTGACTTTCGTCGCCAATATCTGTGTATTCACGATGGTCCAAACCAACGTCTGCATTTAAAGCGTGACGGCTCCAATCTGATGCAACTCTCAAAGCAGGAGACACGCGTACAACTATGTCAGACTCTTCTTCTGTATTTCTGGCGTATACGTTTGAGTTCGACTCAACACCGACACCAAGCTCAGGGTTTACTTTAAAAGTACCTGCGCGCACATCACGCGGCTCAAATTCCGGAAGGTATCTTTCACCGGCACCTACAATACGGTCACGTTTGAACATATCGTCTTGCGCTGCAGCGACTTGAGTTCCTATAACTGTCGATAGTGCACCAAGACTGACTACTTTAACTAATTTGGACACAAGCATCCCCTTTACATTTACGCGTAATTGTACGCGGGACCTGATTTCCCCTGACAAGAGCAATATCGAGGCCAAGATTTCACCAATAGTTAGAATTATACGACGTTCATGTCACTTTTTAGCCGAAAAGCCTTACTTATTCCCGAATATGATATCAGCTGAGCGTTTTAATTCTGAGTTGAGAGCGTATTATCCCAAAACCACCTTCTACACCGTTCAATTTTGCTAGATAATTGACTAAAAGCTGTTCACGGACGGTTGATAATTCAGAAAAATTAGTTAACGCAATTAATAAAAACAATCAAAGTATCAAATACAGTGCTATTTTAACGCTGATAGCATCCCTATACATTTAAGCAGAATCTCACCCGTCAAATACAAATGTATCAACATGAAACAAATTTCCGCATTTCTTTTGTAAATTACCTATTTCTAGCCATTTTTTCTTTAAATGACCGAACCACTTGAGCAATAACAAATGGCACAAAAGACAAATGTTGCAGCAAAAGCACAGACGCCTGAATTAGTTTTTTAGCTTTAAGCAACTCAAGAAACTTTTGAAAAACATGCACCTGTCTAAACCGCAAACCATGCTCGCGCGCCCGTCTTTTTTCTGCTTCAGTTAGATCATCTTTGTATTTGCGATCAAACCTTTGAGCCGCTTCAACAAGTTTACCCGTCAATGTTGAAGTTAGACGGTGAGAAATCGATCCTTCATCAACACGGTATGCATAGGCAACAATAGGATCAAATATCATCTTACCTTTATTCGCGAGAATTTCTGCGATTAGGTAGTAATCCTCGGAATTTCGAAGTGCCTCATCATATCTCAGCGTCATCTTGTTCAGCGTTGACACACGGATAAGTGGCTTAAGATATCCAATAGCAGGTTCATTCGACAACATTGTATTGCACTGAATATACCGTTCGAGAGATATTTCGTGACGTTGCGAAAACTCCTCGCGCGTCAAGAACGGCCCTTCCTCTAAATTCTCTCCGTTTGCATCAACTCGCACGATATTATCAACAATAATATCTGCGCCTTGTTCATCCGCAACTTTCGATAAGTGGTATAGCCGACCAGGCAAATATGCATCATCTGCGTCAAGCACGGCAACATATCTGCCTTTAGCTTCTGAGATAGCTTTATTTCTTGCAGAGGAAGGTCCACCATTTTCACGCAATCGAAATGCACGAACGCGGTTGTCTTTTTCCACGAGAGCCAAAGCTAATTCATAGGTTCCATCAGGGGATGCGTCATCGACGATAATGACCTCAAGATCAATCCCCTCTTGAGACAAGGCAGATCGAACAGCGTGCTCAAGGCAATCTCGCGCTTTCCAAGCAGCGATAATGACACTTACGTCCAAAGAATGGCTTTTCTCACTGCTCATAAAAAATACTCTTAGAAATGAATTATATAATATTCGCGCTACATCAATTATCGCTTGGAAGCAGTTAGCGCTGGAAACGACGCTTTGAATTTTCGATAAATTCTCTTGGCACGAGAACTGTTTTGAATGACAGCGCAGTCAAACCTCCAAGGAACAGCATAATCTTGTTCATCTCAAAAACATTGTAGAGATCTGACTCGGTCATCGAGCGAGCAAGAGACACTAATGTGATCAACACAAAAAACGATGCTGCCAAATCCTGCCTACGGAACCATCCAATGACAGCCCTCCACAAGACAAAACCTAGCCCAATCAACATAAAAATGAGTCCAATTACACCAAGATGAACCGTGACTTCAAAATAGGAATTGTGAAATGAGAACCGTGTATATTCTTCTTTGTAGAAGTATTCTAACCAGCCTTCTGCATCACCACGCCCAATTTGCCAGAACCCTTCAGCTCCCAAACCAAACACCGGATTTTTTGCGATGAGTTCACTTGCATAGCCCCACAGTTCAGTACGCCCGGTTAGGGTTGTATCTTTTCCCATCGCATCCAAAAACGCGACAATAGGCCCGTCTACAAACATTGAGACACCTATAATGACCGCAATAGTGGACAACAAGATTGCCCCTATCATCAATACGATCGAACCAGCCTGAATACGCGTAACTGCCTTCCAGACTGTCCCCATAGTGACCATAACGAAAAAGGAGACGATCGCGAGTATAAGAGAAGTTGCAGATTCAACTTTGAAAATAGCGACAAAGGTCGGCACCAGAAGAACTCCAGCCACCCCTCGTTCAACAATATGCGCCTTACTCTCGAACAACATAAAGAGAGATGCTACAAATAAAAAGAACATCCTGTTCGCGACAAGATTTTTCTCGGCAAAACCTATGGGCAAATTATATGGCCCCAGCTGGGGTAAATGAATGAACACAAGCAATGCTATTGGAATATAGGCGTAAAACAACGCCCTAATTATCTGTTCGGGACTAAGACGAATAGCAATATAGATAAGCAGAACGACATCTAGTATATGCATAACGCCGAACTTTAACGCGGTTCCCGAGTTAGGAGTCCACAAGACTGAGAACAATACCCATGCCGGAAACAAGAATAGAAACCAAAGGTGCCGCACATAAGGACGTAAAAAATGAAAATTCAGTGCTGCTCCACCTATAAAAGCGGCAAAGCATAAATATCTAAGAGGTCCCATACCGGGTAATTCCGCCGCGGTTGCAAAAAACCAAACGGAGACCAATGCCAGTTCCCAATTAGTCCCCTCAAAGGGAACCCTAATCGGCACCATGTCGTGCTTCAAAGGGTCTTTTTGATTTTCAAAGCCATTGCTAGCCTCTAAAGAACCGGTCATTCAAACCTCAATATTTCATTTAAGCGCTAACCGCCTAAAAAATGTCACCGTCAAGCCCTATACAAGAATGATGCCCATTTTTGATGAGACCAATCTTAAAATTGATATTCTCGTATCTTTGGAACTTTCAACTGATAAAGCAAAAAATATGAACGACGACAAAAATCGCTACACCATCTGCTAAGAACTTAGGTCTAATAAACACAAAACCCTTTCTAATCTCCTTCCAGAATCATTCATATTTTTATTCATACCAATTGAGATTCTGGCTAGCTTCTTGCCATCTACAGAGTGATTTTATTATTTTGGAACATATTTGATATGCATTACCCGAAACAAAGCTCATTTTTCAAACGACAATTACTTGTCGGATTGTCTAGCCTTATTGTCGGCTCAAGCATTCTTTTTGCGTCCAATACGTCTTCGGCGGTCGCTGAAACAGACAAACCAGAAATATACGAAGACCAAACTCCCTTCGAAAATCTCAATTCCCGAAAATTGCTGTCTTCATTTGTTAAAACATTTGAGAAAGGACATGACTACAAGGATTGGTACATATCCAACTTTGTTATTGAGGATGATTTTTTTCAGGTCGGTTGGTCAGCCAACAATGTTGTATTCATGGACTCCGGCGATGTCGGCCTCGCCGTCACACATAAAAAAATAAGAAAAAAACCATATACTGGTGCAGAGTATCAAAAAAAAGGTTGGTCCCAATATGGTCGGTATGAAACCGTAATGGTTGCCGCACCTGGCTCTGGAATAGTGTCAGGTTTTTTCACGCACACGAACAGCTATTTCAAAGATCCGCATGATGAGATCGATATTGAATTTCTGGGTAAAGAGCCCAAAATGGTCCAATTCAATATTTATAGGGACGGCAAGAATTTCGGGGGCAAGAAAATAAAATTGCCCTTCGATACAACAGAGGAATTCCATCTCTATGCATTTGAATGGACCCCTACTGAAGTAAAATGGTTTATCGATGACGAACTCGTTTTTGAAATGACAGACCGTGAGTTCGATATACCAGACGCACCACAAAGACTGATGGCTCAAGTTTGGACCGGAAATATATACGAATGGCACGGCAAACCAAAATTTGCAGATGGAACGAGTATGGTAATCCGTTGCGTGTCTTACACTCAGTTAAATGACGAAAATACAGAAAAGTGTTCGGATCAGCCAGAGCTTTTAGAACTATCCCCTAAAGAGATTTCAAAACGCAAATAGTCGTTTAGCTTAAATAAGATCAATACAAAAAAGCCTGTCATCAAACATATTGATGGCAGGCTTTTTTGGGGTCACTTAAAAGGACAAACAAACTAAACAGCTGTTTCCAACGTTGTGTTTTTTGGAGGAGTGATAAAATACGCCTTTAGAAAACCAATGGCCCAAGCGTTATGCATGGCGAAAAGAGCACTCGCTGCGTGAAAACCAGATAACTTTTTCAAGCCTATTACCCCAAGCAAGCCTACAAAAAACAGAGCGACGAAATATAGTAACGGCCCCAAAGCGAGAAGGGCTGTAAACCAGTTTGAAAAAACGCCGCCGTAAATGCCAGATAGGGACCAAACCAATGCGCAAACGCTGAGACTTAAGAAATTCAAAATCGGAATAGACTGTCGTAACTTTGGTTTGCCACCATGCTTTCTCATATTCATGGCGCGGCCACGGCCATACTTAAAATACTGCTTCCAAAGACCAGTAAACGTCGGTCTTGGCATGTATTGTATGCGTGAATCTGCATCTATATAAATTTTGTGCCCAGCCTGAACGACGCGATGATCATACTCAGCATCTTCATTGTGTGAGAATACTTCATCATATCCACCCAATTCGCGATATACTTTCAAATCAAAAGCAGCATGATGACCATGATCAATATAACCTGATTGATGTCCTCCACGGTGAGCCGATCCCCCGCTACCAAAAGGTTTATCAACAACCCAAGCATTTGCTTCCTGAAAACCTGATCCACCAACTGCATCCATTGGTACAACAACAGATGCAGAACCAATCTCAGTCAGTTTTGATGCTACTTTTAGAACAAAGTTTTCAGGATAAATTGAGTGGGCATCACATCGCACCAAAACAGTACAATTATCTGGCGCATTTTGAGCCGCAATATTTAAAGCAGCAGATTGAAGTTTTTTAGGATTGTGGAGAAGAGCAAGATTTTTAAATTCGAGTTTCAATTCTTCGACTATTTCAACGGTTCGGTCATTGCTTCCACCGTCAACGACAACAAAGCTTACATCATTGAGAGTTGATGCGCCGACCATTAAAGACCGCAAACAATCCTCAATGTAATTTTCCTCATTGAGAGTCGGAATTACTGCTAAAACTTGCTGGGCCAGCTCATTTGAAAAAGGCAAAGACTATACTCCAATAGACATCCGTCTTTCTCATAAGCAATTTGAAAGCCAAAGTTACAGTTTAATCGACGAAATGAGGGTTTGAGTCTGGATTTTAAACCACACAAATATACGACTACATAAAATTACACAAAAAATGCTAGCAAGACTAGAATATCATCCAATACCAGTTATTAGATACTGAGTTGGGTATTTCTATTTGAACTCACCGAAAATAACTAGAAGCAAGCAAGTTTTAAAACCATAAGGGAAACTTGGAAAAAATGACGGCCATTATTGCAGCCATTGCTAACCTTAAAGGTGGAGTAGGAAAATCCACAACGACAGTGATGCTAGCTGATGGCCTGTCTTATTTTTACGGGCTCAATGTGTGTGTCGTCGATTTGGACGCTCAGGCAAATTCAAGTCAGATGCTCTTGACGGAACGTGGTGTCCAGCAAGCTTATGAACAAGGAAAAGGTGCGACCCACCTTCTCAAAGGCTTTATAGAAGGCAAACCTTCGCACGCTGCTGATTACATTCTTCCAAACGCAGTCACTCTTGAAGAATTGCGTGTTGCCGAAGAAAGAGATGATCGCAAAGGCTGGATTTCAGCTTTACCTTCTCATCCTCACTTACGTTTACAAGAAATGGGACTTGAAGAATCCTGGTATTCTCAAGCTGGCACACCGACATCTCTCGCAGCCAAACTCGCAGAACACTTCAAAGAAGGTTTTGATGTTCTTAGAGAATACTATGACATAATCCTCTTTGATTGCCCGCCTCACCTTTCCCCTCTATCCAGAGCTGGGCTTTCCTTGTCAGATGTCTTTGTCATGCCGACGATTGCAGATGCAGTCTCAACATGGGGAACGAAACAATTTTCTGATTGGGTTGGGGCTAATGTTGCGCCAGACCTGCCGTCGAGAAACTTTGTATTGATAACGCGCTTCAGAAATACAAGTTATGCCAGACAGGTAGCGACTGAATTACAAGATATTTACCTCAATGATAGATGGTTCGGTCCTAAAATTCCGGAATCAGTTCATGTCCTCAATGCTATGGAAAGATCTGCACCGGATAGTTATGATACATTCAAAGGCAAATATGGTGGCGTAAAAGGAGATGTAAAACGTTTGTCAGAACGTTTCACTGATTTCCTTACCCAACAAGCAGGACAAACATGGCAGAAGATAAGAGACTAGACCCAGTTGCATACTTGGATCGTTTTTTTGACGAGCTACGTGATGAGGTCCGCACAAATCCAAAGTTTGCCAATCGTCTTGTTAAGGCGATGGGCGGAAATGTTGTATTTGAAAACGCAACAAAATCCGAAATTGCAAATCCCTATATACTTGCGGCTAATGGCGACAAGTCAGAATTTTATTCGGTTTTTTCTCCACTAAAACCATCGCAAATCAAAAAGGTCCTAAAAGACAATAATCTTGCGACTGCCGTTGACGTCAGAGGAAAATCTCCAAGTGAGCTTCTCGATATGCTGTATGACCGCGCCTCACTTAAAGTGTCAGAACGTAAGTCGAGTTATTTCTAGAATTTTGGCAAGCTAGAAGCGAACCGATCAATCTATCTCGATAATAACACTAAGCTCTTTAATGCTATAACCGCTCGGCGGCGCTGGCAATTTGGATACTTCGAATGCGTCGGCATCAATATCAATCAATTCGCCCGTAGATTTGACCAAGAAATGATGATGTTCCTTGGTATTTGTATCAAACAGAACTGATGCATTTCCGGCCTGAATCTGACGTAGTATGCCCAAATCAACAAAGCTATTCAGTGTATTATATACACTTGCTAAAGAGATATCATCGCCTTTATCTGCCAATTGCGTTGCCACCCACTCTGCTGACACATGCCTTTTAATGCCGTCCTTTAACAAAAGCTCAGCAACAGCTAATCTTGGGCGCGTTAGACGCATCCCTTTTTCTTCTAGGATCTTGGCAAGTTCTTTTTGAGTCATGCTGATTACTTAGTTGCTACTTCATCCGCTCGCAAGTTTTTTGCTTAAAACAATCCCAAACCAAAGCGAAACATTAGCGCTCCGGTCTCAGATATTTCATCCCTGAAGGATTTAACTTCTTGCAGTTTTTGTCTTTTCAATCAATCGCATAGTTGTGGCATCGCGCTCTTTGGAATTCGTACCCGAAATTGCATTATCAATTTCTTCAGCCATGACTTTACCTAGCTCAACACCCCATTGATCAAACGGGTTGATACCGAGTAACATTCCATAAGCAAATGTGCGATGCTCATACAGTGCGATCAATGCACCTACACTGCGAGGGGTAATGTCATCTAGTATGAACATAGAAGATGCCCGCCCGCCTTCCATATGCATGTGCGGTGCCCTTGCTTTGATGGCCTCTTCATCAACACCTTTTTCGCGGAGTTGTATTTCAGCTTCTGCTTCAGAGCGTCCAACTAAAAACGCTTCAGCCTGAGCATACGCATTCGCCAATAATGATTGCCCGTTTGCTTTATTCCCTTCGGAGACACCCGCATTTAGAGAGATAACAAACTCCGCCGCAGACCTGTCAGTTCCTTGGTGCAATAGCTGGTGGAATGAATGCTGCCCGAGCGTTCCAACAGATCCCCACGTGATCGGCGCTGTCACATCAGTTTTCACGCCACGGCCAGATGCTGCAGACTTACCGTTAGATTCCATCTCCAACTGTTGTAAAAAATCAGGCAATTTGCGCAGGCGGTGCGCATAAGCCAGAACAACGCGAGACGGGATCTCTAGCTTGGAATGCAGATGGAAATCCATCATCGCCAATCGTGCCGGCAAATTCTCTGTTAAGGGCGCATCTCTAAAATGCGCATCCATTTCAGCCGCACCATCAAGAAATTCACCCCAAGCGTCAGCGCCAAGTGCGATCATCAAAGATAATCCAACGGACGACCATACTGAATAACGCCCACCAACTGCTGAATCCATAGGAAAAATTCGATCCGCGGGGGCACCCCAAGCTTGAGCTAAATTTGGCGCTGAAGAGACCGCCGCCATATGCTTATTCAAATTGTCTTCGCCCAGCTCTTCAATGAGCCATGCACGAGCCAGTTGCGCATTTGCCTGCGTTTCAGGCGTCTTGAACGATTTTGATACAACAATTACAAGCGTTGAAGACGCATCCAGCCCTTCAGTTGCTTCAGCAAAATCAGCAGGATCCACATTGGCACAAAAACGAATGTTTGGACCTTTATGTCCCAGTGGACGAAGTGCGTCCCAAATCAACCGTGGACCAAGGTCTGATCCACCGATACCAATGTGCAAAATTGTTTTAACTTCAAAACCTAATCCACCAGAATTTACTTTATCAGCAAACTCACCACACGCTTTTGCCTGCTGCTTGAACTCTTCAGATTTAGGTAAATGATCGGCATTCCCACGTAAGGCCCAATGTAGTGCAGGACGATGCTCCGAACCATTGATAATCTCCCCACCAAATAGCTGCTTGATAGCGCCAGTAAGGTCTTGTTGTTCTGCAAACTCAACTAACTGTTCATACGTTTCAGATGACAAAGGTTGGCGCGTAACGTCAGCTTCTATGTGAGGCCCCTTCCAAACAAATCGCTCTGAACGACCGTCTTCACGAACAATCTCTTTCAGTGTTTGTGAGTGGTCTAAGCCTGAAACATTTGTCATTTGAGTTCCTTTAAGTAACATCGTTCCGAACAATTAGTTTTATATGCGCAATCTATGCCAAAAACAGCTGGACAGTATCACTGCAACCTGAGAAAAGTTGATACACATGTTTGTATAGCTGGTCACGTGTCAAAGGAGACTGTTTACATGCTTAAATACCGTTTTTTTGCATTGGCAATTATTACGCCCGCAATTCTATTGGGTTGTGGTGAAAAAGAAGCATCTTCTCCCGCTAAAACGGCATCTGCGCCTGTCGCAGCGCCTGCCCCAGTGAAAGCAGAAGACACGGCAGAAAAAGATGCGGAAACTGCTGCGCTTATTGCCGCTCTTCCAGCACCGTATAATACAGCTGATTACAACAAAGGCCGCCGACAATATGCGACATGTAAATCATGCCATCTATTAACTGAAGAAGGCGGACATCGTGTTGGTCCAAACCTACACAAAATGTTTGACCGAGTAGTTGGTGAAGCTGAAGGCTTTAAGTACTCAGATGCCCTGCTCGAAGCTGATTTCGAGTGGACACCTGAACAGCTAGATCAGTGGTTGGCAAATCCAAGAAAATTCTTGCCGAAAAACCGTATGTCATTCGCTGGTATTTCAAAAGAAGAGCAGCGTATAAACCTTATAGGTTATCTTTTAATCGAAACAGATAAATAGGTTTAAGCTTTTCATCTGGCGCTAGAATTTGCGCCAGATGGACATGAAAGCACTTGTTTCATCAAAGGCCCCGCTGACTTCATTCCGAACGCCAATACCAACAAATTGCTTTCCGATTTTACGACTAATATCCATCTCAAGTTTGAAAAATTCACGGCCTGGATATTGCTCGCTAAAAGCCTTCACTTGAAGATCCCACTTATCCGTTGGCTGAAAACCTATTACCGCATCGAGTGTTGCGTGTTCGCACCCTTGTCTCGCACCCGTTGCGATCTCGCTAAACGCATAGACCGGTCGCCCACCTATTTTGTTTGAATATCCGACCGCAACTCCCACTTCAGCGCCAAAACCTCCGCAAGATAGGTCATCTAGTTTTTCACCAACAAAAACTGTCGTTTGGCCGGCCACGCTCAAGGTATCAGATTGCCATATACGCCGCTTAGCGCCGGCCTCACCGGAAGATCTATCATTGTAGTTCGCTTCTTCGCGCCAAACTGTCTCAACCTTGCCCGTCACCGTCCAATCTTGTGTCACACCAGCCTCAAAATACGAATCTTGACGCCAATTTCGACCAAAATCACCGCGCTCATAA
The DNA here is from genome assembly GCA_964352025.1 of uncultured Hyphomonadaceae bacterium. GTDB lineage: Bacteria > Pseudomonadota > Alphaproteobacteria > Caulobacterales > Hyphomonadaceae > Hirschia. Next base: position 15,293 of record CAYGPZ010000015.1, read on the forward strand.
CTCACATTGATAGATTGATATCCTGTATCTTTTTCTAAAGTCCAAGCACTTGCAAAAGCATCCTGAGCAAGGACAATAGATTTGATACAACCTGATAAAATTCCTAGACTTATACTCTTCGTTTTTTTACCCATTTAAATGCCCCCACACTTACCGAAAAATATATTGAGGGCTTCAACAGAGAAAAACAAACGCTTTCCCCTAAAATCACAAGCCACTCGCCTAGCGGTTGCAAACAAAATGAATATCTATAACTTGACGAATGGCTCCAATTATCCACCATTAAAATCAAAGGGTTTTGAACACACGCCCAAAAAATAAAAAGCGCAATATAGAGAAGAAACATATGAGCGGGACTTCACCACGTATCCACTTTATCGCGAGCAATCGTCCCGAAGCGCAGACGGCTTTCGCAACATTGTCACGCAAATACGGCCAAACCGAATTGGATAGCTCAGATGTTGTCGTCACATTGGGCGGAGACGGGACAATGCTTGAAGCTTTGCACACCCGGTTTCAGGACAAACTACCCGTTTATGGAATGCATCGTGGTTCAGTCGGTTTTCTGATGAATGACTATTCTGATGACGACCTACCAGATCGAATTGATAATGCTGTGCGTGCGATTATCCATCCACTGGAAATGAAAGCGACTGTTATGGATGGAGGCAAACATACATTCAGGGCTATCAATGAAGTTTCACTCATCAGACAATCAGCTCAAGCTGCCAAGCTGCGCATTTTTGTCGATGATAAAGAGCGTCTGGATGAGCTGGCATGCGATGGTGTTCTTGTTGCGACACCGGCTGGATCAACAGCATATAATCTTTCTGCCTACGGCCCTATTCTACCCATTCGATCTAACCTGTTAGCACTCACACCAATATCGCCATTTAGGCCCCGCCGCTGGAGAGGTGCATTATTGCGCCATGACGCCATCGTCAGATTCGAAACAATAGACGGCGAACATCGCGCAGTTGCAGCAACTGCCGACACACAAGAAGTTAGAAACGTCAAAACGGTGGAAGTCAGAGAAGACCGTAAGAACTCTCTCACTCTATTATTTGACGAAGGGCATGCTCTTGATGACCGTATTTTGCAGGAACAGTTTGCCTACTAAACGTTTCATCGTCATACTTCTTGTTAACGAGTCGCCTTTAGGGTTGATTTAGAAATGTATATTTTAACGGCAGAATATGTGATTCTTCTGCCCTAGAGAGTGAGCACCGAGATGGGTAAAGCTAAACCAATTGAAATTTTTACGCCTCCAAATGCGTTAAAAGCCAAAGTTGGTGGTAGCCTCTCTCCTATGGATAAGGGAGCGGTGGCAAAAGCTGACGCAGCCCTTTCTAAACTTTCTTCTGAATTCCAAAACTGGATTGAAGATGAACTTAAGCGTCTGGAAGATGCTTGGGCCACCTTCACTTCTGCGGCCAATAAAGTTGATGCAGTATCCAATGTTCACGCTGTTGCGCATGACCTTAAAGGTTTGGCAAAAACATACGAATACCCTCTCGTAGGTCGCATGGCGGCCTCATTGTGTCGCTTGACCAATGATGAAGTTGATCGCGAAAAGTCTCCGGAACACTTGATCCGCGCACACATTGACGGCGTTAGAGCCGCAATTAAAGGGCACATCAAAACAGAAGAGCACCCGGTGGGTTCTATTCTGGTTACCGAGATGGAATCTCAGGTCACCGAATTTGAAGCAAAAAATTCACTGCTTGAAGAAGATGAAAAGTAAGACGACCGTCCAAGTCGTAATTCCTTCTAAATCCTAACGATATTCCGTTGATCTTTCAAAAAATTATGCTCCGAGACTTCGCGGAGTATAAAAGTTAATCTGCTAGCTTGGTTCCATAAATAAATAAATATGGACCCAACCATGACCAGCGCCACACCATTTAGAGTCATTGCCAACGACAATGAAATCGCGAAAAATCGTGATTCAAGAATTCGTTTTGCCAAAATTCAAGATTTAAAAACTGGCGAAGTGGTCGGCGTTGATTCTCAATTGGAAACTTCTTATGAAGAAACTGCCCTATTTGGGTTCGCTGCTGGAAACGCAGTTCAAGAAAGTCCTGCGCAATGGCTAGGCAACCAAATTGAACGTATCGGTTTGCTTGCGCAAGAGCAGCAAAATATCGATCGTCCAATATCTATAATCGCTCCACTTGCAGCACTGTCTCACCCAGACGCCCCAATGGCAGCTGAAGCAGGAGCACGCCGTGCAAATATCTGCCTTCAAGAGATACGTATAGAATTCCCTGACGCTGCAATATATGAGGCCGAAGACATCGCCCCCGCATACATAGAGAACTTCTTTTCAAAGGGATTTAGAATTGGGATTGATGCACGCCAGTCTTGGCGCAGCCCGTTCGGTGCTTATTTTAGCACTGTTGTAGAGGCAGTCCGTTTAGATGCGCGCAGATTAGATGATGCACTTCAAAACACTGACCGTGTCGAAAATGCTTACGGATCCGGTGCTATGATATTTGTTGAAAACGCCCGCTGGTCAGATGCCGAAGCATTGTCAGCTCAGGGAATAAAATTCGCGGTTAGCCCCCGCCTTGACGGGTAAGCAGTTTACAAGCTTACGCTTGCTTTTGAATTTTATCCCGTCCAACGTCATCAAGTGAATCCAGCTTCTCAAGTAGATACTCAAGGTCTGCTCGGGGAATGGCTTGGAATTGAGTCAGGACACGTTCTGTCATGCGTTTACGGAAACGAACAAGGTCCCCTTCTCCGCCATCCATGGAATTTTCATGAAACACTTGGATTGCTAGCTTAAATGCTGGGAACATTCCCGAAGGAAGTCCGGCTCTTTCAAAGATTGTTTTCAGACCTAAATTTCCTGCATCATGTATCATCAACCAAGCTTTTGAATGCGGGACACCCGCAAGCTCAGCAAATGCCCATTCCACAAAATTCATATGTCCCAGACACATAGCTCGCATAATGAGCGATGGTGTCATACGTCCACTTAAATTCAATTGTTGAACAAACTGTCCCGGATCGGACGTTTTTCCAGCTTGCTCGACTAGATCCAGCGTTGCCCGCTCGCGCGCACCCGATGCAATTTCAATAGCCAATTTTGGCGGCAATTCGTGCTCATTTACCAAACGATCGAATAGTTCGCCAGTAACAAGAGAAACCATTTTTTCTGCGATGTGGACAGGAATTTGGTTGCGCGAAATGATCGCGCCCTTTACATCATCATCTTCTTCAAATCGCGTGAGCGTTGAATCATACGCGCGGTCACTAAATGATGCGCCCTCATTTAAAGCAGCAGCTTCGACAGCTTCTTTGTGTCCGTGCTCTGCAATAACTTCAACAACCGCTTCGGAAACTTCATCTCGCTCAGCAATCGCAACCTGCTTTTCTGGAGAGGAAGCAAGCAACAGCTCAATCAGGTCATCTTCGGATAAGCGCGGTGAGTGCTTTAAAATAGGTGTCGCGACACTTTCAATATCTCGTGCCAATCTGACAGCAAGATCTTTAGGTAAATTGTGTGAATTTCTAAGTGTTACAGCAAGTGTGCGGCGCACCAAAGCGGCAGCATCTTCTGCAAGAATTCGCATTATCTGATCTGCGTTTTCTCTGTCCTTAGGCGACAATTTAGCCGTATCTATCCGTCGACAAATCTTGTGAGCTGCGTTGGCTCTTGCTTCTGGTGTCGCGCCTTTTACGAGGCGACGAATGTCATCTTGAGTCAAATTTGAACGCATTGTTGCGACGGACATATTAATTACCTGTGGTAAATCACGCTCTTACAATAATTAAGCGCTTATATAGAATGGTCTTTTATTGTTAACGAAGCTTTTATGTCAGACTAGTTTTTGTATTCGTCTTTACTTCTTCTCTTTGTTCATCTGCATTTTCAAGGTGTCTTTGCTGAAGATCCAACAACGTCATCACCATACCGGAACTTAGGTGCATACCCATTTTTAGTGTTCCTGTAGGAGCCATTGGCATATCTTGAACAAACTTGTTCACTTCACTTACGACACTTACAGATGAATTTGAACTTGGTGCAGGCTGATGTTTCGTTTTGGTCAGTTCAGCGTAAACAGCTGACACGCTGCGCGCCTTACCGCTCTTTTCATTAAAGATGGCAGGGTTGGCCCTAGCAGCAGCCGGAAATAAATCAGCCGCTTTTTCGTTTGATCCCGACTTTACAGCATTAATCAGATTTGCAGCGCCTGATGGCCCCATAAAGTGGGCAATATAAAGTTCTTTTTCAGAAGGGTTTCGGCCAATCTTATTCCTTAAAATCGTAGCATTCTCATTTGCCAACTCACCCGCCATTCGGGCCGCAATCATTGGATCTTTGCGAAGAGCTAAAATATCTGATCTTTCTTGATGGGACGCGACATCAACATTGCGTCCATCGACCTGAATAGCACCAGCTTCTTGTTTTAGGCCGTATTTTTCGCCGTAACGATCGACCATTCTTAACCAGGTATCATCAGTAAATTGAAAAAGCCCTGTGGCTGAAGATGTAGCTGCCTTCGCATTCGGATCCATGCCGGATTCACGTTGAGCGGTTTTCAATAGATAATTGAAATTAGCTCCGGTTTCACTCGAAGCTTTCTGGATTGCTGATCTTGCATCAACTCTATTTGACGACAAAAGCGATATCGAAGATTGGGGGTAACTGTCCATTGACTAAATCTGCCCTGCTATTTCACCGCAAATTACGGTGTCTAAGTCAATCTTTCGTTAACATTACCAATATTAAACCTAGACGCCCATTGCACCCCTTAGTTGATTGCAGTTCTTCCTCTTTCAAATTAGTCCAAATTCCTATTTAAACACGTATCTCAATAGGACTAATTGGACTGAATAGAATGGGTGATTTAAAAGCTGTAACGGTATTGGTTGTCGATGATCACCAAAACATGCGTCACATTTGGCTCACCGTATTAAAAGGTTTTGGAGTTAGACGCGTTGTCCAAGCATCCGACGCTGCATCTGCGCTTGAAATTTTACGGGATCAGCAGATAGATATAGCTGTTATCGATGTTGTCATGCCAGATATTTTAGGCACTGAATTAGTCACAATGATCAGACGTGCCGAAGATAGCTCCAACAAACTTCTTCCAATCATCGTATGTACCGCCGATACGCGTCGCTCTGCGATTTACCAGCTTATAAATGCAGGAACAGATGAAATTCTGACCAAACCTGTTCGCCCAGACGCTATATGGCAGCGCATCGTTTCCGTTGTTAATCATCGAAGACAGTTCTTAAAAACACCAACCTATTTTGGACCAGACCGCCGCCGCGTAAACGATCCATCTTTCAGAGGCAAGGACAGAAGAGAATCCGCTTTTATCTAGCTGAGCGCTTCCAAAATTCTGGATTTCTTAAATCGCACAGGAGAGAAACTCTCTTCCAGTGGCGTTAATTCCTGACCAAGAACCAGTTTTGTCAGAATATTTGCAGTAATTGGTGCCAATAATATTCCATTGCGGTAATGACCAGCAGCGACCGCTATTCCATCAACATGGCTCCACCCGATCATGGGGGCATGGTCTTTAGTCCCAGGTCGAATACCAGCCCATGACAATTTAATTTCAGCATCTCCCAATACAGGACAGACTTTGGCCGCCGCTGCCAGCAAGTCAGAGACATCTGCCTCAACGACTTCCTTATTGCCAACGCCCCATTCAGACGTTGCACCAATAACTATTCTGGTTGATTTAGGGGCAATATATCCGGCACCAAAACGCAATACTTTTTCAGGCGCATTGGGCATAGGGTCCACTGCCAACATCTGCCCTTTTACAGGAATGATCGAATTTTTCGGAACCAAGTCTCGTTTTTTGCCGTCAATTCGAATTGGTTTTGAGGAATCGACTCCAGCTGTCCATATGATTGTATCAAATTGCCCAAGACTTGGAACTTCCCAACCATTTTGCTTTTTGTTCAAGTGAGTCACACAGGTGTCTGGGAAAATTTGCACGCCGCTTTCAGCCAAGGCCGATACCAAAGCCCCTATAACTGCCCAGTTATCAACTTGCTGATCTGTCGGTAACAATAAAGCATGCTTCAATTCATTCGATATGGATGGATCAATCTTGCGTGCTTTTTCGCCGCCTAACCGACGTACAGGAACATTCCTCGCTTCACATGACTTTTCTAACTTTTCTAAACGCTCAATTTCCTCAGAGGTAACTGCACATGCCAGGCTACCCAAACTAAAATAATCTAATGAAACGTCAGAATATGACTGAAGCCATGGTGCAAAATCACGCCATACATCAGCTCCCGCCATACACAGATCAAACAGCCCTTTATGAACATTTTCTTCGGCGGCAGCTTCATATGCAGGGGCTAACATCCCCGCCGCAGCCCAACTTGCTCCGGTTGCAGGCTTATTCTCATCTACCAAAGTAACGCGCACACCGCTTTGAGCCAGCTTGAGCGAGGCACACATGCCCACTAGCCCAGCGCCTACGACAAGAACGCGTTTTTTAATTGGTTGTTGAGAGTTATAAAAAGTCATAAGGCCAATATAAGCAATGACGAAACATATTGCATCCTAATTCGCCAGCCCCTGCCAATATTCCGCAAAATCTGCTCACAAATTATGTGATTTTGGAATTATTGAGATTGGCTTAGCAAAACAGTCACAACGAAATTGGATATTTAAGCAACTTCATCCCGAATATAGCGCTGGCTTCTCCAAAAATTCAAGAAACGTGCGGCGTGCAAGCGATCTTGAAAAATCAATTTTCTGTTCAAAGACGCACCATCATGTTCAGTCGTCATTATGAAATCCAACGGATTGGAAGCATCATCACAATCGATTGTGTCTTCGCACCATTTCGCAAAAGCATCTAAAGCAGCTGAAAGACGAGCACCGTCGCCAGCATCAGCACCTTCTAACTTTACAATTACTTCACTCACATCACACCCCGGCATTTCTTTTTGATTTGCCTTCCCAGAAACTTTTTAGGTTTCCAAAGAAAAGAATACTGAAAAATTGATCAGCATCCAGACAATAAACCGATGAGATGCAACAACTACGCCAAATTCCCCAAGCAGCGTATAAAATAATCACCCGCGATAATTACTTGAGCGAATACAATTGATAAAGCAGACGACTACTTGCCTTCAAAAGTATTCCAACCTTAAAATAGCAAAAATACTGATGAATTAGGCTTTTGCTTTTTCAATTCTGGCCTTTGCAATATCAAGCGCGATATCACTAGAAGGACGTTTTTCAGTAATAGATTTTTCCAAAATGTCTTCCAGTGTCACCATGAGTGTATCAACTTTAGACTCAACCCAAGGCAAACTATAAATACCTGATATTTCAGAAGCGACATTGATGATACCGCCGCCATTGATAACAAAGTCAGGGGCATAAAGTATTCCGGCCTGCCTTACCTTTTCACCCATATCATGAGTGGCCAACTGATTGTTGGCTCCACCGGCAATGGCTTTGGCGTTTAAGCGAGGTAATGTGCTGTCATTTATAATTGCGCCCAATGCATTTGGCGAAAAGACATCAACATCAGCATCATAAATATCATCTGGAGCGACAATTTTCGCACCGGTTTCTTGGGACACTATTTGCAAGCTTTCCTGATTGATATCAGTCACAACAAGCTCAGCACCCGCCTTGGCCAAAAGGCGACACACATGTCCGCCGACATGCCCCACGCCCTGCACCGCAACCCGAACTCCATTGAGGCTTTCAACTCCCAATGATTTTTTTGCTGCAACGCCAATCCCCTTAAACACACCAAGTGCTGTTACTGGCGAAGGGTCACCTGAAGCGGCATCACCATCGTCAAGACCCGCTACAAAACGTGTTTGTTCAGAGACGTATTTTAAATCATCAGGTGAAATACCAACATCTTCAGCAACCCAGTACTTTCCATTTAGGCTGTCGATATATTGTCCTAGAGCACGAAATAATTCAGGAGATTTTTGAGTTCTACTATCACCCCAGATGACCGCCTTACCGCCTCCAAGAGGGATATCAGCAATCGCATTTTTATAGCTCATCGCTTCTGATAGACGAAGTGCGTCTCGTATCGCCGATTCACCGTCGACGTAATTCCACATACGACAACCACCTGCAGCAGGCCCCCTTGCCGTCGAATGAACAGCAATTATTGCACGTAGTCCTGTGACATCATCATGAAAGAAGTGAACACTTTCATGTTGAGCAAACGCGGCGGTATCAAACATATTGCACTCCTTAACCGCATCATATGAAGATGCAGCACATATTCAGAGAGCGTGTTAAGCTTAAATTATGTGACAGTGCAATGATTAAAAGAGAAAAACGCACAAGTCAGATTTTGGGGAAACAAACCTGCAGCAGCGCAATATTGGAATGCTCGTTACCGCCAAGTAACCGGCATAACCTAATTAGTCGAACAAGCTATCAACCGCGCTTTGGTCTAGCTCTTCTTCTTCCTCGCCGGCTTCTTCGTCTGCGCCATCAACGTCCCAACTTTCATCGGCTTCTGCATCTGGCTTGTTCATCAAGCCGTCCACAGCGTCTTCTGTTTCGGGTGGCGATGCTTCTGGAGTGGCCTCTGCAGGCGCAAACAATTCTTCTTCCAATGCTTGTGTCGGGGCACTGGCTACAGGTGTTTCTTGTACATCGCTCTCTTGGATCGCACCCGGCTTTTCGACAATCCAGATATCAGCGCGTAACTGCCCTGACTCCAGAGCCTTCAAACGCTTGCGCCATGCGACTGCTTCCCACGAAACTTCTTGCAACATGAGTGCGCCATCACGGCCATCAGCACCTTCTGCAACAACATCTTCCAATGCAGTTCCAAGTCGAGAAAATGCCGCTTTTGCTGCTTGTGTTACAGCGCGTGTGGCATCCATTCGTCGTACAAATTTAAATCCGGATGTTTCCAGCGTTTCCTGAATGACCTCGCCGTGTAAAAGCTGTGGTTCTGCCCAAGCAGATGCAAAAGCTGTTTGGGAATTAAAATCTGGATTGGCTGAATAATCTAAAACAGCCCATCGCCCACCATCTCGTAATGCACGATATACGCGGGAACTAAGCCCAGGTTTATGATCGACATAGGTCAGCGCATCGACTGATAACATGGCTTTTAGTGAACCATCTTCAAATCGGTTCATACGATCAAGATCAGCACTTGATACGCGGGCATTGTCAGTTAGCTCTGAGGATCTCTTAGAACAGGGAGATCTCCACTCAACCAGCTCTAACGCTTCACCAGCGGCCTGCGCAAGCACATCGGTAGAGACGGGATCAACACCGAGTAATCCTATTTTTCCGATACGCCCTTTGACTTTACCAAGCGCCTCAATGAGCATTGCATCTAGCTCACCATCACCCGGCATATATCGTCCTCTGCCCCACACCGTTTCAAGTGCAGCAATACGTGGCGGAGGTTTGGAAATGCGTTTGCCGTCATCCAGCGGCTTAATCTTTGGAGGAATTGCAGCTTGGGCTTCTTCATCCTGACGGACTTGTTCCAGATATGCTTCTCGGTCGAACTCTTTCCCGTCCCACCACGCACCAATGCGGGCCTTGAGCTCCGCCCGGCCTTCTGGTTCAGCAAGTGAATTGAGTTGCTCTACGAGTTCCAAAACTAATTAACCGTCTAAAAATTACATTCCTACTCGCAAGAACATAAGAGCTTGTGGTTAATAATCAGATATTCAGATAGTTTGAATTCTTCACTTTACAGCATGATTCAAAGAAAATTACTGTAAATTCACTCCCGCCAAGGCAATTCTGGCACTTTTGATGGTAAATCTTCATTGGGATCTTTGGTGAAAGAAACGATATCTTCCAACACTATTTCGCGCTGCAAATCCCGTAAAAGCATATGATACCCATTTTCATAATACGCTGTTTTAACATGGCTGGGTAATTTCGGTGTCGTTCGTTTAACGCCATTGGGCGGAATAATTTGGTCTTTGGCACCATATAGAAAAAGCGTTGGAATATTTTGAGGCAAGGCCGAAGCTGCCTTATGCGCAGCTTCCATAACTGACACCACGCCATACACACTGTCTATTCGGTTTGTTTTCTGAAAATACTGATCTTCCCAATGCACATGCAATACGTCTGTGTGGTCAGTAGGTGTTATGGACCGCGTAACAATTTTGGGAGGTTTAACAACCCAGCTTGGGCGAATATGTGAACTCATCCACAAGCTCAGCCTGTAGGCAATCGGGTTCGCACCCCACCCCCGAAGCCCCGGTCCGGATAAGATTAAAACATCTGCATCGGGCGGGTTATCCGATCCAAACGCCGTCATAGATACCGCCGCTCCCATGCTTACACCGATAACCGCTATTTTTGCATTCGGATGTCGGCGGCGAACTTCTTTAGCGGCGGTACGCAAATCATCGCGCATCAATTCTTCTTTGGGCCATATGCCAAAATTTGGAGAACGTCCAAAGCCTCTTTGATCATATGCATATGTCGTTATGCCCTGCTCTGCCCAAAATGGAGCAGACCATCTAAATGCACCTGCATAGTCATTCATTCCATGAACACCCAGAAAAACTATCTCCGGGTCAGCTGTTTCTGCCCACCAAACACTTAGACCAAGGCGCGCACCATCATCTGCGACAAATACATTTTCATCGACTATAAATTGTCCCAAATTTTCAGCTGAGCTTTTCTCCGAAGGCAAGTGTATTCTCCCTTGCTGTACAGGTGCACATGCATGACTAATGAACACAATCAGCCCCAACCAAAACAATTTCATAGATCACCCAAAGTAAATTATTCGAATTTCTTATAAACCAAAAAATTTACTGCCACTGCTCAATTTGTCGTAATAAAGCACTCACGCCATATTGAATAAATAAAAAAATCGACAAAAATATTCACACCCAATCGGTTTACAATCACTGCAAATTCAACCGGTTGTTGAGCTTGGATAACAGCGATTTATTCGTTCCAAATTAAACATAATTCGCTTTATTAATAAATTACGTGGCCTTCACGTTAATTTGTGGTATAGGGGTGTGAGCATTACTTAATGCTTGGTGCGCTTATCTTAAGCAAGTTAGACGCATTCGGATCGAACTGCCCGGGGAAGCTGGTGTTAAATCACAAACTAAACCGGACTAGAAAGAGCTCTACAGCAGGCGTCAAACCTTGCCCTTGAGTGGAAGGACTAAAGACTTGGCTACAAGGACAGCATACCGCCGTCCATCTTCTGTCCCAGCAGGCGACCGCACTCCCTTTACCTACAATTCGGAAGCATTTGAAAAATCTTCCCTAGGAGACAGAATATGACAACTGGTACAGTTAAATGGTTTAACGCAACCAAAGGTTACGGCTTCATCGCACCAGACGATGGTGGAAACGATGTTTTCGTACACATCACAGCTGTTCAACAAGCAGGCCTAGCTGGTCTTGATGAAGGTCAGAAAGTCGAGTTTGAACTCGTAACTGACCCTAAGCGCGGCAAAACATCTGCAGGCGACCTTAAAGCTCTTTAATGAGATTTAGCTCGAACGAGCATTAAATAAAAAAGCCGGATAGATTTTTCTATCCGGCTTTTTTTGTGTTGAATTTTAATATTAGATATTTTGACTTAAAGGCCTGCTGCTCTTGCTGCCCAATAAGTCAAACCTGCAGCGGCATAGGCTAAGCCAAACAGATAGCCTGTCATCATCAATGTCCACTTCCATGAATTGGTTTCACGACGCACAGTAGCCAATGTAGCAAAACACTGAGGCGCATACACAAACCACGCAAGAAAAGCCAACGCCATTGGAAGCGACCAAGCATTTTGAAGCGCAGCTGTTAGCCCAACGGTGTTCTCCTCCCCGCCTTCAATCGCATACACAGTACCTAGCACAGATACAGCAACCTCACGCGCTGCCATGCCGGGAATAAGCGATATCACCATTTCAAGGTTAAAACCTATTGGCGCAAACAATGGCTCAATCACAGACCCTATTTTACCTGCAAATGATGTTCGCAATTCAGGTTCCTCACGTAGAGGGAATGTTACCAATGCCCAAAGCGCAACTGATGTCACAAAAATGATTGTTCCTGCACGTTTTAGAAAAGCCCATATTCTTTCCCAAAGCCCCAAAAAGAAATCTCGCGGCTGAGGTAATTTGTATGTTGGCAATTCCATAATTAAGGGCTGCGATGGCCCCTTTGTTGCGGTCCGCTTCAGGACAAATGACACGATAATCGCGCTAATAATACCTGCCATGTAAAGGCCAAACATAACGAGGCCCTGCTGGCGTATAGGGCCCCATACAACGTCATTCTTAAAGAATGCGCTGATGATAAGGACATACACTGGAATGCGCGCTGAACACGTCATCAGAGGCGCAACTAAAATGGTTGTGAGCCTATCTTTTTCATTTTCAATTGTACGTGCTGCCATAACACCCGGAATGGCACATGCAAACGATGATAGAAGCGGTATGAAAGCCCGCCCATTTAGCCCGACTTTCATCATGGCTTCATCCATGACAAATGCAGCACGCGCCATATAACCTGACGCTTCAAGCAATAGTATAAAGCAAAATAGAATAACGATTTGAGGCAGGAAGACCACGACGGACCCAACACCCGCAATAACCCCATCGACAATTAAGTCCTGAAACAATCCATCCGGAATAACTGATGCAGCAAGTGAGCCCAAAGCTTCGGCCCCCCACTCGATGACGCCCATAAACGGGGCTGCCCAGCTGAACACCGCCTGAAACATCAAGAATAAAACGACAAATAATGTCACTATTCCCGCAACTGGGTGCAATACCACTTTATCAATATTTCGCGTGACCTTGTTCATCACGGGCTCAAACAAAATAGCCTTATTGGCTATAGCACGCGCTTCTGACTGAAGAGATTTCAGATCAGTTTTTTCCGCGCTCGTTACACTATTCTGCGAACCTAAGCTCTTGCTATGCTCATCGATTGCCTCAAGCAATGCCTGACGGCCTGATGACCGTGTCGCACGCGTCGGAATAACCGGAACGCCTAGTTCTGTCTGTAATGTAGCGACATCCAACTTCACGCCATCACGTTCCGCCAGATCAATCATGTTCAATGCCAGAACAACTGGACGACCAAGCGTCTTCATTTGCAGGACTGTGTGCAAGTGCGTCCGCAAATGCGCAGCATCGATTACCACAACAAGTGCATCTGGCGCTGCTTCGCCTTCTATGTTTCCGGTAATCGCATCAACGGCGACCTGCTCGTCTATGGATTGGGCTTCCAACCCATAAATTCCAGGTAAATCCATCAAATCAACGGACAAACCCGCTGGTGTGGTGAAATTCCCTGACCGGGATTCAACCGTCACACCAGCATAATTAGCTGTTTTAGCCAAACCGCCAGTTAAACCATTAAAGAGCGTTGTTTTTCCAGAGTTTGGTGCACCAACAAGCGCAAGTTTTAATGATGTCACGCTGTTGCTACCTTATTCGATGGAATTATCTCGATAAGAGCAGCTTCGCCTTTGCGAAGTGCAATAATCGTCCGGTTCAATCGATAAGATAAGGGCGTACCGCCAAAAAAGCCGGTGTGTAGAAGCTCGACTTCGTCACCTTCTGCAAAACCAATTTCACGTAATTTTGCTACAGTTAATCTTCCGGCGTCTTCCGATGAAAATCCGGAAACACGCGCGACAGACCCTTTTTTAAGTTGATCTAGCTTCATCTACAATACTCCAGCTTGCCAACCAGATATATTGAGAATGCCTTGCAAAAACAAGCCCTATGTCATCTTTGTTATCGAACTAATTAGAATGATTATTTTTAAACCATTCAACGGTATCTTCAGCACCGGTCACAAGATCAAATTTAGGAGACCAATCTAGTCCCGCAGCTTTGGTTTTTTCCATATCTGCAACGATCAATGGTGGCTCATAAGCTGGAGCTTGACGCGCACCTATCTTCACCAATTCAGGCCGTCCAACAGCATCCGCCAGTGCACCGATAACATCTTTTACACGGACAGCTTGTCCGGTGGCGATATTGTAATCACCAATAAGGTTGCTATCGGCCAAAGCAGCCAATCCTCTACCTGCATCAGCACAGTGAATATAATCTCTCAACTGCATGCCGTGGGAGCATAGTGCTTCATCGCCTCGTAAAAGCGAGAGGACAACGTCTGCGCCTAATCGACTTGGATGTTCACCAGGGCCATAAACGAAGAAAATGCGTCCCCAACCAAACTCAACATCATTGACTGAGCAATAGCCTTTCAGAGCATGAAATACTCCAAGCTTACATCCGCCATAGTATGAGTTGGGGGTTAGCGGTGTAACATCTTCCTTACAAAGTCCGCTAGCCCAGTCATATTCAGCACAGCTTCCTGTCATGACAATACGTTTACCGCCAGCCTCAACGAAGGCTTGTGCAAGGTTTAGGCTGGAATGAAGCCAGTTTATATTGTCCGGAGCGGTCCAGATTCCACTTACTGCTGCGCGCCACGCTAGGTGAAGCAAATGAGTTGCTTTTGCCTCAGCCACAACTGCCCGCATTTGCTCAACATTTGTCAGATCACACTGAACAAATTGAACACCATCCTGATCGTTTTCAATGGGGCGACTCGTTAGAGCAACAACTTCATATCCGCGCGCAACCAAATCCGGCAGCGTGTTGCGACCAACAAAACCTGTTGCACCAGTCACAAGTATACGTTTTCCCATCGAAAACTCTCCAGAAAAAATGGAATCAAACCTAAAAAAAGCTAATGCCTTATTTTATGATTTTTGGCCAGTTCTGGTCTTTCTCTGAAACGCAAAGAATTGGTGCTGGCCATTCAATGCCCACTGCCGGGTCATCATAGCGCACACCGCGCTCAGCTGATGCTGTGTATACGTGCGATGTTTGGTAGAAAAGTTCGGCACCATCTGTCAGGGTCAAATAACCATGTGCAAATACAGGTGGCACGAGCAAAGCACGTCTGTTTTCCGCTGTAAGCTCTACCCCTATCCATTTTAGGTAGGTTGGGCTCTCTGGACGCATATCAACGATCACGTCATATACTGATCCACTTACACAGCGCACCAACTTAGCTTCAGGAGCTGTTTCTATTTGGTAGTGCATTCCACGAAGCGTGCCTTTTTCGGCATTTCCTGACATGTTCGCTTGAACCATGTCATAATTGGCTCCGATTTCAGCAAACTCTTCTTTACAGTATGCACGCGCGAAATATCCACGTTCATCTGCAAAAGACTCTTGCTCAACAATATAAGCGTCTTTCAAACCCGTTTCGATAAATTTCACGGTCTCAACTCCAAAATAATAAAACAAATAGGTGGTCTATTGAACATTTCTGAATGTCCCATCAATAAACACTCACAAATCAGCAAAAAACTGTAACGCAATTTAAATACCAATTTGCGATAGGAACTCGTATTGGAATATTCTATTCGCCCTGGGTGGCGCGCTCGTATATATAACGAGCAATGAGGGAAACATTATGAAAGATCTTGGCATTCGGATTCTTGGTGCAGGTTGTGCTGGATTGGGAGCGTCCTACGAACTCAACAATCAGGGTGTAAAACCCGTCATTTATGAAGCACATGAACATGCAGGTGGTCACACCTTTAGCCACGTTTTCGATGACGGCTTTATCTTTGATGAAGGCCCTCACGTCTCATTTACGAAAAATGAGCGGATCAAAAACCTGTTTGCCGAAAGCTGTGGACAGAAATTCAATGCTTTCGAATCCAGTGTAAACAACTATTGGCAAGGCCATTGGATTAAGCACCCAGCACAGGTCAACCTTCACGGCTTGCCAGATGACTTGGTGGTTGATTGTATCAAAGACTTCATTCATGCTCAAAACAATGAATATGGCGAAATCAACGATTACCAAGATTGGCTGTTGGCTGCGTTTGGACCTACATTCGCCAACACCTTCCCTGGTCAATACACAAAAAAATACCACACGACAGAAGCAAAGAACCTGACAACTGACTGGTTAGGCCCTCGCCTATACCAACCAGACATTTCAGAAGTTCTGCACGGTGCGCTTTCCAAAGAAACAAAGGATGTTCACTACATCCCTGAATTCCGTTACCCAACAAATGGTGGTTTCGTTTCATATTTGGATATGTTCACCAAAAATGCTGAGATAAACACAGGACACCGTGTCACTGAAATCGACATGGAAAAGAAAAAGCTGACTTTCTCTCACGGTGCAGAAGCTGATTTTGAGAAACTCATCTCTTCCATCCCGCTTCCGTCTCTTATTCCTTTAATCAAAAACGCACCAAAGGAAGTTCTGGAAGCATCTCAACTTCTATCTTGTTCTCAAGTTGCGCTTATCAACATTGGCCTAAACCGATCTGATATTAGTGATGCGAACTGGACGTATTTCTATGATGACGACATCATTTTCTCACGTTTGAGCTTCCCACACACATTCTCATCACATGTCGCTCCAGATGGTTGTGGTTCCATTCAGGCTGAAATCTATTTCTCTGACAAATGGAAACCGATGACCGGCACGCTTGAAGACCTTATCGAGCCAACAATCGAAGGTTTGATGAAATGTGGTCTCATTAAAAACCGCGAAGAAATCATCCACAAAAGTACGTTATATGCACCGTGGGGAAATGTTATCTTCGATCAAGACCGTCCAAAATGTCTAAAGATCGTTCATGACTACCTAAAAGAGATTGGTATTGCTTATTGTGGTCGCTTTGGTGACTGGGCGTATATCTGGACGGATGAGTCTTTCATCTCCGGAGAACGCGCAGCAAACATGCTCGTAAATTACAGCTAAACCTAATTTAGCTCTTCAATTTCAAAGCCCTCTGCTCTTCATCGTCAGCAGAGGGCTTTTTTATTATTTATGCCGTCAGAATATGATAATATAAACCTCTAATTTCGCGATATATTTGGGTGAGATAGCAAACTTTCAATCGTTTATTTTGACTCTTTTTAAGGCAATTTGCGCTACCCATCATCGCAGCAAGCTTTTACTAGGTGAGAAGATTTCAAATGTTTGATTATGTGAAAGGCCGCCGTGTTCTCGTAACTGGGCACACAGGATTTTGTGGCTCTTGGCTTTCTTTGTGGCTAAACAGCCTAGGTGCCCAAGTGCACGGCTTATCAAAAGTTCCTTACACAACACCAAACCTTCACTCCATGCTGGATATTTGGAATGAAGATAACTCCTTTATTGGAGATATTGGGTTTTCAGGTGTTACCAAACCTGTGTTCGACAAAGTCCAGCCTGAAATCGTCTTCCACTTGGCAGCGCAACCTATTGTGCGTCAGTCTTATACCGACCCGATCGAGAATTATCGCAGCAATGTCATGGGAACGGCTGAAGTTCTTCAGTCTATTCACGAGACCCAAAGCGTTAAGGCATCTGTTCTCGTAACAACAGATAAAGTCTACCATAATCGCGAGTGGATTCATCCATATCGTGAGACCGATAGACTCGGTGGAAAAGACCCATACAGCGCCTCAAAAGCAGCATGTGAACTCGTTATTTCAAGCTATTGCGACACAATCCTTGATGCAGACCGTGTTCTGTGCGCAAGCGCGCGCGGCGGAAACATTATCGGCGGCGGAGACTGGTCCACTGACAGACTAATTCCAGATATTGTAGAAGCATTAGCATCTGATGGAACGCTCGTTATAAGAAACCCAGCGGCCACCCGCCCTTGGCAGCACGTTCTAGCATTGTGTCACGGCTATATCCAATTGGGTGAAGCTTTATTCAATGGTGACAAATCCAAAGCGGGAAGCTGGAATTTTGGTCCTATAGATGAAACCTCTGTCACAACGCTTCAAATTGTTGATGCCTTTGGTAAATATTGGGCACGTCCAAACGTCGATATCCAAGGTTCGCCACTGCACGAAGCACAGCGCTTAGCTCTAGATAGCTCCAAAGCACGAATAGATCTGAATTGGTCCCCTTCTTGGTCAACAGAGCAAGGTATAGCCGAAACTGTCTCTTGGTATAAAGCGCATCAAGCAAATGAAGACATGCTGGCCTACAGCAAAAAACAAATTCAAGCGTATGAGAACATTCTCTCACAACAATAAAATTAACTAACCTAAAGTGGGGCAGCCTGCCCCACTCTTTGATGCACTAAACTGGCAAGCTTATTGCTTAATAGATGATCAAAGACCGAAATTGCACACTGCCCCTTTCAATCTTTGCAAATAGAGATATTTAAAATGAAAGTCGTAATTCTTGCCGGTGGATACGGAACAAGATTATCTGAAGAAACATCAATCCGCCCAAAACCTATGGTCGAAGTTGGCGGTAAACCAATTATCTGGCACATCATGCATTGCTATGCCAAATATGGTCACAAAGATTTTGTGATCCTTGCAGGTTATAAAGCGGAATTCATCCGTAATTACTTCTTGAATTACCACCGTCAAAATTCTGATTTCACAATCAACACTGGTACTGGTGAAATCTCATGGAGCAGATCTGACCTTGAAGACTGGAACGTAACCGTTCTAGATACAGGTCTAGAAACAATGACAGCTGGTCGTGTAAAACGTGCACGTGACGTTATCGGTGACGAACCATTCTTCCTAACTTACGGAGATGGTGTGACTGACTTGAACATTGATGACCTTCTTAAATTCCACAAAGAACAGAACAACCTTCTAACGCTTACTGCTGTAACTCAGCCTGGCCGTTTTGGTGCTCTTGGTCTTTCTGACGACAACAAGCAAGTAACAGCCTTTAAAGAAAAAGCTGCTGATGGCGGCGGTCTTATTAATGGTGGCTTCTTTGTCGTTGAACCTGAGCTTTACGACATGATTGATGGCGATTCTACTGTTTGGGAAGAAGGTCCAGTCGATAAGGTTGTAGATATGAAACGCTTAGGTTCTTTCCACCACCGAGGCTTCTGGCAGAACATGGACACACTTCAAGAAAAAAACAAACTTGAAAAACTATGGGCTTCAGGAAACGCGCCCTGGAAACCATAAGCCGATAAATTCAACACCTGACATGCTATATATCTAGCGTGTCAGGTGTATTCAGACTGCTTGCTACTAAAACAAATTCCAGACGTTAGAAATCACGTCAACCTTTCACAGCATTGAACGAAAGAAATTGGATTAAAATGACAAACGCAACTACCAACAATACAGATCACCCGTTGGTCGCTATTATTACACCCGTATATAATGGCGGAAAGTTTCTCGAAGAAACAATGGAGTGCGTCCAAAACCAAACCTATCCAAATATCGTACATGTTGTTCTGGATAATTGCTCAAAAGATAACACTGCTGAGATAATCGAAAAGTACAAAGACTCTAAAATTCCTGTATTGCCGTACAAGAATGAAGACGTTCTACCTATCGTACCTAACTGGAATGCAGCGTTCGGTCACACGCCGAAAGATGCGAAGTACATCCGTCTATTGTGTGCAGACGACACGATGAAACCGGACTTTATTGAAAAAACTGTCGCAGTTGCTGAAAAAGATGAAGATATTTCTGCTGTATGTTCGCTAATTACCAAAAACGACGACTCTGTTGAATTCAGTTGGCCCGATCAAGAAGTCATGGACGGTGACGAAGTTATTCGCCGTTTCTTCAAAGCTGAAATTGGTTTTTTCGCAGTGCACTCGCTCATGCGAGCAGACGTTCTGGAACTAAGAACGCCTTTCCTTAATGCTTCCTACACTGGTTTTGATTTTGAAGTATTCCTAGCCATTCTCAAAGGTAAGAAAATGGGAATGATCCATGAAGAACTCGGTTGGGTTCGTATCCATGGTGAATCTCAGACTTCTACAGTCATGCTGTCTAAGAACACTCACTTTGCTGATTGGTACTCGACTTTATACGATCACGGCAAAGACGTGTTCAGTGAAGAAGAATTCAAGCGTGTCGCAAAACGTTATGAACGCTACTATTTAGGTAAGTGTCGTGGCTGGCAACGCACGGGTGCCGATGAGATCGTGAAATTCCACAAAGATCGCATCGCCGAAGTTCGCTCTCCCGTAACAATGTGGGACGAAGTAGATTCATTGGTACACGGTGCAATGGTCAAAATTGGTGCGCGTCCCGGATGGACAGGCTGGCCAAACTAGAGCCTACAAGGCTGGTAAAAGGTACCGAAAATGGATACTTCAAAAACCATTCTTTTTCGTGTCGGACCGTTTCCCAAACTGTCTGAGACCTTTATCATGAGCCAAATTGAAGGACTTGTTGATCTTGGTTTTACGGTCAACGTCCTTGCTGACAATCGCTGCGAAGATATCGACTTGATAAAGTCGGAAGTCATCAAAAAGATTGCGAAAGACAACACAACCTATCTTGAAGATGATCATTCTCTAATTCACAAAGTGGTTGGAATACTGCCCTATCGGCTAAAATCGGCGATTAAAGGCTTCCGCGAAAAAAATGCTTATAAACTCAATGATGTCATATTATGTCACTTTGGCTGGATGGGCGTCGAAGCAAGTAAGCATCTAAAAAAAATGGATTACAAAGGAAAATTATTCACGATTTTCCATGGCGCTGACATGTCCACTTACCTCAAAGAGTTTGGTGGCAATCCGTATTCAGAACTATTTGAAATCGGCCACCGCTTTTTGCCGATAAGTCAGTTCTGGAAAGCCAAACTCATTGAATTAGGCGCTCCAGAGAACCGCATTATATTACATAGAATGGGCGTAATCCCATCAGCATTCAGCTTCTCACCTAGAGACACAGAAAATGTAGAAACATTTGAGTTTATTTCTGTGGGACGCCTCGCTGAAAAAAAGGGAACTGAATTCACCATTCGTGCTCTCAAGCAAATGCAGACCAACAAACCATTTAAACTCACACTAATCGGTAATGGCCCTTTGGAAAAACAGATCAAAGAGTTGGCCAAAGACCTGAATGTTGAACACCTTATAGAATTCACCGGAAGCCTCAGCCACACCGAAGTCGCTCAGCGTTTGAAACAAGCCAATGCATTTGTCCTTCCAAGCGTTGTCGCTAGCAATGGTGATATGGAAGGAATTCCAGTCGCCCTCATGGAAGCTATGGCATCAGGCCTACCGGTTATATCGACAAAACACTCAGGCATTCCAGAACTCGTCAAACATGAAGAGACCGGATTACTGACGGAAGAGAAAAACGTAAACGAGCTCGCGGCAGCAATGTTGCAAACAATGACAGAACCTGAAGCAACAGCTAAACGTGCTATAGCCGCAAGAACACTCGTTGAGACGGATTTTAATAATGAAATTTGGAACCAACGTCTCGCTACAACTCTTTCTGCCACTTAATTAGAGATCAAAATATAAAATGACCAACGCAACGGCAGAACATACAGACTCAAAACCAATGGCCAAAGACGTCGCCAAAGGTGCGGCATGGTCTACTATGGCGAATATCGCACGTATTGCGTCCGCCCTATTCGTTCTGCCTGTATTGGCGCGTTTTCTGACTCCTGAAGAATTTGGCATCATGCAGATCGGGATGCCGATTGTTCTATTTTTGCTAATGTTCAATGACTTTGGATTTGGTCCAGCGCTGGTTCGCGCCAAAAACCCAAGCAAAAATCTTTGGAGAAGCGTGTTCTGGGTAAACTTCCTGATTGGGATAGCAATGACTGCAGTCTTGTTCCTATCAGCAGGTCCAATAGCTGACTGGTTCAAAGTCCCCGAAGCGAAACAAATAATTCAAGCTTTGTCTTTCTTGATAATGCTCAATTGCGTAATCATTACGCCTTCATCTGAGCTCCAGCGTCGAATGAAATTCAACATTCTTTCGATGATAGAAGTTTTGTCGATCTCGCTAGGGATTGGTGTTGCTATTTACTCAGCAATTCATGGCTATGGTGCATGGTCACTTGTTGCGCAACAAATCGTACTCTTTACCGTCAAATCAATATTGATGTGGGTATATGCTCAACCACCGATCAAACCCGTCATTGTTATTGATGAGCTAAAAGCCGTATTTGGTTTTTCATCCAACTATATGGCATCAAGAACTGTGAACTTCTTTGCCAGAAACGCAGACAATCTCATTATTGGTAGAGTGCTAGGAACCGCCGCACTTGGTTTTTATTCGATTGCCTACAGAATCCTGCTTCTGCCGGTAGAAATATTCGCATGGGGATTAAGTCAGGTTCTGATGCCTGCTATGTCAAAATTCCATGAAGACAAACATAGAATGCAAGCGGCGACACTCAAAACATACCGCTTAATCTCGGCATTTACCTTTCCCACAATGGCTGGAATTTCAGTCATGGCTGTTCCGCTTATCTCTACCCTTTTGGGAGACCGCATGGCACCAGCTGCGCAAGTTCTCCAAATCCTCGCTCCAGTGGGAGCATTGCAAAGCTTGGGAAGCACGCAAGGCGCGATGTTCACGGCGCTAGGACGCGCTGACATACTATTCAAGTTCTCCTTTATTGGAGCAATTGCATCTATCGCAAGTTTCTTGATTGGGGTGCAATGGGGACTAACAGGTGTTGCGATTGGATACCTCATCGCTAACTTCGCTCTTACGCCCTATGCTTTTGCGCGTGCTCTGAAATTGATAGAGCTACCTATAACTAGGGCTTTGTACGCTCTGAGAGCACCTGTGCTAGCATCGCTTATAATGGCCGCCATCGTCTATTTTGGTCTTCACTTCACCCCTGCTTCAAACTTCAGTCATTTGCTTCAAATGCTCGTGCTCGTTCCATTGGGCGGAGTAACTTACCTAATTGCCACATGGTTCATAGACAAAAGCTTGATTACCGAAGTTTTGGGGGTAGCCAAAGACATTACTTCCAAGTAATAAAGCGACTGTTTTTATTCTTCTTTGAAAATTTAATGCTGGGGGGCATTCATAATGATTGATTCAAACAATTCCAATTTTCCTCTCGTAGCCGTTGTTACGCCTGTGTATAACGGCGGAAAATACCTTCGTGAGACAATGGAATGCGTTCAAGCGCAGACGTATCCAAATATTATTCATTTAATTGTCAACAACGCGTCAACAGATGACACTGCCGAGATCATAGATGATTTTATGGGGCGAAAAGTTCCCATAAAACTCGTGACACATGACAAACTTATTCCTGCTGGCGAAAACTGGAATTCTGCAGTTGAAGCCGTACCTAAAGAAGCCAAATGGGTAAGATGGATGTGCGCTGACGACGCAATGCTTCCAAATGCAGTTGCAAAGACTGTTGAAATTGGCGAAAGCGATCCTGAAATTGGAATTGTAGGATGTATCCGCGACATCAATGGAGAAATCGATCCTCCACTCTGGCCTGCTGAGCAAACCATATTCTCAGGACAAGAAGCACTTCAACGCTTCTTTGAAAACAAGGGTAAAATCATGGCCCCACATGTATTGTACAAACGCGAAGCGATGTTGCCATATTCTCCATTTTTCGAGTTAAACAATACAGCGCTAGACACTGATGCAGTTCTAAGAGTTTTGACCAAATGGAAAATGGGTTTTTGCCATGAGCATTTGGCTTTCACTCGTCACCACGATGACACACAAACCGCTCAATTGGTAACACCAACGCGTATGCACCTGTTTGATTGGTTGCTATTTGTAAATCGATACGTCGAGAAGGCCTATCCCGACAAAAAAGGGCAATATATGCGCAAAAGATATCAACGCCATTATCTTCGAAGATTACTGAATGCAAAACGTTCTGGTACAGCCCAAAAAATGTGGGACACTCATATGGCTAAGAACATGCAATTCTTTAAAAAGCCAACAGTGATCGATTTCGTTGACGCAGCAATTGATGGAATTTTGATTAAATTAAAAATTCGTCCTAAATGGTTACCTTACCCTTGGTGAGATAGTAAATACTATGACCGCAATATCTGTACTACTTGCAACATATAATGGGGACGACCTGTTGCGTCGGACTCTACAAGGCTATGCCGATCTTGGTCAGCAAGATTTTGATTGGCAAATTATCGTTATCGACAATGCAAGTACGGATAATACGCAGGATGTTTTAAAAGAATTTGCTGAGCAGCTACCACTAGATACTGCTATCGAATCAAAACCTGGTAAAAATCGAGCTCTCAATCTTGGTATTCCACTTCTAAAATCTGATAATGTCATTCTAACTGACAATGACTCCATCCCCCATTCAGGCTTTCTGAAAAACTGGGTTCAAGCTTTTGAAGATCACCCCAAAGTCGACATTTTCGGCGGCGCAATCCAGCCCCTATTCGATACGCCCATGCCGCAATGGATGCTTGATACTAAGCCTCATTTTGAAGAATTGTTTGCGCTTCGTGAAGGCATTGAAGATGGGCCAATAGATGCTGATTTCATCTTCGGACCCAATATGGCGGTAAGGCGTTCAGTGTTTGAACGCGGGGTTACGTTTGATGAAAACGTTGGCCCAAATGGTGCCATCAAAAACTATGCAATGGGCAGTGAAACCGCCTTCTGTCGCGAAGCACAATCTCGCGGAATGGCGCTGTACTATATTGGAACAACAACAGTTTCTCATATCGTGCGAGAAAACCAAACGACTGAAGAATTTAGAAACAAACGCGCCTATCGGATGGGCCTTGGCACCGCTAGGAAACATATTCTGGAAGGCCAGATAGCGCCCGTTTCTTCCAATCCCGCTGTCCAGACGCTGAAAAACATTTTGCGACCAATCAAGCTTTCAATCGAAGAAAGTAAACTCAAAAAGAAATGCCTCACTGATAATCCCGAGCAAGAATTTGAAGCGGTCTGGGATTTGCACTTCTTCAAAGGTTATCAAGCGGGCTTAGAACAAGCACGCAAGCCAACAACATAAACAACTGAAATAAATTGCTACTGCATAACGTGATTGCAAAGGCATCGCGCTTTTTGTAAATGCCAGCATTCTCCACTTAATAGTGGGCCCTAATTTTGAGCGAGAACACTATGGAACGCACCAGCGTTATAATTCCAACATTTAACCGAGAGAATTTCTTGGTTGAAGCATTGGATAGTGTTCTGAACCAAAGCTTCCCCCCTGCCGAAGTCATTGTCATCGACGATGGTTCAACTGACAATACAGCAGCGCGGATGCAGGCATATGGCGACAAAATTCACTACATTAAAAAAGAAAACACGGGCAAAGCAGATTCGCTCAACAAAGCGCTAGAAATCACTCAACATCCGCTTATCTGGATTATGGATGATGATGACCTTGCGATGCCAGATGCACTTAAAACAATGACATCATTGCTTGATGGCAAACCTGAAACGGGCATAGCGTACGGGAAATACAAACGCTTCACTGACAATTCGCAAACAGGCGAACGTGAAATGCAGGATGGCGGATTTTGGTTTGACGGCAATTCTGAAAACCTACTCGTGCCACTTATGCGAGATTTCTGGATTCATCACCCAGGAATGATTGTCCGCAAGTCTGCCTATGATGCAGCAGGCCCGTTCTCACGCAAATACCCTCGGCTTGAAGATTATGAAATGGCGTTGCGCCTGGCAGCTGTCACCAAAGCAGCGCAAACGGATGAGACTGTTTTCTGGCAAAGACAACATGATGGCGAACGCGCTGACGGCACAGCCGCTGAGAAAAGAACACAGCGCTGGATCTCCGAAGAAAAAGACTGCTTCACAGAGGTCTATAACAATACCCCCCTGCAGGTATTCATTGATGTACCCGACGAAACCTCACTTACCCCCTCGCAAAAGCGTCATGCGCTGATTGAACGAGCCGTAATTATGGGGCGCAAGAAATTGTGGGATTTTGCTCTGTCTGATTTAGCCAACGCATCGCAATTAGAAAACGCCGGCGAGGCTCCCCTCTCAGAACAAGAAACTCTGGCTCTTCGTCAGATCATGTTTTCAAAATATGGCTGTCCCGAGTTTTTGGAGAACCCAAAGATTGTTCAATCTATCCGCCACTTGTCAGCGCTAAGCGAAACAGGCCGTGCTATTTCAAAAGTTTTGGCCCGCAACCAGCTTTGGTTCATCCGCACCAACGCAACAGAATTGAAACTGAAACCAGCATTCAAACATATGAATGTAATGATCAGTTTGATGTTGGGCAGATAACAATTGACCACATCAAACACTGCAACTGAACCTCATGAAACACCTCACATCGCAAAAACCATGCGATCAGGCCTATTGTGGAATCTCCTCAATGCTTTTGCATCTCAAGGTGCAGGCTTTTTTGTATTCCTGCTGCTGGCAGCCAGACTTGAACCTGAAATATTTGGTCTCGTCGCCCTTGCCTCCATTTTAGCCGATACAGTCGCTAACGAAGGCCGTTATTCTGGAATGGATGCGATTATTCAATCAAAGAGATTTGATTCAAAATATCTAAATTCAGCATTCTTGTGCATTATGGCGGTCGCCTTTGCCGTTATGCTCATGCTGGTCGTCATTGCACCTATAATGGCGCGACAATTTGATTTGGATGCAGACATGCAGTCCATGTTAATGCTGTTTATTCCAATATTCGGATTAATGCTTCTCCCCATCCCATGGCTCGCTGTCATGGACGCGATCATCATGCGGGACCTTGCGTTCAAGGAACTTACACAACGCAATATTCTAAGTACTGTCGTTGGTGGTGTCGCAGGAATTGCTGTGGCGTTCTCTCCATGGTTGATTTGGGCGCTTGTCGTCCAAAGATTAGTATCCCTTCTCGTGTCAGTCATTTTTGAATACCAACACACGAGATGGCTCCCAAATTTCCGCCTGGATCAACTTTCGGGAAAGGACTTCTCCAAACGTTTTTTTCCACTTTGGGCCGTTTCAAACCTAAACCTCGCCTTGCCCAAAATCGCAACACTGGTGTTTGGGCTGCGCTATAGTGCTGAAGTTGTTGGATTGCTAAGAGCAGCCTTCCGCATTGACGAATCTTTGCGTGGACCAGTCATTTCTCCGCTCCAAGGCCTTTGGTTCCCACTAATGTCTAAAGTGCGCGGCAATCTGGAAAAAGAACAAGACGTATACCTCTCCATATTGCGGACTGCCGCTTTCGTTTCCTTACCTGTGTTTACAGGTGTCTATCTCGTTGCTGAAGATATAGTCGCAATATTACTGCCTAAGACTTATTCGGAAGTTGGACCTCTTATGAAAGCGGTATCTTTGATCGCGCTACTTATTCCAATTTCATGGTTCAATTCTCTAGCAATGAATGCATTGGAAATGAACAAGGCTGCATTTATTTATACGATCATCAAAGTGGTTACAGCAGCCAGTGCCCTACTCCTTTTTGCGAACGTATCTCCAGCGCACGCATTACTAATTATGTCTGCGCCAGGACTTATAATCGGAATCGGTGGAAATGTTGTAATACTCAACCGACTAAAACTATCCCCATTGCGTCACTACTTAGGTTTATTCCCAGCTATCTTCGCTGCATTCATCATGGCTCTATGTGTTTGGATGGCACGAGAATTTATGACGGATTGGCCAGTACTCTTCAGACTTATTACAAGCAGTGCACTGGGGGGCTTCATTTATGCCGGATGGATTGCTGCCTTCTTCCCCAACTGGATGAAAGAACGCATCAATTTGCTACGCGGTCGCGGCAACGCCTCTATCTAATCAAAGACTAGCATCCAGCTATACAATGAAATATAGTAATTAAAATTGCCGTTGTATTTCTTTGTCTATTTAAAGATTTTTAGATGGACAATACTTTAGTAACGGCACGCTAGTTGCTTACTTTCTCAATTGAATAAACCGAGAAAAAGCAAATTAATATCTAAGAATTAAATAAAAGATATACTCTTTATGATTCTAATAGTTGAACAGACTCTATTTGAAATTACATATACTTTATAACGTCAGGAACCGCTGCAAACTATTATGAATAAATTCCAGTCCATATTCTGTCTCTTCTTAGCGTGTCTGCTAACAATGCCTGCAAATGCACAACGAGGTGCGGACCGTCCTGCGAATGTATTTGTCGAGCAAGTTATACAGAGAGATTTTTCCATCCGAGTGGAAGCGTTAGGAACGCTGGAACCTAATGAAAAAGTAGACCTTACATTGAATGCAGCCGACCGCGTTACGGCTTTGTATTTTGATGATGGTCAAAGAATTAAGATGGGAAAAACCCTTCTATCCCTTGCCCAACGAGAGCAAATTGCACTTGTCGAAGCCGCAGAAGCAACTTTGTCTGAAGCAGAGAACAAGCTAAATCGCGCCAATCGATTATACGAAGAGAACGCGACATCCCTGTCTGAAGTTGATAGAGCACGCCGCGACAGAGACAATGCGAGCGCACAGTTAAGGGCAGTCCAATCACGCCAAAAAGACCGCGTCCTCGTTGCGCCTTTTGATGGCGTTTTGGGATTCCGCCAAGTCAGTATTGGTAGCTATGTCAGACCTGGCGATGTCGTCGCAACGCTTATTGACGACAGCGAAATGAATTTGGAATTTTCAGTTCCATCCATTTTTCTAAGGTCTTTAAAACAAGGTACTTCAATTGAAGCGACAACTTCAGACCTCCCTGGAGAGATTTTTACAGGCTCAATTGCAGCAATCGATAACGCTATAGATCCGATAACGCGATCTCTTAAAATACGTGCCAAGCTTCCCAATCCCGATCAGATATTGAAGTCGGGGATGTTCATGCAAGTCACCCTTTTCGCTGAACCGAGAACCTCCCCCTCTATCCCTGAGGAATCTGTTCAACCCATCGGTCCAGAAACTTTTGTTTTTATAATCGCAGATGAAGACGGAGAAAAAATAGCACGTCGCCAAAAGGTCGAACTCGGCGCGCGGTTCGATAAATATATCGAAATCGTATCCGGATTGAATGAAGGTGACCTCGTCGTGACTGAGGGCATTATCGGCATCAAAGAAGGTAAGAAAGTCCAAATCCGCAGCGCAACGGATGTTCTGCCTAAATCTGAAGACAGCAATAAAATAACGGCAAGCAATTCCATACACTCGGTGAGATAGGCGATGATTTTATCAGATATCTCGGTCAAAAAACCGGTCTTTGCATCAGTCATCTCAATTATACTTATCGTATTTGGAATCGTGTCTTTTGACCGCTTACCGCTGCGCGAATATCCCGACATTGATGCTCCGATTGTATCGGTTCGAACCAACTATCCGGGCGCTTCAGCCAGTGTCGTTGAAACAAGAATTACACAAGTATTAGAAGATAGAATATCGGGCGTTGAGGGGATTAGGTTCATCGACTCCAGCTCGTCTGATGGTCGGTCAAGAATAAGCATTGAGTTCAGCGTTGATCAGGATATTGACGTTGCAGCAAATGATATTCGGGACCGTATTTCTGGAATTCTCAATAACATTCCTGATGGCGCAGACCCACCTGAAGTTACCAAAGCAGATGGCAATGATGACGTCATTTTCTGGCTCAACCTGACCAGCGAATCTATGAGTGTTCCCGAACTCACCGACTATTCGGAACGCTACTTAGTTGACAAATTTTCAGCCATAAACGGCGTCGCAAGAATTCGAACAGGCGGCGCAAAAAACTATGCACTTCGTGTCTGGATTGACCGTCGCGGACTAGCCGCACGTGATCTTGCCGTGACGGATATCGTAAATGCGCTAAGGACTGAAAACATAGAGTCTCCCGCAGGTAGTCTGGAGTCTTCTACGCGCAATTACACCCTTCGCATCAATCGGACATTTCGGACGCCAGAAGAATTTTCAGCGCTTGTTATAAAACGCGGTGAAGATGGTTCACTTATCCGTCTTGGCGATATTGCGCGCGTTGAAAAAGGAACAACAGAAGATAGAACTATGTTCCGGGGAAATGGCGTTCCAATGGTCGGCATTGGAATTATCAAACAATCAACTGCCAATACGGTCGATGTTGCCAAAGCAGCCCGAGAGCTCGCCACTAAAATAAACCCGACACTGCCTGAAGGCATGGTCATATTGGCCAGCTATGATACCTCTGTCTTTATCTCTGCATCCATCAACGAAGTCTACAAAACGCTCGCTATATCCGTTGCGCTGGTCACGCTCGTTATATTTTTATTCCTCGGCAGTATTCGAGCGACAATCATACCTGCGATTACAGTTCCTATATCTATCATAGCTGCCTTTACCGCGCTGTTCGCCTTTGGGTTTACGGTGAACCTATTGACGCTTTTGGCGCTGGTTTTGGGTATTGGTCTGGTTGTTGATGATGCTATTGTTGTCTTGGAAAACATATCAAGGCGAATTGAAGAGAAAAACGAACCACGGCTACTCGCTTCATATCGCGGTGCTCGTCAGGTCGGCTTTGCGGTTATCGCAACAACTCTCGTATTGATTGCTGTGTTTGTTCCCATCACCTTCCTAGAAGGAGATGTTGGGCGGCTGTTTACAGAATTTGCTTTGACAATGGCAGCAGCCGTGTCTTTTTCCAGCCTGTTGGCGCTCACCCTCACCCCAATGCTGGCATCAAAACTCCTCAAAAAAGAAACGAATACAGGGGTTTTCAGGTCATTACCTAAGGCGACAAATTGGGTCTTCAATCGATTAAGAGCAGGATATGGCTGGGTATTAAATCATCTCATTTTCCGGCCTATTCTCATGGGATCCCTTTTGATAGGCATGCTGGCAAGCACGTGGGTGTTGGTTCAGAATATCGATCAAGAATATGTCCCCCAAGAAGATCGTGGAGCATTCTTTGTATCAGTCAGAGGACCACAGGGCGCGTCTTATGAGTATCTCGAAAAGTACATGAACGAGATTGAAGACCGTCTAATGCCATATACGGAAACCGGAGAAATCCAACGTCTGATCGTTAGAGCACCGGGGTTTGGAGGTGGCGCTTTCAACCGTGGATTTCTCATAGTCGTTTTGGGTGACTGGGCAGAGCGAAGACCCGCAACAGAGATAATTGGAGAGGTAAATCGGAAACTATCAGACCTTCCCGGTGTGCGTAGTTTTGCGATCATGCGCAGTGGATTGGGCGGAGGCACTGGCAAGCCTGTACAGTTCGTACTAGGTGGCCCCTCTTATGAAATACTTGCGCAATGGCGCGATACATTTGTTCAGGCATTAGAAGAACAAAATCCGGGCCTCGTCGATATTGATTGGGACTATAAAGAAACTCAGCCTCAGTTTCGTGTTAACATCAACTATGAACGCGCTGCCGATCTAGGGGTGACCGTTGCTGATATTGGTTCGACCATGCAAACCATGCTGGGATCACGCCGTGTCACAACCTATGTCGATAATGGTGAAGAACATGACGTCATTCTGGAAGGTTTGAGATCAGAACAAAACACGCCAAATGATATTCAGAACATCTATGTAAGGTCTAATCGTTCCGGAGAGTTGATACCATTATCAAACTTGGTGGACATAAAAGCGGTTGCAGATAGTCCAAGCCTGAACCGGTATAATAAAGTCAGATCTATCACGATCTCTGCAGGGCTAGAGCCGGACGCTACACTGGGCACTGTTTTGCAAGAGATGCAGAAATTAGCCCGGGATGTATTACCGGCTGAAGCGACATTTGATTTCAAAGGACAATCCCTTGATTATCAAACATCAGGTAGTTCGATAATTTTCGTATTTGCAATCGGGCTGCTCATCGTATTCCTAGTGCTAGCAGCGCAATTTGAGAGTTACCGTCATCCACTTATCATTATGCTGTGTGTTCCCGGTACGATTGCTGGCGGCCTCCTCGGCTTATGGCTGACTGGAAATACAATTAATATTTACACGCAAATTGGCTTAATCATGCTGATTGGTCTGGCCGCAAAAAATGGTATCCTGATCGTAGAATTCGCAAACCAATTGCGCGATGAAGGCCTAAAATTTGAGATGGCACTAAAGGAAGCAGCTTTAACGCGCTTTCGCCCTATCATTATGACCAGCCTAACCACTGCCGCAGGCTCAGTCCCACTAATATTGTCGAGCGGTGCCGGTTCTGAAACACGTATCGCTATAGGCGTAGTGATATTGTTTGGGGTCATCGCAGCGGCGCTTATAACAGTGTTATTTGTTCCCACTGCATATGCGCTGATTGCACGTGGCTCAGGCTCTCCAAATGATGTTGCCAAAAAGCTAGAAGAACAAACCAACGCGAGTTAGCCACACATAGATATGGCTAACTAAATCATTTTAAATTCAATATATTAGAACAGAGTTGCTTTGACGCCAGGTGGAAGCCCACGACGGCTTTCATTTGGTTCAAATGCCTCAGATAAGGCTTTGCCCAATGCGTCGATCGCTTTGTCCCAAAACACTGCTGGATCATCATGCGGCTGACGTTCGTGAAGGAAGATACTGCCCTTCATACCACCCGCCAATGCATCGAAAAAGTCATCAATGTCTTCACTTCTGACTGTATCAAAAGCTTTGGACCCAAGCATAAGACGCCAACGCATATCATCAATGTCTGTTGCACTGACGATTTTCAAAAACTTGCGGCCTTCAACACTGATTGAAGCACTCACAGTGTCGTTTTCAAAGTCTTCAGCTGACTGAATGCTAGACCCTGCACCGTTTACGCCGGTGGTTTCCATGCGTTGCGTCAAAAGCTCAAACAATGCTGCACCGATTGTAAGGCCAACATCTTCTAAAACCACGTGACTGGAAGAGAGCTTTGTCGCTGAAAAGCTCAATTCGATATGTAAATTCGAGCTTTGTGAAAAGCGGTTCAGAAATAAAGGAAAACCAGACACATCAATGCTGTCGGCAACATGAAATTCTGATTTTGCAGATCCGCCCTGCCCACGCCAAAGCTTTAGCAGGACTTCACTTTCAGCAGTCACTCTTTGTACTGAAATCAGACCGTTTTCATCCGCATCAATGATGAAGCGACCATTTGCATTCTTTTCTTCTAAAGTTCTACTCATGCTGGAAGCCTCAATCTGTTCAAGCATATTCCCAATGCCCGATAGACACCTTCCCAGCTGTGGTGAGGGTCTTCAAAAGTACAAATTCTCATATCAATCAAAGCATCTAATCCCTCAGCCAGACCTTTAAGAAGGTCGACTAATTCTTGTCCCTGATCCACTTGCTCTACACGCATATTAAGTATGCGTTCTAAATTCAGACTGTGGTGAGCGGAGAGCTTTAATTCTGATGATTTAGATAGGTCTACCAGACATTCCGCCGCCCCATCATCAATCATTCCAAGCGTCGCAGAGCTTGTTCCTTTTAGATCAAGACCGCGAATATTTTCGCCTATAAATCGCCCAAGCGCAGTCCAATCATTGGACCTCCACCTAAGATCGATTCCAACCCCAAGGCGCCATGCAATGTGCTCAAGCATGTGGCTGACAAAATCATTCGGCGTATCAATGTTTTTATTGGTTGGGGCACCTGCGAAGAATTCCAACGATGGAACATCAAAACGATCGAAAACCTGATCAGCTAGGCCAGACTTTTCCAGATCAGAAAAAGACGTCGCGCCAGTTGCAACACCTAAAGCATATCCATATTTCGCGGCACGCCCTGCTGTTAGTCCCGTTACGGAGTCTTCAACAAACGCACATCGACTTGGTGCCACACCTAATTGCGATGCAGCTGCTTCATATATGTCTGGCGCGGGTTTTGGATTTGAACCGCCCTCTTCAATGCCTGCAATCGCGTGGAAACGATCCAGAATTCCTGCTTTATCGAGCATGGAACGCACGATCTGGACGTCATTGCTTGATGCGACGGCAAGTTTCAGGTTTGCTCCTTCTGCAGCCTTCAACAACTCAACAGCACCCGGAATTAATTCAAACTCAGTGACCTCTCTAAGGTCATTGTATTTGCGAACTATCTTTTTCAGCTCATCAGAACTGATTTCCTGAGGCGCATCCTTCTTTAAGACACCCCAAAAGCTCTCAGGTTCCAAAGCGAAATTGGCAATAATCGCCTCACGCTTCAGCCACGAACCATCGCCGATGACAGCTTGTGCTGCCTGCTGGCAAAGTTGAAGGTCTGCACCGACGGTATCAAGAAGAACACCATCCATATCAAAGACAAGCGCATCTATACCTAGATCGTTACCTAATAAGCTTTTTAAAGAAGGATTGGTGGCCATTAATTACCAGCTTTCTTTTGTTCATCACGCGCGCGTACTGCTTCTGCGTGCGCTGAAAAGCCTTCATATTCGGCCAATGTCACTGCTGGGCCGGACAATTTTGAAAAGCCTTGCTCTGTGACGTGTACATATGAACTACGTTTTTGGAAGTCTTGCACACCTAGGCAGGAGCGGCTCTTTGCCAAGCCACCTGTCGGAAGGATAGCGTTAGACCCTGCGCAGAAGTTTCCAAATGTAATCGGTGTGTACTGCCCCAACATGATCTCACCAGCATTGTGGATGCGGTCAAGCATAGGCACAGGATCAGTCGTCAAAATTTCCAAGTGCTCAGGTGCAAACGCGTTCACGAAATCAACCGCTTTATCCAAAGTCTCAGACCATAAGATACAAGAGCGGTCTTCAAAGTTTGCTCTAATGAATTCTTGTCTTTGAGCTGGAAGCTTCTCAATCAACTGGTTTGCGATTGCAGAAATCTCTAGAGCTTTTTCCTTAGATGGAACGACCAGTACTGAACAAGAGTCTGGACCGTGCTCTGCTTCAATAAGAAG
Source organism: uncultured Hyphomonadaceae bacterium (assembly GCA_964352025.1). Taxonomy (GTDB): domain Bacteria; phylum Pseudomonadota; class Alphaproteobacteria; order Caulobacterales; family Hyphomonadaceae; genus Hirschia. The sequence goes on from CAYGPZ010000015.1 coordinate 49,721, forward strand.
GTCGTTCGCAGCAATAACTGGATCAACTTCATCGTCAGCAAGGATAACAGCTTCACTTGGTCCAGCCGGAATACCTGGATCGATAATGTCAGACACAACACGTTTGGCTGCAGTCACGTATGAATTACCCGGCCCTAATACTTTCAGCACCTTAGGAATGCTTTCTGTTCCAAAAGCGATAGCACCAATCGCTTGAGGTCCACCCACACGGTAAACTTCAGTAACGCCAACTTTCTTCGCTACAACCAAAGTTGCCGCATCAACCTCACCATTTTCACCGGGAGGCGTAATCACGACAGGGCGTTTCACACCAGCAACAATAGCCGGAATTGCCAGCATCATTACAACAGAAGGGAAAGACCCTTTTCCGCGCGGCACATAAAGGGCTACAGATTCAAGAGGGCGTATTAGCTCACCCACAGTCACGCCATCCATCACATCCGTGACGACTTTTTCTGGCGGTGCTTGGTTCTCGTGCACTTTTTTGATGTTGGCGATTGCAAGATCAATTGCATCTAGAACATCAGGCTCAAGCTGGCTTAGTGCAGCATCAAATTCTTCTGGTTGAACGCGCAAAGGCATGTCGCCTAAGTCAACTTTATCAAACTGGGCTGTCATCTCTCTGACAGCTTTATCGCCTTCGTTTTTAACACGTTCGGTTAGCCCACCAACATACTCCAGCAAATCTGAAATATCAGTTTCAGAGCGCTTCATTAGCGCCTCATATTGCTCCGATGTTAGCTCTTTTAATGAAAGCACACGGGCGAAGGAATCGTTGTTATTGATCGACATTCGGAATTTGCCTACTAACTCAATTTGAAAATGCTAGATAATTGAGAGTAGCGAATATCAGCGTCTTTGTGCAAAGGCAAGAAGACATATAGTGGCAACAGACCGCACTACAAACTGAAGTCTTGCAAACACAATTTTCTATCTATCAAATGTTGAAAAAACGCTGAAATAAACGCGGTAGAACATTCTCAAACTTTAGCGGCGCATCTGTTACAGCAAGACACACGCATGGTCCATCAGCCATAGCAAGAGGCTGGTGTGGCCCATCATGCCCTACAATCTGCATATCGCCGCAATTGAAAGCCTTATCACCGTCATAATAACCACCCATCACAACTTGGGTAAGCTCCATGCCGCTATGGCCATGAGAAGACGCAGCCGTATTCTCGGGAATATAAAGCAGTCGTGCGATAACCCCATTTTCTTCATGAATTATCTTCTGACGAATGCCACCGCCCATTGTTGACCATTCGATATCTTTAAAATCACCTGCCACATCTCGAAGTGGTTTAGGGAAAACCGGCCTGGCATCAAAGACAATCTGTTTTGGCTCTTTGCTGACGGGAGAATTTGTCGCTTGCTGGATAATGTCATCAACGGACACAGAGACTTTCACTTCATCTTCTTTTTCCAGAGAAGCAGCGAGCACGTCTTCAAACAATGCATTGCGACGTCGACATTCGCTACACATAGCTAAATGTGTTGCGATCGCTAAGTTCCAGCCAAAGTCCAATTCACCTGCTGCATACATATACAACAAATCATCGTTTACATGGTGAGAAACGTTCATATCGATCCCTCCCCTAAATCTTCATCAATGAGGGTTTTCAATTTTGTTAGAGCCAATCTAAGGCGAGATTTCACTGTCCCTAATGGCGTTTTTAGACTTTCAGCAATTTCGCTTTGTGTTTCTTCTGCGAAATAAGACCTTTGCAGGACTTCCCGCTGGTTTTCGGGTAATTTCGCCATTGCGCGTTTCACAGCTAATGCACGCTCTTTTCCCGATACAATATCTTCTGAACTTTCAATCGGGTCAGCCGCCATCGCGGGATCATCCATATCAGGTTCAGGTCTATTTTGGCGGCGCAAAATATCTATCCGCTTATTCCGCGCGATCGTAAAAATCCAGGTCGATGCAGCCGCTTTACTCGCATCAAATTGCGACGCTTTTCGCCAGACCAGAACAAATGTTTCCTGAACAATCTCTTCGGCTAGCTCATTTCCAGCGCCATGCTTTAGCATGAGCGATTTCACGCGAGGACCAAAATGATCAAACAGCACTGAGAAAGCCAGACGATCCTCAGATTTTCCAACGCGTTCTAGAATTAGAGACCAGTCTGAAGGTGACTTTTCAAGCACGTTTAGGTCCCTATTCTCACTCAACTTTTTTGAGTTGATCGGCTCATCATAAGCTAATCTCACCGATGGAGATGCTTTCTTGCTTACACGCATTCGCGGCAAAGCTTCTATGGAGGCCAATGAGTTCATAGTAACAAGTACGGAACGGAATCGGCATTGGATCACCCTTTCCCATTAAATAATTGATTTCAAGCATAAAGTGATCCGCCACCGCGTCGTAACCGTAAGAAGTATCAGAAACTAACGACGTTTTATTTAGGTGGATATTTTATGCCTTATGATACTTCAAGCGATATTCCAGCTTCCAAACCGCAACGTATTGCTATTGTCGGCGCGGGAATCTCAGGCATGGGCGCGGCTTGGAAACTAAGCCAGACCAATAACGTCACATTATTCGAAAGCGAGGCAGATATTGGCGGGCACGCAAGAACACGCCTAGCGGGTCCTAATAGAGATGTCGCAGTTGATACTGGATTTATGGTATTTAACGACGCGACCTACCCTTTGCTGATCGACCTTTTCAAAGAACTAGATGTTCCGAGTGTCGAAACAAGCATGTCATTTGCTGTCTCTTTGGATGACGGAAAATTCGAATACGCTTTAAGCAACCTCCAACGTATTTTATCGGACCCTACCAATGCAATAAGCCCTAAGTTTTGGGGCATGATCTCTGATATTTTAAAGTTCAATAAGAATGCAGTCTTAACAACGCAGTCGAACGATCTGACCTTAAAAGAGCTACTCGATGAAATGGGTGTTGGCGAATATTTCAGACAGCGCTATTTATACCCTTTAGCAGGAGCCATCTGGAGCACTGCTCGTCCTGATATGGAAGCCTTTCCCGCAAAAAGCTTTGTTCGCTTCTTTGAAAATCACGGTCTTCTATCAGCGACACATGGTCCAAAATGGAGAACCGTTGTCGGGGGAAGCAAAGTCTATGTCGATAAGCTAAAGACGGCTCTTCTAGAACGAAATGTCCAGATTAAGACAAACGCTAAAGTCTTACATTCTGGCCGCACGCCCAAACCGTGGATCAAACTGGAAAATGGTGAACAGCAAGAGTTTGATGCGATTATATATGCGTGTCACTCCAATCAAACACTCGACATTCTTACCGACCCAACTCCTGAAGAAAAAAGCACTTTAGGGGCGCTACGATACAGACCCAATAAGGTTTATCTGCATGGGGACACGTCTCACATGCCTAAAAGAAATTCGGCTTGGTCCAGCTGGGTCTATAAGGGTAAATCAAACGAACATGAAACAGATGGATCATTCACATACTGGATGAACCTGCTTCAGCACATACCTAACGATACCCCACTTTTTGTGACGCTAAACCCGATGCAACACATCAAAGAAGAGCTGATCTATGACGAAACAGAGCTTTGGCATCCTCAATTTGATACTCAAGCTCTGGCTGCTCAGCTAAATATCGATGACATTCAAGGGAAAAACCAATCTTGGTTTTGTGGTGCCTACACCCGTTATGGGTTCCACGAGGATGGACTTTTAAGCGGCTTTACCGCCGCAGATAAACTTCTAGAAGCTAAATCGGCCAAGGAAGTTTAATTGTGACAGATAGCGCTTCCCCTCAACTTTTATCAGCCAACGTATTTCACGGGCGCAATGGTCAAACAAATAACCGTTTCACCTATAAAGCAGATTATATCCTGCTTCCCGTCACGCGTGATGATCTATTGCTTCCATATGGGCTGACGAGAAATAAGTTCGGGCTTTTGTCACTCAATGATCGAGACATTGGCGATGGAAAGTCCAGCCTCTATGCATATGCACGGGACCTTGTAGATCAATGCAATATGCCATGTGAGGTTCACCACTCAATCGAACTTCTCACAATGCCAAGCTTTTTAGGATATAGCTTCAATCCGATAAGTTTCTGGCTTTTTAAAGATGCTGAGAAACGGTTACGTGCGTATGTGGCCGAAGTCACAAATGTCGGAAGAGATCGTCACTCCTACCTCTGTAAGAATAATGATTTTGCACCAATTCAGGCAACAGATACAATCTCAGCTACCAAGCGTCTGCATGTCTCTCCATTTCAAAACTTAGATGGCGGATACGAATTTAGTTTGGACATGTCACCCAAGCATTTCAGTATCAAAATCAAATACGCCAGCCCCACAGAAGATGGCGTTGTCGCGACACTCAGCGGAGCCCTAAGTCCAGCGACCACTCGCAATCTTTTAATGTCCGCCATTCGCCTACCACTTGGCGCATTGCGAGTGATGGCACTCATACATTGGCAAGCCCTCAAACTCAAAATTAAAGGCGCGAAGTTTCGTCGCCGCCCTAGACCACCAGAACAGGAATTATCTCAATGATTTTGTCAAAATCTGCATCGGAAAAGAAATTTTTCAATCTTCTTGAGCGTATTCACACAGGAACGCTGGTTATAACAACACCGGACGGTAGCACACGAACTTTCGGACAAGGTGCGCCACAAGTTTATTGGGAAATACACGACTGGTCTGTTCTGCAGGCTCTCGCCCTTCGCGGTGATGTCGGCCTAGGTGAAACATATGCACAAGGCATGTGGGATACACCTGACCTTGAAGCCCTCTCCACGCTAGCTTTGCTAAATCATGACGTCATCAAAAAGCCTTTTGGTGGAGCCACCTTCCAACGCCTAATGTTTATGGCGACTGACAAATTTGCACGCGCAAATTCCAAGTCAGGTTCACGTCGCAATATCTCAGCGCACTATGACATCTCCAACGCATTCTATTCGCGTTGGTTAGACCCAAGCATGACCTATTCCGCAGCGGTTTATAAAGACGAAAACCAATCACTAGAGGAAGCCCAGCACACAAAATACGATAGATTGATAAATGCTGCTTCAACCGGTGAAACGACACTGGAAATTGGATGTGGTTGGGGCGGATTTGCTGAACGCACAATGCAGACGACAGATACCAAATTAACCGCCGTCACCATATCTAAAGAACAACATAAATTCGCAACAGATAGATTAGCAAAAAACGGTTTCGATAGCCGATCAGATATTCGCCTTGAAGACTATCGCGATATTAAAGGTAAGTTTGATTCAATCGTTTCAATCGAAATGGTCGAAGCGGTTGGCGAACGCTATTGGCCAACCTATTTCAAAACAATCAAAGACAAACTAGCTGACAATGGCCGTGCAGCTTTGCAGGCGATTATCGTAGAAGATGATTCCTTTGATATTTACCGCAATCGGACCGACTTTATACGCCAATACACCTTTCCCGGCGGCATGTTAATTTCTCCTAGTGAGATAACCAGGCAAGCAGAACGCGCTGGACTAAAAGCTGATAATTTCTTCCGTTTTGGAAAAGACTATGCCCGCACACTTAGAGAATGGCGCGTCAAATTTGAGGACTGTATTCCTGAGTTTAAGGATGAAGGTTATAAGCCAGAATTTCTACGTGGCTGGAAATATTACCTAGACACATGTGCAGCCGCCTTCGAACAGGGAACGCGAACCAATGTTGTTCACGTCGAGCTGTCACATGCTTAATCCAGCCCTCTTCCTCACTATGGCTCTTTTATTTGATGGCAATGCCCCGCATGAAACAAAACCTGTGTTTGCTGAAGTGGGGTCTGCAACCTATAAATTTGGTCCGTTCAAGCTCTACAAAGCCACGCTAAAGAATGCTGGTGGGCAATTCACCGCCGATGAGAGGTTTGATCTTACACTTCGCTATTACCGCAATATACCAGCAGCCAAGATTGCAAATGCATCCATCATTGAGATGGCGCGCCTAAACGATAGCCCGAGGGAAGCATATGAATACCTAAGGCCTTCGCTCGTCACATGCTTCAAAGACGTCGAAAAGAATGACGAAATCACAGGTAAAAAATTGTCTGCTAACGAGACCATATTCCTCATAAACGGACAAAAGAGTTGTGAAATAAACGAACCCAGCTTTAGCGAAGACTTTTTTGACATCTGGCTCAACCCAAATGGTCGATACCCCAAGAAAACAGCTCAGTTGACCGGTCAGGTTACAAACTAACTCTCCTCCAGAGAAAGCGTGAAAGATGCCCCGCATGACTTACTTTACGATAGCAGTTCTAATATTGATTTCCCTCTTTGCCCTGTCGGGCTGCGTATGGGGTTTTTCGAAACAATCTCCCAATGACTATGCTGATGCCAGCCCTATTTTTGATACCCAGACAACATTACAGGGCGATTATCTCTCCGAAGGAATTATCTATGACTACACAGGGCGTGTTGTTTCGCGTTTCAAAGCTAAGATGTCAGGTGATTTTGATAAAAATGGTGGAAGCCTCAAAGAACACTTCATCTACGCATCAGGACGTGAGGATCATCGCGAATGGACACTAAATTTCAAGGGTGACGGGACATTCACCGCCACGGCACCAGACCTAGTCGGAGAAGGAAAAGGTATCCAGTCGGGTAACAGCCTTCAAATGAAGTATAAACTGAAACTCAATGAAGACGCTGGTGGCCATGTTTTAACCGTGACAGATTGGATGTATCTGACCGATGAAGGCACGATTATAAACCGCTCTCAAATGCGGAAATTTGGCATTAAAGTCGCTGAACTCGTGGCGGTTTTTAAACATCGCGACATAGATGAAAACTCTGTATTTTTTGAAGCGGACGAAAACACAAAATTGGAGGCTGCTGAATGACGCAGCAACCTCGATGGAAGGGTAAGCATTATTGGATTGTCGGGGCGAGCTCAGGTCTTGGAGAAGCTCTTTCTCAAGAGCTCTCTAGCGCTGGCGCAATCCTAACATTGTCAGCGAGAAATGAAGATAGCCTACAAGCTATCGCGGCCAATCTAAAAACGCCCGCAAACATAGCGCCTTGCGATGTAAGTGACACTGAGAGCGTTAAATCAGCATTTAAAAAAGCGACCGCGCAAACACCGTTAGATGGTATCGTCTTTTGTGCTGGCCAATATGCCCCAATGACCGCTCAAACGTGGGATGCTGAAACAGCCGAGCAGATATGTGATGTCAACTTCACCGGATGCGCACGCATATTGGGAGAATACCTCCCATACATGATTAATCAGGGTTCAGGGCATATTGCTTTGATAGGTTCCTTATCTGGTTTTAAAGGCATCCCCGGAGGTTCCATCTATGCGGCCAGTAAAGCTGGAATGATGCATATAGCAGAAGGCCTTCGTGGAGATTTAGATCCGGATTTATTCAAAGTTCAATTGATAAATCCCGGATTTATAAAGACGCGGCTGACTGATAAAAACACCTTTAAAATGCCACTCATCATGAGCCCAGAAGAAGCTGCTAAAAGAACGCTCTCTGCTATGGAGACATCGCGTTTCCAGACCAATTTCCCAAAACGATTTGCTGCATTTTTTCAAGTCCTAGGTCTGCTGCCTAATTTTCTGTACTTCCCTGTGGTTAGGAAGTTTTTCACGACCTGATCGAAAGATGAAGTTCTTTATCGAACTTTAGTCATCCTCACAGAGCACCTCTTGTTGTTAGCCCTCCGTCAACGACAAGTGTATGTCCTGTAACATAAGAAGATTCATCTGACGCGAGATACAAAATAGCGTCTGCCATATCAGTCGGTTGGCCAACACGTTTCAGGGAAAAGTTCCGATCCACCAATTTTGCAGTCGCGTCTTGGTTCGATATCAATGCAGCCGCGATTTTCGTTTGCGTTAAACCAGGAGCAAGCGCGTTGACGCGAATACCGTCCATGCCCAACTCCTGAGCAAAAACTTGCGTCATATTGATGATGGCAGCCTTTGTCATGGAATACACGCCCTGAGCGAAACCCGGCTTAATGCCATTGACCGATGCCACGTTGATAACAGAACCACCGTCGTTTTTTTTCATTAAAACAGCCGCTTTTGATGTCAGGAAAAATGGGCCGCGAACATTGACTTCGACTGTCTTATCCCAAGCGGCGACAGGCGTATCAATCGCCGGACCAAAATACGGATTCGTCGCACCATTATTTACGAGAATATCAAGACGACCTTCTTCTTTTTCAATCGAGGCAAGAACGGCGTCATGATCTTCAAGCTCTCCAAGGTGAAGTTTCATCGCCCTTGCAGAACCGCCCGCTTGATTGATCTTCTCAGCAACTTCACTACATGAATCAAGCTTTCGACTTGTAACAATTACCTTGGCTCCCTGTTCGGCCAAAGCGATCGCCGTCTGCTCCCCAATACCTCGGCTTGCACCTGCGATCAAAGCCACTTTTCCTGTTAAATCAAAACGCGCCATATCAATTCTCTCCCTTATGAGAACGTAGCCTTGCTCTCACTTTTAATTCAGCAATCTATTGATCGCAGTAGCCTCAAATTTCTTTGTTTTGTTTACGCCACTTCAAAGAGACCGGCCGCGCCCATTCCGCCGCCGACACACATTGTACAAACAACATATTTTGCGCCGCGTTTCTTGCCTTCGATAAGCGCGTGACCCGTCATGCGCGCACCAGACATTCCATATGGGTGGCCGACAGAGATTGCACCGCCATTCACGTTTAAAATTTCATCAGGAATTCCAAGCTTGTCACGACAATAGATAACCTGACATGCGAACGCTTCGTTCAATTCCCACAGATCAATATCATCCATGGTCAAACCATTGGCTTTTAGAAGCTTTGGAATAGCGAACACTGGGCCGATACCCATTTCGTCTGGCTCAAGACCAGCGACTGCCATACCACGATAGATACCAAGAGGCAGAAGACCACGCTTCTCAGCGAGCTTAGCTTCCATAATCACTGATGCAGAAGCACCATCAGACAATTGAGAGGCATTACCAGCAGTAATGAAAGCATCTGGTCCCATAACAGGTTTAAGACCGCTTAAGCCTTCAAGGTTTGTTTCGGGGCGGTTACCTTCATCTTTTGCCAGCGTCACTTCTTTTTCAGAAATATCGCCCGTTGCTTTGTCTTTCACGAGCATTTTGGAGGCCATCGGAACAATCTCTTGATCAAACGCGCCCGCAGCTTGGGCTGCAGCTGTGCGTTGTTGAGACTGAAGGGCGTACTCATCCTGTGCTTCGCGCGAAATGCCGTAACGTTCGCTAACAATCTCAGCGGTCTCTATCATAGAGATGTAAGCTTTAGGGTGCATCGCTAGCAGCTCTTCGTCTGCTTTCATGCGTAGCTCTTGTGTTTGAACCATCGAAATAGATTCAACTCCGCCACCAATAGCGACGTCCATTCCATCTAGTACAACTTGTTTCGCAGCCGTTGCGATAGCCATCATGCCAGATGCACACTGACGGTCCAAGCTTTGACCAGAAACAGTGACTGGCAGCCCTGAGCGCAACGCAGCGTTACGTGCGATGTTACCGCCCTGCACACCTTGCTGAAGCGCTGCACCGAAGACAACATCCTCAACTTCGACGCCTTCAATTCCCGCACGTTCAACAGCGTTTTTAATTGCCTGCCCTGCAAGAGTTGGTGAAGGTGTATTGTTAAACGCACCTCTATACGCACGACCGATTGGCGTTCTCGCTGTGGAAACAATTACTGCTTCTCTCATTTTTCTCTCCCGAATATCTATAATTATTATGATTTCAGAGCAGCTTGAGCCTGCCCCATAAAGTTTGCAATTGGACCGTTCGTGTCTTCGTAATATCGCAAGTTTTCTTTCGCTGAGATTTGATCAAATTGTGCAGCTACATTCTCTGCAGTTTGCTCATCCGGCTTTAAATAAATACCAGGTGTTTCTACCATATAAGCACGCGCGAAACCGCCGCCAGCAGCGGACAATATACATTTGCTCGGGGCATCTTCACTAACCAAATAAACAACACCAGCCGTGATTGATGCGGGTGTCATTTGCTCCAAGACAGGCTCAGGAATACCAATGTCTTCTGTCATGCGCGTCGCCGCAGTCGGTGCAAGAGAGTTGACACGAATGTCGTATTTTCGGCCCTCCAACGTCAAAGCATTCATAAGACCAATAACCCCAGCTTTAGCCGCTGAGTAGTTCGCCTGACCAAAGATACCGTAGAGACCTGATGGCGAAGACGTCATCATGATCCGACCGTATTTTTGCTCTTTCATGATTTCCCAAACTGCTTTTGAACAGTTCGCGCTTCCAATAAGGTGGACATCAACAACAAGACGATAATCGTCCATCGTCATTTTAGAGAAGCTCTTATCACGCAGAATTCCAGCATTGTTGATGAGGATGTCTACACGTCCCCATTTATCCATGCCACTAGCGACCATAGCTTCAACTTCGTCCAATTTCGTAACATTTGCACCATTAGCGATTGCTTCACCGCCACAAGCTTCAATTTCTTTCACGACTTCTTCAGCAGCGGATAAGGAACCACCTGTTCCGTCTCGCGCGCCACCAAGGTCGTTCACAACAATCTTGGCTCCACGACGGGCAAGCTCAAGTGCGTGACTCTTACCTAAGCCATTACCTGCCCCAGTGATGATTGCGACTTGTCCTGTGAAATCTAGTTTACTCATAATTGGTATGTCCCGAGTTTTATTATTTCAAGAATTGCATCGTGAGCATCTCGACAATCAATGCAGGCTTTTCGATGTTTTCAATTTCTACACTTCCCTCACATTTGAGCAGGATTTGTTGAGGAGATTTCACATCCACACTCAACAATTTGAAGTGTCCACGAATACGGCTTCCAGACCGAACAGGATGAATGAAGCGAACCTTGTCCGATCCATAATTCACCGCCATCGCAATACCATCCAGAACTGGCATTGCATCTTCACTCATTTTACTCATTAAGGAGAGTGTAAGAAAACCATGTGCAATCGTTCCGCCAAATGGTGTTTTAGCTGCAGCTTCGGCATCCAAATGAATAAACTGGTGATCTTCGGTTACATCAGCAAACCTATTGATACGATCCTGACTGATTTCTATCCATTCAGACGTTCCAAGCACGTCACCAATCTTGGACTGTAGTTCTGTAAGGGTTATCATTCCACGTCCCCTACATAAGGCTTTCATATCTTTTGCGATGGAAAGCGAGGTTTCCGAACAAAACATCCAACATCGTGGCGTGCATGAAGTAGTGACCAATGGCCATTTCTTCGGTCATTCCCATACCACCATGTAGCTGGACTGCTGTTTCACCGCAGAACTTTACAGCTTTGCCTAATTGCACTTTCACTGCGGAAAGATACTTCTTCCGCTCATGTGCAAGCTCATCCAACTTCAAAGTCCCGAGATAAGCCATCGATGTCAGTTCCTCGGTATGGATCAACATATCGACCATGGCATGCTGTAGAACCTGAAACTTCGCGATTGAAACGCCAAACTGTTTGCGGTCACGACAATACTTCGTCGTCAACTCTGTCATGACATGGCAAATGCCCACGCCTTCAGCTGCGACTGCAGCAATACCTGCATCGACAACTTTCTCGATGATTGGCAAGCTTTTACCCTCAACGCCCAATAGAGATGAAGCACTCACCGTAACATTGTCGAGCTCCACATCACCGGCGCTACGTCCATCTATCGTTGAATAGCTTTCGATACTGACACCTTCAGCATCTGTATCGATAACGAACAAGCTAATGCCATCCTCTTCCCGAGTTTGCCCCTCAGTACGCGCAGAAACGATAATTTTGTCAGCAATTGAAGCAGCTAGTACAACCGATTTGCGACCATTAAGAATGTATTTTTCGCCTACTTTCTTGGCGTATGTTTCGACGTGATTTAGATCGAACCGACTTCTAGGTTCCGCAACTCCAAATCCAACAATCAGGCTACCGCTTGCTATTTGTGGAATAATCGATTGAGCTTGTTCGCCGCCGACTTCTGCCAACACACCACCAGCAAGAACGATCGTAGGTAGGAATGGTTCGACAACATTTCCTTTTCCCAGCTCCTCCATAATCAACATGGAATCAACTGCGCTACCGCCAAGGCCATCATATTCTTCGGCAAACGGTACAGAAAGCAAGCCCATTTCAGCAAAATCGGACCAGACCTGACGGCTCCATCCAGCCTCAGATTCAACTATCTTTTGACGTGTTTCAAAATCATATTTTTCACGGACATAGCGCGAGATTGAATCTCTGAACATGTCCTGTTCTTCGGTGAACAAAAAATCCATAATCTTTCCTCGAACCTTTGCCCTAGAGCCCCAGAATTGCTTTTGCGATGATGTTGCGCTGGATTTCGTTTGATCCGCCATAAATGGAGGTCTTACGTTTATTGAAATATCCTGCAGCTGCATCAACTGTGTGATCTGGACCAGAAGGTCTTTCATTGCCCGTCAACCCGCGCTGGAATGGCATGGCGTAATAGCCCGCAACTTCCACAGACAAATGAGAAATACGTTGCTGTAATTCGGTCCCGCGAATTTTCAGAATAGAGCTCTCAGCTCCCGGACCTTTACCTGCCTCTTCACCGGCGAGTGCTCTAAGTTCAGTGTACTCTAGAGCCATTAAGTCCATTTCGATCTCAGCGACTTTACGCCGAAACTCTGCATCATCCATTAGAATAGGCGCATCACCATAAAGACTTTTATCGCTAGCGACCTCACGCAAACGAGATAGTGCTTTTTTACACACATGTGTCCCGGCAATACCTGATCGCTCGTGCATCAATAAGAATTTTGCGTATGTCCAACCTTTGTTTTCTTCACCAATCAGGTTTTCTACCGGCACACGCACATTTTCTAGGAAGACTTCATTCACTTCATGGTCGCCGCCCATCGTGATGATTGGACGAACGGTGACACCGGGTGTCTTCATGTCGATGAGCAGAAAGGAAATACCCGCTTGCTGTTTCACGTTTGGATCAGTTCGCACCAAACAAAAGATCCAATCAGCATACTGCGCCAATGTGGTCCAAGTCTTAGTTCCATTGACTACATAGTGATCCCCATCCCGCACCGCCTTGGTACTTAGCGACGCAAGGTCCGACCCTGAACCCGGCTCCGAATAACCTTGGCACCACCAAATGTCACAGTTTAACGTGGGAGGTAAAAACCGTTTCTTTTGCTCTTCATTCCCAAAAGAATAAATGACAGGCCCAACCATGCCTATATTGAACGGCAACACTCCAAAAGTCTCTGCTTTCGCCATTTCTTCTGCGAAAATATACTTCTGAGTTGGTGTCCAACCCGTGCCGCCATATTCTTTGGGCCAAGAAGGCGCGATCCAGCCTTTATTAGCCAGTGTCTTATGCCATGCGACGTATTCCTCAGGACTATCTCCTACTTGAGCAGCCTTGGCCTGACGTTTTTCCAAGGGCCAATGCTCATCAAGAAACGTACGAATTTCGTCACGAAATTCTTCATTCTCTTGAGTAAATGTAAGATCCATATGGCTGGTCCCTCTAAATCAAGACATTCATATATTTTACTGAGAACTATACCGACGGCGATTAGCATCGGTATAGTTTTTCAAAATACTTATGTGTCGAATAATTCGTTTTCGAGAATATTTCACACTTTCAAAAGTAATGAAACTATCCGCTACGGAAGGTATGATCGAAGCGGTAGATAAATTCTCTTCGATATTTGCTATACATTGGTCAGATCACAATATCATATTTTAAGATAATCTATATTTTTCAATTACTTAATTAGCGCCCGATCAATAATTGATTTATTTATCAAAACACTCAAAAAAATGAACCAGTTGCGTCTCTCAAGCTAGTAAAATTGGCACTGCACTAAGCAACAATTCAACATGCGAGCATTAGAAGAGAAACTTTGGTTAACTTGCTCCAATAGTGGAAGTTTATCTTGTTATTCGCGGTATTGTCGAACTCAAACGCAACAGGGCTGGTGTCCGCAGACATTCCTACTCAATAGGGCCTGCCAATTGCTCAGGAGCTAAGTTGAGGCAAGTATCATCAAGGTCTGCCACTAGATCTAACTGAACAAGAGCCCTGGGAAGTTCATACCGGAAGAAGAAACGACAAGCAGAGAGTTTGCCTTCATAAAAGGCTTTTTCACCTCCCGAAGCCGGCTTGAGCCCTTCCTTGGCTTTTTCTGCCTGTCTCAACCAAATCCAAGCCAATACGACATGCCCAAAAGCATCCAAATAAGTCGTAGCATTTGCCAATTGAACATTTAGATTATCACAGGCCAATACTGTCTGTGTCACATGCTGAAGTTTGCTGGCAGCACCTGATAACGCTTTTGCATATGTCGATAGATATGGATCTGCTTCGAGTGACGAATATGTTTCTTTGAACTCATGTAATAGCGCTTCTAAAGCAGCGCCATTTTTCATTACAACTTTGCGCCCTAACAAATCCAAACCATGAATAGCGTGGGTACCTTCATGAATATGATTTAGGCGATTGTCCCGATAAAACCGCTCCACCGGAAACTCACGCGTATACCCATAACCGCCAAGGACCTGAATGGCATGTTTATTCGCCTCAAGGCAGAATTCAGACGGCCAAGATTTCGCGATTGGAGTGAGTATTTCCAGCAATAGAGCAATGCGTCGTTGCTCTTCAGGACTGTCGACCAATTTTTGCTGATCTATCAGCCAAGTCGCATAATATAATAACCCCAACGCACCTTCGACATAGACTTTTTGCGCGAGCAATAATCGTTTTACGTCAGTGTGCTCAATAATTGGAATTTGAGGAGCCGTTGGATCTTTATCTTGAGGATGCCTTCCCTGCTTTCTCTCGCTGGCATATTTTGTAGAATACAAAAACCCAGCAAGCCCACACATCGCTGCACCATAGCCCACTCCGATGCGAGCTTCGTTCATCATGTGGAACATACCCTTCAAGCCCTCATTTGGCTTGCCAACAAGGTATCCATAACAATCACCATTCTCACCAAAACTCAGAAGACAATTGGTCGTTCCGCGATGTCCCATTTTGTGATTGAGGCCAGCAAGGGCAATATCGTTTTTAGCACCTAAACTACCATCCTCGTTGACGCGATACTTAGGAACAATGAAAAGCGAAATCCCCTTCACTCCGGGAGGCGCGTCAGGTAATCTAGCCAATACCATTTCGACTATATTTTCAGAGAGGTTGTGATCTCCACCAGAGATCCACATTTTGGACCCTTCGATCAAATAATGCCCCTCATCAGTTGGGGTCGCTTTGGTGCGAATATCCGACAATGATGATCCAGCTTGCGGTTCGGACAAACACATCGTTCCAAACCAACGCCCCTCTAACATTGGCTCCATAAAGATACGTTTTTGCTCTTCACTTCCCACAGTATTCAGCATGTTCGCAGCTGCAATAGTCAGAAAAGAATATCCCGATATCCCCAAATTAGAAGCTGAAAACATACCGCCCACAGCTAGGTTCACTAATGCCGGCAATTGTGCGCCGCCGACATCTTCATCAAAACCCGCCGCAAACAGACCGGCCTCGGTAAAGGCATCAAGTGCCTCTTTAACTTCTGGGATTATGGAAACTGTTTGTCCGTCAAATGTCGGTTCGTTTGCATCAAGCTTAGCAGCACTTGGCAAGTATTTATCTTCAGCAATCGCTTGCGCGGTGTCCAAAATTGCACTGACTGCTTCACGGTCATAATCTTGATATCGGCTCGTCGCCAATTGTGTATCTAAATCTAGAAATTCATACATTAAGAAATCAAGATCGCGACGGTTAGTAATCAGGGACATAAAGCAATTTCCTTGGATCAATCTACAAAGATTGGCCTATTTTTCATTTTCCGGACTCGACATGCGCTTACCCAGTTGTTTCAAGTGCGCCCGCATCATCTCAAGGAAGTCAGCAAAAGGCATTGACCGCTTGGCGTTCAACGTTTCCTCAGCATCAGAGTGAGTGAAGATGTGCTCGGCGTCATTGTATAATCCAGTGATAATGGACTCAGCGATTTCATCAGCACCTATACGCGCCCGTTCGACCAATCTCTTAGATATCTGCGCGCTCGCCGCATCAGATGCGCGCATATTTTTTGCTAGATTAGTTCTAAAAAATGCCGGACAGGCCACCTGAACTTGAATATTGTCTTTTTCCAACTCAAGCATAAGTGTTTCTGAAATCGCTATGACGGCAGATTTAGTTGCATTATATGCAGCAGAATTTGGCATGAATAAAAATCCGGCCATTGAAGCAATATTCAAAAACCGTCCACCACCCTGATTTCGCATAACGTCTAGAAATGTTTGAGTTGAGCGCACAATTCCAAGAATATTGATATCGATAATCCAGTTCCAATCATCTATGGATGACTTATCGATCGGCCCCATTTGGGCGACACCAGCATTGTTGACAACAAGGTCGATACCTCCCCAATTGTGAACCAACCAATCCGACGCCGATTTAAAATCATCGATAGAACGCACATCGCAATGCAAAAACGCTGCTTCAGGAGAAATGACCTGTAATTCTGCAAGTGTTGAATTGCCGGTGGCTTCATCGATATCTGCAATACAGACTTTTGCACCACGTTTCGCGAAAGCGAGCGCTAAAGCTTTTCCTAAGCCAGCTCCACCACCTGTGATAAAAACACGTTCTGTCTGAGTCATCTGGCAGCCTCACAATACTTCTTCATTTCGGAAATTTGCGAAGATTGATGCTTCACAAATGAATTCACTTCACAATTTGCAAGCTTATTTTTGCGGACAGATCAGGAATTTTTCGCCTGTTGTCTTCGCATTATAACACGCCACGACATCTGCATTTAAGGCATCAACTAACGAGATCTCTTGTGTGTAATGGCTTGCAAAAGTCGTCTTCAATTCTGTAGCAACGCGTTTGCGCAACTTAGCGGCAACATTCTCTCCAGCTCGCGCCAAGAAGTTCATGAGCAACCACCCGCCGACACCCCACGCCATTCCGTAAGATCGCGTCAGTGATGTTGGCTCGTTATCCAAGCTTCCATAAAGATAAACTTGTTTGTGCTTGATAGAACCATAGATGCTATAAGCCCCCGGTGTGCGCGCCGCAGCCGCTTCCATCGCAGTCAGAATACTGGAGGCAAGCGTCCCTCCGCCTGTAGCATCAAAGGCCAATGTCGCTCCTGTTTCGTGAACTGCCTCAATAAGGTCGGACATAAAACTGTCAGAGCTTGAATTGACGACGTATTTGGCACCCAAGTCTCGCAATACTTTTTCCTGTTCCGGTTTGCGAACAATATTGACGAGATCTATGCCATCAGCCTGACAAATACGGTTTAGCATCTGACCCAAATTTGATGCGGCTGCGGTATGCACCAGCGCTGTATGTCCATCCATCCGCATATTTTCAACCATAGACAGAGCAGTCAAAGGATTCACAAAGCTAGACGCACCATCTTTAGCGGTATTTTCAGGCAATAAAGGTAGACATGCAGCCGCAGGAACACAGCGATACTGCGCATAAAGATTCCCATCCAGAACAGCGACTGTTTTGCCAATTAAACTCTGCGCATAAGCATCGTCTCCGGCCGCCACAACTGTTCCGGCACCTTCATTTCCAACCGCTAATGGCTTTCCAACACGGGCCTTCATAATGCGCATACTTTTAGACGGGACTGGAGCGCTTAAAACTTTACTCACTCCTTCTCCCGATGACGTCGCTTTGGACATATCCGCCCATCCAAACATCACACCCAAGTCAGAAGGATTGATCGGTGTTGCCTCGATTTGAATAATCACCTGATTTGATTTTGGAGTCGGCATGTCTTTCTCGACAAGCTCCATTCTTAGCTCACCCTCAGGTGTCACCGTAGAGAACATTTGAAGAAAAGTAGCTGGTAACGTCATGATCGACCTCTGAGTTCAAAGTGATGCTTGAATTGCGTCCAATTCACATTGCGTGTCGGAAATCCGGAAGGTGACGGATAGAGGCATGCGCGCCCATCAACGCAACTTACAGCCATAATCGACACACGCTTTACACCCAAAGTAAGAGCACGCTTAGCTATCTGTCAACGACATTTTCAACACAAAAGTATGAAACATGACTATGACGTTACGTAAAGAATTCGATAGACCAGCCCTGTCTTAGAGTCTGTCAGATCATGTGAAGACACCTACAATTTTGACGACAATCAGATTTTTTCAACTTCAAATCACTAGCGTTGAACTTAACGTTCAAAAATGATAGTGGTCGCTAACGAAAATATAGAATCTCGCTTTACGTATACTATCTTAAAAGTGGAACAGGTTCGAATATAGCCAAAGAAATGAAGCCATTACCGAATACCTTACTCCTAAACAGATTAGAAAGTTGAGAGATTTATGGACGGACGAATTTGATAAACGCCACACTTAAAATAATAAGTATTTAGCGACACCATAAGACAGAATATGAAAAAACCTCCCCAAAATGCGCTGACGGAAATGACGAGCAAAAAGCAATCTGGCCGCCCTTCAAAACGAATAAAGAGGCGCGAAGAGCTTATTACGAAAGCGACTCAACTTTTCAACGAAAGAGGGATATCTGGCACAAGCCTGGGACAGCTAGCTGAAGAGCTAGGTATCGCGCGCGCATCGATTTATCACTACATCGATAACCGGAACGAGTTGGTCTATCAAAGTTATATGCGATCTTGCCAACTAACAGCGGACGATTTGGATAACGCACAAAAAGCTGCAAATGGACTTCAGCGAACCATTGAATTCATCAAACACACCCTCACTCCTGAACGCGCGCCCACAGCCGTACTTACTGAAATCAATTCATTAGATGACAAAATCGCTGATGTAATTCGGAACTTGAACACGACGAATAATATGCGTCTCATTGAATTCATAACTGACGGGATAAAAGACGGGAGCATTCGCGATTGTGATGCTGTTATAGCTGGCCAATCTATTTTGGGGATGTTGGCGTGGGCTCAATTACTCCCTCAATGGTCATCCAGCAAACAACATTCTCAAGTCCGCCTGAATGCCCAGAAAACACTTATAGACCTCATTACAAATGGCTTGGCATGTGACAGATCAAGTGCATTTGTCTGCAGGCTTTCGGCTCATGACTATGAAGACCAGTACACGAACATTTTCGACCCTAAACAATCGGCTGCAATGAAGTTTCAAAGTGTACTAAAAACAGCCTCAAAGCTATTTAATAGAAACGGAATTGAAGCCACATCCATTGACGAAATTGCAGCCCAAATTGGTGTCAGCAAGGGTGTCCTGTATCACTACTTTGAAGACAAATCGGACCTGATTACCCAATGTTATGAGCGATCATTTGACCTCTATGATCGGTTTGTAGCTGCTTCAACGTCGGTTGATGGCAATACATTAGATATTGTCCAAACAAATGCTCATCTGAACATTCAGGCTCAGGTCGACAATATATCTCCGCTAATGCCACAACCGGGCTTTGGTTCACTCTTCATCGACACACGCAACCGCCTCCAAGAAAGGGCAAAGGTACAAAACCATACCATCGCGCAAATCCTTGAAAAAGGAATAGCCGACAAGGTCGCCCGTCCCTGTCACACTGAAATGGTGACACATATTATAGGCGGTGCCATTGGTTGGATTCCCAAATGGTTGCCTCAAGAAAGCGCATACACCTCTCAGGAATTGGGTGACAAAATATCTGATTTATTTCGCTTTGGCCTAAAGGCAGAGAGCAGTTAAGTGTGATCTAAGGCATTTAGCCAATGCTGGTGCAGTCATCGACGTTATCCTCTAAATCTTTATCAGCCAGATATATGGTTTCCACCGGACCAGATGGTATTTTTGCTTGCAGATGCACGAGACTTAAAAGCATGTTTCAAGCAAATTAAACCTGCCTGATACAAAAAGATAAACGTCAAATGTTTGATCTATTAGATTTTTCTACATATGCTGGCGTGATTGCCATTTCCGCTATTTTGAGAAGTTATACTGGGTTTGGTTTTGCGCTCGCCGCTGTTCCCCTGCTTAGCCTTGTTACCTCTGCGCAATCAGCTGTTCTGATCGTAACGCTGATACAATTCTTCTTTGGATTTCACGATATGATTTCCCTTAGAAAAGATATCGACACCCGCTCTTTAAAATGGATGCTACCCGGGACGGTATTGGGAATTCCTCTCGGTGTTTACCTGCTTCAATATCTTGACCCCGATATCATACGAATTGTCATTGCGGTGCTCGTTTTTATCGCAGCTTTTTCTCTCCTCATCCCGCCGAAAAGCCCCTCTCGAAAAAAAGCGCCGGGTATTGCTACGATTTACGGATTTTTTTCCGGAGCATTTAGTGGACTTGTCGCTATGCCCGGACCTCCAGCCGTGATTTATTTTCTTTCAAGCGGTTTTGAAGCGCGAACAAGCAGAGCTACAATGCTAATCTTTTTCTTTGTTTGCTCATCCTTATCCGCAATAATGTATCTGATCGCAGGCTTTTTTGACTTCGAAACGGTTCTAAAAGCCGTGCTACTTTTACCCATTGTATATCTTGGGAATTTGCTCGGAAGCCGGCTATTTCAAAACACCAGCAATGCCCGCCACAGATTGACTTCAATCCTCGTCCTCTTTGGTGTCGCCATTGCAGCAGGTTTGAACGGGTTGGCAGGACTTTAACCAATCGAGTTTGCCAGAGTTTTAGGATATCTTTTGGTCTTGAATACTAAGCAATTTAACTAGACCAAACCAGACATAAAAAAATGGGCGACCCGTTAAAGGATCGCCCATTCTTATAGTTTGTATAACAATCACTACCCGATTTAAACAATCGAGACAGACGCGTTTATTCCATCGCAATTGCAATCGTTTTGCTTCTTGTAAAGTGCTCGATCATTGCCTCCAAAGACGCTTCTCTTCCCAGGCCTGAACGACCGAAACCTCCATAGCTCAAATTGGGTTGGATAGTGAGGTTTTGATTAACTTGCACATAACCTGAATTTATCCGTTTTGTGGCATCTAGAGCAACGGACAAGGTGTTAGTCCACACCGTTGCCGCCAACCCATAATGGGTCCCATTGGCCATCTCAATGACTTCGTCATAATCTTCCCAAGGGATTATACATGTCACTGGACCAAAAATTTCTTCTTGAACGAGCGGACTGTCATGAGCCGCCCCCAAAACAAGCATGGGGCGCATAAATAAGTCACTGACAATATCCGATCCGGAAGTTGCGCCGAACTCGGGTAAGCTTGAGCACCGTTCTACCGTCACGCCCGATGTGTCTTCTGCCAAAGTGATATATTTCTCAATCGTCTTCTTTTGTTTGGCAGAAATAATGGTTCCAATATCCGTCGTTTCGTCCAGAGGGTCACCAATGACAAGATTGTCCAATTCTGCCTTCAGCTTTGAAACGAATGACTCATACAAGTCAGCATGGACATAAATCCGACTTGCAGCGGTACAGCTTTGGCCTTGTCGCGTAAACCGCATGCCTTTAACCGCACCGTCAACTGCTTTGTCTAGATTTGCATCAGAACAGACAATCATCGGGCTTTTGCCACCCAATTCAAGACTTACTGGAACGATCCGGCTGGCACCGGCTTTATAGATGGTCTCGCCAACAGCTTCTGATCCGGTAAAGGTGATTTTTGCGATTTTCTCGTTGGCACACAATGGCGCTCCGCAATCGACACCAGTCCCGCAGACAACATTCAATACTCCTTTTGGTAGAACACTATCCATAAGAACTCCAACCGCGATCGTCGTGAAAGGTGCTTCCTCAGAGGCTTTCACGACAACGGAATTACCCGCAGCGAGAGCTGGTGCAATTTTCAGAAGTGTCAGCAAGACAGGCACATTCCAAGGAACGATAGCGCCTACGACCCCTAAAGGTTCCCTTACAGTCATTGCGAGCACTTTAGGATCAAAGGGGATTGTTTGTCCCTTTAGCTCCGATGCAAGTCCACCATAAAAATTCGCTAAATCAGCAGTCACCGCGACTTCACCGCGACATTCGGTTTTGATCGCCTTTCCGGTTTCCATTGCTAGCAGAACGGATAGAGTTTCCGCATGTTCTAGAATCAATTTTCCAGCATCAGCAAGCAAACGACCGCGTTGTCTAGCCGAAAGCTCAGCCCATCCAGTTTGTGCTACACTTGCGGCATCTACAGCGCTTGAAACCTCTTCAGCACCACTGGCAGCAGCCTGTCCTATCTTAGTCATTGTCGCAGGGTTTATGACTGCAAGGGTTTCAGGTGTTTGAACCAATTCGCCATTCACCAGATTGCGCCCAGTTAGAAGTTCCAACCACTCTTGAACGACCTGATGGGAGTCTTTTTTCGTTTGCGAAATATTCGGTATTGTAATTCTGCCCATTTTTAATTCCTCACCTTATCTATGTCTATTTCATTTGGATTGCCCCTTGCTCTGTCTTTCATCCCGTACCAGACATAAGAAAAACGCTGCCCCAACCGTCGAAACGGAGTTAGAACACCAAAGTGTGGCAATGGAGATTTGAAGATTGGCAGGTTCATGCCTTCGGTTTTTCCCATCGCCAGATTGGCCAGATGATACCCTGCTTGGGCGGAATACATGACACCATTCCCACCATATCCAAGCGCATAATATATTCCTGAATTTTTGTCCGGCTGGAATATACGCGGCATCATGTCATGACTGACATCAACCCATCCCCACCATGAATAATCTAGCTCTATTCCCGTCAAAACGGGGAATTTGCGATACAAACCCTGCTTCAGTACTTCTAAATGCTGTGGATCGGGCGCGCCCTTTCCTGTGATCGCACTCCGACTGCCAATCTGCAGCCGCTTGCACGGCAGTAGTCTGTAATAATGGCGTAGGATACGTGTATCAGTTAAGGGTGAGCCTACTTTAATCCCGCACGCTTCCAATTCGCTATCAGTCAATGGACGTGTCACGATTGAATTTGATAGAATTGGCAATAAACGATTAGACGTATGCGGATTTAGTCCCGGTGAGGTATATCCACCAGTCGCAACACAAACCTTACGTGCTGTGACTGTACCACCGGGTGTGTACAAAATCTGCTTTCCATTTTCCGTACGCCAGCCCGTCACCGGACTACTCGTATGAACTTTGCAACCTAATGCTCGGGCAGCTTTTAGATATCCAAAAGCCAATTTAGCAGCATGAATTCCAATTCCATCAGGTTCCCACATCGCTCCACATGCTTCTTGGTCATTCACATGATCAGACTTCAATTCACTTTCGGAAATCATCCGAACCCCATATCCAAAAGTTGAATTGAAAAGTTCGGTTTCTTTCTTAAGTCGAGGCAAAACAGCTGGCGAATGCGCGATGTAATAGTGTCCACCATACTGTGGGTCACAATCAAAATGCTCAGAGGTAATCAGTCCTCGAAAACGTTCAGCTGCATCCTTCATTTCAGTATGCATCTGAATGGCCGTATCAAGCCCCCAGCGTTTTATCCATTCAGACCGTGACAGCCGACCTGTAGAAATTTGGGCCTGCCCTCCATTCCGGCTAGAACATCCCCAAGCCACACCATTGGCTTCAAGTACAACAGCTTTGAGCCCATGATCCTGCGCTAAATGCAACGCACAAGATAGTCCGGTATAGCCCGACCCAATCACCACAATGTCGGCCTCAAAATCGGATGAGACCGGTCCATCATCGTCAGGCGGACTTCCAGCAGTATCTATCCAATATGTCGGTGCATAATTTCGCCCCAGCCCTGGGGATTTATCGCACAACGGATCGTAGGTTGGCTCATATGGATTTAAAGGCTCAAATCCCATTGTTGGCCTCCACTGGATCATCAGTCACTTTGAAAGGTGGACGAGATTTTCGGAAAGCTTGTTTCACCGCAATTTTGCCGTCTGCTAGCTGAAATAAATCGGCTCCTTCAGCTTCAATACGAATACCTTCAGCGTTTGTGCCGATAAAGAGCCATTCAGACACAGCGCGAGCACCCGCCACAAAATGCGTGTGATTGGCCCATTGCGCATCTGGCATATCAGTCCAGACTTTCACAAAAGCAGCGGCAATATTGTCCCGGCCTTCAATTTTAGCTCCAAAGGCTTCGCTACCTGCAACGGGGTAAAAAACACAATCGTCTGCAAAAGCCTGCATGACACCGTCAATATCGTGTTTGTTAAATGCTTCGAATACCGCGTGCAAAGTTGCGCATGTTTCCTGATCAGTCATTGTCCAATCCTTCCTATTCATTTTTTAAGTGAGTGCTCTTCTTGAGGTCAGAGCTAAAATATTGGAGAAACAGCTTATTAGGAGCTGTTTACGCGTTCCCAATAAGCTTTAAGGTCCTGCTTCACCTCAGGTGCCATGATAAACAGACCAAGCACATTCGGCAGCGCCATCACATAGATAATTGCGTCCGCAAAATCTAATACAGCACTAAGCTGGGTCGTTGCACCGATGAGGATAAACACGCAAAAGACCAGATTAAAAATCTGCAAAATCGACGCCTTGCGTCCAAACAGATAAATCCATCCACGTTGGCCGTAATAGGCCCAAGCAATCATTGTTGAAAATGCGAAAAGGAAGGCTATGACGCTTAATATAAGGGTCGACCCCGGAATTTCCTGTTCAAAGGCATGCGTTGTTAATTCGATACCCGCCAATCCACCACCGGTTATCGTATCAACATCCAGTGCTAAGATTAGGACAAGAGCAGTTAGAGTACACACAATCACGGTATCAATGAATGGTTCAAGAAGCGCTACAAAGCCCTCTGTCAGCGGATCTTTCGTCTGCACTGCCGCATGTGCGATGGAAGATGAACCCAGCCCGGCTTCATTCGAAAACACAGCACGTTGAAAGCCGATGATCATCACGCCAACCATCCCACCCGCCATGCCTTCTGGTGAAAAAGCATTCTGGAAAATCAATAGGAAAGCGTCAGGTATTTTCGTTATATTCGCCCCGATGACGAATAGAGCGCCAGCGATATAAATCAGCATCATAAAAGGCACGATTTTGTCAGCGATACGCGCGATTCCTCGAATTCCCCCAATAATCACCGCACCGACAACAACCGCCATGGCAAGACCAACCATCCAGTTACGGCCTGCCAAGGGACCTGTCTCACCTCCAAAAACAACCTGTAACTGAGCAACAGCTTGATTGGCCTGAAACATATTGCCTATTCCCAGACACCCAATAACAATACTCGCCGCATAGAAGACACCTAAACAACGACCAAAAATTGGCATGCCGCGCGCCGCCAGCCCCTTGTGCAAATAATACATCGGGCCACCACTGACCGTGCCGTCTTCACCGACCTCCCGATACTTCACACCAAGCGTGCACTCTATGAATTTCGTCGTCATTCCAATAAGTCCTGCGACGATCACCCAAAAAGTTGCCCCCGGTCCACCTATGCTAAGTGTAATGGCAACACCGGCAATATTTCCGATGCCGACAGTCCCCGAAACAGCTACGGAAAGCGCTTGAAAATGAGAGACTTCTCCCGGTATTTTAGGGTCTCGACGCTTAGGCATGACAAGCTTTAGTGCATGGAGAAATCCGCGTAGATTTATGAAGCGCAAATACACTGTAAAAAACAAAGCGCCGGCAATCAGCCACATCACTATCAAAGGCACTTTAGCGCCTCCAATATCAACGGAGAAAAAGATGAACTGAGAAACTGCAGTCGTTACGGGCTGCACAATCGAATTGATGTGAGAATCAAGACTGATGTTTTCCTGAACGAAAAACACTTTCTTACAAATATTTAGAACATCTTGCATTTTCACGACAACCAATTGACTAAAATAGACATTGTGTCGTTGGCCCAATTTTATCGGCAATTTCACAATTGCTAAGATATCCATCAATCATCTAGCTAGAAATCAAACTTTCTCTGCACTGGCCTAGTTCAATATCGCTTACTGGCACTAACTGGCTCAGCTCGATCCAGCTAATAGGTGCGTGGTTCTTTGACTTTTCGAAGATTGATGTTGTAGCGGATCATTGATGGCTGACTGCCGCCACAAAAGACAACCAGCCCAAGACAATGTTGAGTTTTCAATACTTCCCGCGCAAAAGATTGAACTCAATCTATAGACACACGAAGTTTGCTCTTGTCCTTGACCAAAGACACAATCAATTTTTCAAGCGCGATAATCCCCGGCTCAATTAATTCATCTTCGATCACAGACACACCAAGTCTAAACCATGGACATGGCGTTTCTGGCTGATCAAAATATACCGCGCCCGGCTCAAGCAAAATCCCAGCTTCATGTGCAGCTTCAGCTAACTCCCGACAATCCAAATTTTTTGGACCCTCAATCCATACGGATGAGCCACCATAAACCGGCATGGGACGACATGATTTCAGGTGCTTTAGCATCGCATTGTGCAAAATTTGCCATCGACGCTTATGGGTTTTGCGTAGCCGTAAAACCAAAGCATCATAGCTTCCCTGTGCTAGAAAATAGGACAAGGTTAGTTGCGCGTTGGTAGGTGGATGACGCAGCACCATGCGCCGTAAAGCACGCAATTCATCTATCAAGGGCTTAGACCCGACAACAAACCCAATGCGTAACCCCGGAGCCAATGTTTTGGACAAGCTGGCGCAATAGATCACCCGCCCGGATTCATCCATTGATTTCAACGCCGGTAACGGTCGCGCATCAAAATTTACGTCGCTATCATAGTCATCTTCAATAATAAGGAAGTCATTTTTCTGCGCCATATCGAGCAAACCGCGTCGCCTCTCCATTGGCATGGTCACTGTCGTAGGCGCTTGATGGCTGGGAGTGACGTAAACACAATCACAGTTTTCTAAAGACTCTGTCAGACATATTCCGTTGTTATCTATCGGAATATTCTGGATATTGTCTGTATGTAGAGCAAATGTATTACGGGCATCCGGATAGCCGGGATTTTCTATTCCCATAACGCTTTGTCTATTCAACAAAGCTGTAGCCAATAAAAACAATGCGTTTTGAGCGCCAAGCGTTACCAATATCTCATCTTCGCTGGCAACGATCCCTCGCCTTGGTAGTAAACGTTGGCGGATTTGTTCAACCAGCTTGTCACAATCTTCAACAATACTGTCACCAACCCAACCATTCACCGAGACCATGCCTAAGGATTCTCGTGAACAATTGCGCCATTCGGCGATTGGGAAAGATGCGGGGTCTACCTGACCAGACACAAAACAGTATTTTGTATCAAGCCAATCTTTAGGCTTCTCAATATTTTGATTTTCGACTGTCGACGTTTTTAGACGATTATCCCAGTTTATATTCACCTTCGAAAATGGCTTATCCTCATAAGCCTTTGATTTTTCGTACGATACAGAATTCATTTCCTGACTGGCCCGTGGATTGATAAAATACCCACTTCGCTCCTTGGAAATAAGCAAACCACGCTCAACCAATTCCGAATACGCCTCAGAGACCGTTGAACGCGCCACACCTAGCTGCGCAGCTAAACGCCGGCTGGAAGGCAAAGGACAGTCACTGGGATGCACCCCATCCAACACAATTTTACTCAGCATAGATTGTAGTTGATTGCCAACATTTCCAACCACACCCTCAGGGAGATAGAACAAGCTTTCATAAGGGTGTTTAGGCATGGTGCTCCCACTAGCTGACACTCTCATCCAGACAGCTAGCAGACCAATTTTCAACGAAAGCCCACTCCCTTAATAAGTAAAATCATACAAATGCGGTGGGGTTACGCATGTTTGATCAGTATTGAGGCACCTCTCGCCTAGAGACTTTAGCGCTAATGGAATGACACATCCAACAAACGATAAGCCTCCAAATCGCCCACTAACCAAATGCTAGAAACGCAAAAACCACCCGTGAGGGTGGTTTGTTGTATT
>CAYGPZ010000016.1:0-64469 GCA_964352025.1 uncultured Hyphomonadaceae bacterium
GCTTCTGCTTCTGCTTCTGCTTCTGCTTCTGCTTCTGCTTCTGCTTCTGCTTCTGCTTCTGTATCAGCAGGTTCTTCGACTGTTTCGACTATCGCTTCTATAGGCGATTCATCAATTGATGTAGCGTCCTCAGTGGCGTCTAGTGTATCAGTCTCTACTTGAGATGTTGTGACGTCGACGCTTGGTTTTTCTGGCTCTTCGACAGGAGCTTCAGATTCGCCTGCTTCTTCCTTCGTGGATTCTATTTCCGAAGGTGCAGCCTCTTCAACGATATCGTCTCTAAAAGGTGCATCTGAAACGACAACATTATCGTCATAAGGGTCTTTAAAATAGTCCTCGACGTCAGCTTTAACTTCGGCATCGATAGCCGCTTCTTCAGCAGCTTTTTTCTTTGATCCAAAAAGACCGCCCAATAAGCCTTTTTTCTCTGGTGCCTTGTCTTCAGCAAGGGCGTTTAGAACATCTTCTGCCGTCTCTATATTGGGAAGGTCTGAACCTGTTTTTTCGGCAGGTTCAATGCCTGCATCTTGTGGTGCATTTGGCTCAATAGGTGTTTCACCAGAATTTTTGTCTTTTTTCTTCTTCTTGCCGAACCACAGGATCATAGCAAACGTCCTATCAAGTCTTTTCCGTCATGAGAGTGCAATTCCAACTGAACAATACTGCCAGGTTTGGGAGCATCCCCTTCGATTTTTATGGGTGCAAAGTCGGGAAGGCGTGCACGTCCTCCCATTTCCACTAATGCGTCTTGAGTTGTTCCGACATGTCGGTCAAGGCGCATGCCGAGGCGTTCTGTGCCTTTTTCGCGTAATTTCGCGGCGCGGCCTTTTATGATGTCACCATTGAGCTGTGGAATTCTCGCGGCTGGTGTTCCCGGTCTCGCTGAGTAGGGGAAGACATGTAGGTAATCCAAACCACATTCATCGACACACGCCATCGTGTTGGCAAACATTTCGTCTGTTTCGGTTGGAAAGCCCGCAATAAGGTCTGCTCCAAATGATATCTCTGGACGTGCTGCGCGCAGGCGTTGGCAAAGATTGATTGCATCTTCGCGCGAGTGGCGACGCTTCATGCGTTTCAGGATCATATTATCGCCGGACTGAAACGAAAGATGTAGATGAGGCGCGATACGTTTTTCATTCGCAATTAGGTCGAACAATTGCTCGTCGATCTCGATTGCATCGATGGAAGATAGCCGAAGCTGTTTGAGGTCTGGCACCAACTTCAAAATACGTGTGACAAGGTTCCCAAGATTAGGCGCATTAGGAAGGTCGGCACCCCATGATGTCAGGTCGACACCTGTTATAACGACTTCATAATGCCCATTCGCGACCAATTGCTGGACCTGACTAACGACTTCCCCAGCAGGTACAGAGCGTGAGTTACCACGGCCATATGGTATAATACAGAATGTGCAGCGGTGATCACATCCCGTTTGGACCTGTACGAATGCGCGTGCACGACCTTCTAGTCCGTCTACGAGATGCCCAGCTGTTTCGGTAACAGACATGATATCATTGACGGCTGCTTTAGGGGCGGCACCATCTAGCAGAGTGGCAGGCTTGAATGTGTCTTCCTGCATTTTTTCGTTATTGCCGATGACGCGCGTGACTTCTGGCATTTGCGCAAACATATCGGGATCAACTTGAGCTGCGCATCCTGTGACAATAATCGGTGTTTCTGGACGGTCCTTGCGTGCGCGTCGTATTGTCTGGCGCGCTTGGCGAACGGCTTCATTGGTAACCGCGCATGTGTTGACGATTATCGCATCATTCAACCCAGCTTTGGCGGCATGTCCGCGCATGACTTCACTCTCATAAGAGTTCAGACGGCATCCTAGTGTTAGGATGCTGACATCGCTCTCATCAGCGGTTTGTGCGGCATCGGAAGTTTCTATCGGGTCTACCGATATATTCCCGTTTTCGCCATGTGAAGAAGGGTTTTGCGTCATTAGGCACTAAATGCGCTCTGACGCAGAGTTTGGCAAGAGGTAAGCTAACAACAGATAAGAAGTATCCCATTATGAGCAAAGCTAATGCGCTGCACTCATAATGGATTGATTTATACAAATCTATTGACGATATTTTCTAGTAATTCTTGTTTGCCAGAAACAGGTTCAGGGTTGATATCCTTGCTTAGAACATTCGCGGTTATATCCGATAGGGACATATCGCCTGATAGATATTTTGAGGCGTCCGTATTCTTCCAGCCAGAATAGCGCGTAGCCTTATTGCTTTCTAAGCTACCATCCTCAAGCATTTCAACAGCAGCTTTGAGACCGCGTGCGCATGTATCCATAGCGCCAATATGACCGATCAATAGATCTTGTGGATCAAGTGATTGACGGCGAACTTTCGTATCGAAATTTGTACCACCATCTTTAAAGCCGCCACCTTTTAGAATTTCATAATAGGCGAGAGCGACTTCGGGCACATTATTGGGGAATTGATCTGTATCCCAGCCTGACTGATAATCATTCCTATTCATGTCAATCGAACCGAAAATTCCCAATGCATTTGCAAGTGCGATTTCGTGCTCAAAAGAATGCCCCGCTAAAATGGCATGCCCTTGTTCAATGTTGACCTTGATTTCTTTTTCAAGACCGTGGCGCGCAAGGAAACCATAGACGGTTGCGACATCATAATCATATTGGTGTTTTGAAGGTTCTTGCGGTTTAGGTTCGATCAGTATCGTGCCTTCAAATCCAATTTTATGCTTATGCTCCACGACCATATTTAGAAAGCGACCCATTTGCTGGTCTTCATGGGGTAGGTCTGTATTGAGAAGTGTTTCATAGCCTTCGCGACCGCCCCACAACACATAGTTTTCACCGTTCAGACGTTTTGTTGCGTCCATACAGGTCTGAACTGTCGCAGCAGCAAATGCGAATACATCTGGGTCGGGATTTGTCGCGGCACCCGCCATATATCTGCGGTGAGAAAACAGATTAGCCGTACCCCAAAGAAGTTTGGTGCCAGTCAGCTCCATTTTCTCTTCGAGATAGTCGACCATTGTTTCAAGGTTTTTTGTGTTCTCAGCGAAATTACGTCCTTCAGGGCGGATATCGGCGTCGTGAAAACAAAAATAAGGAACCCCAAGGGCACTAAACATTTCAAAAGCAGCGTCAGCCTTTAAGTGCGCAGCAGCCATTGGGTCGGACATGCGATCAGGAAACCAGGGGCGATCGAAAGTTTGCCCTCCAAAAGGATCACCACCAGGCCAAGCAAAGTTATGCCAGTAACAGACTGCAAACCTTAAATGATCTTCTAACCGCTTGCCTGCAATCACTTCATCTGGATTGTAGTGTCTGAAAGCCAAAGGGTTTTTAGAGCCTTGTCCTTCAAAAGGTGTTTTTTGAATATCTCCGAAAAATCCTGTGCTCATTCTAAATCTCCCTAATAGCCGGATAAAGCGCCCGATATTTTTGATATCCATCTTCCAGAGAAACTGAGAATTTTGTGTTCGGGACAATGGTTTTTGTGTTTGTTGGTTTAGTGAGTACTGAAGCAGGGGACGCATTTTCTGCTGCAATCATTCCCATGCGCGCCGCGCCAAAGCTTGCGCCAAAATCTCCATCCAATGTGATATCAATTGGCGTATCTAAAACTGTCGCTAATAATTCAATCCAATAGGAGGATTTAGCGCCTCCTCCAACAGCAAGAATATGTTGTATCTTGGTACCAGTGCTCGCGAGCGCGGATTGGCAATCTTTAAAAGCGTAGGACACGCCTTCTAGCACAGAACGTGTCATATCTTGTCTATTGGTCAGGTGACTTAGTCCCTTAAATGCCCCACGAATATGCGCATCATTGTGCGGAGTTCTTTCGCCCGAAAGATAAGGAAGGAAGGTAGTTGCACTAGCGCTGGATAGTGATGAACCTAATTCCTCGGTTAGGGCTTGGGGAGATGTATCGAATAGCTTGGCAAGCCAATTAAGCGCGTCAGTGGCAGATAGAATAACGCCCATTTGATGCCATGTATCAGGAAGGGCATGACAAAATGTGTGCACTGCACTTTCTGGTTTGGGGCGGTAACTGTCATTGCCAACAAATAAGACGCCAGATGTCCCCAATGATAGAAATGCATCGCCTTCTTTCACTGTACCAAGGCCGGCTGCCGACATTGCATTGTCGCCACCGCCGCCAGCTATAACAACGTTAGAAGTCATGCCCCATTTGCTGGCAAGTTCATGACGTAATTTTCCTGAAATATCAGTCCCTTCTACTAATGAAGGCATATGATTTCTATGCAATCCAGTTTTCTCTAAGAGTGAATCTGACCAATCGCGTTTAGCGACATCTAACCAACCTGTACCAGCGGCATCTGACATTTCAGATACATATTCGCCCGATAAATAGAGGCGAAGGTAATCTTTGGGGAGAAGAACTCGGCTGGTGCGTTCAAATAGATCAGCCTCGTTATTTCTACACCAGCCGAGTTTTGGCGCTGTAAAACCGGGGAATATAATATTTCCGCAAATCTCTCGGAATACTGGATCTGCGTTTAATTTAGCGGCTTCATTTGCATTGCGTGTATCGTTCCAAAGAATACACGGGCGTAAGATGTTATCATCTTTATCTAAAAGCGTAGCGCCATGCATTTGTCCTGATAAGCCAATTCCTTTAATGGCAGATACTTCTTTGGCTGCAGATAATTGGAGAGAGGCAATGCTATCTTCTAGAGCGGAAATCCAACTATCAGGCGATTGTTCGCTCCATCCATCGTGGGGGCGTTGTACTTTCAGTGGGGATGTATGTGACGCAATTATATTTTGATCGCCATCAATAATCACAGCTTTCAAGCCCGATGTTCCCAAGTCTATTCCAAGATACATTTACAAACCCGCTATCGCGTAAATGCGATATCTAAAAGTGATCAATGACAAAAAGAGGTGCGTACCTCATTTGTTGACTAACCTACATCATTTTGTGTAACCTTCAAGCTCAGAACGCGTTTTCGATAGGGAGTAGCATTTGCTTCCTATTTCA
Organism: uncultured Hyphomonadaceae bacterium; assembly: GCA_964352025.1. GTDB lineage: Bacteria > Pseudomonadota > Alphaproteobacteria > Caulobacterales > Hyphomonadaceae > Hirschia. Next base: position 4,989 of record CAYGPZ010000016.1, read on the forward strand.
TTTTTTTGCCGCGAATGAAGTGTTGCTGAAGAGGTGAGTATGACACGGCCAACAGTTCATGATTTAGCGAAAGTCGCTGGCGTTAGTTTGGCTACGATAGATCGGGTATTGAATGGTCGCCCCGGCGTACGTGAAAAAACGATTGCAAAAGTGACTAACGCGATCGAAAAAATTGGCTATTCACGTAACCTTGCTGCTACAAAACTTGCGAAACGAAACCGACAAAAGTTTCTCTTTCTTCTTCCTGATGCAAAGAATGAAGTTATTGGGATGATTGGTGACGCTATTGATCAGCTTTCTAAGCTAACTAGCGCAGACCAGATTGATGTAATTATTCAAAGAGCACCAATTCATCAGCCTTTGGAGTTCGTAAAAAAATTGGATGCGCTGGATTTAAACGCTATTGATGGCATAGCGATCATGGGGCCAGAGACCCCAGAATTAGTTGCTGCCATTAATCAGATTCATGAAAAACGAATCCCTATTATTGCGTTGATTTCTGATCTTCCGAATGCACCGTCTGTGAACTTTGTGGGGATCGATAATATTGCTGCAGGTCGCACAGCAGGCGTTTTGCTGGGACGTTTTCTAGGTGGAAAATCAGGTAAAATCTTAGTCATTTCAGGAGCGAGTGACGTGCGGGATCATGCCGACAGGCGTCTCGGGTTTGATGAAGTTCTCAACTCACAATTTCCACATCTTGATGCTTTGCCGTCGATTGAAGGATGGGATGACGCGGATCGTGTTGAAGAAATGGTTCTTAATGCACTTGATACACATAAAGATATTATCGGCATCTACTCATTGGCGGCGGGAAATAAAGGCTTAATAAACTCCCTGCAAACTCAGCCCGAATTGTCAAAAAATGTTGTGATCGCACATGAGCTGACATCGCATTCAAAAGCAGCGTTAAAAGAGGGCGTTTTTGATGCTTTGATCGTTCAGGATATCGGTCATATCGTGCGCAGCGCAATTAGAAAACTAAAAGCGACTTCAGATCACAGTGAAGTCATTCAAGCACAAGAACACATTCGAATAGAGATTATTCTCAAAGAAAATTTATAGCATTTTCATTGCTGTCTTGAAGTGTTGAAGATTGACGTTTACGTATCATTTTTAAAAACTGAAAAGCCGCATCAAATTCGCGCATTGTTATCTCGCGAGTAAGGCCGAATTTGCTCCACATGACTTCAGTAGCTCTTTCTCGAATACCGTAGATCTGTTTTTTTACGGCTCGACTGGATACTGACATATGGTCTGCAATTTGATCGAAAGTTAATTCTCGATTGTGAATGTATGTTAAAAGGTAATTGAGGGCACGCTCGTTGTTATTGGCTAGCAATTCAATGCATTGTTCAAATTCTTCAAAGCCTATAATTCCGTATCTACATAGCCAAGCTAATGCAAAAGGAAAAGTCGCCCACTCGATTTGGCGCGCGTCAACGTTTGCAAAGCTATGATTGTCCTCACTCGCTAGATATTCAATGCCTATAAAAGAGGATTGATTGTGCGGGAAGGTAAAATATACCATGATTGCGTCTGATATATCGTATACTTTACAGTGCTTTCGATAGAAATCGCTGTCTTGCCATTCATCATTTGACATGATGTCAATTTTTGTAATTGCAGAGCCGGGGTTTTCCATAGCGATTGGTGTAAATTGATCGAGTTCAGCCATGCTTTCATAACTGCTGACAATACTGGGAGATAAATCTAACCCAGAACTCATTTTTATTTGAGGAACTAAGCTATCAGAAAATCCTAAAATAGAAATCGATGAAAAATCATAGTAAAATTCACGGAAAACAGAATTCAAAGTCTCTCTTTGAAATTTAGAAAACTCGATATCTCCTGATTCTCCAAGTCGCATTTTGTGCACGGCGAGGGAAATGCTTTTCAGACGCGCAGAAGAGTATAATTCTGTTATTGGAGAGGACATTGAATATACATTTGATGAATTAATTTTGATTTTTTGTTCTAAGGGTTCACTATAGTGAATGGAAGCTGTTTTTTCTTTTGGTTAAGATGAAAGTCAGCTTGGGTATGTCTGGGGGGACGTGGCTTTTCGTAATTTAATTCTTTGTATCAAAAGTCTGATAAACGTTTTCACTGTCGGTATAAGGAATATGTGGGCTATTTCTTGCCTGCTTTAGGGTGGTCGATATTTTTGTGGTCAACGAGATCCCATTCTAAACCGTTTTGGCGATAGATACGTTTCTTTTGAATTGTATAATCTGCCACATCATGGGCCAGTCTCTGGCCCACAACGATAGCTTTGAAAGTGGTATCGCTTGTATTCTTGATGGTGTGAGATTTGCCGCCAGCTCGGTAACCAATGAAATCTCCTGCTTCGATAGCGTGCTCTTCATCATCAATTATAGCAGTGGCTTGGCCTTCTAAAACATAGACACATTCGTCTTCATGGTGATGAACATGCTGCTCTGTTGTTTCGCTTCCTGCTGGCACTTCGATAATATGAAAACCAAAGCCAGTCAGGCCAGTTAGGTCACCCAGTGACTTGTTTGTTCGATTTGCATTTGGATTTAGAAAATGTGTTTTGGACAAACCTTGCATGGACGCTATTTCAGAGCGTTTGACGATGTATTTGTCCATATTGATTGTATCCTATTACACTTTTTCTGAAACTTTGATGGCGACGCGGCAGCCCGCTTTTATAACGGCTGACAATAGTGGATAGCCGGGGGCTTCGTGTGCACCTTCTTCAACTGCAAAATGTTTGTGCGCGGCTTCTTCATCGCGAAATTTTGCAAACATGGGGGCAAATTCAGTATCGCCCTGTGCTTCAAGCTCTTTTACTTGGTCGTCATAGTGTTTTTCAATGACGGTTTCGACTGCCTCGGTGCAGGCGTGGGCGGCTTTTTCGCCAAGCAGGGCGGTGGCAACACCCAACCCATAAGAGGCCATGCCCCAAAGCGGCGTCATAGCTGTTGGGCGGACACCTTTCGAACGGATCAATTCATCAAAGGCATCAAGGTGATCTTGTTCTTCCTCTTCCATATGGGTGAGGTCATCGACGATTTTGGATTTTCCTTGAAGACGTTCAAAGACTGCGCGCTGTCCGCGATAAATGCCTACTGCTGCGTATTCTCCAGCGTGGTCCACACGGATCATTTCTTCAATGCGATTTGAAAGCGGGCGAGGACGAGACATGTTTGGCGCTCCATGAAAAGATTTGCCGTCGCAAAACAGACTAGATTAGTTCTGTGGTTTTCCCAAGGCACTGGCGAAAGATAGACCAGCAAGGACAAGGGAAATAACAGCATTCACATTAGCCATGGTTATCCCGAAAATCACGAGTGGTGGTTCGTCGCATTTGCCGACGACCATTGCTTCCTCAAGCCCCAAAGGTTGAGATGGGTCAAATCCGGAGCTGGTGCACCCTGTCTGGAAAATGCCCATTTCGACACCTGAATGAAAAATAGCGTATCCTGCACCGTATAAAAAAGCCAAACCGATTGCGATCGCGCCAGATTTCGCAAGAGGCCATGTCGGCTTTGCTTTTGATAAAACGATAACTGACAATGCAATCGCGATCACCGCCCAATAAGGCTCTCTTTGCTTTAGACATAGATCGCACGGGAACATTTTTCCAAAGTTCTCAAAGGCGTGTGCACTTGCCAGCATCACGATGCTGACGAGAATAGATGCGTAAAGCCAATTGCGGGGTGCGAGGTGTTTTGTCATCATATTCTACTTGTTCTTGAAAACATAAAGCTTTGCAATGCGTAAAATTGACATTGTGACTTTTCGTGAAGGCTTACCCGCCAAGTCCGAGCAATAGTTTCAATCCGGTTGTTCCAACTGTAACCAAAATTGCAATCCAAGCAGATCCAAGAAGAAGCCCACCAGTCGTAAGCAGGCCATCTCTTTCAAGCATTCCAAATGATACCATTGCGACAGCAAAGCCCGGCACAGTGTTTGTGCTTGGAAGTGGTGTTAGGATTGATAGACAGAAAATCATCAAGATAAAGCCGATAACGCGTTCCAGTTTTGCGCTGGTTAGAAATGTCAGGCGAGGGCGTGATAGTTTTTCGACCCAGCCAAAATATTTGCGTCCACCTTTGGCCGTGTTTTGAAGGCCTTCCTTGGAAATTTTGCGTTGTGCAAATTTTGAGGGAAGCCAAGGCTCTTTTCGTCCCATGACCATTTGCGCTGCAATCGCCGCCATTGGCAGGGATACGATTTGGGGCACGCCGTATAGAAATGGGATACAGCAGGGCAGAGCTAGAATAAATAACGCAGCCCCAAAAGCCTGATCCCCCAAAGAATGAGTCAGTTCTTTTAACGTAATACCTTCTTCGGGTGCATCTTCTGCAAGCTTTTCAATCGCTTCGATAAGGCTTGGTTTAGGCAATGAGTCTTCTGAAATTTTATCGGAAGGCGCGTTTGCTGTCGTGTTGGTCATTGCCGGATGCTCATATTATTAAAAGACAATTGTGGGATTTGAATTGCGTCTTTGCAGGAATAATACCGCATTGTGACAAGACAAAGATAAAGGCTGAATTAACTGAGAATATTAGCCTTATGCAAGGAATTCAAAAAAAGTCCAAAAACTGTTTGACGTTTCATCTGCTCTCTGCCATTTTCCCGCCTCGCTTAGGTTGCCTCTGTGGCGGAATTGGTAGACGCGCTGGATTCAAAATCCAGTTTCTTCGGAAGTGTCCGTTCGACTCGGACCAGAGGTACCAAGCGAAATTCCTTACAAAATTCCGATTGTTGTTGCGTGTTGAGACTGTTCAAGCGACAGTTTTGCTTCTTTTTTAGGTGGGGCAAGACAATGGCTGAAGTCACATGTAGTTTAGATCACCCTGTTTTTTTTAGATTCGATTATGAAAATAGAGATGTAAAAGTCCCAGAGATATCCGAAAGTGCATTCTGTTCTAGCAACGAGAAAGCTATAACTGTTAAGGCAAATAGTTACATTGATGGCGATGTAAACATAAGTTTCAGTAAAGAGCCAAGAAGCGGCGATTTTGCTAAAATTTTCGACGGTCGTATTTTATGTCCGAATAGAAAAATAGCTGTTATTGATTCCAACGATGAAAAGCTCTTGGAAGTTGATACTTCATCTGCTTGCGTGAATATAATTATTGAAGTGGATGATATTAAACATCCTTCGGCAGTTAACATTATTTGCCAAGGGTAACGTATTTTCGCTGTGTATAAAGGATATAGTCTTCGCTTCTGGTTTGTTTTTCTTGTTTCGGCTGGGAGTGTAATGCACATTCTGGTGAAGTATTATGTCCCAATTGTATAAGAAACGGAAAAAAGACTTGAGAACCATAGAAATCTCTAAACCTATCAATGTGTTTCGGAAATTTGTCATTTCTGTGTGGCCGATTGTTCTCAAGCATGCTGAGTCCATGGCGCAAATCCAAAATTACGGAATGAAAGAATATTTCAATGACTGGCTGCAAGCTAATTGGGAAATGTTGGTAGAAGCTAGTTTTGATCCTTCTGAGGGTGTACTTCTTGAACCATACGGGGAGGGTGCTGATTGCAATGAGATAGGGTCCCGAGTTTTTAGGCCCTCTGCAATACCTACATATCGAGTGATTTGCATTCCAATTGATGGTCGAAGATTTATCGACGTGCTTACAGGAAACGAAATAGATCATCCGGCACTTTTTGATTCTTTTTGCACAATTGAGAATGAGTGGTTGAAGGATTCCCCTCCATTCGATCACATTGTTTTACAGGGCGATGATACTAAAGTTATATCTGTCGAGAACGTTTCCTTCGTAGCGGAGTCTATCTAGTAGGGGGATTCAGAATTTAGCTCCTATTTCTATGGTACAATGAGCTATGATACTTCCTTGAAATCAACTCTATTGGCTAAGTCTGACGATAGGTTTACCCTAAAATTCCCTCGATGGTATGCTTTTTGCTCGTATTAGGTGTGATGATCTAATATGGGAATATGAGTTATGGACCCGCGATTTAGTGAAGATTACAATTCAAAAAAGGCAGATCCTCCAAAATCAAGTTTTGGAGCGAGCATATTATTTTTGCCTGCCCTTTGTTTTGCGGCGACTTTCGCCTATCTGAACCCAAATCTTGTTGTTGTTTTAACGGAACGCGTTCAGACTATAGTGGGTTAAAAACGCATTCATCCATTTGGCGACAATTGAATTGTTATCTCTAATATTTTTAAGTGAATCATTGGCTTGATCTACCAAAACTGGATCGAGGGCTGTCCCGCGTCGGATATTGTAAAGCGCTTCTGCATACTCATCGTTAAACTCAGGATGCCCTTGAAAAGACAGCGCCGGCGCATCGGGATAATATAACGCGGCAAACTCACAAAAATCCGAAGATGCAAGTGTTTTGCTTTGTTTTGGAGGCTCCACGACTTGATCTTGATGGCTGACTGCTAAGCTAAAATTGTCCTCAGCTGGGACAATCCACGCAGGTTTTTGATGGAGCGCATATGTATGGCGTCCGATTCCCCAGCCTTTATCAGATTTGGTGACATTTCCTCCCAATGCTTGGGCAATGGCTTGATGTCCAAAGCATATTCCGATCTGAGGTTTGCGAGCTTTAGCGACGTCTTTGATTAAACTAAAAAGAGGCTGCATCCACGGCCAGTTTTCATAAACACCCGCAGGGGAGCCTGTAATAAGAAAGCCGTCAAATTCAGAAATATTGGGGAAGTCAGCGTCTTCAAATGTATCTTTGCAGAGGCTGAATGATGTAAAACTAAAGTCAGCACCTGCGTTTAAGAGCAGATCTTCAAACATCTTTGGATAGTTTGGAAAATCATTGCGAATAGGTTCAGGAGGGAGGCCTGTTTCGATGATCGCGATTTTCATTGGTATGTCCGTCTAAAATGAATTCAAGTTAAGTGAAATAGGCATTGGGTTGCGCTTTGAAAAGACTGCATATTTGAGAATGATTTTCAATCTCTTTATGTTAGCGCTATATCATCAATATTAGTGATGAGTATTTAAATATAGGCACTCGGAATACGTTGACACCTCTTTAAGAGCGTCTAATTACAGTAAGCAAAAATGAAACAGAATTCGCAGGTTCACACGCGGAAAAGGGGCATCCATGGCAAATCAAGCTGGTGCAGATAAGCGACCATTGTCGCCGCATCTTCAAGTTTGGAAATTTCACCCGACAATGTTGAGTTCGATTTTACATCGGATCACGGGTGTCGGTAATGCGGTTGGAACGGCTGCTATTGTGGGATGGCTGTTTGCTATTGCTTCAGGCGGAAAAGTTTTTGAATGCTATGACGTCTTTTTCTCTTCTATTTTCGGAAAGTTGATTCTGTTCGGCTTTACCGTGTCGGTCATGTACCACTTGTCTAATGGTATTCGCCATTTGGTATGGGATGCAGGAAAGGGATACACGCCAAGCGTTGCGAATTTCTGGTCGTACTTCTCGATTTTGTTTGGTTTGTTCGGCGCAATTGCCGTTTGGTTTTTCGCGGGTCTTATCCCCGGCATAGCTGTTTAAGGGGCGCTGATCATGTCAAATTCTACAATGCGCACACCATTAAGTAAGGTTCGCGGTCTTGGATCAGCACGCGATGGAGCTGGTCATTTTATTGCTCAACGTGTCACAGCTGTTGCCCTGATATTCCTTGTTCCTTGGTTCTTGATTTCACTTCTATGTGCAACAAACGGAGCTGATGTCGCCGAACGTTTTGCAACAGCCCAAGCATGGCTTAGCCAACCGCTGAACGCTATTCTTGTTTTATTGACTGTATGCGGAACGATTTATCACATGCGTCTTGGTTTGCAGGTGGTGATTGAAGATTACATCCCTGGTCACGGTTCTCGCATCGTTTTGTTGATGCTCAACACATTTGTCAGCTTTGCTTTGATCGCAGCGACAGTGTTCTCCGTATTCAAAGTAGCAGTATCATAATTTAGGCAGCCCCCATTGAATTGGCGCGGGCGCATGAAAGGCAAGACGAAATGAGCGATTATAAATGGGTAGATCACACATTTGACGTTGTGGTTGTAGGTGCTGGTGGTTCAGGTTTGCGTGCAGCACTTGGTGCTGCTCAAGCAGGCTTGAAAACAGCATGTATTTCAAAAGTGTTCCCGACACGCTCTCACACTGTGGCTGCTCAAGGGGGTATTGCTGCTTCTCTTGGGAATATGGAAAACGGTGATGACTGGCGCTGGCACATGTTTGACACTGTTAAAGGGTCAGACTGGTTGGGTGACCAAGATTCAATTGAATATCTTGTGCGTCACGCACCAGATGCTGTTTATGAATTAGAGCATTGGGGAATGCCTTTCTCTCGCACAGAAGAAGGTAAAATCTACCAACGTCCATTTGGTGGACACACAACAGAATATGGCGAAGGCCCGCCAGTACAGCGTACTTGTGCTGCTGCTGACCGTACCGGTCACGCAATGCTTCACACATTGTATGGTCAGTCACTTCGTCATGATGTTGAGTTCTTTATTGAGCATTTCGCTATGGACCTCATCATGGATGAAGACGGTTCATGTCGCGGTGTTACAACATGGCAGCTAGATGATGGTACGATGCACCGTTTCCGTGCTCAGCGTGTTATCTTGGCGACCGGTGGTTACGGGCGTGCATATTTCTCATGTACATCTGCGCACACGTGTACAGGTGATGGTAACGCGATGGTATTGCGTGCTGGATTGCCGCTTCAGGACATGGAATTTGTTCAATTCCACCCAACAGGTATTTACGGTTCAGGGTGTCTGATCACAGAAGGTGCACGTGGTGAGGGTGGTTATCTAACAAACTCTCAAGGCGAACGTTTCATGGAGCGTTATGCGCCGACTTATAAAGACCTCGCATCTCGCGATGTGGTGAGTCGTTGTATGACCATGGAAATTCGTGAAGGTCGCGGTGTCGGTAAAGAAGGTGATCACATTCAGCTTCATCTTGATCACCTTGATCCGAAAGTTCTTGCTGCGCGTCTGCCGGGTATTTCGGAAAGTGCACGTGTCTTTGCAGGAGTGGATGTCACGAAAGAACCGATTCCGGTTATTCCAACAGTTCACTACAATATGGGTGGTATCCCGACCAATTATCACGGTGAAGTGCTAACCAAGAAGGGTGATGACCCTGATGCGGTTGTACCAGGCCTGATGGCTGTGGGTGAAGCGGCTTGTGTCTCCGTTCACGGTGCAAACCGCTTGGGTTCTAACTCGCTTATCGACCTTGTTGTGTTTGGCCGTGCCGCTGGATTGCGCTGTGGCGACGTTCTGGAATCGAACGGGCGTCAAGCTGAATTGCCGAAATATGCAGGGACTAACTCATTGGATCGTTTGGACCATTACCGCAATAAACAAGGTAATACACCAACGGCTAAATTGCGTTTGCAAATGCAGAAAGTCATGCAAGCAAACTGTGCTGTGTTCAGAACGGGTGAAGTTCTTGAAGAAGGTGTCAAGAAAATTGCTGAGTGTTATGAATCAATGCCGGATCTTTCAGTGCAGGATAAGAGCCTGATCTGGAACACTGATCTTGTTGAAACACTTGAAATGGATAATTTGATCGCTCAAGCGGCGGTGACTGTGAACAGTGCGGCAAACCGTAAGGAAAGCCGCGGAGCCCATGCGCGTGAAGACTATTCTGATCGTAATGATGAAGAGTGGATGAAGCACACTTTGGCTTGGTGTGATGACAAAGGTAATGTGAAAATCGATTACCGTCCTGTCCACGAATACACCATGTCTGACGATATTGAGTACATCAAACCAAAGGCGCGTGTATATTAATCTCGCCAAGGTAAAATCTAATAAAAGCCAATACTATAGCAAGTATTGGCTTTTTTGTTTTTGACCTTTATTGCGTAAATATCACAATTGCGAAGCAACAGACAATTGTCATTGACCTCTTATCTGACTGGTCTACAACCAATGCATGAATATATGGGGACCGGAAACAGATTTTGGCATGTCTAGTGAGGACATGCGTGACGCGCTCGATCTACATCTTGCGCGCCATATTGGTGAATTTCAATCTGTATTTAGCGATGAAGAAGGGTGGACTGGCACCTCATCTGAGGATGGGCCACCTATTGACGTGCTTGTAGTGCCGCCCGAAGGGGAACGTAAATTTGCTTATGTTTCCAGTTTTGGCTGCTCATTCACGCCTCTTGAATCTGAAGTGTATCAAGAAAAAAAAGTCGTTCGCCGGATAGAGTTTGTTCTTGCTGCTCAACAAAACGGCAATGAAGAAGAAGATCTAAAAGCGCTAAATCTCGCCGCCAATACGGTACGCCAGTTTGCAAAACTCGTGCATCTAAACAGCGTAGCTGTGGAAGAGGGGGAGACAGTCATGTTTTCTGAAAAACCTCGTCCAGTATTTGAAGGCGCAGAATTTTGTGGCTTTGGCTTTATTCGACCTGTTCTGCCGGCAATCGGTTTTGATTGCATGCACGTCGAAGAAGGCGATAAAAACAGTTACGTCCACTTCATTGCGCCTATTCCTCTCTATCAGGAAGAAATGGAGCTTTCAGCTGAAGAGGGTCCCGAGGCTTTGTGCAAAAAGCTTGAGCAAGCAAGCGTTACTGAGATGGTTCATTTTGGTCGAGAGAGCGTTGCTCCTGAAGGACGTAAAATAGACGCGTCATCTCAAGAAGAATCTTCAAAGAAAAAAAGCTATTGGGACAAAATGCTCTCTTGGATTGGTATCGAATAGTCTAAAAACCATTGAATTCGCTTGGTTTTGAGGTTGTTTATTGCTTTGGTTTGAGAATGATTTTCACTTGCGAAAATTTATTTGTTTTTTAGCGCTACCAAAGTCGATGCACACTAGGCATTTACGATTTGCCCGTTAGATTGCTTCCAAATAATGAAAAAAGGTTTTGGACACCATGGTTCAGCTAACGCTTCCGCAGAACTCGAAAATTAAGAGTGGTAAAACTTGGTCAGCTCCCGAGGGAGAGACGAAAGGTACGTTTAGAACGTTCCGCATTTATCGCTTTGATCCGGACTCTGGTGAGAATCCGCGTTGGGACACATATACTGTAGATACATCGCTCTTCGGGCCGATGGTTCTGGATGCCTTGATCTACATCAAGAATGAAGTTGACCCGACTTTGGCTTTCCGTCGTTCGTGTCGTGAAGGTGTGTGTGGATCTTGTGCCATGAATATTGGTGGTCACAACACAATCGCCTGTACGAAGGGACATGATGAGTTCAAAGGAAATATTACGATTTCTCCTTTGCCGCATCAGCCTGTCATCAAAGACTTGATCCCTGATTTATCTCAGTTCTATGCACAGCACGCATATGTTGCGCCTTACTTGCAAACGACGACACCAGAGCCTCAGCGCGAATGGAAGCAGACAGAGCAAGATCGCGCCAAGCTAGATGGTCTTTATGAATGTATCATGTGTGCATCGTGTTCGACATCTTGCCCATCTTACTGGTGGAATGGCGACAAATATCTCGGCCCAGCAGCCTTGCTACAGGCTTATCGCTGGTTGATTGATAGCCGTGATGAAGCAACGGGTGATCGTTTGGATGACCTTGAAGACCCATTCAAACTATATCGCTGTCACACAATTATGAACTGTGCACAGGTTTGTCCAAAAGGGCTGAACCCAGCTGAAGCTATTGGTAAAATCAAAACAATGATGGTTGAACGTCGCGTATAATTCGACCTAATTGAAATTTTAAAGCCCGTCAGATCCTATGGTTTGGTGGGCTTTTTTGTGAATAGCTGTTCTTATTCATGGCACGGTCAGGTTGTTCATGTTAACTCTTGAGTAATATTTATCACTCTTTTGGAGATTTCTTATGGCTGGTTTGAATTTAATGGATATGCTTTCATCTGGTGCTGGCCAAGGCGCTTTATCGCAACTGGGAAAGCAATTTGGTCTTGACGAAAGTGCAACGCAATCAGCTGTGAAAGCTCTGCTTCCTGCGATTTCGGGTGGACTAAAGCGGAATGTAAGTCAGGAGGGCGGTCTTGAAGCTCTCATGGGCGCACTGCAAAACGGCAATCACTCTCAATATCTAGAGCAACCAGAAACACTTGCCTCCCCAGAAACAGTCAATGATGGTAATGCGATTTTGGGTCATTTATTTGGCTCTAAAGATGTGAGCCGGCAAGTTGCAGCAAAAGCGAGTGAGCGTTCAGGTGTCTCTACCGATTTGATGAAGCAACTTTTGCCAATGGTTGCATCTCTGGCAATGGGATCACTATCGAAACAGTCGAAAGATCCAAACGTACCAGCAAACCTCATGGGAGATTTGGGAAGCATAGCATCTGCGGCTCTTGGCGGAGCAGCTGGCGGGTCTCAACAGTCTGGCGGCGGATTGCTAGGTGGTCTGCTTGGGGGCCTTATGGGTGGCGGCAACAAGCAGCAAGCATCCTCTGGTGGCGGTGCCATGGGCATGATTGGAAATCTACTTGATGCTGACAAAGACGGCAGCGCAGTAGACGACATTTTCGATATGGTTATGAAGCGTCGCTAAACTCGTTTTTAGATTAAATAATGAAGAAGCGCCTGACTTAAATGTCGGGCGCTTTTTTATTGAAATCCTGCTGGCGAAGGCAAGTTTTTCGCAGATAGACATATCACCTGAAATCGTTCACCCATTTGATCTGGAGCCATGATCTTCATTGCGGCTTGCGAGATTTCGTCTGCCTTATCTGGGTTTTGATTGATCAAGGCATTTACGCGATCCACGCCGCCAAGCGCGTTTAGAAACCACCCTTGAGGTGTAGGGCCAGATACTTCCAGTTCGTGAGTTTTTGCAGATTTAGAGACTGCTGCAAAATCAACATCAGCCGTTAAATCGACTTCGCCTGGTGCGGATAGGGGATCAACTTGGTCGCCTTTGGAATAGGCGCGTAACGTGTCTCCGGGTGTAGAATTGGCTGGCCCATAGTCAATAAATAAAGCGCGGGAATTATGTCCACTTAGGCGTTCGGAAATCTGCTGAATGAATGCATCAAGAGCGGATGAAATCTCGACGACATCCTGCGTCATTGCTGATAAATCAGGTGTCTCAGATTGCTCTTGAGAGCTAACCGGTCCGGAAATTCCAAGCTGAAGGTCGCCCTCTTTTGTCAGGCCAACACGGCGTTCACACCATTTATCATTGTCGCGGATATATTGGCGAATGGGTAAGCAGTCCAAGACTTCATTGGCAAGTAACAGTGTTGGACCTTTAGGAATGTCTTCCAGCCCATCGACCCAGTTAAAAAGGTCTGCGTTTTCGAGCGTTTTGGCTTGTACTTTTCTAAGGGCTGGCGATGGCTCTATGAGGTAAGGTTGAGCTGCTTCGTGGAAACCCGAAACTTTCGCTGTTGCCCGCCAGATATCCTTCATCATGACACCGCGACCTGGCCCCATTTCTATCAGATAGAAGGGGGTAGGACATCCTAAAGTTTGCCATTCATGTGCAGCCCAAAGGCCAATCATTTCACCAAAGACCTGACTGATTTCGGGAGCAGTTGTGAAATCGGTGCCCAGACCGGGGCGCGTTGCATAATAGCCCTGTTTGCGATCAAACAAAGCGAGTTGCATAAATACTGATATTGGTATCGGGCCATCTGATTGAATGAGCGCTTTAAGGCGATCACTCAAAGATGGTAAGTCATTCGTATCGTTCACAGTTATGGCTTAGTTTGAGTTGAGGGTTTTCTTACCGCCATTTGGACGCAGAGACCGACGAATAAGGTAAATACCACCAAGTATCATCGGGATGGAAAGCAACATTCCCATTGTGATACCGCCAGGTAGGAAACCAATGTGGGAATCAGGTTCGCGGAAGTTCTCAACAAATGTACGAGCAGATGCATACCCTAGAAGGAATATACCTGTTGCCATGCCCGGTTTGCGGTAGATTTTGAATTTCCAAATTGCGAAAGATACGATGCTGAAGAGCAAAAGTCCCTCGAGCAATGATTCGTAAAGCTGGCTTGGGTGAACAGGCCCGTTCGATCCAATGGCGCGTCCCAATGCATCTTGATAAATCCATGTTTTGGTCTGGAAATCATATGCTGGAAAATTGATAGCCCAAGGAACATCAGTTGAGCGACCATATAATTCACCATTGATGAAATTCGCGATACGTCCAAGGAATAATGCTATCGGGGCTGTCGCTGCTCCAATATCAGATAGCGTCAGCAATGAAAGGCCGCGTTGTTGTGCTGTGTAAGCCATCGCAAATGCCACACCAATCAAGCCACCGTGGAATGACATTCCGCCTTCCCACATTTTGAAGATCATCAAGGGATCATTGAAAATGCGATCGGGTTCAAACGGAAGCTGGTAGAAGAAAATATAACCAAGTCTTCCTCCAATCAGCACACCCATCATGGCCCAGAAAACAAAATCATCTAGGTCGTCTTTAGTCGCTGGAGGTTTTTTGTCAGTCGCCGACCAAAGTGAGTTTTTGGAGATCAGGAAGCTCGCATAGCGCCATGCCAGCAATAGACCGACAATGTAGGACAGCGCGTACCAGCGCAAAGGAAATGGTCCAAGGGAGAAATCTCCCAATGACAAAGCCGGTATCGTAAAGACTGCCGGATCAATTTCCGGAAAAGGTATTGCCACAAACATGATGCTACGTCCTCAATAACTTAGCTTATATGGTCGCATGCCTTTGCAAGCGGTGCCATAATCCCCTATGTTCAAGACTGCAGTGCCACGGCGAGGTCGCTGGGTCCAGAGGCGAGACATTAAGAAATGCAAACAAAGAACCCAATTTTCGATGAAGCAGCGAAATTTGTCACAGGCGCAATGGGAGCTGCCCAAGCCGCTGGTGATGAAGCAAAAGGCCTGATGCGTGCGCAAACTGACCGTGTTATCGCTGATATGGACTTGGTTAGCCGCGAAGAGTTTGATGTTTTAAAGGCGATGTTTGCTGCGTCTGAGCAACGCGTTGGCGATTTAGAAAAAACGATCGAAGAGTTGAAAGCACAGCTCAAAAAATAAAGATTCGTGTGAATCATTCAAAAATAATTTATGCAGTTAACTTTACGCCTGCTGTGTAAAGGCGTAACGCCGTTTACACCCGTTTGTCGTAAAATGTTTGTTTACCATTAAAGGAAGCCTGTATGTCGGCTCTTTCATCAGTTTCAGTTGATTCCAGTGATTCTGCTTTGGATATTGTTGAACAATGTTTGACGTCAGCAGAGTGGGGGTCTGAACGCACGCCAGATGATATGAGTGTGAACTGCGCTGCACCGACACGTTGGGGAGAGTGTGGCGGAACATTCACCCTGAGAGATGTGCCGCGTGCAATTCATTTCTCCTTATCTGCGGATATGAGAACATCTGATGTGCGCCGAGTTGCTGTGCTTGAATTGCTAGCAATGGTCAATGAGCGCCTATCGATGGGCCATTTTGAACATTGGTCAGATGAAGGTGTGATCATGTATCGTCACACTTTGCCTTTGCTGGACCGTGAAGCGCCCGAAAGAGGCGAAGTTGCTGCTGTTATGGTCGCAGCTGCAGAAGCCATTGACCGGTTTCTTCCTGCGTTCAATTTTGTTATCTGGGCAGGTAAGACACCTAAAGAAGCACTTGAAGCTGCTTTGTTTGATACAGTCGGCGAAGCTTAAAGCGCTTTCATATACATTCTAATTTTCAACTAAGGTTATTCCCATGTCAGACTTAGTCACTTCATCACGTTCTGTTGCGACCTTGGTAGGCGGTGGCCGTATGGGTATGGCTATGGCCAAAGGGTGGTTGTCAAACCTTGAAGCTGCTGGTCTTTCAAAAGTGAATATTGTCGACCCAATGCCTAGCGAAGAATTGAGTGAGCTTTGTCAGCAAGATGCAGCTGAGCTTAATCCGGCTCAATCGGGTCCCGTCGATATTCTAATTGTCGCGGTCAAACCTCAAATGTTTGGAAAAGTCATTTCGGATATAACGAAATGGGTTGGGCCAGACACAGTTGTTATTTCAGTTATGGCTGGAATTACGTTGGATAAGTTGTGCTCAGAAACCGGTGCATCCAAAGTCGTGCGTGTTATGCCAAATACACCGGGTGCTGTTGGTGCTGGTGTGTCCGCATTTTCCATGTCGTCTGAATGTTCAGACGCGGAAGAGGCTTCTGTGAGGGATTTGTTGGCTAGTCTTGGGACAGTGGAAGGCCCCTTGGAAGAGGACCTGATGGATGCTGTGACGGTGGTATCTGGGAGTGGGCCTGCCTACGCATTTTTGCTCGTTGAATCCATGGCGGCGGCTGGTGTTGCGCTGGGGCTTGAAGAAGGTATTGCGCAGAGATTGGCACGTCAGACTGTTATCGGTGCAGGTGTTTTGATGGATCAAGATCCAACATCTGCAACAGATCTTCGTGTCGCTGTGACATCTCCTAATGGAACAACTCAGGCAGCGCTGGAAGTGATGATGGAAGACGGCGGAATTCCAGATGTCGTCAAAAATGCACTTAAAACAGCGCGTGATCGCTCTATTGCATTGTCAAAACTAGACTAAATTAAGAGATTTGTTCTGATTGACGACGGGTTGATGTTGGCAGGCTGAGCGTGGCGCTCAGTCCACCCAATTCAGAACGGTCCAGTCTTAGAAACCCACCATGGGCTTGCGCGACATCGTTCGCGATACTCAAGCCTAATCCCACGCCAGATTTGTTTTGGTTGCGCGCTGAATCTAGCCGTCCAAAAGGTTTAAGTGCTTCACCATATTTGGTTTCATCAATACCTGGCCCATTGTCTTCTATACATATTTTAACCAGGCCCGGTGCTTGGGTAATGTGCACATAAACAATTTCAGCATGATCGGCAGCATTGTTAGCAAGGTTTGCAATTGCGCGTTTTAGTGCCAAAGGACGCCCGCGCATTAAGAGGTGTTCTGGTGTGTTTAACGTGAATTTTGCGCGATGTGTGGCTGCATTTGTGGCTTGATGAACAAGTTCAACTGCATCAAAATCTTGCGTTAATTCGTCTTCTTCGCCGCGTGCAAATGCTAGATATCCATCCAGCATTTTTTCCATTTCCACAATGTCGGATTTGGCAGCTGTTAAATCGGCATTTTTGATTAGAGCGAGTTCCAGCTTTAAGCGCGTCAGGGGAGTACGTAAATCGTGGGAAACCCCTGCAAGCATTTGGGTGCGCTGATCTACATATCTACGAATCCGGTTTTTCATGCGAGTGACTGAACGTGCTGCTTGGCGGACTTCTCTCGCGCCCGATGGTTTGAAATTGGGGGCATCTTCCCCACGGCCAAATGCATCTGCGGCATCAGCTAGGTTAAGTATAGATTTTACATGATTTTTAAGAAATCCATGAGCTATCAAGAGCAATAAAATCGTGAATAAAATTGTCCAGAATATAAAAATATGCGCGGTAATCATGACAGCGCGTTTGCGTGGAAATTCTATAATAAGCGTTTGAGTAATATTGTTTAGCTCAAGCGGGTAATAGATCCGAATATTATCGCCATCAGAAGGGCGCTCGGCACTTGCATGGTTCGGTAATTTACGTTGAAGCGTGTCTTTCAGCACCTTGCAACAGGCTGTTCCCAAAGACAGAGGTATTGGTACGGGAGCGATATAGGCCTCCATCAGGTCCGCATTGCGATATTCATCCTGCAGCTGCGAGAAGAGGTTTTGATCCATGCTTGCCGCGGAAATTAATACCTCAATCTCTGAGGTTACAGATAACGCGAGACGCCGATTGACCTCTTTCACATGGGAGGCAAAAAATATGGTGGTCATAACAGCTATCAGCAACCCGATTGGCATAATCACAATCAGGTATGACCGCACAAGGTAGCCACGAGGAAATAGGCGAGACAGTTTCATATGATGGGTTTATCCCAGAACATTGTTCAAAGGTAGATTAATCTCCAATGAGACGATATCCGATCCCGCGTACTGTCTGCAGATGAATGGGTTCACGCGGGTCTTGCTCTATTTTGCGACGTAGCCTTGTGACCTGAACGTCGACAGATCTTTCAACGCCGGCAGATGTAAGTGTCGCCAATTCCTGTCTGGATACCGGTTCGCCATAACGCTGAGACAAGATGCGCAATAATTGAACTTCGTTCTCTGTTAAGCGGACAATACGACCATCGCGGCGTAATTCGCCTTTGGAGACATGAAAGACCTGATCAGAGAGAATAACTTCTTCAACAGGCTCAGGAGGTGCTGAGCGTCGTAATATAGCACCTACGCGCAGTGAGAGTTCTTCGGGTTCAAAAGGTTTAGTGACATAATCGTCAGCACCGCGCTTTAAACCTTCAATGCGGTCAATCGTAATATCTTTGGCTGTAAGCAGGATCACAGGTGTGTCTGTTGTTTCCCGAATTGAGCTAAGCAAACTGAAGCCATCTTCACCGGGCATCATAACATCGAGAATAATGAGATCGAACGCCATTGAGCGCATTATTTTACGCGCATTTGGTGCATCTGACGCGGTTGTAACGCCATATCCTTCGGAGACGAGAAAGCGTTTTAGCAAATCGCGAATGCGATCATCGTCATCTATGGCAAGAATATGGGCAGTTTCACTCATGCGTTTTCGTCCGTGTTAGGTGCAGAATCAGCAAGCTGTTGTAAAAGCTTTTTAGCATGTATCACCGTCTCCGGACCAGAGGCTTTATAAGCTTTAAGTAGAACTTCTCTCCAACCTTCAGCTGCGCGTGAGACGAGTGATTTTCCTGAGTCTGTCATGTATAATAATCGGCGACGACCGTCTTTGGGGCAAGGCGTTCTTTTGATAAAGTCGTTATTTTCCAATGCATTAAGGTTGCGTGCGAGAGATTGTTTAGGCGCGTTCATGTGTTTGCGCAGCTCGGAAATATCGCAACCTTCCATCTCGTATAATTCAATAAGCGTGTCTAATTCTGCATCTAAAATGCCTGCTTCTTCAGCAATATTGCCGACAAGATAACGGATTTTTCTAGCGGATTGACGTATGAGAGAGGCCCCTTGATCCAGATCGGACTCGCGCAAATATAAACGCGACTCTTCAGCCGAATTACCTGCGCCTCTAGAAACAGGGCGACTCATGGATTGATTGACAGGTCTAATCACTCTAAGAGAATGGATTGACATTCAGCGGAACTCAAGTCGTTGAATGCTAGTTTTTCACTAATTCGAGGTATTTCTCATGTCTATTCTGCCCTATGATGATCGCGATGGCTGGATTTGGCAGGACGGCGTCTATGTGCCGTGGCGTGAGGCGAAGGTCCACTTGTTAACACATTCTCTGCACTATGGTTCATGTGTATTTGAGGGTGAACGTGCCTATGAAGGCCAGATTTTCAAATCTGAAGAGCACACCAAACGTCTCCACAAGTCCGCTGAATTGCTGGACTATAAAATCCCTTACTCAGAAGATGAGATTAATGCTGCCAAGAATGACTTGATGGCAAAAATGGGCTTCAAGGATTGTTATATTCGCGCTTTCGCATGGCGTGGTTCAGAGATGATGGGTGTGTCTGCTCAGCAGAACACTATTCATCTTGCAATTGCTATGTGGGAATGGGGTAGTTATTTTGCTGATAAAATGAAGGGTATTCGCGTGACCATGTCAAAATGGAAACGTCCTTCACCAGAAACGATTCCCTCAGCTGCTAAGGCGGCTGGATTGTATATGATTTGTACAATGTCCAAGCACGCAGCGGAACAAGAAGGCTATGCTGATGCGCTTATGCTGGATTACCGTGGCTATGTTTCTGAGCTAACTGGCGCGAACATATTTTTGATCAAAGATGGTGTCATTCACACGCCAATCGCTGACTGTTTCCTTGATGGAATTACACGTCGCACAGTGATTGATCTAGCGCGTGCGCGTGGTTTTGAAGTGGTTGAACGTCGCATTCTGCCAGAAGAACTTTCAGACTTCTCTGAGTGTTTTATTACAGGAACAGCTGCTGAAGTAACGCCTGTGTCTGAGTTGGTTGGTCAAGCCTATAAGCCAGGTGAGATCACAGAAGCGCTGGTTCAGGACTATGATGCGTTGGTTCGCGGCAAATTGGTAATGGCGTCTTAATCAAAATACCGCAGGGAAGAGCGACTTTTGACGCGTATTTCCTGTTAATTAACTAAGTTTCAGCAGCAATACTGCTGAAACTTGGCTAGTAACACTGTGTTCTGATTGCTCAATTGCTTCGAACACTTTATGTGTGTGCAAGAATTGGCTCATATCGGCGCTTCTGGCCAAAGCGTGTTTTGGAATTTTTTGGTTTTCTTCGGAGAAACTCTCATGACAGCATTTTATGCATTCGTCGGTACATTCGTTTTATTCGCAATTTTGAACCTTCTTGAGTACAAACGCTTAGACTAGTTCTTAGTTTTATAAACGCGCATTAGTGTTGTCATCTGATATGGTTATGCAAATTGTCTGGCTGCTATGCGGCCTCGGATTGCTTTTATTCGCCGGCGACGCGCTCGTGCGCGGCGCTGTAGCTGCTGCTTTGAAAGCGGGGATTTCTCCGCTTGTTGCCGGTATTGTCGTGATCGGTTTTGGTACCTCTTTGCCAGAGGTATTGGTGTCTGTTGATGCGGCATACCGTAATTCTGAAGACTTAGCTCACGGGAATATTGTTGGATCCAATATAGCCAACATTCTACTTGTTCTTGGTTTTACCGCTATATTTGCGCCGGTTGCTACGAAAGCTTTGGGCACTGGCCGTTCCATGGCGGTGACGTTGATTGCGACGTTCATATGGATATTTGTGACCTACTATGTCGGGTTAAATCCGCTTATTGGTGGAGTTTTTCTCGCACTATTGATCGCCTACATCGTTTATCTTGTGATTTCCAGTCGTAAGCAGGTCGGCCTTTCGGGCGTGCACCATGATGATATAACCGAAGAAGTCGATGAAGCAGATAAAGACATGCCAATTTTGAAGGTTTGTATTTTCCTTCTTATTGGTCTTCTGGGATTGGCCTTGGGCGCACGTCTCACCATTAATGCCGGTGTTAATATCGCACGTGCTCTTGATGTCTCAGAGGCTTTGATCGGTTTGACACTTTTAGCCGTCGGAACGTCTCTTCCTGAGATTGGTGCGAGTGTGGCTGCGGCTATGCGCAAGCACACAGATGTCGTCTTTGGAAATGTTGTTGGTTCTAATTTGTTCAATTTGTTCGCCGCAGGTGGTGCAATTGGATTGATGAAATCGCAAACTTTGGGGGTAAGTTTCCACACATATAGCCACTGGGTGATGGGAATAGCGACGATAGCAATTGCAATCTTTGTTGCGTTTAAATGGAAAATCGGACGCTTTGCGGGACTTGCGTTTTTGCTGGTGTATGCTGCCTACATACTCGGTTTGGTCAACGGTTTCTCATTCGTGGACATGCCGAATTTGATTGTTGAACCAGATACAGGAACAGCGATAGGACAGTGATAGGAAAACGTGCTCTCATAACTGGTGCGGGTCAGCGGCTTGGACAAGCTATGGCTAAGGCATTGGGAGCGCGCGGGTTCCAGATTGCTATCCATTACCGGTCTTCTGCAAAAGGTGCTCAAAAGACGCTCGATGCCGTCAAAAAAGCTGGCGGAGATGGTGTACTTGTACAAGCTGATCTCCAGTCTGAAGCGGATATTCAACAGCTCATTCCAAATGCGCAAAAAGCGTTGAACGACGTTTTTGGCGAAGCTTCTTTGACACTGCTCATCAATAACGCATCTGCGTTCAATGATGATGAATTGCAGACGCATACAGCTGATAGCTGGGATTTGCATATGGGCGTAAATTTGCGCGCGCCCATCGTTTTATCGCAACGATTTGCTGAACATATTGGCCCAGATGATAAGGGTTTGATTGTAAATCTAGTTGATCAACGCGTCTGGAAACTAAACCCAACGTTTTTCACCTATACGCTTTCAAAAGCTGCACTATGGACTGCAACCCAGACCATGGCGCAATCGCTTGCGCCTAATATTCGAGTGAATGGAATTGGTCCGGGCCCAACTTTACAGAATGAACGACAAGCGCCAGAAGACTTTCAAAAGCAAGTTGATGCAACGTTGACAGGGGAAGGATCTTCTCCTGACGAGATTGTCAAAGCATTGCTCTATTTAGTTGATGCAGAGGCAGTCACGGGACAGATGCTAGCTGTTGATGGTGGCCAGCACCTTATTTGGAAAACGCCTGATGTTGATGGTGTAGTGGAGTAAAAATGACCGACTTATTGCCAACTTCGTTCGAGCATAACCCAGAATATACTCAGGTTTTCCTAAAGCGTCTGACGATTCGCGCGCAATTAGGGGTGTTTACGCATGAAAAAGGGCGTACTCAGCCTTTGATACTCAGCATACGTGCATGGGCGAAAATTGCGCCTGTTAAAGATGATCTTGTTGAGACAGTTGACTATAATCTGTTTTCAAACTCTGCGCGCGATCTGGCAGAAAATCAGCATTTTGATCTTGTCGAAACATTTTTGAATGCACTGGCAGACAAGGTGATGGCGCACCCCGCTATTGTTGCGGCTGAATTTGTAGCAGAAAAGCCTGAAGCAATTGAAGGTGCTGAATGCGCTGGTGCCGTCATCTTCAGACGAAATTCTTGATAAGCTTAGACGTCATCGAATAAATTACGTAGTCGGCTTTTTACCAGCATTTTTTATTTCTTTGGGTGTCATGAACGTTTTCAGAGCGAAGGCTTCATCTTCGTTTTTGCGGCGGTAAAAAGCAGCCGCAGCTGTTGGAAAACCTGTGCGTATACGTTGCTCGTTTTCAGAGGTGCCGGTTGCTAGATTACCTGCGCAAAGCTGAATGCCCGGATTGTGGCCGATGAGTAGAACGCTTTTGCAATTGTCAAATGACGCGGCTGTGTTAGCTGATTGAAGAATTGTCTGAGGGTCTGCCAAGTATAATTCAGGCTTTGAGCTGCTGATTGGATTTCCAAAAATAGATGAAATTGCTTCTAGCGTTTCAACACACCTCATTGCGTCTGAATGCACGATAAGGTCGGGGCGAGCACCTAAACTATATAGAGTGCGCGCGACAAGGGCAGCATCATCTCTGCCTCTTTCAGTTAGGCGTCGGTCGTGATCTAGTTCACCGTGTTTCGCAGGATGGGTTTTGGCGTGCCGAAACAAAATAAATTCGATCATAGTACATCCTACAAATCTGATTTGATTGTGCTGGTGTTACTTATAATCGGGGTTTGTTGCATGTGGCTAGAACATTCTGCTTTGGAGCGAGAAGTTTTAATATATTGTCACAAGGGTGCGATTAGGGTTTTACAATTCTGGCCACTTTTATAAAGCTGGTATCTATACAGTCAGTAAAAATATTTCGCTGCAACACCATGTGTAATTAGACGAGAGAATAAGACATTGATGAGGTTTTTTCCGTTTGCTTTGAGCTGTTTGGCTCTTATTCTTTTAATAGCGGCTAGTTTGCTGACGGAGTGGGCATGGTTTGCAATTGTGCCATTAGCCGTGATTGTCTGGTTCGGCTTTATTGATCTCATTCAAGTTAAACATTCCCTTCGTCGGAATTATCCCGTCACTGGGCGGTTTCGTTGGTTTTTCTACTGGCTGCGTCCGTTTTTGCGTCAGTATATTGTGGAAAGCGAAACTGAAGGGCGGCCATTCAATCACGAACAGCGCGCATTAGTGTATCGCCGAGCCGGTAATGTAAGCAGTGTTGAGCCATTTGGTTCTCATGTGGACAATAACACACCCGGATTTGAGTGGATTGCACATTCTGCAGGGGCAATGGAGCCAGCGCCTATTGATACCATGCGTGTCGATGTCGGGGGCAAGGACTGCGTCAAACCTTATTCTGCCAGTGTCATGAATATATCTGCCATGAGCTATGGGTCTTTGAGTGGTAGCGCAATTGAGGCATTGAATCGTGGTGCAGCCAAAGGAAATTTCTATCATGATACGGGTGAAGGCGGTATTTCGCGTTTTCACAAAGCGGGTGGTGGTGATCTAGTCTGGGAATTGGGTTCGGGATATTTTGGGTGCCGCGCGTCAGACGGCAATTTTGATCCGGAACAATTTAAAGAAAAAGCATCGCTTGATCAGGTGAAAATGATTGAGATTAAGCTGTCTCAAGGCGCAAAACCGGGACATGGTGGCATGTTGCCGGGTGCTAAAGTGACAAGCGCGATAGCAGAAGCGCGAGGCGTACCAGTCGGCGAGACTGTTATTTCACCACCATTTCACAAAGCTTTTTCAACACCAATTGAACTGATGGAATTTATTGCCAAATTGAGAGATCTTTCTGGCGGTAAACCCATTGGTTTCAAGCTGTGTATGGGAGCTCCACATGAGTTTCTGGCAATGGTGAAAGCTATGTTGGAAACCGGCATCAAGCCTGATTTTATCGCCGTTGATGGAGCTGAAGGCGGAACGGGTGCTGCGCCGATGGAGTTTCAAGATCATATCGGTGCTCCGTTGCGGGATGGTTTGATCTTGGCGCGTAACGCACTTTACGGGGCGGGCCTGAAAGACGAGATACGATTGGCTGCTTCAGGTAAGCTTGTATCTGGTTATGGTATGGCCGCGGCTATGGCATTGGGGGCAGATTGGGTGAATTCTGGTCGAGGGTTTATGTTTGCTTTGGGGTGTGTGCAATCGCTTCATTGTCACAATAACACCTGCCCGACGGGAATTGCGACGCAGGACCCGAGTCGAGAGCGCGGCTTGGTTATTCCAGATAAGGCAGAGCGTGTTTATCATTACCACAAAAACACCGTGCATGCATTGGCTGAAGTTGTTGCGGCGGCGGGTGTGCAACATCCGCGTGAGCTGGAAGCTGACCGTTTGATGATCAAGCGCGCCAATATGAAATCTTCACCTGCCACACAATATTATGACCTTCTTGGCAAAGGTGTCTTGTTGCAAGCATCA
Source organism: uncultured Hyphomonadaceae bacterium (assembly GCA_964352025.1). GTDB lineage: Bacteria > Pseudomonadota > Alphaproteobacteria > Caulobacterales > Hyphomonadaceae > Hirschia. Next base: position 29,762 of record CAYGPZ010000016.1, read on the forward strand.
GAAAAGACATATTTATCGGATGACTGGGAGCGTGCAAACGCAGCGACGTTTAACTGAGGCAGTGAAAGCTATGTTGAAAATCAAGCAATGGGGCGTAAGGCTGGGAAACTTGATCCGAGATTATCCGGTTACCAGTATTCCCATTGGTTTATTTCTGATTTTCTTATTTCTGACTTTGTATGGCGTATCGCGTCCGGCAAAACATGACCGAGATTTTGTAGAGCATTTATCGCGTCTTCCGCATATCGAAATGGAAGAGGGTGGGTTCAGTGTCGCGCCTATCCGAAATTGGAGCTATTTGCCGGAAGGTCCGCTGGACCGACAATGGAGAGAGCTTCCAACAGGTTATAACTATGAAGACCTAAAGGGTATGTGGTTCCTTGTAGAGCCGCACCCAGGTATGAAAGCTATGGCGCATACGCTTGTTCTGTTTGAATTTTCGGACGACCGTTTGTTGGGCCTGACGATTGAAGCAAGGCGTGAAAACCATGAAAAATACTCGGCATGGCAGGGCAATTGGGGCAAGTTTGAATTGCTCTATGTCTGGGCAAATGCGCGAGACCTCGTGCAGCGGCGTACTATTCATTTAGGTAAGAATGTCGAGATTTATCCCATCGATCTTGAAACAGATGATGTTCAAAGCTTTTTGCAAACCATGCTGAAGGAAACGCAGCGTATCGAAGAAAAACCGCGTCACTATAATACGTTGTTTTCAAATTGTACGAATGAGTTGGGTAAGAATGCCAAGATTGGTTGGCACTATTCCTTCATCACAACTGGATACGCATCCAAGCATCTTCATCGTATCGGGCTGATTGAAAACCAAGACGAATTTCCAGTGATGAAGCAAAAAGCAGACATGACGGAATTTCTTATACGGTTAGAAAATGCCAGCCCGGCGCTACCAAGCGAGGCGTTTGATCGTGTGTTGCTTGCGCACTTACGGCGTGTGTTTTCCAGCTCTCCACAAAATGCAGAGAGCTGAAGATTCTAACGCAGCTTATGCGCCAGCGGATTTGCTTTGCAGCTGGACGTAGTTCTGAATGCCCATTTTTTCGATGAGTGATTGTTGTGTTTCAATCCAGTCAACGTGCTCTTCTTCATTGTCGAGAATTTTGTTGAACAGGTCGCGTGATACATAGTCACGAACGCTTTCAGAATGTTCGATTGCATCGCGAAGAAGGGGAATGGCCTGATTTTCTAGTTTCAGGTCAGCTTCGAGTATTTCTTCGACATTTTCACCAATGCGAAGTTTGCCAAGGTCTTGCAGGTTGGGAAGGCCTTCTAGAAATAGAATGCGGTCAATCAACCAGTCCGCATGTTGCATTTCTTCGATCGATTCTTTGTATTCTTTTTCGGCTAGAACGGAAACGCCCCAGTCTTTGAGCATACGTGAGTGCAGAAAATACTGATTGATAGCCGTGAGCTCATTCTTCAACGCTTTGTTGAGGAATTCGATGACTTTAGTATCGCCCTTCATGACCTTGTCCTTATTATATATGTGGGCCTCGGGGGAGGCTAATTGGAATAGAAGGCACAATAAGGAATATCGAAAATCAATTCAACGAAAATTAGTAAAAAATCCAATTTAATCAATTGGTTCTGAGAATGTGTCTTAGTTCAGTATGCGAATGAAAATCATTCAGCGGCAATATCATTCACATTATCAGATGCTTGGTTCTGAGAGACCATGTCTGCAATGTCATGACGGCATTGACCACAGTTAAAACGTGTCTGGTGGTGTTTCATTACTGCAGGCGCAGAATCAGCCCCGGCTTCGATAGCCTCGGTGATCTTTTCTTCGTTAAGACGGCGGCAGATGCAGATAATCATGAGAATAAGTTGCAACATGTGAGAATGATTGTCAACAACAAAGTTGAGTCAAAATTCATGTTTTGAAATTAACGAATGGTCGCTCTTTTTTAACGAGTGGGTGAGAGCATGAAATAAAGTATTCAATTTATTTTAAAAAAGGCATTTGAGTTCGTGTCAAAATTCTCTCATCGTCGTCGTCTTGTTGCTGCAATGTTATTGGCAGGTGTTAGTCCAACCGCTTTTGCGGGAAGTGGACCTTCTAAAGAAGAAAAAAAGTCAGAAGAGAAATCTGAAGAAGACGTGCTGACATGCGGTAAGGAACTCGTTGGTTCGTGGCTAATTGAATATGACGCGTCGACATGGAGGGTTATGAGCGATACGACCGAAGTGGAATGGATGATTGCCACGACAATGGATAAGGTTGTGACGACTGGTTTCTATGTTGAGGCCAATAAACAGCGCCGCACCGCGGGTGGGTATGCTTATCAGGACGAAACACAAGTCTGGTATAATGTGCCTGAAATCGAGCTAGCCTCATCTCATGGAAAGTCTTATCAGGTTTTTGGCGATTCAATGGGGCATTCCTATCACCGTAGTGTTGGATTTGGGACGCGTCGTTATTGGGTCGATAAGAATGAATTCTGGTATCCTGCTGAAGGTGAGTTCAATACTAAAGTCGATTTAGAAAAGCCAAAAATCGCGAAGGCATTTACGCACGCACTCGCACACAAACATGTTCCTCTTCGTCTGGAATTATATGTCCCCAATTGGTCTAATCAGGACCCGATAGCAATCGGGAATATGGTCGATCAAAAAGGCATGGAAGAAGCTGTAAAGGTCGCAGAAGAGCGCGTTAATGCTTTAGCAAAAGATGGCATGGAATGTTCGATACCGTCAGAGCCGGACTTTCTTCCCCCTGAAAAAGAGGGATGTTTCCTAACCACAGCGACTGTTGGAGCTATTGGACTTGAAGATGATTGTTGGGAATTACAAACATTGCGTCGCTTCCGAGATAATGTGTTGAAGCCAACCTCTGAAGGGCGTGATCTTGTGCAAACTTATTATGAAATCGCACCTACTATAGTAGAGAACATAAATGCGCGGCCAGACGCGGATGCCATATGGCGTCGGACGTGGGGCTTTGGCATTCTACCAGCAGCCATCGCGGCGCGCATTGGTTTGAATAAGGTGGCAAAGTCTATTTATCACCGCATGACAACGAGATTGCACAAACTGGCTGTATAGTCTTTTCTACATTCAGAATTTTGAAGAGGCTGTATTATCTATAGCCTCAATATTGACCCGCGCGTTTAGCAAGGCTAACTGCCATGCTCTAACCGGAGAATTTATTTAAATGACAAACCCTGTTCTATCAGCAGACATCCTCACGCCACTCGCTGAGTCGGCGAAAGCCTGGCCTTTTGAGCAAGCACGCGCTTTGCTTAAACGTATCCAGAAGATGGAAGAAAAACAGGGTCGCTCTAAAGATAAACCAGTCGTGTTTGAAACAGGGTATGGACCGTCAGGTCTGCCGCACATCGGAACCTTTGGTGAGGTGGTGCGAACAACAATGGTTATGTCTGCGTTTGAGCAGCTCACTGCTGGTGCCTATAAGACAAAACTTATCTGTGTATCTGATGATATGGACGGTATGCGCAAAGTGCCGCCTCATCTGCCGCAACAGGAAATGTTGAACGAAAACCTTCAAAAGCCTTTGACGATTATTCCCGATCCATTTGGCACACATGATAGCTATGGCGACCACATGAATGCGCGTTTGTGTGCATTCCTTGATAGCTTTGGTTTTGAGTACGAATTCCACTCGGCAACGAAGTTTTACAAAGGCGGCGACTATGACGCTGCGCTTATAAAAGCTGCGGAAAAGTTTGACGACATCATGAAAGTGATGCTGCCAACATTGGGTGAGGAGCGCCGCGCGACGTATTCTCCATTCTTGCCAATTTCGCCAAAGACAGGCCGTGTATTATATGTGCCGATGAAGAATGTGGACGCACAAAAAGGCGAGATCACATTTGATGATGAAGACGGCACGGAAACAACGATCTCAGTCACTGGCGGAAACGTAAAGCTTCAATGGAAGCCAGATTTTGGTATGCGTTGGGCGGCCCTTGGTGTGGACTTTGAAATGTTTGGAAAAGACCACCAAGCCAATGCGCCAATCTATTCACGTATCTGTAAAATCTTGGGCAATGAGCCTCCGACACAATATGTCTATGAGCTATTCCTAGATGATAAAGGTGAGAAGATTTCCAAGTCTAAAGGAAATGGGATCACTGTTGAGCAATGGCTGCAATATGCGCCGCAGGAAAGCTTGGCGCTATTCCAGTTCCAAAAGCCGCGTACAGCAAAGAAATTACACTTTGATGTGATCCCGAAAGCCGTGGATGAGTATCTGACTTTCCTAGGCAAGTTTCCAAGTGAAGAGCCTGCGCGTCAGGTGGAGAACCCTGTCTGGCATATTCATAGCGGCAACCCACCAACTGAAAGCTCACCGATTTCATTCGCTTTGCTTCTAAATCTTGTATCAGCAGCAAATGCCGACACGAAAGAAGTGCTATGGGGTTTTATTTCCAAATATGCATCTGAGGCGACACCAGAGAATACACCTCTGCTAGATCACCTTGTTGGTTTTGCAATGGAGTATTACCAAGACTTTGTGAAGCCGACGAAAACTTACCGTGCGCCGACAGATCAGGAGCGTGCTGCGCTTGAGGATTTGGCATCTCAGCTTGAAAGCTATGATGGTGAAGAAACGGGTGAAGCCCTTCAATCGCTTGTCTTCAGTGTTGGTAAGGCACATGAATTTGAAAACCTTCGTGATTGGTTCAAGGCCATATATGAAGTGTTGCTAGGTCAATCCCAAGGCCCGCGCTTTGGTGGATTTGCAGCGCTTTACGGCGTGAAGGAAACAGCAGCTCTCGTGCGCAAAGGTCTTGCTGGTGAGCTAGGCTAGCGCCATCCTCAATTGAAATAACAAAAGCCCGTTGGAGAAATCTGGCGGGCTTTCTTGTGAGGGGGCTTGTAGTTCTTTGTTTCTCCTTTAGGTTGTTTGAATTGGAAGTTTCTATTTGGTTTTTTGGATGGTTTAGGTGGATGTTTCTGCCTTTGCGATGGAAAAAGTTCAGTTCGTGTTTGAATGCATTGTAAAAGGGTGGGGAGAGGCATGAAAAATTTAAAGTGTGGTTGTGCTGTTTTGTTGATTACGTTTGGTTCGACATCTTGTGCGTTTGCAAATCGTACAATCCAGAATGCATATAATTCTAAGGCCAAAAAAGAATGTGAAAGCCATTCAGGATCTGCTGGGCATGAGGATAGTAATCGCGGCCCCAGAAATCCGAATTGTATAGATGGGGTATACTACCCACACTGATGACTGCAGTTACGGGTAATTGAAGTCTTTGCCGCGAAAGAGCGGCTCACATTGGCCCATGAGCTATGTCAGATTGAAATAATAAAAGCTCGTTGGAGAAATCTAGCGGTTTTTTACTGCTTATTCTATGGAGAATGCAGACATGTACCAGCGAAGGGTGGCTCTAGCGTCCTGCTGATTTCCTAGCGTTTCCGTAACTTCCCAATTGTGGTTATGAGGCTAGAACTGGCCCTAAATGGTCTGATGAAAAAAGAACTTAAATATACATGATAGAAAAATCACTTAAATATATATCTGAAAGATTGGTATCAGAGCCGTTAGACCAATTAATACTGGACCCTTATCATATTTCCCTTGTGTGTCCGGCGGGAAAACTGATTTTGTCATTGGAAGTTATAGATCAAGTTAGTACTAGTGCTGGAGATGGTAGCTATATTTCAAATTCAGAATTTTTATTTTTCTTGCACAAAGAGTTAATTGATGAATCCTCGATTAATTTTAGGTGGCAGCCAAGTGAACTTGGGGAGAAAATTATTGTTCAAGTCGGTCGCCTCTATTTGTACTTAAGTGAAAGTGGAGAGGGGTTAGAAAGGGGGAACTTTTTATCCAAAGACGGAAGTTACATTATCTTCTGACTTCATTTTCGATGTGTAAAGGGTATTTCAATAGGCTCTCTAGAGCCGCTTTTGTTTTTTTCGTCTAAGCAAACTATCAACTTTGAACGGGATGGTTTTCTGTATGAATTGGTTCTTGAACCAGAATTGCATTTTCCAATCGACCTGACTTCAAATTCCGTTGAATATTGAATCATTGTTCTAGAGGTTGGCTGTCCATCAGAGTATTTGTGGCCCACAACAGTCGCTTGGTTAAAGCAATGTGCATCGCAGCTGTTGTGACAAAGCTGTCATTGCTCAAACGCCGGAGCTAATCATTTCTCGGATTTTTACTGCTTTCTCAAAGTGATCAAGCTTGTGAGTTTTGATCCACCATTCAGCCACTTCCATAAGCAATTCCGGATCGTCATTTCTGTTGGTAAAAAATGCTTAGAAAGAAAGACCTACCGTCTCCCCCTTCTTGGCAATCTTCTCGTTGCAAACTGTGATTGCTTTAGCTCTTAATGTTTGTCTCATAGTGATTTTTACCTTTTCGCCAGAATCGAAATACAAGGCGAACAGTTAATTTCTGTAATACTTAAGATATGCGCTCAAACCGGACCTTTCGCTGCAAAGCCAACGGATGATCACTTTTGGACGAATAGTAGCCTAATGACTCTCAGGCCAATACCTTGAAGTCACTTCGTCTCGGATGCCTGAGTCAATCTTGTTGGAACCACCATTTCACTGACTAGCCCACAATATTCGCGCAATCCATTCGATATCATCGGCGGCAAATTCGCGTGGCGGGTAGGCGGGGTTGGCAGAGATGAGTTCGACGCGGCTGGCGGATAAATGTCCTAGAAATTTGGCGAGGATTTCGCCTTCCTTGGTTTTGGCAACGACACGGTCTCCGCGACGTACATCCATGCCGGGGGCGACGATGATACGGTCACCTTCGCGGAAGACAGGCTCCATGGAATCGCCAGATATTTCTAAAGCATAGACGGTTTCATCGCCCATATCGGGGAAGTGGATATCATCCCAGCTTCCACCCACGGGAAAGCCTGCATCGTCGAAAAAACCGCCATCACCTGCCTGCGCAAGCCCGATCAATGGAATTGTACGGCCTTGTCGCCCTTGGGCAAGGTCAGCAAATTCATCCCATCCAGCGCCGACTGCCGATAAGGCTTTGGAGAGGCTTTCAGTTGATGGCCAGCGCGGTTTGGAGCCATCACTGCTTGCGCGTTTGGATTTGTTGAAGGCTGTGGGATCTAGCCCCGCTGCCTTTGCTAGGGCAGAGACAGACAATCCATGACGCGCTGCCAGCGCATCAATTCCATTCCAGATATCGCTATGTCTCATATGTTTTATATCCTGATCGCGTGAGATAACAGGACTATATACAACTATTTGAGGAAAATAAACCTATTATAGGTTGGGTAAATAAAGGATAGAAATGTCCTAGATTTATACCCAACCATGTCTACCGCGACAGCAAGAACAACTAGACGAGGCTTTTTTCAAAGAGGGCAAGCATTTGTGCCCAAGCTGCTTCTGATTTTTCTTTACTATAGCTCGGCATGTCAGGCGGAACCCAGCCGTGCATTGCGCCGTCATAAACATCGACGTCAGCACTAATGTCGTTTTGAGCGAATAATTCGATGAGTTTGCCTTGTTCTTCGGGGCGCTTTTCATGATCATTTTGTGCTGTCGCGATCAAAACGTTGGCTTTTATTTTCGGGATGACCAGATGAGCACTCGTGTCTTTATCTGTGATAAGGGCACCACTGTGGAATGTTCCAACAGCACCAATGCGATCAGGGACAGTTGCTGCGGTGAATAGCGTAAAAGGACCGCTCATACAGTATCCAACAGTTCCAATGCCTTTGGATGCATCAACTGCGCTTTGTTCATCTAGCCAAGAGACAAACGCCTTGCTGTCGGTCGCCACTGTTTCTGGATTGAGTGTACCGGCTAGAGGGCGAAGAATATCCCAAACACCATCGCTTTGGATTGTCATGCCTTCTGCCAGAGGTTGACCCTTCAGATTGCGGTAATACGGGTTGACGACCAGTACTGAATAGCCCGATTTCGCAAGGCGTTTCCCCATTGCGCGAAAAGCGGGGCGGATGCCAACAATGTCTGGCCACATAATGACGGCGGCGTGAGATCCTTTGGCGGGGTGGACCCAATAGCAATCTGCGTCGCCATCTGCTGTTTGGATTGTGACATCCTGTTCCGTCACATCCAAGCTGGTGGCTTCACCCTCCGAAGCTTCATCAGCGACAGATGAACACGCTGCGAGTGCGACAAAGGCGGCTGCACTACTTGCAGTAAAAATACGGCGGCTCATGCCTGTCTGTTTTTGATTTTCGGCGATGTCTGCATTTGTGTGTTCGTCGCACATGCTGTGGCTCCCGCTTTGCGCATTCCAGAGTGGCTTTTGGCAGGAGAGCAATTGATGGAAGGTCAGGCAAGCAAAAACTGCGCGGTTAACGCGAATGTGAAGGGGATGCTTATCTATATTAGTCATGCCCGACGACCGAAGGGAGCAAGGTATCCATCTTGAATCGTTTCAACGCAGAGACGTGTTGCAATTTCGGGAGTTGGATCCCCTGATGAGCAAGCTCATCGGGGATGACAGAAAGAGAGTGGCTGGCCGCGCATTAAATCAGAATGCGTGTCATCCCAAACTTGATTTGGGATCTACTTCGCATTTAGGACCGGTCTTTCGATTTAAGAGAAAGGGTGCCGTTTCAATCAATTTTGCAATATCCTAGATGCCATTCTCAATTGATGAGTGGATCCCGAGTCAAGCTCGGGATGACAAGCTATGTATGTTGTGATTCCCCCAATAAAAAACCGGCCCCCCCATAAGGAAGCCGGTTTCTTTTGTCTTGATTAGACGTTGGGTAGCTTTGAGCTTAGAAGCCCATTCCGCCCATGCCACCCATTCCGCCCATGTCAGGCATTGCAGGTGCGCCAGAATCTTTAGCAGGTGCGTCACAAATTGCAGCTTCAGTTGTGATGATCAATGAAGCGATAGATGCAGCATTCTGGAGTGAAGAACGAACAACTTTAGCTGGGTCGATGATTCCAGCTTCAACAAGGTCTGTGTACTCTTCTTTCTGAGCATCAAATCCGTATGAGATTGATTTTTCAGAAAGGATTGTGTTCACAACGACACTACCTTCAACACCAGCATTTTCTGCAATCTGACGAAGAGGGGCTTGAAGTGCTTTTGTTACGATGTCGATACCGGCTTGCTCGTCATCGTTTGCGCCTTTTACTTTAAGAGCAGAAGATGCACGAAGAAGAGCTGTACCACCACCAGGGACGATACCTTCTTCAACAGCAGCACGTGTTGCGTTTAGAGCGTCATCAACGCGGTCTTTACGCTCTTTCACTTCTACTTCAGTTGCACCACCAACTTTGATAACGGCAACACCGCCAGCAAGTTTAGCTAGGCGCTCTTGTAGTTTCTCTTTGTCGTACTCAGAAGATGTGTTGTCGATTTGTGCGCGGATTTGAGCAACGCGACCTTCAATGTCAGCTTTTGCGCCAGCACCATCAACGATAACTGTATCATCTTTAGTGATAGATACGCGTTTCGCAGTACCAAGCATTTCAAGAGAAACGTTCTCTAGCTTGATGCCTAGGTCTTCAGAAATCACTGTACCACCAGTTAGAACAGAGATGTCTTCAAGCATTGCTTTACGACGGTCACCGAAACCAGGAGCTTTAACAGCAGCGATTTTCAAGCCACCGCGAAGTTTGTTCACAACAAGCGTTGCAAGAGCTTCACCTTCGATGTCTTCAGCGATGATAAGAAGAGGCTTACCAGACTGAACAACAGCTTCAAGGATAGGAAGCATTGGTTGTAGTGAAGTTAGTTTTGACTCGTGAAGAAGAATGTATGGGTCTTCTAGTTGAGTTGTCATTTTTTCTGCGTCAGTGATGAAGTATGGTGATAGGTAACCACGGTCAAACTGCATACCTTCAACAACGTCGAGTTCTGTTTCAAGAGCTTTAGCTTCTTCAACAGTTATAACACCTTCATTGCCGACTTTTTCCATCGCCTTAGCGATCATGTCACCAATTTCGCTTTCGCCGTTTGCTGAAATAGATCCAACTTGAGCGATTTCTTGGTTTGTTTTTACTTTTTTGGAGTTCTTTTCCAAAGTCGCAACAACTTCAGTAACAGCTTTGTCGATACCGCGCTTAAGGTCCATTGGGTTCATGCCAGCTGCAACGCGCTTCATGCCTTCGCGAACGATCGCTTGAGCAAGAACTGTCGCAGTTGTTGTTCCGTCACCAGCAACATCGTTTGCTTTAGATGCAACTTCGCGCACCATTTGAGCGCCCATGTTTTGGAACTTGTTTTCTAGTTCGATTTCTTTAGCAACTGTCACACCATCTTTTGTTGTGCGCGGTGCACCAAAAGATTTGTCGATAACAACGTTACGGCCTTTAGGACCAAGTGTTACTTTTACAGCGTTTGCAAGAATGTCGACACCTTCGAGCATTTCGTTGCGAGCTTCTGAACCGAAGTGTACTAGCTTAGCAGCCATATTCGTATTCCTTTAATTTGAATAATTGGAAAATCTGATTTGAGGGAATGAGTAGGGGCGCTCTTGTAAAATAAAGAGCAGCGCGTCTTACTCAGTAATACCCATGATGTCAGATTCTTTCATGATGATTAGCTCTTCGCCATCGACAGTTACTTCTGTACCGCCCCATTTAGCGAAAAGAACGCGGTCACCAGCTTTAACTTCAAGAGCTACGCGTTTGCCGTCATCACCAAGAACACCGTTACCTACAGCAACGATTTCGCCTTCTTGAGGCTTTTCTTTTGCTGTGTCCGGGATGATGATCCCGCCTTTAGTCTTAGCTTCTTCTTCTACGCGACGTACAAGAACACGGTCGTGAAGTGGACGAAATGCCATAATGAGACCTCTTTCAATTAAGGTTGCAAAATTCTAATTTCGTTAGTTAGCCAATTTGTTGAGTTTTAGCACTCGCACGAAGTGTCTGCTAACGATGTATGGCATCTAAGATCACGGCATCCTGAGGTCAATAGGTGGAATGATTTTTTTCGAAATTATTGAAAACAGTTGCACCCAGTAGAAAGAGTTTGATCGCATGGCGCGTAACACTTGTGACGAGATTTAAGGCGAGTAAATGCAAGATTTGGAAGTAATTTTAAGTTGTTGATTTGCTGGCATGTATGCAATTTGAAGAATTCGATTAATGAAAACAGCAAACCGATTAACCATTTGTTGGTTAGTTGCCGTAAGATTACACGCATAAGTTATTTTCTTGGGCGGGATGCAAAAGTCTTATGTGGCAGAATTTGAAGCTGAAAGTAAAATTACCCATTGTTGTCGTGCTGTTTGCAGTATTTGGCGCATTGGGCGTTGGCGTAGCTGGTTTATACTCAGCCAGTAGCAGTATTTTTAAGCTGGAAGGGAAAACGCTAGCTGCGTTAGCAGATACGCGTGCAGGTCAGCTTTCTGATTATCTTCATACTATTGAAGAAGATATGCGTATCGTGGCCGCAAACCCAAATACCTTTCGCGCTATTGATGCGTTTACAGATGCGTTCAATGAGATTGATGGCGATGTTATCTCCAATCTTAAGGGTGCTTATATCAAAAAAAATTCGCATCCTCTTGGATCAAAGCATTTGCTAGATCGCGCCGATGGTGATGAGGCCTATCATGACGTTCATGCCACATATCATCCTTGGTTTCGAACGCTCCAGCAACAGCGCGGATATTATGATGTCTTTCTATTCTCTCTCTCGGGTGATTTGATTTATTCCGTATTTAAGGAAGAAGACTACGCGACCAATTTTAAATCGGGCGGCGGAGAATGGGCAAATACTGACCTTGGAAACGCTTTTAGAGCCGCGCTACAAGCTTCACCGGATGAAATTAGCTTTTTCGATTTTAAACCGTATGCACCGTCATATGACGCACCAGCATCGTTTATGTCTGTCCCAGTATTTGAAAATGGTACGCGCATAGGTGTGCTCGTCTATCAGATGCCTGTTGATCGCATTAGCGAAATTATGAAATTTGATGGCGTACATGATGATGCATTCGATGTTGTGTATGTCGGAAGTGACTATCTCGCTAGAAATGATTCTCCTAGGACCGAGATAAATGATATTCTCCAGACGCGCATTAATAGTGATGCGGCAAAAGCTATTTTTGAAGGCGAGAGCGAAGCATATTCCAAATTTTCAGGTTATCGCGGTCAAGAAACTTACCAGTTTGCTGAATCGTTTGAATATAGGGGCAATCGTTGGGCTATTATTGCTATCGAGACGGTCGCTGATCTAAATGCACCGGTTATGGAATTTGCGCTACTATCGCTTTGTGTCACTTTGGTCTTGGCATTATTAGTTGCAGGAGCTGGTGTTAAAGTCGGAGTTGCGATTGTTAGGCCGCTAAATAGGGCGGTGAACGTTACAACTCAGCTTGCTGCTGGTGATTTGGATGTCGATACATCGGGCCGTGATCGTAAAGATGAAATTGGCGATTTGTATACTGCGCTGGATGTATTCAAGGAAAATAATATTGAACGCCAACAGCTTGAAGAACAGGCTCTGGACGATCAGAAACGTGAAAAATATCGTCAGGATAAAATGGCAACGCTTCTTGGAGAGTTTAAAGGTATTATTCAGGAATCTATTGGCGTTCTCAATAGCGAAACTCAAGGGATGTCAGCGATATCTCGGAATTTGAAACAAGTATCTTCCGTGGCAGCTAAAGATGCAGGACAAGCACAGGAAGCATCCGAAGAGGCTGCATCAAATGTGACGACGGTTTCAAATGCCGCAAATGAACTTGCAAGTTCTATTCTGGAAATTTCTGCGCAGGCGCAAGGTGCAATCAAAGTCGCAAGAACAGCCACTAAAGTCGCATCGGAAACAGATGAAAGTGTATCTGGACTATCCAAAACTGCAGATAAAATCGGCGATGTTGTAAATCTCATTAGTGATATCGCCGAACAAACAAATCTATTGGCTCTAAATGCAACGATTGAGGCGCAAAGAGCTGGTGAATCCGGTCGAGGTTTTGCCGTTGTTGCAAGCGAAGTTAAGACGCTTGCCAATCAAACTGCGAACGCGACAGAAGAAATTCGGAAGCAGATTTCAGAAGTACAATCATCCACTGCATCAGCTGTGCAATCTATCCATGAAATCAATTCGTCTATCCAGGAAGTGGATTCATTCACGACGTCTATTGCTGCAGCTGTTGAAGAACAGGAAGCGGCCACAAGAGAGATTTCAAATGCAATTGGAGCGGCAGCTCAGGCTTCAGACCAAGTACGTGGCAATGTTGAAACAGTTAGCTCCACAATCTCCAAGACCGCTGCACAATCTAATGATGTCGCATTCTCATCTGAAAAACTCACGAAAACGTCTAGCAATCTTGCGCAAGCAGTCGAAGACTTTCTTCGCGGGATTGGGGCTGACCTCGATGAACGCAGGGAAGATACGCGTATTCAGGTACGTCAGGCAGTGACTGTAAATTCGCGTGGCGACAAAAAGAACACTGTTATTCGTGACATAAGTTCGACAGGAGTTCGCATTGATTTTGTTGAAGGTGTCAAAGAAGGCGATTCAATCAAAATTAAAGCGACATCCAAACCCAACCTTATTGGAAGGGTTGTTCGCGTCGCTCCAGATGGAATAGGTGTCCATTTTGATGAAGCAATTTCTTGTCAGGATTGGCTGAAATTACAAAATGAAATAGCCGCATAACTTATCTTATTTAATTGTCGACGAGATCAGGAAATTATATCTCGTCGATTAGCGGCAGACATCTCTATTTGTGCGTTTTGCCAAATGCAGCTTTTTGTTCTTGCGTCGCTTCTATCTGGTATTTGGCTTTCCATTCTTCAAATGGCATGCCGTAGAAAGATTCACGCGCTTGTGCTTTATCCATCTCAATACCTTGGTCATTGGCAGCTTCTTGATACCAACGGCTAAGGCAATTGCGGCAAAAGCCAGCAAGATTCATAAGGTCTATATTCTGAACGTCTTTGCGATCTTCCATTAAGTGCTTTTGAAGACGACGAAATGCCGCTGCTTCCAGCTCTATTTGAGTTTGTTTATCTATCATATCTAATTGCCTTTTATGGTGCGTGCGATGCAAGCTATACCAAATGTGCTCCGTTTGGCACGCTTGTTTCTGCTTGTGCTAGGACAATTTCTCCATCTGCATCGGGAAATCCTAGTGTCAAAACCTCTGATATGAATTTACCGATTTGACGTGGAGGAAAATTCACGACAGCCATAATTTGCTGAATTTGGATTGTCAGTTACGTGCATTACTCTTCGTACAGTTCCCATTCTTTTCGCAATAAATCCGCGAGCATTTTTCCACGTTCTTTCACGATTTCAGGTGTCCATTCGTTTAAGTCACGAATATCTTTACTTAGCGCATAGCTAGGTTCGCCGTGCTTGAAGAAAATCTCTTTTTTATCCTGAAAGTTTTTCCGGTCTGCGTCTTGGTTTTCAGTATTGTTTAGTAGCGTAAAGTTCCCAATATTGTCGACCAATTCACGGTGCTGGTTCGACGAGGACCAGAGTTTTGCCCAGCTTGATTTGGCAGCCATATTCCGGGGCAATACATGCTCGAGTGTCGCATCAGATTCAGGAGAAATCGCTGTGCCATTGTTTACTATTGAATTCAAGCGCAGGCTGAGTGACCGTCTTTGACGATAAGTTGCAAACCGTCCTTCAAGACGCTCACTTAAGAGTTTCTTTTCTTCCGACGTCAAAAGGATAGGGGAATCTTCTGCTGTAAGGTCATCTCCAGCATCAATGGCTTTGACGATACGCATATATCTGCGCAGTCTGAAATTACTGTCAGGTTTCGTAAATTGTAGTGCATAAGCCAAGCGTTCCATATTCTTAAAGAAATGGATTATCGCATCATCTGATAGATCGCCCGAAATCAAGTATTTCAGCACTGGAATGCGCCAACCAGCGTGCTCTACACAACGTAGATGGATCATGTCATTCCATGCCTTTGCAGGGAATCCTTGCCCCGGAGACCTTAGGCCAGAGATAAGTTCAAATGCATCGACATATCGCGGAAGCATGTCTTCAAGCAGTACGCGCGCCGTAAGCTTGGGAACAATATGGTCGCGATACCCTGACAGAACATCTCCACCGGGTTTGTCGTGAATTGTCCAAATATTCTTGAGTAGAGAATCAAATCCCGTAGCAGTTAATCTGCGGCTGAATTTATTCCATGCGATGGAGTGGGTTGCTGCTTCGTCAAGAGTATATCCGGCAAGTTCAAATAGCTCGGATTTCAGAATGTCATTCGCGCTGATTTGTTTTCCGCGTGTGTTGAGGACACGGAACACAGAGTAGCCCATATCTCTGTCATCAACTTTGACTTTTATAACACCGCATCTACGAAGAATATATTGAGCGAGTTTAGATCTGTTTGTCGGAGACCATTCTCTCAATGCTTCGCGCATACTTAGCGCATTGCTCAAAATGTGTTGGGGCGTTGAATTTGATGAATTGTATTGATCGACTTGCGCTGTTGCCCCGCGTTTTTGAATGACTTCACGAAAAATAGGCGTGTCGACATTGTTAAGCGTCAGTCTCCATTGGGCTGCGCGCATAAGTGTACGCGGTGTTTCGAGCATGTCGTGAAGTTTTGAGATTTCGTCTTTGTTGTTGGAAAGGTCTCTTAAAATCGCGAAAAGTATGGACAGTGTCGTGAGGCGTTGCTGGCCATCTACGACTTCGACGGGGCTTTTGGGCGTGTTTTGGGCAACAACTATCGCACCTAAAAAATAGGGACGGTCGCGTTCCATTGCATCTTGCAAATCATTGATAAGTTCGAGTGCTTCTTTTTCTGTCCAGGAATAGCCACGCTGGTAAGGTGGCATTAGTAGGGTATCAGTCTCAGAAAATAGTTCCTTTACGGATATTTCTTGAGCTTTAAAACCTAAAGACATGGTTCTACCCCGTAGTCTACTCGACACAATCAACACGGTCTGATCTTATTTGAAATCAGACTCAATCATTATAATTTAGAGAGCCCCCAATGAAGCTTGCTCTGTTTTCTTCCCCAGATACATCAACGTCAAATCCCAAATTAGGAATTGTGGTTAATGACAAAGTACTAGACATCAGACAAAACGCTCCTTTTTTGCCTTCGTCAATCGTTGATGCGATTAGAAATTGGGAAGATACACGGACAATTTTAGAGAGTTGTATAAAAGAAGCACCTGAATATCAACTAAGCACGGTAGAGTTGTTTTCTCCAATAATGCAGCCGAATAAAGTTCTCGCGATTGCAAAAAACTATAGCGCTCATGCAAAAGAAATGGGAAGTGAAGTCAGCGAGGTTCAAAATTGGTTTTGTAAGCAGCCGACATCGATAAACCCTCCTAATGCTGCGGTCGCTATGCCAGTTGTTTCCGATAAACTGGATTACGAAGCTGAACTTGTTGTCGTCATTGGAAAATATGCGCGACATGTCCCTCCTGAGAGAGCTCACGAAGTGATTGGTGGCTTCATGTGTGGATGTGATTATTCCGTACGAGATTGGCAAAAAGCCGTCCCAAATTTCACGATGGGAAAAGGGTTTGATACCCACGCACCCATAGGACCTTTTTTAGTCACGCCAGATGAAATTGAAGATCTGGAAAATTTACGTATCAGATGCTTTGTGAATGATGAAAAACGCCAAGACGGTCGCGTTGGAGATATGATATTTTCTATCGCTGATCAGATTGCACATTTATCTGCGGCTATGACTTTGGAGCCTGGAGATATTATATTTACGGGTACGCCAGAAGGCGTTGGGCAAGGTTTTAAACCACCTAAATATCTGAAGTGTGGTGATCAGGTGCGCATTGAAATTGATGAAATAGGATCAATGGCAGCTGAAATTGTAGCCGAATCCGGTGAATGTGTTATCTCTGCTGATAAATATGCTTAACAGCATCGGGCGAAGGATTAGACTGTGAGTCAATTTGTGGGTCGATTTGTAATAATAAGCGCTTTAATTTCAATCCTGTTATTAGCATTGGGGTGGTTGGTTCTTCAACGTCCTGAAATCCGCTTGTCTAAGTTCGAACAAACTCAGGCGAGTCGATTTGGGGCAATTCAGCTCGACGCTGCTCCACTTTATGACATTCGAATAACGCCTTGTGCGCGTGATTATTGCCTACTGGTTCAGGCCGGAGGTCGGGATTTTATCATTGGTGCCGGTGAGGGGGCTGCAAATGGTTTGCTCCACAATGGTCTATTGGCCGACAACCTCGACGGTGTGCTGCTTACCGATCTTGGATCCGACCAACTTGAGGGACTTATAGGTCTTCGTGATCGATCATTGGAAGCGGGTCGAAAATCACTCTTGAAAATATACGGACCATCAGGTGTCGAACGTGTCGTCGAAGGCTTAAACGCTATGCTCGAAACGTCGGATGTCGATAGGTCTGTTCGGTTTGGACAAGGCGTACTGCCATTTGATACCGCACCAGCGGAAGCCGTGATTGTAGATGAAGACCCTTCAAATCAAATGATTTTCGACTCTGGTGTTTTACAAGTCTATGCGTTTCCAGTTGAAACGACATTGCTTGGCGCAGAGGTGGTTTATCGCTTCGATTATGAAGGTGAAATCCTTATCGTAGGTGGCTGTGGTGCACGGCTTGTGGACATAAATGCTGCCAAAGAGGGGGCTGATCAGTCGCCTCTCATTGTACTTCCTGTGGCATCCCGTGATTTACTGGAAGTCATTCGGGAACAAGCTAAAACAGCTGGTCTCGTGCGAGAAAGTCGGTTTTCAACTGCACCTCTTGATCGTTGCCTGACAGCAAATGGCGTTAGCAATATTCAGAAGCTAGCAGGCGCGAAGCGAGCTGTCCTATCTCCGATGTTTCCATTTGCAGATTCTTTAGCGGAAAAACGAATCTGGGAATCAGAAATTGAATTGGCGGGTGAAAACAGTGGTGTGCAGATTGAGGCAGGACAGATTT
This sequence comes from uncultured Hyphomonadaceae bacterium, assembly GCA_964352025.1. Taxonomy (GTDB): domain Bacteria; phylum Pseudomonadota; class Alphaproteobacteria; order Caulobacterales; family Hyphomonadaceae; genus Hirschia. The sequence continues at coordinate 47,588 of CAYGPZ010000016.1, forward strand.
GGTCCAGTGTCACTTTTAAAGACTAGCTTTATCCACAATAAATCCAACTCTTAGATTAAGCGTATTTTCCAGTCTAGTTGGCGATAAACTGATGCGCATTTTGTAGCTTAAAAGTGCTGCGAGGTGCGTATCGATCCCCACCGATTCGCACCTCGCGCTCCCCTTTTGCCCCCGCAAAAGCTTACAGGCGATGTCAGTCATCAAGCCCGCAAGGATCGCTGTTTATGCACCCCTGCAAACAGCTGCAATAAGTTAAGCTTAGGACATGAATGAGAGTCTAGCCCTGATGGCACTTAGATGGTATTTCGGTGAGAGAGTGTTGCGTTCAAAGCACATTCATGTGCTTGCATTGTAATGATATGTAAGTAGGGGCTTTCAATATGTGCCAAAGTCTTGTCTTGAATAGAGATATGGATTTTGTACTTTGTCGAATTTGTTCCATATGAGTAAAGTTAGCGGATTGTAAACGCGTAGGCTTCATGCTGCGGATTACAACGTAGGAATTAAAGGATCAGGACGCACTCATGCCGATAATTGCGCATGTCATGCTTGCATTGACCTATATAACCGCCTGTATCGCAGGTGGTGCTGCTCTGCACCGATTTTTAGGTGTAGATTTGACGATTGCTGGATTGATTGCTGCAGCTGCTGGGCTTGGGTGTCTGCAGTTTCATTCAATCTTATCTGGTAATGGCGTAGGTAAAGAGACTGATGACCGTTTTCAGCAATTGCGGGATGATCTGAAGAAAATAGCGAAACGCGTTGATGAAACCGAACGACGCGGTGACGAGCTGCGCGAAGAATTTGAACGTGAAATCGCGGATCGCCGCGAATCTCTGGTCACTGAGATGCGTGGTCTTGAGACAATGATTTCGCGAATGTCAGACAGCTTTGAAACACGTCTGAGTACGGTGCGCGCAACCGGTGCGACAACAGCGGTATCAGGCTCATCAGCTCTAGAAGCTGTGCGCGATGCGCTTCGCCAGAACCGCGTAGATTTACACCTGCAGCCAATTGTAACGCTGCCTCAGCGCCGTGTCCGTTTTTACGAAGGATTTACACGTCTTCGTAGAGCTGATGGTGAAATTATCATGCCGGGCGAATTTTTGGCTGAGGCCGAAAGTGCAGGACTGCTCGGCGTAGTCGATAATATGCTTCTCTTTCGCTGTGTTCAGATTGTACGTCGTCTTTCCGAGCGTGATCGTAGAGTTGGTGTGTTCTGTAATGTTGCTATGTCTTCGTTGGAAGATGAAACTTACTTCCCGCAATTTTTGGACTTCATGCGTGAGAATCAGGACCTTTCAGGTTCTATGATCTTTGAGATCGGCGTTCGTAATTTCAATAATCGCTCGAACATTGCGGCGCGTAATATGAGCAAATTGGCTGAACTTGGCTTTCGCTTCTCATTGGACAAAGGAGATGGTCTCGACTTTGACCTTCCTGAACTTCAGGCGTCTGGTGTGCGGTTTGTGAAAGTGTCTGGAGATCGCATGTTGAGTGAGTTGGTGCCGGGCGGGCAGCGTCCAATTTCTGGCATTGTGCGGTCAATTGCACCGGAAGATGTATCAGCGGTGTTTATGCGTTATGGCGTGGATTTGATTGTTGAAAAAGTGGAGGATGAAAAGTCAGTCATTGAGCTCCTCGATTTCGATATTCCGTTTGGGCAAGGTCATGTCTTTGGTGCGCCACGCCCAATTAAGGGGTCTTTGTTGGAAGAGACAGCTCCTCCGCCAGAATTTATTCGCCGCGTGAACGCGAATAACAATATCTCTGCGTAATCTAAGATTAAACTGTAGCGCAGCGCGTGTGCCCTTGCTGAATGGGGAACTAACACCTGATGTGACTTGTAATTATCAAAAGGTGCAGGCAGAACACGCGTCGCACCTTTGGCAGACCTAGAGCTTCGACATGTCCCAACTTCCTATCCTCACTCATCTAAATCAAATTGCCGATGAATATGAGGCAATCCTTTGTGATGTCTGGGGCGTGATACACAATGGGCAGGATGTGTTTATTGAGGCTGTTGAGGCATTGCGCCGATACCGTGAAACACGCGGGCCAGTGATACTAATTACAAATGCACCTGTGCCTGCTGAACGTGTTTATATGAGCCTAGAGCAAGTCGGTGTGCCACCAGACTGCTATGACGCTGTTGTGACGTCGGGTGATGCAACGCGCGCTGAATTGGAAAAACGTATGCCGGGCCCTATTTACTGTATTGGGCCGGATTATGACGATCCGCTTTATCACGGGCTGGCGATGGAATACACAGACATCATTGAAGAAGCGTCGTTTATTTCTTGCACAGGGCTAAGAGAAATTCCCGAAGGCATGTTTGAGCCTGACAAACCAAGTACGGGTATGTCTCCTAATTTCGTGCCAGAGACTTACCGTGAAGAATTGTCAAAACTGGCGGCACGTGAGCTTGAAATGCTTTGTGCCAATCCGGATCTGGTGTTTCGTTATGGAAATGAACTCATTCCATCTGCAGGCGCAATTGCTCAGATATATGAAGAATTGGGTGGCCGCGTCATCAGGCCCGGAAAACCTGGCGCTCCAATATATAATCTAGCCTATAAAAAGCTTGAAGAATCGCTGGGCTACCGCCCTTCAACCGACACAATTCTTGCCATTGGAGATGGTCCTGCAACTGATGCTAGGGGAGCTGTTCGCGAGGGATTGGATTGTTTGTTCATTGGTGGCGGAATTCACGGTGCGCAAATGGAGGACAGCGAAACATTCCTTCACGATGCAGCACAGATTCTCGCCAATGACGATGCCGACGCTGCTTATGCTGCGCCTGCACTCGTATGGTAGCTTAATTCTGGAAATATTGAGTTTTCCAAACATTGAGGGTGTTTTGGTACACCCCGAATTCGGAAAACTCGAAAATTTTAGACGTTATCCGAACAATGCGTCGATATCGTCTTGGCTTGCATCATTCGCTTCACCAAATAATGCATCTATATCATCTTGAGCAACTTCAGGTCCATTAATAGCTGGGCCATTTAGAAGTTGTTCGCGATCACGTTTTTCTTCTTTTGTCTCTTCGCGTTCGGAATCTTGCACACCAAGCGCTTCAGAGAAAGCAGATACACGTTCTTCGATGTGACGAAGTGTTGTCACAACTTTATTGACGCGCTGACCTGTCAGATCTTGGAATGAACACGCTTCAATCATGCGCATCATTGCTGCGTCTACTTGCTCTTTATAAGCAGCAGGGTCGCTAATATCAGCGCACATTAGCGTTTCCGCTTCTGTCATGATTGTTTCTGTTGCTTCTTCAGTATCTTTGACGACGGCGTCTAGCTCTAAAGATGCGCCTGGAATGCGTTCACCACTGATTTCATTTGGGCAAAGGTCGGAAATCTCGTCTTTTGCCTTGTGAATGAAGTCGGCGATGTATTTAAATTCGCCTTGAATCGTCTGATCGAGTGATCCAAAGAAATATTTCATGGCGTCTGCCAATTGGTGAGATAGTTCAAGAACTTCTACCAAGGGACGGTCACGTACATTGCTTTCTCTTAAGGAGCTAATCGCTCCCTTGACCTTATTAGCCACTTCTGCTGGTGCTGTTGTCATAATATCCTCCCAATTCGGTTGATTTGCCCGTAAGGGAGATTAAAATTCACCAAGAACAGCGGTAATCTTACCTTTAAGAGTAGCGGCGTTGAACGGCTTAACGATGTAGTTGTTTACACCAGCTTTTTTCGCGGCGATCACATTTTCCGTTTTAGATTCGGCAGTTACCATGATGAATGGTGTCGCTTTAAGCTTGTCGTCGGAACGAACTTCGCGTAGCAGCTCATAACCGGTCATCGGTTCCATGTTCCAGTCTGATATGACTAGCCCATAGTTGTTGCCTTGCATCTTAGCAAAAGCTTCTTTGCCATCGGCAGCATCTTCAATATTCTCAAAGCCTAATTGCTTGAGAAGGTTAGTGATGATGCGTATCATCGTCTTATAGTCGTCCACGACAAGAACGGGCATCGACAGGTCCACAGCCATGGGAAACTCCTTTGAGCGGCTAAAAGTTTGTCTGTTGGGACTAGTCATAACCAAACAAGGCAAATAAACCGTGAAGGGAAACAGAGATTTCACCTAATAACGTTAACGTTTTGACGCGTTCCGTTCATGAAGTGATTTGGAGTATAAAAGATGAATCCGGGTAAGACATACCAAGAATTAGAAATCGGGATGAGCCATGAAACCGAGCACCTTGTGACCGAGCAAGATGTTCTGGATTTTGCGCGCATATCTGGTGATTTTAATCCGCTTCACGTCGATGAAGAATATGCAAAAACGACAGTTTTCGGAACACGTATTGCGCATGGTGCTCTGACAGCATCGTACATTTCAGCGATCCTTGGAAATGAACTTCCGGGTCCTGGGTCAATCTTTACTGACATGAATATGCGCTTCAGGCGTCCAGTGAAGATAGGCTCGAAAGTCACTGTAAAAGCAGAGGTTTCTGAAATGCAGCCGCGCGGAAACCGTGTTACTTTGGCCGTAAAATGTTACGTCGATGGAAAAGTTGTTATCCAAGGTGAAGCCAAAGTTGTCGTACCGAGCCAAGAAAAATCTTAGTGGATTTGGTCAATAGCTGAGCGATGATTGGCAACCGAATATGAAATTGTTGCATACCTTCGAAAATCTACCTGAAAGTGTTCGGGGAGCAGGGGTTGCCATCGGTAATTTTGATGGTCTTCATTTGGGACATCGCGGCGTTATAAAACAGCTGCGATCTCTCTGTGAAAGCCAAAATTTGCCGCTTGGGGTGTTAATGTTTGACCCAACGCCGTTTAATTTTTTTAGTCCTAATTCACCTTCAAAACGAATCATGAGTCTCGAAAGACGCGTCAAAATTCTCCGTCAGGGCGGATTAGACGTGGCTTTTGCGCTACCTTTCGACGCAAAAATGGCTGGAAGAACCGATTTTGAATTCGCTAAACAAGTTTTAGTGGATGGACTGGGCGTTTCTGCTGTCTCGGTTGGTTATGATTTTTGTTACGGCAAAAAAAGAATGGGAAATGTCTCAACCTTGAAGCAATTTGGAGCTGATTTGGGATTTGAAGTCCTCGTCACCGAGAAAATTTCACCAGATAATCGGGAAACCGGTGCACATGGTGAAGAATTAAAGATTTCCTCGACCCAAATCCGTGAACTTATTTCCAAGGGTGATATGGAATCTGCCAAATTGATGATGAAAGACTATTGGGTCATCGAGGCAGACGTTATTCATGGCGAAAAACGGGGCCGGACACTCGGATATCCGACGGCCAATATGCTGCTATCCGATTATCAGCATCCTAAACACGGTATTTATGCAGTTTGGACCCGTATTGAAGGTGAGCAAGATTGGCGCAAAGGCGTTGCCAATTTTGGCCGCACACCAACAACAGGCGATAGAGACCCTTTGTTAGAAGTATTCCTGTTTGATTTTGACAGTGATCTTTATGGCAAGGAATTGGAGGTCGCTTTTGTTGAATATCTGCGTCCAGAAGAAAAATTCGATGGCATTGAGCCTCTAATAGAGCAGATGAATAAAGACTCAGAAAAAGCGAAACAGATATTGAATGCATCCGAAAAACCGTCGGTCTGATAAATATCACCTAATTCAATATGAGATTGAATGCTTATCTCTTTCCTCAAGGCATTTACCCTGATATGGACGTGCTCATGAAAATGCAGAATATCATACGCATAGCAATATCTCGCCAGATTATCGGTTCTATTATTAGCCGAATTACTGGCCCGGTCCGCTAGAAGGCGCAATTTAAAGTGCGACGCAGCGGTTCCGGGTTATCTCGCTAACCAATTTTCTGCTTCTAAATTTCTCAAAAGATTAAAAATATGTCCAACGACAAAAATGCTTCTGAAGGCCGCGACTACCGCGAAACGCTTTTCTTGCCGACGACTGATTTCCCAATGCGTGCCGGTCTGCCAAAGGCAGAGCCAAAATGGCTTGAAAAATGGGAAGAAGAAAACCTATACGAAGCGCTTCGTGAAGATGCGAAGGGCCGCCCCGAATTCATGATCCATGATGGGCCTCCATATGCGAATGGCCATCTTCACCTAGGACATGCATTAAACAAAATTCTGAAAGACCTCGTTGTCCGTACCAAGCAAATGACTGGTTTTGACGCTGATTATATTCCGGGGTGGGACTGTCATGGTCTTCCAATTGAGTGGAAGGTTGAAGAGCAATTCCGTCAAAAAGGAAAAGCCAAGCGTGACGTTGATCCGTCCGATTTCCGTGTGGCTTGTCGTGAGTACGCTCAAAAATGGGTTGGCATTCAGCGCGAAGAATTTAAACGCCTCGGTGTCGTTGGAAATTGGGAAGATCCATACCTGACAATGGATTACGGTTCTGAAGCGACTATCGTCGAAGAATTCCTGAAAGTCGCCATGTCCGGCCAGATGCGCCGTGGGTCGAAACCTGTGATGTGGTCACCTGTAGAGCAAACAGCGCTGGCCGAAGCCGAAGTGGAATATCACGACCGTAAAGCAAATGTGATCTGGGTGAAGTTTCCTATTTCTAGTATCGGACCAGCAGTTGTTCGTGGTGATATTGGCGAGCATGATTCTGTTATTAAGGGGCTGGCCGATGGAGCGACCGTTGTAATTTGGACAACAACGCCTTGGACGATTCCAGCAAACCGAGCTGTATCTTATAGCTCGAACATTTCTTATGGTTTGTATGAGTGTACTGCGCTGGAAGAAGATCTCCCGTTTGAGCCTTGGATTAAGCCTGGCGATAAAATTGTAGTAGCTGACACGCGTGTTGAAAGCGTTATGAAAGCTGCAAAGGCAGCTAGTTGGACAAAAGTTGGTGCTGTATCTGCAGATACATTGTCAAAAGTAACACTCGCGCACCCGTTACGCGACGCTGACCTCGGCGGTTATGATTTTGATGTGCCTATGCTTGCAGGTAGTCACGTGACTGATGATGCGGGTACTGGATTTGTACACACAGCGCCATCGCATGGTGAAGATGACTATAACGTCTGGCTTTCAACAGGACGCTCAACTGCGGACATCCCGGAAACAGTCGATGAATTTGGACGCTACACAAAAGAGTGTCCAGGTTTTGAAGGATTAGATGTCATCCGTACCGACGGTAAAAAACGCGGTCAGGATGGTAAAGCGAACAAAGCCGTTATGGACAAGCTGATCGAGCAGGGCAATCTGCTGGCTCGCGGCATGACAACCTTACGCGATGCGCACTCATGGCGTTCAAAAGCACCGGTTATTCGCCGTGCGACGCCGCAGTGGTTCATCTCGATGGACGTTGCTGATGAAAGCGGAAAAACACTTCGTGAAAAAGCGATGGCTGCGATTGCCGAAACCAAGTTTACACCAGAGCGCGGGCGTGCCCGTCTAGTCTCTATGGTGGAAGGTCGTCCTGATTGGCTAATCTCTCGCCAACGCGCATGGGGTGTGCCGCTGACCTTGTTCGTGAACAAGGAAACAGGCGAAATCCTCAATGATAGCGATGTAAATGATCGTGTTGTCGCCGCCGTAGAACAAGGCGGTGCTGATGCTTGGTTTGTCACGGATGCACAAGATTTCCTTGGCGATAAATATAAAGCCGACGAATTTGAAAAAGTCATCGATATTCTCGATGTCTGGTTTGACTCTGGAACAACGCACGCTTTCACACTTGAAAAACGCGGCAAGAAATGGCCAGCAGATCTATATCTTGAAGGATCTGACCAGCACCGTGGGTGGTTCCAGTCATCGTTGTTAGAAAGCTGTGCAACACGTGGACGTGCGCCTTATGAAGGTATCCTGACGCACGGTTTCACTTTGGCGCAGGATGGGACGAAAATGTCCAAATCTTCAGGTAATGGTATCGAGCCAGAAGAAATCAACAAACAAGTTGGTGCTGAGATCATCCGCATATGGGTGGCATCGTCCGACTGTACGGATGACCCGACATACGGAAAAGAAATTCAGGCTGCGAATGTTGAAAGCTACCGCAAGCTTCGCAACACGCTTCGTTATTTGCTGGGCGCACTTCACGGATATGAAGACAGTGAAAGTGTGGCTGTTGAAGACATGCCAAGCCTCGAGCAATGGATGCTTCACCGCTTAACCCAAGTGGATGCAAAAGTCCGTGCTGCTTTCGAAGCGTATGATTTCCAAGCAGCATTCAAGGAACTTCAGGTTTTCACAAACAATGATGTCTCGGCGGTGTATTTCGATATCCGCAAAGACAGTCTTTACTGTGATGCGCCAGATGACATCCGTCGCCGCGCTTGTCGCACAGTGATGAATGAATTGTTCAATTGCCTAACTGCATGGTTTGCACCCGTTATGGTGTTTACATGTGAAGAAGCTTGGAGACTTCGTTTTCCAGATGCAGGTTCGGTGCACTTACGTCAATTCCCAGAAATTCCATCAACATGGAAGAATGAAGCACTGTCTGAGAAATGGTCTAAGATATTTAAAGTACGCCGTGCTGTGTTGGGAGCGCTTGAAATTGAGCGCCGCGAAAAGCGTATCGGGTCTTCATTAGAAGCCGCTCCAGAGGTTTTCATCACGGACGCTGAACTTTTTGCAGCGTTTGAAGGTGAAACTGCTGCTGATATTTTCATTACATCGGAAGCTGTTCTTAAAACCGAGAATGGACCTGATAGTGCTTTCAGCATGGAAGAATTTTCAGGCGTCAGCGTTGTGCCGGGGAAAGCAGAGGGCGTTAAGTGTGCGAGATCTTGGAAGATTTTTGATCCTGCCACAGCTCTGCCCGAATTCCCGGGCATTACACCTAGAGATGCCAAAGCAGTAATGTCTTGGGATAAGTTGAATAAGAGCGCTTGAGCCATCAAGAGCTTAAAGAGGGAAGAGCATGATAGAAGTGACTAATCGCTATTGGGTTTGGGCAGGTCCGATTGCTCTTTTTTCTTTGGTATTCGATCAATTTACCAAAGCGCTGATTCTAGGCAATGAAGTCTTTAATGCGCGTGGGTGCTTGTTTTCTTCGGTGCCAAATTGCGGAAAAATCGAAATATCTCAAAGCTTTGACCTGTCCATGGTTTGGAATTACGGGATGAGCTTTGGCATGATGCAATCGGATGGCATTGGCCGTTGGATTTTATTTGCTGTGACGTTGGTGATCGCGATTGTGTTTACCGGATGGATGTTAAAGGCAGAGCGTTGGACAACTGCTCTTGCGCTTGCATTCGTCATTGGCGGTGCGATCGGAAACATGATCGATCGCGCACGTTTTGGGGCGGTCGTTGATTTTATGGACTTTTCAGGTCCTTGGTTTGGCGTTCAGTTTGGTGCTGAAAGTGGTCCTTTTTCTTGGATCGATAAGGCGCTATATAATGGTGATGGTGTTCTAGGCTTAGGCTTTCCATATGTGTTCAACGTAGCCGATATGGCGATTTCGCTGGGTGCTATCATATTAATTGCAGATCAGTTCTTGGTGAAAGAGGATTGATCGGGCTAGCTTTATTGCTAACCTGCATATAAGTATTTTTGAGTGTTCTTAGTTTTTGAACCTCAACGTGTTTTAAAAGGCGTGACAGATGAAGAAATCAGTATTGGGTTTGACGGCAGCAGCGGCTGCAGCTTTGGCTGCTACAGGTTGTTCTTCCAGTGGTTCAAATTCTCCAGATGAATTTCGTGTGGTCCGTAAAGCGCCTTTGAGTGTGCCTCCTGATTTTAACTTGCGTCCACCAGGTGCAGGTGAAACAATACCTGTTGAATTGCAATCTGATGATCAGGCGCGTGCTATTTTGTTTGGCCAGTCTATTGGAGCACAAGCATCTGAAGGTGAGCGTTTGCTTGTTCAGAAAGCTGGAGCCGAAGCAATTGATCCTCAAATCCGCGGATTAGTGGATTATGATGCGACGGGCACATTGCGCAAAGACAAAGATTTATCAGACAAAATTTTGTTTTTCAAAAGCGACAAAGACACAGTCGTTGACCCTGAAAATGAAGAAATACGTCTTCAACAGGAGTTGATTGAAAGCGCAACTGGCGGTGAAGACGTTATCATCGAACGTCGCGTAGGTGACGGAAAACTTCCTGGCCTTTGATACCAACTAATTTGGTAATAAGATAAATCTATCTGCACGATAGACTAGGTACGAATCAGCTTGCGCGTTAAGCTGGTTCCATGTCTGATATTCAAACTGAAAACCCCACATCTTGTATTCTGCGTTTGCCACCGGATGCGATCAACCGTATCGCCGCTGGTGAAGTTGTTGAACGGCCAGCAGCCGCAGCCAAAGAGCTGATTGAAAACGCACTAGATGCTGGTGCCAAGCATGTTCGCATTTTGATTGAGGGCGGCGGGTTATCCCGCATGGTTATTGAAGATGATGGGAAGGGCATGTCGGCAGAAGAATTGCCGATTGCGATTGAACGGCATGCAACATCAAAACTTCAGCCAGACGATGATGGCCGCGTTGATCTTTTAAACATTCATACGCTTGGTTTCCGTGGTGAAGCCTTACCATCAATCGGCTCAGTATCGCGTATGACGATTACTTCGCGCGCCAAAGGTGCTGAAGAAGCTTACCAGTTACGTATTGAAGGTGGTCAGGTAGAAGGACCATCGCCCGCAGCATGGACGGGACTATCTGACAGCGGTACCCGCATTGAAGTGCGTGACCTGTTTTTTGCGACACCTGCACGTTTGAAATTCATGAAGTCCGAACGCGCCGAAACAATGGCGCTAACCGACACTGTAAAGCGCTTGGCAATGGCCAATGCAGATATCGGTTTCGTATTAGAATCTAATGGTCGTAAGTCTATAAATCTTGCACCCGAAGAAGGTGCTTTTGAAGATGCCCGCCTTAAACGCCTTGGTGCGATTATGGGTAAAGAATTTCGTGAGAATGCCTGTGAAATTGATGCTGAACGTGAAGGTGTTTATGTTACTGGATTTGCTGGTCTCCCAACGCTCAATCGCGGGAATGCACAACACCAATACCTGTTTGTGAATGGGCGCCCTGTAAAGGACCGCTTGCTCAATGGTGTCATTCGAGCGGCCTATCAGGATTTTCTCGCACGTGATCGTCATCCAATGGCAGCACTATTTGTCGATCTGCATCCTGAATTTGTTGATGTGAACGTACACCCTGCCAAAACAGAGGTGCGTTTCAGGGATCCGGGAAACATTCGTGGTCTGCTCATCGGTGCACTGAGGCACACGCTTGCAGCAGCGGGGCATCGTGCCTCCACAACAGTTGCAGGTGATGCGCTGGGGCGGGTCATTACGGAGACACAAGCGCGCCAAGCTGAAATGGATATGGGCCAGCAACCCGCCTTTCAGCAAGGAACAAATGTTCTGCAATCGACAATGGGACGTGGCCAATCTGGTGGACAATGGCGACCGCCAACACCGTCAGCGTCGCAAATAGATTCTTATATTGACGCGACGGGCCTAAATGGTGGGTTTCAAGAAAATCCAGCACCTCATTATCAGGGTGAAGCAGGTTCTTTTGAAGCAACTGAAGAAATGTCTGCGCGTGTCGAGCCAAACCAAATGGAAACGCAACAAGCTCAGGAATTGAGTAAATTTCCTTTGGGTGTCGCAAGGGCTCAGCTGCACGAAACCTATGTCGTCGCACAAACGAATGATGGAATTGTCATTGTCGATCAACACGCAGCGCATGAGCGGCTCGTTTATGAACGTATGAAAAAGCAGATGGAATTTGACGGTGTAAAACGTCAGGCTTTGCTTATTCCTGAAATCGTAGAACTAACTGAAGATGAAGCCATGCGGGTTCTTGCAAGGTCAGAAGAATTACAGGAACTGGGTCTGGAAATAGAACCCTTTGGCGTGGGCTGTATTGCTGTGCGCGCGACGCCAGCTTTGTTTGGGGATATGGATGCTGCTGGCCTCATTAAAGACCTAGCCGATGATTTTGCTGAATATGATGCTGGCCTAGCCCTTAAAGAACGCTTTGAAGAAGTTATGGGCAATATGGCATGTCGGGGGTCTGTGCGTGCTGGACGTCGACTAACTGGTGAAGAAATGAATTCACTTTTAAGGCAGATGGAAGAGACACCGCATTCAGGGCAGTGTAATCACGGACGTCCAACATATGTGGAATTGAAACTTGCCGATATTGAAAGATTATTTGGAAGACGCTGATGACAAATACAGAAATTAAAACCCCGAAAACTCGTTTTGCATCTCGCGAAGGGTTTTCTGTCGTTGGGCTACGCAAACAGTTTGACGCGTCAGAAAAAGTAGAGGGTATTCCTGCGCTTTGGAAAGCATTTGGTCCTCAAATTGTCGAAGTCGAAAATGCGGTCACGGATGCTTGTTATGGTGTCATTGGTGCTAGTAATCCTGACGGTGAAGTGGACTATCTGGCGGGTATCCGTGTGACGAGTTTTGAGGGCGTCGACAAGGGGTTTGACCGGATGGTCATTCCGGATCAAAAATATCTGGTCGTTACGCATGAAGGGGATGTTGCAAATATTCAAGAGACTTGGAATTGGGCGTTTATGGAATACCCGAAAAGTCTAGGTCTTGAAATCATTGAAGTCTTTGCGATGACACCAGAGTTTGAAGTCTATGACGCGCGGTATAATCCGCAGACAAAAGAAGGCGAAATAGATATTTGGGTGCCCGTGCAGCCAGCTATTTTTCCGGAGGTATAAAAAAGGCCGCTTTTGCTAAAGCGACCTTTCTTTGAATGCAATATTATTATTTTAATTCAAGTGCTTGTTCGACTTCTCTCCAGTCGACAAGCTTGAAGTTCTGGTATGCTGCAGGGTCAGTATTTGCGTCATCCTGAACGACAAGTAGTCCAGCTGGAAGGTTGTCTCCAAAGCTAGCCGAGGACACCGTCAGACCATCCGTGTGCGACACGGCATCAACTGTCGTATCTGAGTTTGTTACAATATTGAAAATACCGACTTTTTCAAATGGTGCGACGCGGTTATAGACGACAAAGCGATCTGCAGCTTGAGCAGATACAACGACATAACCTGCGCCTTGTTCACCGACCCAGATATCAACGCCTTCGACATCCATGACCAAGCCTTGATCATTGGCGATTGTGTCCATGATTTCGCGGCTTACTTCCACACCATTGTCATGCGTGACACGCCAAAGGCCGTGCTCTTCCTCACCCAAAAACAAGATGTTGGCATCGTCATCATTTGCGCAGCCTTCCATTTGGCCACCAAAATTCCAAGTCGCGACTTCTTCCGCGCGGAAAGTGTCTAGGTCAATGCGGTGTACAATCACTTTGGCAGTTTTTGTATTTACAAAAGATAGAAGAGACCCATCTTCGCCAACACCCAAGCAATATCCATAGACTTCTGGTTCACTGACTGGAAAATCACCTACTGTTTTTACCGTTGCATTTGCTGCATCAATTTCCATCAACGTGATTGTGTTCGATGTACGGTTAGATGCTGCTGCAATGTGACGAACACCATTTGCAGTTTGCACAGAGCGTACATCGACATTGTTGACGCGGCCTACAGGAAGATATTGCTTTTGCTGACCTTTTAAGTCGTAAACATAAATGCCTGACTGTTTGTTTGTACCCAGAACTAGTGACTGGCTAGCATCATTTGGGTTGACCCAGATCGCCGGATCATCAGCAGCATCTTCATTGGTTTCAACGGCAGGCGTTTCGGCATATGCGGATATAGAAACCACGCCAAGTTCTTCATTAGACGCGTATTTAGGAGCGGTAGCACATCCAGTTATAGCGAAACTAGCGGCGGCCAAAAGTGTGAGGGCGAGCTTCATTTTTTCTTCCTTATTAGAAGGAGCGGTAGAAGATAAAATCAGATTAGCCCACCAGTCAAAATTATGACTGATGGGCTAAATTCTGAGCTATTTGACCAGCTTAGTAAGTGTAACGCAGACCCAATTTAGCTGTGTAACCATACTCATCATATTGAGACAGAGCGTGGCCATAAGGCGTTTTAAATACTGCGTGCTCTGGTTCGTCTGTGACGTTTGAAAGTTCACCAACAATTTTGAAGTTGTCAGTCAAAGCATATTTACCAGTTAGGTCGAGTTGGTAACGGCCTTTATAGTAACGGTCAGCACCAAGATCACTTGCGTCGATTTCGTCTAAGTACTCGCTGCGGTAAGACAGCGCTGCACGTAGATCCAATCCATATTTGTCATATCCAAGAACGAAATTAGCAATGTTTTCAGATGTTTTTGGAAGAGGAATTGAGCGAGTGTTTCCCTCTTCGTCGCGGTATGTTGTACTGCTGTCTAGAATTGTGTAGTTCGCACCTACAACTAAACCACCAAGCGCACCGGGAAGAATGTCTTCAAATGATTGCTGGTAGTTGAACTCAAGACCAACAACGGTTGCATCGTTCAAGTTTTCAAAAAATGTTGCTTCTTCGAAAGTTAGACCGAAAGCTTGGTATTCACCAGAAGTGTCGACGATTTCAGCAATTGTGTTTCTGATGTCTTTCATGAAGAAACCAACAGACAGAACACCTGTGTTAGAAGGGTAGTATTCAAGAGCAGCATCAAGGTTGTGAGCTTGCATACGGTTAAGTTCTGGGTTCCCGATGAAACCTGCTTCCCACTCGTTATCATCGTTTAATTCAAGCTCTGACGCCGGAGTTGATTGTTTCAGGCTTGGACGTGCGATGGAAGCGTAATAGGCCGCGCGTGCAACAATGTCTTTATTAATGTCAAATTTCGCATTTAGGCTTGGCAGGAAGTCAACATATGAGTTGCGTTCCGTTAAATACTCGGCGTAAATGCCTTCTTCAGCTTCACCTGCAACCAACGCACCTGATGGAGCATCTTCGACAAGGCCTTCAAATTCAGTGGTGAAGAATCCTTTACCTGTAAAGTCAGTTGCTTCTACACGTGCACCATAAGTTAGGAGCGTTGAACCAAAGTCCATTTGGGCCATCAAGTAAGTTGCGTAGATGTTTTCAAACGCTTTGTATGTTTCACCCAATGAAGATAGAGCAGAATCTGTTGTGCTTTCTTCAAATGCGTTGAAGTTAGTGTCGAAGAAAGATCTTAGCTGATCTTCATCACCTGTTGGACCGTATGTGTCGATGACATAGTCAGGTGTGGTTGCAAAGTCTGCAAGTGTGCTGGACAAACCATCAAGGTCATCACCATACACACGAACGGTTGGATCGTAGCGCTTGTCTCTTAGGCGTGCTTTTACACCACCTTTAACGAACCCAGGGACACCGAATACGGCTCCGTCACGCTTGATGTCAAATCTAGCTGCAAACTCGTTTGTTTCAGCAAGGCCGTCTGTTGTTTCAGCGCCTTCATATGCAAAGTCTTCAGCGTTGAAGAATGTTGCGCTCGATGATCCAGCGTCGATCACTGGAAGTGCTGTGTCAGCTATATTGTACGCGATTGCGTAGTCTGCGCCGTCGCCGCCTTCAACTTTGTTGCGGAATTCAATATCTAGGCGGCCTGGCTCTTCCTCTTCAGCGCGAGAATATGCGACCTGATAGTCAAATGTCAGAGCATTGTAGAATGTAGATCCACCCAATTGAACAGACCAGATGTCCTGTGTTTCCGTACGGTTTTTAATGTCGCGGTCAACTTCGATTACGTAATCGTCGGAACTATCTGCATTCGCATTAAAGATTGCAATACCAGGTGTTGATGTATCGAAAATTGAACCTGCGGCAACATCACCATCTTCTAGGCCTTCGTCATTTGCCTTGAATTCTGTGCGGTGACGGATCTCTACATCTTCGAATGAGTTGTAAAGTGTACGTAGGTAAAGTTCGGTGTTTGAACCTAGACGGTAATCAAAGTTCAAAGCTGTTGAGATACGCTCACGTTCGATCTCGTAAAGGCGAAGTTCTAATTCTTCAGGGTAAAGAACGCCATCAGCGAATGCCCAGCCATCTCCTTCCTTGTTTTGTGTTGTGAAGTCACGCTTGTTGTATGCAAGTGAACCGGCAATACCCAATGTGTCGTTCAAGAAAGTCTTTGAAGCTGTCAAAGAAACTTTTGGTGTGAATTCTTCTGAGCTGTCTGAGTAAATTGCATCAGCTTTAGCTTTAACGAAAAGACCATCTTTATCAAAAGCTGACATTGTCTTGATGTCGATCGTTCCACCTAGACCTTCACCATCCATGTCTGGCGTTTTAGACTTAGAGATTGAGATGCTGTCTAGGATGTCCGCGTCGATAACATCCAAAGCGACAGCGCGTGTACCTGATTCTGGAGCAGGGATGTTAACACCGTTTACAGATGTTAGGTTCAGACCTGAGTCCAGACCACGAATGTTAACAAAGCGGCCTTCACCTTGGTCGTTGGCAACAGAGATACCGGCAATACGACGTGCGCTTTCGGCAACGTTTTGGTCCGGGAATTGACCAAGAGCATCTGCTGAAAGAACTGCAATTAAGTTATCGGCAGCGCGTTGCTGGTTGATACCTGATAGTAGAGAACCACGCTGACCAACAACAAGTGTTGAGTCCATCATGCGTGTTTCATCGCCAAGAATGAAGTTGTATGCAGTTGGTGTTGCATCACTTGCAGTGATTGAAGCAGATACTGAATCTGTACCGACATAAGATACTGTTAGAGTGTGCTCACCCTCTGAGATGTTTGAAAAGCGGTATGAACCATCAGCACGTGTTGATGTTGATAGACCTGCTTCGTTGGAAACGATAGCGCCTTCGATTGGAATACCGCCTGCAGTGACTGTACCTTCAACAACCGCAGCAAGAGCAGCTGGTGCAGCAAGTCCTAGAGCAGCTGAAATTATGCTTGTGCGCATGAGAGTGTTTTTAAGACGGTTCGACATGGTCCGCAGTCTCCTAAAAGGAATTAGAGTCCGAATCTTGTGTTCGGGGGAGGATTAAGCTTGCGGGGGGGGATGCCGAATTTGTGTGACGGATGAATTACAGTTTTGCGACGAGCAGATGACACTCA
>CAYGPZ010000017.1:0-56805 GCA_964352025.1 uncultured Hyphomonadaceae bacterium
GAAAACCGTTGAGCCTTTGCGGGTTCCGGGGGTTCGAATCCCTCCTTCTCCGCCACTACTGGACAATCACCCCAAAATAATATTCATATTTTTCATGACCTTACAGTATAAGTCATGAGGCTTACCCTCGTTCGGTCCAATTTTTGCTGCACATTTTGCTATACATTTTGCTGCACAAAGGGAGTCGAACTTGTCCATCATCAAGCGTGGCAGCACCTATCAACTTCGTCGACGCGTCCCCAAACGTTTTAAAAACGTCGAATCCCGAAGCGTTATATGGATTAGTCTCCACACAGACTCTCAAAGCATTGCACAGCGCAAAGCGATCGATGCTTGGGAACAGATGGTGCAAGCATGGGAAGCTAAACTTGCGGGCTCTTCAAATCAGGCTGATGAACGATATGAAGCCGCAAGAGAACTCGCAGACATCCGAGGCTTTCGATATATGGATGTGAATGCTGCACCTCAATTAGCTACAGAGAAATTTCTAGACAGGATTACTTCTATTTCCTCCGCAGCCCCGATTGAAGCCACTGCGCTTCTAAGTATAGCAAAGAAGCCTTCCATAAATCTAAGTAGTGCTCTTGAGATGTTTTGGGACATGACTTCAGAAAGAACGCTTTGTATAAACTAAGATCAATGTCGGTCGCCCCCCCTTCCCCTACAAGGCAATTTTTGTTCGAAAGCAATCAAGATAGGAAAGATATTGCAATAGGTGCAGATATAAAATCATTTCGCTTTGATTGAATTTATATTTCGACTATGTAGTTTATGTTTAAAAACTTGTGAGGGGATAGTATGTGCGTTCGAACGTTGACCCTAGTTTTTGGCATTTTTGCATGTGCTGCTTGTGGTGTGCAAGAAGAGATCAAGAAACCAGCCCCTATTCGTCCCGTTAAATTAGTTGAAGTCGTGGCGGGATCTGACCTTCTACAGGTCAATTTGCCTGCAGTAATTGAAGCTTCAAATACAAGCATATTAACCTTCCAAGTCGGTGGCACCTTAAATGAGTTGCTAGTGTTTGAAGGGCAAGATGTCGAAAAAGGCGCAATAATTGGACGCTTAAATCAGCGGGACTATCGCAATGCACTGCAACAAGCACAGGCGCAGTTTTCATCTGCAAGTTCAGAGTTTGAGCGAGCTTCAAGATTGCTTGCTCAAGATGCGATTTCCAAAAGCATATTTGAACAACGCGAGTCTGCGCGTGATGTTGCAAGAGCGGCACTAGATACAGCGCAAAAGGCTTTGGATGATACAACACTTCGGACACCGTTTGGTGGCGTCATTGCATCTGTCGCCGTTGAGCAATTTGAGAATGTTGGACCATCCCAGGAAATAGTCACTTTGCAAACGACAGGCGCTGCTGAGGCTCTTGTGCAAATGCCAAGTAAGTTGGTTGCTAATGCTAATCGTTTCACACCAGTCGAATCTTACATAACTCTAGATGCAGCAGCTGGCGCCAAAGTACCGGCTGAATTTTTGTCTATCTCTACTCAAGCTGATGCAACCACGCAGACATTTTCAGTTCGTTTCAAATTTGAAGCACCCGAAGAAATCAATATTTTACCTGGCATGACAGGGTCGTTGCACGGGACATTGAGGTTTAATGACGGCGATGTGCGAGCCTCTCAAATCGCAGTGCCGCTAGGGTCAATCCTATCAGAAGGTGGTGAGACATTTGTTTGGATAGTCGACCGTGAAACAATGACAGTGTCAAAACGAGCAGTCACATTGCAGGATGGGATTGGCGACACACTTGTTGTGCTCTCGGGTCTTGAAATTGGAGAAACGATTGCGGGTGCTGGCGCGTCCTATCTCTTCGAAGGCATGCAAATTCGCGCCTACGAAGAATAGGAGTGCGAGATATGAATATCGCAGAATACTCGATAAAGAATCGCCTCATTATGTTTATTGTGATGTTGGCTTCGCTGTTAGGTGGTTGGTACGCCTATGAAAATATGGGTCGCTTTGAGGATCCTGAATTCACCATTAGAACCGCTGTTGTTGTCGCGCAATATCCAGGGGCAACGCCCGAGGAAGTCGCACGCGAAGTCACAGACCTGCTTGAGACGGCTATCCAGCAGTTACAAGAAGTTGACGAGATAAGTTCAGTTTCGTCTGCTGGCCTTTCTCGTATCAACGTCAATATAAAGTATGAATTTTCGCCAACGAAAGCTGACCTGCAGGCAATATGGTCAAAGTTACGCAATAAAATTGCCGATGCGTCGAGTACGCTTCCTCCAGGTGTTCAGCCTCCAATTGTTAATGATGATTTTGGCGATGTCTACGGCCTATATTATCTGCTGACGGGCGAAGGTTATTCCATGCGGGAGTTGGAAGACTACGCCAAACGCCTTCGCGGAGACCTTCTAACAGTAGATGGTGTAGCAAAGGTCTCGCTTCATGGGGCACAGCGCGAGGCCATTTACGTCGAAATATCCAGAGAACGTGCCGCCGCGATTGGGGCATCAGTTGGGCAGATATACAATGACTTAGCACAGCAAAATGCTGTAACTTCCGGTGGAGATGTTCAGGTCGGCAATAAGCGGCTTGTAATACAGCCAAGCGGTGTGATTGATTCCGTTGCAGCGATTGAAAATTTACAGGTTTCGACAGGAACTGCTGGCACAATAGTCTATCTAAAGGATATTGCCACGGTCACGCGAGACTATGTGGCTCCTTCTTCATTGGAACTTCGTTGGAATGGCAGGCCGGCCATTGCGCTAGGTGTATCTAACGTACTTGGCGCAAACGTCGTCAAGATGGGGGATGGGATTGACGCAAAATTATCCGAAACGATTGAGAACAGGCCGCTTGGAATTGAACTACATGAGTATTATCACCAAGGCAAAACGACCCAGAAAGCTGTGTCAGACTTTGCTTTAAATGTTGTCGCGGCATTGGTGATAGTCTTGGTCACGCTTTTAATCTTTATGGGCCTACGTTCGGCGGTTATTATTGGTAGTGTGCTCGTTCTAACTATCGCAGCCACGCTTTTGGTTATGTATCTGGTGAGTATACCCATGCACCGGATTTCGCTCGGAGCGCTTATCATTGCCCTTGGCATGTTGGTTGATAACGCCATTGTTGTGACCGAAGGAATTCTTGTTGGAACCCAACAAGGTCGAAAAAAGATAGATGCTGCAAAAGATATTGTTAGCCGGACTATTTGGCCGCTTCTTGGCGGTACACTGGTCGGTATAATTGCATTTGCACCAATCGGGCTCGCGCCTGGCTCGACGGCTGAATATACTGGCCATCTTTTCTGGGTCATCCTGATTTCACTTCTACTTAGTTGGGTGTTTGCAATCACGATTGTGCCGCTACTCGCTGATTTACTCTTTGCTGAACCCAAAGGTGAAGTGAAGCACAAGAGTGATGGCTTTTTTATGCGCGGCTATAAAAGCATTATGCGGATGATGCTTAATCTTAGATGGATGGCGATTGCTGGAGTCATTGCACTTTTCGCTACAGCTATCTGGGGTTTTCAATTCGTGAAATCTGGCTTTTTTCCCGCTTCCACGACGCCACAAATAGTTGTTGATTATTGGTTGCCTGAGGGGACAGACGTAAGCCAAACAAAAGCTGATATGCTGTCGATTGAGCCCTTTTTAAATGAGCTAGAAGGCGTTGCTGACGTTCATACCCTCATCGGTGGTGGTGGGCTTCGCTATATGCTGGTTTATTCTCCAGAAAGTGGAAATTCCTCTTACGGCCAGTTTCTCCTGAAAATCGCAGATTATGACGCGATTGGCGGTATGATTCCGCAAATTCAGGCATATATCGATAAGAACTACCCTGATGCTCAAGCTAAAGTTTGGCAATTCCAGCTAGGACCGGGCGGAGGGTCCAAAATCGAAGCTGAGTTTTCTGGTCCAGATCCCGTTATTTTGCGTCAGCTAGCAAATGAAGCAAAAGCTATTATGGCCAATGACCCTAAGGCAATCGCGATCAAGGATGATTGGCGTCAACCTGTGAGTGTTATTGTTCCTGAGTATTCTGAGGCCCGCGGTCGTCGTCTTGGTGTTTCACGCGAAGATTTCGCGGGTGCAATCCAGACGAATTTTTCCGGGAAAAATGTTGGAGTATACAGAGAGGGCGATCGCCTTATTCCGATCATTGCGCGTGCTCCAGAAAGCGAACGTTTAGACCCTAAAGAGATGGCAGGTATTCAAATTCCCAGCGCAACAACTGGAAGCGTTGTGCCTTTGATTGAAGTCGTGGATGGGGTCGAGACGCAATGGCGCGATGCTATCCTTCGCAGGGTTGATCGTCAGTGGACGATTAATGCCCAATCAGACCCTGTTGCAGGTGAGCTCGCCTCGGATTTAATGACTCGAATTCAGCCTGCTATTGATGAAATTCATTTGCCGCCGGGTTATAGGTTGAAGTGGTCAGGTGAAGCTGGCGATAGTGCGGAGGCAAATGAAAATCTTGCCTCAACTCTACCACTTGGAATTTTAGCAATGGTACTGGTCGTTATTGTATTGTTTAACGCAATTCGCCAGCCCCTGCTGATATTCCTTGTCGTACCGCTAGCGCTAATCGGTGTGGTGCTTGGACTTGTCACAACTTATACTGCGCTGGAATTTATGGCGATCCTTGGGTTGCTTTCGCTTTCAGGGCTATTGATCAAAAATGCTATTGTGCTCGTCGATCAGATGGATTTAGAGATCAGGGAAGGCAAGCCGCGATTTGATGCTATAGTTGATAGTGCGGCAAGTCGTGTGCGTCCGGTTATGATGGGTTCGATGACGACTGTGCTTGGTGTTTTGCCACTTTTCGGTGATGCGTTTTTCAAATCCATGGCTGTTGTGCTTGTGTTCGGTCTAAGCTTTGCCACACTGCTCACATTGATCATAGTTCCTGTGCTGTACGCAGTCTTTTTCGGTGTTAGCAATAAGGAAAGCGCACGCCATCTATCAAAAGGAGACGCCCATGCTTCGTAAATCTATCTTGGCAGCAACTGTTATATTGTTGTCAGCCTGTGCGAGCGTTGAGCCCGGTACAGAAGAAGCACGAACAATTGCGAGTAAACAAGTCTCCGATCAGCCAGATTATTGGACAGCAGTAGCTTCTGACGTTGGGCAAATCGACAATGGGTGGATTGGTGCGTTTAAAGACTCCAAACTCGACCAATTGGTTCAAGAAGCACAGCAAAACAATCGCAATCTTCGCACGGCGGCATTAAATGTCGAACGCTCCTGGGTGTTGGCAAAACAGTCAGGTGCAGCGCTAAGCCCGCAAGTGAACGCAAGTCTGGGCGGTTCATCGGCTGGCGGATTTCGTGGTAATGGTAGTAATGAAAACCTGAGTATTGGTGTTCAAGCAAGTTGGGAAGTCGATGTCTGGGGACGTATTCGCTCCGGCCAACAAGCGGCGACATCTAGTGCTGAAGCTGCAGAAGCTGACTATAAATTTGCGCAGCGGTCTGTCGCAGCGGGTGTTGCACGCGCTTATTTCGGCGCGATCAATGCTGAGCAACAAGTTCAGATTGCATCAAGCATTGTTGATGCCCTGACCGAAACCACACGCATTGTGAAAGTACAATTTGATAATGGTCTTGCCTCGGCCCAGGACGTCGCGCTTGCAGAAGCCAATCTTGCTTCAGCAAACGATACGCTGGAAAGCGGAAAAGCCAGCAGTAATACAGCGCTTCGTTCACTTGAAGTATTAATTGGTAGGTATCCATCAACTAATTTGTTCGTTGGCTCAAAGCTTCCAGCAAAGCCATCTGATCCACCAGCTGGCATACCTTCTGAGTTACTCGAGCGACGCCCAGATCTAGTTGCTGCTGAGCGACGGATTGCGGCATCTATTGATACTGTAGACCAATCCAAGGCGGCTCGCCTGCCAAGCATTAGTCTTACGGGGGGCGTAAGTGGTGCCTCACCAGATTTGTCGTCACTGCTCAACCCTACAAACCTTGCTTGGCAAGCAGCTTCGAGTCTGCTGGTTCCTGTTATGGATGGAGGCGCGCGGAGCGCACAAGTTGAGCTGTCCGGGGTAGATCAAAAAGCAGCTGTTGAAGCCTATGCTAATGCTGCCCTCAATGCCTTTTCTGAAGTTGAAAATGCACTTGCCGATGGTCAAACATTGGGCCGCCGAAAAGTATTCTTGCAAAATGCCGTTCGTTCATCGGATGAAGCGCTTCGTCTCGCTCGGCTTCAGTATGATGAAGGAGAAATTGATCTTTTATCAGTGTTACAGCTTGAGCAGGCCGCGTTTGGTGCAAGAAGTAATTTGGTCACCCTCAATCGCCTTGAGCTTGATCAATATATCGATTTAAACCTCGCCCTAGGCGGTGATTGGAAATAAATACTGCAAATCGTGTTGGGTGCTATAGCTAGCTTAAATTAGTTTTTCGCCAGCTAGACTAATTCCTTATTGAAAAATTGTCGAACTTGAATAGACAAAAGAGCTGGTCTTTAATTTCCGACAATCTTCTCGGCAACATGTTCCCAAAAGTACTGGCCCCTCCTTTGACCCATAGCATGGGCAGATTCTCGATCTGGTTGGCAATAGGAACTGTACGTTAAAGCCGCCCCCTATTTTTACTCACTTTTTAAACCCTTCGATGCGATAGAAAACTGGCCGCTTGCTCAAGTAAGAACTGTTTTACCCACTAAATATAATTAAATCACACGATGCTCTTGAAAAGTTCCTAGGTGTTCATCCTAAAATCAAATTCACAACATGAAATTACGACACATTATTAAAAATGTAGTTTTAAATTTTAGGAAGTGTAAAATAAACGCGGGAGCCGTTCTCTGGGATAGACTCCATCCTAATATTTCCGCCGTGCGCCTCGACTATTTTTTGAGAAATTGCCAGTCCCATGCCCTGTCCTGGGTATTGAGATGCTGCCACAGCCCTACGGAGCACTTTAAAGACTTTCGGTATAAGAGATTCTCTAACCCCTATCCCGTTATCTTTTACATGAAACTCCCACTGCGAGCCGTTGTCCGTACATTCAATGACAATAACGGGCTTCACTCCATCCGCGCGATACAAAAGCGAATTTTGTAGTAGGTGAAAGAATACAAGTGAAATTTCCGATGGCACACCATAAACAGATGGCAAATTTGAAAAATACAACTCCGCAGAAGACTCATCAATTAACGGCTTCAATTGCTCCGTTATCGTCTCAATAATATCGTTACAATCTAATTCTTCATACAATGACGAGCATGAGGAAAGTCTAGAATACTCATGCAAGGCTTTTAAGATTTTTTTTGCTTCATCTGTACTCGACAATATCCTGTCGAAGCGGTCTTGATTTTTTTTATCCAAACCATCGTAAATATCGGCCGATATAATGTTAGCAAACCCTTCTATATGCCTTATGGGTGCTCCTAAATCATGTGAAACAATATAAACATACTCTTCATATTCAGCTCTCAAGCTTTTGAGCTCTTGCTCTAATTTTAAAATTCTTTCCTCATTGCTTATCATGTCGAAATTACGTTTTATCGACGTCAGGAAGAGCTGGTGGAAGACAAACTATATCTATCCAAAAATTCTCTACGCGTTGTACGACTGCGATGAACTTTTGGGCATCTACTGGTTTAACGATATAGCAGTTCGCATGAAGGTCATAACTATCTAAAACGTCCCGGTCTGCACTGGAACTTGTCATAACAATGGTCGGTACTCGCTTAAGAACCGGATCTTCCTTAATGACAGCAAGTACTTCGCGTCCGTCTGTACTTGGAAGGTTCAAGTCCAGCAAAATAATATCGGGCGTTACGACGTCTTCATGACCGTTGCGTTTGAATAGAAAATCGAGAGCTTCATCACCATCCATCGCAATGTGGAGGTTATTTCTAAATTTCGCTTCCTCAAAAGCTTCCTTTGTGAGTTCAATATCGCCTTCATTGTCCTCAACAAGGAGTATTTCTGCCAGCCTTGTCTTTATAGTCATTAGTTACTCCTGCATTCCTCGGTTTTATTAGCGTGAAATAGAAAGTTGCCCCATCACCTTTTTGAGATTCTACCCAAATTTCACCGCCGTGGCGCTCAACTATTTTTTTACAGATAGATAAACCAATTCCAGTCCCTGCAAACTGACTTCTACCATGTAGGCGTCTAAATACGTCAAACACCTTTCTGTGGTTTTTAGGGTCAATTCCGATACCGTTATCTCTGACTGAAAATTTCCAGTGCTTTCCCATGTCTATCGCATTGATATGCACTTTAGGTTTAGCATTGGCTTGTTGATATTTGATACCGTTATTTATCAAATTTTGAAGCAATTGATATATTTGTGTTTTGTTCCCAGAAATAATCGGCAATTCTTGATGCGTAATTTCTGCAGAAAAACCTTCAATGCCATTTTGCATGCTTTTGCTTATAGTCGCAATCAAACTACCAGGGTCAATTTCTTCCTGAGATTTAGTTTCGCCATCAATGCTGGAATACGCCAATATGTCTGCGATCAAATCTTGAGAACGTTTCGCGCCATCTGTCACAAAATGCAGATATTTCTTGGCTTTTTCATCAAGGCTAAAGTCTGAATCTAAGTGAGTTTCTAGTTTATCTGAAAAACTACGGATCATACGCAATGGCTCTTGCAAATCATGAGAACAAACAAAAGCGAACCTTTCTAACTCCTCATTTGACGAAACTAGTCGTTCTATAAGCTGTTCCCGCTCAGTCACATTTGTGCCCAATGCCAAGATGAAAGCTTGCCCTTCTTGGTTCTCAAATCGTATTTTTTTTGTAAATAAGGTACGCTTATCGCCATCAGGAAATTGGATTTTTTCTAATGTATCAGAATACCCTTTTTCGAATGCTTCTACGTCTTTGGCTAGGAAAGCAGCAGCTTCATCCTCAGGATATTCTTCAACCGTTGTATATCCAATTATTTTGTCCCGCATATCTTCAGGATAAACATTGATAAAAGCCTTATTGCCTAGAACTAGCTTAAATTCCTCGTCTTTTACGAATACAAGATCAGGTATATTCTCCAGAATTAGATCTTGGAAAGTTTTTGCGTCACGAATTTTGCGTTCTGAATTTACACGATCCGAGACATCTTGAAATGTCCCAAAAATGCCGACTAATTCACCGGAAGCATCAGCAAAACACTCTCCATCCGCTTTTATATATACCGTTTGACCATCTGGGCGGATGATACGGGCCTCATAAGAAAATCCACCAATGGCTTCACGCGCATCATCCAAAATATCTTTAACACGCTGAATATCGTCAGGATGATAGAAATTTATCGCTGTCTCTGGCGTGGGTGTAAAACTATCTGGCGACACACCGGTAATTCGATACACCTCTTTTGACCAATAAAGCTGGTTTTTTATTAAATCAGAACGCCAGTGACCTAAGCGTCCAAACTTCTCGGCATTTTCCAAGTGTTTTGTTTGATTTCGAAGCTCTAGAACAGTATTTAGTCGATCGGTTACATCTTGAAACACACCAAAAATCCCGACTAAGTTACCTAGACCATCAAATTTGGGTTTTCCGGAGCTTTTCACGACACGTTCTTCACCGTCGCGCCGAATTAACCTTGCTTCAAATGCAAAATCTTCATGTTTTTCAGTGACTTTATTTAAAGATGTGATCACGATCTCTCTATCGTCTGGATGATAGAAATCAATTGCAGAATCTAGATTTGGATCAAAGGAATCCGGAGTTACACCGTGAATATCAAAAACCTGATCAGACCAATAAATATGCTCTGTCCGTGTATCCACTTCCCAGTGACCAATTTGAGCAGTTTCTTCAGCCAGTTTCAGGCGTTCACGTTCAAGGTTGAGATCGCTCTTTGATTTTTTCAACTCGAGTAATTGAACAGTTTGCGCCCCAAGAACCGTCAACGCGCTTTTTTGTTCTTCAGAGAGCTTTCTGGGCTTAGTATCAATTGCACACAGCGTTCCCAGGGCTTCTCCGGTTGGCGCGATTAACGGCTGACCGGCATAGAACCTAATCTCCGGCTGCCCCGTGACCAAAGCGTTATCTGCAAAACGTTCATCTTTAGTTGCATCTTCAACGATGAGAGGTTCTTTGGAATCAAGAATGGCATGCGCACAGAATGCAACGTCACGGCTTGTTTCGCTAGCCTCTAGCCCCACCTTAGCTTTGAACCACTGCCGGCCTTCATCTACAAAGCTAACCAACGCTATGGGCGTCTGGCATATGGAAGATGCCAGTTTTACAATATTGTCGAACTCTTCCTCAGCGAGCGTATCAAGTACGTTATAGCTGTTGAGCACCTTTAGGCGCACTTGTTCGTTATCGGGCTTAGAAGCTGCAGGCAAAATTTTTCTTTCAGAATTTGATTCTTAAAACGACTACCAAAACTCTTCCAGCCTTATCATATGAGGTCAATAAAAATTACTTCACCTTTAGATGTATGATTAGCTATCAAATTTGTTTTAATACTTTTCTAGGCTCAAAACTCACAATTCGCTGCCATCATACTATTGACTTTCATATGTCGAAATACGCTTTTTCAAATCTTGTATCTCTTTAGACAGTGCAGTGACTTTATTGCGCATTGTCTTCAAACCTTGAGCATAGGGTATACTGCGCCGCAGGAGCTGTGGAGTGATATGTGATTTTTCGATAAAATCGTCAGCACCATGATCAAGAGCAATTATATCTAGATCCAAGCCCATTTCACCGGTTATCAAAACGAACGGAGTATCTGGATCTTGCCCATTGGACAACTCGATAAGCTCTATTCCAAGCCCATCTTGAAGATTGTTATCGACAAATACGATGTCATACTTAGCAGCCTTAAGCTGTTTTAGTGCATCACTATAGGAGCTAGCCCGCTCGACAATCACTTTATTTTCATAGGCTAAGCGAAGATCTGTTTTTATGAATTCAAAATCATTCAGGTCGTCTTCAACAACCAAAACGCTCAGCATGTGATTTTGGTGAGATAGCATTCAATTTTCCAAAAATAGCAACCAACGAGATATCTACTTAAAGTTATTTGAATGAAACATGTTAATTCTAGGTTTCAATAGGATGCTATCAACATTTAATATTTGGCACCCTTATTGAATCGATATGGCTCTAACCACCTCACATTCTTATTCTGGATGCAATAAGCCTTAGATAAAGGGAGAGATGCTTTATTCACCACTCTCTTTTTCATTCTATCGATAAAGCGTTTCCGGTAGCCACATTGCTAATTCTGGAACCAATGCGATCAACATCAGAACAAAGACCAAAGGAACCAAGAATGGCATGGTAGACCTTACACAGTCTTCGAATTTCACCTTTGCGACGTCAGACAGCACGTATAAAACCATACCAACAGGTGGCGTCAGAAGCCCAATCATCAAATTCAAGATAATAATAATACCAAGGTGAACCGGATCTATTCCTACTGCCTCAGACACTGGCAATAGAACAGGCACCAAAATAGTGATGGCTGCAATTGTTTCCATAAACAACCCGATTAGCAACACCATCAACATTATCAGTATCAACACGACAGTCTTATTATCTGAAATACTAAGCAGAGTGTCGCCAAGTGCAGCCGCCGCCTGATTAGCAGATAAAATCCACGCAAAAATAGCTGCTGCAGCTACAATCATCAAAATAGAAGCTGTCGTTTCAATCGTGTCGATGCATACGCGTACCAGGTGTTTCCAGCTCAATGTACGATAGACAAAGAGCCCTAGCGCCAATGCGTAAAATACGGCTGCAACTGCTGCCTCGGTGGGTGTAAACGCACCAGTAGATATGCCTCCAATAATTATAATAGGCGTCAACAAAGGAAGAAATGCTTCTTTAAAGCTCGACCAGACACGACATGGGTCAAGCTTGGCATCCTTTGGATAATTTCTTTTCTTAGAAAACCAAGCAACCATGACCATCAATGAGAGAGCCATTAGCAAGCCAGGCACCAAACCAGCGGCAAACAGCTCTCCGATAGAAACCGACGCCATCACACCGTAGATAACCAACGGTAATGACGGCGGTATAATGGGACCAATTGTCGAAGAAGCGGCGGTCACCCCGACTGAAAAGTCAGTATCGTAACCTGCATCCTTCATTGCCTTGATCTCTACATTACCAAGACCACCCGCATCAGCAACAGCTGCACCAGACATCCCAGCAAAAATCACACTCGCACCGACATTTACATGCCCTAACCCACCCGGCAGCCAACCAACCAAAGCGCGCGCAAAGGCAAATATCTTAGTGGTAATTCCACCCGTATTCATTAAGTGTCCGGCAAGAATAAAGAATGGGATAGCTAAAAGCGGGAAGCTATCAATACCATTTATCATGGTATGAGCCACAACGACATCGGGTATTCCGATACTCAAAATATATATGAGCGAAGCCATTCCAAGGGAAACCGCAACAGGTACCCCCATAATTAACATTAGCGCCAAAGGCACAAACAAAACCAAGAGTTCCATGCTATTTAGCCCTATAATTTGATTTCTAATTTATCGACTGCAACTTCCGCAGAAGGAGTTCGAATAAGAGAGAATAACTTCGCTAAGGAAAATCCACACATAGCGATCGCCGCTAAAACAACGACGTAATAGATAATTGACTTTGGCAGATCTATCGACACCATGCTTTGTGCTGAAGTTTTATCCGCTAGGCCAATAGTCATCAAAGCAAATGCACCATAAAACAACGTACAAATCGTTTCTGCTGAGATAGCGAGAACCTTGATTTTATCTTTTGGAATATAACGATAGAAGAATTCCAGATAGATGTGTTTCCCTTTACGGACGCAAGAAACGCTCCCCACAAAGCCAAGTGCAATCAGAAAATAACGTGCTATTTCCTCTGTCCAACCAATGCTGTCATTCAGGACATATCGCGTAAAAAACTGAACCGCGACAAGCACGATGAGAACAAGCAAAACAGCAAGCACTGGAAGATCTAGCCAGTTCACGTCCGAAATATCATCGCTAACGTCTTCTATGATAATCGGATCATTTTCGGCGCTCATTTTAGATGATGGATCATTCATTGCGCACCTCCCTCACTCGAAATATTTGAAATGAGCTGCAAGCGCTCGTAAACGCTTTTGCTAAAAGGCATATTATCCGCAGTTAGCGCCGGCGTGACAGCCTCTCTAAACGGAGCAACATCAACCTCGTGAACGGTTATGCCTTCTTGCTTATACCAATCAATCAACTCAACTTCTGACTTCTTAATTTCATCTGTCACAGCGTCGGCTGTTGACCGCAAAGCCTCTCGAACGATTTCAGCGTCTTCTGGCGCTAGAGAATCCAAACGATTTCCCGACGCGATGGTCAAAGTCGAATTTATTATATGACTTGTCAGACTAATGTGCTTACGGACTTCATGAAAGCGTTTTGCTTTGAATACCGGCAATGGACTTTCCATACCGTCCACGACACCCTGCTGTAAGGCTAGATAAGCCTCAGAAAACGCGATAGGTGTTGGGTTGGCACCAGTGACCTGCGGAAACATAACGTACGCAGGCGCATTTGGAACGCGGATTTTCAGATTATTCATATCAGAAGGGTGTAAGATAGGACGATCAGTCAACATTTGGCGGGCACCAAAATAACTTAATGCTGCGACTTCATTCCCGTTAGTCACTTCCTTATAGCCTGCTGATAACTCCTGAAATAATTCACTTTCTTTATAGGCAGCCCAGTGGTCCAAATCCCTTAAAGTAAATGGGAAGTCAGTGATTGATATAGGGCCGTAAGTTGCGCCAGCAAAGCCGGTTCCTGTATATATAATATCAACAACACCCAGAGTAAGCGCTTCATTCAACGCCATTTCTTTTCCTAGCGATGATGCTGGATAAACCTTGATCTCAACCCGCCCGTCAGTCTCTGCGGCGACAATCTCAGCGGCCTGAATTGCCCCTTGATGAAGTGGATGTCCGGTTTCATAGACGTGCGCAAAACGCAATACCTCAGTTTCTTGCCGATTACCGCCAAAAAACACGCTTAAAAGCCAAAGACACGCTAAGACACATGCGCCAATAAATACCCAGAAAACAGATTTCTGGCTGCTGGTAACTTTAGACATTGAGCCCGGATTGCCTCCCCTATTATATATTTAGCAATTCGATATTGTAGACAGTATGCAATATGACACTGATTAGCAAACTAGAATTGCGGATATTACTAGAAACAATCCATCCAACACTCAGGCAGCAAAACCTAAACCAGCGTCTTTCAAAAAAGAAAAAACTTTTTTTGATCAAAATGATGTGATTTTGAATAGTCGGTAATTTCAAATACTACTGACAAAAATGTGACTTTTCTTGCGCTAAGCCAATTAGAAAACAAAACCAAGTTTGTAGCTAAAGAGTGATAATTTGCCTTTATCGAATTCTACTGCACCAAAGAACAAGTCAAACAAAGCTATACAACGGTATGGAAACACTCGAAAGAGGACGCTGGAACTTTGCAGAGACCTATCTGATGCGGATGCAACCGCGCAATCCATGCCAGATACCAGTCCCGCTAAATGGCATTTAGCACATACCACATGGTTTTTTGAGGAATTTGTTATCGTCCCAACGCTTGGTGAGGAAAGCCGTTTTCATCCTCAATATCAGTTTTTGTTCAATTCATACTACGATGCTATTGGCCCTAGGCACCTCCGAAACAAACGTGGATTACTTACACGCCCAACATTGTCAGAAGTAAAAGCATATAGATCTCATGTCGATAATCTTATGCACAACCTCCTTAACGACAACAAAGTTGAAGATGAATTGGTACTTTTGGGTTTAGCGCATGTAGAACAGCATCAAGAATTGCTATGCACAGATATTCTCCATTTGTTTGCTCAAAATCCGCTAAAGCCTGCATTCACCCACTCCAAACGTGCACGTCAAGATGACACACAGCCCCCCTCCATTGACTTGGATACTGTTTGAAGGGGGCACTTTTAAAATTGGAGCTGGCGGAACAAGTTTTTCGTATGATTGTGAGCAACCACAACATCAATCCATCATCTCTGATTTTGAACTCGCCAATAGATGCGTCACAAATGGTGAGTGGTTGGAGTTTATGAATGATGGCGGATACTCAAATCCAAAACACTGGCTTTCCGATGGCTTTGCAAAGAAAGCCGAAGAAAACTGGTCCTGTCCATTGTATTGGGAATACAAGAATGACAATTGGTGGACAATGACACTCTTCGGGTACCAGAAACTCGATCCTTCTGCACCAGTTTGTCATATCAATTTTTACGAGGCTGATGCATATGCCAGCTGGACGAAAGCACGCTTGCCGACCGAGTTTGAATGGGAATACGCGAGCCGCCAGACTAATGCTTCACTGACAGAAATACCCAGCCTTGAACCCAAAGCCCAAATTTCATCCAACCTAGTCGGCATGTATGGAGATGTATGGCAATGGACAGCCAGTGCGTTTCTTCCCTATCCAGGCTTTAGTGTAAATGAAGGTGCTATTGGAGAGTATAATGGCAAATTCATGAGCGGACAGATGGTCCTTAGAGGTAGCTCATGCGTAACGTCCGCCAATCACTCTAGACACTCCTACAGAAACTTTTTTCATCCAGAAAAGCGCTGGCAATTTTCAGGTCTTCGCCTCGCAAGGGATTTACCAAAATGCTAGATATTCCCAGCACTATAAATTCCGAATTTTATCATGATGTTTTGGCGGGCTTAACTTCCAAGCCCAAAACTCTTCCATGCAAGTATTTTTATGACCAAAAAGGTTCTGACCTTTTCGAAAAAATAACTTCATTGGAAGAATATTACCCGACACGTACCGAGTTAGCCCTATTAGAAAAAATCACTCCCGAGTTAAATAAATACATCTCCAACGACACACGTATAATCGAATATGGTGCCGGCGCTCTTAGAAAAGTAAGAATTTTGCTTGATGGGTTGGATGGCGTCACTCAATTCATGCCGATAGATGTATCTCAAGAGTTCTTGCTAACAGCAGCAGAGAACCTCAAACAAAGTTATCCCAAACTTGAAGTGATACCTGTCTTAGGAAGCTTTTTGGACCCTAACCTGAATATCCCTGAATCTTTGATATCGTCATTAGGCTTTTTTCCTGGATCAACACTTGGCAACCTTTCTGACGATGAAATCCTAGAATTTTTTATAAAGGCTAGAAAGGACCTTGGTGAGAATGGACAATTTCTCCTAGGTGTCGATACAAATCAAAGCCCAGACACTCTGATACCCGCGTATGACGATCCTCAGGGCGTTACAGCCTCGTTCAACCTTAACCTTCTTGAACGAGCAAATAGAGAACTCGAAAGTAATTTCGATATTTCCTCATTCCGGCATGAAGCTCGGTGGAATGACGATTTAAGTCGAATTGAGATGCATCTTGTTAGCACCAGGGCACAGACGTTATCGATCTGCGCCACGGCAATAAAGTTTGAAGAAAATGAGAGCATTCACACAGAAAACTCAAGGAAGTTTTCCGAGGGCCAAATAGAGGTATTTGCGTCAAAATCCAACTGGAATATCAAAGCAGTATGGAAATCGCCCTCACCTAGTATGGCACTTTTTTTATTGAGTTAGCTTTATTAGGCTGCGCCTTTGAACGAATATAAAAACACTCGAACTTAACCATTCAACAGAGAGATATCGCCTGCCCTACTAGACAATTTTAGTTTTCCAAAAAGCAAAAGGCTCAGCTTTTTACGAATTGAATTCTTATATTCGTAAACCCGTTTTGCAGCTTGGTATGTCTAGGGAAGAAGCTCATAGTTGCATTTGTAAAATCTACGATTCAATTTTTTGAATTTCGTTTTCGTACTATCTAACCGCAGTTACTCGCTAACTAGCTTTAGACATCAAAGCAAATAAACGAAATTGTCGCATAATCACAAAAAACTAACATCACTCCCTGAACCACTTTCTTCGGTTTCATATGTTACTTCATATTAATTGAAACGAACTCCCGGACGCAAATAAAAACTGTATCCAAAGTTCAATTCACCTTCAATAAAGAAATCCATTTTTTGACTATTTTGAATGATTGGAGCGACATCGGCTTCTATGTTTCCAATATAACTTTGTTCTTAATCGAAATACTCCAACCCTTATTTAAAAGTATGTCCGCATTTGACGAATGATAGCCTTACTATCTGATAAATTATTTGTCCGTATAGAAAGCTAGTTGCAAATAATTCAAATACCAGAACTAATATACAAATAGTACTTTAATTCGGACTATGGTCGTAACGCAGTTCTATTCCTTTGATCATACTTCCAGCGCCGAGAGACTAT
Organism: uncultured Hyphomonadaceae bacterium; assembly: GCA_964352025.1. GTDB lineage: Bacteria > Pseudomonadota > Alphaproteobacteria > Caulobacterales > Hyphomonadaceae > Hirschia. Next base: position 17,213 of record CAYGPZ010000017.1, read on the forward strand.
AAAAAGTGCGCTGTCTAATAATATTTTCAGCCATTCCATCGAATATGTCCCATTTCTTTTAGAATACTCCGTCTGCACCTTGCAGATAAAATACTAGACGATGGAACAGAGATTGCGCATAAACCGTTGGATTCTTGTTGCGTGAGGCAGTATCAGCCATGTCCGGTCAGACTTCATTTGTTGTTGTGGACAATTTAAACCACTCTTATTCCGGGTCATCTCAGCCTGCCTTGACTGACATAAACTTATCTATTCCCAAAGGTGCGTGCTACGGCTTACTCGGCCCTAATGGCGCAGGAAAAAGTACGCTTATCTCCTTGCTAACGGGTATGATAAAAATCCAATCGGGAACTATCTCGGTCAATGGCAAACAGACAGATTCCTCAGGAAAAACCCTAAAGTCAATTTCATCTATAGCACCGCAAGACCTCGCTTTTTATCCACGCCTCACAGTCGAAGAAAACTTAAATTTCTTTGCTGGTGCATATAAACTTTCTAACAAAGTTACAGCTGAACAAATCTCCTTTGCAACGACTGTTTGCAACCTTAGTGACTTTATGGACCGTCGCAGCGAAACATTGTCCGGCGGCCTAAAAAGGCGCCTCAATTTGGCTATCGCTCTCCTAAACAAACCAGAAATACTTTATTTGGATGAACCAACGGTCGGCATTGACGCTCGATCGAGGCAAACCATTCTTGATGCCATCACAGAAATGCACAAACTTGGATGCACTATCGTTTATACCTCTCACTATATGGAAGAAGTCGAGGCCATCTGTGATCATATCGGAATCATTGATAGTGGAATACTCATTGCCCAGGACACTAAAAGTACATTTTTAGAGATGGCAGGACGTCAAAGCCTTCACATAACAATGCGCGATCCTCTTCCAAGCTATGCTTCAGACGAGCTAAAATCACGCCAGGCAAAATTTCTTTCATCAAGTGAGTTTATCATAGACGGACTTGGTTCAACTGAAATGAAAGAAGTAGTAAATCTCGTTTCCGAATTGGGCGGTGAGATAGAGCGGACTCAATACGGATCCAGTCGGCTTGAAGATGTGTACCTTGATATTCTAAAACAGAATGAGGGGCAGTAGCATATGAGACCTTTACGCGCCGCGATTTCCAAAGAATTCACGTTATTGCTCAGAGATAAACACGGCCTTGCTTTGCTGTTTATACTACCAATTGTGTTCATCCTAATTATGTCACTAGCTCTGCAAGGAAGCTTTGAAAGCCGAAGCGGAAAAGGCATAGAAGTCATTCTTCTTGATGCCGATCAATCGGCTATTTCTAATGCGTTCTATGCGCGGCTCAATGCGAATGATGCATTTAACGTCACCACCAACAATGTGGAGACTTTACCAGAAGATCCAAGAAAATTACTTTCCAATAAAGACCTTGCCTTCATCGTCTCTATCCCTAACGGATTTGAAGAACACTTATTAGAAGTCAAATCCGAACAGGTCAGTATCGGTATTATAGTCTCCTCCAAGTCGGATAGACGGACATCCATAATTTTCACAGCATCGGTTAAGGAAGCCATTGGCCGTATAAAGACTGATGCAATGATTAGCGGCATGATGGAAGATGCTGAAGATTTAGGTATAGATGAGATATCAGCCGGCGATTTAGAAGCACCCGTGGAGGTTTTTTATGCCTATTCCGGGGCAGCGGATACGCCTCCAACTGCGGTTCAACAAAATGTCCCCGCTTGGCTTGTTTTTTCTATATTCTTTGTTGCCATTCCCTTTTCAAATACTTTCATCAAAGAACGCGACTTAGGAATGCAAAGGCGCTTACGCACGACCTATCTTGGTCCGATATCGCAATTTGCCAGCAAGCTAGTCCCTTACTTTATCGTCAATCAGGTACAAGTGGTTCTTATGCTGGCAGTTGGCGTGTTTCTAGTTCCACTTCTAGGCGGGGAAAGCCTTAAAATCCAAGGACACCCGCTAGCACTAATTAGTCTATCTGCTAGCATTAGCTTTGCCGCTTTAGGCATGGCATTATTTATCGCTGTGATCTCCAAAACAACAGAACAAGCAACTATGATGAGTGCGCTTGGAAATATATTACTTGCAGCTTCCGGAGGCATTATGATCCCTAAATTCATAATGCCTGAGAAAATGCAAATGTTTGCTGGCTTTTCTCCAATGTCCTGGGGATTGGATGGTTTCCTAGAGCTCTTTCTTCAAAATGGAAATATTTCGAGCATAATGGTCTTTCTTACCAACCTATTATGCTTTGGAAGTGTCATGCTGTTTCTTTCTTGGCTAGTACAATCACGCCAACGCGTTTAAACACGGTAGAATATATATTGGGGACTAAAATGGCTGAACTTGATAAAGATGTGTTGATGGCAGAACTCAAAGCCATGATTGTCGAAGAATGCGACACTGAAGTCGAAGCTGAAGACATCGAAAATGACATCCGCCTTGTTGGTGAAGGTCTTGAATTAGACTCTCTAGATGCCCTTCAAATTTCACTTGCCATCAAAGATAAATATGGTGTGCGCATTGAAGGTGGTCCTGATTCACGCGCAGCTATGGAAAATGTATCTTCGCTGGCAGACTTCATTATCAAGGCAAAGCAGGCTGCCTAAATATCAATGGCTTTCCAAATTTATCTCTCCGGTCCCTGCTTGCACACTAGCCTTGGCGTAGGAATGCAAGCGCACGCAGCTGCATTGCGAAATCCAACAGAGGACCAGCTAGGACTGCCTTCTCTAGCAAAACTCCCCATTGCTTTAAAAGACGATGATGCACCCCAAGAAATACCGTACCATCTCGCTTATGACAGGCCGCTAGAAAACACAAAAACGCGCTATTTTGATATTCTTGAAACCGTCGTTCAAAACACCTTAAAAGAAGCTTCCTTAACGGACGACGACATACGCAAAACGGGTCTATTTCTAGGTACATCATCTTCTGATGTGTGCTTGATCGAGCAAGATTACATTGATGCTCTCAGTGAAACTCAAAATGCTCAGCCACTCAATTTATATTGCAGCATGGATAATCTGGGTGCTCATTTACGAGAAAAGTTCAATCTCTCTCCCATTGGCCTATCGGTGAACACAGCTTGCACCGCGAGTGCCAACGCCCTGCTTTATGCAATGGCAGCTATCCAATCAGGAAAGCTCAAACATGCTCTCGTGGTTGGAGCAGAGATACTGAACATAACAACAGCTTATGGTTTTCAAGGCTTAGAGCTACTTTCTAAAACTAGTATGCGCCCATTCGATAGTCGTCGCGACGGGCTTGTCTTAGGTGAAGCTGCAAGTGCGGTTATCTTGAGTGCTGAGAAACCTTCTACGCCATGTATGCAACTACTGGGCGGAGCCACATTGAGTGATGATTATGGCATGTCAGCTGCAAACCCTGATGGTTCCTCTATAGCCCGCGTGATCGATTATGCTCTGCAAAGCGCGAACCTTAAACCTGAAGACATCGATGCTATCAAAGCACACGGAACAGCCAGCCTTTTAAATGATGAAGGCGAAAGCGCGGGGCTAACAAAAGTGTTCGGCACATTACCTGTAATTACCGCGCTAAAACCCTATATAGGTCATACATTTGGAGCTAGCGGACTAACAGAGTTACTCATTCTAAATGCGTGTCTAGATGAAGGGTTCCTGCCGGCGACACCAGGAATTTCGGCGACACCGTGCGAAAAGCTAGGAATAACGCTCAATCAGTCGATCAAACAAATGCATAACCCAACACTACTTTGTAATCAGTTTGGTTTTGGCGGAAACAACACATCTTTGGTGGTGCGCTATGGATAAACCTATCTTCATCACTGCCGTTAGCGGTGTAGAATACGATGAAGCTGAGACACCAGACTTTAAAGCCCTCGTCAAAGAGCTTTTTGGAAAGCAAATCCGGCGAATTGGGCCATTTATTCAAATGGTTCTCGTCGGTGCTACACCTGCTGTTCGTTCAGCGCCCCTTCCGCAGGCTACCAATGTATATTTAACGTCAGGCTCAGGCGACATTGATGTTACCGTGGATGTTTTAAACCGCACGATCAGAGATAGACAGGTTCCAAAGCCACTCTCGTTTATAAACACCGTATCGAACGCGGCCTGTTATTATCTCACCAAGCATTTAAAAATTGGGGGATCAACATCTTTCCTTTCAACCCGTGAGTTTGCGCTAGAATCAGCTTTTCTTCAGGCCATGATGGATATGTCTACGTATAATGTAGACACAGCGCTGGTTGGCAGCGTGGATATTCTCTCCCATCCCAACAGCACACACAGAACGCGCATTGGTGCGACCGCAAATGAACCTATAGCGCAGGGGTCTCACTGGTTTCGGCTATCTAACACCGCCCCACAGGCAGAAGGCGACCAACCACTAGGCAGATTAATAGATGCTTCCATGCATCACGATTCAAATGGATTAGAAGAAAACCTCAAATCCTTACAGCTACAGTCGTGTAAAATTCTATATGGAAATCGTATCGTCGCGAACACTAAAGAGACGCTTCAAAAAAATATTGCTCTAGAAGAGTTCACACCACAAACACCCTCCAAAGGTCACTATGGAACGAATGCCGGACAAGCTCTTAGGGAATACCTTACACGAGAAGAACTTGCAGGCACTCAATTGCTCTACATCCAGGAAAATGAACGCGGCGAACTAAGTCATATATTGTTGGAGAAGTTTTAAGCGCCGTTTTTAACGTCTTTAAGCATATCCCAAACAGCTTGTTCCTTCGTCGCACAAACATCGAGCAGCCCATACAAAGCATCCGCATCCATATCCTTACGGCCACGGCACATCTTAGTTGCATTGAGTGCGAAACGACGCCACTCATCACCCGCATCTGTCATGGCATCCCCAGCTTCAGCTAGTTGACTATATCCAAGCAGATCAGCGCTTTCTTTTAAGAATGCCGCATAGATAAACCGGAAACCAGCACCGCCCGTGCCAATCTCTTCTTGCATACGCACGATATGGCCGAGATATTGTTTTAAATACTCTGATTTGGTTGGATTTTTAGCTAGCTTCTGTATTTGTCGGCCCATATAGCGAATTCCTTTAGTCCCAACCATCGGGAACAAGGGAGCCTTCATCAATTTGCGATTCCGTTCTATCGCAGCAGGAATAGCGGTTTCATAATCGATGTTTCTTGGAGCCTCTAACAGCTGATACATCCTACCTTTAGGAGCCATCACCCCTTTCACAAATCGAGCTTTCTTTAGAGATGCAGCGTCCGTGCGCTTCAGTTCGGGAAATACAGGGTCTGATACGACGTATTCGTCGCCCTCTTTTTGAGACACAACTAAATTATGGGCATTAAAATGAAAACGCATGTCTTCAGGCACGTATGGAAGCCAGTAAATGCTCGTTTGGAGGCCTACGGCTTTCCCTTCATCTAAAGCCCTGTCTAAAGCATCCATACCTTCATCAGCATTTGAAAAAGTTTGAGTTTCCCATTTAGCATTCATAGCTTTTGCGGAACCCTTCATAATACTGCCGGGAAGCATACGATAGGCGATTAAAGGCATGCCTGCCATTTTCACCATTGGAAGGTAGGCAAAAATCAAACTAGAAGACAAACCAAAAGCCATGGGCTCACTCATCGGAACACCGGAAGCAGTTACCAAGTTAGAAACCACACCACTTTCACAGTGTGCTGATTGACGGTGCTCAATTTTGGTCATGAATTCAGGTTTCCGGTGTATCTGGAGAGGCTTCTGGTAAGCTCTTCAGCGTTTGCAGATCAATGCCCATTGCTTCACAATACGGAGCCAGCTTAGCATCAGGCAAATTATTGAATATTTTCGGTTTTAAGTGTCTTTTCACCCGCCAAGCGCCATATCCCGTAGATGAAGTAAGCGTTGCCATATCCATGCGCTTATCAAACATGTGATATTCAAGCGGTGATGTTTCGCCAGCAAGTCCCCGCTTAAGCGCAGCATTGCGTTGGGCCTCTAACGCCTCCACCGCCGCAACAGTAGCATAAGTCTCAACTTCCCACCCTGACGACGTTACTCCCGTATATTTTCCGTCCTTGTCGACGGCATACATCAACTTGCTCTCACCACCATAAGTGCGGGAATTATCCTGCGGGACCTCATCCTTCTTCATAATGGCAATCTCCAAATTGAACTATACGACTGTAAACAACATAAATGCCGTACTAAACCGACCACTTTCAGGCACCCAACACATTATTTTTTCACCGGACTTTAGCCTGCCAGATTTGAGCAATTCATCAAGCATTATGTAAATTGACGCTGATCCAGTGTTTCCTTTAGTTGAAAGGTTTGTGAACCACTTTTCCATTGGGATTTCAAAACCAGCTTCTTTGAGAGCTTCAAACAAACGCTCTCTAAAATAATCTGAGGAATAATGCGGTACGAACCAATCAATATCATCTGGTGAAATATTGCGCTTTTCAGCAACTTTAGGTGCTGGTTTTTGAGCAGTATAAATTAGGATGTTTTCGTTAAGAAGTTTCACATCCTGCTTTACCGTCATGACAGAATCTGAATCTCGCTCTTTGGCCGTCATGCTTGTCCAGCCACGTGTCGAGCCATCTTCATTTTTGACAGCCCCCGCGTACATGCATGTTTCCATCTCACCAGCGTATGAAAAGATATCTATCCATTCTACTTTTAGGTTTACAGCGCCTTCACGAGGCGTGTCTTCCAACATCAATGCACCTGCACCATCCGAAAGCATCCAACGAATAAAATCTTTTTCAAATGCAATTTCGGGATTTTCTTCTAGAGCCTCAACTTTGGCTTCCAATTCGGCGTCAAAATTATGAGCTGCCAATACTGAAGAAGCGTTTTCAGACCCTGTCGAAACAGCTCTTTTCGCTTCACCCGACGCAACAGCCATATAGGCATATTTCATCGCAGTTACACCAGCGAGACAAACACCAGCGGTGGCTGTCACTTCGATAGGTGGAAGCTTTAACTCACCCTGAACCATCACGCCATGGTTTGGAAAAAGCTGATCTGGCATTGAAGTTCCGCAGCTCAGTACATCCACAACATTTATCTCTTTATGGTCATCAAGCCCACGGACTGCTTCTGCTGCCAACTGAGCATTTGAGAATGTTGGTTCGCCTGTCTCTGGGTCGATTGCATAATAGCGAGAGGTGATTTTGTTAGACCGCAAAACCAAGCGGCGCGCGCGGGATGGGCGACCTCCCGCCTGACCGAGCAAACCTTCCATCTCGTCATTTGAGATTGCCTCACCAGGCATAAACGCCGAACTACGTGTCACATATACCGATTTCGTCACTTTACTCTGTCCCTATTTCGAGCACGTCTTGTTCTACACCACTCATCAATTCACGACCCTCCCCAGAAGGACCGGCGAAATATTTCTTCTGGCTTGCAATTTTTGACTTCGTAAACGGTGCCAATAGTTTTTTGATAACTGCCAGCAACGGTACCAAAGTCAAAATTATGATGACCAGAAAAGTGAAGTAAACAATCAATATTCCTTTGCGAGCAATCGCATCAGGCTTTCCAAACTTCCGCATCAACCCGCCCCAAAGACGGAAACTCCGTTTAGCGACTTTTTCTGAAGCGATTAGCCCCTCAGAAATTTTCACTGCACCTAAGCCAGATAACATTGGCGAAAAGTCAGATGTATCTCTACCAGGTAGATTCTTGACAATAGCGTCACCAAAACGAGATGCATCTTCGATCTGTTGATCAGTCAATCCGGCTTTAGGAACACGGCCATTAAAAAATGGCCCTTTATTTCCCGTCAGCATCCAAACCGGCGTTGAATAGAATGTGAAAGCAGAGTGTGCTTCATCCACAAGTGCAGCATTGTCGATCAAGCGTCCGCCGAGATCATCTATACGTAATTTAATCGCTTCCTGCCCCATCAGCCACATATTGCGACAGCCAATCAACGTCATGACCGGTTTGCCGTTTATCAATTTTCGCGCCGCATCAGACTTCAGAAAAGAAATTATAGGAGGCGATGGTGACAAGAACCACGTCTGATAAGCCAGAATGATCAGATCATAGTCTGCATCTATATCTACACCTTCCGGTTCGATGGCGGGTGCGTCCTCATAGACACATTCAGGCATCGTATCGAAAAACCTAAAAAAGGACCACGGAAACGGAAATTCTCTGTGCGTTTTCAAATCAATATGAGTGACTTCAAAATTTTCAGCTTCTTCAAGGGGAGATAAAGTGGAATCGAGCAACTTGTTCAGTTGTCCAGTTTGGGAAAAACCTACTGCTAATATTTTAAGCATCCCCAACTCTCCTTCAATATCCTAATACAACCACTAAACTAGGCTGGTATTTTCCACCAACCCTTGAAAGCCAGAGCGAACATAAATGCAGATTTCTGAAAATTTTTACGTTTTTCACGCTCAACTTCTATACTACTTTTATCTATCTGGTGTCATGTAGCAGTTATAATCAAAACCCCAACCCCTAGGTCGAATAATTCGAACAGATTGGCAAAAAATATGGGTTTGCATCCCCAATAAAAAAACAAAGCTCTACTTAGCTAGCATTTTAAACCGTCCAGAAAAACACTTTTCATTCTGACAGTGGATACTCACCTTCCAATACCCAGACTCACCCTTTTGAGCATTAATTACAAATTCCTTATCAGGTACAAGCGGTGCGAAAAATTTAAGTTTCGACATACTTTCGCATCTAAGCTCAGGATGATGTTGTTCAAATTGTTCAAAAATACAGTCCATCAAAACAACTGCTGGAATAATTGGCTGCTCAGGGAAATGTCCAGGAATACAAGGGTGGTCAGATTTTACCGATTGAATTACACGCAATGGATGCACCGTTTTCTCGAACACACTCATATTGAGATAGTTCAGCCTTTAAAGAATGATAGCCATGACTTCAATATCTGAATTGCTGCCCCATTCTGGAGATATGGTACTTATAGACGAAGTTCAATCATGGTCCCAAGAGGAAATAGTCTGCACCAGCTCGACGCATTTACTTTCCTCAAATCCTTTGCGAACTGCAAAAGGTCTCTCAATCAATGCCGCTTTAGAATATGGTTCTCAAACCATCGCTATCCATGGAGCCCTAAAAAGGGAACCCTCGTCAAAACCTAAACAAGCTCTCATCGTGGCAGTTAAACAAGCTAATTGGACGATTGACTATTTAGATCAAACGCCTCTGCCACTCATAATCTCAGCGAAACTGGAAACACAACTGTCCTCTCTTGCTCAATATTGCTTTGAGATAAAAACTGAAGCGGATCCGCAGCCACTTTACACCGCGACCATTTCGGTGACTCTGAGATAGGTTCTAAGGCTATTGTAACACGACCAAATCTGATAAAAACCTCAGGATAATATATTTCGATCAGCAAAGTTATGAGACATTGAGTATACTACTTGAACAAAGCTCAATTTCTTGAAGTTTAAAAAAAGTCGCCTAAAACAAAGCTAAGAAAAGGAATATTGAGATGAAAAAAATCTTTATAGCAATGGTTTTAACTGCGGTCGTATCGGGATGTGTTTCGATACGCGCCAAACCCGTTTTGGACATCGTTGATATGCCTGTCAGTATTGCTGGCGGAGAGCAAGGCGTAGCTCAGCAAATCAAAACAAAGCTAAATGCTAGAGGTTGGAAAGTCATTGACGAACAAGCCAACCAAATTCGTGCTCAGTTCAGCAAGCCCAATAAATCCGTCGGCGTGCATTCAGTCACGATCGATGTTTCCTACGATGCTGATAGTGTATCTATCAAATATGCTGACAGCGAAAACATGATGTATGATGAGTCCGCTCACGAAATACACCGCAATTACAATCGTTGGATCGCAAACCTACAAACAGACCTGATCGCTGCCAACTAAATCAGATAATAACAGGCAAATTGAAACTTTGCTTATTTCAAAATAACAATTAGAAAGCCCAAGTAGATAAAAAGCTTGGGCTTTTTTGTAGGTGTATTCACCTACTCAAATCTAATTTAGCGAGTATCTGGTGTGTCAGAAAATTGGTCGAATATGTCAGAGCGCGGCTCTATTTTCTGGATTAAACTAGCAGGTTGGATTCATAAGACCTTAGGGCGAAAAATCACACTTGTGATTCTTTTTCCATTTGTCCTTTTTTTCTATCTATCTGGACAAAATCAACGCCGCGCCTCGATGTCGTACCTTTCTCTATTGCACGCCAATAATATTTTACCTGCAAAACCGTCATTCTTTGATGGAATAAGACATTTCATGGCTTTTGCCGGCTCTCTTCTAGATCGCCTCGCAGCATGGACCGGAAAAATCTCTCCAGACCAAGTTGAAGGGGTAGAAGACGAATATTTTTCAAATGCAAAATTCAACGGTAAAGGCGGGCTTATACTAACTGGCCATTTGGGTAATCCAGACCTCATCAGAGCTGTTGCTACCGTTAACGAACGTTTTCCAGTGACAGTGTTGATGCACACGAAAAATGCTGAAAAGTACAATTCTGTCATCAACGAATTTTCACCAAAATCATCCATTCGTATTGTCGAAGTTTCAAGAATAGACGTGCATGTCGCCATGCAATTATCGGAATCAATCGAACGCGGAGAATGGGTCGTCGTGGCGGCAGACAGACTGCCACCAAAGGATGATAAAAATGCAAGTATATTGGCAACATTATTAGGTCAAAAAGTACGATACCCCATCGGACCTTATATTTTGGCATCAGCTCTAAAATGCCCCGTGTATTTTTTGGTCTGCTTTAGAACCAATAAAACTAAACCATTCAGCATTGTGTTTAGAAAAATTGCGGATCAAATCTCTTTGTCACGAAAAAACAGGCAAAAAGAATTGGAATCTTATGCAAATAAGTATTCAGAATGTATGGCTGCAGCTATAGAAGAAGCTCCCTTTCAGTGGTTCAATTTTTTCGATTTCTGGGATACTCATACGACGCCTAAAAACCCAAGGAATCAGTAATGTCAGAACCGATCCTGTCTTCAAAAGCCGAAACTCAAATACAGTTTTTTCACTTGGACCCGATGAACATAGTCTGGCATGGAAACTACGCTGACTTTTTCGAACTTGCTCGCGTCGAGCTTATGGAAAAGATTGACTATGGTTATAGTGAAATGGTCGAAACGGGATATGGTTGGCCTGTTACAGAGCTTAAAATAAGATACGCATCGCCGCTTTTGCTCAGAATGAAAATTTCTATTACAGCGCATCTTGTAGAGTGGGAAAATCGGTTAAAAATCAAATACGAAATCCGAGAAAAAGAAACAAACAAAAAGTTATGCAGTGGACACACTGTGCAGGTCGCTATTGACAACAGGTCCGGTGAAATGCTCTGGCTAACACCAGACGTATTCCGTGACAAACTGGGCCCTTACCTAAAGTGAAAATCAAATTCTACGCACTATTGCTTTGTTTATTAGGACTATTCGTTCCAACTTCTGTTGCCGAATCTTGTCCCTCTCCATTGGAGATACAGAACATAGAAACTCAGCGTTCATTCGTACAATTTAGAAATTTTACTGGTATCGACAAGCCGATTGAATCATCCGGCAATGTCGTTGTCGAGCAAGATAATATCTTATGGACGGTATTGGCCCCCATAAAGATTACAACTCGTATAACGCCTACAGGCCTATTTCAATCAGTTATGGATGGCCCCGAAGAACCTTTAGAAAATTCAAGTAATGGCAATCTAAATATAGCTGATACAGGATTGTTAGATTTGCTTAGAGGCGATTTTTCAACATCTGCTTCAAACTATGATATGTCAGAAATTGAATTGCTGGAAAATAAATGGTCGATGTCATTAATGCCTAAGAATACGGAACTTAAGCCTTATATTTCATCCATTTATGTCACAGGATGTAAGGAGGTTTTGTCCTTCGAAGTTCTTCAAATAAACGGTGATAAACTCACTATCGAATTTGCCCCTGAATAATTTTGATGCCAATCCCAAAAAACAAAACTGCTTATAAAATTATGACGATATGGGCTGTTTTGTTGCTCGTCATATTTGGCTTTAGACTAAATACAACTGGAATAAATATAGACACAAATATCAGGTCTATTCTTCCCACAAATCATCAGGCTGAACAGCTTCAAACAGCGCTGGACAATTTGTCTTCAAATTTTGAAAACAAAGTCATTTTACTGGTATCTGCTCCAAATTCTAAAACAACCGAAGAGGCCGCTAGTGACCTTAGCACAGCGCTCTTGCAATCTGGCCTAGTATCACTTGACCAAGCCGAACAAAGCGTCTCCGCGAAATGGGTATTTCACAATCGGAATCAAATCCTTTGCGAGAGCTCTGCTTACGAATTTACGTCCGAATCCGCTTTAAAAACATGGAATACAGCTCTTGCACAGGTTTACGGGATTGGCACTCCGATTTCCGGGGAACTTCTCAAATCAGACCCCTTCTTACTAACCTATCGGTTAGCCGATTGTCTTTCTGAGAATGCCCCAAACGTAGAAGGTCTTGTATCAGGAACTCTATTGGAATCATCATCTAACCTTGGAACCCAAGATCAATTATCAGATCTATTAATAAGCTGGCAAAATAGATGGCAAGACGAGCAAGTTTCAATATCAAAACTTGGCAGCATTTTTTATGCCGAAGCAGGTGCCAGCTCCGCAAAATCGGAAATCGCATATATTGGTGGGTTTAGCTTACTTGGTATTATATTGTTATTTTATGCCACTTTTAAGCGCGCAAATACAATCATTCTAGTCGCAAGCTTAATCAGTATTAGCTTCGTCACCGGCTTTGCAGTTACATGTTTTTTCTATCCTGAAATTCACATTTTCACTTTGTTGTTAGCGGCGATGTTGATTGGTGTTGTTACTGATTACGCAATCCATGTATTGGCAGCACGAGGCAGTAATCCGGAAAGCGATCCAGAAGCTAGTAGATCAGAAGTTTTTCGTCCTCTAACAGTGTCTATGCTTTCGACAATCGCAGGTTTTTCAGGATTATGGCTGTTAGATTTGACAGTATTTTCTCAACTAGCGCTTTTTGCAGTCATAGGTATTTTTACGGCCTGGCTGATGGCTCAGTATTTACTTATCCCAATTGATATTATCTTCAGCGAACAGGGCAAACCTAATTCCACATGGAACCGCTTTTCCGGCTGGATCGCACTCAACATTCCAAGTAAACGAACATTGCAAATAGTTGCCTGCTCCCTACTCGTGCTTACTTTCGGAGGGGCTTTAAATGCAACTATTCTCGATGACATCACAAAGTTTCAGCCCAGAAACGAAACTCTTCTAAAGCAAGAAGCGTCGGTACTCGCTGCCCTCAATTCTGAGAGAGCTAATAGCTATCTAATTTCTCATGGAAATGACTTGGAAGCTGCTAAGCAAGCAGAAGAAGCCGCCATTCTAGATCTTGGGCTCTCCAATTTTATTGATCCTATTTACACAAAATACGACCCGTCTCAAAAGGTCAGAGACCAGAACCTTTCAGCCCTCCAGACGCATCTCTACGGAAATTACCTAACCAAAGCAGAGCAAATTTTAGGCATTGAATATGAAACAAAAGATTTTGTGCCAATGTCTATGGACGAAAGACCTAAGTGGCTTGCAAGTCTTCACTTTATAGATTCGAATGACCGTCATTTTCTAGTTTCTCAATGGACAGGACCAACTCACACAAAAACAGATCATCTAATTGATTCCGACCTTCTTAATTTGCACTCTTCCTATTCTCAGGCATTTAAAAAATATAGAGAAATAACAGCCTGGGCTTTGTTAATTGCTGTCAGCATAGCACTTGTCATTGTGTTTTCTGTTTATCGTAAATTGAATTCGGCCTTTATTGTCGTCTGCCCGACTTTAGCGCTATTGGGTGGAATATTCATTCCTTGCTTATTTGGGTTTCCACTATCGTTCTTTTCGGTCGCTGCGGGAATGGTTCTTTTGGGAATAGGGATAGACTACGCAACGTTTCTCTGGGAAACAAAAGGTAGGGACAAAAACTGGACATATTCGGCGGTTTTAATTGCAGCGGTTACAAGTTTACTATCAATGGGGCTAATGAGTTTAAGTTCAACGGTTCCAGTGCAAAGCTTTGGTTTAACGGTTGGTGTAGGAACCTTTTGCGCACTCATTTACAGCTTATGTTTTGTAGGCAGCCACTCAGGGACAGAGACCAAATAAAATGACGAATTGTGATGTTGCTATAATCGGGGGCGGTCCTGCTGGAGCTATTGCAGGAGCACTTTTATCAGCAAAAAACTGGAACGTTCATATTTATGAAGGTCAGAGCTTTCCTAGATTTTCGATAGGTGAAAGCCTACTCCCCATGTGCGTCGAATTTCTGACCGAAGCAAATGTATTGGACGATATAGCCAAGGAAGAATTTCAATTTAAGGATGGGGCCGTTTTCTGGAAAAGCGGAGACCTAGAAACAATTGATTTTAGAAAAAAATCGACATCCGGCCCCGCCACGGTCTGGCAGGTGCAAAGAGATCGATTCGACGATGTCCTCCTAAAGAATGCGAAGACTGCAGGTGCCCAGGTCCATTTTGAGCATCGAGTGGAAGGCATAGAAACCTCAGAGACCTCAGCGATATTGAATGTTGCCGACAAATCTGGAGACCGTTTCGACGTAAATTCAAGATTTGTTCTAGATGCATCAGGTTTTGGTAGAGTACTGCCGAGGTTACTAAGCCTTGATGCACCAAGTGACCAATACAAACGCAGATCATGCTTTAAACACGTGAAAGACTTCGCCACACACCCGAATTTCGATCGCGACAAAATACTTATTACCGTTCACCCAAATGATCCCAAAATTTGGCTTTGGCTAATTCCGTTATCCAATGGGATGTCATCAATCGGAGTTGTGGGAGACGACAATACGATCGAAGCAAGCGGCGGAACTCCTGAGGAACGACTAAAGTATTGGGTCGATTCTTCTGGCTTTATGGCTGAAGTATTAAGCCAATCTACAGAAGCACGTCCCGCTGCAGAAATTGTCGGCTTTTCAAGGTCAGTAAAATCCTTATCAGGACAAAATTACGCGCTACTTGGAAACGCTGCAGAATTCCTAGATCCGGTCTTTTCTTCTGGTGTTACAATAGCGATGAAATCTGCTTCACTAGCTGCAGACCTTGTCGACCGCCAACTATCTGGTGAAACTATAGACTGGGAATCCCAATATTCAGATGAATTGAACATAGGCGTAGAAGCTTTCCGTGCCTGCGTGAATGCATGGTATTCGGGTCTTCTTCAAAAGTTGATTTTTTGGGAAAATCGCAATGAAGATATCACCCGCCATTTCACATCCATTCTTGCTGGATATGCCTGGGACCAAAACAATCCAATTGTGAAAGATCCAAAGCGCTTTTTTAAGCTAATGGACCAAATGACCAGTGACTAATAAATCTACGATCTCTGCGGCTATATTAGCTTTGGGGCTGGTTGGCTGCGCGACAAGTAATTCTTACCCAGCTGACAACGCCGAAGCGATCGCTGTTACAATTTCCGAAGATGTACTGGTGCAGCTGCCTTCTGCCCCACAACTAGACCATCCGGTAGAATTTACGCAAACTGTCATTAGCAAATATGACGGTAAATCAAGTGTATTCAGAGCTCACTTAGTAGCGGATAACGCCTCAGCCGACATCGTCATCTTCGCAGTGTCAGGTCCTAGAATTATCGATATAAATTGGAGCACTCTGGGAATTGAAGAAGTACGGTCCCCAATGGCCCCCCAAGGATTGTCAGGATTAAACGTCATCACTGATATTTTCCTAACAAAGTGGCCATTATTTCTTGTAGAAAAATCTCTCACCGGAGATAGCGAAATAACTTCTTCTGAAAATAAAAGAGTGATCAAACACAATGATCGCGTGATAGTTTCAATTGACTATAATTTGACAGATGAGACGGGGCACCTATACACCAGTTTCATAAACCACAGCCGTGGCTACGAACTTTCCATTTATACTGATTAGGTTTTTGGATGCTGGATGTTTACATCAATCACTTTTCGGTTGCATCCCGGCTAGGAATGAATGAGCAAGAGACATTTGCCTCATTGAATAGTGCCACTCCACCGACACCCGATACCAAATATCCTTTAATCGATGGGGGAAGCACTATGGTCGCTTCTCTACCATCAGAAATTTCATGTAAAAATCTAACAAAAACAAATGCAATCGCTGAACACTTGCTGTCGCAAATAGCCCCCGCCATCGAAAATATGAACAGCATGTTTTCACCTGAACGCATAGCTGTCATCATCGGGTCTAGTACCACGGGAATTGGTGAAGCAATTGAAGAACTAGCCAATAAAATAGATGTAGGTAATTGGGCGGAAGATTATGATTTTTCCGATCAGGAGCTTGGCGACATAGCTCAATTTATTCAAGAAAGAATCGGAAGCCGCGGACCTACATATGCGATCTCAACTGCCTGTACCTCATCAACAAAAGCCATCATAAGTGCAGTCAGGCTAATAAAGTCCGGACTTGCAGATGCAGTTGTGTGTGGAGGTATCGATACTTTTTCAGACCTTACAGTCAACGGATTCAGCTCGCTAAATAGTGTATCTAGTTACAAATGTTCTCCATTTGGAGAAAAACGTGACGGGATCAATATAGGCGAAGGTGGAGCATTGTTTATTGTTTCAGGCTCACCCTCTGAATGGCAAATCACCGGAACAGGTGAGACTTCTGACGCATATCATATATCATCGCCTGCACCTGATGGCGTACAAGCTGAGCGAGCGGTAAATCAAGCGTTGAGCGAAGCCAACCTAGTCACCAAAGATATTGATCTCGTTCACCTGCATGGCACAGGCACAGAGCTGAATGATCTTACTGAAGCTGATATAATGATGAGACTCTTCGGCCCCCAAACACCATGCGTCTCAACCAAAGGAATGACAGGCCACACTCTTGGCGCAGCTGGAGCATTGCAGCTTGCGATAAACCTAATATGTATGAAAAACCAAATTTATCCACCACACGTCTTGAGCGGTGCGCGTGATATGGGTTTACCTCAAATAAAACTGTGCGGATTGCAAGAAAAAGCATGCAATAGTATTAAAAATGCTCTTTGTACTAGTTATGCTTTTGGGGGAAGCAATGCAGCTTTAATAGTTAGCAACGTTCAATAATATGAATACTTCAAATTTGCCTCTCCCTGTTGAATTGATTCCTCATGAACCACCTATGGTGTTCGTCGACAGAATCCTTGAATTCAACTCTTCCTCTATTCGCACTGAGTTTACGATCAAACCAGACAATTTGTTTTATGTTCAATGCCAAGGCCTCCCGGCATACACAACATTTGAAATGATGGCCCAATCGATTGCCGCTCACGATGGCATGCTCCTAAAAATGCAGAACAAACCGCCTGAGATCGGGTTACTTTTAGGAAGTAGAAAGTTTCAAGTTTCTCGGGATTGGCTGCAAACTGGTGAAAAAATTGAAATCACAGCAACATCGCAGCTAAACGAAGGGAATATGAGATCTTTTCTTTGTACCGCGAAATCTGATGACGAAACACAAATAGCCTCTGGTTCAATAAGTGTATTCAAACCAGACGACCAAGCTGCGTTTAAATCTAGTTTAGTAGGAAATAATGCCGACTGAAAAATGTAATATTCCTCGTAATATTCTAATTACAGGGGCCTCCAAGGGAATAGGCCAAGCAATAGCATGCCGTTTAGGTAAACTAGGCCACGATATCACTGTACATTATGGTGCAGATGAATCAGGCGCATTAGAAACTCTAGAAACTGTTACACAAAATGGCGGCACCGGAAGAATTGTCAGCTTTGACGTGCGTGATGGTGATGCGAGCCGAAGTGCAATAAATGATATTATACAAAACAATGGCCCATTCTGGGGTGTGATATCCAATGCCGGAATTACCCGCGACAACGCTTTTCCGGCAATTGAAGAAAAAGACTGGCAAGACGTTACCAGAATTGCGTTAGATGGATTTTACAATGTTGTTCACCCCACCATTATGCCGATGGTCCGCGCCAAAAAAGGTGGACGAATTATCGCAATGGCTTCAGTATCCGGCGTCATCGGAAATCGTGGGCAAGTAAATTATTCTGCAGCAAAAGCAGGCTTAATCGGTGCCGCAAAAGCACTCGCCGTGGAATTGGCAAGTCGCAATATAACGGTCAATGCGATAGCGCCCGGCCTAATCGGTACTGACATGACCACCTCGGTTCGACCTGAAGTTATGGATGCCATTCCCATGAAACGCGTCGGGAAAGTAGAAGAAGTCGCTGGCTTAGTAGATTTTCTTCTCACAGAAGAAGCTGCATATATCACTCGCCAAGTCATTGGAGTGAATGGGGGCATTGCGTGATGAAAAGAGTCGTTGTCACGGGTATGTCCGGAATCACCGCTCTAGGGGAGCAATGGGACGAAATCGGCCCTGCTCTTTATTCTGGTAAATCCGGCATTCGTTATATGCATGAATGGGAAAACCTAACCGATTTAAATGCTAGACTAGGCGGACCAATCGACCAATTTGCGCATGACAAAATCTACCCACGCCAAAAGGCTAGATCGATGGGTCGAGTTGCAACCATGATGGTCTACAATTCCGAAAAAGCACTTAACCAGGCTGGTTTAAGACATGACCCTGTTTTAAAATCAGGTAGAACCGGTGTGGCTACAGGTTCGTCCTATGGATCAACTGAACCGACCAAGTCATTCGTCAATTTCATGGATACCGGTAAGTCCAGTGGCTTAAATGCGACGAGTTACATTCGCATGATGTCCCACACCGGTCCTGCCAACATCGCTGTGTTTTTTGGCCTTCAGGGACGCATCTACACAACCTCGTCTGCTTGTACGTCTGCGTCTCAAGGGATTGGTTATGCATTTGAAGCGATCAAGTCAGGACAACAAGATGTCATGATTGCAGGTGGCTCAGACGAGTTTTGCGTCACCATGACAATGGTGTTCGATAGACTATATGCCACCTCGCAACATCAATCTTCTCCGCAAACAGCCGTTCGTCCGTTTGACCAGACAAGAGATGGTCTAGTGATTGGAGAAACCTCAGGCATTCTAATCCTCGAAGAACTTGAGCACGCACTCGCTAGAGGAGCCAAACCGCTTGGTGAAATCGTAGGATTTGCAACCAATTGCGATGGTAGCCATATTTCCCAGCCGAACCGTAAAACGCAGGAAACAGTCATGCGTATGTCGCTCGAACAATCGGGCATGACTGCGAGTGATTTATCATATGTGTCTGGGCACGGCACAGGAACCGTAACAGGTGATATCGAAGAGAGCCATGCATCACACGCTGTCTACGGAGACAAAGTCCCCTTCCATACATTGAAAGGAAACTTTGGACACAGTCTTGGTGGGTGTGGAGCGACAGAAATTATAATTGGAATTGAGATGCTTAAAGAGGGACAAATCTCTCCTATCGCCAATCTCAATAACGTCGATTCTAAATGTGCAGAACTAGACTATGTTATAGGTGATAATCGCAAAGTAACATCCAATGCTTTTGCTTCAAACAATTTTGCATTTGGCGGAATAAATACGTCTCTTGTTGTACAAAATTACGAATAGTATTCGTTCTAGCTGGAACCTTCCTTCATGAAAAAATCGATATTAAGTACGGCGACTGCAACGTTTATTTTTGCATCGATGAACCAAGGGTTCGCAGAAGAGAAGAAAAGTACCGTTTCTGTAGATAGTGAAACTGAGGCTTCTAGTTTTGAGCCAAACAAGCCACTTTGGGAAGTCAAATTAGGTGGATCTGGTTTATATGGACCTGATTATCCCGGTGCCGAGGACAATTCACTTCAAGGTGTTGGCGCGCCATTGTTAATATACAGAGGCAAACGCATACGATTTGGAGAATATGGTGTTGCGCGAGCTATCGCTGCAGAGACCAAAACATTTGAACTCGATGTATCGTTGGATGCCGCTTATTCTGCTAGCTCTAATGATGATGGAATTAGGTCCGGAATGCCAGATCTAGACTATCTTTTTCAAGCTGGACCACAGATCGTATGGAATATTGATGACACTGGCTGGACAAGTGAAGGGCGTCAACAATGGCGTTTTCACCTTCCTGTACGTGCCGTTGCAAGCACGGATTTCCAATCTATCGATCATGTTGGGTATATCGCCGAACCACAAATCATTTATCAAAGCAAGCAATCCGGCGATAGAATATCCAGCTGGTCTGTATCTCTATTTTCGACACTTGCTGATGATGGGCTAGCCAACTACTGGTATGGTGTTGATGATGAATTTGCGACCATTGAACGCCCTAGTTATGACGCGACTGGCGGGTATATTTCTTCTGGCTTTAGGGCGTCGTGGACAAGAGAACTTACCGACGATTTTCAACTCTTTCTAACCTATCAAGGTAGAAGCCTATCCGGTAGTGAGAACCAAGATAGTCCACTATTACGAGAGGATTTAACGCACGCACTAAGCGTCTCGTTTTTATGGAAAGTCGGCGAAAGCAAAAGAAAAGCGCAAAACAACAACTAAAGTTGGCAAATTATATTGCCTGCCAACTTTAGCTGAATTTTTTCTTTATTTTACGATCTCAGCGTTCAAATACACACGCGAGTTCGTCATTCCAGATCTACATTGAAATTCCGTCGTACTAGAGAATGGTGTTCCAGTCACATTAGACTGAATACCTTGGACGGATGTAGCACCCTTACTTTCGGCTTGAGATTTCAACGCGATCAATGCTGATAGTAAAGCCCACTCACATGCGGCCTTATCGCTTTTCCCGAATCCATTTGTCGCCTTGCGAGAAGACGTGGACATAACACGCTGTCCAGAAACTATATCACCCCATACAAACTTAAAATTTCCAAGCTTGTCTTTGAAATTCTGGGACTCCATCGCCTCTTGGATAGACCAAGTTTGGACGTCATTCCTTGCATGCGCAGGCAGAGCAGCTGTCATACATGTGACTGCAATTGCACTAATTAGAACAGATTTTTTCATAGTCCCCTCTCTCAATTATCGAAATCAACCTCAGTTCAAGTCTGCTGTTAACTGTACCGGATTTGAAGAATATCAGCCCCTAAGTGTCAAGTTACATTCTCTTACTTTTCTAATCAATAAAAGGCAGCTATTCAGTAATATGAAGAGGAAACAACGCGGTGCAAGATAAATCAGCTTTTCGATTGGGTGTTATAATTCCCACTTATCGACACACAAAAAAATTAGCCAATATTGTCGAAACAATTAGGCTTCATAAGCTGCCATGCATTATTGTTGATGATGGTAATACCGACGAAACGCGCGAGCAAATCGTCAATGTTTGCAACTCCGCCTCTGGAACCACATATGTTCGTAGAGATATAAATGGCGGAAAAGGTGCCGCGCTAAAGCTAGGTTTTTCAAAAGCAAACGAATTGAATTGGACCCACGCAATACAAATAGATGCTGATGGGCAACACGATCTGGATGCGGTAAGTCGTATGATAGAGCTTTCTGAAAATCATCCCAATCAGGTTATATGCGGCGTTCCTGTTTATGATGACACTATTCCAAAATCTCGAAAAATTGGGCGTGAAATCACTCATTTTTGGGTTCGTCTGGAAACCATGGGGAATGAAATTAAAGACTCAATGTGTGGATTGCGTGTCTACCCTATCGAGGAAACCAACTACATATTCGAAAATGAATACATTGGCGCACGAATGGACTTTGATACAGAAGTTTTAGTTCACCTCAACTGGAGAGGTGTCCGGACTATAGACCTCCCTGTAAAGGTCACATATCCCGAAAACAATATTTCAAACTTCCGGGTGCTACGGGACAATGTCCGCATATCGCTAATGCATACGCGGCTATTTATACAATCCCCATTACGCGTACCGATTAGAGCATTACGTCGCAAATTCATGAAACACTACAATGAATTTCCTTATCCAAAACCATAATTTTGGTTTCAGAATTTGCCTTCCAATAAACGCATAATGTCATAAGCTCTCTAGGCCGAAGAAAATATATAAATGCGTCATTGAGATGGATGATTTTTCCATACGGAAAATCGTTTTCCACGACGTATTTCAGCAAAGAATCATCAGCAAAGCTACCTTCCGCTTTGTAATATGCCTCTAGAAACGTCCACCCCTTTGTATAGGCCTCAAATGTCATTTCAGACTCGCGCAAGGAAGGACAATAGAACCCTAATATGCCCTTCCAATCTCGTCTTGAGTCTTCATACTCAACATCCACACCTATTGCATCAACAGAGTCCGACATTGATACCGCAGCTACACCACGACAGTGTGTGCGAGAGAACTTGAGATCAATCTCATTACAACCGTACCAATCTAAACATTCTTTTTGAGCAATATCCGCCATGTAAGATTGCCTCTGTCGCGGCCACCGCCTATAGAGGTCAGGTACTGTCGCAATGCCAATAATTATATGGGGATCGCACGGTTTTGGGTTGTATTGGGTCACTTGATTCTAAAATTCGTTTCTAAGTTTTATCGAGATGAATAGTGGCTCTTATTCGTAAGACTAGGTTGGTATTGTAATGTCAAAAACGAATAGCTTTCTGGAAAATATTTATATTCGTCAGTACGCCGCAATTTCAGTTGCTGATTCAACCCCTATTTTTTACGGCCAAGCATGCCCTTTTGATAAACTTCCAAAGCGAGAAACAAGACGACTCTCACTATACGAAAAAAGTATAATCTCATTGCTAGTCGGCTTAGACGAAAATACAGACATTGCTCCAATTGTATTTGCGTCTCAATACGGAAGCCTCGGAACGCATACGTTAAGTCTCATAAAAGATATTTTAGATAAAACGCCCCTATCGCCAAATCAATTTTCGCTATCCGTACACAATGCAAGTATTGGAATAGCATCTCAAATATTGAACAATACGTTGGGTTATACAGCAATTGCCGCAGGAACAAACTCCTTGCAAGCGGGCTTAATTGAAGCAGCCAGCAGATTACTTACCAGCGAAAAAGAGATAACGTTTGTGTTCGCTGAACCGCGTTTAACAGATGAATACGCTGACTTTTCCAACACAAATGAAGACCAATATTTCGCATGTAGTTTGACATCCGCTCCCGATCCCAATTGTGCCAGTCTTATGGAATTGACAAATGGTGCCTCAGACATATCCAGTGCCAATGTCTTCGACAGTCTTTGCAAAGTAAAACTCTAATGCAAAAACCTCAATCAAAAGAACGCATTGTAATTGATGCCAATTGGACTTTAGGTCGTATAACCCGCCTTATAACGACAGGATTATCATTCTTTCTCTTTGGAGTCGGCGGAATTTTAATGGCACTGATTTGGTTTCCAGCCATCAATCTAGTCGTACGAGATAAAGAAAAAAGAGCGAAGTTAGCACGGCTATCAGTCCATAAAGCCTGGCGATTTTATATAGATTTCATGCAATTCATGGGAACTGTTTCATACGAAACGGAAAATATAGAATTACTTGAAAACTGCCGGGGTGTCATCGTCGTTGCCAACCACCCTACGCTGCTAGACGTCGTTTTCTTGATGGCTTTCATGCGTCACACACGAGCTGTTGTGAAACAGGGTGTATGGAACAACCCATTTATGTCCGGTGTTGTAAAAGCATGCGATTACATACCAAACTTGGGAAATCCAGAAAAGCTAATAGAAGACTGCTCTGACGCTCTTAAGAATGGAGCCAATTTGTGTATCTTCCCCGAAGGATCACGTACACCAGAAGGTGAAGCAGCGGTATACCAGAGAGGGTTTGCACGCGTCGCTCTAGAAGCTCGTGCGCCTATATTAACAGTCGCAATAGATGTCTCGACTCCTACGTTGAGAAAAAACGAACCGTGGTACTCAATCCCCAAGAAAAAAGCACATTGGAAAATCAAAGTTTTAGAACTTATTGAAACCACGGATGAAAGTGAGTACAAGCGGACAGCAATTGGTGTGCGGGCCCTGACCAAAGACGTTCAGGACCGCATTGAAAGGGAATTGTCGCTTTGACAGAGTTAGAAATTGAAATCAGAGATTTAATTGTTAATGTCTTAAATTTGGAAGATATTTCTCCGGAAGAAATCACTTCTGAGGAAGACCTTTTTTCGAATGATGGTCTAGCACTTGATTCCATCGATGCACTCGAAATTGGTGTAGCCATTCAAAAGGCATACAAAGTAAAACTTGATTCCAAAGACGAAAAAATAGCTGCCTATTTTAAGAATATTCAATCGATTGCGAAAATGGTCGAGACGAGAAGAGGTGAGTAATCGCAATGGGAAATGAATCCGGCTTCAACATGATCAAAGCTGATCTAATTGAAATTTTTGAAATCGATGAGTCTTTGATCACAATGGACGCTAACCTCATGGAAGACCTTGGGTTAGATAGTATCGATGGTGTCGATATGATGGTTCGTTTACAGGAACGTACGGGCAAGAAAATAACACCTGAACAGTTCGAAAATGTGAAAACAGTCAAAGACGTCGTGAATTTGATCGATACTCAAAAGACCTAATTCCAAACTCATGGGAAAATCAATATACGGTCTATTAGCTAGCATTCTATTGGTGATTTATCCACTAATAGTCCTGATCGCTTCACGCTTTATAGAATCGTATTTTTTATTGATTTTCCTTGGTATCGCTCTGATCGTTCGCCTGGTTACTACGTCAAAAACGACACCAATTTCTCTCGTGGTTGCGGCTATTGCTGCAATTTCAGCTACATTTTTGATCAGCTTTTTTGACCCCGATTTAGCTTTGAAGCTCTATCCTGCATGTATGACCGGAGCGATTTTATGTGCTTTTGCATCTAGTCTATTTAGCTCACCAAGCATGATTGAAAGATTTGCACGAATATTTGAACCAGATCTACCTGAAGCTGGCGTCAAATATACCTACAATGTCACTATGGTCTGGTGCATTTTTCTTTTGATAAATTTTTCCATATCACTTTGGACAGTTTTCTATACCTCGATAAACATCTGGTCCCTATACAATGGCTTCATAAGCTATTGCCTAATGGGCCTATTAATGGGAATCGAATTCATAGTGCGTAAAAAAGTAAGGTCGGTTCAATAATGTCTACAGCCGATAACATCTCTGTCTTCTCCAAATTCTTCACTTTGGATTCAAACCACGCAATCTTTCTGGACAACCATAAAAGCCCTATCACTGCCGGTATGATTAGGCACGCGGCCGTCGCGTTGGCATCAAAACTCGATAAAGATAAAGACCAAATTTATCTATATTCCAATTCAGCCGCTGACGCCGCAATTGCTCTATTGGCGGCATCCTTAAACAGACAGACTTTGAGTTTACTTCCCCAAAACGGGCAAGCGTACTGCGATCAACTCAAATTAGATCCACAGCAATGTGTTGGTCAGTTCCCCTTCGACTGTCACTCAATAGAAATTTCGACAGATAGCGACGCAGAAATTAAAGATATTCCCGAGACAGGCCCTGACTTATATTTTTTTACCTCAGGCTCTTCAGGAAATACAAAAAAAATACACAAACCCTTCAAGGTTCTAAATTCTGAAACTCAATTCTGGTCCGCAGAATTACAGAACGACTTTCACTTCATTTGTGGTACTGTTTCTCACCAACATATTTACGGCTTCTTATTTAGAGTTCTGCTCCCCTTAAATTTGGAAATTTTATCGGCTAGCGAATTCTCTCTTTCTTGGGAAGGTTTAGCCAACAGCACAGGATCACAGAACGCATTGTTAGTGTCGAGCCCCGCTCATCTGACGCGTCTGCCTGTGCAGGAAATAGCCAACTCAATACATGTAAAAACATGCCTATCTTCAGGCGCAGCTTTACCCGAGAGTGCAGCCATCAACGTAAAAGAAGTTTTTGGGGTATCTCCTTTAGAGATACTTGGTAGCACTGAGACAGGCGGCGTGGCAAAGCGCCAGCGACTTACCGATAACGCGTATTGGAGCCCACTTTCACCTGTCAAAGCAAGCCTCTCGTCAAATGGAAAGCTGGAAGTAGAATCCCCATTTTTTCCAGAGACTGCTGCAATTCCTATGGGTGATTTAGCGGAATTTTCTCCTGACGGTCGTTTTATCATTAAAGGCCGTGCTGACCTTTTAGCCAAAATTGAAGGTAAACGCGTATCACTAAGCCGCGTGACAGATGCACTGTTATCAAATGACCTAGTTGAAAATGCGATTGCCCTAACAACGTCTCTGGAAGACCGAGAGAAATTAAGCGCTATTGTCGTTCCAACGATTGAAGGAAAGCTCAAGCTCGCTGAATTGGGACATTTCCGCTTTTCTCGAAAATTGATATCAACATTAAGCACAAACTTGGAGCCAGCAGAATTACCAAAACGTTGGCGCTTTAAGAGTGAAATTCCGCTAAATTCTCAATCGAAATATTCAAGGTCGAACCTAGCTAAAGTATTCGAGAACAAGCTTTTACTAAATTCAATCCAAGCCGATGTGAAACTCAAATCCGAATTTGTCGCAGACATACATTTTACAGTACACAATGACCTGCCCTGGTTTAAAGGACATTTTCCTTCCACCCCGATCTTGCCAGGATTGGCATTGGTATTTATTGCAGTAAACTTATGCGAAGAAATTTGGGCGACCCGCCCTAAAAGTCATTCAATTAACAGATTGAAATTCAATCAGGTTTTACAACCGGGCGATCAAGCCATATTAAGTTTGAAATTCAATTCTGAAACAGAAAAACTGAGCTTCAAGTATACCACGGCCGAAGCGCAAATATCTTCTGGTGATATCGGGTAGAATTATAGTAGCCCATTTGTTGATGGGTTTTGGAGATTATTTATGTTTGAAACACAAGAAACTCAAGGTTTTGTCTTTGGAAGCGATGCACTTGATCTTCAAGCGTTAGATAATATTTCAAATGGTGTCGGATCTGTTCAGCTGAGTTTAGATGCAGCGGACCAAATACGTATTTCAAAATCTGCCCAACACGTAAAAGATATGCTTTCGCGAGATGGCAAGATTTATGGTGTTACCACTGGTTATGGTGACAGTGTTGTACGCGAAGTAGCGCACGACTTAGTCAATGAACTACCATTGCATCTGACACGTTTTCACGGGTGTGGAATGGGGCGCTTTCTTACCCCAAAAGAAACCCGTGCAGTTCTTGCAGTACGGCTAGTTACACTTTCTCTAGGGTGGTCAGGCGTGAGCCTAGAGTTAGTTGAGCGCTTATTCGACCTAATACGCTTGGATATCCTGCCACTTATTCCAGCAGAAGGTTCTGTAGGAGCATCTGGAGACCTTACTCCCCTTTCCTACATCGCCGGTACGCTTGTCGGAGAACGCCAAGTCCTACACAAGGGCCAACAAAAGAGCGCTAAAGAAGCATTTGAGGCAGAGAATATAAAGCCGATTACGCTCAAGCCCAAAGAAGCATTAGCGATTATGAATGGCACATCTGTGATGTCCGCTCTATCGGCTATCGCTTTAAACCAAGCTCAAAAGCTAATTGATATTTCTACACGTTTGTCTTCAATGACGTGTTTAGCCATTCTCGGTAATCCAAACCACTTTGATGAACGCCTATTTAGAGCGAAACCACACCCTGGACAGTCAACTATCGCGGCAAAAATGCGCATAGATTTAAGTGACTTCCAAAAAGAACACAAAATAAGCCGTATGCAGGATAGATACTCTATCCGCTGTGCACCTCACGTTATAGGGGTGCTTGCCGATGCAATGCCTCATTTGGAGCAAACGCTTACAACTGAAATCAATTCAGCAAATGACAATCCGTTGTTTGATCCAGAAACCGGAGATGTTCTACACGGTGGGCACTTTTATGGTGGGCATGCATGTTATGTTGCTGACACTTTGAAAGTTCAAATAGCAAATTTGGCTGATCTCATGGACAGGCAGTTCGCAACTCTAGTCGACACACGCTATTCCAACGGTTTACCTTCAAACCTGACAGGTGCCACAGGAGATCGTGCAACAATAAACCACGGCTTCAAAGCAGTTCAAATCGCGGTGTCCGCTTGGACAGCTGAAGCGTGTAAACTGACGATGCCAGCTAGCGTTTTTTCAAGATCAACGGAATGCCACAACCAAGATAAAGTCTCTATGGGTACAATAGCCTCAAGGGATGCATTGCGGGTGAACGAATTAGTCTCTCAAGTTGCAGCAGCCCATTTGATGGCCTGTACTCAGGCTATTGAAATTCGTCTTTCTCAGGGAGAATTGAACGAAAAACTGGTTGGGCAGAACATTTTGAAAACGATTGAAAAAATTCGTTCGATTTCAAAATTCGTATCAGAGGACCGACCCCTTGATACTGATCTATCCAATTTGACCCAAAAAATTCTGTCTGAAGATATTCTAGTTGGCTGAGAATTTCGAACAATCTAGTCAGTGAAAATAGATCTGAAAACGCAAGTATCTTTTCAGTCAATCCAAAAAGCCTAAATTTAAAAAACGCCTCACTATAAGCTTGAAAATAACACCTAATTCCACTTAGCAAAGAGCAATTAAATAGTATTTTTTACTATATCTTAGTGAGTGGTCTGCTCCCTGAGAAGTGGTCCAGGTATTGAATTAGATCTGGCATTTATTGACGCGCTTGGAATGGGTGGTCCAGGAGCAGCGTTAGAATCCAGCGGCGATTTGGACCTGTCCAGTATGGCACAGACCTGATATTTCAGCAAATTCCGTTGGTGTTTTTCCATTGTGAGCCATGTGAGGGCGACACTCATTATAGTCACGTCGCCAGGCCTCAATCAGGCGTCTTGCTTCGGGTAGTGACGCGAACCAGTTGACGTTCAAGCACTCGTCTCTCAACGATCCATTGAAGGATTCGATATGGGCATTATCGGTTGGCGTGCCAGGCCGTGAGAAGTCCATTTTTACCTTGTGATGATACGCCCATAGATCGACAATCTGTCCAGTGAATTCAGCACCATTGTCGGCAAATAGAGCCCTCGGAGCTCCGCGTAGATACACCAGTCGGTTCAGTACCCGCGCCACATCTTCGCCTCTGAGGCGCGAACCAACTTCGATCGCAAGGCACTCTCGCGAGTAGACATCTATCACGGTCAGCAAGCGTATCTTTGCCCCGCAAGATAACTGATCATGCACAAAGTCGAGACTCCACGCTTCATTTAATTTCGAGGGCTGACAGCGTGCTTCACGATGTGCGGCCATCTTGCGCCGACGTGGCCGCTTCGTTCGTAGGCAAAGACCTTCTTCGCGATACACCCGGTAGACGACATTGCGGCCGACCTGCCAGCCTTCCCGCTTCAACATGATGTGGACACGTCGATATCCGAAGCGGATGCGGGTCGAAATAATCTCATGCATTCGTTGTCGCAGAGCCGTCAACGGATCTCTCGTCGAAGGCTTGCGCTGGGTCGAGCGATGTTGGCGCGTCAGCTTGCAAGCCCGTCGCTGGCTGTAGCCGTGCGCCTGCGTCACGTAATCTACAACCTGTTTCATGAGCGATGGCCGGGAAACTTTTTTGACAGCACATCCTGAAGGACGGCTTTGTCCAAGCTGAGTTCTGCGACGAGCTTCTTCAGACGCGTGTTCTCATCGAGCACTTGCTTCAACTCGCGGACCTGATCGGATTCTAGCCCAGCATATTTGTTTTTCCAACGATAGTAAGTCTGCTCGGTAATTCCAAGCTGCCGGATTAGGTCCGCAACCGGCATCCCCATCTCCGCCTGCTTGAGTGCAGCGACAATCTGCTCTGTGGAATATCGTTTCTTCTTCATGTCGAATTTCTCCTTTGAAATCCGCCAGAATACTAACACTAATTTTGGACCACTTTGGCAATGTCACGTCAATGTTCTAGTCGAATAGTTGAAGTCCTTAATCCTATCAAAGAAGGGAGGACCGATATTTTTCTAACATTACCATTTTCAGTTTTTTCTGCATGTGTGAAGCAGCTCACATCCGGCGCGAGTAAAGTTTGGCAAAACATATCCATCGGCGAAACACAGATCGCCTCAATAAAAATCTAAAGGAATACGGATATGAAAACGCTTAACAAAATCGCCCTTATCGCTTCTCTTGCAATCGCAACACTAGGCCTCACCAACACAGCATCTGCACAAGACTCAGGCTATTGGGCAGAAGGTTCAATCAGCCCTTGGGGCATGGAAATGTATGACCAATATGGAGATTCACACTTTGTTGACCCATACGCTTACGACTCCCAAGTTGACTATTACGGCAATGTCTACTCCAGCGATTCTGGCTATATGGACCCACAAATTGGCATGAACGACCTCTA
The DNA here is from genome assembly GCA_964352025.1 of uncultured Hyphomonadaceae bacterium. Classification (GTDB taxonomy): domain Bacteria; phylum Pseudomonadota; class Alphaproteobacteria; order Caulobacterales; family Hyphomonadaceae; genus Hirschia. The sequence continues at coordinate 47,399 of CAYGPZ010000017.1, forward strand.
CCACACAAACCCATATGCAACTGATACTTACAGCTCTGGATATGACACATCAACAACCTCAACTTATGTGCCTTACTCAAACCCAACGAGCTCGCACGAGAGCTTCATCAACTCAATCTGGGAATAAGCTTAACTTCACTCCCTTACCTAAACTCAAAAACCGACGCTAACGCGTCGGTTTTTTTTATTGCGAGCAAAGGTTCTGAGACCGTGAACCAGCTCACAGAAGTAACCACAAACAATTGGTATTCTGCATTCATCAAGAAAGAGAAAAATCAAAAGTAAGGAAATCAATTATGAAACTCTTTAAATCGATAAGTCTTATGGCTTGCATCTTAGCTTTTTCAGGCTCTCAAGCCTTCGCTCATCCAGAAAACCAAACGAATGACGCCCCCCTTTGCGGCGCATACACGCCTCACGGTTCCAATACTGGCCTAGTCCTGTATTGGAATGACCCGAATATATCAGTCGACTTATATTGGAACACATTTGATTGCTGGAATAACTATATCGACCAACCCCACGATGAAGAGTGCTATCTGGATCCATATTCTTATGAGTATTGTACTGATCCATCAGACTATAGCTACGATTGGTATGCCCCCTACTATCCTGCAGAAGAATATTGGTTTGTTCAGGACTGCAGCAAAGGGCCATGTTGATAGGAAATATGACGGCCCGGTTATCACAGCCGCAACTAGTCAGAGTCAGCTTGTACAAAACAAACGCGTGAGCTGGCTCACATCCTTAATTCCTACCTAATGGTATAAATCAGAAACACTATTTTTTGGAGGTATTTCATGTCTATCTTTGAGCAAGTATTCTGGCTGGTATCCCTGCACTTTATCGCAGACTTTAATCTTCAAACTCAATTTATGTCAGAGAATAAACATCCGAATAGTTCACCATTTTGGCCAGTTGTTCTCACAGCACACTCCGCCGCTCATGGCGTAATGGTAGCTCTTATCTTGGGGCCTATAGCTGGTGTTCTGGAATTTGTGTCGCATTGGCTCACCGATGTTGCCAAATCACATAAAATTTTCGGTGCAGACCCTACAGGGTTTTATGTCGACCAACTCATTCATCTGAGTTTAAAGGGGGTCTGGATAGCACTAGCAATCAACTTTGGATGGACCAGCCCTATTTTCCAATAATAACCTTTGGCTTTTGAACCTCACCTTTTAGCAAGACCGCATTGATGTAATTAAGTGCATCATTATCATTATAGGTCTCGTGCAGTGCTTTAAACCTGTCCAACGCGCCTGCATCTCCAGCACATAACAGATCAAAGGCAGCTAGGTATTCGTCGATATCTTTGGAACTGACATCGCTAGCAAGTGTGTAAATGGAGATGGTTTCAGACTTGCCGTATAAATTCATATCACCAAGAGGCAAGAAAGGACGAGACGACTTAGCGGCTTGATATAAATCTTTACTGACAAGCACTTGGCTGCCGACAATTTTATTTGCTGCTTCAAGGCGGGCTGCAACATTCACAACATCCCCCATTGCTGTGTAATGAAAACGGTCTTGAGACCCAAAATTACCAACAACAGCCAGCCCGCAATGGGCACCAATACGCGTTCTACCAAGTTCAATTCCGTTGGCGTGGCACTCGCGACGATAGACTTCACTCACTTTTTGAAGATCATCAATACAATCTATAGACAGCTTGGCATGGTCAGCCTGGTCTAAAGGTGCATTGAAGATAGCAATAATACTATCGCCAATAAACTGATCAATCATTCCTCCGTGTTCAAGGACTACTTTCCCCAAAGCATCGAGATATTCACGTAAGACCTGCGCTCCCCTCTCAGGGGATAAAGACTCCATCAGGGCTGTATATCCTGCTAGGTCCGTCACAATGATAGAAACTGGTCTTAGCTCGCCACCCAAGCTTGGTGGTCTTTCGCTATCTAGAATGGTTTTTAAAATTTCAGGTGCAACATATTTTCCAAAATTCGCGACCAGTTTTCGACGTTCTAAGAAACTCTTTAGTCCGCCATAAGTTGTTTGAAATAGTCCCGCACTAAACACCCCGACCACAGCCGGACCGATGATTAAAACTACCCCCATAGAACGCGCCATACAAAGGCTTAGTATTAGGAACAACAATGTGCCCATAAAACAGATCAACCCTTTGCGAAGGTCCGTTTTTACGATTAGAGCAGCCACAAAGCTCAGCGCGAATGCAACCAGTGCCAGTCCAATTTCTAAACCTAAAGACGATCGTTTTAGAGCATTGTTGCTCAGCGCTGTTTGCAAAGCTTCTGCCTGAACAATAACGCCTGGCACACGGCTAGAATGAAACCCCTGCCCATTCGAAGCATAATCAGGGATCAACACTTCATCCCCGACAAAAGACAAGGCAGCTGGATTTGCAGCCATCGAAAGCCCAACAACCAATACTTTATCTTGGAAGGCACCTTCAGGTAAGAAGGTGTTGGGGGTTAATGCCTGATAAAATGAAACTATCGGAACTTGATTTGGAGCCTTACTATATCGAATATAGTTTTCTGTTCTTTCATGCGAAGGCAATGCCCCTAAAACAAATGCCGATGCGCCGATAAGTGATGACCTATCAAGATCCGTATATGAAGGCATTCGGCGAATGCGACTATCTTCATCCATGGGCAGACTTGCCGACCCAACAGCTGACGCCGCTGAAGCTAACACAGACACTGGCGTGGAGAGCGTTTCGATCAAACCTTGAGGTGTTTGAATTATACTTTTCTCAGCAGCAAGAATGACAGTCCCAAACTTTTCGATTGCAGCAGAAAACTCAATATCATCTTCAGTCACTTGATCAAAAACAATGTCAAACACGACTGCTTTTGCGCCTGCATTGCCTGCTGATTCTAAAAATTCAGCATATCTTGACCGCGGCCAAGGCCAATTCAATTCAGCATCCTGAAAGCTTGGCGTATCGATTGCCACAACAACGACGTCATCAGCAACATTACTAACCTCGAAATTGCTTGCGACGTTATCTAACATCCACAAATTCAAGTTATTAAACACTCCGAAAGGTGTGAACAAGCTCACAGTCAACCAAATCAATGCGGTGATAGTGATAAAAAAGTCAGGTTTCGCAAATTTATTTTGGTTAACGATACGTCTAATCATTCGATTTACTTGCTTTGCCGTTTTGTTTACTTCAAATCTCTTGATGTACAATCAAGAAATTTGTGCTTCTGGAGAAAAGTGGTATGGACCGCACCAATATTCTGTCGGCTCGACTCATAGCGGGAGCAGCTTTTTTTGTTACATCAAATGCTGCTCATGCTCAAATGATTGAAGAACGTCCCAAGGCCATCCTTGCTGAAATTGTAGAGGCAAAAGGAGATGAGAGGTTCACTCCCGTTGAAACGGGGCTATGGCAGAAAGCACTGGCAACACAAGACCTTATTTCAGGTGACACGCTACAAACTGGCGAATACGGCGGGCTCGCTCTTGCATTTGTTGACCGCACACAAATTCGACTTCATGCTAATTCACGTATGCAAATCTCCACAACGGGTGATACCAAGAAATCCAATATATTTGATTTGAAGTTGGGGAGCGTCTGGTCTCGGTCCAGCAAACCTGATCAGTCGATTACAGTAAAATCCCCGAGCGCAACTGCAGCTATACGCGGAACTGACTGGTATCTAGATGTCGCAGAAAATGGCGACACACGCCTAATTGTACTTGATGGAGAGGTCGATTTTTTCAATGAACTTGGCAATATCAGTGTGCCAGCAGGACGTTCTGCTTATGCTCGAATTGGGCAAGCCCCACAGCTAGAATTGCTTGTAGAGCACAAAGATCGTGCAAGCTGGGCCCTTATTCCCAAAGCAGACTGGGCAAGACTGCTGCCAATTGCTTCGGCTATAGAAACGAACTGGTCACCATCGCTTATTTCCGCATTTGAAGCATTGGATGCAGGACAGTTCCGTCGCGCAGAAGCTGAGCTTTCAAACGTGCAAAACAGTGCTGCAAAATCACTTGGAAATGCACTCATTGCTGTTGGTAAGAGAGATCATCTAGCGGCCACAAAGATACTTGATAGTATAGACGACACTAAGGTTAAGTCCCGAAATCTTGCCCGATTGATTAGTCTCGTACGCATTGGCGCAGCTCTCGAGAACAAAGAAATTCAAAACGCTAGTCGCTTCTTAGAAGCAGACGAATCCAACTGGGGTGAAGACATCCACCACCTCACTCTAAATGCTTACCTTGAAGCTTATGCAGGACGTCATGAAACAGCGCATCAATATGCTGAGGGCGCTCTGACCTTATCCCCAAATGACGTTGACGCTCTTCTCTTGAATGCACAAATTGCGGCGCTAAACGGCGATGATTCATTGTTGAAAAAATCTATTGAGAAGGCTCTCTCTCTTGCTCCCGATAGAGACAATGTGCAGCACTGGTATGGAATTTATCTAACTATCGCAGGCGGCGCGAACGCTGACGATGCCATCGCCGCGTTTAAAGAAGCCGTCGCATTAAATCCAGAAGCGATGAATTCACTTGTTGGACTTGGTCAATATGAAACCGTAGCGGGTCGCTTTCAACATGCGCTAGACTATATTGATGCAGCAATATCTCTAGACCCAACTGATCCATATGCTTTAGCAGCTAAAGCATACCTCTATATCAACATGGACCGGCTTGACCTTACGAAGGGTGTTCTAGAAAAATTACTCGAAATAGCGCCCACTCATCCTGAAACCCAATCTATCCTCGCAGGATATTCAATTCTGACGAGTGAAGCAGAGACTGCTTCCATAGCGACAGGTAGAGTTATTGCAGCAAACCCGAACCGCCCAGGCGCAGCTCAACTTGATGCAGAGGCGCATTGGCACGCCGGACGACATGATGTAGGGCAGAAAATTATAGCGAACGCAGTACGCCTTGATCCCAATTCTTCCGTTTCAGCGCTTATTGCCTCTATTATGGCGCAAGACCAATACCAAGCGGGCAGCGCCATCGACTATGCCAAAAAGGCTTGGGACGCTCACCATAGAAACCTAGATGCAGGTTTTGTAAACCTACCTTCAAGCCAAAGCGGGCGCATAAACATTGGTGCAGCTTTCCAAAACCTGGGATTGTCAGAGCAAGGTGAATACTATTCCAGCCTTGCTGCAAGTCAGTATAATTCTGACACAGCATTCGCCTTCGCAAATCTCTTTCCTGATGAGAATGCTAGACAGTCAAGTATAAGCCAAGGCTTGATGCTGGCCCCTCTGTCAGTTTCATATCCGCTAAAATTCGCTCAGTTTTTTCTTGAAAACCGACATGAACAATCAATTGGTGCAGGTGCAACATTTGGAGAGAATGGAACTATAGGCTTCAATGCCAGCGCTGAAGCCCAAGGCGTTTACAGACCAGGCAAACATCCAGTGTCTTATGCTGCAGCCCTTTCAATGAACACGCTAGATGGTGAACTTCCCAATGACCGTCTAGAAACCTCCCAACTTTCATTGCGCTATGGCACCCAAATAAATGGGAAGCACGGATTTCTTTTAAGAGCCTCTGTGAACTCGCAGGACACTCAACTTGCTGGCAATGATGCATTCCCAGACCTTGATGATTCTCAAGAAGCTAACGCGCTTGTCCTTGAAGCAGGATACACACACACAAATGCGTGGAATGACCGCTGGATGCTTAGGGCGACCGGTAGCATTGCCGACTCGGCATTCGACAATGCGTCCGCTCTGGGCACACAAGTCACAGGGCTAGACTTTTCACTTGTCCAAGGGCTTGGGCTGGAAGCCGCTCAAACAGCGGCTGCTCGTGGATTGTTTGACACTACACTAAGTGTTCCAGACGAACTTATTCTTGTTTATGCCCCATTTGGAACCGTCCCTATAACAGAACAGGTGGGCCTTACCCTACTTCCTTTCGCGGACGACGGTGATCCAGTTATAAAAACGCGTTCAAACACGGACCTTCTAAACCTGCAAACCCGTCGCTTATTTGCTATTGGAAATTTTGATTTTAGCGCAGGCGCAGAGTTTGGATTTTTAGAACGAGAAACTCAAACCTTAGAAAATTTCTTTAATTCATTTGGTATTGCAGCTATCGTCGATATAGATGACGCAACCGCTTTGGAAGTCATTTCTATTGGGCAGTTTGATGAAACATCATATCTCTTCAAATCACGCTCAGAAGCCTATTCGGCACATATCCAAACGCGGTGGCAACCAAACAAACATCTTATATTAGAAGCTGGTCTATTCCCAACATACAAGGATGCTAGTTTTGACTTTCCGATTTTTGACAATTTCATAGATACAAACACACAATCTCTCGATCCGCGTATTGGTGTATCATTTCGTTACCCCAAAGGACAAATCAGACTGGCGGCACAACGAAACCGCCTACCAACTGGTATTGATACAATCGCACCCATTGGTAGTGTTGGCCTGACTCCTAACCGCGATCTTGGCTTTTCGTCGGATGTTATTGATTCCCTCATCGCGCGTATAGATACAGAGCTCACAAATTCTCTCTTTGTAAGTGTAGAAACCGAGTATCAGGAAATTGATGAATTGAGCGCTGCGCTACCTAGGCAGAGACTTGGACAATCATTATACTTCCTAAATGAAGCAAAACTAACGCGAACCAAGGCGGAGCTAGATTGGCGCGCAACTGCCAAACTGGGAATAGCTATAAGTTACGCCCATACAAATTCCAAGATAACAGATAGTACTGTATCCTCTGGAAGAGAAATTCCTTTGCAGGCACAACATCACATTCGACTTTCTGCAAACTGGGTGGATCCACGCTTCTTTAGAATTAATTCCAGCTTGCAATATAAAAGCGAACGCTATGGAGATGTCGTAAACTCCACTCGTCTGGATGATACTCTGCTCGCTAATTTCTCTATCTCAAAAGAAAGTCGTAGAAAGGACTGGGTGGCTACCGCAAACCTCAGTGGATATTTAAGTGATGCACCAATGCTCGCCATTGATGTCGAAGCGCCTAGCGCAACAATCAGCTTAAATTTGGTAAAAAGGTGGTAGGCTTCTAAAGGGTGTGAACCACCTCACATCCACACATCTCCAAATAGTGTTTTCTGAATTCAAGACAGGAGCCAATGCTCCAAATCAGAAACACTAAAGGAGAAAACCAATGCTTACGAAATTATCAAACTCCGCAAAAATTGCACTCGGATGTTTTGGCGCGATCGTTGTGTTAGGCATCTTTGCTGACGACGAGACAAAAACAAACACGGAAACAACACCTGCAGCCTCAAGCTTCTCTCAATCAGGCCCTCAACAATTTAACCAGCCATCACAAAACCAGAATAACCAAGTACACATGAGCCAAACACAGACAAACGCTCAATTCTCCAACCAAAACGCGACACCGCAGTTTCAACATGTGCAATCAGGCTCCAACGCCCAAGCCGCAATGGACCCGCAACAAACACTGATAGGTAGATGGGGCATCCAAACACCAAATGGGACGACAATTGCTGACTACATGCCAAATGGTCAGGTAACAGGACTTTTCGCACGACCAAATCAGAAAAAGCCAACTCCATTCCGGGGGCAGTGGAGTACCAAACCACTTGGCAATGGAAGATTCGCGCTATCTGTAAAAGTTCAAGGAATGCGCCAAAACTCTCCACCTGACATTCTACGCTTCATGCCAGACGGAAACCTTTACAATGAGACAGCTAAAGCCATCGCCTACCGCGTTCAGTAAGAACTAGCCACCACCATTTAAAGGCAGCTCAATTTACGTTGGGCTGCCTTATAGTTCTAGATCAATATCCTCGGCCCAAGAATTAATTGACTCTAGATCTTTCAGAACCAAGCACCCCTCTTGAATGCCAACCACATTATCTCTCGTCCATTGCGCCAGTTGCTTTGAAACGCTTTCACGGCTCGCAGCAATCCGTTTTCCGAGTTCGGCTTGAGTGTATTTTGACCCAAGTAAGATATGTCCGTTTGCGAGGCGTTTTCCATTGAGTGCGAGCAGCAATAACAACCGAGCCAAACGTGGACCAAGTTCCAAAAAAGACACGCTCTCCACAAGACGATTGGTTGCTCGTAAGCGCTGACACAATTGCACCAATATAATATTCGCTATTGCGGGGTCTGATGACATTGCATCCTTGAACGCAGAACGCTGCAACACAAACACCTCACCAGCTTCCACAACATTGGCATCGGTAGAACGAGGCTCACCATCAATCAAAGAGAGCTCGCCAAATACGCTTCCCTCTTCCATCGCTGCCAGTGCAATCTCTTTACCTTCTTCCGTCACACGTGACAGAAGCACACGGCCAGACAACACCGCATAAACAGCATCACCCTCATCTCCCATAGAAAACAGCATTTCAGTTCGTTTAATTTTGCGAACACGCCCTCGCCCAACAATATCGGCTAGAGAAGCATCAGACAAATCTCCAAAAAAGTCTGACAGGCGTAGCACATCAAAAGCTTGGGTTTTTTCCATATGCCATTTCTCCAATAACCAGCTTTGCAGAAACTACGAGATATTTCCACATGTGTGAAGCAGCTCACATCCGGCGCGAGTAAAGTTTGGCAAGACATATCCATCGGCGAAACACAGATCGCCTCAATAAAAATCTAAAGGAATACGGATATGAAAACGCTTAACAAAATCGCCCTTATCGCTTCTCTTGCAATCGCAACACTAGGCCTCACCAACACAGCATCTGCACAAGACTCAGGCTATTGGGCAGAAGGTTCAATCAGCCCTTGGGGCATGGAAATGTATGACCAATATGGAGATTCACACTTTGTTGACCCATACGCTTACGACTCCCAAGTTGACTATTACGGCAATGTCTACTCCAGCGATTCTGGCTATATGGACCCACAAATTGGCATGAACGACCTCTACCACACAAACCCATATGCAACTGATACTTACAGCTCTGGATATGACACATCAACAACCTCAACTTATGTGCCTTACTCAAACCCAACGAGCTCGCACGAGAGCTTCATCAACTCAATCTGGGAATAAGCTTAACTTCACTCCCTTACCTAAACTAAAAAACCGACGCTAACGCGTCGGTTTTTAACCATAGAAATTGGATAGCCTTTTTATGTATTAATTGCATGTGAGATGCCCAGGTGTTCCAGTTGAGGGTGACTCAGGCTTCCGTCATATTCGGAGTGATAGCAGCACCTGCCCATTCAGTTCTGCCGAAACATTGCCTGTTCATCAGGGTATTTGTGGCCGAGGCTGTGTAAAAACTTTCCCGCAGGTTTCATCGCGCTGTAGTTTTAGAGCGAGAGTTTTCTTAAGTTCAGGCCATCATCTTCTGGATGAGTGGTTTTACACCCAATATCGAGATCATTCTCTTCATATTATAGGCGAGTATTTGTAAACTCATCTCTGTTTTCACGTTTTTCAGTGTTTTGGTGAGGAAATGCGTC
>CAYGPZ010000018.1:0-49233 GCA_964352025.1 uncultured Hyphomonadaceae bacterium
AATACCTCATCGAACCCCTCACAGGATCTCTCTGGGGATCTTTTAGAGAAAACTAATACTGGGGTGTTTCATTCTTCAATCGTGTCTGGATCACATCTTTACTGCTTTGACTTAAGCTCACGGTTTCAGCATTGAGCAGCTCAATATTATATCGTGTTCCACCCAGATGTATTAGCTTGCTGATCGCGTCGACCTGAACAATGGTTGATCGATGGCATCTGACAAATATATTGGGGTCGAGATGTTCTTCCAAATATTTCATGGAAACGCGATGTAACAACCGCCTATTTTCCATAATAAGATCTACATAGTTTCCATTACCTTCAAACGCATAGACACTATTGATATCAACAATATCAACACGAGAAGATGTCGGTATGAATAAGCGAGATAGATAGTTTTGATCTGTTCCAGATCTTGAAAGTTTCGTGCCTTCGTTCTTCTTTTTAACTTCGACTTCAGCGCGCTTAACAGATATTGCAAATCTCGCTGTATCAAATGGTTTTAAGATGTAATCCAGCGCAAACAATTCAAATGCCTGAATGATATGAGCATCATGAGCCGTCACGAAAATGACTTCAGGTATATCGGTGAGAGAAAATATCTCTTCCATCAATTCAATCCCACTTTTACCGGGCATTTGAATATCTAGAAAAATGACATCAGGCTTATGTTTTTCAATTTGTTCAACCAGATGGGAGCCGCTATCTAATTCGGCTACAATTTTCCAATTAGAAAAACTTTCCAAGGCAGATTTGATATTCTGACGACCGTAAAATTCGTCGTCACAAATTATACAAGATAATTCAAAACTCATCTTGGAACACGCAGAGAAACTTCAAAAACGTCAGAATGAGAAAGTGTTTTTAGACTATAATCTTCGTTGTATATTATTTTCATTCTTTCTTCCAAATTGGAAATTGAAGTTCCCATACCGCCGTTAGAATCTTGCTGAACATTATTATTTTTAATTTGAAAAAAGACGCTGTCAGATTTTATTTCAATACCTACTTCAATGATTGTTTGTTTTTCTGAACTGGCAAAAGAATGTGCATATGCATTTTCGATAAACACCTGAAGGCTATATGGAATACACATCACATTTGATGTGCTGCCATCCACTTTGATATCGAAATGGTATTTCTCCCCAAATCGCGCGCCCTGTAACGCTATGTAATTGACAACAAAGTCTATTTCATCCTGCAATGGTATTTCGCTGCTGTCTGACGAATTGTGAACAAACCTCAACAGCTCTCCAAGCCGCCCCACAGTCGAGATGACTTCTTCGTGTTTTCCCATGCGCGCCAGCGCAGATAACATACTTAAACAATTGAACATAAAATGCGGAGCGAGTTGACGCTGAAGGCTACTCAATTTCAATTCAGCATCCAGCAATTTTTGCTCGGCAATTTTCTTTTCACTTGCCAGTAAATCCATTCGCGTCCGATTGAATAATTCTTGATAGAGAAAAAAAGCGTTTGCTCCAAATAAAATGGAATAGTGCAAAAATTTATCAAAATACCCACTTAGCGGAACAGTGCGGACCATTTTAAATATGTTGAAGTCAGGGTTGGAGAAAAATACATTAGAGATGAAATAATCATAGAAAACAAATGCAGGAGACGTTATCGCTGCACCAGTCAAAAATACGACCAGAATTCCTATACGGCCATGCTTTTTATGAACCAAGCCAAGAGCTATTCCGTTGAGTATAAAAACCACAAGCCAGCCGAAATAAAATACGGCAAAAAGGCTAGCCATTTTAACATCAAAATCTAATTTGTTCGAACTTACAAATGAGACGTAACTAAACACCCCCAACAGCACAACAACAGGTATTCCAAGCCACACAGCTTGACCCAGCAAATTCGTACGCCGGCCTTTCTTTATGGCCCTGCTTTGCTCCTTATTCATTTGCAAACATTCAATTCTAGCTGTTCAAGGTTGGATCAAATTCATAGACTAAGCATCCATGAAACAAACAATCCAGACTAAGCGAATATTTCGCAATACAAAGTAAGCTTCATCCAAAATGCTCTGAGTTTCGTCACAAAAAGCGTGAAACATTACTCATGAATGCAACAAAACAACCCAAATAATTACGATAATATTTGGGGAAACATACAGATGCAAAAACGGATTAATCGAAGAACTGCGAAAATATCCATCTTTGCCCTGAGCCTATGTCTGGCTGCATGCAGTGGAGGTTCAGGAACTGGTGATAGCCCCGTAACCACTCCACCTCCTTCGCCAGCCCCAGCACCGACACCAGCTCCAGCACCTTCTCCGAGCCCGTCACCGCAACCAACCGGCAATACTCCAAACACATTCACCTTTGAAAAAGTTATCAATGCTTACCCCCAAACCATCGTGTATTCGCAATCAGAACCGATTACTGGCATGGCAAATGGCACAGCTATTTCTATTATTGGAGGTGAGTACGCAATTAATGACAGCCCATTTAGATCCACACCAGCTACGATCAATAACGGCCAGCAGGTCACAATAAAAATTACCACCGAGAATGCATCGGCAAAAACAACGACTGCATCACTATCCATAGGTTCAATCACCCAAGAATTTTCAGCAACGACTGCCAATTTGGCTAGACGCATAGAAGCAGAAGACAACGTCATTCCTGGTCGAGGCAGTTCAATTACCGTTGATAATGCGTCTCGCAGTGCTGTCGCGTCTATTCAAGCAGAATTGGATACGGTTTCATTCATTGCTCCAATTGATGCAGATAGATTGGAGATATTCTATCAAGCTGGCGGGGCAGATAGTATGGAAGTCAGGAAAAATGGCTCTCCAGTAGGTGATTTAACAATCGAGCCTATCTTCGGATATAATGCGAGATCTGGGCTAAACTTCCCCATATCAACTGGTGATGTGATTGAAATAGTCGCCGATACAGAAAATGAAAATAGGAACACTTGGATTGACTATATTGATCTTCCTCTGTCTCCCCCATTCAAGTTTACGGCTTCTCCCTATTCAAATATTCAATCCCCCAATGATGGCTTTTCAATAGCCACTGATGGAAGTGTTTATTCATCAGGTTCATCTACCGGCACTCTTATTCGTGTATCTCCAAATGGCGACAAAAAAACAATACATACATTTACATCCGCCAATGGGGCGTCATTTGACTCTCTAGGAAATTTATTCGTCGCTGCTTACGAGGAAGATGCGGTATTCAAAATCTCACCAGATGGTGTCGTCTCTGAGTTTGCTTCAAATTTAGACGGTCCTGCGAGTATCTGGATTGATACATCAGATAATCTCTATGTATCGGCCTATGGAGCGAATTTATCTGGCACAGGCTCCACGGTTTACAGAATAACACCAGATGGAATTGTCTCCACCTACGCATCAGGCTCTGGACTTGAAGACGTTATCGGAATTGTCGGTGATGAGAATGGAGAAATCTACGCTGCAAACAATTCTAGCGGCCAAATTCACAGAATAACCGATGGAAATGTCGCCTTACTCGCCACTGCAAATTCAGGTGTAAATCACGTCTGCTACAATGCCGGATATATCTATATTCCTTTGGAACAACAGAATGTTTTGCAACGGTTTTCCATCGAAAATAATGCCGTTGAAGATTTCATGGGAACCTCTTACCAGATCTCAATGGACGGCTCATTTGATACCGCTGATTTCAACTCACCCAATGATTGTGAATTCGACACCAATGGGCGATTATATGTATCAGAACGTGAAACAGGAAATATCCGTGCCCTTTACCCTGAAGGGGAATTTGATGAATCGCTAAATGTCGGCGCACAGGTCAGAGGTTTTATAATTCATTTCCCAACTGATTATGACCCAACAGAGGAAACACCTGCAGTCATTGTCTTTCACGGAGGAGGTAGCAATAAGGAAGTGATGGCGAACATCACCGATATGAGAAGAACAGCGGATGAAAATAACTTCATTGCAGTATTTCCCAATGGTTCGCAATTTTCTGGGGTCAATTCTTTTGTCTGGAATACACAGCTGGGTTCGAACTCAAATGACATACGATTTGCCAGTGAAATAATTGATTTTATAATAGAAAATTTCAATGTTGATCGTCAAAGAGTCTATGCAACGGGCTACTCAAATGGCGGCATGATGGCCTTCAGTGCCGCCTGCGATTTATCTGACAAAATAGCAGCGATTTCTTCGGTTGGTGGTGCCGCTCAGGGCAATGCAAATTTGAGCTGTAATCCATCACACGCAGTACCTATTCAGCAAATCCACGGAACTGCAGACCGATCTGTTAGTTATAGCTCAGGAGGCGGAAATGGTGTCGTTAGAAATTCTGAAATTTTTGCAGAAAAATATGGGTGTGACGGTGGCTTAAGCTCCTCGCCTCTTCCAGACTTAAATTCAGATGATTCGTCCAGCGTTATTCACCACATTCAAACTGGATGCCCGAACAATGCTCAAGTTGAATACTACGAGATCGTCAATGGTGGTCACACTTGGCCTGGTGCTCTTGGGGCTCCCGATAGTTTTGGTGCCGTAAATAGAGATATAAATGCGAACAACGTAATGTGGTCTTTCTTCAAACAGTTCTCACTTCCTGAATAACCAATATTGGGTCACTTTACTAAGCCTATATGGATTTGGAATAACCTCATCACGAGCTTCAAGCGCAATCATGACATTGGATAGACCGCAATGATAAAACACTTCACGGCGACATGCGCAGGACTAATAACTATCGCCATGCTTGGATGTGCAGCTCCTCATCAAGATGTAAGTGCGCAAAACACACTCGACATTGTACCGGAACTTATAGACACTGCACTAGATGACTTAGTGAAAGAAGGTCAAGTCGCCGGTGTTTCCACGCTTATTTATAAGAATGGCAGACAAGTTTATTATGGCGAATACGGACATGCAGATCTTGAAAATGATCTGCCAATTCATCGCGATACCATATTCCATATCTACTCTATGACGAAACCTATCACCGCCGCGGCTCTTATGCGGTTATATGAACAAGGTAAGTTTGAACTTGATGATCCTATTGAAAAACACTTGCCGGAGTTTGAGAATATTCAGGTCTATGCCGGTGAGGATGAAAATGGTGAAATTTTACTAGAACCGCCTATCAGATTGCCGACTATTCGTGACCTTTGCATGCATGCAGCTGGCATCTATATTTGGGATCCCGACACACCTTCACTTCAAAAAATAGCAAGTGAAGTAAGCGCGATGTCCCCAGATCATACACTGGAAGAAGCGACTAAATTAATCGCCTCAGTCCCGCTTGCCTCCCAACCAGGTATGTCGGTCCAATATGGGTTTTCGACAACCATTCTCGCTCGTCTCATTGAAGTGCTTACAGGTGAAGAATTTTCCGACCACATTCAAACTGAAATTCTTGATCCACTAGGTATGGAAAACACCACCTATTTCGTCCCGGTTGATGAACGTGAGAACATGGCGCAAATCTACAATTACACCGAAGACGGCGTGCTCGAGAAAAACACTACACATGCTTATGGGCGCGCAAAGAAATCACATATTCTCACACCAGGTGGAACGGGCCTATTATCAACGATAGATGATTATATGGCGCTTGCGCTGATGTATCAAAACGAGGGGCTATATAATGGCGTGCAACTTCTGAAACCGGAAACAGTACGCTTAATGGCGACGGATCACCTGTCTAAGCAAGCTAACGCGTCGGAACCATACGGCCCAGGGTTAGGGTTTGGATTGAATTTCGCAGTGCGCACAATGGCCGCTCTTCCAGAAGCTGACTGGCAAGGTGAAGTGGGTGAATTTTATTGGCAAGGATGGGCCGGTACAGCATTCTGGATTGACCCTATGAATGACATCACATCCGTCATAATGGTCCAAGTCTTACCCTATGATGGAAAGACCGCTCGCCGAGTCCGCAATGCGATATATTTGCCAAAACCATAGCCGCACATCTAAAATGGTATGTCGATCAAGATCCGTTGGAAGTCTATCTGGGCCTTTTTAAATTAGTAGAAACTGTCCTCAGACAATGGCGCCAAACTAACGAGCCCCCAGACTATTAGGCCAGCAAAAATACAAACACATAGCGCGATTAGTAACCGTGAATGCTTGATCGCCTCGCCATCAGATACGATATCTTTGGATTTCCGTCCTGTAATCATCGGCCAAATCAAATTTTGTTTTTTCTTGACCAGATACACAAGGACAGCCAACACATGCACAAAGACCAATACTAAAATAACATCGAAATTGAAGTTGTGGAGCCGCGTTAAAAGCTCAGCTGTTTTGCCCTCAACAACGCCGCTATAAGGGCCGCTAAACAGAATATCATCTGTCGCGAACAAACCAGTCGTTACCTGAAAACCCAATACTCCCAATATCGCGAAAACCATCAACGCGCCCATGGGATTATGCCCAACGGACTGTTTACTGGAACCAGTGATAAATCCACGAAGATAATTCAGCACAGCTTTGGGAGATGGAATAAAGTTCGAGAACCGTGAATGCTTGGGGCCAACAAAGCCCCAAACAATACGAAAGATAATCAATCCGGTTATCCAATATCCAAGCAGGAAGTGGATTTCCATCCACTCAAGACCAATTTTAGCTGTCGCCCATGAAGCGGCGATGCTTAACACTAGGACCCAATGGAATATGCGAAGTGGCAAATCCCAAACTAAGCGTCTATCGCTATCATTTCGAGCAAAGGTATCTTCACTCGATGAATCAGGCTTCACGGCAGACATTAATAACTATTCTGTACGATATTCCGTGTGGCAGGACTTACAAGTCTGACCTACGTTTATCATTGCAGCTTTTATAGCTTTTTCATCACCAGATTGGGCGACTGCATTCAAAGCGAGGGCTGCATTTTCTAGGGCAACAGCCTTAGCAGAGAAATCATCCATCGATGTCCAGATTTTTACATCTGAACGATTTTCAATTGAAAAGCCTGACGTATCAATCGCATATAAGGCTGTTAGCGTTTTGGATATTTCCGCCATGCTAGCGGCATTTGTTGCGACCAAATCTGTATCCATGGCCACTTTACCTTTTAACATCCCACCCAATGGCTTAAAGTTTGTTTTAAGGTCATCGAATGCTGCTTGGCGTGCATCAACTGCAGTTTGCGCTTGCTCTTGCGTCAAAGTATCTTCATCTGCCATTGCAGACATACCAGCCAATGAGCCCCCTATTACGGTAGCTCCAATTACAATTGCTTTTAAACAAGTTACGCGAATCTTTGATACTGTTTCCATTGGTGAAACCCCTTCTTTTGCCGCCAAGCTATAACATCGTGAATGACCTGACCATGAACATTTGCTAGCCATCGTTCAAGGCATTTTTGTGGTTTAACTAAACATTCCTAGTTCTATCCCGAAACCATAGCATCCAGATACTCTAACAATTTAGTCTTAGAAAACCCCAATGTGCCTAATCGACTTCGGATATATTGAATAAATCCAAAGCCAAAACACATTAAAAACGATGGAAACTCTTAGAAATTGAAGCCGATCTACAATAATTTCCATACGTCAGGAAACAATTGGACTAGGTGCATCATTGATTGTCGTTTGAATTCAAAGTTCCATAAATACTGGCAAGCCAGTTACTTTCATGGTGCGGCCGAGAAGACTCGAACTTCCACGGGTTTTACCCCACAGCGACCTCAACGCTGCGCGTCTACCAATTCCGCCACGGCCGCAAACCGAAACGAAAGGCGAGATATACAGAACCCAGCGCACATGTGAACCCTGAAAATTCATAACTCAGCTATTTTTTGTGAATTTCATCCCAAACATGTAGATCAGTGACATGATTGCAGAGTGCTACTGCTCAGTCGCGTAGTAGTCTTCTACCTGCGCAGCGCCCGTAATGGAAACGGATACGCGTTCGCCATCAATCACTAATTCTCCACGCGCAACAGGATGATTGTTTGCAAGAATCCATACTTCGTCGTATTCGCTTGCATCAAGCGGAATCACAGCCCCACGTCCCATACGCAATAATTGCTGCATAGGTATCTTGGAGCGACCCAAAAGCACTGTGATCTCAATTTCGACGGCATCTAATTGCGAACTCAAGAAGGAAACCCCATTCTTAGTTTATCAAATCGACTCTAAATTTGAACTATCTATGTGAGCAAGGAGTTAACGCAGACAATGGTTAAAGATATATGCTCAAACATTGAATGGGCTGTTTCAGAAGAAGTTGTAGATTATGAAGCCGCCATTGCCTTTATGGAAGCGCGCGTTGCGGCCATATCAAAAGGAGAAGCCAATGAGCTTGTATGGCTCCTTGAACACCCTCCTATTTACACGGCAGGCACGAGTGCGAAACTTTCCGACCTAGAAGACCCTAACAGATTTCCTGTTATAAATGCGGGTCGTGGAGGCCAATTTACATATCATGGCCCCGGACAGCGCGTGGCATACGTCATGTTGAACGTCGCCAAACGAGGACGCGATGTTCGCGCTTTTGTAAATTCACTAGAAGAATGGATTATTCAGTCACTCAATCAATTGAGCGTTCAAGGAGAAAGACGCGATGGGCGTGTAGGCGTGTGGGTAGACCGAACACAGGCTAACGGCCCCTTAAAGGAAGACAAAATCGCAGCGATCGGTGTGAGGCTGCGAAAATGGGTTTCCTTCCACGGCATTAGTCTCAACGTCAATCCTGAATTAGACCACTTCACTGGCATAGTTCCATGTGGCATTTCCGAAGACGGACTGGGCGTCACAAGCCTCTCCGACTTAGGCCACCAGATAACGATGACCGAAATCGACACAGTACTTAAGACGGTATTCGAGAATCTATTTGAAGAGACAGTTAAAACTGCGCCGCCCAAATTTTAGAGCACGGTATTTCAATCACGCTGCCTGCTCGGTGGTTCTCAATTGACAGATTTTATCAAACTGACCCGCAGTCAATTCCTGTCTGAATTGAACGCCCGCTTGTCCATTATTATTCCAAACAACTTTTGCCTTAATAGGCTTCGACAAACCAACGACAATGAGCTCTATTTCAAATCCAACAATCTGCGCCTTAACATGCGCGCCCGTCAAAGATACATCACTCAACATAGCTGGGCGTATCCCGTTTCCATCTTTGACTTGAAATGGTTGATCTACTTTAACACGCGTGGCACCTCGGCGCTCAGCAGCCGCAATTGCTCTATCCACGATTTGAGGGATAGTTTCACTCACTTCCTTGGATTGAACTGCCATCTCTTCGGCTAACATGCCTATTTGTTCAGCGCTCTGAGCACCCTCAACCGCTATTTCAGACAAATCGCTCACGCCATTTGCGACACCTCTTAGCGCATTCCCGTTCTCGCGAAGGAACTCCGTGAAGGATTCAGTTGATGAGCGCTGTTCTTCAATCGCCGCAGCCACAGACGCTGTTACATCACCAATATCTTCGACCGATTTTGTAATCGCACCAATTGAATTGACCGCGGTCTGAGTCTGGTTCTGTATCTGATTGACACGTTCCGAAATTTGAGCTGCAGATCTATTGGTTTGGTTTGCCAACTGTTTAATCTCTTCCGCAACCACAGAAAATCCCTTACCCGCTTCGCCTGCGCGCGCAGATTCAATCGTAGCATTAAGAGCCAGCAAATTGGTTTGCTCTGCAAGCTCTGCAATAATACCGACAAAATCACCAATTTGCTGAGCAGCTTTATCTAAATCAGAAACATTACCTCGCGACTTATCAGCCAGCTCAACGGCATTTCTAACAATCGTATCACCGCGCACAATATTTTCTGCTACTTCAGCAATCGCAGAATTTAATTCTCCAGCCAGTGAAGCAGCCTGCTCTGTTGAATCCAAAGTGGCTTGAGCCGATTCATTCACGACTCTAGCATTTTCTTTGGCAACGCTCATCCGTTCAGTCATTCCGCGACTACCTTCTAAAAGGCTATCCGCAGCACGCGAAACGACTTCGACACTTTTACCCGACGCCGTTTTAACTTCGTCTGCCATGATGCTCAATGTTTCACGACGTTCAGCTAGTTCAGCAGTTTCACGCTCTGCTTTTTCACGTTCCATTCTGCGCCGCTCTCGGCTGGATTCCCTAAATGCTTGGGCAGCTCTCGAGAGAACACCAATCTCATCTTTACGGTCAGTTCCAGAAATCTCAATTTCGGTTTGACCGTCAACCAATAATCCGAGCTGATGTGACACACGATTTATAGGTTTTACCACGCTGAGCACCATGATTATGGAGAAAATGATGGTCCCGATGACGCAAGCGATACATGATATAAGAATAAAGTAGGCACTCTGCTGATATTGCTGCCCTAAATTATACGCTTCTGCATCAATCTCATCGCCCAAGCTTTGCTCAAGCTCCATCAGTAGTTCTATGCGTTTTGAGGTCAAAGCAAACCATTCTGAGCCAGTATATTGCGCTATGCTATTTGCGGACTGGTCGTACGCTGCATCAATTAAAATTTTTCGAGCTTCAACAACAGATTTCCAATCAGTTTTCTGCTTGTATTCATCTAGTTTTGCACCCCATTCAGGTGGCATCAACATTCTAAATTGCTGTAAAAACGCTTCCTGACGAGAGACAATATTAAGGACTTTCTTGTGGCTATTTTCGGTAACCACTCCCTTAGCAAAGGCATTTGAACCAATCGCTCTCTCAATACCAGCATTCTCTTTGGCATTCATTAGTGCGATAAATGCAGATAAATCTCCAACACTATGAGATCCAGATGCAGCTTGGGTCGCCTCCGCCGCTAGGCTAATCAGTTTAGTAATTGTTCGCGTATAAGGCCCAACTGTTTCAGGCAATGAATATTTAAAACTCTGAACACCGCCCCGATGATCCAGCACAACCTTTAATTCATGCTCCATGTCCCAGTACATTTTAGAAAGCAAAGGATCGTCAATCGCGTCCAAATGCTCTTCAATAGTGCCTTCAAACTTACTCATTGCTTCATCAGTTATCGGATATTGTGCATTCAATAGAACAGCGGCTTCGCCCTGCCCCTTTGCCCCCAAATAACCTGCGGACCTGCCGCGTTCTTTTTGCAATTCATGGACAAACAGGCTTACAGAGTGACTCAACTCAGTAACATGCTGCACCCGCTCCATTTTTTTCGCTGAAGAAAAATGATCCATAATATAGAGGGACGCACAAATACATAAGACGACTATTGGCATCGCAACAGCAAGAGAAATCCGTGCAGCAATTGGAAGTGATGACAAACTCATAATACGTCCCCAGTATCAACGAAAAAATACAATTTCGAGAATATGCTCACCCAGCAGTTGATGCATGGTTAACGAAATTGCCTTTTTTATAAATAAGTGGCGATATTGGGGTTAAAACCAAATTCTTTGAACAAACTTCCATAGTAAAAATTTTCTTATTATATTCTAAACAATCACAATAACTTACGGGTTTGCTCAGAAATACAGATACTAATTTACATACCGTATTTTTACTTAACCAACGCACTTACTACCCGGTGCGTTTTTTGATGTCATTTTTCTTTCTTAGGTTGAGTGGGATCAATTAACGACTCTAATAATCGAAGTTTTGCAGTGACTGAAACCAGAAAAGCCGTGGACCATCCGATAAGCAAAAACCCAGCGGCAGATTCCATCGCGGACAATAATCTCCATTGCTTGTCTAAATAGACATCTCCAAAGCCAACTGTCGTAAATGTCGATGTCGAGAAATAGAGGGCTTCTTCAAAGCTGGAAAACTCACCAAGTAGAAGATACAGAACCGCAAACATCCAGATTTCGATGGAGTGCAACAAGAAAAGCACAAGTATAACGGTCAATATAGCCGCGCTCTGAAGCCAGATTGATGATAGACTACGTTCGTAAAAAGTATCACGGCGTAAAAACGCAATAAGCCCCGTCAGTCCAAAAAAGTGTACACATGTCGACAGACACACCATTAATGTTGCAACGGCTAAATTTTCAATCAACATTATATGCCCCTTAGTCGCCTAATTTGCGCGAAGAAGTCCCAATTTTCACAACCTGCTATCTCAATTGCTTAATGATATATTAATCAGAAACAGCAAAAGCTAAACTATTATTCGTTCTAGTATGTCTTTGGGTGGAGTAAATGTTTCTTTTCGGTCTGCACAGATGGCGCGGTGAAACCGGCAAAAAATACTGGTTCAACATTACCCTCACAGATAGCGGTCTTCCTAAAGAACCTGGCATATACATCTTCGTTAGAAGATATTACGTATTCTGGTTAAAACCACTTTATGTGGGCAAGGCAGCTAGCTTAAGTGGCCGCCTCAAAGGCCATGAAAAATGGGGCAAAGCCTGGTGGCAGTTAGGCGCGACCGAACGCCATGTTGCACGTTTTAAAACAGAAATTGAAAGACGGCGCGTTGAGGAAGATCTTATTCGAGGTCTCAAACCTCCCATGAATAACGTACATGTACCACGTGGAGAGAATGATGCGCCCAATGACGAAACACTGCTGAAAAAGTGGAAATTAAAGCGTTTCTGGTTTGGTAAAAAAATCTCAAGATCGTTCTAAAACAAATACATACAAGCTCTAATCGATATTATGTTATGATTTAAAAACTGTTTATACGTTAACGGTCCGGCATTCTTGCAAACGCGCAATAACTGTATATACTTTGTCATGCATTACTCCGTATAGTGAAAGTATTCATGACATGCCGTCTTCAAAAAAAACGAAGAAAAACAAAAAAGATAGCCAACTCGTTTTACGGGTGAATAAAGAAGAACGAGATGCATTCGTAGAATTGTGCGAAGATATGGACACAAGTGCTTCACGTGAAATCAGGCGATTTATGAAAGAGTTTATTGCCGAACACGAAGAAGAAACAGCGGAATAAAATTCGCACAAAAAAACCGCGCTCCCATCATATGACAAAAGCGCGGTTTTCGATCTATCGAGTATTAGTGGTCAAAGCGAAAACGCTGCACATGACCATTATGTCCAACAACACAAACGGTCTCTCTATTTTTAAATCCGTTCGGTCCATGAACGCGAACTGATCCAGTCACTCTGATATTGCCTTTGCGTCCATGACTTACGTGAGGCTGACGGCGATACTGCGCTGAATAAGCATCATATTTATATGCTTCGCGATTGGCTTCTCTTGCACATGATCCGATAGCTGTGCGCTCCTGATTATAGCTTATACGCTTGTGTTTATTATGCTTGTCATAACCATAATCACGGTCACGGCCCTGTCGGTAAGGATCATGTCTGTCATGGTTTCGGTGGTCGCCATGACGTCCATCATTGTAACCGTAATCACGATTGTCTCTATTAGAATAGCTCACATTTGAAAGTTTGAAGATCGCACGACAGCCATCTCTCACCCAAATTGTATTGCCTTCTAGGCCCCAATCTGAGCCTCTATTACAGTTTGCGTTGGACTTTCTATCGTCGACTATCGCGTCAACAATTCTAAAGCCAGTATCAAAGTGACAACGGTTCACGCGATACCCTGAAGATCCACATTCGCGTAGCACTTCAAGACGTCGACCATCATCATTACGTTTATTGCGATGATCTTTAAATTGTTGCGCTTTAATCTGCGTTTTAAGGCCCACTTCTGAATAGGCTGAGGGGGCTGCGAAGAGCGTGGTCGCTGCTACGGCAGCGATAGACGCCCACTTTGTAATAGTTGTTTGGGTCATGCATTTAGTGTGCAAGACTTTCCCCAACCTCACATGAACAACCCATTCAGTTGCAGGATGTAAACGTTTGTTTTAGCGTAATATTTTGAAATATAGAGCATTCTCACAGGCTTGTGATAATTGCCTTAATTTCAACGATTTAGCGCCGCAAAAAAGACGCCCAATCCCAATGCCTGATGTCGATTGTAAGCAACACGCGCCATTGCTTCTTCATCTTCACCCCATTGTTCCGCCTGATAGATCTCATCCACACGAGACAAATCAAACGCCTCTTCCGACATGATACGCCCTTGCTCAACCGCCAAGGAAAGAACCGCAGAACCAAACAAGCCGAGGCCAAAACTCAATCCTGTCAAACGCATATCATCAAGGCTCCGCGCGTGTGTCCGTGCAGCATCCAATGACATGGTCGGCTGTGTAGCCGCCATTATACCTTCTACAGGTACCAGAAATACATCCAGCTCTTGAGCTGCCCAATCTCGCACGGGAGTCCATGCCTCATTCTGGCGTTCACGCAAAACTGTCGGCCCATCTGCCAAGTGACAAACGAGGTCTGTCTCGGCATATTTAGCAACCTCATCAGCCATTTCTTCGCGGGCCGCAGGTGTGCGATCAATGGCGACATTCACAAGACGCGTAATATGCATGCTCGCAACATCGATATATTCAATCTGGTCAGCCCACTCACCAGCCACTGCTTCGGCTAATTCCTCATTGGGTAATTTGAGCTCGGCTTTCGCGGGTGTTTTTAGCTTGCGGCCATCAAGCATGACCGTCCAGCTTCCATCATCAAGCTTTTCTATACCTGCTTGCTTATAGAATTTTTTCATCCGCTGATCGGCGTTACCAAAGTCGCTCATGACGTCACCTTATCCCGAAAGGCATACAGGCCTTTACGTAGAGAGGCATAATCATGATGAACTTCATGCGCACCCGCCTCACTCAACTCGTCTGCTTTACCAAATCCCCAAGATACTCCCATTGCATGGACATTCGCCGCGCGCGCCATCTGCATGTCAAATATAGCATCGCCAATCATGACAGTTTGCTCAGCAAAAACGCCTAGCTCATCCATGTTTTTTTGAACCATGTGAGGGTGTGGTTTTCCGGGGCCATCATCAGCACACCAATGTGTGTCGAAGAATTTCTCTAGATCATGCATTTTAAGAATATGGTTCAATCCCTGACGCGATTTCCCCGTCGCAACGCCCATGAGCCAGCCATCAGCGACCATATCTGTTAGAAGCTGTTGTGCTCCTTCATACATTGGCTCTTTCAAGCTGGTGTCAGCACGCAATGTCACAAAACTCGTTTTATAATCTTCATGAACCTGATCGATTATATTTGGCTCTGCTTCAGGAAGCAGATTTTCAATAGCAGTCTTTAAAGACAATCCAACTATACGGCGGGTCTGGTCAAACTCTGGTGCTTGAAAACCAGATTTCTCAAACGCGATTGCCATTGCACCTTGAATAATCTCACGACTATCTACAACGGTCCCATCAAGGTCCCATACTGCAAGTTTTAGTGACATTGAATTTTCTTTCTTGGGAGGAGGAAAAGCCTAACGACGACGACCAATCGGCGTAATTGTATCAAATGGATTGCCCGCTTCACTTTCATGGAAGCCAAACAGGTCAAATGTCTTTTGCATATGATCTGGCAATGGCGCAATAATCTCGATATCGGGTCCATGACGTCTCGGCATACGCAATGCACGTGCATGCAGGTGCAAGCCCTGAGCAGTCCCCGCAGGTGTTTGGCGATCACACTGATATTTATTGTCACCAATAATAGAGTGACCAATCTCAGACATATGATAGCGCAATTGGTGCTTACGCCCTGTATGCGGTTTTAACGCTACCCAACTGGCGGTTTGTCCAGCAGATGTCACAACTTTATAATCAGTAATCGCAAAGACAGAACCTTTATCACCGTGCACACCAGCTGTCATAAGCTCTTTATCTTGTCCGGGACCATGCGCTTTCATCATCCAGCCGCGCAATTCACCTTCATTTGGATTGGGCATGCCTTTAATCACGGCCCAGTAAATCTTGTCCAATTCACGAGAGCGGAAATGCTTGCTCATAGCAGCCGCGGACTGGGCTGTTTTTGCTAGAACGAGTAATCCTGACGTATCCTTATCCAGACGGTGAACAAGCTTTGGTTTATCTTGCCCCGGCTTGGTCAGCGCATTCGCCATACCATCAACATGGCGTAGCGTCTTCGTACCCCCCTGCACAGCCAGACCAGAAGGCTTGTTCAGCACATAAACGTCTTCATCTTCATAGAGGATGAAAGACTTAATCAGCTCCGCATCTTTGGGAGAGACATAAACATCATCAGCCACTTCACGTTTTTTATTCTGATCACTTGAAGGCATTGGCGGTACACGAACAACCTGACCAGCTGTAAGTCTTGTGCTCGACTTGGCACGCCCACCATCAACACGTACTTCGCCTTTACGAAGCAACTTCTCGACCTGTCCTTGTGTAAGCCCCGGAAAGCGGCGCTTTAACCAACGATCCAGACGCACATCATTCTCTGTATCTGGCACAGGTATTTGAAGGACTTGTCCTTTATTCCAACTCATAGCGCGAATACCTTTCGGGCAATCATCAATCCAACGAAAATGGCGATCACCCCGAGCGCCAAACTTCCCAAAGCATACGTCGCGGCTTGCGCATATGCTTTTCTTTCAATCATCAACATTGTTTCCATGCTTAGTGTCGAAAAAGTCGTAAACCCGCCCATAACACCGGTACCAAGGAAAAGCTGCCAATTTGGGGCTCCATCGACCTTGAATGCAAGCCAACCGACCAACACTCCCAATAGCAACGAACCCAATATATTTGCACTAAACGTTCCCCATGGAATGCCAGGTCCCAGCGTGCGTTCAGCAAAGCCGGAAAGCAAATATCGAGCTGTCGCGCCAATGGCACCGCCCAGAGCAACTAAAACAATGTTCTGCATGGCTGCCTCTTAGCCTGTTTTTTCTTCTAAGGCCAGCCGCCCAGCCTCCAGCCCAAGCTCTGAGAGACATTCCCCCATATCGTCAGGTATATCTGCAATAATATCTATCTCGCCACCCTCCGGATGTGGGGTCAGTAAACGATGGGCATGTAACATTAAACGCGGCGCTTTATTCTCAGTATTTTCATTCCCATAATATGGGTCTGCAAGAATAGGCCGCCCTATATGTTGCAAATGCACCCGCAATTGATGGGTACGACCTGTCTCGGGTGTTAGCAGCAGAAAATGAAAGCCATTATTGCTCGCCAGAACAATATATTTTGTTCTGGCATCCTGCGCGCCTTCTTCATCGGGTTGTACGGATCGCATCAAAGCAAGATTGGGTTCTTTTTGATATCTTTGAACATAGGCATCAATGACACCTTCAGCTTCTTCAAAGGCTGGTCCATGAACGATGGCGATGTAAGACTTTTGGGCGTCGCGTTTCTCGAACGCACGAGAGAAAAATGAGGCGGCAGGCTTAGTCCGGGCCGCAATAATCACACCCGAAGTCAGCATATCTAACCGGTGAACCAGTTTAGGCCTTTTCCCATTGCTTCTTGCATAGACATTTAGCAGCGCATCAAACGTGCGATCGTCTGGACTTCGAGTCTGACACGCCAGGCCACTCGGCTTGTTGAATGCTAGTATAGAATCATCTTCTCCTAGAAGAAGGTCATCCATATAGTCATAATCTTCATTTGTTACTTGGTAAGGATTGATTAACCTTTTAGAAAAATCACCTTTTTTCCATGGTTTATCGCTTTTACTTTCGTTTTCCATGAAATTACCTCAAGTATTAATGCAGAAAAGCATTGTATTATTGCGAATCATTCGCCAATCTATTTGCGGGGCTGTTCTATCTAATGCTTGATCAAAGGTCACAAGCAAATGGACGAACAGAGTAAAAGTAGAGTGTTTTCTTTAGTTGTATCCTCGGAACGCAATAGCGAACCTAGACCTAAATTGCACCTACCAAAATTTGAATATACGCAAACGCACAAGTGTGAAGAAGCTTGTCTGCGTTCAATTTTGTTTTCCTTCGATGAAGCAGTTTTAAAAGCACCCAATGTGCTCGACGATCCTGCAGCGTTCGTTCGATTAGCCGCAGCGCATGGATTTCCATTGTCTAACGCTATTCAGCGACAACGCAAGTACGAGAATATTCAGCAAAATGCAATGAGAATGCTCGCCCAGCAAAATTGCTTGGGACATCGTCTAATCGCTTTGTGGAAGAGAATATCACCCGACATTGCAAGTAGAGTAAGTAAAATGAAAACAGTTCAATCCGTAACAAACGAGCCATTTGCTCCCGGTTCAATTCGCAAGATTAGACAAGCCCTAGCCCCACATAGAGATCAGCTAGGGTTCGAAATCATCCGCGATCTCAATCTACTAGAAAATCCAGTAGAATTCTTAGCGATGTGCAAGAGGATTGGATATGATGGCCCAGGCTCGAATTATGATACGTCATCACCAAATGATTTGAACACAGCGATCGGACAGCGCTTGATCGATACTTGGCGTATTATCGCGATCAGCTAAGGTCAGCTTTTTTCTTTGTTCTGGCGCGCTATTTCTTCGCGTCTATTCTTCCAATGCCCCATGCGGTCGCGAATGGATGCTTCGCGGCCAGCGCCATCTGGCTGGTAATATTCTTGCCGACCCATGCCCTCAGGAAAATAGTTTTGTCCTGAAAATGACCCGTCCAAATCATGGTCATATTGATAACCCTCATTATACCCCAAATCCTTCATCATAGATGTTGGTGCATTCAGAATATGCATTGGCGGCATAAGTGATCCGGTTTTCGCAGCTGACTTACGCGCAGATTTATAAGCTGCATACACAGCATTCGATTTTGGTGATGTTGTAATGTGCACAAGGGCATGAGCCAACGCCAACTCCCCTTCGGGAGAGCCAAGACGCTCATATGTTCGTGCTGCCTCTCCAGCGATCATCAATGCGGTTGGATCTGCTAGCCCTACTTCCTCAGATGCCATGCGTACGATGCGTCTTGCCAAATAGAGCGGGTCTTCGCCCCCTTCCAGCATACGACAAAACCAGTAAAGCGCAGCATCGGGGTCCGATCCACGAACGGACTTATGAAGCGCTGACGCCATATTATAATGCTCGTCTCGGTCCTTATCGTAAGACGGCGCACGTTTTTGCAATAACTTAGCGAGCGCTTCCGCGTTAAGTGGTTTGGCATCTCCCAGCGCGACGACTTCTTCGGCAAGGTTTAACAGATATCGCCCATCGCCATCAGCCATATCAAGAAGCGCACTTCTTGCTTCCTTTGTTAAGGCCAAGCTTTTACCGACATCCTTTTCCACACGCTGCAGCAAACTTTCAAGCGCATCATTATCTAGCCGCTTTAGGACCATGACCTGACAACGCGATAGAAGCGCGCCGTTTAATTCAAAACTAGGATTTTCAGTGGTTGCACCAACCAATGTCACCACACCACGCTCGACAAATGGCAAAAAACCATCTTGCTGTGCTTTGTTAAAACGGTGGATCTCATCTACAAATAACAGCGTACCTTTACCAATCTGACGACGTGATTCCGCACGATCAAACGCAGCGCGTAGATCTTTCACGCCAGAAAATATCGCAGAAATTGGATCAAATTCTAAACCCGCATCTTCCGCAAGTAATTGCGCGATGGTCGTTTTGCCGACACCGGGTGGGCCCCACAATATCATGCTGGCAAGGCGATTATTCGCTAGCATACGCCCGATAGGACCATCTGATCCAATCAAGTGATCTTGGCCTATAACGTCGTTTAGGTGTTTGGGACGCAAACGATCCGCCAATGGGTGCGGAGCGGAATCATCAAGGCCAGCTGCAGAGAATAAATCAGTCATGATTTACTCTACTGCCGCTAGCTTAGAAGGTTAAGCCCTTATCGATGATTACAAGCGTACATTCGACGTAATACGGCGACCATTTCGTTCAATCGTAATCGCCCAACGCGATCCAGGCCCACTACTTTTCTTCAATAGCTTTAAAAGGTCATCAGACGTTTTGATAACTGTGCCGTTTACCTCCCGGATCATGTCACCCGGACGCAAGCCAAAGCGTGAAGCCAATGAACGACGTAAGACACGATTGACAAGGACACCGGACGCAAATGGATCACGCCCCAATTCATCCGCCAATGCAGGTGAAAGATCTGCGATCTCAGCGCCGACAAATGGACTTCCCTGTCCTTCGACCAAATTCATCTCTGCTTCGGTCGCCCCGGGAGGCGGCGCAAGTTTTACTTTTACAGTCTTATTCTTTCCGCTGCGGATGTAATCCAAAGTCGCTTTATCGCCCGGAGCTAATGTCGCCGCTAAAAACTTTAAGCCGCGCTCATCGAAAACTTCGCGTCCATCGATAGATACGACGAGGTCCCCGCGCTTAAGGCCAGCAGCCTCTGCAGGTCCTTTGGGGTATATCTCGGTTACCAATACACCCATTGGACGCTCTAGGCCCATAGATTTAGCTATATCCGCATTAACGGCCTGCCCTTTTAGACCAAGCCACGGACGAATTATTTGGCCATCATTTACAGCTGCATCTACGACGCGCTTGACCATTTCAGAGGGAATCGCAAATCCAATACCGTTTGAACCACCCGAACGAGAGAAGATGGCCGTATTTACACCAACTAATCGGCCCTGCGAATCAACCAAGGCTCCACCAGAATTACCTGGATTGATGGCAGCATCTGTCTGTAAGAAGAACGCATAGTCGGAAATACCAACATCGGTACGAGCCTGAGCCGAGATAATTCCTGTGGTCACCGTCTGACCAACACCAAATGGATTTCCTATTGCTAGGACCAAATCCCCTACTTCCACATCACGCGTGTTGGTGATCTCGAGAGTTGGTAATTTCTCACCGTCTGTATCAATCTTCAAAACAGCAAGATCTGTCCGTTCATCAGCAATAATTAGTTCAGCGGCAAATTCTCGTCTGTCAGACAATACGATTTTAAATTCGTCAGCGCCCTGGATAACGTGATTATTCGTCACAATCACACCATCGTCACCAACGATCACACCTGAACCAAGAGAAGATTCGACGCGCTCCCTTGGCACGCTTCCCATACGGTTATTGAAAAAACGCTGAAAAAACGGGTCATTTCCAAATGGAGACGCTGCCTGTTTAACGACTTTTGTGGTGTATACATTCACAACAGCTGGCGCGGATTGTTTTACCAATGGTGAGAACGACATTGTGACTTCGGACTGACTTGAAGGAACAACACGCTCGATACGCTGCTGAGAATCCTGAGCACTACACGCTGCCACACCAAGCAATGAGACGCCAATACACGCTATCCCACTACAAATCATTTTTGTCAGACGAATATTTTTCATACTAAGGAAATCTCCGATAATCGCGGCGCAATTACGGCATTAACTGCCAAATCCATCACCTAATTACAGTTTTTCTCTGTTTCAATAGATTTTACACATCATGCATAAAAAAACACCGCCTTGAAACCAAAGCGGTGTTTTTCAAATTCTTTATTTAAAAGACCTTAGTCTTCCAAAGCCATTTCAGCTTCTGCTTCTACGCGCTCGCGGTCAGCTTTACCTTTAGCTTCAACATCACGATCCACTAGCTCAATAACAGCCATTGGTGCGTTGTCACCATAACGGTAACCAGCTTTAAGAACGCGAGTGTAACCACCAGCACGATCTTTGTAACGTTCAGCTAGAACGTCGAATAACTTTTTAACCATCTCTTGGTCACGCATCTTAGAGATTGCCTGACGACGTGCAGAAAGGTCACCCTTTTTGCCCAATGTTACTAGCTTATCCATGAAAGAACGTAATTCTTTCGCTTTTGGAAGCGTAGTTGAGATTTGCTCGTGTTCTACTAGAGACGCAGCCATGTTTGCGAACATGGCCTTACGGTGCTCCGACGTGCGGTTTAGCTTGCGGTGCGCAATTCCGTGACGCATGGCTTATAATACGGCTGTTTAGGCCGCTCCTCTATCTTAATCTTCAAACTTTTTAGCTAAGTCTTCAATGTTCTCAGGTGGCCACGATGGTACATCCATACCAAGGTGAAGACCCATGGACGCGAGGACTTCTTTAATTTCATTTAGCGACTTACGACCAAAGTTTGGTGTGCGAAGCATTTCTGCCTCGGACTTCTGGATCAAGTCACCGATGTAAACGATATTGTCGTTACGCAAGCAGTTTGCTGAACGTACAGACAATTCCAATTCATCAACTTTCTTAAGAAGAACTGGGTTAAAGCCTAGATCTGGCTCTTGCTCAGCTTCTTGTTCAATAACTGGCTCATCAAAGTTGATGAGAAGCTGCAATTGATCTTGCAAGATACGTGCAGCGTAAGCCACAGCATCTTCAGGAGACACAGAACCGTCTGTTTCAACAGTCAATGTCAATTTATCGTAATCTAGAACCTGACCTTCACGTGTGTCTTCAACTTTAAAGCCAACACGCTCAACAGGTGAGAAAATCGCATCTACTGGAATAAATCCAAGTGGTGCATCGTCTGGACGGTTACGGTCAGCTGCAACATAACCTTTACCTGCAGCAACAGTGAACTCCATGCGAATGCTCGCACCATCGTCCAATGTACAGATAACGTGGTCAGGGTTCAGAATTTCCATGTCTCCAGGAACTTCAATCTGACCAGCAGTCACAACACCCGGACCAGACGCAGACAAAGTCATGCGTTTAGATGTTTCAGAAACCATGCTGATGGCAACGCGCTTAAGGTTAAGCACGATGTCAGTCACGTCTTCACGCACACCTGGAATAGATGAGAATTCGTGAACAACACCGTCAATCTGCACACCAGTTATCGCAGCGCCTTGCAAAGAAGACAAAAGAATGCGGCGCAACGAAGAACCAAGAGTCGTACCAAAACCTCGCTCGAGTGGTTCAACGATCAAGCTTGCTTTACGGCCAGCATCAAAATCGTGCTCCACCACCGGACGGGATGGACGGATAAGCTCTTTCCAGTTTTTGTCGTTGACCTGATCCATATTCATGCGGCGATCACCTTAAAAATTGCGTTTAAGTGTTGTTCAAAAAAGAACAGTTCGAAGCGTTTAATCTGACTTGATTATACGCGGCGACGTTTTG
Source organism: uncultured Hyphomonadaceae bacterium (assembly GCA_964352025.1). Lineage (GTDB taxonomy): Bacteria > Pseudomonadota > Alphaproteobacteria > Caulobacterales > Hyphomonadaceae > Hirschia. The sequence continues at coordinate 22,781 of CAYGPZ010000018.1, forward strand.
GTGGACGACAACCATTGTGAGGGATGGCTGTAATATCGTGGATAGTCGTGATCGTAAGACCAATAGACTGAAGCGCACGAAGAGCTGACTCACGACCAGAACCTGGACCACGAACCTGTACTTCTAATGACTTCAAGCCGTGCTCTTGAGCTTTACGACCTGCATCCTCAGCAGCAACCTGAGCTGCGTAGGGTGTAGATTTACGAGAGCCTTTAAAACCCATGTGACCAGCTGAAGACCAAGAAATAGCGTTTCCTTGAGCATCCGTAATAGTGATCATAGTGTTGTTAAAGCTTGAGTTGACGTGAGCAACACCTGAAGAGATGTTCTTACGTGCACTACGTTTAACACGTGTTTGTTCGCGAGCCATACTAATGTATCCGGTCTATTTCTTCTTACCAGCGATTGCTTTCGCCGGACCTTTGCGCGTACGCGCATTGGTGTGAGTGCGTTGACCACGAACTGGAAGACCGCGACGGTGGCGCAAACCACGGTAGCAACCCAGATCCATCAAACGCTTAATGTTCATTGAAACTTCACGGCGGAGGTCACCCTCAACCACGTAGTTTGCGTCGATCGCTTCACGAACTTGAATGACTTCTGCGTCAGACAAATCCTGTACACGGCGTTCAGCCGCAATTCCCACTTTGTCACAGATTTCCTGCGCTTTCGCCGGACCAATGCCGTGAATGTAGCGCAGCGCTATCGTAACGCGCTTATTCGTGGGTATGTTGACACCTGCTATACGGGCCACACTGCCCCTCCATTCATTAAAACTGTTTCACGGCGATAGACGACAATTGGCCCTCATCCAGTGTTTGACTACTGCATTCAGACCGTCTCTTCGTCGCGGAAGCCGACACTTATATGCTTTGATATTCAGACGTCAACTAAATATTGACCCAAAATACGGCTTCTTCACTTCTTTCGTACTTAAGCACCCAAAACCTTGTCGATTTCACGGGCTACAGTGTCAATTGACTGCATTCCATCGACTTCAGTTAACTTTCCTTGTTCCGCATAGATCGGAAGCAAAGGTGCTGTCTGCGCATTATATGCGTCCAAACGCTTCCGGAAACTCTCCGGATTATCATCTGAACGACCTTCTTCTTCAAAACGAGTAATGATTCGTTGCATTAACGCTTCATCATCCACTTTCAATCGAATAACCGAATCTACCTCAGTTCCACGTGTTTCCAACAACTTGTCCAAAGCTTCCGCTTGAGGAATCGTTCTTGGAAATCCGTCAAAGATAAATCCCGGTGCATTTGGATTTGACTCCAACTGTTCGTCTATCAGGGCAATCACGATTTCATCAGACACAAGGCCACCAGAATCCATAATTCCTGCTACTTTTTGTCCAAGCTCCGAGCCTGATGAACGTGCTGCACGCAACATGTCACCAGTCGACAATTGGATAAATCCACGTTCGGACACAAGCTTCTTAGCTTGAGTACCTTTACCGGCAGCTGGTGGTCCAAAAAGTATTAAGTTCATTTTTTACGACCCCCGAGCCGTGATCTTTTAATCATGCCCTCATATTGGTGGGCAATCAGGTGAGATTGTATTTGGGACACAGTATCCATCGTTACAGAAACTACAATCAAAATTGAGGTTCCACCTATATAAAACGGAATTGCTGGAAACTGCATTTTTAAAACTTCTGGCAACAGACACACAATCGTCAGATACATTGCACCAATCACAGTCAGACGACTTAGGACGTAATCTAGATACTCAGCTGTTCGTTTCCCTGGACGATATCCTGGAATGAAACCACCATGTTTACGTAGATTATCTGCAGTCTCTTCCGGGTTAAACACGATTGATGTGTAGAAGAAACAGAAGAACACGACGAGCAAACCATACAGTACAACAAAAAGTGGTTGTCCTGGTCCGACTAGCGCGACCACAGACCTCAATGCATCAGAGGCAGCTCCGCCTCCTGCAGCGCCCTGCCCAGTCGCCATCATACCAGCGGCCGTGGTTGGAAGGATCAACAATGACGTCGCAAAGATTGGTGGAATAACACCAGCAGTATTCAGTTTGAGCGGAAGGAAAGAACTTTCCCCGCCCATCATTCTATTGCCCTGTTGCCGTTTGGGATATTGGATCAACAAGCGACGCTGAGCTCTCTCTACAAACACAATAAACACGATCATCGCGATACTAATGATTGCAACAGCTGCAAGCACGGAGAAGTTCATTGTACCTTCACGTGTTGAAACAAGAGCCTGCCAAATCGTTTTCGGCATAATTGCAACGATACCGGCGAAGATAATCAGAGATATACCATTACCAACTCCGCGTGCAGTCACCTGCTCACCTAGCCACATAAGGAAAACTGTACCACCAACAAGCGTTACAATAGTCGATGTTACGAAATACCAGCCTGGGTCAATCGCGACGGAGGCACCCGTATTGGGATCTACCGAACTTAGAGACATTGCTATCCCGTAAGCCTGAGCAATCGCCAGCAATACAGTTCCATATCTTGTATATTGGTTGATCTGTTTACGGCCCGCTTCGCCTTCTTTTTTCAAGCGCTCCAATGATGGAACAGCCGAAGTCGCAAGCTGCATAATAATAGATGCCGAAATATAAGGCATGACGTTTAGTGCAAAAATCGCCATTCTCTCGATCGCACCACCAGAGAAGACATTCATCATCCCCAAGATACCATCGGACTGACCACCAAAAGCTATTTCCAGCTGTGATGGGTCAATTCCAGGAATCGGAATTTGCGTACCTAAACGATACACAATAAGCGCACCCAATGTGAACAGGATGCGCTGTTGCAGTTCTTTCGCCTTACCAAAGGTCGAAAAATTGATATTTTTTGCGAGTTGTTCAGCGGCTGAAGCCATAAATGCTCGCTCCCCTTGAAGCAGCAAAATGCCAGCGACGGAAACCGCAGCTGACATTTGCAATTATACTAATCACTACCTTGCGCGATTCGCAGAATATGAGACAGTCTTATTCAGCAGCTTTAACAGGCGCTGTAACAGTGACTGTGCCGCCAGCTTTCTCAACTGCTTCGATAGCAGCTTTTGATGCACCAGCAACAGTAATCTCTATTTTGGAGCTCAGTTCACCTTTTGCAAGTAGGCGAATGCCATCCTTTGCACGACGAACGACCCCAGATGCAACCAAAACGGTTTCATCCACAGGTTTTTTAGCGTCAATTTTGCCTTCGCTGATCGCTTTTTCAATACGACCAACATTAATCCAAGCAAATGTCTTAGCGTTTGGACGATTAAATCCACGCTTAGGCATACGCATGTGGATAGGCATTTGCCCACCTTCAAAACCTTTGATAGCGACACCTGAACGTGCTTTTTGACCTTTAACACCGCGACCGGCAGTTTTACCTTTACCGGACCCGACACCACGGCCGACTCGCATACGCTCTTTAGTTGCGCCAGAATTGTCTGAAAGTTCGTTGAGTTTCATTGTCTTATCCTCGAACCAGTCGCCAATCGCATAACTTTGCGCGGCGCTTGGGTCTAACCTTCAATCACTTCGACCAAGTGGTCGACTTTGGAAATCATGCCGCGGACAGAAGGAGTGTCTTCCAACTCACGTTCGCGACCTAGCTTGTTCAAACCAAGACCTACTAAAGTCTTGCGTTGAGTTTCGTTGCGACGGATCGGACTGCCGGTCTGACGCACACGCAGTGTTTTCTTTGCTGCCATTGTGGTTACTCCAACCTATCCCGACCCTACTGGGCCACCTCAGCGACACCAGCACCATCTGTACGACGGCCTACAATGTCTTGAACTTTCAATCCACGCTTAGAAGCGACCTGACGTGGGCTTGCTTGACCTTTAAGAGCCTGAACAGTTGCACGAACCATGTTGTAAGGGTTTGAAGACCCAATGGATTTAGCAACAACGTCCTGAACACCCAAGACCTCTAGAACCGCACGCATTGGACCACCGGCGATAACACCAGTACCCGCAGGCGCTGCACGAAGGTGAACTTTACCAGCTCCCCAACGACCTGAACCATCATGGTGAAGAGTACGTCCTTCACGCAATGGTACACGGACCATAGATTTTTTAGCCTCTTCAGTCGCTTTACGAATAGCTTCTGGAACCTCACGGGCTTTACCGTGACCAAAACCTACACGACCTTTTTGGTCACCAACAACGACAAGTGCAGCAAAACCGAAGTTCTTACCGCCCTTAACAACCTTGGCAACACGGTTAATCGCGACGAGCTTGTCTACGATTTCCGACTGCTCTTCATCCCGGTCGCGGCCCTTGCGACCGCCTCTTTCACGTTGCTCACGTGCCATGACGATCTCCTTCCTAGAATTTCAAGCCGCCCTCACGGGCAGCATCTGCGAGGGCTTTAACACGGCCGTGGAAGATGAAACCACCACGGTCGAAAACACAATCCGTAACGCCCGCTTTAGTCGCGCGTTCTGCGATTATTTTTCCAATTTCAACAGCTGCTTCAGTTGAAGCGCCTGTCTTACCGGCCTTTTTAAACTCAGCTTCTAGAGTTGATGCTGCTGCAAGGGTCTTACCTTGGGCGTCATCAATAAGCTGAACGGAAATGTTCTTGGAAGAACGACTGACCGACAAGCGTGGCTTCCCGTTCGCGTCCTTCCGAAGGCGAGTGCGCACCCGTTGGGCGCGGCGTATGTGCTTTTCGCGCGATGACAACATGGCTTACTTCTTCTTACCTTCTTTACGGCGAATATATTCACCTTCATAACGGATACCTTTACCTTTATAAGGCTCAGGCGGACGATAGCTACGGATCTCAGAAGCGATTTGGCCAACAACTTGTTTGTCGACACCCTCGATTTTAACTTCAGTCGGCTTAGCACATTTAAATGTGATACCTTCTGGAGCCTTATGAACAACCGGGTGCGAAAACCCGAGGTTCAATTCCAAGTCCTTGCCTTTTACAGCAGCACGATAACCAACACCGACCAACTCAAGGTTTTTCTCATAACCCTTTGTTACGCCTTCAACCATGTTGAACAAGCGGGCACGAACAGTACCCCACATCGCGCGGCTGCGTTTATCATTCTCATCTGTCGGCGACACAATGATGTCTGTACCTTCAACTTTAACAGAAACTTCTTCTGTCAAAGGCAAAGCCAACTCACCTTTTGGGCCTTTAACCGAGACATTCGTGTCAGTTACATTAACTGTCACACCACTCGGTGCCGATACGGGCTTTTTACCAATCCGGGACATATCAAATAATTCCTCTACGCCCTAGGACACCCGACAAAGAATTTCGCCACCGACATTCTCGGTGCGAGCAACATTGTCAGACATCACGCCTTTCGGCGTTGACAAGATAGAAATACCCAGACCATTGCGTTCCAAAGGAATTTCCTTAGCACCGGAATAAACACGGCGACCAGGCTTTGAAACACGTGCGATTTGTTGAATCACAGGTGCGCCATCAAAGTATTTCAGCTCAATTTCAATCTCAGCTTTACCGTCTTTTTCAACTTGCGCGTAACCGCGAATGTAACCTTCAGACTGAAGTACATCCAATACACGAGCGCGAAGTTTGGAAGCCGGCGTTGCAACAGATGCCCGTCCACGCATTTGCGCGTTACGGATACGAGTTAGCATATCGCCAAGAGGATCGTTCAGGTTCATAGCCTATCCCTCCTTACCAGCTCGATTTCACGAGCCCGGGGATCATCCCCGCGCTGCCAAGTTCGCGAAGTGCGATACGTGACATCTTAAGCTTGCGGTAAAATCCGCGCGGACGTCCTGTTACTTCACAACGGTTCCGCACACGATTTGGTGAAGAATTGCGAGGTAATTTCGCCAATTTAAGGCGCGCAGCAAAGCGTTCCTCAAGTGGCGCGTTATCGTCCAAAGCTTGCGCTTTCAAAGCAGCACGTTTAGCGGCGTATTTTTCCACTAGACGCTCACGCTTCTTATTTCTTTCGACTGCACTTTTCTTAGCCATTTAACTCTCTCCAGCGCCCTAGTTTCGGAAAGGGAAGCCGAACTCCTTAAGGAGTGCCTTCGCCTCTTCGTTCGTGGGCGCCGTTGTGCACACGATGATATCCATACCCCAAGGTTGATCAACTTCATCATAGTTGATCTCTGGGAAAACGAGATGCTCTTTCAGACCCATTGCGTAGTTACCGCGACCATCAAAAGAACGACCGTTTAGTCCACGGAAGTCTTTCACGCGAGGCAACGCAATTGTTGTCAATCGATCCAAAAACTCGAACATGTGCGCACGACGTAAAGTCACTTTCGCACCAATTGTCATGTCTTCGCGAAGTTTAAATCCAGCGATAGACTTGCGAGCTTTTGTTTCAACAGGCTTCTGACCAGAGATTGCCGCAAGAGCTGCAACAGCTGATTTCACCTTCTTAGAGTCAGATACCGCAGCACCCAAACCCATATTGATAACAACTTTGTCTAGTTTAGGTACTTGCATTTCATTGCTGTACTTAAACTGGTCTTTCAATTTTGCGCGAATTTCGTCCCGGTAAAGGGCTTGAAGCCGCGGCTCGTATGTGGCGACATCAGACATCGATGGCCTCCCCTGAGCGTTTTGCAACACGAACCTTACGGCCGTTATCGTCTGTTTTAAAACCGACGCGTGTTGGTTTACCGTCACGTGGATCTATGTGAGCCACATTTGAAACATGCAAAGGTGCCTCAAAATTCTTGATTCCACCTTGGTCCGCTTGAGTCGGCTTTGTGTGACGTGAAACCATGTTCACACCGGACACAACGACTTTCTGGTCAGCAACGATAACACGAGTGACTTCACCCTGTTTACCTTTGTCTTTACCAGACAGCACAACGACTTTGTCACCCTTCTTGATCTTGGCGGCCATCTTACAGCACCTCCGGAGCAAGAGAGATAATTTTCATGTGGTTCTTCGCACGCAATTCACGAGGAACTGGTCCAAAAATCCGTGTTCCAAGTGGCTCACCATTATTGTTCACAATAACAGCGGCGTTTGAGTCGAAACGTATTACTGAACCGTCACGACGTTGGATGTCTTTGGATACGCGTACTACGATCGCACGGCGCACATCACCCTTCTTCACACGACCTTTAGGTGTCGCTTCTTTTATTGAAACAACAATCTGGTCACCGACAGAAGCGTAACGACGTTTAGCACCACCAAGAACCTTGATGCACTGAACGCGCTTAGCACCGGAGTTATCCGCTACATCCAGATTAGATTGCATCTGGATCATGATTTAGATCCTTCTGCTGCACTAACCAACTCCCAGCGCTTCAATTTCGAGCGAGGTGGGCATTCTTGGATAGATACTTTCTGTCCAACTTCTGCGCCATTGCTCTCATCGTGAGCGTGGTATTTTTTAGACCGACGAACGGTCTTCTTCAAAAGGGGGTGAAGATATGTACGATCAACACGTACAACTGCAGTTTTGTCCGTTGCAGTGGACACGACTACGCCTTCCATAATCCGCCTGGGCATCGTTCTCTATTCCCTCAATCTCACGCAGCGCCGGTTTGCGCTTTGGATTTTTCCGCCAAGATCGTCTTGATCAAAGCGATGTCCTTACGCACCTGCCGCACGCGGGCGGTGAATTCCAACTGGCCAGTAGCCTGCTGAAAGCGAAGATTAAACTGTTCTTTCTTGAGGTTAGTCAATTCAGAAACAAGTTCATCAGGTGTTTTTGCACGGACGTCTTCAGGCTTTAATTTCTTCAGTTTCATCTGACGCTCCCTACTCACCTAACCGTTTAACGATCTTGGTTTTGATCGGCAATTTGGCGGCACCTAGAGAAAGAGCTTCACGCGCAATCTCTTCAGAAACACCATCGATCTCAAACATGATACGACCCGGTTTTACTTTAGCCGCCCAAAATTCTGGCGACCCTTTACCTTTACCCATACGTACTTCTGTTGGCTTTGCAGACACAGGTACATCTGGGAAGATTCTGATCCATACTTTACCCACACGTTTCATGTGACGAGTAATAGCACGACGCGTAGCCTCAATTTGACGAGATGTCACACGCTCAGGCTCGAGCGCTTTGAGACCATATGAACCGAAAGTCAAAGTCGCGCCACCTTTGGCGTTTCCTTTGATGCGGCCCTTAAACTGTTTGCGGAACTTAGTCCGTTTTGGTTGCAACATGACCTATCCCCTTAACCCCGACTATTATTGTCAGGACGAGATTGACGTGCACGTGCATCACCAGAAGCTTCAGCTTTACGATCGCGAGCCATTGGGTCATGTTCCATGATCTCACCTTTGAAGATCCAGACCTTAATACCAATGATACCGTATGTCGTCATAGCTTCTGCTACACCGTAATCGATGTCAGCACGCAATGTGTGAAGAGGAACGCGTCCTTCGCGATACCATTCAGTACGCGCGATTTCTGCACCACCCAAACGACCAGCAACGTTCAGACGAATACCTTCTGCACCGAGACGCATAGCAGACTGAATAGTCCGCTTCATCGCACGACGGAAAGATACACGACGCTCTAGCTGGCGAGCAACATCTTCAGCAACAAGTTTCGCATCGATCTCAGGCTTGCGAACTTCTACAAGGTTTACGAAAACCTCGTCAGTTACAAACTTTGAAAGATCCTTACGAAGCTTCTCAATGTCAGCACCTTTTTTACCAATAATCATACCTGGACGGGATGTGTGAATGGTAATGCGGCACTTCTTGTGAGGACGCTCAATAATGATTTTTGAAATACCTGCACGGCGAGCCAAAACCTCGCCAACACGTTTTCCAGAGTTTTCGTCTTTTGGACGCCACTCATTGATGTATTTACGCAGACGAAGGTCTTCGTGCAGCAAACGACCAAAGTCGACACTGTCCGCATACCAACGGCTATCAGCTGTACGGTTAACGCCTAGGCGCAACCCGATGGGATTTACCTTCTGACCCATTATGCCGCCTCCTGGCTTTCAGCTTCCATAGACGTGTCGCGCAAGACGATAGTCATCTGTGCGAACGGCTTAAGGATGCGTGCTGCGCGACCACGAGCACGTGCCCGGATACGCTTCATGACAAGGTTTTTACCCACGTGAGCTTGAGCAATGACAAGACTGTCAATGTCCAAACCGTGATTATTTTCTGCGTTTGCAATTGCAGAATTCAGCAGCTTCAACACTTCATTAGAGTGACGCTTGCGTGAGAATGTTAGTTCAGCTTGAGCTTTTTCGACGGACATTCCACGAATGGATTGCGCGATCAAGTTAAGCTTTTGCGGGCTTACGCGAAGCATACGCAATACTGCGCGACTTTCGTTTGACGCCTGCTTTGGAGGATTTTTGGCCTTACCCATCGTCCCTACTTCCGCTTCGCTTTTTTATCGGCACCGTGGCCATAATATGTCCGCGTAGGTGCGAACTCACCGAATTTGTGTCCCACCATATCTTCTGAGACATTTACCGGTACGAATTTGTTACCATTGTGGACCTGAAAAGTCAGACCAACAAAGTTTGGTAGAACAGTCGAGCGACGTGACCAAGTTTTGATCGGCGTCGGACGTGTTGCCTCTGCTGCGACTTCTGCTTTTTTAAGCAGGTAGCCGTCGACAAAAGGACCTTTCCAAACGGAGCGTGGCATATCGTTATTCCTCCGCTATTTCTTGTTACGACGACGAACGATCAAACGATCAGTCGTTTTGTTTTTACGAGTTTTAGGACCGCGAGTTTTCTTACCCCATGGTGTCACTGGGTGACGACCACCGGAAGATTTACCCTCACCACCACCGTGTGGGTGGTCAAATGGGTTCATCACAACACCACGAACAGATGGGCGCTTACCAAGGTGGCGCTTACGACCAGCCTTACCCAAGTTTTGGTTCATGTTGTCAGGGTTTGAAACAGCACCGATTGTAGCAATACAAAGCTCAGGGATCAAACGAAGTTCACCTGAAGATAGTTTTACCTGAGCGTAACCATCTTGACGACCAACGAGCTGAACATAAGTACCAGCGGCACGAGCAATCTGCGCACCTTTGAGAGGCTTCATCTCAACATTGTGGATGATTGTCCCAACAGGAATATTTTTAAGCGGTAGCGCGTTACCTGGTTTGATATCAACATTCTCACCAGCAACAACTGTGTCACCTGGAGCCAAACGTTGAGGCGCAACAATATAGGCTTGCTCACCATCTTCATAGTTAAGCAGAGCAATAAACGCTGAACGGTTCGGGTCATACTCCAAACGCTCAACTGTTGCAGGCACATCAAACTTACGACGCTTAAAGTCGATAATGCGGTAAAGCTTTTTAGCACCACCACCGATACGACGCGCTGTAATGCGACCAAGGTTGTTACGACCACCACTTCCACTCAGACCTTGAGTCAATTTCTTGACAGGACGACCTTTGTGAAGCGCAGAACGGTCAACCAATACAAGTTGACGACGACCTGGCGATCTAGGGTTATACGTCTTAAGAGCCATTCTATCCGCCCTCGCCTTACAAGCCTGTCGCTACATCGATGGACTGTCCGTCCTTCAATGTTACGACTGCTTTTTTAATGTCGTTACGACGCCCAAGAACGCCTTTGAAACGTTTTGTCTTCCCTTTTTGAACAACTGTGTTCACAGAGATAACGTTTACCTTAAACAAAGCCTCAATCGCGTCTTTAATCTCAGGCTTAGATGCCTCAAGAGGAACGCGGAAAACCACTTTGTTTTGCTCAGACAAGATTGTTGATTTTTCCGTGATAATCGGAGCGACAACTTTGTCGTAGTAAATTGTTTTCACGTCAGCCATTCTTAAGCCTCCTTCGCACGTTTAGCGATGACTTGAGCGGCGTAACGTTGATCTACTTTTGCACGAGGCGGCTTACCAGAAACCATCTCTTTAGCTTGACCATGCCAGTCTTCGCGCGCTGCACGAGGACCATAACCAGCTTCTTCAAACACTTTTGTTGCGTCAGCAGCAGACAATTTAGCGACAGAAGTCAGAGTTGCATAACCAGCCTTCGTCAATGTACGCGCTGATTGAGCACCAATACCGTCCACAAGAACGATATCGTCTACAAAGTTGTCACCAGAGAAGTCAGACACTGCTGCAGCTGTAGAACCGTCAAAACGCGCATGCACTGCTTCGACCGCTTCTTTTGTCAGCACCAATGTGTGACGACGCATAACATCATAAACATTCAAGCCTGCGAAAGGCAGTACATCGATGTTAGGAATGTTGCGAGCAGCTTTTGCGAAGTTATCATCTAGCGTTTCGCCACCGATAACCAATGCATTCTTCAATCCAAGAGCCTCAAACTGAGCACGAAGTGCTTTTGTTTTAACGTCTTTTACAGATGCTTCTTCAAGAACCACCAAAGAAGAATCTTTAACTTTAGCTGACAAAGCGTGCTTTAGAGCCAAAGAGCGGAACTTCTTTGTAAGATCGTGTGCGTGCGAACGAACTTTAGGTCCGTGAGCAACACTACCACCAACAAAGATAGGTGCGTTACGAGAACCGTGACGAGCACCACCACTACCTTTTTGACGACCAAAACGTGTCTTTGTTTTGTTCACTTCAGAACGCGTCTGCGTCTTGTGTGTACCAGCTTGGCGCTTAGCCAATTGGTAACGCACCATACGCTGAAGAATATCTGGACGAACTTCTTCGATACCGAACACAGCATCGTTAAGCTCTACGCTTCCAGCTTTCTTTGCATCAAGGTTTAATACGTCGAGTTTCATTATGCCTCGCTCCCCTCAGCTGGCGCCTCAACCTCAGCCGGAGCAGCTTCGTTAGCAGCTCTAATTCCAGCAGGCATCGGAACACCTTCTGGAGCCGCTTTCTTGACAGCATCACGAACTTCAACCCAGCCATTTTTAGCGCTAGGAACAGCACCTTTAACCAAAACAAGACCACGGTCAGCATCTACGCGAACAACTTCAATGTTTTGAGTTGTAATGCGGACGTTACCGTATTGCCCGGCCATTTTCTTACCTTTGAAAACTTTACCAGGATCTTGACATTGACCAGTAGAACCAAGTGCACGGTGAGAGATAGAAACACCGTGAGAAGCGCGAAGACCACCAAAGTTCCAACGCTTCATAGCACCGGCAAAACCTTTACCCTTGGCAATACCAGAAACATCAACCTTCTGACCAACAGCAAAGTGCTCGGCAGATAGCTCAGATCCAACATCAACAAGCTTGTCATCATCTACGCGGAATTCACGCAATACAGCTTTAGGCTCAACCTTGGCAGCCGCGAACTGACCGCGCATAGGCTTAGTCACATTCTTAGCTTTACAAGCACCAGCACCTAGCTGAACCGCAACATATCCGTCGCGCTCTTTTGTACGCTGACCAACAACCTGACAACCATCAAGCTGAAGAACAGTCACAGGGACGTGAGCACCATCTTCAGCGAAGACACGTGTCATACCCAATTTCTTTGCAAGCAAACCCGTACGCATGATTAGCGGGCTCCCTCAAGTTTGATTTCTACCGCAACACCAGCAGAAAGATCAAGCTTCATAAGCGCATCAACCGTTTGAGGTGTTGGATCAACAATATCCAATACGCGCTTGTGAGTTCTAATCTCGAACTGCTCACGTGACTTCTTGTTCACGTGCGGAGAACGGTTAACTGTAAACTTTTCAATACGTGTAGGCAGTGGCACAGGACCACGAACGTCAGCGCCTGTGCGCTTAGCAGTCGACACGATTTCGCGAGCAGATTGATCCAGCGCGCGATGGTCGAAGGCTTTTAGCCTAATACGAATGTTTTGTCGGTCCATGAGATCCGCCCGATAAACTAAAACGCGCCATATACTCTGGAGAACCAATTCCCCAAGCAGGAAGTCGCGTATAAATAAATTGTTTCGTCTTATTCTTTTGCCAGTGTGTTTACATCCGTGCCTTGTTACGTTTCGTCTGTAACTAGCACTTCGCACGACCACCGTCGCAAGAGAGGGGCCTTAATAGGCTTGGATAAGCGAGTCGTCAACACCTAGTTGGCAATGAATCAAAGAAATATTCACGAGCGTGAAAAATCTCTTGAAAAACCACCCCACTCGGCATGCAAAACACCTCGCAAAAAGAAAAAGCCTGATCCGCAAAGATCAGGCTTTTCCAAAATAGTCTAAACTATCAGTGTGTTATTAATCGCTAATTGCAGCAACAACACCAGCACCAACAGTACGCCCACCTTCACGGATAGCGAAGCGAAGCTTCTCTTCCATCGCGATAGGTTGAATTAGCTCAACGTTCATTTTTACGTTATCGCCAGGCATAACCATTTCTGTACCATCTGGAAGAGACACAACACCAGTCACGTCAGTTGTACGGAAGTAGAACTGTGGACGGTAGTTTGTGAAGAATGGAGTGTGACGTCCACCCTCTTCTTTAGTAAGAATGTATGCTTCAGCAACAAACTTTTTGTGCGGCGTAATTGATTTAGGTTTACAAAGAACCTGACCACGCTGAACACCATCGCGGTCTACACCACGAAGAAGAACACCAACGTTATCACCAGCCTCACCGCGGTCTAGAAGCTTACGGAACATTTCAACACCAGTACATGTTGTTGTTGTAACGTCTTCTTTAATACCAACGATTTCGATTTCTTCACCAACGTTGATAACACCACGCTCAACACGACCAGTTACCACTGTACCACGCCCTGAAATTGAGAACACGTCCTCAATCGGCATTAGGAACGGCAAGTCTACTGGACGGTCTGGCTCAGGAATGTAAGAATCCACTGCAGCCATAAGCTCTAGAACACGCTCTTTACCGATATTGTCGTCACGACCTTCAACAGCCGCAAGAGCAGAACCAGCGATAATTGGAATATCATCACCTGGGAAATCGTACTCTGAAAGAAGCTCACGAATTTCCATTTCAACAAGCTCTAGAAGCTCTTCATCGTCGACTTGGTCAACCTTGTTCAAGAACACAACAAGCGCCGGAACACCAACCTGACGCGCAAGCAAGATGTGCTCACGAGTTTGTGGCATTGGACCATCTGCAGCATTCACAACAAGAATACCACCATCCATTTGAGCAGCACCCGTGATCATGTTTTTCACGTAGTCTGCGTGTCCTGGACAGTCAACGTGAGCGTAGTGACGGTTTACTGTCTCATACTCAACGTGTGATGTGTTAATAGTAATACCACGCGCTTTTTCTTCTGGAGCGTTGTCGATGTCTTCATAAGACTTCTTCTCTGCACCAGTAACATCAGCAAGCGTCATTGTGATCGCAGCTGTTAGCGTCGTTTTACCGTGGTCAACGTGGCCAATCGTACCGATGTTCACGTGCGGTTTATTACGTTCAAACTTTTCCTTAGCCATCTTAATACTCCTTGGGACGACTTAATTCACTACGGCTTACACCGCAACTATCGATTAACCATTCAGTTTTTCAATGACTTCTTTAGAAACAGCGCTTGGCACTGGATCATAATGGTCGAACTGCATGCTGTATTGTGCTCGGCCCTGCGTCATAGAACGCAGATTATTAACATAACCGAACATACTTGAAAGAGGCACCATCGCAGAAATAACAACTGCTACACCGCGAACCTCTTGCCCGGCAACCTGACCACGACGTGAGTTCAAGTCACCAATCACTCCACCGACATATTCTTCCGGCGAAATTACTTCTACTTTCATGATCGGCTCAAGCAATTTGATCTGAGCTTTGCTTGCCGCATCACGGAAGGCACCACGTGCAGCGATCTCAAACGCAAGCACAGAGGAGTCAACATCGTGATACTTACCTTCAAGCAATGTTGCTTTAAAGTCGATCACAGGGAAACCGGCGAGTGGACCAGCATCTTTAATGCTCTTCACACCTTTTTCCACACCTGGGATATATTCCTTAGGCACAGAACCACCGACAACCTGGCTCTCAAACACAAAGCCTTCGCCCGGCTCGAGAGGTTCGAAAATCATTTTCACTTCAGCAAACTGACCTGAACCACCTGATTGTTTCTTGTGCGTATAAACAACTTCAGCAGCACGACCGAGAGATTCACGGTAAGCCACCTGAGGCTGACCAACGTTCGCCTCAACACCGAACTCACGCTTCATACGGTCAACAAGAATATCAAGGTGAAGCTCACCCATCCCTGCCATAATCGTTTGGCCAGATTCTTCATCTGTAGAAACACGGAAAGAAGGGTCTTCAGCGGCCAATTTTTGTAGAGCTAGCCCCATCTTTTCTTGATCAGCTTTAGTCTTAGGCTCAACAGCAATTTCAATTACCGGCTCAGGAAATTCCATACGCTCTAGAATAGCTGGTTTTGACGGATCTGACAGCGTATCACCTGTTGTTGTATCTTTAAGACCTGCAACAGCGATAATATCACCCGCAAAAGCTTCATCAACATCTTTACGATCGTTAGAGTGCATCTCCAACATACGACCGATGCGTTCTTTCTTACCTTTAACAGTATTCACTAGCGTAGAACCTTTAGTCAGTTTACCTGAGTAAATACGACAGAAAGTCAAAGTCCCAACGAATGGGTCATTCATGATCTTAAACGCGAGCATACCCAGAGGCTCATCATCAGATGCTTTACGAACGATTTCTTCTTCAGTGTTTGCGTCAATACCTTTAATCGCTGGGATATCCAACGGCGAAGGAAGGTAATCAACAACAGCATCAAGCAAAGGCTGAACACCTTTGTTTTTAAATGCTGTACCACAAAGAATAGGAACGAACTCGTTAGCAATACAACCCTTACGGATCAGCTTCATTAGAGTCGCTTCATCTGGCTCATTACCTTCCAGATAAGCTTCCATAGCTTCTTCGTCTGCTTCAACAGCAGTTTCGATTAGCTTCTCACGGTATTCATTAGCTTGATCAACGAGGTCTTCTGGAATTTCACCATACTCAAACTTCGCACCAAGACTCTCTTCAAGCCAGACAACAGAACGCATCTTAACGATGTCGATCATGCCTTTATATTCGCTTTCAGACCCAATAGGAATCTGCAAACACAAAGGTGTCGCGCCAAGACGGTCCACAACCATTTCAACACAACGGAAATAGTCAGCACCTAGCTTATCCATTTTGTTGACGAAGATCATGCGCGGAACGCCGTACTTGTCAGCCTGACGCCAAACAGTCTCTGTTTGAGGCTCAACACCAGCGTTAGCGTCAAGACAACAAACTGCACCATCGAGCACACGCAAAGAACGCTCAACCTCAATTGTGAAGTCAACGTGTCCCGGCGTATCAATGATGTTCAGACGCTTTTCAACTTCATCGTTTTCTGAAGTCCAGAAACATGTCGTCGCAGCTGACGTGATAGTGATACCACGCTCTTGCTCTTGGTCCATCCAGTCCATCGTGGCTGCACCATCGTGAACTTCACCGATCTTGTGAGACTTACCAGTGTAGTAAAGAATACGCTCAGTCGTTGTGGTTTTACCCGCATCGATGTGCGCCATGATTCCGAAGTTACGATAATCTTCGAGCTTATGCGAACGAGGCATGTTTCACCCTGAATTTGGAGTGTTGATATACTAAAACTAAATTACCAGCGGTAGTGTGAGAACGCACGGTTGGCTTCAGCCATACGGTGAGTATCTTCACGCTTTTTCACTGCTGCACCACGACCGTTGGCAGCATCCAATAGCTCACCAGCCAGACGCTCACGCATTGTGCTTTCTGAACGCGAACGAGAAGCCGCAACCATCCAACGGATAGCCAAAGCTTGACGACGATCAGGACGCACTTCTACAGGCACCTGGTAAGTCGCACCACCAACACGGCGGGAGCGCACTTCCACAGATGGGGACACATTGTCCAACGCTTCGTGGAACAGCTCAACTGCATCGCGTTTGGCACGATCACCAACAATTTCCAAAGCACCGTATACAATACGTTCTGCTGCGGACTTTTTGCCGTCGACCATGATAAGGTTCATGAATTTTGATAGGATCAAATCACCGAACTTAGCGTCCGGTAGGATTTGGCGTTTTTCTGCGCGGTGGCGACGTGACATATCTTACTCTTATTTCGGACGCTTCACACCGTAGTGTGAACGACGTTTCTTACGGTCTTTGACGCCTTGAGTATCCAAGACACCGCGAAGGATGGTGTAACGAACACCAGGAAGGTCACGAACACGACCACCACGAATAAGAACAACAGAGTGCTCTTGAAGGTTGTGACCTTCACCCGGGATGTAACAAATTGACTCGTAACCAGAAGTCAAACGAACCTTAGCAACTTTACGAAGCGCAGAGTTCGGCTTTTTAGGTGTTGTTGTGTAAACGCGCGTACATACACCGCGACGTTGTGGGCAGGCCTTCAGAGCCGGCACCTTATTCCGTCTAGCCTTGTCTTGACGCGGCTTGCGGATCAGCTGTTGAATCGTAGGCATCAGCCCTCGCTCTTTCCAAATAGTATAACGCAAGCAATCTCAGCTCAACGTGATACCAAATTCCAAATCACATAGCCGCAGTAGACCCCTGCCCACCCCGGCTACACTTAAGTTTAAAATGAAGGCTTTCGCACTTCAGAATTATCATGTGCACCACTAAGTTCTGAATTTAAGAACTTCCACAGTGTGCAACGTGAGCGGGGGTCATACTCATCCTGCGCTGTCCGGTCAAGGCCTTATCAAGCTTTCATATCCAGTTAATTTATTCAAAATCAACTTTCGGCCTATTTGGGTCAAATATCTTGCCAAATATTCTTAAAATAAGACCTTGAAAGTCAGACTCGCTTGCCCGCCCCTCTCATTTAAATGGAAAACGCCGCTCCATAATTAAATGAAACGGCGTTCTCGATTTTTACTAAATCAATTGCTTATCAAAGACAAACTTATGATTCGTCCTGTGACGGTGCTGGCAAAGCTTCTAGCTCAGCATTCACCTTACGCTGTTCACGCAATTTAATGTCACGGTCATATGCCATTTTACGGTAGTGACGTAGCGCACTACCCGTACCAGCAGGAATTAGACGTCCAACGATCACGTTCTCTTTGAGACCTTCAAGAGTATCAATTTTACCCTGTACAGATGCCTCAGTAAGCACGCGTGTTGTTTCCTGGAAGGATGCAGCAGAAATGAACGAACGTGTCTGTAGCGATGCCTTCGTGATACCTAGAAGGATTGGCGTACCAATCGCTTCACGCTTCTTCGCTTTACGCGCAGCAGCGTTTGCATCTTCGAACTCAACAGCGTCGACATTTTCGCCCTTCAACAACATTGTTTCACCGGCATCTGTCACTTCAACTTTTTGAAGCATTTGACGCACGATTACCTCAATGTGTTTATCGTCGATCGGAACACCCTGTAGACGATAAACTTTCTGAACTTCGTCGACCAAATAGTTAGCCAACGCCTCAACACCCATAATTGCAAGAATATCTTGTGGTGCTGGGTTTCCATCCAGAATGTATTCACCCTTCTTGATAGAGTCACCTTCTTGGATAAGGAGGTGCTTACCTTTAGGGATCAGATACTCAGCTGGCTCCATACCTTCTTCATCAGGTAAAAGGCGAATACGACGCTTGTTTTTATAGTCACGTCCAAATTCAACTGTACCATCGATTTCAGCAATAACAGCGTGATCCTTAGGACGACGTGCCTCAAACAATTCAGCAACACGCGGCAGACCACCCGTGATGTCTTTTGTCTTCGCACCACCTGTTTGCAGACGAGCGACCATGTCACCTGGCACCATTGTGTCGCCTTCAGCAACAGACAAGATCGCATCAACTGGCAAGTGGTAACGGGCTTCCGAACCATTCTCCAGTTTCACAACTTCGCCGTCATCACCAACAAGCACAACAGCAGGCTTCAAGTCAGCCGCAGCTTTTGCACCTGAACGCCAGTCAACGAGAACTTTAGACGCAATACCAGTTGCTTCATCCGTCTCATCGCGTGTTGTCAAACCATCAAGCATGTCCTCAAAACGAACAATACCTGTTGCTTCAGAGATAATTGGTGTCGCAAATGGGTCCCAATCAGCTACGCGATCTCCACCTTTTACTTTGGCTCCTTCACCAAATTTCAGGCTCGTACCGTAAGCTGGTTTAAACGTTTGACGTACACGACCATCGTCATCAACGATTTTAACTTCCATTGAACGTCCGACAATCACGTATGTTTTGTCTTCACGTTTAACGAGAGCTTCATTTTCAAGTTTGATTGTACCGTCAAAAGCAGCATCTACAGAACTATCGTTTGAAACCTGCGCCGCACCACCAATGTGGAAAGTACGCATTGTTAGCTGTGTACCTGGCTCACCAATAGACTGAGCAGCAATAACACCGACTGCTTCACCTTCATTCACGCGAGTACCACGTGCAAGGTCACGACCATAACAAGATGCACAAACACCATTGCGTGTTTCACATGTTAGCACTGAACGTACTTTGATTGAATCAACACCCGCTTCATCAAACTGAGTTGCGAGATCTTCTTCAATATATGTGTTGGCTGGCGTAATGATCTTACCTGTAGAAGGATGTTTTACATCTTCTGCAGTTGTACGACCAAGCACACGATCACCCAATGATACAACAACTTCTGCACCATCCATAACCGCATACAATGTAATACCACGGTCAGTTCCACAGTCTTGCTCAGTGATAATTGAGTCCTGAGCAACGTCCACAAGACGACGTGTTAGGTAACCTGAGTTCGCTGTTTTCAGAGCCGTATCAGCAAGTCCCTTACGCGCACCGTGGGTAGAGTTAAAGTACTCAAGAACGGTTAGACCTTCCTTGAAGTTAGACACAATCGGTGTCTCAATAATCTCACCTGACGGCTTGGCCATAAGACCACGCATACCAGCTAGCTGTTTCATTTGGTTCTTAGAACCACGCGCACCTGAATGCGCCATCATGAACACAGAGTTAGCTTCATCTTGACGACCCGTGACTGGATCAACAAGAGGCTCTGCAGAAGCATCCATCATCGCGTCTGCAACTTTGTCTGTACACTGAGACCAAGCATCAACAACTTTGTTGTACTTCTCACCACGTGTAATCAAACCATCTGCATATTGACGCTCATATTCAGACACCTGAGTACGCGTAGCTTCAACAAGTTTGATTTTCGCTTCAGGGATAACCATGTCATCCTTACCAAACGAAATACCACCGCGCGCAGCTTCACGGAAACCAACCGCCATGATCGAGTCACAGAAGAGCACAGTCGCTTTCTGACCACATGTCCGGTAGACCGTATCGATAATACGTCCGACAGCTTTCTTAGTCATCAACTCGCCAACCAAATCGGGGCTAATGCCCGCAACTTTTGGAAGACATTCAATGATCATCATACGACCTGGTGTCGTGTCGATCACAGTTGAAACAGGATTTCCATCTGCATCAAATGAGTTGTAACGCGCTTTAACTTTTGAATGAAGCGTAACTGCACGATCAGTCAAAGCGTGCTCAATTTCCGCCATATCAGCGAATACTAAGCCCTCACCCGGCTCGTTTTCTTTCGCAATAGAAAGATAATAGAGACCAAGAATGATGTCCTGTGATGGAACCACGATCGGCTTACCGTTTGCTGGAGACAGAATGTTGTTTGTCGCCATCATAAGCACACGTGCTTCCAGCTGAGCTTCAAGGCTCAATGGAACGTGAACCGCCATTTGGTCACCATCAAAGTCAGCATTAAACGCTGCACAAGCCAATGGGTGCAGCTGGATAGCTTTACCTTCAATCAGCTTAGGCTCAAATGCCTGAATACCAAGACGGTGAAGTGTTGGCGCACGGTTCAACATAACCGGGTGCTCGCGGATAACTTCTTCAAGAATATCCCAAACTTCCGGCTTTTCCTTCTCAACCATCTTCTTAGCAGCCTTAACAGTCCCTGTGAGACCTTTGGCTTCTAGGCGAGAATAGATAAACGGTTTGAACAGCTCCAAAGCCATCTTCTTAGGAAGACCACATTGGTGAAGTTTCAATTCTGGACCAACCACGATCACAGAACGACCAGAATAGTCCACACGTTTACCGAGCAAGTTTTGACGGAAACGCCCCTGCTTACCCTTCAACATGTCTGAAAGTGATTTCAATGGACGCTTATTCGTTCCAGTGATCACGCGACCACGACGACCATTGTCGAACAATGCATCAACAGATTCTTGAAGCATACGCTTCTCGTTCCGGATGATGATATCTGGAGCACGAAGCTCCATCAAACGCTTCAAACGGTTGTTACGGTTGATCACACGACGGTAAAGATCGTTCAAATCGGATGTCGCGAAACGACCACCATCAAGCGGCACTAGCGGACGAAGTTCTGGTGGAATAACCGGAACAATCGTCATAATCATCCACTCTGGACGACACTGAGAGTGCAAGAAATTCTCGATAATTTTCAGACGCTTGGCGATTTTCTTAGGCTTAAGCTCACCTGTCGCTTCAGCTAGATCTTCACGGAGTTGGTCAGCAACTTTCTCAAGGTCCATATTGATGAGCAATTCACGAACTGCTTCAGCACCAATCATACCTGTGAAAGCATCTTCACCATACTCGTCCTGAGCATCCATGTATTCTTCTTCCGTCAGAAGCTGTTTAGGCTCCATCGGCGTCAGACCTGGCTCGGTGACAATGTATGCTTCAAAATAAAGAACACGCTCCACATCTTTCAACGTCATGTCCAGCATGAGTGAAATACGGGATGGAAGTGATTTCAAAAACCAGATGTGCGCAACAGGCGCAGCAAGGTCGATGTGCCCCATTCGCTCACGACGCACACGTGCCAATGTGACTTCAACACCACATTTCTCACATGTTACACCACGGTATTTGATACGCTTATACTTCCCACAAAGACATTCATAGTCTTTTACTGGTCCAAATATGCGCGCACAAAACAACCCATCACGTTCTGGCTTGAACGTTCTGTAGTTGATTGTTTCAGGCTTTTTAATTTCACCTGAAGACCAGTCACGGATCTGTTCCGGACTAGCGATTGCTATTTGAATGGCCTCGAAATTCGGTGCCGGGGCGTTTGGATTGTACAGATTGCTAATTTCCTGGCTCATCCTGACGCGGTCTCCCTTAAAGGGTGGGCTTGCGGACCGGTTCTATCGGAACCGCAAGCATAATAAATAAAACGAATAGTCTCTAGAGGCGTTGACTACGCCTCTGGATCCTCGGCCTCAAGTAACTCTACATTTAGACCTAGAGAACGCATCTCTTTGATCAAAACATTGAAACTTTCAGGGATACCAGCCTCGAAGCTATCATCACCACGAACGATAGATTCATAGACTTTGGCCCGTCCGGCGGTGTCATCTGACTTCACAGTCAACATTTCTTGAAGTGTATAGGCAGCACCATATGCTTCCAGTGCCCAGACCTCCATCTCCCCGAAACGCTGTCCACCAAATTGAGCTTTACCACCCAATGGTTGTTGCGTCACCAGAGAGTATGGACCAGTTGAACGTGCGTGAATCTTGTCGTCCACCAAGTGGTGAAGTTTCAAGAGATACTTGTATCCAACAGTTACTTTACGAGCAAAACGTTCACCAGTTCGGCCATCATATACAGTCGATTGACCTGATGTATCAAACCCTGCACGGGTCAACATTTCTTCGATTTGGTCTGAACTTGCACCATCAAATACAGGTGTCGCAATCGGAATACCTTTTTTGAGGTTTCCAGCTAGTTCAACCAGCTCTTCCTCTTTCTCAGGTAATTCTTCGTTGTCACCATAACAGTGCGCAAGCTGTGCTTTCAACTTGTCGATATCTTGATCACGACGATACTCTTTCAGGGAGTCATCAATCATACGACCAAGACCAGAACACGCCCAACCAAGGTGTGTTTCAAGGATCTGCCCAACGTTCATACGTGATGGAACACCTAGCGGGTTCAACACGATATCAACTGGCGTACCATCCTCAAGGTGAGGCATGTCTTCAAGCGGGTTAATGCGAGAAATCACCCCTTTGTTTCCGTGACGTCCAGCCATTTTATCACCTGGCTGAAGCTTACGCTTCACAGCGATAAAGACTTTAACAATCTTCATCACACCCGGAGGCAAGTCATCACCGCGCTGAACTTTGTCAACTTTGTCTTCAAAACGCGCTTCGATCAATGAACGTGAGTTATCTAGAGCAGATTTCACATTATCAATTTGCTGCTGAATGCTTTCGTCTTCAACTGCAATTTTCCACATGTCTAATTCATAGACATCGTTCAAGCTTTCGGCAGATACTTCGCCTTTACTGAAGCCTTTTGGTCCAGCAATAGCTTTTTGGCCCAACAAAAGATTACGCAGACGATTGTATGAGTCACGCTCAATAATTGCGAGCTCATCGTCTTTATCTTGTTGAAGTGCTTCAATTTGTTCACGTTCGATTTGAAGCGCACGCTGGTCTTTATCAACACCATGACGGTTAAAGACGCGTACTTCCACAATCGTACCCGTGTCACCCGGAGGCACACGCAAAGAAGTGTCACGAACGTCAGAAGCTTTTTCACCAAAGATAGCGCGAAGAAGTTTTTCTTCAGGTGTCATCGGGCTCTCACCCTTAGGTGTCACCTTACCAACAAGGATGTCTCCTGCCGCGACTTCAGCACCAACAGCGATAATACCAGCTTCATCAAGGTTACGAAGTGCTTCCTCACCAACGTTTGGAATATCACGCGTAATCTCTTCAGGACCAAGCTTTGTATCACGAGACGCAATTTCAAACTCTTCAATGTGGATAGATGTAAATACATCGTCACGCACAATACGCTCAGAGATAAGAATCGAGTCCTCAAAATTGTAACCAGACCACGGCATGAATGCCACGAGCACGTTACGACCAAGCGCTAGATCACCAAGATCTGTTGACGGACCATCAGCGATGATATCGCCTTCTGATACTTCGTCACCAACCTTAACAATAGGACGCTGGTTAATACATGAGTTCTGGTTCGAACGTTGGAATTTAGACAAACGGTAAATGTCCACACCCGAACGTGTCGCATCCAAGCCATCAATCGCACGCACAACAATACGTGTTGCATCAACCTGCTCAACAACACCCGTACGTTTCGCCACAACGGCAGCACGTGAATCACGCGCAACAATGCGCTCCATTCCCGTACCAACAAGTGGTGCATCTGTTCTTATAAGTGGAACAGCTTGACGTTGCATGTTTGATCCCATCAATGCGCGGTTCGCATCGTCATTCTCAAGGAATGGGATCATAGCAGCAGCAACAGACACAACCTGTTTCGGTGAAACATCCATATAATCAACTTCATCGCGAGATACGAGAGTCGCTTCACCAGCCACACGTGCATTCACAAATTCATTCGTCAAACGGCCATCTTTACCGATAACAGCGTTAGCCTGAGCGATCTTAAAGCGATACTCTTCCATTGCAGAAAGATAATCGACTTCATCTTGAGGAACACCCTCTTTCACGCGGCGATATGGGCTTTCAATGAACCCATATTTATTGATGCGCGCATGAGTCGCCAACGAGTTGATCAAACCAATGTTTGGCCCCTCTGGAGTCTCAATAGGACAAATACGGCCATAGTGAGTTGGATGCACATCGCGCACCTCAAACCCGGCACGCTCACGCGTTAGACCACCCGGCCCAAGCGCAGAAAGACGACGCTTGTGTGTAATTTCTGAAAGTGGGTTTGTTTGGTCCATGAATTGAGACAATTGCGAAGAACCAAAGAAGTCACGTACAGATGCGTGAACAGGTTTCGCGTTGACCAAATCATGCGGCATAACAGTATCGATATCGACAGAAGACATACGCTCTTTAATTGCTCGTTCCATACGAACAAGACCGACACGGTATGCGTTTTCAAGCAACTCACCACAAGAACGAACACGACGGTTTCCAAGGTTATCGATGTCGTCGACTTCACCCTTACCATCTTTCAGGTCGAGTACAGTCTCCATCACACCGAGAATATCGTCTTCACGAAGCGTACGCTCTGTGTCAGGCGCTTCTTCAAGTGTAAAGCCAAGACGCATGTTCATCTTCACACGACCAACAGCCGACAGGTCATAACGCTCACTGTCGAAGAATAGTTGGTTGAACAAAGCTTCAGATGCTTCAAGAGTTGGCGGCTCACCAGGACGCATAACACGGTAGATGTCAGACAAAGCTTCTGTACGGTTTGTTGCTTTGTCGGCCTTCAATGTGTTGCGCAACCAAGGACCACGTGCTGCTTCACTGTCTGTATCCAGAACAGTAATCATATCGACACCAGCGTCGCGTAGCTCGGCTATGTTTTCCTCAGTGATCTCGTCACCGGCTTCGACATAAATCTCACCAGTTTCCATGTTGACAATATCTTCTCCAACAAACTTACCCTCAAGGAAAGTTGACGGAACAAGAACTTCTTCAACACCAGCTTCACCAGCACGCTTGGCTTTGATTGGTGAAATTTTCTTCCCACCATTAAAGACAACCTTGCCGTCAGCAGCATTAAGAACATCAAACTCAACACGCACACTCTTCCAGCTATCTGGAGAGAATGATGTGATCCAACCAGCTTTATCCAGACGGTACCCGACTTTCGTGTAGAAAGTATCTAGAATACGCTCGTGGTCAAAGCCAAGCGCTTGCAATACAGCAGTCGCAGGAAGCTTACGCTTACGGTCGATACGCACGTGCATGATATCTTTGGCGTCGAACTCAAAGTCCAACCAAGAACCACGGTATGGGATAATACGTGCAGCAAATAACAATTTACCAGAAGCGTGAGTCTTACCCTTATCGTGATCAAAGAACACACCTGGGGAACGGTGCATCTGAGAAACGATCACACGCTCTGTTCCATTGACGATAAATGTACCTTTATCCGTCATCAAAGGAATATCGCCGAGATAAACGTCTTGCTCTTTAATATCTTTGATTGAGCGCGCGCCAGTCTCTTCATCTGTCTCAAATACGATCAGACGTAATTTTACTTTAAGTGGAGCCGCGTAGTTTAAATCGCGCTGCATACACTCCTGAGTATCGAACTTGGGCGGTTCGAACTCATAAGATACATATTCAAGGGTCGCACGATCGGAAAAATCCTTAATCGGGAACACAGACCTGAATACTGCATCAAGGCCTTCGCCTTCACGCTCAGTTGAAGACACATGCATTTGCAAGAAATGCTCATATGACGAACGTTGAATTTCAATCAAGTTCGGCATTTGGATTGATTCTGGGATATTCCCGAAGGATTTCCGAATACGCTTTTTCGCCGTAAACGACAGAGCCATGTTTGGGCCTCTTCTTAAGGGTCAACTGCATCGCGCCAATCAAGGGAACACAGAAACCTCGCCACATCCGGTGCGCAAAAGCGACGACCCTGATGGGACGCCGCCTTTAAAGGTTTTAAGGCTAAACGGTCACCTTTACGCGGGGTGACCGAATCGCCTGCATTCGCAAAGCTTACTTAAGCTCGACTTCAGCACCAGCTTCTTCAAGTTTTTTCTTGATTTCTTCAGCTTCTGCTTTGTCAACGCCTTCTTTAACTGCTTTAGGAGCAGCTTCAACAAGCTCTTTAGCTTCTTTCAGAC
>CAYGPZ010000019.1:0-49161 GCA_964352025.1 uncultured Hyphomonadaceae bacterium
TGGAAATCGCCAGAAACGGACGTTCAACGACCTTGAAATAAGTGGTGAAACAGGTGATTTCTTGACTGAAAGTGCAACAAACTCTTAGGTTCTTTTTTAAGAAACTAACAATGGGGGAAACAGTATGTTCAGATTGGTAACAGTGCTTTTTGCGTTGCTCGCATTCTGTACTGGTGAATTAGCTAGAGCAGATGAAGTTAGTCCACCAACCACCAAAGATTTAGCCGGTTGTCTAAATGCTGATGATCAAGCCATTTGCTATTTAGCAATATATGGAACCTACGAGACTTTACCGCTCAAACGCGAAAAAGAGTTTTTAAGCCGTCCTTACTTATTGGAAGAATTACGAGCTAAATATCCTGATCAAGCAAAATTTATTTCTCACTCAACAGAAGATGCATTTATCACAAAAACATCCAGTCCAGTTCGTAAGCAAATTGAAGCAATAGATCAGGTCATAACAAATGAGAATGCTAAATTAACTCCAGAAAAAACACTGGAACCCGTATTTAACTTGTTGCGGGGGAGTAAGAGCCAATCACACTTTGCAGGGCAATTTACAGTTGTGGGAGGTAAAGAGCTTCGTATTGAATCTTATGAGATGATTGCGATTCCTACAGACAAGAAAAAAAGCCAACTCTATAAGTTCAGTTTTCGGCCAGAGGTTATAAAGTTAGCGTTGGCTAATTGGGAAAAAGAATTAGCAAAAGATATAGAAACGTATACGTATTTCAACCAAGAAAAATCACGCTTAAAGCTTGCAAAAGCTTATGGTCTTGTGGGAGATCGGGAGGCGGTATCGCGAGTCGTGCGTCAATCTGAGATACCTAAAAAATATCAAAAGCACTGGCAAAATTTATATAATGAAAACTATAGAGCAGCGTGGGATTTTGCTGTTAGCGATATAAAGAGAAACAAGAAAAGTTTAAAGTGGATGGGGTTTTATACTCTACCAGAGCTTGCCAATGGAAAAGGTGACAAAGAACTTCTTCAACAAATTTCATCGGATCTGATGAATACTAAACTCCTCTCTAAGCTAAATGAATATGAAATTGATGCAGCACTCAAATATATTAATATAGCGTCGCAGGAATTTGTTTGGAATTATCTTGAAAGTAGTCAAAGACTCGACCCGATAGAGCTTGTAGACTTATGGGAACGTAGAGGCGAAACTCAAAAAGTATCTAATTATCTAGAAAAGTTTGAAAACCAATTTAAGCACTGTCAGAACTACGATAAGTGTCGCGATTATAGATATTACCTATCGATCCTCGCAAAAGATCACAATGTTATCCACGCAAAAAATGTATTTTCTAGTGATCTCCAAGAAAGTTTAAAAACACTTGCACCATTTCAACCGTATGACATTGAATTACGACTAGGAAATGGATTTCCATCTTCAATATACTGGAAAGCTGAACTTGATGGTCATGAAGGCTTGCCATCAATTTATGACCTAACAAAGTGTGTAAAATCTAGAGCGGAAAAAGCAATTAAAAACAGTGAGCATCGAGCTGACAATCTGGCTGCTGCTAAGAAGTGTTCTCATATTGCGATGGAGAGACGGGGTGACCCGCGTTTGCTAAAGGCTGAAATGGAACGAATAGCACTCAACAGTCTGCACAATGACCCGCAAATAGGGCGTTACCATATGATAGAAACTTTTCTAGAGATGGCGGTTTTAATTGAAGGTGTAGACGAGAATTTTTCTAAGTTTCTGGAAAATTCTGCATTGCAGGTAATGAACGAAGTTCCTGAAGTTCGTCTGAAGTATTATTCATCGTTAAATGATCTCGCCTATCTGAAACTAAGAAAGCAAGGGCGTTTTTGAGCTCTAATGTGAACTGTCGCATTAGGGCCAATAGCTGCCTCTTATGCCAATAAAAAAGCCCCGAAAACGATTGCTTTCGAGGCTTTTTAGAAATTATGTTGCTGCAATTAAGCGGATTCAGAAATCCACTCTTCAATACGGCTTTTGGACATTGCGCCAAGGTGAGTGGCTGCAACTTTACCTTCGTTGAAAATCATCAAAGTCGGCAGGCCGCGAACACCAAAACGACCAGATGTCATTGGGTTTTCGTCTACATTGATTTTGACAATTTTGATGTCGCCAGCTTTTTCTTTTGCAAGTGCCTCAAGGTGAGGGCTTACTTGTTTACAAGGACCACACCATTCCGCCCAGAAGTCCACAATAATTGTGCCTTCAGATTGGATGACATCCTCGTCAAATTTATCGTCTGTCGTGTTGATCACGCTCATTTTTTGTCTCCGTTAGAAACTCACAGTTTTCCAGATAGTATGTTTTTGGGAAATTAACACCCAGCTTTACTTCAAAATAACTTAAACTTATCTCACATTTACGATAGCGACGCCAAAGCGCTATCCATTTGGTCAGCATCTAGCTCCATAAGTTTAGGCCCATCTGTCCATACAAGTGCACATCGAATGTTCTTATCAGGATACGCTGATTCGAGAACCGCGCGGTATGCGGCCATTTGAGCCGTATAAGCTTGTCCTACATCTTCGGCGCGTGCAGGGGCAGGTCGATCTGTTTTAAAATCAACGATCAGAACGAAGTCATCCGTCACGATTAGGCGGTCAACACGTCCGTTGATAAGCAAGCCATGAGGCAGTTTCTCGTCATTGCCGCCGACAATAGGCGCTTCGGCTTTTCCATCGGGTCCAAATATCGGGTCGAACTGTGGATCATCTAGCACTCCGGTCGCGGCTTCATACATTTCTTCGCATTCAGCTTGAGATAATTCAGGGTCACGGGTCAGGAAGTGCATGGCGTGTTTATGCCAGTTGGACGGATCAATATCGGGCAGGGTTTGCAAGAGAGTATGGATTAAGCGGCCACGCAATAACTGCTTGGGGCGTGTTTCCATAAAGGGCGGCAATACGGCTGGCTCTTCACCTAATAGAGAGGACGGCGCAGTGTATCTGGCACCTCCACTTTCAGCAGGAACATATTCGTTGATCCAACTCGGGAGATATTCATCTTCCGGAGCGGACTGAGTAGCATCAATTTCTGGCGCTTGCGGCGCGCCAAATTGATAAACGATGGGTTGCTCGTCTTCCGATACAGATGAGACGCTAATGTCATCTATGACGAGCGCTTTGTCATTGTCAGCTAAACGCTGCATGGCTTTGTGGCACATGGCGAACCAGGATGTTTCTGAATGCCCTGTCTTGCTTTTTGCGCCACCCGACCAAGGGCCACAAATGAGCAGCCTATCTTGCGCACGTGTCAGTGCCACATAAAGTAGGCGCCTGTGTTCTCGCGTTGCGCGCGCATCGGCCAATAGTCGTAGTTTGGCAGCGATTGGCGTGTCCTGCTTGGCCGATCCGGTCCATATAGGCATTCCAGCCGCACATTCTGAACCGTCATCCTTACTTGTAAGAAGGAGGTTATTATCAACACCTGATTTCGTCGCAGCGCATGTATCAGGTACCACGACAATTGGGGCTTCCAATCCTTTAGAGCCATGCACGGTCATGACGCGGACTTCATCCTGTGGGCCAGAAAGCTCACGTTTGACTTCACCACCTGACTTTTCGATCGTTGCGAGGAATAGCTGCAGTGATGATGGGCCTTTTGCGTCAAACCCAGCGGCGCGGTCCATAAGGGCTGTCATTGGTTCGCGCGCTGGCGGGCCAAGGCGTGATTGAATTCTTTGCCATCCATCTAAGCCATCAACATCGCGTGTCTCTAAAACAGCGGTCAGAAATTCATAGGGCTGTATGTGTTTACGTTCGAGGCATCCAATCAGGAATTCACGAATAGGAGCAATATCCGCTAGCTCACTTTCCAGAACACGGGACCAAAGGCTCGCATCACCGCGGGCATGCGCGAGTGGAAATAAATGATCGTTTTCATTTAATCCGCCAAATGGACCGGTGAGAATTTCGGCAAGGGTAAGGTCATCCTGAGGGCAGAGTGCAAACCGGATAAGGTTGAGCAAATCCTGAACAGGCAAGGAATCTAAAAGTTCAATCCGGTCCGCACCGGCGACTGGAATATTGTGCGTTTTAAGCGCTTTGATTATTGCGTCAAAGAGACCGCCCTTGCGTCCACGCACCAGAATAAGCACATCGCCGGGTCGCGCGGGTCGCATCTTGCCATCGTCAAACACGGCTTGCTTGGTCTCAATGATATTGCGGACCCATTTCGCGATACGATCAGCAAGGTCTGCTTTGGGGTTGGATTCAAGGTCCTGACCAATAGGGGCGTCCCATGGCGTCGATTCTTCATTTACACTTGGACGTACCAACGGCCAGAGTTCAACACATCCGACGTGGTTTTTGCGAAACGGCAAATGTCGCATGACATTGCCATCTTCCGGTGGATTAAGTGAGAAGGGGGCCTCACCCGCAAACGCACCCGTATCAAAGACTTCATCAACAAAAGACAAGACTTCCGGTGCTGACCGGAAAGACATGAGAATATCAGGCGTTTTATTGTCCTGCGCCGTTTCAACGCTCTTCTTGATGAATTGCTGGCGCTCAGAAAGGAATTTTTCAGGGTCAGCACCTTGGAAGGAATAGATAGACTGCTTCTCATCGCCCACGACAAACATGGTGCGCGGATCTTCTCGTTCGACACCTTCACCCGCAAAAAATTGCTCCGTGAGAGCGTTTAGAAGATTCCATTGCTCGGGACTGGTATCTTGCGCTTCATCCAGAAGAATATGAGATAGACCACCTTCGAGTTTCCACAATACCCATTGCGCCATTGATCTTTGGGTTAGAAGGCCAGCCGCACTTTCAATAAGATCGTCAAAATCCATAGCTGCGCGGCGACGTTTCTGGCGTGCATAGTCAGAAAATACGATATTGGATAACTGCAATAGCGCTGCTGATCTGTCATATGTTTCGCGCGCGCTAATCTTTTCCAGCAAGGTCTTCATCCGGAAGACTTCTTCACCTTCTGGAATGGTTTTGATCTGGAATAGGTCTTCTATTTCAGGATTTGTTTTCGCTATTTTCGCTGTGTATGGATTTGATTTCCGAAACTCACCTGTCGACGTCAGGAATATACGTTTATAGGCGGCGTATTTTTCTTCTGCTGTTTTGGCGAGTGCAACTATCTCAAGGGCCTTGGCGGTTGTTTGGTCGGATTTACCACCATCATATAAAGGCGCGATAAGAGGCTTTAGTTTTTCCAGCGGAAGGGCTGGTCCCATCGCATAATCAATAAGATCAGAGATGCTCTCATCACCTGCGCCAATCGCAGACTTCATACTTTCCAGTGCTTTATCCAGCCCGCCAGATTTTTTGATGAAATCGGTAATTGCAGCTTGCTTGAACGATAATGCTCTTAATGGACCGGCCAATCCATTACCACCAGCTGCAAGGGCAGCCGTTTTTAGGGCCTGTTTTATCTCGTCTGAGTTTTCGGGATTATCAAAAGCGGCTTCCTCAGCCAGCTTCGCCATAGCGATATCCCATAGACGACCTGCATCAACATCATCCAATTCTTTAAAGCCGGGGGCGACATGGGCTTCCAACGGGAAACGACGCAGCAAACGACCACAAAACGCGTGAATAGTCTCAATGCGCAATCCACCGGGTGTTTCCAGCGCGAGGGCAAAAAGCTCTCGTGCTTTGCCCAGTTCTTCATTGCCATAAGCGCGAACTTCGCGGCGTTGAAGCTCCGCTAATTCCTTGGCCAATTCAGCATCTGAGGCCACGCACCATCCACCAAGGCGTTTAAATAGTCGTCCTTGCATCTCGGATGCGGCTGCTTTGGTGTAGGTCACACACATAATAGCATCAGGCTGGACACCATTAAGAAGAAGGCGTGCCACACGGTCGATCAGGACTTTGGTTTTACCTGATCCAGCATTGGCAGAGACCCAAGCAGAATGGTGCGGTGTTGCAGCGTCAAACTGTCCTTGAACTGTGCGGTCATAATCTGGCCAAGAGGTTGTATTGCTCATGCGCCATCTCCTGCGTCAGATGTCCATTCGTCGCGACGGGCTAAGCGATCATAATCAGATACGTCCCACGAAAATTCGGCGCGCGGTTTCGAATAATAGGGTTGAGAGGTCGTGGCATAGGATTGGATGAGTTTGACAAATCCATCTCGGGCTTTCACTGCTTCTGCCATCGGGCCTTCATCTAGCTTTACAGGTTGACCATTGTCGGCTTTGGTTGAGGCTGCCCCAGGAGCTAGAGAGACATAGATAAGTTCGGATGTCTCTGCGGATGGTAATTTGGGAAACCCTCCACCAGCGGCAATAGCTGCTTCCAATGGCAATTGTGGCTCCAGACCTGATTGCAATTGTTTCTTTGTTTTGGGCGTGCCGGTTTTAAAATCGATGATTGCAAATGTATTGTTTTTAAGCAGGTCTATGCGGTCTGCTTTTGCCGTCAGACGATATTTTCGGCCAGAGATTTCAAACTGAAGTTCGCCTTCAATTTCCAGATGCTTCTCTCTTAATTGCGGCTCTCTAGTATCACGCCATTTTACATAGGCATCAGCTGCACGAGACCAAAGCGGACGATTTAATTCGATAATGGTATCGGTTTCGCCAGCGATTTTCAGTTCCTCATTGATGAGAGAGATGACATTGCCACCTTCATCTTCATACCGTTCAACAGCGGCGTGAATAGCGGTTCCGCGTTCAGCAGGGCCCGGTTCTGCGCCAACTATCGGTAATGGGTTTAGCTTTAGAATATCAGACGCATAAACAGCATAAGGGTCGCGTATGAGGCGTGCGACGCGGGAGACTGAGAATTTGGTCGGACGTGCATCAACAGGAGGCGTTGGGGCCGGCGGTGTAGTCGTTGATACATTTGGCGCTTTGCGCATGGCGCGCACCCAGACAAGTGGATCATGTTGTGGGGCAAGTTTTAGTTTTTCATCAACGGCCTCTGGTGAACCAAGGCCACCAGCAGCGAGTGTTCTTAAACGCCATAACCAACGTGATGCCACAGATGGTTTATCATCAACGCGTTTGGAGCGGATGAGTTTCACATTGGGTGCGCACGCTAACTGCGAGAAGTCATGCGCAGAAAGACCAAGTCGCTCTTCAGGATCGGGCAGGCCAAGCTCTTTTCTCAAGCGTTTGGGTAAGAAGCTATCGGCAGCAGCTGCTGCTGGCCATGAGCCTTCATTCAAGCTGGCTAGAATAATCACATCCCGCATTTGTTGGCGGGCTTCTAGTGGTCCCCAAATCGCAAGGCGAGGGTGTTCGCCACCTTTAGGCGGGATAGCGCTTTCAGCTGCGATGGATTCGGCAAATTCAGTCCAGAGGTCAGGTGCAACAGGACCTAACTCTTCGGCGATTTCTGATAGGGTTTCTAGATATCGGGCAGCCTGAGCCCCTTCAACGCCGCGCCATAAACGTGTTGATCCAGCTTCTTCGGGTGTGGATACGAGGCGTTCACCAAGACGGGCACATGCCCGTGCAAAAGTGTTCCCATCAATATCAGTCTGCATTGTTGATGGGCGGATTTCGCATTGGCGAGCTGCATAGGCCAGATCACGAATGAGCTGCGCAGATTGAGCACGTTTTTGCATACCTAAACGATCCGCTAAGTCATCCAGCGTTGTATATCGGCGAGGCCCTCTGACAGTACCTTTTTCGCGAAATTCGTTTTTGTGAGCCTCGAGTTCTACAAGTGCTGCTTCAAGGTTTTCATCATCCCAACCAATGCTGACAAGCGGGTGCTTTAATAGGGACAGCAACAGGACAGGGTTGCCTTCGTCTTTGAGCCACTGAAACATGAGTGCAAACAAAGACCCGTGCGGCGTTTGCATGAAAGGCGTACCACTGGACGGTGGAATATCGACGCCCCAACGCGTCATCAATGCAGATACGCGGCGCACGAGTGATCCATCAGGAGAGACAAGCGCGGCGGTTTTTCCGGGTGTTTCTAGCGTCTCCCGCAGAAGAAGGGCGCAGGCGAGGGCTTCTTCGGCTTCATCTTCCGCTTCGATAAGTGATAATCCAGTTAGTCCGGAGCGTACCATCTCTTCTGGGCTATCACTGCCTGCTAATTCATTGAGTCTA
Source organism: uncultured Hyphomonadaceae bacterium (assembly GCA_964352025.1). Classification (GTDB taxonomy): domain Bacteria; phylum Pseudomonadota; class Alphaproteobacteria; order Caulobacterales; family Hyphomonadaceae; genus Hirschia. The sequence continues at coordinate 8,022 of CAYGPZ010000019.1, forward strand.
CTTGTCCAGTCTTTCGTTGTTGAAGCAGGCGCAAGCGCTTCATTGATGAGTTTGCGGCGCGCTTCGTTTTCGGCTGTTTCAAAAGCATCTGGCCATTTTATAACTGAAGAGCGTTCAACATCTAGTTTCCGCAAAGCACGGTTTAGCGTGTGTTGAGGATGGCTTGGGCTAGACGCAATTGCGGCCCATGCTTTTGCTGATACATCTGGATCAAGGCCCGGGAGAACAATTGCCCCTTGAGGCAAATTCATGACGGCTTTCATCAAGATACGGGTCGCTGGTGTGGCTCCTGTGGACCCTGCAATGATGACTGGATGATTGGGTGGTCTATTGATCCAGTTATTGGCTAGTGTCTGGGCTGCGGCGACGCGCCGTGCCATTGGGTCAGTCGCGCCTTTTTCTTCAAGGTGAGCAGGCCATGCTTTTGCGATGATTTCCAGAAATTTTGCTGATTTTTGCCAATGTGCAGCAAGATCAGAATCCGACACTAAATCAGGCAAGAGATCCCAATCCGTTCCTTCACCCATTGCTGACTGATCCAGCAAGCTCCCTAGTTGGTCAGCGGCTGCGATAGCTGAGCTGGGCGGGAGTGGATCATCGCCCCGAAATGCCTGAACCAGTTTTGCCAATGCGCCACGTCTTTTTGATAACGGCAGCGGAGGGCCTAACTCTAGCTCGGATACGCCAATAGGGGCGATGGTATGGTCATCTTCCAAGTCACCTAACACTCTGATTTCAGGAGCGATAAGAGCCTTATGGCCAAAACCTACAGCGCGTTTGTGGAAGGCTTCTGCTAGAGCGCGGGAAGAACGTTTGTTGGGGCAAAATAGGACTGTGCGGGCAAGGGCTGCGGGATCATTTTTGAGATCAAGCGCATCACTGAGCGTATTGGCGATGGCATCAAGAAAACTGGTTGCAGGCGGAATTGTGAAAATCCGCGGATTAGGCTGATTGAAAATTTCTGTTGCTGGAATGGGGGCCATGCTCATGCGCTAAGCGTTTCCTTCCAGTATGTATCTTTCGGCATCTTGGCGGGCTTGCGGGTCACCAACATGCATCCAAAACGGTTCTATCACTTGGCCATATAATCGATTGTTATATTTGCTTTTATTCCAATAGATATTGGCGGAAAAAGGCTCGACTTTTAGATCTGATATTGTCTTTGGATTGAAAGCATACATACCCGCAAAGACATATGGTGCTGATGGCGCATCGCCTCGGCGGTTGAGTTCGCCATTATCTGCAAGTGAGAAATCACCCTTGCCATGATAACCGAGGGAGTGCTCTTTCTTGGCAAGCAATAGAAGACTATCCATTGTTTCTGGATGAAAATTTGCGATGAGTTCTGATACTGTTTTGGCATTATCATTGAGCCAAAATGCATCTGTATTGCAGATGAGAACTGGATCACTTCCTAGATGAGGTAGTGCTTTTACAACGCCTCCTCCGGTTTCGAGCAATTCGTCTCTCTCATCAGAAAAGATAATGTCTATGTCAGTGCGTTTTTCGAGGTGAGATTCCACCATGTCGGCAAAATAGTGGACGTTCACAATTGCTTTTTCAATGCCTGCGGCGACTAGATTGTCCAATGTGCGATCAATCAATGTCCTGCCTGCAACTTCGATTAATGGCTTAGGACGGTCATTTGTGAGAGGGCGCATGCGGGTGCCAAGTCCGGCGGCCATCAGCATGGCGGTTTTAATCGTCATTATGCCATCTCCAATATGTGTGGCGCGATTGATTTGAACACGCCTCTCATTTCAGCCAAAGCAGGGTGGGCGAGGTTTTGTGCGAGCAGTTTTAGCTGTCGTGGTTGGAAGTTTTCGTATTTTGGCTTGTTGTCTCGTTTGACGAGACGGGCGAAAATTCCAGCAACCCGCAATGCGTTTAGAGCACCCAGAACTGCGAGACGTTTATCGAACTCTTCACGGCTTCCGCCTGTTTCTTCAAGATAGGATAAAATAGCTGCTTCAGTCGCAGTCGATGTAACTGTTCTGCGCGCATCTTGAAGCAACATGGCAAAATCCCATTCACCCCAACCTAAAACGGCATCTTGGAAGTCCAACAGTCCGACTTTTTTTGCGTTAGCGCGATCTGGCAACCAGATCAAATTCTCGGCGTGATAGTCCCTCATAATCAAGGCGCGCGGAAATTCTAGCGCTTGATCTATGAGGTTTTGCTTGGCGTTTTCCCAAGCTTGTCTATCAGTTTCACTGACATTTGTATCAGGGTCAAAAACGGGCATCCAGTCGACAAACAGATCTGCATTGACTGATAAAGCAAGACGGTCAAACTCTAGAATTGGCCAGTGTGTATCACCTGCTGGTAGGGAGGACGGCACCGGTATTTGATGGACAATCGCAAGCGCTTTTGCAGCAGCAGCATAAAGGCGAGGTTCATTCTCACCTTGTTCGATAACCCGCGCAAAAATTGCGTCGCCAAAATCTTCAAGGATTGCAAAACCGTGTTTGAGATCGAATGCATAAATTTTCGGTGCAGAAAGCCCGATAGCATTAAGGTGAGCTGCAATTGCCACAAATGCTTCGACACGACTAGCGGCGAGACGCGATTGAGCGTTCCAGCCCATTTCATTGCGTTTTGCTTCATCTGCATTGGGCGGGCAGGGCGCACCTTCGGCAAGAATGGGCGCATCCATGAGCATGGCTGATTCTGTGCCCAGATTTCGGCTCAAACGTTCATAACGGCGGGTTGATGCGTCCGCAGCGAGTGGTGTGCGAATAGCATCAGACCAGTTGTGTTTCTGAAGAAAAGCGATGCGCAGGTCTTCGCGAGAAGGGTTATCTGAAGTTTGCAAGTCTGTTCATCCATTCATCGCCAAGACCGATAAGCGTTGCTTCTCGGCCAGTCTCAGTAAATTCCAAGGTTATATCGAGCCGAAATTGCGGTAATTCTTCACCCATTCGGCTTGGCCATTCAATGATGGCTAGGCCATCAATTGTTTCTTCAAATCCAATTTCTTCCAATTCACTTGGGTCTTCAATGCGGTACATGTCGAAATGCCAAATTGGAAACTGTTCAGCATGATAGCTCTGAACGATTGTGAATGTCGGGCTTGGAATATCCAATTCAGGGTCTTCCAATAAAGCGCGTATCAAAGCCCTGGAAAATGTTGTTTTTCCGGCTCCTAAATCACCATTAAGCGCAATCACATCAGCTGGTTTTAAAAGAGGAGCGAGGCGCTGCGCGAGCGCAAATGTCTCTTTTTCAGTGGGCAGTGAAATAGTCAGGGTCGGTGAAGACGCAGTCATTGCATGTGCTTTGCTTTGGTAATCCGAGTTATGGTTAATCTTGATGGCAAAGGTTTAAGCTAGATACAAGCTTTGATTATAGGCAAATACACTTGGTATTTTCTATTTCCCTTATATGCCGCACTTGCAGTTTTAGATATTGAGAACTACATCTTGCGCAAATGGTAAACTGGCTCCACATAACGACAGAGCTAGATTGATGTCGGCATTAAGAGATAGTGTCGTTACGTTTGAAAACTGAGAGATTGAGCATTAATGGCTAAAATTACTTTTGTTGAGTTTGACGGTACAGAACATTCGGTGGAAGCTAAAAAAGGGACTTCTGTTATGGAAGCCGCCATCAGAGAGACAGTACCGGGTATTGATGCTGATTGTGGTGGCGCATGTGCGTGTGCGACATGCCATGTTTATGTTGACGAAGCTTTCCTGGAGAAGGTTGGCGCACCGGGTGACATGGAACAGTCCATGCTCGATTTTGCTGAAAATGTAGAAAGCAATTCGCGTCTGTCTTGCCAGATCACCGTAAGTGATGATCTGGATGGTCTTATTGTGCGTATGCCAGAATCTCAGGCCTAAGATTTTATAAAATCTTTATCTGACAAAGCAGCCTTATTAGGCTGCTTTTTCTTTGCCTGTTTTTTGAGTGTCTTCTAAAAGGGCATCAGCCAATTTCTTAATCGCTGGTTTCCAGTTTTTGAGCTCTTTAGGAGAGAAAGTATGTGTCTTAGGATACCAAGGCATTTGCCCAGTCCCCAATTGAGTCCAAGCTGTTTGGGGCCATAAGAGCCAGAACGGTACGCCACACGCGCCTGCCAGATTGGTTGTGGCGTTCATTGGGCCAACAACTAAATCCAACGCCTTACAAAGCGCAGTGATATCATCAAGGTCCTGTTTTAGGTCAATGCCTGGCATTGTGTGGATCTCAACTCCAAACTTGTCTTTGGCGCGCTTTATATCTTCCTCGGCATCACCGTATTGAAGGTTTATCCACGTCGTATCTGGCGTGTCGAGGATAGGTTGCCATTTATCAAAGCTAGCGAAATTGCGTCCACGTTTGATATCCATAACGTTGGATTTCCAGAGAATTCCGGCCTTGCGGCCTGCTGGAAGCTTTGACAATTGCTCTTGCCAGTACGCGACACGATCTGGGTCTGGAACTAAAAAGCCATTCTCAGGCTGGTTGAAATCAGAAATATCATTGCGGAGATGTTTGAGAGGGGCACCTAATGTGGCCCACAATTCATAACCTTCGATTTCATCTTGTTGGACAATGGCTCTTTTTTGCACGCCATCTACGCGGCCAGTCTTGTGAGCGAATATCTCAGCCGTCGGGAATGATCTTTCGAATAATGGCACTAAACGAGGCTCGACAGCTATGCCGAGTTCTCCATCGGGTCCCAGCATATCCAGCATATCATTGATAACGGATGCAAATAGGACTTCATCCCCTAGACCTTGCTCTCCGACGAGCAGAAGTTTCTTGCCGCGAATGTCCTCGTTTTCCCATTTAGGCATAGGCATTAGATATTCGGTGTAATCCGGCGAGTATTTGTTGTGGCGGATTTCGTATTCTTTCCAGCCATCTGCGAGCTGACCACAGGCCAGCATGGCGTTTGATAATGCATATTGCGATGCAGCAGCTTCGAAACTATCTGGTTTGTGATACTTCAGCGCATCTTTAAAGTGCGTAATAGCCTGTGCATTGTCGCCATCGGTTTGATGCGTAAAACCGAGATTGTGGTGTGCTCTTGCATTAGATGGGGCCAGTCGGACAGCTTCAGCGTGAAACTGAAGAGCTTCATTTGTTTGCAATTGAAAAATCGCTGTTGAACCGATTGCGGTCCACAATTCTGAGACTTCTGGGTGCTGATAAATAGCAGCTCTCAACAATTCCAGAGAGTCATCGAGTTGGCCTTTGTCGCGAAGAACATTTCCTAGATTATTTTTAGGTTGCCAAGAATCTGGAGCGATTTGACCTTCAAGGCGAAAGAATTTTTCTGCAACATCCAGTTTTTCCATGCGCCATGCGAGGAGGCCGATATTTCTGTATAGCTCGGCATTTTTTGGGTCTGCTTTAATGGCACGCATGTAGAGTTTGAGTGCTGGTTCGAACTTGTCCATGCGGTCCATTGCAATGGCTGCAACATGGTTGGCGAGTGGATCAAATTCATTGATGTCCAGAGCGGCGAGGGCTTCTTTCCCGGCCTCCTTGAAGTGTCCCTGATTTAGCAATTGCGCTGATTTGCGGCAGTGCTTTCTCAGTTTTTTCAATTTGGGAGTGGCGGCATTTACACTCAAGTTGCTGGCGTCTGAGATGGCTTTGGATGCCATAACATTACCGACTGCACCTTCAGTATTATGTAAAAAATCAATCATGCCGTGTACCTTCTGGTCTCTACAGGAAGTGAATACTTTATAGAGTGTTTGCACCAAGTTTTTTAACAAACAGGAAATGTGAGTTTTCTGAATCGTTAAATCAGTCGTTAATAAACGGCGGTTAGTGTTCATACCTAAGGCGAGAAACGCCAGAAATTCGAGGCCAGAGAAAATGCCATTAAAGCTATCGTTGAAACCGCAAGAAAAATTCGTCGTGAACGGCGCTGTCCTGCAAAACGGTGATCGCCGCTGTGTCATGCTCTTACAAAATAAGGCTTCGGTCCTGCGTGAAAAAGATATTATGCAACCCGACGACGTGAAGACTCCAGCTAAACACATCTACTTCCCTGTGATGATGATGTATTTGGATGGCGGAACACCCGGCGGTGAGCAATATGAGGAATTTGTCCTACGCATCACTGAGTTTATGAATGCAATTACAAATGCAGACGTACTCAAGGAATGTGTATCTCTTTCGCGCGACGTGATGGGAGGCGATTATTACAAGGCGCTAGGGCGTTGCCGTAAATTAATCGCGTACGAAGAGGAAGTTTTGGGCAATGTCAATTCAAGCCTACCAGAAGACAGCAAACAGGACCGCAGATCCGCGTGATGTTGAGTTTCGGCTTTTTGCTGAGGTCACACGTGATCTAATAGAGGCGCAAAAGGCTGAAAAGCATGAGTTTGGAAAAGTTGTGGAAGCTCTCGACAAAAACCGTCGGGTGTGGAGCGCAATGGCCATGGATTGTGCTCAGCCGGGAAATGCTCTGCCAGAAGATTTACGCGCGGGAATTATTTCTCTGTCGATGTTTGTGAGCCGGCATTCGTCAGAAGCGTCTCGTAACCGAGATGAAATTGAGACTTTGGTCGATATTAATCGCAATATTATGCAAGGTTTGGCGGCTGCCAAAGGGCAGGGCCAAAACCTTAGCGATTCTTCAGCGGTTGCTTAGAAAATCTATATTTGAATTTAAAAAAGCGTCTTCTAACGAAGACGCTTTTTTATTGTTTGAAGAATAGTCTGTTTGTACTGGATTTGCCAACCAATCACACGAAAATGTTATTATATATCAACATTGTGAGAGGCTTCGTTATTCGATTTTTTCAATAAGTTCAGTTCCTTGTGATCATTTGATGTCGTTTGATAATTTTACGCCAGAGGGGCGTTTGTTTATCAAAGAGGGCTTAAAAATGATCACTCAATTTCGTACACTCGCAATAGCCGCTGCGACGTCATCTGTATTGGTCGGTGGTGCTGCGTATGCAGACAACGGATTCTACGTAACAGGTGGTTTGAATTCGACAAGTTTGACACAAACCCTGACAAGAAATACTGGTTCAAATCAGCCAAACACTGGCCCAGCTGGTGGACCGAGCATTTCGACTTCTGACAAAGACACAGGCGCAAGCTTTTATGTAAGTGGTGGTTACAGATTTGATGTGTTGTCTGATTCTTACATTGAAATTGAAGGTTTTTATGCAGACGAAACAGCTGAAACTAAAAACCTGAACAATGTGCTTGTAAGCCAAGTTGAACTTAAGAGCAGCTATGGTGTTGACGTGCACTTAGGTAAGCAGATTACGGATACTTTTTCTGTATATGGGCTTGTTGGACTTGCTCAGTATGATGGTAATGTGAATTTATCTTACACATTCGCGCCACCAACTGATTTTGCTGAGATTGAAGAAACAACATTTGTCTATGGTGCAGGTGTTGAAATTGGTCTGTCAGATAAAATATCTACTTTCGGCGAAGTGCGAATTTCAAATGATGTTGAATTTGAAACACCGATTGATCAAGGTGGACTTACCAGTGTAAATGATCTTGATTTTACGACAATTCGATCAGGTTTGAAATTTAAGTTCTAATATAAAAGTTTAGACTGAAGGAGCCAGCAGGTTTATCATCTGCTGGCTTTTTTATGTGCAGTGGTCAGCCAGTAGAGATGAAAGCTCTTCATGGTTTTGAACAATTTTATGTGCACCGGATTTTAGAAGTTGTACTGATAGTTCTGGCCAAACATGTCCGCCTCCAAGAAATCCCCTTACAGTCATATTTGCTGCGCGGGCAGCTTTAACACCATTTATGCTGTCTTCGATGACCAGGCATTTTTCTGGATTTGCGGCAAGTTTTTCAGCGGCGAATAAAAATACATCAGGGTGAGGTTTACCGCGAGCGACCTGTTCGGCGGAAAAAACACTTGGATAAACGAGGTTTGCTAATCCAGTTTTTGTAAGATTTGTTTTTAAATGGTGGAGTTTGGAAGACGAAGCGACCGCCTTTTTGCCGTGCCAAGCTTGTAAGCTTTTTTCTGCACCGGTAATCGAAGTCAGATTTTCTGCAAAATGCTCATCTCGTGCAGCCCACATATCATCTAACAAGGTATCGGGAATGGGTTTGCCGAGCTGAGAGAAGTATGTTTCTTCGATTTCAGCGCGCATAGCGATGCTGTCTTTGCCAATAAAGCTCTTTGCAAACTCCATTCGATCATAAATTAGACCGTGTGCTCTGAGGAAATCGACTTCTAAATCAAGCGCTAGCATTTCCGTATCAACGAGAACCCCGTCACAATCAAATAGTACAGCTTCGAGCATCTTATTCACCGTTACTGATCTTGGATGAAGGCGGGAGCAAAACCGCAAAATTTCAATCTGAATAACAGGTTTCATTGCTTTGGATAGGCACGTTTTTCATCTTACTAGGACGAATTTTCCTAGTCAGAATTTGAGTATGGAAATTATTGCTGATTTATCTCATTTCTAATGCACATAGTTGATAAAAAACATAATAAAATCAAATAATTATAAATTTACATGAAATTTGATCTATTGGCCCAGAAATTGCTTCGATTTCTATGAACAAAATGTTCGGTGGCTATAGCCTCCTCCTTACAGAATGAAAGGGAACTTACAATGGCTTCATTGTCGGTAAATACAAACAGCGGAGCGATGATCGCTCTACAACAACTATCGAAGACGAATATGCAACTCTCAGAGACGCAAACTCGTATCAATACCGGTTTGAAAGTAGCCGGCGCAAAGGATAATGGTGCCATTTTTGCCATTGCCCAAGGTATGCGCGCGGAAGTTTCAGGCTTAGGTGTGGCACAACAGAGTTTGGACCGTGTTCAGTCAACAACTGACGTGGCACTTTCTGCGGGTGAAGCAATTTCTGATTTGTTGATTGATATGAAAGAGAAGGCGTTGTCTGCGACAGATACTACTTTGTCGACGGAACAGCGTTCTGCGTATAACGAAGATTTTACAGCTCTTCGTGATCAAATAGCAGCAATCGTAAGTAACGCCGAATTTAACGGCGCTAACTTGATTGATGGGTCTGTGACAGAGATAGAGGCAATTGCAAATGCTGATGGTTCATCCGCATTGACAGTGGCGTCTGAAAATATGTCACTTAGTGGTGCAGTTATTACTGTAGCATCGACGCAATCATTTGCTACTGTTACGCAGGCGAGCACAGCTATTGCAGCCGTCTCGACTTCTATTCAAAACCTGAATGCTGCTTTGGCACGTTTGGGGACTAGCGCAAAAGCCGTGGAAATACACAATGTATTTGTCGGTAAATTGGCTGATCAATTAGAAACAGGGATTGGTAATTTGGTTGACGCAGATCTGGCAAAAGAAAGTGCCGCTCTTCAATCGTTGCAGACCAAGCAACAATTGGGAGTACAAGCACTATCGATTGCAAATCAGGCACCAGCCATCATTAATTCGCTCTTCCAAGGTTAGAAGGCGTTCTGGCGTAGGGCGAGACGAAAATTCTCGCCCTGGCCGCCTCTTTGGGAATATAATTTTCCAATTGAGGATTGCTCCGTTTGTTTTGTGTGCGCAAAAAGCGCGTCTGATGACGATCCCCGCCATGTTGAACCTGTCACGGTTCCGGGCGGTTTTTTTGTGCCTCACGAAATGAGGCGGGTCAGACCGGGTCAGGTTTTGCCGACGGGAAAGTATTGCCTAGTAAATACTCGGCAAATTTTATGCTAAATTCCTGTAAAGTTTAATTTTTCTATTCTCTGTTAACGTTCATTCCCTTGTTTAAGGGCGTTTCCGCTTTTTTCTTTAATAAATTCAGACTGGCATCGTGTTTGCGAGGGTTATGGCAGAGACAAAAAGTTTCTGGGAGCAAAATGCTCTATATATATTCCAGTAAGGAGCCGTCAAAATGACGAGTGTAAACACAAACCACGGTGCAATGATTGCACTACAACAGCTAAACAAAACTAACGACGAACTTGCGATGACTCAGTCCCGTATTAACACGGGTTTGAAAGTTGGAAGTGCGAAGGACAATGGTGCCGTATTTGCTATTGCTCAAGGCATGCGCGCTGATGTTGCTTCATATGGTGTTGTTCAACAATCTTTGGACCGCGTTGGTTCAACTGTTGATACAGCGATTGCTGCTGGTGAAGCTGTTGGCGATCTTTTGATCGAAATGAAAGAAAAAGCACTCGGTGCTAAAGACGAAACACTTACAACTGAGCAACGTGACGCTTATGACGAAGACTTTAAAGCGCTTCGCGACCAAATCGGAACAATCGTAGACAATGCTGAATTCAACGGTGCAAACTTGTTGAACAATGGTGCAGGTGACATCACAGCTTTGGCGAATGTTGACGGTTCAAGCACAATTACTGTTGGTGCAGAAGACTTGTCTTTGACAGGTTCAACAATCACTTTGACTGCTGGATCAGACATCGACACAGTAACTAAAGCTGGTAACGTAATTACAGCGATCGAAACTTCAATTGACAATGTGAACGCTGCTTTGGCTCGCTTGGGTACTGGTTCTAAGTCATTGGAAACACACTCAAACTTCGTAACAAAGCTATCTGATGCTATGGAAACTGGTATTGGTAACCTTGTTGATGCGGACCTCGCAAAAGAATCTGCAAAATTACAGTCTCTACAAACCAAGCAACAGCTTGGTGTACAGGCTCTATCTATTGCAAACCAATCTTCTGGATTGGCTCTATCCTTCTTCAGATAAGGTTAGGGAATATATTCTTACGCCTCGTGGTGATGCTTGGCGTAAGAAACAAACTAAGTGGAGAATGGCGCAAGTCATTCTCCTTTTTTATTGGGTTGAGCAGGGTGGGATTTTTTGTTTTCAAAAAGATTAGGAAAACTGGTTTCTATTTACTTCAACTTAACCTAGAGATTCGGCCGGTTTATCTCTGCTGTTAATATTTGGCGGTACATGTAGGTAAAAAGTGCCAGGTCCATTACTGGGTAATAATTGCCGATCGGCAAAAAGCGTCAAATACTTGAAAAATCAATCTTCATACATTTTTTACGAACAGAACAAAAAACACTTAAAAATCAATATATTTGAGTGATTTGTTAACCCTAATTCCGGCATGGGACTTGCGACGTACTAGGTAGGCAAAATGCCTCCAGATTAAAATGATCTGGTTTTCATTAACACTTGCTCTGAGGGGCAAGATCGAAAAGAGGGTACGTCAAAATGACGAGCGTAAACACAAACCACGGTGCAATGGTTGCACTACAACAGCTAAATCAAACTTCTAACCAGCTTCAAGACACTCAGTCTCGTATTAACACTGGTTTGAAAGTCGCAAGTGCAAAAGACAATGGTGCCGTATTTGCTATTGCTCAAGGTATGCGCGCTGATGTTGCTTCATATGAAGTCGTTCAACAATCTCTGGACCGCGTTGGTTCAACTGTTGATACAGCGATTGCAGCTGGTGAAGCAGTTTCTGATCTTCTCGTTGAGATGAAAGAAAAAGCACTTGGTGCTAAAGACGAAACTCTGACTTCAGAGCAACGTGAAGCTTATGACGAAGACTTTAAAGCACTTCGTGACCAAATCTCAACAATCGTAGACAATGCTGAGTTTAACGGTGCGAACTTGTTGAAAAACGGTGCAGATGACATCACAGCTTTGGCGAATGTTGACGGTTCAAGCACAATTACTGTTGGTGCAGAAGACTTGTCTTTGACAGGTTCAACAATCACTTTGACTGCTGGATCAGACATCGACACAGTAACTAAAGCTGGTAACGTAATTACAGCGATCGAAACTTCAATTGACAATGTGAACGCTGCTTTGGCTCGCTTGGGTACTGGTTCTAAGTCATTGGAAACACACTCAAACTTCGTAACAAAGCTATCTGATGCTATGGAAACTGGTATCGGTAACCTTGTTGACGCGGACCTCGCAAAAGAATCTGCAAAATTACAGTCTCTACAAACTAAGCAACAGCTTGGTGTTCAGGCTCTATCTATTGCGAATTCTTCTTCTGGATTGGCATTGTCTTTCTTTAGATAAGACATTTCGAATTTTCTCCCCGTTTCTAATCGGAGCGGGGAGAGGTTTCGAATTTAATTAGGGCGGATTGCAAAAGGCAATTGGCAGGAGTTAAGGAAATGGGAACGGAGTTAACATCAGTCCCGGCAACTTCATCAAAATTGGATGTTGTACGTCCGGATCGTGTATCATTGGATACACAACAAAATGACAAAAAGGATGTCGCTGAAGCAGTTGAAGCGCGGCGCAAACAATTTGTCGAAGAAATTGCAAAACAGCATGGCCTTGAAAAAGGTAAGCTTGTTATAGAAAAAGACAGCGAAACGGGCCGTTTCGTACATAGCTTGATTGACCCTGACAGTGGCGAAATTATTCGACAATGGCCAGATGCAGATTGGCTAGAATTTGCGAAACAATCAGGTGGATCAAAAGGTCTCTGGCTCGATCGAACTGTTTAATTTCATCTAAATTTGAAAAAAACTTTCGTATTTTTTCTGAATGCGAAGGAAGTATTAACGAAACCGGTTCAATTCTATCTCTAACGAAAAATTCGGGACCACCCGGAAGACCACGTTTGGAGACAGATCATGGTAAACGGCGTCAACAATAACGCACAGTCGTTCAACGCGTTGCAAAATCTGAACGCGACGACTAAGAGTCTGGAAGAAACAACCGACCGCATCAGCTCGGGGTTGAAGGTTTCCAGTGCCAAAGACAATGCGGCTGTTTTTTCAGTTGCGCAAAATCTGCGCGGTGAAAACAACGCGTATGACGTTATTCAAGTTAGTCTGGATCGATCGAAATCGATTGGTGACATCGCGATTGCAGCTGGTGAAACCGTATCAGATATTCTTATCCAGATTAGAGATAAAGCGCTTGCTGCGACCAAAGACGATATCGATGCAGTGTCTAGAGCCGCATATCAGGAAGACTTTTCTAGCTTAATTGAGCAGCTCGGGCAAATCGTAGGATCTGCTGAGTTTGATGGCGTAAACTTGCTTGATAACTCACTTCCAGGTGGGTTGGACTTTGTTGCGGATGCCTCTGCGACGACGACACTTAGCATAGCATCAGAGAATTTTACTGCAGGTGGGCCAATTATAACATTGGATCCAGCAACGCATGATTTGAGCAGTGCAGCTAATGCGCAAACTGCATTCAATGCAATTCAAACAAGTTTGACCAACGTAAATGGTGCTTTGGCTCGCTTAGGTGGCTCATCTCAGCAGATCGATAACCATGCAAATTTCGTAACGCGTCTTCAAAGCGTGATCACTGAAGGTGTTGGAAGTTTGGTGGATGCTGATCTTGGTAAAGAGAGTGCGCTACTGCAGTCGTTGCAAGTGAAACAACAATTAGGTGTTCAAGCAATTTCTATTGCTAATCAGGCACCTCAGACAGTTCTTTCACTATTTCAAAACTAATTCGAGTTTAATCTAACTCAACAAATTCCACGGTTAGAGGTCTGGTCTTCCCTAATCGTGCTACTTAAGCCCGGGTCTTTTATAGGCTCGGGCTTTTTTCTTTTTGATTTTGGACAAGTGATTCGCGACAATGAGCTATTGAAAGGCATCGTTCGCGATGTGCTGGGCTTGGTGTAATTATTTGATTTTTATATTAAAAATATACTTTTTGTGCTTTGGAATTCTACCGCTAGGACGTGCTAACAATTTGTTACGAATTTTGTCTCAGTGTGATATCAATAAAATAAGAAAGCTGTTTGTGGGGAAGCAGTAATTTGATGGACCAATATAATGGCATTGTTTTCACAGACTGAAATCGACAACATAGATGGTATTTGGCGTTCTTTAAGTAAGGATCATCCTTGGACGGGGTGGGCCGCACTTCCTGAAAACCCGAAAGAAGTCTGGATATTTCGCAGTCGTGTAAATTGGCGCAGGTTCATATTACGTAAGACCTCGGATGCTTACGTCCTTCTAGATGATACGAAGAATAGTGAAGAATATTTTGAGCAACTGGATGGATTGGCATCCAAAGTTGATGATGTTCCAGCATTACCAAATTAAAAAAAGCCGGATGATGTATCCGGCTTTTTTGTTTGTCTGACTATTTGGGGTTACAATAGTAATAGAGTTTTACTTGTGTATCTTCAAAATTTTCGGAAGACGCCAACAATTGTGTATTGCCTCTGTGTGGCGCTTCGTCTTTCACCAACGCTAATTGTGAAATACCGTTTGGATCAATGAAATCTACGCGTTCAGCATTGCTGATAGCCTTCATTGCACGCCAGTCCGTTTTAAAAACAAAATCTGTAGATTTCGTCATTTTGTTTTGAGCATACATGCCGAGCAATGTCATAGCTTCGCCGTTAGATGTGCGTAGTGAGAATGCAGCTGCTTTTCCGGTATTCTCGCTGGACTGGTTTTGTAACGAGCCAGATATTGAACCAGTATCTGTATTACAGTTGAACGATAATCCGTTGATTTGTTTATCTTCTGCCGATGTGTCAGCAAGTTTCATAAATGGTGATTCAGGCCATAACAGTTCGGTAGCCGTCCATGTTGATGAAGCTGAGATATCAATGATTGCAGCTGTTGATGGGACTAAATCAGCAGGTGAGTTTGCTTTTTTAATCTCATCGGTTTGGGCTGGTTTTGTATTCGTTGCGGGAGCGGATGTTGTAGAGCATGCGCTTGCAATTAAACTAGCAGCAATAATCAATGAAAAATGTAATTTCATTTGTTTGAACCTTCGGCAATAATGAGTAGTCGATGTTGTCTCATTACATACTTAATCTTGTGGCGAAAATAGGTATTAAACAAAATTAATACAGTCGGTCCAACGGATGAATTCAGTACGTGTTTTGCAATGGTTGCTTTGTTCCGATTACATCTTGATGTGAATGAAAATGTCGAACTAATGTGTTTGAAATAATAAAAAATATCGATTTCTCAATTTTGAGTTTTAAATCGAATGCGTTCTAGGCTTGTCACAATAGTGTAAAAAAACTATTCGAAAGAAAGAATTAGGCTCCGAAGAAGGTAGCTCCATGAGTAAGAGTGAGAAGTCCAAGAAAAGTAGTAAAGACATTTGGGCTTTAGCGCTGCATGGCGGAGCGGGTTTCGGCAGCTCCAAAAAAGATAAGCTTAAAGAAGAATTTTTGGCTGACTTGCTAAAACAAGGCGGCAAAATGTTGGCCGATGGTGCTTCATCGGTGGAGACCGTTCAGGCAATGGTTCGAGAGCTTGAAGCGAGCGGTCTGTTTTTGGCTGGTAAAGGATCTTCACCAAATCAGGATGGTCTATTCGAGCTCGACGCTGCGATCATGGATGGTGAAACACGTCATGCTGGAGCAGTCGCTGGCCTGAGCGGTTTTAAATACCCGATCAATGTAGCCGAACGTGTCATGAAGAACACGCCATATGTCATGTTAGTTGGAGATGGGGCTGCTAAATTTGCAGACGAGCAGGGGTGTAAAAAGGTCAAAAACCCGAAAGACTATTATACGCCTGTAAAGTCCGAATCCTTTGATCTAGAGCAAGGTAAAAACTCTGGAACTGTTGGTGCTGTTGCGCTTGATATTGAAGGTGGACTTGCCGCCGCAACATCAACGGGTGGAGCACCCAATAAAAAAACAGGTCGCGTTGGAGATAGCCCGATAATTGGTGCTGGCACTTGGGCCGATGAACGTGTTGCTGTTTCATGCACTGGTGCTGGAGAAGATTTCATTCGTGCAAATGCTGCAACGGATGTCTCTGCTCGTATAAATTACAAACGCAAAAGTGTTGATGAGGCAGCTCGAGAAGTCCTTGAAAATGTAGTATTTTTAGGCGGGCGTGGCGGCATGATCTGTATTGATAAGCTTGGGCGAATAACGATGCCATTTGTGACCGAGAGTATGGCGCGCGGGTCTATTCACTCCAATGGTAAAGTCTTTGTAGGTACAATTTAATGAAGGGCTATTTCGGCATAGGTGTGGAGGGAATATCAAAGCCTCGCAATATGGGAGCATTGATGCGAACAGCCCATGCTTTTGGGGCGAGTTTTGTTTATTCTGTAGATGCGGCTGTTGAAGTCAAAACGGTCTATTCTTCTGATACGTCTAAAGCGTTTGAAAATGTCCCGTATTACAATTGGGATTGTATTGATGACATGGTGTTGCCCAAAGGGTGCCAGCTTGTCGGAATTGAGTTGACCGATGATGCCGTTCAATTGCCTGAGTTTAAACATCCCAAAGCTGCTGTTTACGTCCTAGGAAAAGAGCGTGGCGATCTGAGCCCAGCGATGGTCGAGAAATGCCATCACGTTGTGAAAATTCCTACGAAATTTTGTCTCAACGTATCACTTGCAGGCGCATTGGTTATGTATGATCGAATGGTCAGCATGGGGGCTTATGAGAACCGTCCTATAATGCCGGGCGGCCCTAAAAAAGAGATCAAGTCCAAATAAATCTAAAAATGGCTGCAAGTAGAACATGAATTCGGCGCCATTGAGGCTGTTTACTATTACGGTGACTATCTCAATCAGAGTAATTTAGCTGGATCTAAGTTTTCTAATTACTGTTATAGCTAAATTGCGCGACGCACACTAAGATAACTTGGTGGGTGGATGGAGAAAACCATGCGTATTCAAGTCTTGAGCAGTTTAAAAGTTGGATTGGTCTCAGCACTATTGAGTGTTGCAGCATCTTGTGGAGAGCCAACCTCAACACCTTCTCAGAACCTTAGTGACATTCGAGACGTCGTTGAGGGGCCCGATATAGCGGTCCGTGGCGAAAAAGCCCGACGAGCTGAAGAAGAAAAGACGAAAGACTTTGAATTCATACGCTATTCGGCAAACACAGAAGGTGACGCGCCAATAGCCTGCTTGGAATTCAGTCATACGCTAAGTTCAAAAACAGATTATTCAGCTTATGTTGACACACCCAAAGATGTTCAAATTGCATTAAATGTAGAAGGTTCAAACCTTTGTGTTGGTGGGCTTGCCTTTGCAACTCCAACTGATCTTACCTTGAAAAAGGGGCTGCCCGGTAACGGGCGAGATCGCAAATTAGAACGTGATGAAACGATTTCTATCGATTTTGGAGATCGACCTAGCTATGTCGGTTTCAAAGGCGATGGCGTTATTCTGCCGCGTATTGATGCGGATGGGCTTGGCATTGAGACAGTCAATGTCGAGACATTAAAGGTCGAGGTGTCCCGTGTTACCGATCGAGCGCTTGTCTTTAAAAATATCACAAAGGGATTTTCGGCAGGTCGTGGAGAATATTCTTGGACAGGTGGAGATGATGACCCATCCAATGTTTCAGAAAAATTATGGGTTGGTGAAGTTGATGTTGAAAGCAAAGGTAATTTAGCAACAACAACAGTCTTTTCATTAGCGTCCGCAGTCGAGAAGCTACAACCGGGTGCTTATTATATTGAAGTTGAAGAAATTCCGACTGGGTCTTTGAAAGTTAGCAAACCGGCGCGAGCTGCGAGATGGTTGATTGTTACTGATTTGGCTTTGACAGCCTATCAGGGAGACAATGGTCTTCAGGTTACAACGCGGTCTATTGATACAGCGAAAATCGCCCGTGATGTTCGTATCGATTTGGTGGCGCGAAGCAATGAAATTCTAAAATCAGAGAAAACTGACTTGCTGGGTCGGGTGAAATTTTCGGGTGCATTGTTGCGCGGAGATGGACCTCAAAGTCCGCGCATGGTGATGGCCTATGATCAAAATGGTGATTTTGCAGTTCTTGATCTAGATCGCGCTGCTGTCGACCTTTCTCAATATCCGGTGAGCGGACGTTCAGCTCCCGATGGTATGGATGCATATATTTATACAGAGCGCGGGATTTATCGCCCTGGAGAAACTGTCTGGATCAATGCAATGGTGCGTGATTTAGCGGTACGATCTGTTTCGTCTTCGAATGGGTTTATCCGCTTATACGCACCTAATGGGGTCGAGGCTGCAAATTGGCGCTTTGAAGGTGGGTTATCTGCTGGTGGTCTGTCTCAGTCTTATGAGCTTCCCAAAGCTGCTGCGCGCGGGATATGGCGCATTGATTTAGATGTAGATGGGCAAGGAGTTGTCGGGTCGGAACGCATTTCAGTTGAAGATTTTGTGCCTCAGCGTATTGAGTTGACAGTTGAAACCGAAAGCACTTCGCCGCTGTATAAGGATGAAGCACGAGCGATAAATGCTGATGTACGCTTTCTCTATGGTGCACCTGGGGCGGGATTGACTGTTGAGGGGCGCACACGCGTCGAAATTGATCCTAGACCGTTTGCTGATTTTTCTGACTTCACATTTGGGAAGCATGATGAGCAATTCCACCAACGTGAATTCAGTTTGAATGACACGACGGCAGATGGAGCTGGGCAGGCTGTTCTAAGATTGGATTTAGCCTCTCAAACGATTGAAAGTTCTAAACCACTACGTTTACGAACTGTTGTGAGTGCGGTGGAGCCCGGTGGTCGTGTTGTTCGCGATGATGTGCGCCTACCTTACCGTCCGAAGGAAAGCTATCTTGGGATTGCGCCAGAATTTGATGGTAGTGTTGCTCAGGATGAAGCCGCTAGATTTAAGGTTGTTGCGCTAAAATCTGATGGAACAGTGCAGCAGGGCAATGTAAACTGGCAACTGGTCCGTATCGATTGGGATTATGATTGGTATCGCACAGGCGGCGGAAGTTGGAAGTGGCGACGGACACGAAACGTTGTTCCTATTCAAGAAGGTTCTTTGTCTCTTGAAGGATCTGAACCCACTAATTTGGTAACACGTGAACTAGATTGGGGTGATTATGAATTGCTCCTCACAGAAGAAGCGACTGGTACTGTTGCTAGCTATGGTTTCTGGGCTGGTTGGGGCGGTGGTCCACAAGAAGGTGTCGAAGCGCCTGACCGTGTACGTATTTCTGCGCCAAATGATCCTGTTCAAATCGGCAAAAAAGCCAGCTATACGATATTACCGCCTTATGCAGGTGAAGCCGAAATCGTGGTCGCGAACGACTCTATCATTGAAACGCGCACTCTTAGCATTCCGGCCAAGGGATTGAAGGTTGATTTCAATGTCACGGAAGAGTGGGGCGGTGGCGCTTACATTATGGTCAATGTGTTCACACCACGTGATCCAGTTGCGCGTCCAAGACCACGCCGCGCCGTTGGTGTTTCTTATGCACCTGTTGATGTCGCAAACAGGACTTTCGAATTGTCTTTTGATGTCGATGAGGTCGTTAAGCCACGTCAGAGAGTCACGGTGAATTTGGAAACAGATGGTGGGCCGCGTGGTGAACTTGTATTTGCAACGCTTGCTGCTGTTGATGAAGGCATATTGCAGTTGACCAAGTTTGGATCACCGGATCCAGCAAAGCATTTCTTTGCAAAACGTGGATTGGGCGTATCGCTTAAAGATGACTATGGGCGTCTTCTTGATCCCAATCAGGGAGCAGCTGCAGAAACACGATCTGGTGGTGACCAGATAGGTGGGGCAGGTCTAACAGTTGTGCCGACGAAGTCTGTTGCGCTTTTTTCTGGCATTGTGCCAATGGGCCGCGACGGCAAGGCCGAGATTGAATTAGACATTCCTGACTTTAACGGTGAATTGCGTTTGATGGCTGTTGTCTGGTCTGAGTCCGGTATGGGGGCGGGCGATCAGCCTCTAACTGTGCGGGATGATGTGCCGGCTGAAGTGATTTTACCGCGCTTCTTGGCTCCGGGTGATACAGCGATTGCGACAGTGACGATGGATAATGTTGCAGCCACTCCGGGTAATTATGATGCTGCGCTTTCGAGTGCATCTGGCATAAGCATTGGTGATCCGAATTTGACGGCAATGTTAAACCAGAGCCAACGCGCAGATATTCCGGCATCTATTACGGCGTCGGCAGAAGGTATTTCCAGCATTGGTATGACGCTAACAGGGCCAAATAATTTTCAGGTTGAACGTGAATACGGCATAGAGGTTCGTTCGCCATATTTGCCAGTCAATAATGTCGAGCAAGTAATTCTACAGCCTGGTGAAAGTTGGACACCACCACAGAATAGTTTGAGTGGTTTTGTTTCTGGGTCTTCAAGTCTAATGGTCTCGGCATCTGCCATTCCGATGGATGCTTCAGCGCTTTATAAAAGCCTGAGTGAATACCCTTATGGATGTACGGAGCAGACTGTAAGTCGCGCTATGCCGCTTCTATATTCTTCAAATCTTGCTGGAATAGCTGGGCTGGAACCAGATTCTCAAGTGAGTTCGAAGGTGCAGGAAGCAGTGTCGACTCTACTTAACCGTCAGAGCGCAGATGGCTCTATCGGTCTATGGCGCATGGGAGATGGTTATGCCACGCCGTGGGTTGGCGCTTACGCAGTTGATTTTCTCGCCCGTGCAAAGGCTGCTGGGTACCTTGTACCGGATGCTGCTTTGAAGAGAGCTTATGCTTCATTGGCCAAGGTAGCTGCCCAACAAAACCAATGGGGTTCTGGATATAATTACGATGTTTACACATCGCGCTGGAGTAATGACAATTACGAGCATTTGAGCAATCGGTCTGCTGCCTATGCCGCCTATGTATTGGCACGTGGCGGTGAGATTGAGGCTTCGCGTCTTAGATATATGCATGATGAAATGTTGGACAAAACCAAGAGTCCATTGGCAAAGGCTCAAATCGGCGCGGCGCTTCACTTTATTGGCGATAATGCGAGATCCAAATCTGCATTTGATTCTGCAATAGAAGCAGCTGGATATGATAATACGGGCGATTATTATCAAACACCGCGCCGCGATAGTGCTGGTTTGTTAGCATTGGCTGCTGAAACTGATGATTCAAATCTGGTTGTAGAGCTAACCAATGAAGTTGTCAGTGAATTGCCAGAGCCTGACCGTCTGACGACACAAGAAAAAGCTTTCTTGTTAATGGCCGCAAATGCTCTTTCTAAAGGTGCAACAGATGTGGACTTGTCGGTGAAGGGTAGCGTTGTGAATGTTGCTGAAGGCAAGTCATACTTTGTAGAAGAAACAGTATTTGATGGCGACAATGAAGAAGCCCAAATTCCGACATTCACAAATGATGGAGAAGGCCCGCTTTGGGTGACGAGTATTGCACGTGGAGCACCGGAAAATGCACCACAAGCTATTCGCAATGGATTGACCGTCAATAAATCTGTTTTCCGGATGAATGGACGTAAAACGACACTGAATAATATGAAACGCGGCGACCAAGCTGTTATCGTTTTGAGTGTGACACCGCAGGATAAAAGAGAGCATCCTTTAATCGTGGCTGACCTGCTACCTGCAGGTTGGGAAA
Organism: uncultured Hyphomonadaceae bacterium; assembly: GCA_964352025.1. Lineage (GTDB taxonomy): Bacteria > Pseudomonadota > Alphaproteobacteria > Caulobacterales > Hyphomonadaceae > Hirschia. Next base: position 29,194 of record CAYGPZ010000019.1, read on the forward strand.
TTCAGGCTGTGCTAACGCCAGAAACATCAGGACCTTATAGCTATGTGGGTGATCTTAGTTATCCTGACATTGCTGAAGCACGGGATGATCGCTTCTTGGCGTCTATGACTGTGAGGGATGGTGATAGAGCGCAATTTGCATATGTTGTACGTGCTGTAACACCGGGTGATTTTGCTCTACCAGGTGTCGTTGCTGAAGATATGTATCGCGCCGATGTGTTTGGACGTTCAGGGGCTGGGCGGGTGCAGATTTCTGCGGAGTAGCCATTGAATATTCTCAAAGGCATATCGATTAAACAACTTTGGCCAAGGGCGTTTTACATTTCCTTGGCCCTCGTTATTTTAGTAAGCGCGCTGGACTTAATATTCCCACCGCCTTTGCATAAAGCCGCTCAAATCTCTCAAGTTGTTCTCGATCGCAATGAACAACCTTTGAGGGCCTTTCCGTTGAGAGATGGGAAGTGGCGACTAAAAGCCGATCTGGACAATATTGATCCTGCTTTTATCAATGCGTTATTAGCTTATGAAGATGAACGTTTTTACGAGCATATTGGTGTTGATTTTCAAGCGATGCTGCGCGCGAGTTTAAGTCTTGCTAAGGCTGGACGCGTGGTCTCGGGTGGTTCGACAATCACAATGCAGACAGCACGATTGCTTGAACCAAAAAAACGGACTTTAGGAGCTAAGTTTCAACAGATTATTCGCGCATTTCAATTAGAAGCGCGTTTATCAAAGAAAGAGATATTAGAGCTTTATCTGACTCTCGCACCTTATGGCGGAAATATTGAAGGGCTACGTTCTGCGAGTTGGGCGTATCTGGGGCGAGAGCCTAAAATTCTAACGCCTGATGAAATTGCTCTTCTTATTGCTTTGCCACAGTCGCCAGAGGCAAGGCGTCCAGACTTACGCCCCGCAGCAGCAGTGAAAGCCAGAGCGCGTGTTTTAGACCGGTTGGTCGCTAAGAATGTAATCGCTTCTGATCGGGCAGAAGAGGCAGCTAGATCGGCGGCACCTGACCGAAGAAACTTTCCGGCCTTTGCATGGCAAGCTGCAGAAGAGGCGCTCCGCCGCGCGAGACCCATGCAGGCAGATATTCACACGCATCTAGATTTCAGATTGCAGACCCGATTGGAAAGCTTAGCCTCTGAAACCATCGATACATTGGAAGATGAGGCGCAGCTTGCCGCAATCGTCGTTGATATCAAGACGCGAAATGTTTTGGCATCTGTTGGCTCAGCACAACGTGACAGGTCAGGTGGTTGGCTGGACTTAACAAACCGATACAGGTCGCCTGGTTCAACTTTGAAACCATTTATCTATGCGATGACATTTGATGAAGGACTAGCTGCACCATCAACGCATATCTCTGATTTGCCCAAACGGTTCAAATCATATCAGCCAGAGAATTTTGATCGTACTTTTCGGGGTGACGTCACTATTGCGCAGGCGCTTCAGCATTCTTTAAATGTACCCGCTGTTCACGCGTTAGAAGCTTTAGGTGCATCAAGGTTTGCGGCGAGTTTAAGCTTTGCGGGGACGAACCCGCAATTGCCCAACCGTGCTGATTCCGATGCCGGTTTGGCGCTCGCGCTGGGAGGCGTAGGGCTGACAGTGCGGGATATGGCCGTTTTATATTCTGCGCTTGGTGGTGGAGGTGAGGCAGCACCTTTGAACTGGATCCAAAGTGAGCACAAGAAAGAGGCTGGCGCAGCCCATGTTCGATTTCTATCCGCTCAGTCGGCAACTAAGGTGCTGGACATTCTAAAGTCTGCACCTACGCCTAAAGGGCGAATGCCATCTGCATTGACCAAGAATGCGCCTCAAATCGCATTTAAGACCGGAACCTCTTATGGATTTCGAGATGCTTGGGCGGCGGGTGTGTCCAATGGGTTAGCTATCGTTGTTTGGGTTGGTCGAGCCGATGGTGCGCCCCGTCCGGGAGCGACGGGAAGAGCGGCTGCTCTACCGATTTTATTTGATATGTTTGATGTCTCAATACAGTCTTTGCGTCGATATCAATCCAATCAAAATATCCACAATGATAGTGACAGAGATACGCCGTTTACACTTGCCTCTTTTGAGGTGTCTAAACTGCCGCCTGAAATTCTGTTTCCACCTGATAAAAGTGAGTTATGGCAGGACAAAAAAGGGCGTCATTTTAAGCTTTCAGCGCGTGGTGACGGTGAACTGACCTGGTATGTTCAGGGGAATAAAATCATTTCCAATGCCTTTGGAGAAACGATTTGGACTCCCAAAGAAGAAGGTTTTTACAAGCTTGTCGTTGTTGATGAAGCAGGACGAAGAAGCGGGTCGACTGTTCGAATTACGCAACACATGCGCTGAATTCTGTGCATAAGCGGGTGAAAACACTAGTGTACAAGAACAATTTACTAGATTCTTAATGAATTAAGATGAAAAGTTATTAAATTATCTATGTGTAGATAATTAGAGGCGGTTGTCTTTGGCGTTTTGTTTGTATTTGTACCCTGGGGGGTGAGCAGTTGATTGTTCAGCTGATTGAAGACGATTCCAAATTCGTTCAACTTGCTCAACACATGTTCGACAAAGGGCGTGATGTAGATTTACGAATTAGTACGAGTATTAAAGAGTTTTCTCAAACTGACTTGCCGTTAGAGCCAAGTATCGTTTTGATCGATGTTGAGCGTCCTGATGCAGTGTCCCTTGAAGATGATTTTTTAAAACTTAAACAACTTGTTTCGGCACCTATAGTTTTCATTACGTACGGCGACACTAATTTTATTAGAAAAAAAGCTATTAATATTGGTGCGGAAGCAGTCATTGATAAAAGTGATCTTTCACTAGGTCTTGTGAGGCAGCTTATCCTGCATGCTGTTGCAAAACCCCCTGAAGAAAAGTCATCAGGTTTTATTGAAACAGATTCAGAAAATGAAAAGTTTCTGGTTGAAAGAAATTTCCAAGCACTTAGGGCACCACTCACTTATTTGGAATCTGGGTTGGGGACTTTAAGTGATGTCATGCGAGAAACAGGAAAGCCTGGCTCGCGTGAATTTGTTGATCATTTGCGGGAAACTATTCAGGCAATCCGTCAGTATTCGGAAGATGATTTGTCTTCTCAGGCGGGAGGTTCATTGGATCTATTAATTCAGCAATCACTTGTACGCATTCGGCAGCTGGCTGAATCCCGAAATATTAACTTGAAAGTCGATTGGGAAGCTGCAGGGTTTCAGCGTATTGGGTCTGATGCTTTGGCGCGGTTAGGTGTGCAGCATTTATTAGAGGGCGTATTACGGTGCTGCTCATCTAAAGATGGTGTTTGGATGCAGGGTGAAAAAGCAGAACAAACTGGTTCAAGCGTTATTAAAGTTCACATGAGCCGGCGTGTCCTGCCATCTAAAGATATGTTGTTTCCTGATGCGAAGCCGTCCCCGCTTGTTGGATTGGATGCTTTGTCTTCGATGCAATTGGGCGCGCTTTTATTAATGTTGACACCAAAACAAGTCGAATTGAGTTCGGAAGAGCGACAGCAATTACTCTGTGTTTATCTGTAATCTATCTCAGATAGAGTAAAAATTTACTTCTAATTCAGGTGGATTTTGCTTGGTTGTAGATTTTTTCGATATTTGTGCCGCGTTTCAGGCGTGAAACCTTAACCTTGTAATTTATAGAAATTGTTTTCAGTACTCGGTTAATTAATTTTTATATTCTGTATATCGTGAAATTAGAAGTTGAAAAAAACAAGATAAGTATTGTTTTTTTATGTATTTGATAATATGATATATTTTATACTTCCGCTGTACTGATAAGTATTTAGAAGAAAAATTCTGGTTTTTGATTTTCTATCTAGAATATTTTTTATTTTACAGGTTGAAAAATAAAAGCTGCAGATTTATATTGCATTTCTGAGTTTATACTGTAATTACTGCGGTCTTCTGAATTCGTCTTATATAGGATGAGATTTGGAGAAAGTTCAAGACCTTGAATATAAAAGGGTTACTCCTTTTTTAAGTTGGTAATTGGACTGGAATATGAAATTCGAACTATGCTCTGGCTTAAGCTTGTATTAGAAAAGTTAGAGTGAATAGAATAGTTCCCGATTTGCCTGCGTCCCCCCCAACCCAGCTGGCACTTCAGGACTATGCCTTCCTTCTTGGAGGAGGGGCGATACACCGTCTTCTAGCAATAGAAGACGGTGTATTTGTATTCAGTATTCTGCAAACGGGGCAGGTATAACAAAAATTGTAATTCTCTATTTAACCAACTAAAATAGTTTAGTGGTTTGAATCGGACGTCTGATATGGATATCCGATAATGTAGAGTGGTGATTTTTGTATGCTGACCAAGTTAGATCATATTGTTGTTATTAGTGATGATTTATCTCAAGCGACTAGAGATTATAGTGCGCTATTAGGCCGTAAACCTGATTGGACTGCTGGAAATGAAGAAGACGGCTCAGGCATTGTTCTTTTTCAGTTGGGGAATACCGCGCTTGAGCTCATGGGGCCTCAGGGAGTGGGACCAGTAGGCGATAAACTCAAAACAATGGTTGCGGAAGGGCAAGGTGGTTTGGCAAGTCTTGCTTTTGCTTGTGACAGCATTGGAAAGACTCATAAAAAGTTTATACAGCGTGGGCTGGAGCCGAGTGTTATTTCTGATGGAATTAGCGTTGATAGCGAAACGTCTAAAGTGCGCCGCTGGAAGCGTCTAAGATTGGATGGCAAGCAGACAGGTGGTGTCCGCCAATTTGTTCTTGAAAACGACCTTGAGACCCAACTCTCATTTCAAAATGAGGGTGCAGGGAGTGTTTCTGAGCTTGATCATGTCGTTATAAATTCGACAAATGCAGATCGCGCATGTGCTCTGTATGGCGCGCGGCTTGGGTGTGAACTTAGATTGGACGTTGAGCGTCCTGACCTAGCATCCAGATTTCAGTTTTTTAGAGTAGGAAGTGCAACAATTGAAGTAGTAAGCCGGATTGGCGTTGATGCAGATTTGGATGCAAATGATGAACTTTGGGGATTAAGTTGGGCTGTTGATGACATATATTTGGCGCATGAACGTGTGAAATCTGCAGGATTCGATGTGTCCAATGTACGATCAGGCAGAAAAAAAGGCACTCAAGTCTTCACTGTCCTTAATAGAACGTGCAATACACCTACTTTGTTTATCGAACGATCCAAACGGTAGCGGTTCGATGGTTATGACTGGAATGTATCGAGGCACATTATGACCCCATTTACGACTTTACGCGGTGTTGCAGCTCCATTGAAATCTGGTGATGCGCTGATGGCGAATGTTGATACCGACATGATCATTCCAAAACAGTTTTTGAAAACAGTGACGCGCGAAGGCCTCAAGGAGGGCTTGCTCTTTGAAATGAAAACGAATGCGGATGGGACACCCAACCCTGATTTCGTTTTGAATAAAGAAGCTTACTCTGAAGCATCTGTTCTAATTGCTGGTGATAATTTTGGATGTGGTTCCTCTAGAGAGCACGCACCATGGGCGATTTTGGACCAAGGTATTCGTTGTGTAATCGCACCGTCTTTTGCGGATATTTTCTTCAACAATTGCTTCAAGAACGGTATTTTGCCGATTGCGTTGCCACAAGACGTTTGTGACAAGCTTGCACAACAGGCAGGTGGTGGAAATCACATATTTACCGTTGATTTGCCTGAGCAAAAAGTGACGGCACCTGATGGAACCGAATACACGTTTGATATCGATCAAGGTCGGAAGGCCAATTTGATTCAAGGACTCGACGAGATTGGTGAGTCTATGACGCACGGTGCCGATATCGAAGCGTATGAAAACAAGCGCAAGATAATGACGCCGTGGCTTGAAAAGGCATAAAATTTTAAACGGGGAAAGTCAGATTTATGTCAATCATCTCTGATGGGGCGCATATATACGTCATAGATTTGGAATACATCGTATCGATGGACAAGGTTGATCCGCATATTCCAGCGCATTTGGAATTTGTGGGTAGCGGTTATGCTCAGGGACTGTTTTTGTTTTCTGGCCCTAAAGTGCCTCGCACGGGTGGTGTAATTATTGCGACAGCTCCTAGCAGCAAGGAATTGGAAGCCTTTATTGCTGAGGACCCGTTGCTCACCAACAATCTGGCCCGAGTCAAAATGACTGAAATCATGCTAAGAAATATGGCCGACGTATTGAAAACGTTATGATACTTCTTGAAGGCTCTTTGAAGCTAACCGCCGGCGAGTTGGAAAAGCACAAGCAGGTTTTTATTGATTTTGTAAAAGCCTGCAATGAAGAAGCTGGCTGTCTCGAGTTTTCGTTTTCTGTTGATCTTGAAGACTCTGACCTTCTCAATATTCGCGAACGCTTTGTCGATGAAGCTGCCTTTGAAGCCCATCAACAAGCTGAACACACAATCTCATTTAAAAAACGGCTTTATGAGATAGGCGTTGTGGAGCGGGATATGCGCTTTTATCAAAACGCGGATCTCGTCCAGCGGTAATAACCTTTAGGGTAGATAATATGCGGAATGTCTTTGTCGTAACGCACGCCCAATCCATTCACCATATCGAAAACAAAGTTGGCGGTTGGTATGATACCGGACTGACGGGCCTTGGAAATCAGCAAGCGAAATCTGTTGCAAATCTATTAAAAGAGATAGTCGGGGATCAAAGCGTAGATATTTATACTTCTGATTTGAAACGTGCTTCAGAGACATCCGCTTTTATTGCCAGTGCTTTTTCCAAGGAACACATATTGGATTCACGTCTGCGAGAAAACTCCTATGGGGTCGCTGAAGGCAAAGAGCAGACATGGTTAGATCAACGTATGAGCTTTGCACCTCATGAAAACAGAATGGATCATATCTGTGTTGAAGGGGCTGAAACCAAACGACAGTTTGTTGAGCGCATTTATAATTTTATGGATGAACTCTCAGACGTAGAAAATACAGTAATAGTTACGCATGGTTTTGCACTGACATTTGTAATTTCAGCTTGGATCGGCCTGCCAATTGATAATGCTGGATATGTGAATTTTAGAGCTTCACCGGCAGGGCTTACATATTTGCAGGAAGATGATTTGTTCCAGAACCGGGCTGTTCGGTTTGTGAATGATACAAAGCATCTTACCAGCAAATAGAAATTTAGATAAATTTGAACGCAGAAGCTTTGAACAATTGCCATGTAGCAGAATTTGCCTATATGAAGTGCAATTCTCATAACACAAGAAAGATTATTCCATGACACAGACATTCCTCCTTCTTCCTGGCGACGGTATTGGCCCAGAAGTGACAGAGCAGGCGCGTCGTGTTCTGGATGTTGTAGCTCCGGATCTTGAATTTTCTGAAGCTTTGTTTGGTGGAGCATCATATGATGCGCATGGAACACCGCTCACTGATGAGGTTTTAGAGCAAGCAAGAAATTCGAACGCTATTCTCATGGGGGCTGTTGGTGGTCCTAAATGGGCTGGTTCTGAGCGTCATTTGCGCCCTGAAATGGGCTTGCTTCGCCTACGTAAAGAGCTTGATGTCTATGCCAACTTGCGTCCGGCGTTTTGTTTTCCAGCATTGGCCGACGCATCTAGCCTGAAGCGTGAGTTTGTTGAAGGTCTCGACATCATGATCGTGCGCGAGCTGACATCTGGTGTCTATTTTGGTGAGCCACGCGGTATTGATGATTTGGGCAATGGCGAGCGCAAAGGCTATGACAATGCTTGCTATACCAGCTCTGAAGTACGCCGTGTTGCGCGTGTTGCTTTTGAAATCGCCAAAGGTCGTAAAGGCAAGGGCGGTGCATACCCCGGTGTGACATCTACAGACAAATCAAACGTTATGGAATCTGGTGTTCTTTGGCGCGAAGAAGTTATCAAGCTTCACAAAGAAGAATTTGCTGATGAACCATTGGATCACATTCTAGCGGATGCGATGGCGATGCAGTTGGTGAAAAAACCAAAAGATGTGAACGTTATTCTTGCGGATAATCTGTTTGGAGACATTCTATCCGATGCAGCATCTCAGCTAACAGGCTCTATCGGTATGTTGCCATCTGCTGCTTTGGGTGAACCTGGCGTACCGGGCCTTTATGAGCCGGTACATGGTTCTGCGCCTGATATTGCTGGCCAAGGCTTGGCGAACCCATGTGCGGCAATTCTCTCTGCCGAGATGGCATTGCGTTGGTCACTTGATCGCTCTGAAGCTGCGGACCGTATCTGGAGTGCCGTCGGTAAAGCGTTGGAAGATGGCGCACGTACAGCTGACCTTGGTGGTAGCATGTCTACATCTCAAATGGGTGATGCGATCATCGCAGCGCTCTAAGCGTCAAATTTTAGTTATGCACCGTCATCTTGAGTGGGGCGGTGTCATAACCCAATTCAACAGCGCGGGTTTTGATTTTTTCTAGAACAGTGTCTGCCAATATTGGTGTGCGGGAAAGTATCCATAGATATTTACCGTCAGGGCTGCCGACGAGGGAAGCTGAATAGTCTTCTTCAAGGTGTAATATCCAATAGTCACCTGAAGCAAATGGTACCCATTCAGGTGCAAATTTCACCTTTAGTTTAGCGTTGCCAATGTTATCGACCACGCGCGCAACGCCTTCTGCACTGCGCTTTTTGCCAGTATGGCATGTGTTTAAGACTTTGATTTTTCCATCATCACGCAAACTATATTCAGCAGTTACACCTTCACAGTTTTTTTGAAATCTATTCGGGTAACGTGCAATTTCATACCAAAGCCCAGCATATTGGTTGAGGTCGACTTGCAACACTGTTGGCGGATCTATGGTCGAAGCTCGGTAATCGGTTTGGCTGCTACATGCGATAAGGCAGCAAGTGCTAAGCGCGATCAGGCTGAAACGAAACATGCGGTCACCTTTATAAAAGCTACAATCAATGTTTATACGCAGCCGAACTGTATTTGGGTTTGTATTGAGGAAGAGGTGAGGAGTTAGATTTCCTTTCCTGTAGATAGTGAGCCATCCATTGTAGGGTTAGGGACATCAAGCCACATAGTATTTGTTTGTTATTTGTGATGTCATTATGTGCAAGTTCTCACAAATAGGAGCTTAAAGTATGGCCGATGGTTTGGAGCGATGTGAATTGCCACGCGACAAGGATGTTATCGTCTTTGATGGTAAGTGCGTTTATTGTTCTGGGTTTGCGCAATTTGTGGCGCGATGGGATAAGACTGATCGTTTTGTTTTTGTGACCGCGCATTCTGAAGTGGGGCGTGAACTATATCTTGAATATGATCTCGACCCAGATTTGATGGAAACGAATATCGTTATTGTCGCGGGCGTCCCGTACGTTAAAATGGCAGCGTTTAGTGCAGCTATGAAAGCGATTGGGTGGCCCTGGAAGTTTGCGTCTATATTGGACGTGCCGCCATCAGGTGTGATGAATTGGATCTATGATCACATAGCGAAAAATCGGTACCGCTTTGGTCGCCAATCTTGCCCAATGCCATCACCTGAGCTGAAAGCTAAGATTGTCGCCTAATTCAGATATTGAAGTCGGGAAATGTTGAAATGAAGATTGGTTGTAAATGTGGGCAGATCGTTGGCCAAATAGACAAAGCTTCGTCCAAAACGATTACACGCGCTAAATGCTATTGCAAAGATTGTCAGGCAGCAGCGAAGCTTGCCCCTCAATTTCATATCTTAGATGAAAATGGTGGAACTGAGGTCTTTCAGGCCAACCCTGCACTTGTCAGTTTTCAAAAAGGCGCTGACAAAATAGCCTGTACTCGCTTGTCCCCTAACGGTCTTTTGCGATGGTCTTCTGGCTGTTGCAATACGCCTTTGGCGAATACGCTACCTAATCCTAAATTTGCATTTGTTAGCTTCGTGCACACTGCTGTTAAATCCGAGGAAAGCAGCGGTGATAATTACGATCCGACGGCGGCACGTACATTTCATGTGAATACCGCAGCAGCACAAAATGGCCCGATCAAGGAAGTTGGTCGACGCCGGATGATTTTTAAAATCTTGTCCAATGTCATGAAGGCAAGAATAACAGGCGCCTATAAAAGAAATCCGTTCTTCAATATGAAAACGGGAAAGCCAATCGTAGAACCACGTATACTTTCAGGTGACGAAAAAGCAGCTCTTTATTCTTAATTGAACGATAACTTCCTAAGTATTGCTCATGATCTGCACAGCTAACTTTGGATCATCGGTGATGACCGTATCAATACTAAGGTTGAGAAGGTTGGTGATGTCGTCATCTATCTTTGCGGTCCACGCGCCGACTTTACCACCTAGTTTGTGCATTTCGTTGACGAGTTCTTGCGTCAAATCTGCGTGATATGGGCCCCATCCATTCCCTTTTGCGCGGATGACAGCTTCCGGCATGGAAGTTCCCAAAAGGGTGGGAGAGTACCGACCGCAATAAAGTGCCTGATTGTTATGGGCGTTTGTTAAGCGCTCTATGATGTGAGGAGGCCATGGTAAGTCTGGTTTTGGAACTGGGAAGCTAAGATGATATCTAGCAAGTTCCGGACATAAAGATTGGCAGACCTCAAAAGCCATCCAGTCAAAGCTTAGTATAGCTGTTTTCTTTGTCAGACCTTTTTCGACAACCATTTGTGTTACTGCTTGCGCCAGTGGACGCGGATCGGTTCGCCATTGAGGTACATCTGGTGATGATTTTAGCTCAATCAGTAGCCGATTGTCCGGCTTGGCCGTTTTCCATGTGTCTAGAACATCGGAAAGCAAAGGCATAGCGCCCCATGTAAGGGGCTTTCCTGTTTCATCACAGGTTTCGGCAATCTCGTATCTTTGAATATCAGCGATAGTCAGCTGCTCAATCGGACGCGCTTCTTTGCTGGGTGAATGATCGGAAATATGTCGTGTAACATCAGGGGCAAGAATATGGTCATGATGCACAACAACTGCACCATCGCTGGTTAAATGGACATCAATTTCTAGCCCCGTCTGGCCCCATTCCAAAACCTTTAGAATGGCGGCCATGGTGTTTTCGCGTGCGCCAAAGCCATTACTACGATGTGCTATGATTTCTGTTGGATTTGGCAAAATAATCTATCCTCGAATTTATTCCGTTTTTCCTGTCAGGTCGCGATAGAGAGTCCAGACCATGAGCTCCGTTGTGATGAAACCCCAATTCCAATCATCGTGTTTCGCGTAGGCATGAACAAATATTAGTGCTATTTTTTCCAAGTTTCTATAATGTCAGCGACCTCATCTTTAACGATGATTAAAGCTTCGCTGCGTGTCATCGCATCTATCTTTTTTAGGTCTTCATAATCCGTCATTGTACGGCGGATATAATTACGAGCACACATAGCAGTGGCAGTTTTAATATCGATGTCCGAAAACTCGTTATCGGTTGCCATTTTAACGATATTTGTTTTGTGATTTTCAGGGCAATTCGGAAAAAATTTCGACATATGCCGTGTAAGTTGTTTTGGGGAGTGGGGCATAGCAAAGATACGATTCGTCAACAGAGTAGTCTAAAAATCGTATCCTTGCTTATGCGGTGCTGTCTAGTCAGAGGGAAGGGCAATTGACCAAACAGCAGGGGAAAACATATGAGTTAGGCTAGAGACGACGGTCTATGCGGTTCTCTCGGCGATCCCGTATATTTTCAGCACGGTCTAGCCTGTCCTCTAGACGGTCTAGTGGTCCATTATTAATGGCGCGGTCTCGTCTGTCTTCACGGCGGTCTATTCGGTCTTCTAATCTATCGAACCGATCTTCGATGTGATCTAAACGAGAGCCTTGTTTGATAATACCGGCACGTTCAGCAGCAGCGAGTTGATTTGCTATATGCGTAATTGTTGCTGCTTTGCGAGGGTGAGCCATAGCGGGTGAAGTTAGCACGGCCCCTAAAATACTGGCAACAAGGATAGGTTTTACAAGCATGACGTGTCTCCGTTAATCGCGGTTATAATAGTCAAACGTGCCAGCAGTTTTAATCCGTCGAATTTTTTCAAAATTGAGAGATTTTGAACGTTATTATCTAATTGCCACTCATCAAAGTTTGGAGCGTAGTTAACAAAAAATGCCTGTTGGTATGAAACAGCAGGCATCAATCATATAGCAGTTTTTGTTGATTTAATTGCTTGGTTCCAACAGAGCCTATTTTCTAGCGATGCACTCAACTTCAACACGTGCATTGAAAGCTAAACCGCTTGCTCCAAATACTGTTCGGGCTGGGTAGTTTTCATTGAAGTGTTTTTTATATTCTTCGTTGAATGCAGGCCAGTCTTTCATATCCGCCAGAATAGCTGTGCATTTCATAAGGTTGCTGGTGTCTAGGCCTTCTTTTGCCAAGTTTTCTTTTATGTTTTCCATGGTCTGGCGCGTCTCGGGCGTGATACCGCCATCAATTAAGCCTTTGCCTGGAACGAGGCCAAGCATGCCAGAGAGAAATACCCAGTCATCGGATTCTGTGTAGTTTGACAATGGAAACCCTTGATCTTTCATAGCTTGTGACGTTCCAAAGTGGATTGAAGATGAAGTCTTCGGTTTATCCACTGTCGTTTGACATGCAGTCAGTACAAGGGCGGATAGCGAAATCAGAATAGCGTTTCTCATAAATCAGGCCAATTCGTTTGATTTAAATGGTATATCTTTTAGGCACTTTGATTGGCAAAAGCTTTTTTGTCAAACACTAGAAAATGAAGATGATCATTAACATATAGATAGAATAGATTTTACGCATTAGGGCATAAGAATGATTCCTATATCCATTCTAGATTTGGCGCATATTGTTGAAGGCAGCGATGCTGGCGAGACATTCTCAGCATCTGTCAGGCTTGCCCAATCTGCTGAGACGCTTGGGTATGATCGCATATGGTATGCTGAACACCACAACATGACTGGAATTGCAAGCTCAGCCACATCGGTTTTGATTGGGCATGTTGCGGCTCAGACTAATTCTATCCGACTTGGAGCAGGCGGGATCATGTTGCCTAACCATTCGCCTTTGGTCATCGCAGAGCAGTTTGGGACATTGGCGACATTGTATCCAGACCGTATTGATTTAGGCCTTGGACGCGCACCTGGTGGTGATCAGGAAACAATGAGGGCTTTGCGTCGCAATAAGCATGCGGGTGATAATTTTGCGGGTGATGTAAGAGAGTTGATTGGATACCTGAATTCTCCAGATCATCAACAGAATAGGGCTGCTTCCATACGCGCTATTCCGGGTGAGGGGACAAAAGTTCCTGTTTGGATTTTAGGGTCTAGTCTTTCAGGCGCTAAATTGGCGGCTGATATGGGGCTTCCTTACGCATTTGCATCGCACTTTGCGCCACAACAATTAGTTGAAGCCGTTGAATGTTACCGACGATATTTCAAGCCATCCACATTCCTTGACAAGCCGCATTTTATGTTTGCCTGTAATGTCTTTGCCGCGGACACAGAAGATGAAGCGTATTTTCACTTTTCATCGCTTCAGCAAGCATTTGCTAAAATGGTTACAGGTGAAAGAGGGCAGTTCCCTAAGCCCGTGGAAAATCTAGACCTTCCTGATCATGTACAACGCCATGTAGATACGATGTTGGCCGCGAGTGCTGTGGGGACAAAAGAGCAAGTCTTAGAAGAGCTCAATCCATTTTTGGAACGCTTGCAGCCAGATGAGATTATTGTGACTTCAGCATTTTACGATGCCGAAGCACGTATCCGATCAATGGAATTAGTAAAAGAAATTCAAGGCGCAATCGTGCCTTCAGCCCAATAGGAATATGAATTTATGAGCCAGACAATTCTTTTGACAGGAGCCACTGATGGTATTGGTCTAGAGACTGCCAAAATTCTGGTATCTCAGGGGCATATAGTTCTATTGCATGGACGAAGTCGTGAAAAGTTGAATGCCCTTGCGGAGACACTTTCGACGATAGGTAAAGTTGAAACCTATCTGGCAGACATGTCTAAGCTGGAAGATGTTGCACTTATGGCTGATGCGATCATCGACCAGCACAGCAGTTTGGATGTTGTCATCAATAATGCAGGTGTATTTAAAACATCACAGACGCGAACAGACGATGGATTTGATACTCGCTTCATGGTGAACACAATTGCACCTTACCTTCTAACCCAAAAACTCCTTCCTATTTTGGCGGAGCGCGGTCGAGTCATTAACTTGTCTTCAGCTGCTCAAGCGAGTGTCGATATTAAAGCATTATTGGGTCAGCACGTTTTAGGCGATATGGAGGCGTATGCGCAAAGCAAGCTTGCCATTACAATGTGGACGCGGCATCTGGCCAAGACACATGATGATAGGGCGCTTGTCTTCCTAGCCGTTAATCCGGGATCACTGCTTGCGAGTAAAATGGTCAAAGAAGGATTTGGCGTTGCTGGAAAAGATCTTGGCATTGGGGCTGATATATTGGTACGCGCTGCGCTCAGTGATGAATTTACTTATGCGTCGGGACAATATTTTGACAATGATAGTGGAAGAATATCCCCTCCACAGGCAGATGGATTAGATGATGAAAAGATGTTGGCTATTGTTGAGGCTATAGAAAAAATTATCACATAAGTTTGATAGTCTTTTCTGTTATTTGTTTTCTAAACATCTTGTAATGTTTGTCGATTTGTAGTTTGCATGATTTTGAAATTTGTCTTTCAAATATAAGAGAAATTACGTTTCTATATCGGGGAAGTAAAATGCGTACGTTTCAATTAGTGTCTAGCCTAGCTTTAGGTGCGAGTTTATTAGCGATTAGTGGGTGTTTTGCTAGCATTAACGGTGCAGCTGATAGCTCAGTTCCAGCAAAGGACTCTAAGCTTAGCTTAGCCTCTCAGCGTGCAATTGAACGTGGCCATGATACTTCAGACAATAGCTGGTTTATATACATGCGCAGTGATCAGCTAAAAGGCGATCTAGCGCCCGAGCCAGGCGTGGTTCGACGTGATCCATCTGCGGTTCTTAAAATCGATGGAAAATACCATGTCTGGTATACTAAATCAGTTGGTGAAGTCGTCGGTTTTGGTAGCGGTGACCCCGAAGCAAAAGTTTTCCCTTGGGATTTATCCGAGGTCTGGCACGCGACATCGGAAGATGGTGAAACGTGGAAGGAAGAAGGGCTTGCTGTCGGCCTCGGTTCGAAGGGACGCTATGATGATCGTTCTGTCTTCACACCAGAAGTTATAGCGCACGATGGAAAATACTATCTCGTTTATCAGACTGTGAAAGCACCCTATCTTGTGCGTGTGCACAATCAGGTGGGGATGGCTGTTGCGGACTCGCCATTTGGGCCATGGAAAACATTGGATGAGCCGATTTTAAGCGCATCAATGGATGGTGAGTGGGAAGGCGATAGCGACAGCCGTTTTGCTGTTAAATCCAAAGGATCCTTTGATAGCCACAAAGTTCATGATCCAACCATTCTTCACTATAAGGATAAATTCTACCTTTACTATAAAGGTGAAACCATGGGTGAAGGCATCAATGTCGGTGGTCGTGAGATCAAATGGGGTGTTGCCATATCCGACAATATAACTGGGCCTTATGTGAAGTCAGATTACAACCCGATAACCAATAGTGGTCATGAGTTGGCTGTGTGGGAATATAAGGGAGGTATTGCTGCATTGCTCACTTCAGATGGTCCCGAAAGAAATACTATTCAGTGGGCACCGGACGGCATTAATTTCGAGATCAAGTCTTATATTAAGTCACCACCAGTGGCGCTCGGCATTTATCGCAAGGACGACAATGATCATATTCCGACCGGATTAACTTGGGGGTTAGCGCACAATATATTTGGATTTACCAATGAAGGTCATATTACGCGCTATCAGGTTTGGCATCGTACAGACGAACTAACAATGGGCGGGAATGCTACCAAGTGGATACCAATTGACGAGTAAATTATCCGAATTTGAATGATTAGAATCCCACTCATTCAAACAGGCAGAATTAGAAGAAACCTTTTTTCTTCTTTTTCTGCGTTTGTTTGTTTTCAAGTTCATTGATTTGTAAGAATAAATTCTTCATTTCGGGACTAATGTATTTGGGCGTCTCTGTAACAACTTCCACATAGAGATCACCCTGAGTGCCGCCTTGTACATCAGGCATGCCTTGTCCCTTTAGGCGCAGTAAATGCCCTGATTGCACACCTTCTTTGATTTTGATCAATAATTCCCCGCCTTTAATGGAGGGGATTTTGATTTCACCGCCCAAAGCGGCTGTCGTAAATGAGATGGGTGCACGGGTTTGGAGGTCTTTTCCGGTTCTTTGGAAAATAGGGTGTTCGGCGACGGAGATGGAGATGTATAAATTCCCGCGTTCGCCAGTGGTTGGGTCCAATCCGCCTTGGCCAGTTAGCCGGATACGTTGGCCATCTTCGATACCGGCTGGTATGTTGACCTTTAACGTCGTCTCGCTGTCTGTCGAGTCGTCGTGGAAAGTGATGTCTTTGATTGCGCCATTATAAGCATCGTCAAAACTGACGGCGAGGTCATATTTGTAATCTATTGATTTTTCTGATGTTTTGGCTCCGGATTCATGCAGTGTTGATGTCTGGTCTTCGCTATTAGGCTTTAATTCCCGGCCCAGTAATGGTTCTAGACTGCGCAGTAAAACCTGCCATTCAATCAGGTCTGTATCGCCTTTCCAGTTCTCCAGACGGGCACCTTCGCGGGTTCTAAACCCAAATGGCGGGTCGCAATCTGCACAGAAAACAGGGACTAATTTATTGCTGCGTTTGGCAAATTCGGCCTCTTCATAGACCCATTCGCTCTGGATGGAATTTTCGGTCCATAAAACGATGATGGCACTACTATCATTGAGCTTTTTTTCGATTTCTTTTTCAAATCTCTTACCAGCAGCAATGTTGATATCCCACCAGACATCAATGCCATATTCGCCGAGCGTTTTGGCAAATATGGAAGCTAAGTCTTTGTCTTTGCTTGAGTAAGATAGAAAAATCAAAACTGAAAACTCCGCATTTTCGCGCGCTTATCCGCGGCGCTGGATAGCAAATCCCTTGTTTTACTATATGCGGTTAGCGCCATTAAGAAAGGGGCGTTTTTACCTCGCCGCTGGCGGTTTTTTGCTACGCCGCTGCGTATCCGCTGCCATAGCCATGCACGGTCTTTGGAGGCCTCATGAAGGTGTCATGGCACCACTCATGCGGGTAGTCCATGGAAATACTAGGCGATCATTCTATTCCTATTCAATATTTATTTCCAAAGGGTAGATAGTTTCCTGACCAATTAATGTGCAGGGCTGACCACAAGAATCCGTGGTTTCATATCGAATTGTGTGAGCACTTTTTTGTATTGTTTCGATGATACGTTCATCATTGCAAATTGTTTTTAAAAGATCGACTTTTCCATTCTCTAATACCCGAATTTCGAGTTCACATAGAATCGGGTTTGGAAGGTTCGAAATGGAAGGAATAGTTGCAAGGGAGATATGAGATTCTATCTTGCAATCATGCGTTTGAAAATTTCTACAAACTTCCAATTCTGCGAGTTCTGATATTGTCTTGGTATCTTCTGTTTGACGTGAACCAGTTTCTGATTTGGGGAGGGCATCACAAGTTTTGTATTTTATCTGAGGCCAGATCAAAGTTCGTTTCATTTTGCACAATGAAAGGGTGGCACCTTTAGATATTGAAGTGGCAATTCTTGCGGAAATAATGTCTCCATTGTCCAATTCTATCGACGCGTAAATCGGGCCGCTTCCATCTTCAGTTTGCGACGTAAAAGTTGAGAGAACAACACCTGTATGCTGGCTTTCAAGTTTATAGGGCACGCTGTCCCATGCGAATTTAATCGCCAGCGCAAATACCAGCAAAACAATGAGCCATCCAGCTTTCTTGGCGTTTTCAAACCAAGTATCGCGTCTTGCCGATTGAATGGCTTTTTTGATTTTGATGTTTTGATCTTCAGACAACGTCTTCCCCCAAACTCGCAATAAAACCAACTCTTGCAGTTTTAGGTTGGTTTTTCAATTGGGGCAGCTTTGAAGAAAGGTAGCGCTCTAATAATGCGGCGGCGGCTGGTGGGCGGCGGGGGCATCCGTGTTTGAGGCAGCGCTTTCTTCCACGCGTTCAATCTGGCGTTTGAGCTGTTCGATTAGCTTCCATTGCTGTGTCACTGTGGCGTTTAGCTCATCAATCGTCTCGTCCTGATGGGCGATCCGCATTTCAAGCGCGTCTAGTCTGGATGTATCTGATGTGTCGGTCATGCGGGAGGTGATAGCGTTGGATGGTGCGTGGGGCAATGGGTATTCCGTTTTATAGAGAAAGGAAGAATAGTATCCTTCATCTTCACGTATTTGTTTATAGCGCTGCTATCAGGTAGTTGAAAGTGATAGAAGGCGATAAACCGTTTTGGTTTCCATTGTAGCATAAACAGTAGTTGAAATTACATTGATGCGCGCAACATACTTTTTGTTAATTGTCCAATCGGTCGATATATCAAAATTGGGATCTGATACTCCAGAAATGTTTTGATTGTTGGCAGGATCATAAAAACGAAATTTTTTGGTCATGGAATCCATTCCCAACAAAACGCCATGCACATTTAATGTGTCTTCTGTTTTATCTGATGTTGCAGATATGGTTTCTGCTAACTCTTCAAAATAATCATCAGAAGCAGCGCCTGAACGAGGTTCTTTTTCTGAACTTAGTTGGGTTAAATCTATACCAAAACCGTTTGCTGCATTTGCTTTCGCCCAGTCGTAGACTCGTTTGACAACAGCATGGCCAAGGCTGCTTGATAAATCTCGAACATCAAATTCACTTGATACACCCATGATGTCAAAGACTGCATCTAGAGTTTCAGAATGCGTGTCTTTCAGTAGATTTCTATCAGAATCTGAAGTTAGCATAAAACCAAAAGATCCAGGGAAGGTATAAGCTATGTTTAACTTTGAGCTTTTTTGGATGGACGGGGGGATTCGTGCAGTATCCTTTGGGCCGGAACTTATTGCCCCATAGACTTGACTAAAAAGGTCTTGAAAAGACTTTAGGGAGCTAAACAAAGCATTTACACTGTAATCTTGGCCGATGTCCCCGATAACCCTGTATTTGTAGACCTCTTGGAATGAGCTTTGCGCACTTTCCTGCCACTCATTCTCTAAGCGTTCGGCTACGTTTTTTAGAGAAAAAATTTGAGCAGCAAGAAAGGGAGAAGGGGCTGAGTGTCGAGCTTTGGTTTCAAGCCTTCCTATTTCAGCGTAGGTTTCCCCTAATCGGTCTACGATTGTATGTATGTTACTCATTTCTTTCGACCAACTGAAATTACAACATATCCTTTGGGTAGGTTATTTCTGCCATGCCCCCAAAATTTATCCCAATAATCTTTTGAGGATTGATCTTCTAATTCAGCTAAGTAGCCATCTAAGTTCGTTCCCAAAGATTTATTGTTCTGGGTAATACTAAACAGTAAATTTTGAATTTCTTCAGGACATGAATCAAAATTTTCTTGAGATATAAAGATTGTAAAATCGATATCTCCAGGGTTTTCTTTTTCTGTTAGGAAACTACCATCAACCCAAAGTTCGCACAATGTTCCGCTTTTGTCGATTCGTTTTATCAAATTTTCTAGTGAGTGAAATAAATTTGATCTATTTGAATTTGGTGAAAAACTATCTACTGCGAGTGTTTTGACTTCACCCAAATTCATCTGATGTCTGCCCGGCTTTAATAGCGGGGGTGCATCCACTTTTCCCATAGTCCCCACCTTATGTATCCAGCCGTGCAACAATATCTAAATTAGTTGGAAATGCAACCTAAAATTTCCGTATTCCCAGACTTGATCTGGGATCCAGATGAAGGGAAATGGCGCGCAAAGCGCGGCTTTATTTATTGGGCTGGATCCCAGCCTTCGCTGGGGAAACGGGTGGGGAGTTGGGTGTTTTGACAAGCTCACACTGTCATCCCTGCGAAGGCAGGGATCCACTTTACTGCAGAGATGGCGTTGCGATGGTCTCACTGCCAGTCTCAATAGAGACGTGGATCCCAAATCAAGTTTGGGATGACATTTTGTGTGTAACACTGAGTGTATGGGGCTAGATCCCCGCTTGCGCGGGG
>CAYGPZ010000020.1:0-45752 GCA_964352025.1 uncultured Hyphomonadaceae bacterium
GCACTCATAATCCTGAGGTCGAGAGTTCAAGTCTCTCTCTGACCACCAATTATTCCTATTGATTATATTGCTTAGCGCTCGCTCATGACAGTTTGCGGGTGGGTCCTATTCTTCTGAGACTAGGAAGGTGAGATAGTCTTTGGCTCTAGAAGACCAATCTTCTTCCTTGTGACCTGTACCTTCATAAATTCGAAATTGAGCTTGCTCTTGCGTCCAGTTATTGGTTCTAAACCAGGCTTCGATATCGGTTGAGTGCCTCTTGTAATATTGATCTAATTCTTCGGTGCCGTGATCAAACCAGATTGATTGAGGTAAACTTCCCAGTTTAGAGGCTTCTAGGTAGGTCAGTATGGCTTGCGTTGCTTCATCGGCAATGGGCCCTTCGGGCTGTGCAAGGGGCCAATGTGTAGAAATGCATGCAGCTTTGCTAAATGTTTCAGGATACTCAGCAAGTGCATAAAGTGAGATGAGGCCTCCCATGCTTGCGCCCATGATTGCTGTTGTCTCGCGTTGTGGGGCGGTTGCATAATTTGCATCAATATAGGGTTTCAACTCAGTGACGATAAATTTGAGATAGGCGTCGCTATATAGTTCGGGTCTGATGCCTTCCGGGTTATCCTCAGAGGGTAAGGCAGTGTCAGGTATGTTGGACATGATTTTCTCTGGTGCATACTCCCACCAGCGTTTGTCGGTATTCCAGATTCCAACGATAATTGCGGGACGCGCGTTTTCATTTTCAATTAGATCCGCTGAAACTTCGTCTAGATTCCATTCGACACCTCTGTATGAGCCTTCGACTTCCATCAAATTTTGTCCGTCGTGCGCGTAAATGACCGGGTAAGGGCCGTTTTCAGCTGCATAATTGGGAGGGAGCCAGATCGTTAAGCCTCTTGATTGAATGTGGGCTGATTTGAACTCTTCTATTTTGACAAATTTTCCAGTGTCTTCCTTGGCTTCTGACAAGGTAGTCGGCGCTTCAGTTGGCGGCGCGGTTGTGTCCGAAGAAGAGCAATTTCCTAACGCAAGAATGCTCAAAATGGCAATAAATGATGATGTTCGCATGTTAGTGACTTTCTCAGATAGCAGTGTTTGCATGATGAGGCGGTTCTATTGCGACTAAGGTTTGCACTGGAATTAAATCGTGCAAATGTGGATTCTGGCGGGCTGAAATTGGAGGTTGTTTATCATAGGTATTTTGGGGATTTCTATGCCATTTATTGCATAGAGCGACTGGATAGTAGCGCAATTTCAGCGCAGTTAATTATCATATTATTTGCCAAAAAGCACAAGAAATCCCATTAATCCCATTGATTGTATGCTTTTTCCTTATAGGCTTTATGCCATAAAATATAAAATAAAATCGGGGTAGGTCATAACTGGTTAAAACGCGGGAGGCGTCCTTAAGTGACGTTGGACCGTATTGACGGTTTTTTCATTCCTGATTTTCTGATGCAGATATTCAGTTCTCTAAGACTGAATCCTAGAGCTTACTTATCTGCATTATAATAAAGGTTAGAGGAAACAGGCGTCATGGCTCCACAACAGATAGCGGTATTCATACTGATCACCGGGCTTATTGGATTAGCGACATGGTGGCAGTGTCGAAAAGCTGCTGGTGGTGATAAAAGTTCGGGGCATGACTACTTTCTGGCTAATGGTGGTTTGAGTTGGTATTTTGTTGCTGGTTCAATCACGCTGACAAACCTATCTACCGATCAGCTTGTCGGAATGAATGGAAACCAGATGCTTTCCGTTGTCTGGTGGGAGTTGGCCGCGGTCTTCGGGCTGATGGTATTGGCCTTTGTCTTTTTGCCGATTTATTATCGCAATAATTGTACAACGACGACGGAATTGCTGCAAAAAAAATACGGAAGTAAGCATATCAGAGCATTGATATCATTCCTGTTTTTGCTTGGTAATCTGTTTATATTCCTACCCGCTATTCTCTATGGTGGTGCGCTATTTCTGAAATCTATGACAGGCCTTGATGTGCCGTTGATCTATATTTCCGTTGCGTTTGCGGTTGCCGGAGCCCTGTATGCTATTTTGGGAGGGCTGCGCGCTGTTGCGGTCTCCGATACGTTTAGTGGCTTCTTGATTCTGACGCTTGCTATGACGGTTGTCATTCTTTCGTTGCAAGCAATTGATTTTGATTTTTCAGGCATTCCTGCCGAGCGTTTAGCGTTGTTTGGTGGCGATGATTCCCCAGTGCCTTGGCATACACTTCTGACTGGTATGGCATTCATTCAGATTTTCTACTGGAGTACAAACCAGACGATTACACAGCGAGCGATGGCGTCTCCTACGCTAAGAGAAGGTCAAAAGGGTGTGCTTGTTGCTGCCGGTATTCGGTTCTTCATCATTCCCGTGATTATTGTGGTTCCTGGTATTGTTGCGTTCAAGCTCTATGGAGACATTGGTGATGCATCATATGGCCGTATTGTTGGGGACGTCCTGCCGCCTTGGTTATCTGGTGCGTTTGCGGCCGGTATCGCAGCTGCTGTGTTGACCACTTTCAATAGTATTTTGAACTCTTCGGCTGCTCTTTATGTCTGTGACTTGCACGAAGCTTATGTCGGCAAAGTGAAAAATGTGCCCACAGTCAGCGCAATTTCATCGATAGTTATGACAGTCCTAGCTGTTGTTTTGGTTCCTGTTTTTCAATCTCAAGAGAGTCTAATTGAGACGGTCCAAACTTGGTATGGCTTCCTATCCATGCCGATTTTGTCAGCCTTTATTGTCGGGCTTGCGTTTAAAAACGTTGATGCGCGTGCGGCGATTGTCGCGGTGATGATTGGTGTAGGTTTCTACGCCTACATGATCACGATACATGCTGATGCAATCCACTACATCCACTCCATGGCAATTACGCTGATTTTGAGTGTTCTATCGGCGTTGCTGGTGAACCTTGTGGTCTTTGGCAAGCGAGCTCGCTTGGTCTTTATGGCCTAGCTTATTATGGCCTAGCTTAGGCCATTGAAATTATAGTATATTGAAGTGGTTTGACGAATGAATGAACGGCCCAGTTTAGGTGTATGTTATTTCCCTGAGCAAAGGGATGAGAGCCTGTGGCAAGGCGATATCAACAAAATGGTTGATATCGGTCTGAAGAAAGTGCGTATCGCTGAATTTTCTTGGGCTGTTATTGAACCTGAAGAGGGTGTATTCAATTGGGGCTGGTTGGATCGCTCTATCGAGGTGATAGGTAAAGCTGGGCTTGATGTCATTTTGTGTACGCCGACCGCGACACCGCCTAAATGGCTGATTGATAAACATCCAGACATTCTGGCTGTAGACGAACTAGATAGACCCAGAAAGTTTGGCTCGCGGCGGCATTATTGTTTTTCGTCCCAGATCTATCGCGAGAAAATGTCGGGCATCGTACGTGCTTTTGCCGAACGTTATGGTGAAAACCCATATGTGAAGGCGTGGCAGGTCGATAACGAATATGGGTGTCACAACACAACCCGCAGCTATTCAAAGGATGCGAAGTTAGCTTTTCGGGTTTGGTTGGCTGAGAAATATAAAACTGTCGATCAGCTGAATGATGCGTGGGGTAATGTTTTCTGGAGTCAGGTTTATACGACTTTTGATCAGGTCGATTTACCCAATTTGACGGTAACAGAGCCTAATCCATCGCATGTTCTAGATTTCTATCGTTTCTCCTCTGATCAGGTCGTTTCATACAACAAGCAGCAAGTTGATATCCTTAGAGAGTTATCGCCTGGCCGCGACTTGATCCATAATTTTATGGGCTTTTATCACGAGTTTGATCATTTTAGGGTCGGTAAGGATTTGGATATCGCTGCATGGGATAGTTATCCGACAGGGTTTCTTGATCAATTCGCATTTTCTGATGATGAGAAAATAGCCTATTTCCGGCAAGGACACCCTGATATCGCAGCGTTTCATCATGACCTATATCGCAGGTGCGGAAATGGGCGTTGGGCTGTCATTGAGCAGCAGCCTGGTCCAGTGAATTGGGCAAAGCATAATTCGGTGCCGCTTCCAGGAATGATCCGGCTTTGGACGCACGAAGCGATCGCTCATGGTGCTGAATTCGTGTCATACTTTCGTTGGGATCAAGCGAACTATGCACAAGAGCAAATGCACGCTGGTTTATTGCGTCCTGATGGCGAGCCTTCACCCGCATTTCATGAGGCAAGCAAGGTGGCAGATGAGTTGAGTTTATTACCAGAGACTCAAACTCAAAAAGCATCTGTCGCATTAGTCTTCAGCTATGATGCTTTGTGGCTGTTTGAGGCGCATCCACAAGGGGCGCAATGGTCCTATCCTGATCTTTGCTTCAGATGGTATTCTCAACTTCGGCAATTGGGAGTGGATGTTGATATTGTCGCGCCAGCCGATGACTTATCAGCTTATAAATTTGTTTTGATTCCGTCTTTGCCGCATGTCGATGATGCAATGATGACAGCTCTTAAGGGAACCGACGCTATTATCCTTATGGGGCCGCGCACTGGATCGAAAACCGAGAACCTTCAAATACCGACCAATCTGGCACCGGGTCCAATTCAGGAAATTATCCCGTTGAAAGTGACGCAATCAGAAAGTCTATCTGACCTGATCACCGAGAAAGTGACTTACAAGAATGGGCTTTATTCTGGTCAGGTTTGGTTGGATTACATCGAAACAGATCTTGAGCCAGTCGCGGTGAATGAGTTGGGGGCGGGTGTTCTCTATAATAAATCCAGTTATTATTATTTGGCGACGCTTCCGGATGATGATTTTTTACGAGAGCTTATTGGCGACTTGCTAAAGTCGAGTGGCGTCGAGCGTTTTGATTTGCCAAATGGTATACGCAAACGGCAAAAGGGTGAAAATACACTTATCGTAAACTATGGTGCCCAAAGGCTTACGGACGATATGAGTGCCATGTTTAAAGGCGCGGATGTCTTCTTTGGTAATGTGGAGGAAGCTGCTGGTGTCACATCTGTTCTAGAGAGTAGTTGATTTTCACAACTTTGAGGGCGTAACCTGTCATTTAGTAAAAATACGCTAGATCGAAATATAATAGGTGTTGAGTATTTAGGAGAAAACGCAAAGGGAGCTCGCAAATTCTATGGAAGAAGGTATTTCCGTTGAAGATGTAAATTGGAAAGATAGCGAGCTGAACCGTGTGGTGATCCGTAATACCTCGGTCTCGCCATTGGGTGGTTTGCGCATCGCCGGAATATTGGAAGCTGCCGCTGGTATGGCGGAAACGTCGCGTGTTCTTTCGCGTTACTCGATGGCATATGTCGTGTCTGGAAAAGGGTATTATTACGGGAAAACAACGGGAAAGTTTGCCGTAAATTCCGGAGATGTAATTCTCGTACGTCCCAATGAGGAGCATCACTATCGACCTGATTGGGGAACGGTATGGAGCGAGATTTTCTTTGAATTCGAAGGGCCAGTTTTTGATTTGTGGTTTGATGAAACCAAGTTTGACTGGAGCGAGGCTGTTTTCCGGTTGGAGCCAATTAATTATTGGAGGGGGCGCTTTCTTCAAACGATAGGTATGGCGAGTTTTCTTCAAACTATGGGTGAGGCAAATAATGGCAATCCCTCAAAAATGCTCTCAGAATGCTTGCGTATTCAAGCGCTACTTAATGACATTCAAAATGCACGAAGATCGAGTGATGTTGAAGATATCGCTTGGCTCGAGGACGCTAAAAAAGCTTTGATTGAATATGAAAACGGCAAGCAGGCTGCGAAGGCTCTCGATATTAATTATGAAGTCTTCCGCAAGCGTTTCAAAAAAATGGTCGGTCAATCACCGGGCAAGTTCAGAAACTCACTCGTTATGGATAAAGCGTGTCATCTTATGGAGGATCATTCGTTGACGATTCGGGCTATTGCGGACCAGTTGGGGTTTTGTGACGAATACCATTTTAGCAAACAATTCAAGCGTACAATCGGTTGGACTCCCAGAGATTATAGAAATCGTTTTTGTGGGGACAAATCCATTTAAAATATGTACCAAAAAACACAACATCAGCCATATGAGATATGGTATTGGGCGTTTTTTTGGATTTTAATATCTACCATAAAATTTGTACTAGTTGGCAATCATCAGCAAGACCGGTCTATATTGCGTAGAAAGAGAGTTCTTAATTTGAACTGACGGATATTGATTTTAGAGCTTGTCTTATAGGGTTGCATGAATGGAAACACTGATCATGACCTCTAAATTTGTGTCTTTGAAATCAGCACAGCGTCAGTTGATCATTGACGTAAGTAACGGGCGGCGTCCTTGTATTGTATATTGGGGAGCTAAGTTAGAATCTGCCAATTCTGAAGAGCTAAGTTTGCTTTCGCAAAGACAGTGGACTCCTGGTGGTGCTGCTGTTGATATTGCGCCTTCTTTATCAAACGAGCTTGGTAGTGGTGCAATTGGGCCTTCTGGATTCCTCGCGCACAGGCGTGGTGAAGATTGGGCTGCTTTTTTTAAAACAGCTTCAGTCAGCCAAGTGTCTGACGACCGCGTTATAATCGAATGTGTTGATGACAATCTTCAACTGAAGATACAGTATGAATTATCGATTGATCCAAACAGCCATGTCTTAGAGGCGACAACAGAAGTATTGAACCAAGGCGATCAACCTTTGGACATAAATTGGTGCACGGCGCTGTGTATGCCTCTTGATCAGAGGTTCGATAAAATCGCAGGATTTTCGGGGCGCTGGGCGTATGAGTTCACGATGGAAGATGTGGACTTTTCTCGCGGCAGCTATGTGCGAGAAAATAAGAGCGGGCGCACCAGTCATGATAACTTTCCGGGGATGATTGCTAAGACCCAATTTACAAGTGAAGAAACTGGACTAGCAGCAGGATTTCATCTCGGCTGGAGTGGGAATAGCCGTATTCGGGCTGACCGCAATTCAGATAATCGTGCGTTTGTGCAGATGGGAGAGTTATTCTTTCCCGGTGAGATGTTGGTGCCGGCGGGGCAGTCATACAAAACCCCAACGCTATATGCGGCATGGTCTGATAACGGTCTGAACGGGGTGTCTCAACAATTTCATGAGCACGTAAGACATAAAGTCCTTGATGGACGTATTTTGAATGAAAAACGGCCAGTACATTATAATACTTGGGAAGCTGTTTATTTTGATCATTCTGAAGAAAAGCTATTCTCGATAGCTGACAAGGCTGCTGAACTTGGTGTTGAGCGCTTTGTTTTGGATGATGGCTGGTTTGGTTCTCGCCGCAGCGATAAGGCGGGGCTGGGAGATTGGTTTGTCTCAGCAGAGGTTTATGCTGAAGGGCTGCAACCTTTAGCCGATAAAGTACGCAATCTTGGAATGGAGTTTGGTATTTGGTTTGAACCTGAAATGGTCAATCCCGATAGCGAGTTATTTCGAAAACATCCAGATTGGGTATTAGAGGCTCCGGGTGTCGACCAAGTTCCTTTTAGAGACCAATACGTTTTGGATCTCACAAAAGATGTTGTCTTCGACTATTTATTTAATGCGGTGAGTAAAGTGGTGAGAGACCTGAATGTCGCCTATGTGAAGTGGGATATGAATAGAGATATTCACCATCCGGGCAGTGCTGGGCGTGGTGCGATCCATGCTCAGACGAAAGCTGTCTACGACTTGATGAGCAAGTTGCGGCAGGCGCATCCAGAATTGGAAATAGAAAGCTGTGCCTCAGGTGGCGCGCGTACGGATTATGGTGTTCTCCAACAGACGGACCGCATTTGGACATCCGATAGCAATGACGCGATGGATAGGCAGAAAATACAACGCGGCGCGAGTTACTTCTTCCCGTTAGACGTCATTGGCGCGCATGTCGGTCCGAAAAATTGCCATATAACAGGTCGGGTCTTCTCGATTGAATACCGCGCAGCGACAGCCTTTATGGGGCATATGGGCTTAGAGCTAAATTTGCTGTCAGAAGCTGATGAAGACCTTGAAATTCTGAAAGAGGCGATCGCGCTGTACAAAAAGCATAGGGATGTGCTGCACACGGGTGATTTCTATCGATCAGATAGTCCAGATTATCTGAATGTAGTGAGTGCTGTGGGCTGGGATCAATCACAAGCTTTGCTATCGTGTGCAAAGATTGGCCATCATCCAACTTATCTTCCTGAACGTATACAGTTTTCTGGTTTGGATAAGTTGAAATCGTATCGTGTGAAGATTGTTTGGCCGACTGTTAATGCAAGCATAACATCTCCTTCTATAGTGAATAGTGCGGATCTTTTGGGGCAGGGATATGTGTTTACTGGCGAAGCGCTGATGCAGCATGGAATACAATTGCCGCTGACCAATCCTGATACGTGTTTGATCTTCCATGCAGAAGCAGAATAATTGGATATAGAAATGTCGAATAGAAATGATGTGTGCGATCTGCTTGTAATTGGCGGCGGAATAAATGGCGTTGGTGTTGCTCGCGATGCGGCCGGACGAGGCTTAAACGTTGTTTTGGTTGAAAAAGATGACCTTGCTCAACATACATCTTCTTCCAGTACCAAGCTCATACATGGTGGCTTGAGATATCTGGAGCACTATGATTTTGCGTTGGTTGCTAAAGCTCTTAAAGAACGAGAAGTATTACTTCGCGCTGCGCCTCATATTATTTGGCCAATGCGTTTTGTGCTGCCTCACCAAAAAGGTCAGCGTCCTGCATGGTTGGTTCGCATAGGACTGTTTTTATATGATAACCTTGGTGGCAGAAAATTATTGCCCGGAACAAAAGTTCTAAGGCGTAAATCGACGAATAAATTTGACCCGCTCAAGCCAGAATACAAATTTGCTTTTGAGTATTCTGATTGTTGGGTGGATGACGCTCGTCTCGTGGTTCTCAACGCTATGTCTGCCAGAGAAAAAGGGGCAGATATTCGAACGCGTACGCAATGCATTGGGCTGGAGCGTTCTCAGGAAATGTGGACAGCTACTCTTAAAAACGCTGGCGGTGGTACAGAAGAAGTACGGGCAAAGGCCATTGTGAATGCAGCAGGGCCTTGGGTAGATGAATTAAGCAATCTCGCTGTCGGCGGAAGCAATAAAGCGAGCGTGCGCCTCGTGAAAGGCTCGCACATCATTATTGATAAGAAATTTGATGGAGATCACAGCTATTTCTTCCAGAATGGTGATGGTCGTATCATGTTTGCCATCCCTTATCAGGAAGGTCGTCTGACATTAATTGGAACGACAGATGAGCTGTATGAGGGCAATAAGGATCAAGTCGAAATATCGGATGAAGAGATCGACTATCTCATTGAGGGGGCAAACGAGTATTTCGATGTTCCAGTCAAGAAAGATGATGTCGTTTCGACCTATTCTGGTGTGCGTCCTTTATATGATGACCAAACTGAAAATGTGTCCAAAGTGACGAGGGATTACGTCCTGTCTTATGACGACAAGGGTGGGGCACCAATCCTCTCAGTCTTTGGAGGAAAAATAACGACCTATCGTACGCTCGCTGAGGCTGTAATGATATCTCTAAAAGATGCGTTTCCGGCAATGGGGAAGGCGTGGACAAAGGATGTTGTGCTTCCGGGTGGTGACATTAAAAATGCTGACTTTGAGGGTTATTTTGAGGCAACCAAAGCTAAGTATCTGTGGTGCGATGCTGTCGTTTTGAAACGCTTGCTGAGGGCTTATGGATCTAATGTGGATCACATATTGGATGGCGTAAATTCAGAGGCTGATTTAGGCCAGCATTTTGGTTGTGGCCTGTCTGAAAAAGAGTTGAGCTATCTAGTGGAATCTGAGTTTGCAAAGAGCGCTGAAGACGTATTGCAGCGTAGAAGTAAATTGCATTTACACCTTGATGAGGGGGAGCAGTCTAAGGTGGCGGAATGGTTTGCAGCTTAGATGGTGGCAAGCTTAATTAGAGTGTCAAAATAGGCTGCTCACGCAGCCTCTAAGTCTTAAAATTCGGGAATGTCATCAAAAATTGCGAAATTTAAGTATTAAATACCGTTACATTAAGGTCACGCTTAAGCAATAAATGCCTATTTGTATGCATAATGCATGAAATTCCAATCACAATTTATTTGACCATATTTTTTGTAAAACCACTATATTTTCGTGAAATCTTATCAAATTGTACGGGTTTACTGAGTTTTTTCTTAATTTGCGTGCTACGTAATTGTGCCAAAAAACACAAATGCGATCCATAAGCACCATTCCCCAGCGCGTTTCGATACCTAATATATCATACAAATAAAAAATATAACCGGAGGATAGTATGAAAAATTTCAAGGATATTTTACTTGGGGCCACCTGTAGCGCAGCTGTAGTCGCGATGGGGCCTATGGCGGTAGCTCAGGACGTTGATGAGCCAGTGGCAGCAGAAGATGTTGCCGTGCAAGACGTTATTGTTGTGACTGGTATCCGTAAAAGTTTGCAGCAAGCGATGGATGTTAAGCGCGCTGCAAAAGGTGTGACTGACTCAATTGCTTCAGAGGACTTAGGTAAGTTTCCAGACTTGAACGTTGCTGAATCATTGCAACGTGTTCCGGGTATTGCGATCGACCGTAGTGGTGGTGAAGGGCAGGCTGTAACTGTTCGTGGTCTTGGTCCACAATTTAACACTGTTTTGCTAAATGGTCGCCAAGTCGCGACTGATAGTGGTGGCCGTGAATTTAACTTTGATGTGCTTGCTGCAGACCAGATTAATGGTGCAACAATTTACAAGAGTGGACAGGCCTCACTTCAAGAAGGTGGTATTGGTGGTACAATCGATGTTTCCACTGCGCGTCCATTTGACAATCCGGGGCTAAGCATCGCTGCTTCTGCTAAGGGTGTTTATGAGAGCCTTTCAGAAGAAATTTCTCCGGCTGCATCATTCCTGATTAGTAACACGTTTGGTGACCAAGATCAGTTTGGTGTTCTAGCGGCGTTAAGTCATCAGGAGCGTAAAGTTCAAATCAACCGTATTGAGACGGCTGGTTGGCGTCCTGGTCAAACAATTTCCAACACGCGTGACGGTGTTCTTTTCGAGAATGCTTATATTCCACGTAACTGGGACCAAATTGTTGATGAGCAAGATCGTACACGTACAAATGCAAGTTTAGCGCTTCAGTATGCGCCATCTGAGAGTTTGACTCTTACATTGGATGGTTTTTATTCAAAGTTTGAAGTTGATTCTGAAGTTACTGACCTTGCGTCTTGGTTTGAGCCAGACCGTGTTGGTAACGCAACGATTGATGAGAACGGTACGCTAACGACATTCTCTCAAGATGTTGGTCTAAGTGGTGGTTCTGGTGACCCTGCGACTGACTTTGTGTCTCACACACGTAACTCTCGTGATTCAGAAACAATTGGTATTGGCTTCAATGCTGATTGGGACATTACAGACAATTTCAACGCGAATATTGATCTGTCTCACTCAACGGCAGAAAACGACCGTGCAGGTCGTGACCGCTTTAACGTGATTGGTATCATCAATAATTATACATTTGATGGGACCGGTGGAACGCCTACAGTTGCGCACGATGGATTTGAGAATGGTAGCCTTCCGGATGCTAGCTTAAGCCGTTTGCACTACAATGAAAAAGGTAACCGTCCGACTGATGAAGATCAGATCACTGAATTCAAAGCTGACTTTACATACACACCGACTGTTGAGGGTGTTGAAGAAGTTCGTTTTGGTTTCTATAATCAGTCCCGTGAAAAGTCACAATTCCAAATTTTTGGTAACCAATGTGCGTTCTGTGGATATGGTACGCCTGCGCCGAATGAGCTTTTGAACTTCCGTCCATTTGAGGCCCAAAACTTCTTTGATGGTCTGATTGATACATTCTATACGTATGATGGTGATGCTTATGTTCAGTTCTTGGCTGATCAGGGGGTCCCAATTGTGCCTACTTTGCAGAACAACCGCTATAAAGTTAAAGAAGACATCACTAGCGCATATCTAGATTTCACATTTGGATTTGATGCGGGTTCTATTCCTGTGGAGATTAACGCAGGTATGCGTTATTCAGACACAGAAACAGATGTTTCAGCGGTACAAAGCTTCATCGCTGATGTTGTGCCTACAACTGACCTGACATTGTTCTCTAATGTGTTCGGTCCAGCGACGGACTTCTCTGAAAGTGGTGAATACGACAATTTTCTAGGAAACTTGAACGTAACATTTGATGTTCGTGAAGACATGAAATTGCGTTTTGCAGCGTATGAGTCTCTTACTCGTCCAACAATGTCAGAGCTTTCACCAGCGACCAACTTTGGTGAGCCGCGTCGTCAAAACTTGACGGCTTCTGGTGGTAACCCAGCTCTAAACCCATTTGCTTCAACAAACTTCGAAGTATCTTATGAGTGGTACTACTCAGACGACAGTGTGTTCTCGATTGCTGCGTTCCGCAAAGATATCGATAATATCATTGTGAGCCTAACAGGTGATGAGACATTTACTCTGACGAACCGTACTGCTGCTGATGGTTTCCGCTGTGCGGGAACAGATCCAAGCTGTGCTGTTGGTGTAGATCTAGATCCGACACGTGCTGGGTTTGATCTGGTTGCAAACACTGAGGAGCTAAATGGTGCAACTGAGTTGTATCGCGTGACGCGTCCGCGTAACGGTGAAACAGCTTCTGTGGAAGGTATCGAGCTTGCTCTAACACATGTGTTTGATTTGGGCTTCGGTGTTTCTGCAAACGCAACGCTTGTAAGCAGTGACGTAACGATTGATCCTACATCTTCAACAAACTTCTCGCTTGAAGGTATCGGTGACTCTTACAACCTTGTTGGTTTCTATGAAAACGACAGATTGCAAGCACGTATTGCTTATAACTACCGTGATCAATTCCTACGTCAGATCGACAATGGATTTAACGGTGAGCCTGTCAACACAGAGGCCTTTGGTCAGGTGGATATAAGCGCAAGCTTTGACATCACGGATCAGTACACAATCTTCTTTGAAGGTATCAACATCACAGAGGAAGAGCTTAGACAATATGGTCGCTTCCAGAACCAAATCTACAACATTGAAGATAATGGTTCACGCTATGCTGTAGGTGTTCGTGCTAGCTGGTAATTCGCCTCTAGCGAATTAACGAAACGCTCAATAAGGGCCGATAGGATTGTCCTATCGGCCCTTTTCGTGAAGAATGTTTAGTATGCAAAAATCTATTCTAATTGTTGGTGGGGGAACGGCTGGGTGGTTAAGTGCTGCTATTATTGCTGCGCATCATCGTAATCGTTCAAAAGAAGAATTTTCGATCAGTTTGGTGGAGGCTTCCGATATTCCAGCTGTTGGCGTTGGTGAGGGGACTTGGCCGACTTTGCGAAATACGCTCCGTACCATCGGAATTGAAGAAAAAGAAGTTTTTAAAAAGTGTTTTGCGGGCTTTAAGCAGGGCGCGAAATTTGTAAATTGGACCACGTCCGACGACTATTATTATCACCCATTTACAGTGCCGCTTGGGTATGGAAATTTTGATCTCGCACCTTATCTGGACGATATAAAAACATTCGCTCGTATGTCTAATTATCAAGAAGACATTTGCGAAGCGGGTCTAGCGCCGCGCGCTCCAACGGAAGGTGAATATAAGGGGATTTGTAATTACGCCTATCATCTGGATGCGGGTGCATTTGCGGATTTGCTGAAAAATTATTGCCGGGATGAGTTGGGTGTCCAACATCACATCGGCACAGTCAAAGATGTTGAGCTAAGCGCTGATGGAAATATCAAGCAGCTGAAATTGGAAAATGATGGTCAGTCATTCGAGATGGGGGCTGATCTATTTGTGGACTGTACAGGTTTTCGATCGCTCCTTTTGGGTAAAGCTCTCAATGTGCCGTTCAAGTCTATCGATGATGTATTGTTCAATGATACTGCGCTGGCGACGCGTGTGCCGTACGATGACGAGGCTGCGCCTATCGCGTCGCATACAATTGCGACGGGTCAGAATGCGGGTTGGATCTGGGATATCGGGCTGACAAACCGTAGAGGTGTGGGGCATGTATATGCAAGTGATTATTTGTCTGAAGATGAGGCTGCTGCAAATCTGAGCCAGTATCTAGGTAAGTCCATCGATGATTTGCAGATCAATAAGATTAAGTTTCAGGCTGGGCATCGGCAGCAGGCGTGGAAGAGTAACTGTATCGGAATTGGCTTATCAGCTGGGTTTGTGGAGCCATTAGAGGCGACCGCAATTATGTTGATAGAAGTCGCTGCGCGCTATGTGGCTGAGAATGCATTTTCGGATTTTTCGGCGATGCATATCTCGGCAAAACGTTTTAATCGTCAAATGGATTATCGTTGGCAGCGTATTACCGATTTTTTGAAGCTTCACTACATGCTCACAAAGCGCGAAGAGCCTTATTGGCGGGCGCATACGAGGGAAGACACAATTCCTGAATCGTTGCTTGAAGATTTGGAGATTTGGAAATTCAAAGGGCCGACGAAAGAGGACTTTGAAGGTGTTGCTGAATTATTTCCGGCGGCCAGCTATCAATACGTTCTTTACGGTATGGGGCATAAGCCCGACTATGCGGGGCAATCGTATTTATATGCTCAGGAGCAGCAGGCGCGTCGGTTCATCGAGAAGAATGAAGCGCTTAAGACACAATTATTGCAAGATCTTCCTCCGCACAGAAATTACATAAATCACTGGCTACACGCTTAGCTTTGAATGGGAATGCAGATGGCAAACTTAACTCCACTTGATTTGGTGCAGCACAAAGACCTGAAGGTGAGCGCTCAGCGGTCGTTGGAGTTTGCTCGCAATCGCCACATGCTCCCGCTCAATGTCGCGGAAGTAAATCGTGCTATTGTTGATTTTCCTGTTTTGATTAGCAGAGTACAGTCTGGTGGTGGGTTTGCATTATCGGCTTTGATGAGCTTTGAGCCGCAGCGAAATCTCTTTCTTGATGAAAATGGCTGGCAATCAAGTTTTCAGCCTTCGGAGATGGTGACTTTCCCGTTTGTGCTGATGGCTCCTGAAGAGGGAGCGACTAAGCCAGTTATTGGTTTGGACGAAACCCAAAGTGTTTTCTCCAAACAGTCGGGTGATCCATTGTTGGATGTGGCGGGGCAACCGTCATTGTGGCTGAACAAATTAGAAAACCAACTCATTGAAAATGCCAAGAATGCCAGTCTGACAAACGCATTTTTTGACACGCTAGTTGGGTTTAATTTGATCTCGAGCATTGTCATTACTGTGCATTATGTTGATGGTCGAAATAATAAGATTGGTGGTTTGAGCACGATCAACGAAGACAAATTGAAGTCGCTTGGCGCTCAAGAGTTGTCTTCGTTAAATGTTAGCGGTTTTTTGGGGCCGATGTATGCGGTGTTATTCTCCATTTATCAGCTAAATAGCCTAATCCGGCGCAATAATGAGGGTGGCGCGTCTGCAAAAATTGAGCGCATTAGTCTGGAAATGGAAAAGCACCAATAGTCCTTGGTGCTAATTAGGCGGGATCATGCAGTCGCGACAATATTCCGCCATCTGCGTAAAGGGTTGCCCCCGTAATAAAACTTGCATCATCTGAGCATAGAAATAGAGCGGCTTTGGCTATTTCAGATACATCTGCAACTCTTCCAATTGGGTGTGCGTCAGCCAATTCCTGATATGCTTCAGGCTTGCCTTCAAACCCTGCTTTAAGCATAGGGGTTTCTGTGGCTGCTGGGGCTAGCGTGTTTACGCGAACACGGCCTCCCAAATCGACAGCTAAAGCCCGGGTGAGTCCGTGCATGGCTGTTTTCGTTGTTGCGTAAGCGCCAAACTCAGCTTTTGTCGATTGAGCGTGAACAGTACCGATGTTTAAGACTGATCCATTATTGTCAGACAAATCCTTCAAAAATGTCTGAGTGAGTATAAATGGTGCTAGGACATTTACGTTGAAGCTGAGGGAAAAGTCGTCTGGGGTCAGGTTCTCGGTTTTGTTGAGAATTTGAATTGCAGCATTGTTTATAATGGCTTTAATCGGGTTTGGCCCCGCAGCGAAACGAACTTCTTTCTCGAATTCTTTTGCTGTGGTTGTATCTGTTGCAATCTGGGCCAAATCTCCAGCAATAAAATTGTCATATGTTGATGTGTCTGATGGCTGTTTTCGGCTCGTCGCAATAACGTGCCAGCCGGCATCTTTGAAAGACTGGCAAAGTGATGCGCCAATGCCGCCAGCAGCACCGGTGATTACGACTGAATTTGGCATATTTTAAATGCTCCGCTCTATAGCTCGAGAGATTGTTTATGTAATATAATTAGCATGTAGGATTGCAAAATTCTATATCGAAAGCGCCATAAAATAATATTGGTGTCAAAATTCGTTTAGTATTGAAATTTTATTTGTATTATAATAAGGTTGGTTTCTCTTCCCTTGCTCGCGCCCTTATGAGGACGAGAGTGTGTTCCGAAGTGTCGAACTGGGTGGTGCGGTCATGAAGCTGTAGAGCGCACCACATTTTTTCAAATAACTTTGATTTTTTGAGGGATGATTTTGATTTTTAGGGCGCTGCTGAAGTGCATTTTTAGTGAGCAGCAGAAGTCGATTTTAGTATGGAATTTGTCGCATAATGTCTGATGAAAAAAAGAACAAAAAAACGCTCCGTAGCGCGCAATCATATGGCAAATTAGACAGAGATGGTTTTATACACCGGTCTTGGATGAAGGCTCAGGGATATCCAGAGGATGTGTTTGATGGTCGCCCAGTTATTGGTATTTGTAATACTTGGTCAGAGCTGACGCCTTGTAACTCGCACCTCCGCGAAATCGCCGATTTTGTGAAACGTGGTGTTTGGGAGGCTGGTGGGCTTCCGGTTGAGTTTCCAGCCATGTCGCTGGGTGAAACGCAGATGCGTCCCACAGCGATGCTGTTTCGAAACTTGCTTGCGATGGAAGTTGAAGAAAGTATTCGCGGGAACCCAATAGATGGTGTTGTTCTGCTTGGTGGATGTGACAAGACAACACCGGGGCAAATTATGGGGGCGGCGAGTGTGGATTTGCCGACTATAATTGTGTCATCAGGTCCAATGTTGAATGGTAAGTTTAAGGGACGCAATATCGGATCCGGCACGGATGTCTGGAAGCTTTCAGAACAGATGCGGGCGGGTGAAATTTCCGAACAAGAGTTTTTTGCCGCTGAAGCTGGCATGTCTCGGTCTCGCGGTGTTTGCAACACGATGGGGTCAGCATCCAGTTTTTCTTCCGTGGTGGAGGCGCTGGGGCTATCTCTTAAATTCAATGGAACATTGCCTGCGGTCGATGCGCGTCGTCAGGCCTTGGCGCACATGACTGGGCGGCGCATTGTAAACCTTGTGAATGAAGACAAACCGTTATCGACATTTTTGACCCGAGAAGCGTTTGAAAATGCGATTAGTGTCCACGCAGCAATTGGTGGTTCAACAAATACAGTCATTCACCTGTTGGCGCTAGCCGGACGTGTCGGGATTGATCTGACCCTAGAGGATTTTGATAAAATCGCAGGTGACATGCCATTGCTAGCCAATATTCAGCCATCGGGTGAATATTTGATGGAAGATCTTCATTATGCTGGTGGAATGCCTGCGCTTATGAATGCGATGGGCAATCGTATCAATAAAGATGTCATGACTGTTTCGGGGCAAACCGTTGGTGAGCAGATAGAAGGTGCAGAAGTATATATCCCTGAGGTCATCGCATCCATGGATAGTCCAATCAAACATGACGCGGGAATATGGGTGCTTCAGGGTAATTTGGCACCGAATGGCGCTATAATTAAACCGTCTGCTGCTTCTGATGATTTGTTGGTCAAACAGGGGCGTGCTGTTGTCTTTTCAGATATTGAAGACTTTAAATCGCGCGTCGACGATCCAGACCTAGAGATTGACGAGAATTCCTTCATGGTGCTGCGCGGTTGTGGGCCTAAAGGATATCCGGGTATGCCGGAAGTTGGGAATATGCCATTACCTCAAAAGCTCCTTGAAAAAGGAGTGCGGGATATGGTGCGCATATCTGATGCGCGTATGAGCGGAACTGCTTTTGGTACTGTTGTCTTGCATGTTTCTCCCGAAAGTCTTGCCGGTGGACCTCTCGCGCTTGTTAAAACGGGAGATATGATCACGCTGGATGCTAAGAACCGTCGACTGGAATTGAATGTTGATGAGGTGACTCTGGGCGAAAGGCAAAAAGAGCTATCTATACAGCCGGGACAAGAGGCACCACCTAGAGGGTATGTTGCATTGAACCATTCGCATGTATTGCAGGCTGATAAAGGGTGTGATCTTGATTTCCTCGTTGGAAAATCAGGTGCTGAAGTGAAGCGTGAATCTCACTAGGGTGACACCTGCATTATAATGAATGTACACTGAGTAATTGGTTTTCGGTGCTTTTGTTCATTGTGATTTTACTGAGGTTTAAAACGGGTATGCATTGATGAAGTCTTCGAGTGTAACAAATACGATTTTGCAAGACCTTGGCGCATCTATCGTTGCTAAGAAAATTGGTGGTGAATCGCCGATCGTTATCGAGGCCGATCTATGTGAAACCTATGGTGCAAGTCGTTCGGTTATGCGTGAAGCGATTAAGATGCTTCAATCAAAAGGACTGATTTCCTCTCGCCCCAAGCAGGGTACGCGCATATGTTCAGAAGAGAAATGGAACCTACTCGATCCTGACGTGTTGCGTTGGATTCTAGAGCGAGATTTTTCGCTTCCTCTCCTGCGTGAGTTTACTGAAATCCGTATGGGAATTGAGCGTCAGTCAGTTCTTCTTGCATGTCGGAATGCGACCGAAGAAGATAAAGTGTCTATGCTTAAATGTGTGGAAGAGATGGAAGCCGCAGAGCGAGGGGAGAGTGACCCTCTGCAAAGCGATATTGATCTGCACCTCTCTGTTTTACAGGCATCTCACAATCGCTTTTTAATAGCGCATACGCCGCTGATCGATACAGCTTTGCGGTTTAGTATTCGCCTATCAAATAAGTATAAGCGGGTCCGTATCGCAAATGTGAGCGATCATCGAGAAATGGTTGAAGCGATCAATGCTGGAGATTCATTTCGCGCAGTTCAGTTGATCGACAGCATGATGTTTGAAGTGATGAAGTTTATCTCTATCGCTGAGCGTGATGAGTGCCAGACAGACCTGTGAAATAAAATAGAACTATAAGAAAAGATTGGGAGAGGAAAATGGCTGCTCAACCTCACATTTTATCCATTGATCAGGGGACGACGAGTTCCCGTGCAATCGTGTTTGATCACCATTCTCGTATAGTTGCCGACTCCCAACGGGAATTTGCTCAGCACTATCCTGAAGAAGGCTGGGTAGAGCATGATCCTGAAGAGATTTGGAGTTCAACTTTAGCGGTTTCTCGAGCGGCTGTTAAAAAGGCTGAAGCCTTAGAGGCGCATGTAACCGCAATTGGTGTAACCAATCAGCGCGAGACAATCATTGTTTGGGATCGTGCATCTGGAGAGCCGATTTACAATGCAATCGTGTGGCAAGATAGAAGAACGGCTCAGGCCTGTTCCCGATTGAAAGAGCAGGGGCTTGAGGAATATATACGTTCAAAATCAGGTTTGCTGTTGGACCCATATTTTTCGGCGTCTAAAATTTCTTGGATTTTGGACAATGTCGAAGGTGCAAGGGCAAAGGCAGAGCGCGGTGAGCTTGCATGCGGCACAGTTGATAGTTTTCTGATTTGGCGATTGACGGGTGGAAAAGTTCACGCAACCGATGTGACGAATGCAAGTCGCACAAGCTTGTTTAATATCCTGACCCTTGAATGGGATGACGAGTTGCTGCGTATTTTTAACGTACCTAAAGCTATTTTGCCGTCAGTCTTGGAATGTGCAGATGACTATGGTGATACCGATGAGGAAATATTTGGGTGGAGTATCCCAATATGCGGTGTTGCTGGTGATCAACAATCTGCAGCCATAGGGCAAGTTGGGTTTGAACCAGGTTCCATCAAAAGTACCTATGGAACGGGATGTTTCGTATTGGCGAATACAGGTGATAAAGTCCTATTCTCCAAAAACAATCTGCTTTCAACAATCGGGTATAAGATACGTGGTGAAATTGCGTATGCTGTTGAAGGCTCCATTTTTATCGCGGGTGCGGCGGTTCAATGGCTTCGAGATGAATTGCAGGTTATTTCGCATGCGAGTGAAACCCAGAAATTGGCGGAATCTCTAAAGGATAACCAAGGCGTTTATCTTGTTCCTGCTTTTGCAGGACTAGGGGCTCCGCACTGGCGGGCAGATGCTAGAGGAACAATAGTTGGATTAACGCGTGGCGCTGGAAAAGCGGCTCTAGCACGTGCTGCGCTGGAATGTGTTGCCTATCAAACATTAGATCTTATGCGGGCAATGGACGCCGATGGTGTCGATAGAAAAACACTACGCGTTGATGGTGGCATGGTTGCAAATGACTGGATGGTTCAGTTCTTAGCTGACATTCTTCAGATTCCGGTCGAACGTCCTATGGTTATGGAAACGACAGCGCTGGGCGCAGCTTATTTGGCCGGCCTTCAAAGCGGAGTCTATAAAGATACAAATGAAATTGCATCACTATGGAAGCAAGACGCACGGTTTGATCCAAGTATGGAGCTAAGTGCACGAAGTAAGCTTATTGATGGTTGGGAAAAAGCGGTTCGTCAGACGCTGGCTGAGTAACCGCCTGTCGAAGATTAATGTTTTAAAAAATAGCTTTTAAACTTATTATGATACCCGTCCAGAGAAGAGCGGAGCTTCCAATTGCAAATGCAATTGCGAGATGAGCAGGCCATTTGTCTGTTTCATGTTCCGAATTTTGGACATCTTTAGGCTTCACTGAGGGGAATAAAACGACGTTTGATCGGCGAGTTTGGTAGATGCCAGTTTCTGAATCGAAATGGCCGATAGGTTGGCGCGCGTTTCCATCACCTCCGTAGTGTGATGAGTTTGGCGTTTCTCTCCCAATTGACATAGGTTTTACCTTTTTTATGTCTGTTTTTTTATTTCTACCTTAAAAGATGGAGTACAATCGTTAACCATGCAATATCTTTTTGGTTGCGAGAATTCGACGTTTTTAGCGAATGATATTGAATTTTATGACATTTTTATGAAAACAAGTATTTGAAATTTTTTCTGAGATGAAGAGATTTTTTGTATTTAGGGCAAAAAATCGTTCATTTTTACAGTTTAATCGAGATTCTTGCTGAATGTTTTTATAAAATTCGACGAAACATGTATAAAAAAGCGACTTTTGTTAACCTTTGCGCAATCTTAGGGTGATTAACTCGCGTGAGATCTAGATTGGTAGCTTATTCTCTCTTGGTCTCAGTGTTTGACAAAGTTTCCCCTCTCTCTTTGTCGGGCTGTCATGTAGCGTGGTTAAGGATTGCATCTGCAGTCTTCTCACCCTCACCCCCTCAGTGTGGGTGCAATCCGAAGCCAGCTATTTATTTTGCCTTTCCCCTTATACAAAACGGCTCACTTTATCCCCAAAAGTGAGCCGTTTCTTTTTGTTGGAATAGTCCAATATTTAGCTTAGCTATTTTTTTGAGGGAGAGGCGGTCAGATACCCCATTCCTGTTATTGCCGATAATATTGCTGCCAAGCAAAGAATGATGATCCACGACCAATTGAGAAGCGGTGTAAAGCCTATCCAAGGCAGGGCCATAAATATTGGCATAGCAACCGCGACAAGTTCCAAAGCTGTTTTATATTTAGCAAGGACGGCAACGGGTGCGCCTTCTCCGTCAGGTGCTAAGAGGCGTAAGATAGTGATGAAGACATCTCTGCCGACAATTACTAGCACAGGAATAAGGATGATGTAGTCAAATACGCCTTGGGCATATCTTGTCATTCCTACAAATGTTAGTAGAGGCAGGCCAACAAGGGCTTTATCTGCGATTGGATCAAGAATACGTCCGAACTTTGAGTGCGCATCCCAGGCGCGGGCAGCCATACCGTCAAACAAGTCAGTGAGCGCTGCAAAAACGAAAAGTCCAGCGGCCCATATCTGATATTGGGTTCCCTGGGCCTGTGCGGCTTCAATATAATCAGGTGTGTTTTTTATCGCATCTGGGCCAAATTCAGCGAGATGTGGAACAGAGAAACCCTTCCACATTAGCCAAGCCACAACAGGGGCGAGTAAAAAGCGCGCAAGCGTAAGCGCATTCGGAATCATAGTTTTCATTGGCTCATACCCCCGAGCGATTATCGATTACAGAGCTTTCTAGCCTCTAATCGCTCAAATGTGGAGGGGGTATGTGTAGCTCATGGTTAAAGAAATGCCGAAATAGCTCTTTAAAGTATGAAACCAATCAGGATGAAGCTCACTAATCCGACGCTTGTCGATACAATAGTTGCTTTCCTATATGCTGGAGCAAGTAAGCCGACTAAAAATCCACCGATGACCACGATGAAAAGAGCTATAGCAGCTAGTTTGCTGTATTGGCGGTAAAGTTTCGGGCCATGACCTTTGTGCAATTCCATCAGGCTATAAGTGAGGTTTGGTTTGTGAATGTCAGCTGTCAAACCATCTGGCGAAAGCTTAAATTGCACGTAATCGCGCGATGTTGGGCGGGTCTGAAGTACGTTTCCGCGGTTTTTAATGTATTCAAAATCAATATCGACACCTTGATCCGAAAGGATTGTTTTAATGTCTTGCTCAAGTGTTGGACTGTCAGAGCTAAGTTGAACTTCTGGAGGAAGATCTATCGGTGTGGTTTGCGTTTTGCCTTTGATTCCAGATAGGTAAAGGCCGCCAGATACAGCAACAAGAAGAAAGGCTGGCGTCAGAAAAGCTGCGCAATACAGGTGTATTTGAACGAGCACTTTGCGGATGGCGATGGGGTTCATATTGTTTCGCTCCATAATCGAATGGCTTTCCCTTGCTGTTTTATCATTCAGGGAAATGAAAAGTTTGGATCTTGCTTATGAGATAACAAGTCCTACGGATACAGTTTATATTCTTGTGCTCATAAAATCCGTCGTTTTTTATAAATATTTTTGTTGTCAGTGATGAGCAGATGCTGATGTAGAAGTTGTTAGCCCAACTCTGAAATTGCACGGTTTAATCCGTCCACAGTTAAAGGGAACATTCGATCTTCAATGATTTGCCTGATCATTTGCGTGGACTGCGTGTATTGCCAGTATTGCTCTGGTTCAGGGTTAATCCACACCATTCTAGAATACACATCGGTTAGTCTTTTAAGCCAGACAGCTCCTGCTTCTTCATTCATATATTCAGACGCGCCACCCACCATAGAAATCTCATAAGGCGACATCGCTGCATCTCCAACAACGATGACTTTATAGTCGTGAGGATAGGTATGGAGAATGTCCCACGTGCTCAGCTTTTCAGTCCAGCGCCGCGAGTTATCCTTCCATACATAGTCGTACAAACAATTGTGGAAATAAAAATATTCCATGTGTTTGAATTCGGCTCTTGCAGCTGAGAACAGCTCCTCAACAACTTTGACATAGGCATCCATTGATCCGCCGACGTCAAAGAAAAGTAAGACTTTGACTTGGTTGCGCCGTTCAGGGCGCATTTTGATATCGAGATATCCAGATTTTGCGGTCGCATCGATCGTGTTTTTCAAATCAAATTCGTCTGCAGCCCCGGAGCGAGCAAAGTGGCGAAGTTTCCGCAAAGCGACTTTTAAATTGCGCGTGCCCAATTCGACATTGTCATCAAGGTCTTTGAATTCTCGTTTATCCCAGACTTTAACTGCCTTTTTGTGACGGCTTTCATTTTGGCCTATGCGGATACCTTCTGGATTGTATCCGTGAGCGCCGAAGGGAGATGTGCCGCCAGTTCCAATCCACTTATTGCCGCCTTGGTGTCGTTCCTTTTGCTCTTCGAGACGTTTTTTCAAAGTCTCCATAAGCTTATCCCAACCGCCCATGGCCTCGATTTCGGCTTTTTCTTCCTCAGTGAGAAATTTTTCCGAGAGTTTTTTGAGCCAATCTTCGGGAATATCTGTTTTTAGATCTTCGTCGAGAGACTCTAACCCTTTGAAGACCTGTCCAAATACGCGATCGAACTTATCAAGGTTGCGCTCATCCTTTACGAGGGTTGAGCGGGATAAGTAATAAAAATGCTCGACCTTTTTTGATGCCAAGTCGGCGTCCATGACTTCCATCAATACAAGGTATTCCTTGATTGATACGGGCAGTCCGGCAGATTTTAGTTCGTAGAAGAAATTGATGAACATGGGGCCATCTCTACTTGCGGGCCATAAATGCCAATCGTTCAAACAAGTGTATATCTTGTTCGTTCTTTAATAGAGCACCATGCAATGGCGGAATAGCTGATCGCGTATCGGAAGAACGAATAGTCTCTAAATCGAGATCCTCTGACATTAGAAGTTTCAGCCAATCAATCAGTTCAGATGTCGACGGTTTCTTTTTCAAA
This sequence comes from uncultured Hyphomonadaceae bacterium, assembly GCA_964352025.1. Classification (GTDB taxonomy): domain Bacteria; phylum Pseudomonadota; class Alphaproteobacteria; order Caulobacterales; family Hyphomonadaceae; genus Hirschia. The sequence continues at coordinate 24,290 of CAYGPZ010000020.1, forward strand.
CCAGGAACATCACGCAATTCATAAAAAGTGTTGAGAGCGTTGGTGACTAGTTTGTTCTGGATGTCGGGAAAATGTACATCCACGATAGAGCGCATTGTGTCTGCATCTGGAAACTTGATGAAGTGAAAGAAACAGCGGCGCAAAAATGCATCTGGCAGTTCTTTTTCATTGTTGGATGTGATGATCACCAAAGGCCGTTTGGCTGCTTTCACAGTCTCGCCAGTTTCATAAACGAAAAACTCCATGCGATCTAATTCTTGGAGTAGATCGTTTGGAAACTCGATATCGGCTTTGTCGATCTCATCAATCAGCAATATTGGCTGGTCATCAGAAACAAAAGCTTCCCAAAGCTTGCCTTGCTTGATGTAGTTTTTTACATCTTCAACACGAGGGTCGCCTAACTGGGAATCGCGCAATCTGGAGACTGCGTCATATTCATAGAGGCCTTGTTGGGCTTTGGTTGTTGATTTGATGTGCCACTCTATTAAGGGGCGGCCTAGCGCTTTGGAGACTTCGTTGGCGAGTACGGTTTTCCCTGTCCCGGGTTCACCTTTGATCAGCAAAGGGCGCTCAAGTGTGATGGCTGCGTTCACGGCGACTTGAAGGTCTTCTGTTGCCACATAGGTATCTGAACCGGAGAATTTCATCTGTATGTCCTTATTTTTTTAGCCATACATAGGTGTAGGGTTTGTAGAGATCAATGCGTGTCTACAAGCCAATTATACGTAAGAAAAGGTGCCCCTAGGAGAGGTGGAAAGCTTAAAGCCCGTCCTCATTTGGTGGCGTAGGTTGTAAATTCATAAAGTCGAAAATGCTTTTGTCAGCGAGATGGCTTGGACGAACATTTTTAATCGCTCGGAACATTGTCTGGCGTCGGCCCGGCGCTTTCTTCTCCCAATCATTCAACATTTGCTTCATGGCGTTACGTTGCAAGCCTTCTTGTGTGCCACATAGGTTGCAAGGAATGATTGGAAATTCCATGGCTTTAGCAAAACGTTCGATATCGCATTCAGCACAATGTAATAGAGGACGGAGAACTTTGATATCGCCTTCATCGTTGAGCAATGTAGGCGGCATGGCAGCGAGGCGGCCACCATGGAATAGGTTCATCATAAAGGTTTCAAGCGCGTCATCGCGGTGGTGGCCAAGCACAATGGCGTCACATCCTTCTTCACGCGCTGCATTATAAAGAATACCTCGACGCAATCGCGAGCACATCGCACAATAGGTTGCTTTGGGAGGTGTCTTTTCCTTGACGATTGAATATGTGTCTTCTGTGATAATGCGATAATCTATGCCGAGGCCGGTTAGGTAGTCGGGTAGAACATGTTTGGGGAAGCCTGGCTGTCCCTGATCAAGATTTACAAATAAGAGGTCGATAGGCAGGGCGCCTTGCCATTTAAGGTCAAGTAATGCCGCCATAAGCGTATAGCTGTCCTTACCGCCCGAAAGGCATACCATCCATTTATATGGCTTATCCCGCGTTTTCGCGTCTGCGGGTATGAGTTTGAACTCGTCTATGACTTCTTTGGTCTGACGAACGATTGCTTTGCGGACCTTTTTGAAATTCACGGATTTAGGCGCATTGGCGAAAATAGGGTGATAGGGCTCAAACAGGTTCTCGCTCTTCGGAGAATTCTCTGTCGTACCGGTTTCTTGGTGTGTGATTTTTTCGGCCAAAGGTGTGCTCTCTTCGTTTGAAGAAGCAGCATTCGTATCAATAAGATTGTGTGTGTGATCGCTCATGGGCCTAGCGATACTGTCTTATTTAAATAGAGCAAGTCCCGATAAGCAAAATTACTTGTCAGTATATGGGTAGTATTCTGATTAAAAATCAACTTGGGCAGGCAATAATTGCCTATTTGGCGAATCTTTGATGCATTTCTTCATGCCTAATATGACAATGTGACGGCAAGAAATATGTTGAAAACAGTCATTTTTGGCTTATGTATCGTCAATGTATACACTTTTCTTTCGTTATAAAACAGTTCACTAAGTGGTAAATGGTGTTTTAACTATAATCAGTATGGTGACAAACATAACAGTTTCTGTCATAAAAGTGTCATGAAACACGCATCAATCATTCTGTGCGTGCTGGCCGCAGGCGTTATGCCTGTCGCTAATGCGCAATCAGCTGGAGACATACCGGCACGAGCGTTTGAGATCAAAGTAGAGGGTGCCGTTGCGCCTTCTGGCTTGCAAGCTCTGACTTACCCGTATTTGTCGGGTGTTAAGAAGCGCGCAGGTTCATGCGACCTGTCTGTGAAAGTGGACGGAAATGGAAATATTGGCGCAGTAAGCGTTGAAGCATGTTCTTCAGACGACTTCGCGGAAGAAGCCAATAAGCTTGTCACTGCAGATGAAGCAGTGGAAGTCGCTGAGATCCACCCGCTACGTATTGAATGGGCTATGGAATAGACCATCGGACATAGAAATTCGGCTCGATAATAAATAAGGATAAATGAGAGCCAACATAGAACACTTGATTTGTCTCCCCCCAACCCAGACAAATCGTGGTGTGAAGCAGCGATAAGGCGGTATGTGACTACAGACACATGCCGCCTCATTGTTTTTTTGTTCTGGTGCTAGCTACCCCGGCGGTCCGGCGACGAAGCTTTCGACGAGTGATCCAGCCAATAGTCTCCAGCCATCTACCAGCACAAAGAATATTAGCTTAAATGGCATTGATATGGTGACGGGTGGTAACATCATCATACCCATACTCATGAGGATGGATGCGACCACAAGGTCAATCACGAGGAAGGGCAGGAAGATCATAAACCCGATTTCAAATGCGCGTTTAAGTTCTGAAATCATGAAGGCTGGCGCGAGGACATGGAAGGGGGCTGTTTCGGCACTTTCAATGGTCTCTATGTTGGCCATGTTCATGAAGAGCGCAAGATCAGCTTCCTGAACATGTTTGGCCATGAATAATTTTACCGGCGCTGCTGCTCGCGGTAAGGCATCTTCCAGCTCAATCGCTTCAGCCATGAATGGCTCGATCCCGTCTTTATAGGCAGCCTCAAAAGTGGGGGCCATGATAAATCCGGTGAGGAATAACGACAGGGATATAATCACAGCATTAGGCGGGCTTTGTTGAAGCCCCATCGCGGTTCTTAGCAATGACATGACGACAACAATACGCACGAAGCTGGTTGTCATAACGAGGATAGAGGGTGCTAACGATAAAATCGTAATCACACCCAACATTTCGACAATGCCGCTTGTTAAGCCTTGTCCTGTGCCCAAGTCGAATGAAAATTCTTGCGAGAATCCAGCAGGCGCTAGCAGCACTGTTCCAAGTAAAAGAACTGCAAAACGTCCAAATAGTTTGGCCAATCTATTGCGAGCTAGCATCAGGATTTCTCCGCTTTGGATTGGGGTGGGAATTTGGGTAAAGCTTCTGATATCTGCTGAACGAGGTTTTTGGGTGGTGATTGCGCAGCTGATGATGGCTCTGTGTCTTGTGGTTGAGGGGCTGGTGCATCCCTGCTTGCCACAACGCATTGATCAGTCTGGCTAAGGCACAGTAAGTGTTCGCGACCATCCCAATGCACAACAGCGAGTTTCCGGCGAGAATCCATGCCGCGCCATTCGACAATACGAAGATCGGATTTGTTGTTGATGACATTTGCACGTGAATTTGAATACCGACGTGCGGCCCATCCCATGCCAAGAATAATGGACAACACAAAGATTAGCGCGGCGGTTGCACGAATAAGTTCTTCCATGATCTGACCAGTCCATTTACGACCGGCTTTCTGCCGGCCCCAATACCCAAACCGTCAAATTTTAACGGCTTTATTAACTTTTCGGTCGTGAAGGTAAACGAGTGGTTAACAACACTGAACACAATTTTAAAAACTCTTTAACCTAATAGGGCGATCCTTGCCGGGTAGGGGTCATTTCTGCCTAGGCGTGAATCGACCTTATTGGATTTAAAGGAGCAAGACGCGTGGCCAACCCAACAGAAATGCCCATCTTCAATATGATGAAAGCGCGCATGGACATGTTGGGCGAGCGCCAGAAAGTCTTGTCTGAAAATGTCTCTAATGTCTCCACGCCAGGCTATACGCCGCGCGATGTGGATATGCAGGCATTTAATGCTGCTTTGGTCAAAGGTGATGCTTCTTTCGGCGGCATGAAAGGCCCTTCGGGTGCAAGTGCTATGGCAATGACGCATCCCGGGCATATTGCAGCCAGTGCAAGCCGAGGCTCGATGGTGGCAGGTGCGCATATTGAAAAAATGCCTGATGCTGAAACAACACTGGATGGAAATTCGGTCGTTGTGGAAGACCAGATGATGAAAATCGCTGAAACGCGAATGGAATTTGAAACAATGATCGGGCTTTACAGCAAAAGCTTGTCGCTCATGCGACTTGCCGCAAAAGCACCGCGTTAGAAACTAGATAGAGGAATTAGCTATGTCCGGCGATTTAATGTCAGCAATGTCTTCAGCGGCTTCTGGTTTGCGAGCGCAGACTGTGCGTATCCGTGTCTCAGCTGAAAATCTGGCGAATGCTAATTCAACAGGTGATACACCAGGTGCAGACCCATATCAGCGTAAAGTGCCTGTGTTTAAAGCCTATATGGATCGCGAAACAGGCGCTGAACGCGTAAAAGTAAATGGTACGCGCGCAGATACCACTCCATTTACGGTGAAATATGATCCTTCTCACCCAGCAGCCGATGAATCGGGACTTGTAAAGTTCTCAAACGTGTCCGCTCTCGTTGAGATGACAGATATGCGTGAAGCCCAGCGCGCTTATGAAGCGAATTTGAACGTTGTTGAAGCGAGCCGGTCCATGCTTTTGGCCGCCGTAGATATTTTGAAAGCATAAGGTAGAACGATATGGAAATCGGTGCAGCAGCAACTAATGCATATATAAAAGCCGCCCAAGCGGCAGTGAAACCGGATGCAAATCAAGAAGCAGGCGCGGTTTCAGGCGCACCTTTTGGTCAATTGCTGGACGCAGCCATCTCTAAAACAACAAGTGCAGCAGGACAGGCTGAAAACGCGATTGCCTCTGCTACTGTCGGCAATGCTGATTTGGTCGATGTGGTAACCGCTGTGGCTGCTGCTGAAGCAACATTGGAAACAGTTGTTGCAGTCCGCGACCAAGTCATCTCAGCCTACCAAGAAGTCATGCGGATGCCTATTTAAGGGCATTAAGGCTTAATCTTGAAACAGCCTCCAAAAGATCTTCTTGGCGATCTCCAAAAGCGTTACGCCGAACCTCACAGAGCCTATCATACGTGGGAGCATATCGAAGCGCTTTTACGGCACTTTGAAAATTTCAAAAGTCATTTCGATAATCCTGATCGTGTATTATGGGCGTTGTACTGGCATGACGCTATATACGACCCCTTGGCGTCTGATAATGAAGTGAAAAGTGCTCAGCTTTTAAAGCAAGAGGCTGATGGCCTCCTGCCTGCAGACATGCTGCAAGATGCCATTGAGATTATTGAAGCGACTACAAAGCACGAAATACCAGATAACGTCCGACCTTACCTTAAAAACGATATGGCGTGGTTTCTGGATATGGACTTATCCATATTGGGGCAAGAGGAACGTGTCTTCACGGAGTATGAAAAAGCAATACGATTTGAATATTCAGCCATTCCCGAAGACATTTACACGCAAGGTCGAAAAGCTATATTAAAAGGCTTTGTAGCGCGTGAAACTCTATACTTTACCTCTACATGTCGAGATCTGTGGGAAGATAAAGCGAGAGAAAACCTTCAAAAATCTGTGGATCTTTTGAGCTAGAATTATTGTATTTAACCCTCCCGCCTGTTTTCAGAAATAAACAGGCATGATAACTTATCCTTATTGCTACGGACGGTGATGTTCGAGTGATGGCGAGGGACGCTAGATGGCTGAAGATTTAGAATCTGAGAGCAGTGTAGCAGGCAGTAATGTCTTTGTATCCTATTGCCGTGACAATATGGATTTTGCCAACCAGATCGTCTCCATGCTGGAAGACGAAGGCTATGACCCCAAAATCGATAGAGAAGATATCGCTGCGACCGAAAAATGGGAGTCGCGTCTTCTCGAGCTGATTTCTAGCAGTGATACGGTTGTTTTTGTCCTGACGGATGAATATCTCGCCTCTGAAAATTGCGCATGGGAAATTCAGGAGTCAGTGAAACGTAATAAGCGTCTCATCCCGCTATTACCTAAACCACTGACGACGCCCAACGTGCCACCGGAATTGTCGCGCCTAAATTACATTTATTTCTTCAACCTGAAGAAGGGCGACGGCACAGGTTTCTATAATGGTTTCAAATCTTTACAGCGCGCTTTACGCCATGACTTAGAACGTTTGCGTCTTTTGCGGCGGTATGAAGAACGCGCAAAAGAATGGATGTCTGGCGATGGAGATTTACTGTCGGGTGAGCAGCTTATCCAAGCTGAAAGCTGGCAGGTTGAAACGGAAAAAGTAGAAACCGTTCCCAAAGAAGTTATTTCCTATATTGAAGCTAGTCAGATTGCCCATGCGGAGCGGACCAAGAAGCACCGCCGTAGGGTCGCATTGTTGAGTGGTTTATCCATCGTGTCTGCGCTGGCCACAATTGCAGCGATTGTTGTCGGGTATGGGGCATACACGGTTCAAGGACAGGCGACCCGCGCGATAGCAGAATTGGAAGTCCAATCAGACGATATGAAAGTTATCGTTGGCGCGGCAGAGCAATGGGCAAGTGGACGCCAAAGCCTTGCGCTTAATAAGCATGAAATTCCTGACGATTATGAAATTCAGTCTGAAAATGCAACGCGCGTATCGGGGCGTATGCTTGAAGATGCTTATGACCAGCTAAAATCGCGCGCATCGATAGAAAAGAGCGAGGCTGATCACGTCGTATTCATCCGCCAATCCGTGCGTCGTGATCTTGCTAAAGCGCGTTTCTACAATGGCAATGAGAATGCCGTTGACCCTATTGATGAGAATATTGCTGAACTGATCGCATTTGATGATGAAAAGAAAGAGCGTTTCAGCGACTATAGGCAGATTCTGGCAGAAGATTATGTGTCACGGGCCATTTATTCGTGTCTTGCCGCCGAGCGAGTAAGTAGCATTATCGATGAGCTGAATGAGGCACCAGACGATGTGCGTATATTCATAAGCTGGAGCGATGCAAAAGCACGTGAAAAATCGGGCGCTGTCTGTTTTGAAGCGCAAGATGCAATCTGTTATATCGACGAGACATGCGATGGCTTTATCGAACAGGAGTTTGACCAGATAGCGATGGCGGAAACGCCTGCCGAAAGTTCCTCGCCGTTTGAGGATGATGACATCATTATCTTTGGCGAAGACGAAATTGATCCAATAGAGGATGAGGGTGATTTTGGATCGGCTGCACCGCCGCCACCTCCTCCGCCGCCTGCGCCAGTTGTCAGTGCGCCGAAAAAAGAGCCAACCAAGAAGCGTGCAATTGTAAAGAAAGAAAAAGATACAAGCTTTGTTAAAATCGACAAAGAGTTTGAAATCAAAGAGCTGTATCTGCATATTTCAGACAAAAGCCAATATGTTGATGCCCAAGTAGTGGCTAAGCAATTGGCAGGTGAAGGCTATAAGGTTTTGGGCATAGATATCGTTGAATATAACCCAGACAAAGCGCGGTCGGTGCGATATTATTATGATCCACAAGCGGGCCAATCTGCGAAAATAGCAGAATTGTGTGCTAAGTTTTCAACGAACACATCACGTGAAAAATGGGGTGATGTTGATAGTTATCGTATCATGTCCCTTGCTGGACGTTATGGAAAACTTCCGCTTAATCGAGCAGAGATCTGGTTTTAGTGAATTCGTTTGATACCTTAGTTCAAGCGGCTAAATCATGCTCTCTTTGCGAGGGATTGCCGCTTGGGCCCAAGCCATTATTTAAGATTGATGCAAAAGCGAAAATATTGATTGTGGGGCAAGCACCGGGCCGGAAAACGCATGAGGCGGGAATGCCTTTTCTGGATGCATCAGGCGTCCGTTTGCGTGAATGGTTAGGCGTCTCAGATAATTGTTTTTACTATGATCCGCGTATTGGCATTCTACCTATGGGATTTTGCTATCCGGGAACAGGAAAGGGTGGGGATTTACCGCCCAGATCAGAGTGCGCACCTGCATGGCGGCGGCAAATGCTGGATGCGATGCCCGAGGTCGAACTGACGATAATTATCGGTAAATATGCACGTGACTGGCATCTTCCGGATCGGTCAAAACAAAGCATCACCCAAACAGTTTTAGACTGGCAGAATTTATTGCCAGATTATCTACCAACCCCACACCCAAGCCCCCGCAATAACCGCTGGCTAAAATCGAACCCATGGTTTGAAAAAGACGTCATTCCGGAATTGCAGAGCCTGGTTGCTGGGCATTTGAGCCGATGAAATTGTTTGGCTGAGAAGGCTATAATTAGCCAAATGCTTTCAACTACGTTCAACAGCCGATAGGCTAGGTCTAAAGGTTCCAGTTAATTCGCTGTGAGACTAAGAATATTAGTCTAATGGCGAGTTGAAAACACCAGAGTATTTTGCTCCCCTCAATCCTTCTAAAGTCTCCCCTGCATTCACCGCCTGATTTATTGCATCCATCTCTGCACTATGTTGAGCAATGAGGCTAAATTTTTTTCTGGTTTCTTTAGTAGTACGGATTGTTTCGACAAATTCCTCAACAACTAGCCAGATTGGGTCTGCATCGAACCGGAGTTCTCTGCTCCAAGATCCATTGGAAAGACGGCGCTGGTAAGTGTTAGAAAGTTCCATACCAATTTCTCGCGCAAATCCTCTTCCGCAAGCACAAATAAAATAATCCTCTAGTGAAATTGCCAACTTTTCACTGCAGCCATTGGCTATAAAGAATGCTTTAAAATCATAACTGTCTGGAGAAGCTGACTTTTTTATTGCATTTGCGGCTGCGTTCAATAGTTCTAGAATATTCTGATTGTTCATATCAGCCAATTTTTCTTTAGTGCAATGACGGCGTTAGGAGGACTGACCATAATCATTCAAGAAAACCGAATAAACGGCAAGTAAGGGTCAATTTTGTCCCTCAATCAGGATGTTCGGTATACCAATGATGCATGGCGTGGAACATGTTGGTGAGGGCCATTGCGCGGGGCGTAGCTTGGTATTCGACGCGCGGTGGGACTTCGGCGTAGACTTTACGTGAGACGAGGCCGTCTTTTTCAAGGGCCCGCAATTGCTGGGTGAGCATGGTTTGGGTGATGCCATCCATCATGCGGCGCAATTCACCAAAGCGTTTCATACCTTTGAATATCAAAATTTGAAGAATGATGAGCTTCCATTTGCCACCAATCAGTTTTGCAATATCTGGCATGGGACAGATATCATCTTCTGTCGTTTCAGTATTTTTCAAAACTTTTTTATTCATAGGGGCCCTGTACAGTCACAATAGTATGAAAAATGATACTATATACTAAAAAACTGCCTACTTGAGAATTTAGAGTGAAAACCGAACATGTCTCCTAGTTAATGTTAAATTCTTGGGAGAGATGGATTATGTCTATCAAAGTGTATTCAGTATCAGGTGCACCGCGTGCTTGGCGTGTATTGTTAGGTCTCGCAATAAAGGGGCTGTAGTATGAAATAATCACACTTCAGATTTCGCAAGGAGAATTAAAAACAACCGAGTTTTTGGCGATGAATCCTCGAGCAACAGTGCTGGTTTTGGTGGATGGCGACTATATAAATACTGACTCAATCGGGAGCCTTGCATGGCTAGATAGAGCCTATCCAAACAGCCCATTATTTGGATCAAATGCGAAGCAGGCGGGTAAAATCTGGCAGCGCGTGACAGATGCAAATGACTATCTGCGCAATGCAGCGGATGCCTGCTTGCGGCCTATTCTGGTCAACAAAAAAGGCCTTCCTGAAGCTAGCAGTGATGAACGATTGAAGTGGGAAGAAGCATGCCGGAATTTCAAGGCTGAATTGTCTTTGCTTGAACAAGCGCTTGAGCAATCAGATTACATTTGTGGAGATCAACCAAGTGCTGCGGAAGTTATCTGTTATCCGGAGCTACGTATTCTTCAGCGCGCAATGGAAACCAAACAGGAATTGATGACGGCAATTGGTTTAGGGGACTTATCAGAGTATCCAAAACTTGCTGCATGGATCGAACGTGTTGATGCTTTACCTGGCGTTTCACAAACTCAACCACCACACTGGAAAGGATAAAATGATGTCCAATTATTCAGCAAAGATATTGACATCCGCACGTCCCGATACAGTCTATGAAGCTTTGACAACCGGTATTGAAAAATGGTGGACGAAACCAGATGCCATTATTTCAAAAGTGGGAGATGTCGCGAAATTTACATTTCCCCCGCAAGAATCTTATTGGACGTTTAAAGCTATAGATTTGGTTCCAAACGAGCGTGTCTTTCTGGAATGTGTGGAGGCTTTTCATATCATTCTCGACAAACCTGATGCGTCTCAAACTGAATGGCTAGGTAGCAAAATGGTGTTTGATATTGCGCCAACTGAAAACGGATGTGATGTAACACTGGAGCATGTTGGGCTCGTTCCACAATTGCACTGTTTTGAAGTGTGCGAAGAGGGATGGAATTTTTTTTACCTCAATAGTCTTCAAGCCTTGTTAGATACTGGCGAAGGGATGCCACATCGGGCCTAATATGATTTGGTCATTAGATGGCTGCCAAACTCCCATCATTGCTAACCAGAAGCCCCACCGAAAATAATAAGATCAATAATACGATCCACGAGATGATGTTGGTTCGACGAGATTTGGAGGCGTTCTGTTGCTGTAGCCAGCGACGAGGCTGGACGCCTTTCCATACGAATACAAGCTGGGTGGAGAGCAGGACACAAACGACGTTCAGAAGCACCAGTACAGCGGCAGCAATTGCGTTCTTGGCATCGCCTGCACCAAGATACATGGCAGAGGCTGCTGAGGGTGGTAATAGAGCGACAGCCACCATTACACCCACAAGAGATGATGAGAGGCCGCCTGTCAGTGATAGGGCGGCGGCTGCACCGGATGCGAGTGCCAATGCGATGACTTCAGGATTGATGTGGGTGCGGGCAATCAATTCCTGACTGTCCAGATTTACGGGGAATAATAACGCGAGAAGGAGAACAGTTCCAAACCCTATAGCAAGACCAGTTACAGCGGTCTTGGCTGATTGCAGCATCATCTGCCCTGACCCAAGTGCAGAGGCAAGGCTGAAGCCCAGAATAGGGCCTAACAGCGGTGCAATAACCATGGCTCCGATCACCACTGCAACATTGTTTTCATTGAGCCCGATGGCTGCAACAATTGCCGACAATACCGTAAGCACGATGAAATCTACTGTGAGTTTGCTACCGCCCATGACTTCTTCGACAAGCGCTTCCCGCATCGCTTGCTTAGGTGACTTTTTTTCTTCGTTGTCTGTTTTTTCAGGCTTTGGTTTTTCGTTGCGCGGTAGAGTTGCCTCGACATCAAATAAGCTGAGGCGCCATTTGTCCTTGGCACCAAACATGTTTTGCGCCGCATCCATGAGAGATTGACCTTCACCATCCTCTAGAAGGACATGAACTGTTTCCCGGTCTTCTTCAGGTTCTTCTTCACGCGACCAATCTATAGGGTCTGCATTCTCTACCGCCGTTTCAACGCGCTTGCGATAGGATGCTGGATAGGTGAATTTTATGTTCTTCATGAAACGTGCGCGCCATTGATATTGAATCTAATTGCGGCGAGCATTGTGGATTGTCGTTGAGACGTCAATTGAATAGATGCAATTGGCGTGTATCCCTAACACGGAAGCTTCAACTCACCTCGTTTGAAAAGGTGAGCTAATTGGTTTTCCGAGCTTCTATCGACAAGCTGCGGAAGGTCTATCAAATTAGGAATACCTAGAATTGGAAATAGATGAAAGGTCTATAGCCAGTCGGTACAAAGCTTAAAGCAAGCGCTCCACACAAACCCAATGCGACAGCATAAGTGTTGGGAGAAAGTTTTGAAAACTTGTCCATTCCCTTAACTTTCTCGCCGAGCCAATGAGCTAAACCTAGCGCGACCAATAAGAACCACGCATTGATTGGCAAGGTTTCTACACCTTCAGAATTCCACGTCAGATAGGTTTTGCTAATCGCGATGGATTCTTCAAGGTTAGGCGCACGGAAGAAAATCCAAGCTAGATTGACCCAGTAATAAGTTAGCGCACCACCCAGCAATGGACCTAAAAAACCAAAGCTAGGAACCTTGCTGGCGACTGTATCTTTCCATGTGCGTTCTACCATAAGAGCGGCCCCATGGAGGAAACCCCATATAACGAAATTGAAGCTTGCACCGTGCCATAATCCACCCAAGACCATTGTTGTCATTAGGTTTACATCTCGGCGCATTTCGCCTTTTCGGCTGCCGCCTAGAGGGATGTAAAGATAGTCTCTAAGCCATGAAGACAAGCTGATGTGCCAACGTCTCCAGAATTGTTGGATATCTGGTGAAAGATAGGGTGATCTGAAGTTTGCGGGGAATGTATATCCAAGTAGCCCGGCACAAGCGATTGCCATGTCAGAATAGCCTGAAAAGTCGCAATAAATCTGAACTCCATAAAGCATGACGCCCGACACGATGGATGACGCTGTATACGCTTCAGGGTTATCAAATATCAGATCAACATATGGCGCGATGTTATCGGATACACCTGCCTTTTTGACGAAGCCTACCAAGAATAAGGTTAGGCATGCTTGTACCTTCACATCTGACCAAATGCGTTTCTTATCCATTTGCGGAATGAATTGAGAAGCACGAACAATTGGACCGGCAACCAGTTGCGGGAAAAACGCGATGTAGAAGGAGACATCCAGCAGATCTCGTTTAGCGGGAATATCACCTCGGTGCGTGTCCACCATGTAAGAGATAGCTTGGAAAGTGTAGAAACTAATTCCGACTGGAAGGATAATATCGAGCGTCACGCTTCCTGCGTTCAGACCAATAAGGCCAGCAAAATCAATAAAGCTGTCTGCGAAGAAGTTGAAATACTTGAAGACACCTAAGACAAGAAGTGAGGCGACAATACCAATGGTGAGCGCCGTTTTACGGGCTGGATCATCGCTGCTTTTGGTGGCGGCAACGCTACCAACGAAATAGCTGACGCCTGTTATAAACAAGATCAGCGCGAGAAACCGCCAATCCCAACAGGCGTAGAAAAAGTATGATGCACCGGTGAGAACGATCTTACGGTGAAGATTATTCTTTAGGCCCCAATTTAGAGCAAAAACGATTGCGAAAAAGATGAAAAAGCGTAGTTCGACAAATAACATGGGATCTACCTCAATCTTTCGTTTCTAAACGTTCAGCACAAAGTTGTTGCCCAACTTTTTGACTAAGAAGAGTTGCCCCATCTTTGTTGAGGTGACTGAAATCAAACCAGTTACCGCGCTCGAAAATGGAAGGGTGTTGATCGGGGAGGTTGTAATTGAAGACAGAAAAATCAGTATTTCGATTTTCAACGGCCTTTCCAATCCAGCTCGTTCTTCGCAGCTCTTGAGTGTCTGGAGAAATAAACAAGCCAGCTTGAATGCCTTGTTGGCTAATCATGTTTAAGCGTTTGATGTGATAATCTGCGCGCGCTTCGGAGCCGCTTTCAGCACCATATTCAAAGCTTTCGAGGTTTTGAACAAATTGGGCAGGGTTATCTTCAAAGTCTTTTCTGCGTTTTTCAATATCCGCATTCGAACTTGAACCAAGGGCTTCAAATCCGGCGTCTGTGAAGTCAAACGAAAATGGAGTTGTTTCCGTTGCTGGCGGAAATACGGCTTTTGAAAATCTGCCTATGCCCGATAAATCATAAACGAGACCATATCCAAAAATCGCTGTTCTAAATAGATGTTTGGGTTTGCTTTCCGGAAAACTGAAAATGTCTTCCAGATAGGAAGAATACAATTCAGGTTGATGAAAGTGTCTGGAACGCTCGGTGGTTACTTCTCCAGGTTTCTTTTCTGCAGGTAGCGGGTCTTCAATTACGAGGTGGTCTAATTGCAGACCTTCAGTCTGCAAAATCTCACTTAGTAACCAGTCCTGCTCTGCGCCATTGAGCCCAAACACACCAAAATTATAGACTTTCAATCCTGAGCAACCTGCATCAGTTGCGGCGCTTTCAACTGCTTCGGGAAGGATATGGTAGAATGTTCTGGATGTACCTAAAAAGACGGTATTGTAGTTCGAAAAGTTCTGACGAAAGTGATTAAGCTTAGGGCTTAAGACCAGAAAATCCGGTTCAGCTTCTGTTTTGCGCAATTGTAGGGACAAGAATGTACAAAAACTGCCAAACGCCAGAGTGAATAAGAGAACGGGAATAATCGCTTTTTTCAAGTGTATCATTGCTCCAACCTCTTTCACTGAAGAGGATGAGGAAGATGATTTAAGCATTAGTCTCTGCCCTTACTGTTGAATCAGTTGATTAGGAAGTATTGTGAGATGTAGGCAAAGAGTATGCCACGCCTAATACTAGGGCTGTAATCTTAATTCTTAGCTGGGACAAAATGCACGATTGAATAATTTTCATTAATCAGTTTTTGGATCAACAATTCCAAACGCTTTTCCGAGTGTTTAAATGGGTCGTGCAATAAGACGATACCTTTATCTTCTCTCTCGGAGAGCTTCTGCATAATCATGTTTGCAGAATCGTCAGCGGTTATTGCAGTCCAGTCAGCACCATCAACATCTACGGTGATGATACTATATCCTTTGTCCGTAACAGCGGTATCAAGCTCTGGTGATGTCGCTACAAATGGAAATCTAAAGAAGTATGTTTGGTCAGCTTGAGGGTGATCACCAAGGGTGTTTGAGACCACATCATGTCCGCGCTTTATTTCAACCAAAGCGCCTTCAATGGTCTTTTCAGTCAGGTTTGCGTGATTAAAAGTATGGCTTCCAACCGTATGCCCTTGATCAAGCAGTTGAGCGACTAAATCTGAATGCGTTTTGACGTTACTTCCTTGCAAGAAGAAGCTCGCTTTAAGGCAGTATTTATCAAGCACATCGAGCACTTTTTGTGTTCTTGATGGATGAGGGCCATCATCAAATGTCAGCACGACTTCTTTTGTATTCAGGTGGGAAGATACATTATTTGCTTGGGGACGTATTTCGACCTGTCTCATACTCATTGATGGAGTGTCGCTGCAGGATTGAACGGGTGGCTCTGACTGGGGTTGGCAATTGGCCAATGGGGCAAACGCAAATACAGACAGGATAAGTGGTGAGAAACGTCGGGCCATTTTTTGACCTGAGTTAGAATTAATGACGGTTCTCATAAACAAATTCCCAACCATGTTTTCCGTTACTTGAAGCTGTTTACTGCAAAAACTCTACCATCTCAATGATGGCCGCTGTGAGTGTCGATATTTCATCTGGTGTCGTCGAAAAAGAAGGGGACAGGTAGAAGACATTGCCTAGTGGACGGATGAATACGCCATTGTCGATAAAACGCTGACGAATGGCAGCAAGGTCAAAGCGGTTGACTAGCTCTACTGCTGCCACCGCGCCAAGAATACGGACGTCTTTTACATCGTCTCGTTTTTCAAGTGGGCGAAGTTCTTTTTCAAACTGTGCTTCTATCGCTTTGACGCGGTCGAGCGCATTTTCTTCCAGCAATAAATCAAGAGATGCCAATGCAACAGCACAAGCGAGTGCATGACCAGAAAATGTAGGACCGTGCATGAGCGCTTTGTCTGGATCATCTGCGTGAAAAACACTGTATATTCTGTTCGTGACGACGGTTGCTGCCAATGGTGTGACACCGCCGGTGAGTGCTTTACCTATTGTCATAATATCTGGCACAACGCCCGCTGCATTCGCTGCAAACATGTGGCCAGTCCGGCCAAAGCCTGTGAAAATTTCGTCAAAAATCAACAGTGTTTCAAACTTGTCGCAAGTCTCGCGAATATAGCGCAAAGTCTCAGGAGAATGCATCCGCATACCACCAGCGCCTTGGATAAGAGGTTCAATTATCACAGCGGCAATGTCATTGCGGTCTTCTAGAAGGTCTTCGAAGAGGAATTTGCTGTCTTCATCTTCTGGAAGGTCCAGTATCATCTGATTTGTGAGGGCGGGTCCAAAAAGAGAGTGCATACCTTCTTCTGGGTCGCAGACCGACATCGCTGCGAAGGTGTCGCCATGATATCCACCTTTAAAAGACATGAATTTAGGGCGGACTTTGCCTGTGGTGTTTAGCCAGAATTGAACAGCAACCTTCATCGCAACTTCAACGGCGACAGAACCAGATTCAACGAAAAAGGATCGTGTTAAATTGCCGGGAGTTACCTCGGCTAGGCGTGTTGCTAATTCATATGCAGATTTATGTCCCAGACCACCCAGCATGATATGCGGCATTGTCTCGAGTTGTTTTACGAGCGCGTCTTTCAGTTTGGGGTGGTTATAGCCATGGACATTGGTCCACCAACTACCGATACCGTCCACCAATTGAGTGCCATCCTCGAGAAAAATGGTCGCGTTTTGGGTATGTGAGACAGCTGCAGGTTTGGGGTTGGTTTTCATTTGGGTGTAGGGTAGCCAGATATGATCCAAACCAGTTTCAAGCCAATCGATTTGGGATTTATCAGAACTCATTTTTATTACTTTCCGCCACACTTGATACATAAGGGCGAATGCCCATATCGTTGTTTTAAAACTATATTGAGGCTCGCCATGTCTAGCCAAGTTGATGAATTGAACGCATTTGCGCAAGCAAAATTAGATAAACTTCAAGCAAAAGATTTGAAGCGCGGACTAGATCCGACCTCGCGCGGTGTTGGTGGCGCGATAGTCCGCAATGGATCTGCGGCCATTTCATTCTGTGACAATGACTATTTGGGCCTGTCTCAAAACCCGCGCGTTGTCGCAGCTGCGGGTGCCGCTGCCATCCGTTATGGAGCGGGAGCGGGTGCCTCTCGTCTTGTTTCTGGTGATAGTCCGCTAAATCATGAGCTGGAAACCAAGATTGCGAGAATGAAGGGTCTAGAAGCCTGTCGTGTCTTTGGGTCTGGATATATGGCCAATATTGGCGCTATTCCCGTTTTGGTTGGGAAGTCTGATGTTGTCGTTATGGATGAGTTGTCTCATGCTTGTATGCGGGCTGGCGCTCAATTATCTGGTGCACAAGTGCGCGTATTCAAACATAATGATGTGGAAGATGCGCGTGCCAAGCTTCAGGACTTACCAGAATGTGCACAAGCGCTGTTAATGACGGAAACGGTCTTCTCGATGGATGGAGACTTAGCGCCCCTAAGCGAATTGCAATCAGTTTGTGAAGAAGCCGGTGCGTGGATGATGACCGACGATGCACATGGCTTTGGTGTGATCAAACAGGATAATCCAGCACTCATCCAGATGGGAACTCTCTCTAAGGCAGTTGGGGTTTATGGTGGTTATGTCTGTGGGCCGTCAGCGTTTATAGAATTACTCATAAGTCGCGCGCGTTCATTTGTGTTCACAACGGGGCTACCACCTCAAGTATTGGGTGCTGCGCTGGAGGCGGTATCGATTATAGAACAGGATACTCAGTTGGCTGCTGATGTGATGTCCAAGACACGTGCATTTACACGTGGTTTAGGGCTGGATGAACCAAGCAGTACGATTGTGCCAATTCTGATTGGTGAAGCCAAAAATGCAATGGTAGTCCAAGCCAAACTGCTTGAAGATGGTTTTCACGTGTCTGCTATACGTCCACCAACGGTTCCAGAAGGAAGTTCGCGTCTTCGAATTACTTTCTCGGCGGCGCACGAACTTGACGACATCATGTCTCTGGTTGAAAGTCTAAAAAAACATCTGCCAACGGATGTATTATAAGATTAAACGGGACATCAAAATGAGTAGCGTTTTTATCACGGCTACTGGCACGGATATTGGTAAGACTTATGTCGCCTGTAAATTGCTGAAAGAATGGCGCGCGCAAGGTGCAAAGCCGCACGCTATAAAACCATTAATGAGTGGTTTTGGGCCAAGTGATTTAGAAAAATCTGATGCAGGTCAATTACTTGATGCAATGGGTGAAGGGGCCAATGAAGCGTCTATCAATCGTATATGTTTGCATAGATATGAAAAGCCAGTTGCCCCCAATCAGGCAGCTAGAGATGCAGGTCAAACGATTGATTATCTAGACATACTCGCCTTTGTAAATTCCCGGGTATTACTGGCCGAAGGTGCGCCAATATTGGTTGAGGGGGCAGGTGGAATTATGTCACCCGTCACCGATGAGAAACTGCACATTGATCTTATTTCTGACCTTGCAATGCCGGCTATTTTAGTCACAGCAAATTATCTAGGTTCTATAAGTCATACATTGACCGCTTTAGACGTCATGAAACGTAGAGGCGTGCCCGTTGAGCGTGTTATTGTCACGCGCCCAACGCCAGAGCATGGAGAACCGCAAGCCTTCATTGATGAGTTGCAACGCTGGAGCAATGCTAGGTTTGAGGTGGTTTAGCTTGTGTAGTGAATTGACTTAAAATTCAAAGTCCGAATATGGCCAGCTTAAATCGAAAAATCGTTTATTGATTGCGCTATTCATTTAGCGAGGTTTTCTATGTCATTTCAAATTCATGCTTTGCCTGCCGCCCCATTTCAGCAGCTATTTTCTTTATCTGATGAGGAATTGTTGGCTCATAAAGCGGTGCGCCGTAAAGCGACCGCTTTTCCCGGCGCGCCTTGTCGTATTAGTCTTCAAGATGCCAATGAGGGTGAAGAAGTCATTCTTGTGCAATATAAGCACATGGCGGTAAATTCACCTTATGCGTCAAGCCACGCAATTTATGTTCGAAAAGATGTTGAACAAGCTAAGTTGAGTATTGGTGAGATACCGGAGTTAATCTCCAAAAGATTGATATCTGTGCGAGCTTTTTCTGCAAATGATATGCTTGTAAATGCGGATGTTGTTGAGGGGACGTCTCTAGTAGAGTCTATACAGAAGATGTTTTCAATTCCACAGGCCGAATATTTGCACCTGCATTATGCTCAACCGGGATGTTTTGCTGCAAGTGTAACAAGGGTTTAGCTTTAGAGCTGATTTGCGATTGGTTAACATTGCCAGCAACCCAAATCCTATTTAGACATGGGGCCGGGTATGCCCTTGATACCGAACATGGCTAGTTTCAAACTGTTCGCGATACGGTTGGCACGTTCGTAGAAATATTCCACTGCTTCAGGAGTTGCGGCGGTATCTTCGAGCGTTTGCCTGAATAGTGATAACCAGATCGCAAATTGTTCTTCTTTCGCCTCAGTGACTTCCATATGAGCAGGAACTGGGCGGCCATGATAAGTACCGGCATTCAAAGCAACAGACGCCCAGAAGTTTTTTAGTGTTTGAAGGTGTGCATCCCAATTATCGCCAATCTTATTGTTGAAAACAGGCCCTAGAACAGGATGGACACGCACGCGGTCGTAAAACGTATCAACCAGTGTAGAAATATACGCTTCATCGATTCCCATCGCGGCAGCATCGGCCTGTATTTGGGCGCGTCGTTCTTCAGCTGTGCGTTGGATACGGTTCAACAATCTATCTCCATTAAACAGCAACCTAACTAGCAGGCTTAGCCAAGGCAGCCCATGTGGCGCTTTGCAGCTGTGCTCATCTGTCCAATTAGGGCTTACTGTTTTAGTTTATCTGTTGTCTCGACGAGATCTTTGATGACGCTGGAAAACATAGCGCTCTGGCGTTCATCTTTCAGCGCGCCATCTTCATCAAATGCGCTAAACGCACCGCCAATAGCCGCTTGGGTTGGAACAACATGCACGCCGATATTCCCCAAAAACATACGCAGAGGAACAAGACCACGAAGGCCGCCTAACGCACCTGGTGACGTGCCAGATATCGCAGCGACTTTGCCGCTATACGGAACCCATTTTGGCTCAGGCTCGGGGCTAGGACGAGATATCCAATCCAATGAGTTTTTCAGTAGTGACGAGAAGGAACTATTATATTCCGGTGAAGCAATGAAAAAACCATCATGATCATTGAACAGCTTTTTCAGCTTTTGCGCATTTTCCGGCATGCCGTTTTCGTCCTCGAGGTCACCATCATAGATAGGCATGTCGAAGTCTCTAAGATCGATAAATGTGGCGTCAGCTCCCATTTCGTTGGCTAAATTGCTTCCATGGATTGCAAGCTTCTTGTTGAAGGAATCTTTGCGTACGCTTCCAGAGAGGAAAAGAAGTTTTGCCATGCCCGTATTCCGTTTCATATCAATTGTGATGGTAACTTAAATATAAGTACGGTGGTGCAAACTGGGATTCAACCCTGATATTTTTCTTAATCGAATGTCCTTACATAAAGGGCAAAGAAAACAATGAACTGAAAATGAAACATTGATTGGAATGGTGTTCATGGGCCGAGGTGGATATTCCGCCGCGTTCTAAGGAGGACCATGAAATGAAACAAGTTTTTACAACCATGCTAGTACTCGGCTCATTGTCGATGGCAGCAAATGCGCAAGAAGCAAATTCGAGTTGGTCAGGTGAAGGATCACTCAGCGCTGGTCAAACATCAGGTAACACTGACACGAAAGACATTGGTTTAGGTCTGAAATTGACGAAAGAAGCAGGCCAATGGGCATATAGTGGCGAAGCATCAGCTGATTATGGTGAAATAGATGGTGTTGAATCTAAGAACCGCATCTTTGCTGGCTTCAATGTTGACCGTTTATTGAATGAAAAGCTGTTTGCCTTTGGTAAAGTCACTCATGAACGTGACGAGTTCACGGGCTTTGACTCACGATCATTCCTAGGTGGTGGTTTGGGATATCATGTTTTCACGGGCGATCAGACGAGCTGGACAGTTCGTGGTGGTCCGGGTGTGAAATATGACGAAGCCAAACCTATTGTTGTGACTGGTCAGCCAACTATACCGGCAGAAACGCTAACGTCGTTTTCAGTCTTTGCAGGTTCTGATTTTTCACATGCGTTCAATGAAAATGTAACGCTCTCAAATTTGACTGGCGTCGTTTACGCTGAAGAGTCGACTCAGATCGCAAATACACTTGCGGTGACATCTAAGTTTAGTGACAAATTGTCTGGCCGCGCCTCTTATGAAGTACGTTATGATACGAACCCACCTGTTGGGTTTGAAGACACAGACACAGCAACACGCTTGTCTCTGGTTTATGGCTTCTAGGCCTAGACTATTTAGCTGAAAAGGAGGAGGGATACTTGTATTGATTGAGTATCCCTCCTTTGTTTTAGTTCTGGTTTAGCAGCTTCAGCGCTTTGAGTTCTTTGCTTGATAACTGACGTTTTTGAGCAATTTTGAAATTGTTCAATGCGCGCCAATTATTGCTTTGTAGCGTTGAATAAACAGCGTCTAAACTCATTTCATGTCCACTTTCATGGCGAGGTTTGGAAGAGAATTTTATCTCATACCAAATACCTGATAGTTGAACGCGATAAGCGAGCTCTTTTAGCTGTCTAATGCTTTCAGGTTCTGGCTTTGCTTTCCAATAATTGCGGTA
>CAYGPZ010000021.1:0-44849 GCA_964352025.1 uncultured Hyphomonadaceae bacterium
ATGCTCTTGATGTACTGTTTGAATTTAGTGAAGAAGCGTTTCATTTTTTAGTCCTTTTATCGGGGTTCATGATGACCAAAATTCTACGTGTCGATTAGGAGGGCCAGCACCGCGCAGCGGTCGCAACGGAGTGGAGAACCCAAAGGGTTGATTGCTCGACGAGGCACGTATTTTGAAAGTCAGCTTAGAACCACGTTTCCAAGGACGGTGTGAAACGGTTTGAAACGGCACAGGGGGCCTCATATGAGCAAAAAAGACACAAAAGCGGACAATCCCAAGGGAAACACGCTCGACCTCTTCTTTGGCCTCACAAACGATGAATTGGACGCACTGGCCGCGCTACCAGCCACAAAAAACAACTATAGAGAAAAGCGAGTTGAGCTAATGGCTCTCGCAAGCAATCTGAAAAAAGGTAGCGTACCAACTTTTGCAAGCCTGCCGTTTGAACTGGGAAGCTATCCAGAAGGTCAGGCTAAGGCCGTATTAAATGAAATAGCTGATCGTAGGAAGGCGTTAGCATCCTCTAAGAATTAAGCTTCTAATTATCAGGCAGTTCATCGCCAATAACGGTCATTCGATATTTCAAGAAATATTGCGGAGCTTAGATCTTATCAAAGGTTGCTAAGCCTAAATAATGGCCACCATATCCCGTGATACGACCCGTCCTTTACGTGTCCCATCGTTAGTTTCTTTCGGATCAGATATCATGCATTCGTAGCATTCATCCACCATTCAACCTAATTTTTCAAATTATTCTTCGTCTTATAAAGACCGTAAGTTTTTAAGTCCTTCAGAAATTGCTATAAAAGTGTTATCCAAGTTTTGTCCTCTCATAGTGGAATTCAAAGTAGGTCGATGATTTCTCCTTTAGTTTCAGGAATGAAAAGCTGCCTCGAACCCATAACTTACCCTCTGTTTTAACTTTTCATAAAATATAAATGTGTATCCGTGACACTACGTACTTTATACATCTGTCAACTTAAGGCCTTTTATACCAATTCGTAAGAGGGGCTTGATTTCACCCTAAGCGGGTTTTCAAACAAAGTGCTGAAGTGAGTTTAAAGTTCTAATGTAAGAGATGTTTGCCGCTCATCTTCTGCTGGTTCGGCGCAACAAATTAGGACTTCGTCTTCCCCGACCGGATGAGTTGGTGTTGAATTGTATACGACGCGGCCGTCTAACAATTTGACTTTACATGCGCCACAACTACCCATTCGACAACTGTGATTAGGGGAGAGGCCATTTTCTTCGGCGAGTTCCAGTAAAGTTCCAGATTCTGGCTTCCACACTGCAGATTTTTTTGACTTTGAAAAAGTCACATCCACCGATGTTGTAGAGGTTTTTGAGGGCGTCTCTTTGGGATTGTCGGGACGACGTGTGATGGATGATGGGCCAAAAGCTTCGAAGAAAATTCTGTTATCGGAAATATTCATGTCGCGAAGTCCTTCATATAATGAAGTCATAAAAGAAGTTGGTCCACATAGATAAAAATCATAGTCATCAAACGGTAGAACAGCTTTTAGGAAATCTGTTGAGAGCCTAGCCTCAATGCCTTTTTTTCCATTTTGTGGATCATCAGTTTCGCTCAGTGTTCTGACGAGGCGGAATTGTCCTTCAGCGGCTGCGAGCATATCTTCAATTTCATTGTCAAAGGCGCGTTCTTCAAATTTTCTGGCAGCTTGGAACAGCCAGGCTGGTCTGTGCCCGCGTGTGCGTTTTCCTTCATAAGTTAAATGACGTAACATGGAGATGAAAGGCGTTATACCCACTCCAGCCGCTAGCATGACAACAGGGCGCTTCTCTTTAGCATCAATTACGAAACCGCCTTGTGGTGCTCTCGCTTTGATGACGTCTCCAGTTTGCAATGAATCATGTAGATACTGTGAAACTATGCCATCACGTTTGACGCTAATTCTATAAGCGGAATCCGAAGGAGCAGTTGAGAGCGTGTATGTTCGTAACTTTGGCTGCGCTTCACCGGGTATGTTTATTTGAATGGGAAGATGTTGGCCGGCCTTGTGGCGAACGATGCCATTTCCATCAATTGGTTCTAGCCAAAATGATTTGATGACTGAGCTTTCGTTCACAATTTTCTTGATTTGAAAATCGCGCCATTCCAAAGATTTTCGCTGTGCATCAAGTCTCTGGTGAGCTTCATCCCATGAGCCAGCCATAAGTGAGTTTGGCGAGTATGTCTTGAAATCCCAACGCAGAGGTAGTGCATTTTTCCGAAGAATGATTTTTCGAGGCACAAAAGTCCATAGACGTTCTGCGCCTTCATAGGCATCGATTTCAGGTGCATCGAGAATGACCTCAGTATCGCCCGTCATTTGCAGTACATCACCAGTTTCAAAGTCAGGAAAAATCAATCCTGCTTTGGGGTTTTTTAGAAAATTCCCTAGTGTATTGAAAATCAAGTTGCCTGCAAAATCCGGGATGGTGAATTTGCCTGTCTCATCGACATGCACAAAACCAGATTTGCCACCGCGATGAGATACATCGACCTGACGCTCATTTTCTAAGTCCACATATGACGCAACAAAAAAAGTGTCAGCACTGGTGATCAATTTCCGAATTTCAGGTGTGATTTCATCATAAGTATTGACAGTACGAGTTGTATCTATTTTGGGATTGCTGACGAAATTATAATCGCGCAACTGTATATATTGAGGACAATTACCAAAGGAATGCCCCACATGCACGCTTAGCTTATTTTTTGAAGCTTGCCCTATAATTCCATTCATGCGGTTGCGACGCCGTGTGTGCAGTTCAATTCCTAACAAACCAACAGCATCGCCATTTTGTAAGCCGGTTATGGCGGGATCGGATTTAGCTAGATTGGCGGTGATGTCCAATTGCTGGTTATTAGGCGAATGCATAAATCCGGGTCTTCCGGTGAGCAGGGTTGCCCAAGCATCTCCCTGATTATCGACTGACCCAGCGACTATGAATGGTAGATTTTGGAAAAAATCTCTGTGTTGGTCCGGCATGAAAGAGCGTATCATGCGGCCACCAACATCTTCCATTTGCTGGGTAATACCCAAATGATCATGAAGAGCTTTTTCACCTTCATGTAACACAGAACGCTTAGTTTCATTTTTATCAGTCATAATGTGTTCCGTCTAAATGTTTGATGTTGGTGGTTTGATTTGCAGCTTTATGCTGGGATTGCAGATGCAGGCATTGCAACAAACCCCTGACGTGCCTCAATACGCTTGAGCCAATTTTGAATTGCTGGATAAGGAGTAAGAGACACGCCGCCTTCAGGTGCATGCGCGACGTAACTATAAGCTGAAACATCTGCAATAGTGATGTCATTTCCAACAAGATAGTTACTGTTAGAAAGGTGTGCGTCCATGACCTTAAACAGATCGTTTGCTATGGCTTTTGCCTTATCCCAGTCGAGCTGTACGCCAAATACGGGTACAAGGCGCGCGGCAGCAGGGCCAGACGCGATTTGACCTGCTGCAACGGATAGCCATTGTTGAACTTTGGCGGCGTTGACGGGATCGTTTGGCAACCATTGATGTTCATCACTATAAGCATGGATAAGATAGGTAAGAATGGCGTTGCTGTCCGCCAGTTTTGTACCATTGTCATCAATTACAGGGACTTGGCCAAAAGGGCTGTTTGCAACGAATTCAGGTTTTTTGTGAGCGCCATTCGCCATGTCTACTTCTATTGCTTCGTATGGAAGACCAAGAAATGACATAAGAAGTTCTACGCGATGACAATGCCCAGATTTCACATTGCGATAAAGCTTGATAGGCGTTGCGTTGGTCGGAAATTTCGTGTTCATGGGTATACCTTGTATGGTTGGGGGTTTCAGGAAAGAGGGTGTATTAAAGGCCAAGTTCGCTGAGCGATTTGTGTTCATCTGGTCTACGGCCTAAGGGCCAATGATAGAGACGATCGTCTTCTGAAATTTCTAGGTCATTAATGCTGGCATGACGTTCCTGCATCAGTCCATTTTCATCAAATACCCAGTTTTCATTGCCATAAGCGCGATACCATTGTCCTTGTGAGTTTTTATACTCATAAGCATATCGAACGCTAATGCGGTTTTCATCAAATGCGAAAAGCTCTTTGATCAACCTGTATTCGAGCTCATTATTCCATTTTGTCGTTAAAAACTGAACAATTTCATCACGACCTTGCACGAATTGATTTCTGTTTCGCCACTTGCTGTCTTGCGTGTAAGCGAGTGATACTTTTACGGCATTTCTGCCATTCCATCCGTCTTCTGCAAGTCGCACTTTTTCAGCGGCTGTTTCGCGCGTGAATGGGGGAAGTGGTGGACGCATCTTCCTCTCCTAATAATGTGTTGGGGGGACAATGTTTAAATAGGCGGCTCATTGAAGAACCGCCTAATAGGCGCTTACTCTGCAAGTGCTGAAACCGCAGGAAAGTCGACTACAGTATCAAGAGCGGAATTGACGTAATTGGTTAGAGTGTTGAGAGCGACATGCGCAATGATCTCAACGATTTCACCGTCAGTAAAACCCGCATCTTTGATATTTTGAACGGCAAGTTCTGACACATGACCGCGCTCATTTGCTAAATCAACCGCAAAGCGGACGGCTGCATTCGCTTTGACGTCGGTCGAAGTGCCTCTACGGTTTGCTTCAATCTCAGCACTCGTAAGTTTCGCAACATTCGTTCCCAAGTAAGTGTGTGCTGCGAGACAGTAATCACATCCATTGATCTGAGCTATTGCAAGGGCAATGCGTTCGCGAGTTGCGGGGTTAAGTTCACCTTTAGAAAGGGCAGTATTGAGTCCAACATAGCCTTCCAAAGCAGCTGGGCTAGTCGCTGTAATTCGAAACAAATTTGGAACCGTGCCTAATTGTGCATTGACTGCATTTAAGATGTCTTGAGATGCAGCTGGCGTGTCGGCAATTGTAGGGGGAGTAGGGATTCTGGACATTGTATTTTCCTTTCAAATACGCTGGGGGAGCGCGTCGTTCTTGATGAAAGGAATATGCTGATGATGCACTGAAAACAGAACCGTGCTTTTATGAAAGTGTGCCTTCCATAATCTGGAACAGTCTCAATTCAGGAAGGGATTAGCCCGGAGAGTTTTGGCTGCTGCATCAACAAATGTTCGGATCTTTGCAGAGGCTTGGCGGCCATGCCCATGGACAACATGAATGGGTATGGGTGGTTGCGCGAAATCCTGCAACACAGTTTGGAGACTGCCTTCTTTTAGTTGAGGACCAATTTGATAAGATAATACTCTAACTAAACCCCATCCAGACTGTGCAGCTTGGATTGCAGCTGGGATAGAATTAAAAGACAGGCGATGGTTTAGTTTTATCGTTGCATTGTCTGCAAATTTCCATTGATCCTGAATTGAACCTAGTTTCAAGCCGATCGTTTGATGAGACGTTAAATCACTTGGCGTTTGAGGGATGGAATGTTCTTTTATATAAGAAGGGCTGCCGCAAATTTGGACTTGAACAGATCCTACACGCGTTGCCATTAGAGATGAATCGTTTAATTCGCCAATTCTGACAGCAACATCTATTCCCTCATCAATCATATTTACAACGCGATCAAGAAAGACAGCTTCGATCGACATTTCACTATGGGTGTTTAGGTACTCGGTGATTATAGGTGCAATATATATCTGCCCAAACATATTGGATGATGTGACGCGCAGGCTACCTGTTGGCGTTTCGTTTGCCCCTCTAGCGCTTTCTTCAGCATATTGCATGTCTGATAGTAAATCTTGGATATCTCTAAGGTAGTTTTTTCCGATGTCTGTAAGAACAACATGGCGAGTTGTTCTGTTCAGAAGTAAAACGCCCAGTTCTGCTTCTAATTCATTTACCAATCGAGTTACAGAAGGGGCGCTTATATTGAGATTACGAGCGGCTTCGGCAAAATTTCCGCTCTCAGCTACTGCAATAAAGGTTTGCATTGCGCGAAATTTATCCACGGTGGCCTCCAAATAAAACGCCGGATCAATATGAATCTAACAACTATCTAAAGAACTGATTTAGTGAAACACTTAAAGCACGTGAGGTCATAATTTTTGGTCTTCCTCAAAACTAGTAAGCACCATTTACTGGGAAAGTTTGTTCGAACATTATATCTGTGTCAGCCGTAAAACTATTCATATAAAATTTCACAGCTGGCATGTGATATCAGCAAATTGGTTTTGCGGAAAATTTGGAAATATACACTCACCGTAAGAGTTTCCCAGTTAGTTTGGCTAGGCGCATAACATGGTCTGCTACCAAGGGAAGGAGATTGTAGTCAATATTTGATGGATTGCCAGCTCTCAGCTTAGCATAGGGAATAAATCCAATTCTATCACCCAACAAAAATAAGCTTCAGATTGGCATTAGGATTATACATTATTAATGTCGCCTTTGGGCCACAAATACCCTGATGAACAGTTATCTTGCTAGAAGCAAGAAGGGGTCGCTCATAGTTCCTAGTAGAGTGATACCAAATGTAGGGACGATAACATTTAACCTAAATCAATAGAAATTCCTTCTTCACAGATTGACAGTGTTCCGTTTTTGTTCTTTTTCAATCAATCAACCTACTGATTGGAGAATAGGGATGTACAGAGCCGAAACTATTGAACACCTCTATTTAGATTTCGATGGTTTCTTTGCATCCGTCATGCAGCAAATACAGCCACAATTACGTGGTCGGCCAGTCGGTATCATTCCATCAAACATGCAGGATACATCGCGCACAACAGTCATTGCTTGTTCAAAGGAAGCAAAGGCGAGGGGATGCAAAAATGTCATGCGCGTTCCAGACGCGCTCAAAATCTGTCCAGATATGGTGCTGGCACCTCAGCGGCCGGAAATTTTTCGACGCGCACATAATGCGCTCATAAGTGAGATTGCCTGTGAAATCCCGATAGACACTATTAAATCAATTGATGAATTAGCCTGTCGTTTGGATCCGCAAGCCATTGCAGATCCAAACGACCTCGCGCGCAGGATCAAACAACGAATTAAAACCAATATCGGGCCTTACATTACCTGCTCAATTGGGTTTGCCGGAAACCGAATGTTGGCCAAAATAGCCTGCAAAATGGATAAGCCAAACGGTGCAACAATCTGGCATCCAAAGGATATGCCAGCTCCATTATTGGAGCTGCCCTTTGACGATGTTCCGGGCATTGGAAACAGAATGCAGCGCCGCTTATGGAAAGCAGGCATTACGGACATGGAAGGGTTGATAAACACACAACCCAAACAATTGCGAGCGCTCTGGAAGAGCGTCGCTGGTGAGCGTATGTGGTATGCTCTGCATGGCTATGATGTTTACGCCATGCCAACCGAACGTGGCATGTATGGTCATGGCCGCGTCTTGCCCCCAGATTGTCGCAAATTAGCTCAAACCTATGAATGCTCACGTATGTTGCTCACAAAAGCCGCAAGACGCATGAGACGAGACGGGTTTTATGCGCGGTATCTGAGCTTGTATCTGAGCATGGGGAAGGGAAAACGTTTCGCCAATGACATGACCTTGCGAAGCGTGAATGATGAACATTCCATATTGGCTGCACTCAAATCACTCTGGGAGCGAGCTAGAGAGCATTTGCCACGCAAACCCTACTTCATGCAGGTGCACGTGATGCTAGGAAACCTCACGCTGTCTACTAACCGACAACTAGACCTATTCATGGATGATGATGCTGACTGTCAGCGTTGGGAAAAAATCACAGACACAATTGATGGACTAAATACGAAATTCGGAAAGCGTGTGGTGACTTTAGGGCCTTGGACAAAAGCAGGGCATTTTGCTGGTGGTAAAATAGCTTTCACACGCATTCCTGAAGCGGAGGACTTCATATGAGTTGGAAGCATGATATGAGCCTGCGAGATTTAGATGAAGATCAAGCTCTCGATTGCACCTGTTTGAAGTGCCGCCATAACTGGAAAGAGAACGCAACAAGGCTACTTTTGAAAGTGGACCATCGCGACGTAAAGCTAGATGAAGTCGAGAAAAATCTAGCTTGTCCGCTTCAAGGGTGTCGCCATGTAGGGGTTAGACTGGCGTTGATACACAACAATAACACAAGCGGTTTTGTCGGTGGAATGCCTTAAATCAGTAAGTTGTATGAAACGTTTGATCGAAAAAAACAGGGATGAGTGGAGATGGGTTAAAGACTCCACTCTCAATCCATTGACCTCAGCTCTTGTCTCAAAAACAAACCTATAGCAGTAATCCTCTCATTGATCCGCAAAATCGGATCGCAGGGACCGACAAGCCCTATCCGACAACGCCACGTGTTTTGCCTCGCGCAAGACCGGATGGCGGAGTTATGTCCAAGCGCGAGCTAAAAACTTTGCCCGCGTGACGGCGTTCATGCGTGCTTGTCGGCGTCCGGTTTAGGGGGCCAAAATGACAAGCAAAGTACCAAACTCAATTTATGAATTAGTTTCAGTCGAGTTCATGGTAAGGACATTAAAAAACACATATGGAAGCTTTGCTTTTTATGAAGCAGCTTACCGCGAAACTTTTGCTGACGTGCAAGCCAACAAGAATTTTTATCGCGAAGTGATGATTGAGATCAATCCAATCGAAGGACCAGCATTTAAGCTCTGTCCTTCTAATACATTAGAAGCTTTGAATGAAACGCTTCCTGATATAACCGAAACAGTGTGGCGTAGGATAGGTGAAGCTCTAAAGGATACCAGAGAACTAGAGTACATTTTTTGGCTAAAAGTGTGGATTTTGTCTCAGGCTTATTAGTTTGTCATAAAGTAATTCAGCCATCTCGAACTAGATGGCTGAAAATCAAATGTTGGACATTAAGAAGGTTTTTTGTCCAGCATTTGCAGGTCTTGAACAATGAGGTTGATCTGCGGAATTTTCTTACCTGCGATCTCGCTAACCTTGACTGTCATATCAGCTTCTATGCGGACGTAACGGCCTTCTACATTCAGTTTTTTGAATGTCTCTGCGCGTTTGCCAAAAGCAACGGCTTCGTACCAATGAGTGTCTTCGACGGATTTTCCTTCATTGTCTTTCCAGCTGTTGGTGACTGGAATTGTCATGCGGATATATGGGCGCTCGCCATCCACAAATTCGGCTTTAGTGATTGTTCCAAAAATGGTCGCTGTAGCTTCGTTTAACATTGTCTCGTCCTTTTAAGTTTTCGATGTGAAAAGACGGCTTGCTATGACGCGAATGCAAGAAAAAAAGTGGAGGCTCCGCCTAGCGGAAACCTCTTTTATTCTTGCATTGATTAGCGGATTAAAAAGCATTCTCAATACATCTGATAGCGCAGAAAAAAGAACGAGTACAAAACGCTGCTCTGGCTAAAAATCAAATTACAAATAGAATTTGCACGCGCCCCAATCATTGCAAATACAGCTAGAAACAATCAAAGCGAAAAAACAAGACAAGACAACCCAAAAGAGAAAAAGCGGCCCAGCATAAACGCTAGACCGCCTTTCAAAAGGCACGTTAAGGACGAACAAAACGCAACCTATTAGAAAAATTCATCGAGGGGTTACCAAGATCAAATTCCTCAAATTTCAGAAATATTTGCTAAGGACGAACAAAGCAAACATCTCCAAAAAGCATAATTCAAACTCAAACTAAGGACGAACAAAGGTCAATTAAAAACTATGCTAAATGCGCTGAGGACTGGGTTGGGGGGGGACGCCCCCAGCGCAAAATCATTCTATTCTAAATAGTAAAATCTGTGCAAGTTAAATCTGAGTATAGGGGGCAATTAGCCCCCAATTCATTTTAAGCTTCCATGCCCTTTGGACACCAATTTGCGATGCGGTCAAAAGTCTCTTGGTCTTTGATGTCTGGATGCTCACCAAATGCAGAGTTAAAGAGTAGGGCGAGTGCTGCAGCAATCTCTGATTTCTTATTGTCCGCCATACGCTCTGCAATTTCTTTCAAACCTAGTTCCGCGAGTAATTCCAAGCCCTGCGGGGCTGTTAAACGCTTGAAAAAAGTTTCATCCGGCAACCAATAGTCACGAGGTTGAAAATCCAGCTCGGACAAGAAAGAATTGATACCTGTATCGCTATAATTCTTGCCGCTCCACTGCGGCACAACTGCTTTTGAATAAGCCAATGCCAGTAAGTCTCGTTTTAGCGTTTCATCAAGTTCAAGATAGGCTTTAAACGCGGTTTCTGAATCGTCCTGATCTACCCAATCGCCAAACTCAACTTTATCGTAAAAAGCTTGTATAATTGCATCAGATTTCAGCGTTCCAAGAGGGTCAATTTCTTCTGGTGAAGCATATGCATTGTAAGAACTATCTTTAATCGCAAGCGATGTTGTTTTTGCCGCCATGAAACGTCGAATAGTTTCAAAATGACCAAACTCAATCATATGTGCCGGATTTTCCAAACCGTAGGCTCGCACACAGTCTTTACGAACCAGCTCCAACGCTTCCTGAAGCTTACCGCTATAGCCAGAGATAGTGACTGGCGCGTGAGGTTTATGTTCTTCTGCACTTGGTTTCTTAGCTTTATCAACGGCTTTCAATCCAACGGTTTCAATCCAGTCACCATCACGATCAATATGACAGATTACACCCAATTGCGCGCGTTCTTCGGCTGTGTACTCTTCCAGCTTCGCTTTCATGTCGTTCAATTCAAGTTCAAGGCGCGCAATCTCGCCTTCTTCAACTTCACCTGTGCCATCACATAAAGTTAGCGTACCTTCAATTGTATCAACTACCTTTTGCTCTTCGGGCGTAAAGTCACGGCCTTTAGCGGAAACCCGTTCATATTTTTCATGTAGCGAAACAAAAGTATCTTCGGAAAATTCAACCCATGCCCAACCCTCAAGTTCAAGCTTGGAAATGTTGGTTTTGATCTGGCCTAAGAAGAGTGCATCCAGCAATTTTACGTCTTCAAGAAACTTCTCTTCTTCAAACATGGTTTCGCGGACAAAACCGCCAGCTTTGGTGTATTTTTCAATCCCAACAAAACCAGCTTTCCGGCTCAAATGAGAGACACCTTTTTGGGTCAATTCATTCTTGATTGCTCGCGGCTGTGTGTGGCCGTCTTCTAACACTCGTTCTTGCTCTTTATGGTCGTCTGAATAGGTAAACGCTGTGGCTGCATCAATGCTGATTACATCCCTCCGGAAAGCTTGTAAAATGGCAGGGGAGAGTGCGCCCAATTTCAAGCGTCGATTGACAATATTACTTGTGACACCGTGACGTTTAGCAATCTCTTCGACACTCAAGCCATTTGCAGCCAATGCTGCCCATGCCTCCAATTGGTCGGCAGGGTGCATCGCTTCTCTGTGTTCGTTTTCTGATAGAGAGATTTCAATAGCTTCATCATCTGAAACTATTTTACAAGCGACTTGATAATTGGCTGTAATAGTCTTTTGTTCTGCCAAGAGCTGCAATGCACGAAGTCTACGTCCACCTGCTGCAACCGCAAATTTTCCGCCTTTAAGCTTTCGCACACATAGGTTTTGCAAAACGCCTTTGGCATCAATATTTTTTGCAAGAATTTCGATTGTGTCTTGCTTGTAGACTTTACGCACATTGTTTTCATCGATCACCAATTTAGCGAGTGAAATAAGTACGTTCTCAGATGCTCCTGCCGCTGCTTTAGGAGCTGTTTTGCGAGTTTTTGTTGCTGTATCAGTCATAGTCATATTCCATAAATAAAATGAGAGAGAAGGGGAGCGCTGGCGATTAGACACGCCACGCGCACTGCCGTTCATTTTGAGGGTTAAGCTTCGTTTCCAAATGCTGCGAAATGGGCTTCAATCTCGGCATCAGAAAGCATCCTACCTCGATGCCTTTCACCGATGTTTTCAGCGTCCTTTTTCAAAACTTCTGAGGCTTGAATCAGCGAGGCTTTGTCAGTTGTAATTCTATGCGCTGCCCGTCCAGCTTGGGTGTAGACACTCATGGTTGCAATGGGTTTGAAAAACGGGTCACGTTCCAAACTCAAATTAGAATTTTCAGAGGCAACTTTTTTAATCTCAGCTAGATCAATATAACCTAATTCAGCGCATTGCTGACCAATATCGGCCAAGCCAAAAGCATAATCGTGATTGTCTGGGTCAATATCCACGATCAGCCAAGTACAAGGCGTCCCAATAAGATGAATTTTCACCACTGGAATTTGTTCTGCGTCTTTGTCAGAGAAATTAGCAAGCAGTTTCTCAATGTGTCTTTCTTCTAGCAATTTAGCCATAATTTTCGTCCTTGATAGCTATAGTTTCAACGCTTCCCCCTTTACGTTTTTTTGCCGTTTGGGGTGGCGATAAAAAGGGCTTAGGACATACCAAAGCGCACACGACATTCTGGCCGTCTTCGGCCAGAACGCGCCAGCGACCCCAGCGCGGGTTTTCGTGTGTGTGACGTATGTTAAAAGACCGTTCGCCAACCCATTTGGCAAAAAATCAAAACACAAAAAAAGCCGTCAGCATTCTACTGCTGACGACATTATCTATGTGCGCTATGCGCTCTGTATTTCTTGTGATCGCCGCGCATCTTTTGCGCGGGAATGACCGTAACCCGCATGGGCCAAGACTATCTCTGATCGGCTTGGTTCTGCCTTTTTAGGCAGAATAGGGCGCGATAAATCACCATATATCTTTAAAGCTGTTTGGATCTCCAACATTTGGAATTTAAAATGTTTGAGCCTGGATGAAGATTATATAGCTAGCTTAGGTTGATCTAATAATCTCTATTTCAAACACAACCTAAAGATAATCGAATTAAAAATACACGCTCGTTATCATGAATAACCCTAATAGATAGGGAATACCCTAGTTCACGATGAAGCGCTCTTCGCGCAAATGGAGAATTTTATCCCACATACCCACAAACAACAGTAAAATAAGGTGTTTTAGTTTGACATTGGCGTGATATTTGACTCTATCGAAACATAAGAAGTGGTGGGGGCAGTTCTTTAGAAGAACTATAGTTTGTATGTTTTTATTTAGGTTGCAAGAAAGTAATCGAAGAGAGGTTAGTAATTTTGCGCTTCGCTGCAAAACAACACCCATTGCAATTATAAGTTATAATTCAAAGTATAAGTTACAAACACTTAAAACAATCATAAAACTAAGGTTACAGTCAGTTTTTAGTGCTGTTTTCTATCTGCTCGATAATCGACAATGTAGCACCATTTTTAACTACAGAAAGCCGCAGCACAGGTCGTCCATCGTCTCTAATTTCGTTAGTTCGTTTGATCAGACCTTTAAAGGAAAGCACTCGAACAATCTTTGCCATATCGGAAGCAGACACGCCAAAAAATTCAGCAATCTCGGCAGATGTTGGAGAAAAATCCTTCTCACATTCAAATGCGTAAATAGTCAACAAAACACCGACTTGTTTAAGCCTAGCCGCACCACTTTCAGTATCACTCATCTCGCTACGAAATTCATCCAGTATAAGTTTCAATACTTCCCTGTGCATTTTAATAAACCCAGAGGACAGTGTCTATATACACACTGTCAAAAGTGTGTATATAGACACTGTGCCATTTTGGATAGTCCTTCTCATGGAAACTATTCAGGGGCGGGATGGGGATATAGTTTCGCATGAGCACCATTGATAAAAACGAACGCCTAAAAAGGCTGAAAGAAAAACTACGGATAGAACTTGGCACTCATATTATGGGAGCCTTGAACGATGATGATATAGTTGAAGTTATGCTAAATCCAGATGGCAGTATCTGGACAGAAGGACATAAATCAGGATTCCAGCAAATAGGCCATATGCACGCTCTAAATGCAGAGTCGGTTATTGGTACTGTAGCAGCCTCACTTTCAACAACAGCGACAAAAACGAGTCCAATAATTTCAGGCGAACTACCCGTTGACGGTAGCCGTTTTGAGGGACTTTTGCCTCCCGTTGTTGCAGCGCCATCATTTACTATAAGAAAGCGCGCCATTTCTATTTTTAGGCTCGAAGACTATGTGACTTCGGAAATTATGAAACCTGAAATGGCTGAACATATTCGTAAGGCTATAACTGATCGCAAAAACATCGTGATTTCCGGCGGAACAGGGACAGGTAAAACCACTTTAGCCAACGCCATTATTTCTGAAATGACGGACATATCTCCTGATCATCGGGTCGTAATCATTGAGGACACCGCTGAAATTCAATGCGCGCAACCAAACGCGGTGTTGATGCATACGTCTGACGAAGTAGACATGAATAGACTGCTACGCTCAACAATGAGGATGCGTCCTGACCGAATTATTGTCGGAGAGGTAAGAGGTCCTGAAGCGCTGACTCTCTTAAAAGGTTGGAATACAGGGCATCCGGGTGGCATTCTTACTGTCCACTCGAACAATGCAAATGCAGCACTAATCAGGTTAGAACAATTGATCGCAGAAGTATCACAAACACCAATGCAGCTTCTCATAGCAGAAGCCGTTGATTTAGTTTTGTCGATCAAACGGACACCGACTGGAAGAATTGTAGATCAACTTATTTCTGTATCGGGGTGGGCAGGGGGTCATTATGAAACCTGCGAATTATCGTCATTGAAAATGGAGTAATGACATGAATGCACATAATATTTTGAGGGGCTTGGCTATTTGTTTTGCAATGGCCCTTGCAGTTGAACCAGCTTTCGCTGGTACTGCTGGTACAGCGATGCCGTGGGATGGCCCAATTACGGCAATCCAGCAATCACTAACTGGCCCCATAGCTATTGGTGTAACGCTTATTGCAATTGCGGTAGGTGGAATGATGCTAATTTTTGGTGGCGAGATGAACGATTTTGCTCGCCGCATCATTATGATTGTTATTGTTGGTGCGCTTATCAACGGTGCAAACATCGTCTTCACAAACCTTTACGGTACAGGTGCGGTTCTGCCAATCCAGCCAGAAAATACTCTATTGGTGATTACAAACTAATGAGTGATGAATTGCGACGTATCCCAATACATCGTGCACTCACTCGCCCTCAGCTAGTAGCTGGGGGCGAACGTGAGCCTGTTCTTTTAATCGGGCTGATTGCCTTCATTCTCATAATGGTGGGTCTGTCACTTCCAACAACGATAGCAGGAATTGTTATTATGATGTTTGGGGTGCCACTACTACAACGCATGGCTAAAGCCGATCCCAATTTAACGCAGGTCTATTTCCGTCATATTCGGTACAAAAACCAAATAGGCGCGAAATCGACGCCTTGGGCAATTGAGCGTCAATACAACAAAAAATGGGTTAATTAGGAATGCTGGCAGTAAAGAATTTGCGTTCAACAAAATCAGGTTTTTGCGATCATCTACCTTACGGAATGATGGTCGCAAACGGCGTGATATTAAATAAAGATGGCAGCTTCACGGCTGCTTGGAAAATCTCTGGACAGGATATGGATTCGTCCTCAGAGATTGAACGTAATATTATGGCGCAACGGACAAACGAATTTATAGCTCGTTACGGTTCTGGTTGGATGTTTCATATTGATGCCGTTCGCGTAAACTCCGAAGGCTATCCTACGCCAGAACGCAGCCATTTTCCTGACAAAGTAACACGCGCGATTGACGATGAACGACGAGCAATGTTTCAAAAACGCTCCGCTCACTTTGAAACATCAACAGTTCTTACGCTTACATATATGCCACCAGATATGGTCACGTCGAAGCTTGCTGAAGCTATGTATACGACCGACGATTTAGCTGACAGTAGAACCCTTGCTGACAAAAGTTTGGAAAGCTTCATAAACGCTGTTATCGAATTTCAAGATCACTTGGACAACATCTTTAAAGTGAGGCGTCTAGGATATGAAGAAAGCGAAACCGAATTTAACAATACAATCTATCCATGCACTCTATTACAACACCTTCAAAACTGTATTAGTGGCACAGATTTACCTGTAAATCTGCCAGAAAACCCATCGTTTTTAGACGCCTTGTTGGGTGAAGACTTTGAGAGCGGTGTAATTCCCAAAGTTGGCGAAAAATTAATCGGAATCGTTTCAATTGATGGATTTCCTCAATCTTCGATGCCAGGAATACTTTCTGATTTAGATAAACTGCCAATGACCTATCGTTGGAGTACACGTTTTATCGCATTGGACCCAACAGAGGCACGTTCAAAACTCGTCAAATTCAAACGAAAATGGTCGCAAAAATCAAAACCGTTTGTAGATCAATTATTCAAAATGAATAGTGGAAATGTTGACCAAGACGCTTTGGATATGGCGCAAGATAGCGTCGATGCAATGTCTGAAGCTTCATCGCAAATGGTTACTTACGGATATTATACCAGCGTCATAATTATCTACTCAGACAACATATCCATTCTTGAAGAACAACTAAGCAAAGTAAAAGCCTTTATCAACAACAAAGGGTTTGTCGCTCGAATAGAAACCATCAACGCAGTTGAAGCATATTTTGGATCTTTGCCCGCAAATGGCTGGCACAATATTCGACGCCCAATGCTGCACTCAATGAACCTTGTCGATATGCTACCGCTTAATTCAATTTACGCCGGAAAAGCAGAAGCACCTTGTCCATTTTATCAAGCTAATTCACCTCCGCTTATGCAGGTTGCAACA
The DNA here is from genome assembly GCA_964352025.1 of uncultured Hyphomonadaceae bacterium. Classification (GTDB taxonomy): domain Bacteria; phylum Pseudomonadota; class Alphaproteobacteria; order Caulobacterales; family Hyphomonadaceae; genus Hirschia. The sequence goes on from CAYGPZ010000021.1 coordinate 16,497, forward strand.
TCTGGTTCAACGCCTTTTCGTTTGAACTTGCATGTTGATGATGTTGGACACACATTGGTTTTCGGGCCAACAGGCTCGGGTAAATCAACCTTTCTTGCGTTACTTGCGGCACAATTCAAACGGTACAAAGGCGCTCAAATTTTTGCCTTTGATAAAGGGCGTTCGTTAATGCCTTTAACAATGGCTTCTGGTGGCGTTCACTACGACATTGGCGCTGACGATGATAAACTTTTATTTAGCCCATTTTCTCGCGTAACGTCTGACCATACACAAGCTTGGACAGAAGAATGGATTATCTCTATTTTGACGTTGCAAGGTCTATCTGTAACGCCTGCTATGCGAAATGAAATTCATAGGGCTATGAACGTGATGCGTCACTCAGATAGCGCCAGAACAATCTCTAATTTTGTTACTGATCTACAAGACAAAGAAATAAGAGAAGCACTAGAATACTACACCATCTCTGGAACCATGGGAAAGCTGCTCGATAGCGAAGAAGACACGCTACAATCTAACTCTTTTTGCACCTTTGAGATGGAAGAATTAATGGATAAAGGCGAGTCAGCCTTGATGCCCGTTCTTTTATATCTCTTTTCAAGAATTGAAGAAAAGCTGACTGGCGCACCATCGCTAATCATTTTGGATGAAGCGTGGATAATGCTCGGCCATCCCGCGTTTCGAGATAAAATTAGAGCATGGCTGAAGGTTTTGAGAAAAGCCAATTGTGCCGTTGTGCTAGCAACGCAGTCTCTATCTGATGCTTCGCGTTCTGGAATTATGGACGTGCTAACAGAAAATTGCCCGACCAAAATACTACTACCAAATCCAGAGGCAAGAGAAGAAAATTCAAGTGCATTTTACAGAACTATTGGGCTGAATACGCGCCAAATCGAAATCCTATCAACGGCAACGCCAAAACGCGAATATTATGTGATGTCACCAGCGGGTAAGCGCCTATTTGAAATGGAAATAGGTAAATACGCTCTATCATTTGTAGGTGCATCAGGGGCCGACGACATTCAAAGAATCCGAAAATTACAGAAAACTTATGGCGACGAATGGGTATCACATTGGCTACAAAGCAGAGGTATTAAAAATGCATATTAATTCAAAGAATATATCTCGAAGAGCTATATTTAAAGGTCTGTTTTTAACAACAGCTATGACTTCAATAACTGCACCTGTGGCACGCGCACAATTTGTTGTTTTAGACCCAATTAATTTGATCCAAAATATCATTAAAGTTATCGGTCAAATAACACAAATTGCGAATGAAATTAGTCAAATCGCTAATCAAGTTGAACAAATTGTTGTTGCGGTAAATCAATACAAAAATCAGATAGAGAATACCCTCGGGCTACCTAATAAAGTTTACACCGATGTAGCTGGTCATATCAACGACCTCGCCGGACTTATCGGGACGGGTAATTCACTTGGTTATACACTCTCAAACATCAACCAAATTTATCAAGACGAGTATGGCAAATACTCCGACTATTTGGACCCCGCATTTGATGCGGAAGCTTTTTCAGAAAAATACAAAATTTGGTCAGATCGCAATACGGATACTATAGGTGCATCCATGCAAGCGGTTAATCTGAACATGGGGCAGATGAACGATGAACAAGTTATCATAGATCAATTAAAATCAAACAATGATGATGAAGGCAGAAATGCTCTTTTACAAAATGCAAATGCCATTGGCGTTGAAGAGCTTAGTCAACTTCAAAAATTGAGACAACTAACCGCCACAAACATTCAAATGCAATCCGCGAACTTAGCAAAGGCTAATGCTGTGAGAGACGCTGAACAAGCCAGAAACGAACTTTATTGGCGCAATGAAGAAGTAACTCCCTCAAAGCAGGAATATTAAAATGTCAAAAAAGCTAACGATAATAGCCGCAACTGTATTGTTCTTACTTCTAGCGGTCGCCGGAACATTTTTGTTCTTAAAGAAGAAAGCACACGACGATTATTGGAAAAGCGATGAAGAAGAATACAGAGAACAGCTTTACTAATCATGCAACCAAACCGTCTCATAATTTTAGCAACGACAACGCTCGCTGTACTCCTTGTTGGTTGGATTATGTTCAATTTTGAAAAGCCTCCAAGCAAAAAATCAGCCGCGACAACCTCTGAGCAGAACCTCAATAATGATGATTATTGGAATTTTCAAAGCTCGGTATGTGACCCGCTACAGTCAGAACTCAACAAAGAGGTTCAAGCTAATTGGACTGAAGCAACCCCAGATATTAGAGGGTTGGTTTCTGCTGATTTGCGACGAAGAATACAGCTTGCTGAAATGACCAATTCAGACGGCTTTAAATGTACGTTTGTGAGCGGAACAAAATAGCAATGACAAGTCAAATTTTGCCGACTAATTTCATCTACAAGCACAAAATAAAGTTAGCAGCTATAACACTGTTATTTGCATTGCTATCGACTATCCCTGCTGACGCGCAAGTGCTTCGTAATGGTACTTTCATTGATGAAATAATGGGGACATATCAGGCCGCAACAGGTGGTTGGTTTAACGTCATTCATGGCATCGCTCAGAAGCTCTTCTTTTCACTGGTTCTGCTAGATTTAATTTGGTTAGGTATCCGGTTCGCTATAGTTGATGGTGCAGACATACAACAATTCTTTGGAGGGCTTGTGCAACGTCTATTCGTCGTTGGGGCCTTTCTGATCCTGCTTCAATTTGATGCTATATTTCCACAGTTCAACAGCTTTGCGGACATGTTGATTTCAAGTTTTAGAAAAGCGGGGGGCTTGGCTAGTGGTGTAGCTAGCGGAAAAACCGATTTAAACGCGATTTGGACAACAGGTCTAAATACTTCGCTTAGAATAATGAACTCAGTCAGCTTATTCGATGGTGGTAGCACCATTTTAGGCAAGCTAATTTGTTCGCTTGTTATTCTGATTAGTTATGCGCTCATAATATCATATATGATGCTGGCAATCATCGAAATGTATGTGGTTACATCAGCAGGCGTTATTTTGCTTGGTTTTGGCGGTCACAGCCTAACCCGCGAATACGCAATGAAATATGTGACCTACGCATTTTCAGTGGGCATGAAGCTATTCATGATTCAAATTATTGTAACTTTGGGCAACAGCTCAGTTGTAACATATCTTGCATTATTTACTGATATTAAAACTAAAGAAACTTTTGGTTTGATGATTATAGCAATCATATTCGTTGCGCTCATCATCAACCTCCCAAGCCTAATTCAAAGTCTTATATCTGGGATAGCCGGAACACACCACGGAGGCGTTGCAAGCGCTGCAAAAGCTGTGCTAGCACCCGCTGCTGCTGCCGCTGCCGCTGCCGCTGGCGGAACAATGGCTGCTGCTGGGGCGTTATCGGCCGCTGCTAAAGCGTCCGCAGCTTCCGGCAATGGAAGTGCAGGTGATGCGCTTAAACGCTTTGGCGGGGCTATGGGAGCCTCCATGAAGGATAAAGCATTTGGGATGCCAGGCGCACAGTATTCATCAACTGGAGGCTTGGCGCGCTCAAAAATTCAAGGTGAAGGCTCCGGTTTTCCTAGCGGTACAGAGGCAGCAGTAGCCTCAAAAAACAGCGAAAAATCATCTGTTTCATCTAATGATTCAAAAGATGGAGAAGATTATCTTTCTCCATTAAATGAAGCCGGAAACAATGCATCGCCAAGCGCGGCTGACAATTCACCATCAAGTTCAAAGTCAACAGCAAGCTCTGATCCCAATTCCGGCTCCAACATCGACATAAAAACATAGAAAAGGAGGTTTATTTTGCTAGATACCCCAACGGATAATACAATCAACGTCGATCAAAATTTTTCTCCTGATTTGGATAAAAAACAATCTTCAACGGCGGGAAACAACACTTCGGATAAGCAGCTTGAAAATCGTTTTCTTAGCGCAAAATCCACATGGAATGACCGCTATGCAAATTATGTAAATCAAGCGCGCCTATGGCAAATCATAGGGCTAATCTCCGTTATCGTGGCCTTGATAAGTTTTGCTACATCAATGCATTTAGCGACGCGCTCAGAGGTTATGCCTTATATTATTGAAGTGGACAGATTAGGGAATGCTCAAGGAGGTGGTTTTGCTACTCCGGCCCAATTTGATGAAGGCCGCATTGTTCGCGCCGCGCTTGCCGAATACGTGACTAACTGGCGGTCAGTGTCTTCAGACATGAACATTACTAAAGACCGCATCAACAGATTATATGCATTTCTAAATGGAAATGACATAGCAACACAAAAAATGAATGGATACTTTCAAGAAGAGGAGAACAACCCATTCCCGAGGTCTAAAAAAATGACCGTTCAAGTTCAGATTAACTCGATCAACTCAACCACACCTAAAAGCTATCTAGTGGAGTGGGTCGAAACAGAGTTTGACCGTGATGGAATTGAACAAGGAAGTGCTGTTTACCGTTCAAATTTGACAACAAATTTGGCTCCTTCATCAAACCCAATGCTGAAATCAACAAACCCGCTAGGGCTATATATTACTGATCTGGACTGGACCAAGGTAGCAAACCAATGACCAATATTAAAACCGTATTACCTTTAGCAATTTTAGCCGCTTCTATGGCTTTACCCGCACAGGCGCAAAAGCTTTCTAAAGCGGATAAAGAAACAGTGGCTTTATCTCAAGAATGGCAGACACGAGACGATATTGTCTCCGTTGGTGAGGATGGAAAAGTCACATTTTTATTTGGTGTTTCGCAACCCTCTATAGTCTGCTCGCCTTTACGATTATGTGACATAGAATTGGAAGCCGGTGAGCAAGTTATGAATGTTCATGCTGGTGATAACGTCCGCTGGAAATTCAAAGGCGCTAGATCGGGAATTAATGGACGTATCCCTCACATCCTAATCAAACCAGTTCAGTCAAAATTAGAAACATCTTTGATTATTACTACTGATAGACGCAGTTATCACATTAGCCTCAAGAGTGCATCATCAGACTACATGGCCCGTGTAGGTTTTGATTATTCCTCTGACCCGAACAACGTGATGCGTGATTTAGCTAAAAATCGAATTGCGACACCAGAGCATATTGAACCGGAAATTGCAGGTGTTGGAAGCGTCAATAATTTAGACTTTGAATATGTCATATCAGGCACATCTATCTGGCGTCCAGTGAGAGTCTATAATGATGGTTTCAAGACGTATATCGACATGCCTAAAACATTGCCTCAAACCGAAGCACCAACGCTCCTAATAATTGGCTCTAAAAAAGATGAGCAACTTGTCAATTATCGGATTAAGGGCAAACGATATGAGATAGATCAATTGTTTAAAAAAGCAATTTTGATTGCTGGTGCTGGGTCTAAACAGCAAAAAATCCAAATTAAATATACAGGCAAACTATTCGATATAGATGAAGCCGCCTACACGCAATCAGCTACACTCGAAGAAGACAAAGAAGTCATTCTATCAACGACTGAATTAGCAGGAGGAATTGAATAATGAAAATCGTTCTTGTCATTTCTGCTCTGTTGTTATCTGGGTGTGCAAGTATTTCAAATATGTCCAGTAAAAACTCACTTTCGCATGATCTGGGCTATCCAATTTTAGCAAGTGATTCAGAGACTGTAATAAATGATCTAACACATTCAATGATCTCACATGTCGGAATGGAAGACTTGTTGGTCATGCCAGAAAGTAACGCACCTGCCGCCCTAGAACTAGCAAAACAACTACAAGCTATGGGATACCCTATAGGGTATGATTCAGAGCTATTAGGTGATGCTGCTGGACATCAAGTACAACTCATAATCAATGATTTTGACACTGGGTTTTATGCACGTTTGGCAATTGGCGAGATTTACAGTGCATCGAGAGTTTACGATGCAACATCTGGCACACTAGAGCCAGTTTCACCTCTAACTGTTCTATCTAATTCATCATCGCCTAGAAAAATGGATGGCTACAATGAGCCAAGCTAAACGATTGAATAAACTGCCTATGGCGATAGGTTTAACCATTTTCGGAATCATCGTTGTGGTGTTTTTAATTGGTATTAATGGACGCTTATCGGCCAACAAAGCTAGAGCTAATGAAGGTGATGGTAACATCGCCTCGAGCGACGATCATGCCAATAGACTCATTGCTGACGGACTTAACTACAAAGAGCCAATCAAACCGATTAGGGACGATAGGCCCGTTCCAGTCAAAAAAGTTGTCGTAGAGAATAATACAGATTTTGAAAAAGAATTGGAAAAAATCAAGTTTGAAGCTCGACTAGATTATGAACGATATAAAGTTCAACGAGCAAGTACAGAACGGAAAGTTCGAGATGGTATGGCAGATGCCGCCCTTTCTTCGATTAGCACAGTAGATGCGCCCGAATTATTTGAAGAATTACGCAGTTCAAATAATTCAAGCATGAATTACTCTAACCAGAACGCTACTTCTTCCAATAACGATCAACACATGGCAAGCTTAATGGAACAATTAGGCGGTAGTATCGGGCAACCTCCTACGGGCGGTAACGATCAAATGGCTCAATTGATTTCTTCGTTAAATGCAAGCGGAATAGGCGGAATGGATGGAGCGGCTGCAAGCCGATTGCCAGAACAAACCGCTTTTATAAACGAAGGGTCAAAAGATGATAATTGGTTGCCCAATAAGCTACAAGATCAACGCTCAGAATTTGAAGTCAAACAAGGAACTGTAATTCCCGGAATTATGGTAACTGGAATAAATTCTGATTTGCCGGGCCGTATTATAGGACAAGTTTCTCAAAACGTTTACGACACTGCAACTGGTCAATATTTGCTAATTCCTCAAGGCGCAAAATTATTTGGCCGCTATGACTCTGGTGTTACATTTGGACAATCCAGAGTTTTAGTAGCTTGGACACGCATTATATATCCAGATGGGCGCGCTATTGATATTGATGCGATGGTTGGTACTGATAAATCTGGATATGGTGGTTTCAAGGACAAAGTAGACAATCACTATGACCGCCTATTTGGAACGGCTGTAGCGCTCTCTGTATTTGGTGCGGGAATTGATTATATTCGTGATGCCAACGGCGTAGAAGATCCAATCGCTCGCTCTATTAGACAAAATTTTGGCGAGACATTTGAACAGGTTATCAGTCAAACAATTCGTAAGAATATGAACCGTCAACCAACATTAAAGATTAGACCTGGTTACAAGTTTCATATTCTCATAGATCAAGACATTGTTTTGACGCCATATAAGGACACTAGACCATGAGAATGCTAAACTCAGATAAAATAGCTCTATCGGCATTCATTGCCCCATTCCCAGCAGAAGTGCTGGGAATGCCAAATATCTATCAAGGCTTACTTATTCTAGGTCTAGGAAGTCTAGCATTGATATGGCGTTTTTATTTACCAGCTTGCATGGAATAAAATTTTAAAATCCCGAAACTTCCAAATTTTGCATATCGGAAGCTCCAAAATCAATATCGACCTCGCTATTACTAGATTGGGGGGTCGTTTTTTTGCTTTTTCCAGTGGTTTCATCATAATAGCGATTTAAATAACCGTTTTGAAAACCTTTGTGGAGCGTACCTGTGTTGTAAGCACTCAGAGCGGTTTTGGTTGCAAGCTCAGTCTCCCCATAAAACATAACTGCCGCCCTATAGCCCCGCATGAATATACGGCTACCAACAGCTATGTTGATGCAGGGGTCTAGCACCTTCTCAATAGATAATTCATAGCGATCCCAGTTACTACTGTTTATCTGCATCAGTCCCAAATCTATAGATAAACCTTCAGCCACCAAAAGCCGCGACACTTCTGCGGCACTTTCTACTGTTGTTGGCTGGCGAAAGTCCGGCGCTAATTTTTTATCAACGCCTATTGCTAGCGAGTTGTCGGCTGATTCCGCTGTAACAATTTGACGGATAATTGCAGGGGGTGACCCCTCCACCGCGCATTTTTCAATCAAAGCATCAATCATAAAATTATTCCCAAACCCAAATTGGTGCTGCAAAAGCTATAATATCAGACCGAACAACTGGCCCAAAATATCTTCCATCAAAACTGCCAGCATTCCAATCTGACATTATGAGGTATTCATCTGCGTGTAACGTGCCGCCCTCATAAATAGGCAATGAAAGCCCATCAGCGTCTTGAGCATATGCCTTACTATTTGGAAGCAACACACCGTCTACCAGAACACCACGAGGATTAACCTCGATTTTTGAATGCGGCCCTGCAACGATCTGCTTTATAAGAGGAACCATGCTACCACATGAACCGCGTCCTAAATAGCGACGATCTAAGGCCATTTGAACAACAATATTATTCTGCGGACAGGCAGCAATAAAACGTCCATTTTCCAGCGAGCTTTCTATTTTTGTAAATTTCCAAAACCCTCTTGGATAACTAGGTGTCACATTAATCCGAATACCCAAGCCTTGAAAAATCAGATAGATGAATAGAAGTGCCAAAGCGCCGCCCCATACCCAAAAGACAAACACTTTCGATCTAGTATTTTTGCTAGCCCTCGCACTGTCAGTCATTAATAATTTCCCTTATCATAAGGTATTTATTTTCTTGGAAATCCGTTGATCATATCCGACCTTATATCAGTTCTAACCTTTCTTAATTGCATCTCATATCCACCACGTTTTAGATGAACCGTTACGGTTTTTCCCTTCGCAATCCAGAAATCTTCAATTCGTTTTTTTATTTTATCAGCGCCTTCATCTGAAAAGTAATCGTTACTCAAACCTCACCTCACAAATATACTCTACCTGTCACCCAAAACCGTTTAGCTATTTATATGATTCAACCTCAAGCAACGCAATAAGTTTAGGTTGCATCAAAATCAAAAAAGCAGCGGCGAAACTTTCTGGTCAAACATAGCATGGTATAAAAAACGAACGTTTTTTATACCATGCTATGTTTTTTTAAAAATTGGCAGCATCGCCATCAATTACGCTCAAAAAACTCGTTATAAAAATCAAAGTATAATTTGACGAGTTATTTACGAGTATTTATACTTTTAAACATGAAAATAGGATATGCGCGCGTTTCGACCAAAGATCAGAACCTTGAAGGTCAATTAGACGCTTTGGGGCAAATCGGCTGTGAACGAATTTATTCAGAAAAAATATCTTCGAGCAAAGCAGATAGGCCAGAACTAAAATCCGCTCTGGAATACATGCGCGAAGGTGACACGTTGGTTGTCACCAAATTAGACCGCTTGGGCAGATCACTTAAAGAGCTTGTGACGATTGTTGAAGATTTACACTCAAGAGAGATGCATTTCCAAACACTGGACGGTTATCAATTTGATACATCAAGCGCTGGCGGCAAACTGACGTTTCAATTGTTCGCTGCTCTTGCTGAGTTTGAACGCAATGTCATTAGTGAGCGAACAAAAGCTGGCCTAGCCGCTGCCGTAGCGCGTGGGCGCAAAGGCGGCGCTCCTAAAAAAATTAATGACGGCAATAGAGCGCAAGCAATAGCCTTGCTTGCTGACCCTAATGTATCCATTGACCAAGCCTGCCAGACTCTCAGCATCACACGCGGTACGCTTTATAACCATTTTCCTGAAGGCAAGCGCACTAAAAAATAATGCTCAAATACTTTACCTTTGCAGAGGTACAGCTTTTTTATCTGCCTGTTTATCCTGACCTTGAGATTGATTTTGAGATTTTGCTAAATCCTTTTGACGAATTTTTTCTGTTTGTTGAACTTGCTCGGCCTTATCCTGAATATTTTTGAGCCTATCTACCGCTTGGGCGGTCAATCCAGCACCCGCGACCTTACCTATTGTTGCTCGATCAATCCGCTTCATCAAATTTTTCGCTTCAGCCGCTAATTCTCCGCGATCCTGTCCAGCGGTTAAACCTGAATCCATATCTTTTCCGGGCGCTGACAATTTCGAACTATTCTCCAAATCTTTCGAGGGAGACGGAACACCATTTGCAAAATCTGTTCTTAACTCGGCTTCAGATTGGCGTATGTCGGCCATAACAGCCTGAACACTTCCAACAACTTCTCTAGTAGCTGATTTAACTTCCGCACGCGCTTCCAAGCTCGCCTCAGTGTCTTCTTTTTTTCCCATGCCTAAAAATCCAGTGGATTTCTCAAAATTCTTCGTTTCCCCGAAAGTATCAGGATGATGAAAAGCCACATCTTTGATTGTTTCTTTATCGACAACATCACTTTTCATCGTCGCAACAATATTTTCTACTGCGGCTTCAGGGTCTTTATAAAGTTTCTCTGCAGCCGCTTTCAAATCGTCAGTTTTTTCTTTGGGCCATTCATCTTTTAATGCAGCACCGAGAACTTGATTATCTGAAAGTTTGTCAGCGTCTTTCCCCATTGGAGGAATTAAATATTCTGTGGATTGGGCGCTGAGTTGACCATCTTTATTTAAATAAGGATTAGCCGCTGCTTCAGGACTATTTAGGCTATCCCCTCCAGCTTCTCGCGCTTTATGTGCTTCATCCAGAGATACCATTTCTTTGTATAAATCAGGGTCTTTGCGCGGGTCTAAATCTAACCCCTTTTCCTCTTCATTTCCAAATACCTGTCCAGGCGCAACATTTTTTTCAGCTTGCTCACGAAAATCATCGAGCGACTTAGTGCCTTCTGAAACATCTTTCCACGCCTCTTGAATTTCTTCTGCCTTTTCATGGTTAGAGGCGTCTGCACTCGCACTCACCGCTGCACCAACTTCAGCTTTTTGAGTGGAAGCTTGAGTTTTCAAAAACTCGCTAATTTCCGCAGCTTCAGAGCGCGTGTCTTCCATACTTTTCATAGTCATATTTAATTCCCCAACACTATCGTCATTCAATAAAATATCTTGGCTTAACTCGTCTTCTCGAATTTCTAGGTCTAACGAAGGCAAATCCTCATTTACCAATTTCGGACCTTCAATATTTGAAGCTCGATCTGAAATATTTCCAAAATCGACAAGCTCGATCTGGTTCAAAGCCAGAAAGGTATTAGAGCCGCTGCCCTCTTCATTTTCGTCGTCTTCAGTATCATTCCCCATACCTAAATCCCTCTATAAAACTGATTTCGATGATCTAACCTTAGCTCTAGCTTTTTCCTTTTCAGCTATACGATTTACAGCAACAAGAGCCTTCGCTTTTCTCAAGCGTTCGACCATCTGGACATTGAGTTTCTGATCGTCCTTCTCCATCACCGCTGCCAATTGTTTTTGCATCCGCGCAACCCCGCCATAACGCGCTTTGATAGATTTATTGACCTGCTCAACACGGTCAAACAAACTAGGGTTTGATTGCTGCAATTGTTCTAACTTATCACCCAAAGCAGAAGCACCTTTTTGAGACGCATCTGAAAGCTGCTCTAATTGTTTCCAGTCTTCCGAACTCAAATTAGGAATACCAATGGCAGCCTTTTTGTTTAAGTCAGCCTGTACTCCGAGAAGGCGATTTTGTGTTACATTCTTAGCACCCACATAATCGCGGATTGACGCACCTAGCTCCACGCTGGCGTTGATTGCATCTGAACGCAGATACTTGTCTGCCTTTGAAACAAACAAGCCTGTATCACCCCTTAAATCGCCAAATAGCTGAGGGTCTGATTTAAGCTGCTCTACGGTTGTTTTAAGAGTGCCTGTATCGCCACTCAAAAGGGTTTCCAAACGCGCTAATACGCGGTTGGAATCTTTAAAAACCTGACTCGATAATGTGCGGATCTCATCAAACTTTGAAACAAGAACTTCATCACGCGCTAAAGCTTTTGAAACATCATCTATTCTATCGGGAAGCGAAGCTGGCGGGATAAACCAATCGGTTTTTTGAACCTTGCCACTTTCCAAAATGCTTTTGGTCGCGCTCTCTAGTCTATTAGCTAGACCCGACAAATATTTTCGGCCCTGCTCAACATATCGAGCAATATTCTTCGTAATAACAGGCTGCGAATTTAAACCGCGCCTTGTACCGTAGTTTATCGCATCCAATTCAGATTTTACGGATTTATATGAAGCATTATCTTCAAAATCTAAGGTACTAGATTTTTCATCTGGACGCCCAAGTATCGCAGAAACTACGCTAACCTCTGAGGCCATTATTTTTGACTTAGCTTCATCTGGTAGCTTTTCAGCTAGCTTCTTTGCCCCATACCGAAACGACTTTGCCCCATAGTGAAACTTGACTTCTTCTTTATGTCTTGTGAACGCAACATAAGCCAAATTTTTTGTTAATGAGAGTGATCCCAATATATGCGTTGTATCAACCGTCGCTCCTTGGGATTTATGAATTGAAACCGCATAGCCATGACTAAAACTGGTATATTGTTTTGCATCAAAAGAAACCAGTTTTCCATCTTCCGTTCGTACAGATAATCTGTCCTCACTGGCTTCTTCGATAATTCCAAGTTTTCCGTTTTTAACCCCTAGTCGATTATCATTTTTACGAAAAACAATCCTATCACCAACTGAAAACGTATCTAATTTTTCATCACCAGACGCGCTCAAGCTCTTAAACTTCAAACCGCCTGATAATTCCCCTCGTTTTTCTCGGATAGCCCGAATTTCATGGTTTAACCAAGCAACATCCTTATTTGTATGAGCGATAGCAAGGGTGCTTTTACCAGCATCCCAATCAGCCATAAAATCGATAGCAGCCCCTATGACTGCCTGCTCTTTAAGACCATATCCCCGCAGTGAACCATTTATCGAATGTAGGTCTATAGCTTGCTTGATTTCACCCTTGGCAAAATGCTTAGAAGCGTCCTTCGCCCAATCAGCTTTTTGACGCCTAATCTCTGTCAGCTCTGAATAAGTGGTACGCTCTAATATAGACCTATATGCAGCACCAGCCGATATAGGTTGAAGTTGATCTGGATCACCCACAAGAACAACTTTTGCTCCTGCTTCCTCTGCCTTTTTAAGTGTTTCGCCAAGCGACACACTCCCCACCATTCCGGCTTCATCAATAACTAGAATATCGTTTTTACTTAACTTGATCCGGCCTTGTTTCACATGCCAGTCAAAGCTTGCAATCGTCCGGCTATCAATCCCACTTGATTGCTGTAGCCCCTCTACTGCCTTCCCTGAAAGGGATAGGCCAGTAACCTTATACCCTTGCCCTTCCCAAGCCTCTCTAGCAGCATCCAAAATTGTCGATTTACCAGCACCTGCAAACCCAACAATGTTAGACAAACCAGAGCTATGCGTTAGATATTCAATTGCACCTTCTTGCTCGGCAGTAAGCCGCCCATTAAACGCAGATAGTTTATCATTGACCGAAGCAATAGCCGCACTTACCAGCTTTGATGAAACGCTGTGATTTGAGATTTCTTGAAGGCGGACAGCGCGTTCTGCTAACTCAGACTCAACCGCAATCATAGTTTTCGTTGAGAATTTAGCTGGCTCTAACTCTTCACCCGTCGAATGATCGTAAACATCAGCCGACAATTGAACTAACTCAGGCGAAGCCATGATCTTATGATAGGCTTGATTGAAAGCCTCATTATCGGAGATATAGGTATTCAATACTTTCGCAATATCAGACTTATCGAATACTGAACTTCGATCATTTACCAAAGCGAGAATAGCCTCTGGCTTGCGAAGAATAGCTAAATGATTTTTCTCTTCTAAATCTTCACTGTATTCAATTCTATCGCTCGCAATCCCCCTTTCCGTCATGCCATTTGCCGCTTGCCCAACGTGAATCGTCGGCTCTAAATCAATACCTCTTTCTGCATGTGAGCGATGGTCTATTCTCGAATTGTAGCCCTGTTCTTGTAAAGCTGAATTACACATTTCAGCCCACTCTGCGCGGCGTTCCTTCAATTCTTCTCCAACTTTAAATCCCGCAGAAAATGGTATATTTCCAATATGCTTTCCATCATCATTGAGGACGCGCTTTGCCTTTGCACCAAACCCATTTTCGACCAATGGGCGAAGCGTAAGCATCATATGGACATGAGGGTTTCCTTCCTTTCCATGATAGGCCCAATCCGCTATCATCCCCTTGTCTGTGAACGATTTTGCCAACTTTTTTATTAGCTCAATATTCTGCTTTTCAGAAAGCTCAACTGGTAGTGCAGCTTCTACTTCTCTTGCAAATTGTGCATCGTGGCGTTTTTCAAAAGCCTCAACAACATTCCAAACATATTCCGATTGTTGATGGGGGCTGCTGGCGCCTGCCAGCGCTGATTTTATCCAGTCCGGCGCGTCTGTAGGTAGCTCAACACCTGTCATCACGACCTCATCTTTATGAGTGTAACTGACGGTTTTGTTCTCTGCATCAACCTTCATGGTGGCACCATGACGGTATGCAGCGGCGTAAACAGCGCTACGGCCTGCTCCCTTGGAAATTATTTGCGCTGAATAGTGAAATATTGCCATGGGAAAAACCTTACTAGCACCGTATTGCATTTGCAATACATAAGTGCGCCCTCACTTCATTCGGGATTGCCTGCGGCAAACCACAACGAGCTATGCACATATCATTTTGTCTCAAAACTTCGTTTTTGAGATTTTCATTTATGAAAAAACAAGAAACGATGTAGGCTTGCTAACAAACAACTTAAAGTGCAATAATACCCATAAACTGCATAGGAAAGATTACTCATGGCAACTAACATCAAAAAACTTCGAGAAGAAGTAACAAAGAAAAAGCTCGCATTAAAAGAAGCAGAAAACAAAGAAGCTCAAAGAATAGGAAAACTTGCACTAAATGCTGGTGTTTTAGATTACGATATAACTGACGATCAATGGATAGAATTATTCAAAGATGCGGTTATCCGATTTTCGACTAAAGAGGATTAGGCGATCAAAGTTGGGTGTAGACACCGCTAAACTCAAAAACGATATTTCAAAATTAAAGAGGCAAACTGTTTTGGATAGAAAACAAGATGCTCATGATAAAATCATATTGGGCGGTCTGATCGTTAAGGCTGGCCTCAGAGAAGAAGATAAGGCTGTTATACTCGGCTATCTTTTGGAACTTAAACAGCAATTAGATAATCCAGAGATAAGAGAAAAATTTCGATTAGCTGGAGCTAAGGAACTAAAATAATGTGGTTGGGTTGGCGATTACTTTTATTGGTATTAACGGTCATTCTAGGCGGGATGGTTTTTTTCATTGCATCTGATTTAACAAGTGGCCTGTCTGGTTCAACTGGGGAAATTTCCAGACGAGCCGCCTACATGTTGAAAGCGCCTATACCTCTTGTTGTGATACTCATTAGCCTTAGATCAATAGTAAGTCATGAACACTACAGAGATATGGCATTGGGCGCATCTCTTGGTGGTGGCGTCCTAATATTTTGGACGTTACTTGATGAAGCTAAAAGACTGATTCCCTACGCTGATGAAATGGGTGGATTACAATTTTTAATACCATTTATTGACCTATATATGATCATCGGAAATGTTGTTGCTGGAATTTATGTCTACATTCTTTTTCAACATTTTCGAGTTGGTTCTGGATACAATCGCAAAGGACGAGCAAAACCAAAAAGATCAAAAAATGCTGTTCACGGTGACGCAGATTTTATGAAAATGAATGAAGTCAAAAGACTATTTCCAGACGGAAATGGTGTTGTTATTGGTGAAGCTTATAGACCAGATCATGATACCGCTGCTGGCGATACGTTTCGTCCAGAAGACAAGAATACTTGGGGCAAAGGCGGTAAAACATCCCTACTTACTTTTGATAGTAATTTTGGGTCTACTCACGGTCTTATTTTTGCGGGTTCCGGTGGTTTCAAAACAACTGCTGTTGTTATTCCAACAACACTTAGATGGACAACAAATATGGTTGTCCTAGACCCTTCTCGTGAGGTTGGCCCGATGGTCAAAAACACACGCGAAGCGATGGGCCAAAATGTTTATACACTAAATCCTGACGATAAAAACTCCGGATTCAACGTACTCGATTGGATTTTGGGTTCGGATAGTCCAGAAGAAAATATCGCTGCAACTGTCAAATGGCTATTTACAGAAAATTCTAGTTCTTCATCATCATCCGAAGACTTTTTCCAATTGTCTGCTGCTGGGCTTGTGCAAGCCCTTCTCGCACACATTTTGCTCGATGGAACAACACCAGCTAAAAATCAGAATTTACGATATTTGAAAACGCTTTTGACAAAACCCGTAGAGGATCTTTTAGAGGTTTTGAAAGAAGCATATGACTCAAGCAACCATGATTTTGTGAGAGAGTCATGTGGCCCATTCTGTGATTTGGTTGAAGCAACATTTTCGGGAATTTACGCAACTGCCAATAAGGAAACGCAATGGCTATCTTTCCAGCGATTGGGAAACTTAGTTTCAACAGATGGTGTGTTTGAAACTAAAGACCTTCAAGAAGTCGGTACTGACATTTTTATCAACATCGACCTGAAAACTTTAAGAACGCATCCGGGTCTAGGCCGTGTCATTATTGGTTCGCTTATGAACTCGATTTATGAAGCTGACGGTAACATTGAAGGTAGAACTCTATTCTTGATAGATGAAGCTGATACGCTAGGCAAAATGGATATTATTAAAACAGCGCGAGACGCTGGACGTAAATATGGAATTTCTCTTTGCCTTGTTTATCAATCCATTGGTCAGCTAATCGAAAACTGGGGCCAAGAAGCCAAAAGTCAGTGGTTTGAATCCACCAGTTACCGAATTTTTGCAGCTATCAACGATCAAAAAACAGCCGATGAACTTTCTAAAATGTGCGGTGAATACACGGTGGACGTTAGAAACAAATCCAAAAGCTCGGGCAGACAAGGCCGAAGTGGACTTCTTGCATCAGGAACGTCAAACACAAGTAGAACAACACAAGTGCAAAAACGATCTCTCATTTTACCGCATGAAATCATGCAGGACATGAGGTCAGACGAACAACTTGTTTTTGTCACAAACCAGCCACCAATAAGAACGGGTCGAGCAATATATTTTAGACGAGACGATATGGTGAATAAAGTAAAATCGAACAGGTTTTCAAATAGTGAGGAGGAAGAAAATGAAGGAGCATGAATTTCGTGCAATGCATGGCGGCGATCAATCTAATTCTCAATCTGCCCTATCGAGCCAAATTCTGAAAAATCGTATTTTAGGATTTTTTGAAATGATAAAACCGAGTAACAAAATGGTTGCCTCACTAAATTTATATGAGTTTGGGCGTCCCTTCGCTTTCGGCGCTTTTTTGATTGTCGTGCCATTCTATTTAAAAGCAAATCCAGAGACTGTAGAGAACTCAACGATCATTGGAGCAATAATGCTCAACTTGGGCCTATTTATGATAACTATGGCCGTTCGCAGTAGTCTCCTTATCGGGGTAGCGCTATTTACGATAAGCTTGCTGACTGTGCATTTAAATGCACTCAACGGCGACCCTCACATTGTTGCTCAAAAGGTCATCGTCGCCTCATTACTTGGCATTTGTGCAGCCGCATTTTTTCCGCCTAAGAAAGCAAACTAAATTAAAAAACGATTGAACCGCGTGGTCGG
Organism: uncultured Hyphomonadaceae bacterium; assembly: GCA_964352025.1. Taxonomy (GTDB): domain Bacteria; phylum Pseudomonadota; class Alphaproteobacteria; order Caulobacterales; family Hyphomonadaceae; genus Hirschia. Next base: position 33,914 of record CAYGPZ010000021.1, read on the forward strand.
AAATATTCGACCACGCGGTTTGCCGTTTATTGCCCTTCGGTTCCTACAAAATATCTTGAAAACCTACACGGCAAATTTCAATTTCTTCTTCATTGGCTCATGCACAACATCGTTGTGATCTTCTTCATCATCAATTTGCTTATAAGCAAACTCTAACGATTTGCCCTCACTCATAACAGGCTTACTATCAACGCTAGTAATGTTAGAGATAGCTGGCACGAGTGCTGGTTCTGCCTTGGGTGACGGTGTTGGTACAGAAATTGTCTTCGGTGCCTCTGTGACGGCAACAGAAGGCTTTTCAGTAATAGTCGGCGCAAGAGTTTTGTCACTGATCTCTGACTTCGTTTTTAGTTGCTCACATGAAGGACATTTTTCTTCATTTAATTTACGCCCAACATCTCGTGCGAAAACAACATTGATAAGCAATAGACCGAATGATTTCATGATCTCCATCACCATCACCAAACTGCCTAATCTGTTCGTTTGAACGAATTTCATAAAGCTCCAAACGTCATGGATTTCACTTGCCAATAATGGATTATTGCTAGCCGGAGAAGATATTGAATTTGTAGATTCAATATCTGCCACAACCCCTGCTCCGGCTGTATCTGATACGGTAGCTCTTTGCTCGGTCAAATCAGCGTCTAACGCGATACGGCGTTCAGCTCTATTTAGCTCTGCTGTTAGATTAGCGCGTTTGGTTACATAGTTTTCCGGTAAACGATCCCGTTCCGCACGAATTTCATCTGGGGTGCGGGTCATTCCAATGAAAGCAAGTTCATCTTTAATCTCTAAAATACGTTCTTGCGCCAAGCTAGCTTGTGTTTCCAAAGCACGTTGTTGGCGCAATGCATTTTTTTGAGCCAATGCCACTTCGTCGGCATTTGAAGCCTCAACATAATAAGACCATGAAGCACTGGCATTTTGAAAAGTAGCCATTGACCAGACAGGAAGAAACAAAAGCGCAATTAGAAGCCGCTGAATGTTTGGTCTAGCTAAACACCAAATAAGAACGACTAATAATACCGCCCCTATCACCTCTGAAATGATGCCTGTCCCAAAAGCAATGGCATAGTCCACACCATCCAGTCCGGCTGTCCATGTCGCAATGTTACCAAAGCCGGACAAAAGCATACAAGCAATAACCAAAATAACGATGATTGCTGCAACTGCTTTACCAGCTACCCCATATTCAGGCGCTAAATTTTTGCTAGCTTCTTTAGTCAAGGAAATCATTAAACCGTCCACTCACCTGCTCGATATTTATTCATTTTGAGCAATTTAATTGAGTGTCACACTTTATGCTTAACCTGTCGTTAAGTGTATCGTTCAAATTCGCTTGTTTATAGCAAGCTAGAACGATATAATGATAGCTCGCTATAAAAATAGAAAGCTATCTAGCTATAATTCTATAAAGCTAGAACAATATAAAAATATAATGCTATAATTATAGCCAGCTACAAGAATAGCAAAATAGCTTTATAGCTTTATAGCTTTATAGCTTTCTACAATGCTATAAATAAAGCATTGTAGAAAGCTATTATTAAGAATTACGACCTATAAACTGTATTGAATTTTATAGGTGGATTTCGATGGAAAATTTAAAAATTATCGCGCTCGCTAGTTTGAAAGGGGGGTGTGGTAAAACAACTGTTTCCATCAACCTAGCTGCTGCTGCTATTGAAGCTGGTGTTAAAACTCTACTGCTAGATTTTGACCCGCAAAAATCAGCGGAAGATCAATATAATATACGCCGCGCCAACGCAGGTATTAGTGATGATCCACAAACCTTATCCTGCAAGTATGACTCGGTTGATGATATAATCAAAATGGCTGTAAATCACGGCTATGAATTACTTGTATTCGACCTTCCACCCAACCTAGAGCAATCAAATAGGCACTTGATCGCAATAGCATCTTACCTGCTATTTCCAACGCAACCCACTCAACTAGATTTAAGCTCAGTTGCGCACTCAATTCAAATGGCAAAAGACCTTGATAAGCGCGGTGCTGCGGTTCTTACCAGAACCAAATCACGCGCGAAAGCGAATGAACAAGCCAAAGACTTTATCACTGAATCTTTAGGTTTTGATCTAGCGCCAACGCCAATTGTTGAACGTGTTTTCACTGCTGAAGCGATGAAAAAGGGCGGTAATGTTATTGGATTAAAACCAAACGACCCATCATCAGAAGACTTTAGAAACCTATGGAATTTCGTCTCTAAAGCGGTTTATGGACAAGCTATTACTAAGACGGAAGCTGCATAATGATGACAAGTGAAATTGATGAAAATGATCTAATCAATACAGGGTTTTCAACTGTCAATTTGCCTAAGCCACATGCTGCAAATGAAGTGATTACTCAACAATCTGATTTAGCAAAAATGCTTGCTTCTGAGCCGATTCAAAAGTCCAAACCTATTAATCGTTCGGCTAAAACAGCGAAACAAAGAGAAATAGACCGCATTGATGCTGAAAACAAAAAAGAGTTTTTAGAGTATCGTCAAACAATGAAAGACGCCTTGGCCCAGATGAAAGACAAGAAAGTCAAACAGGTTCAAGTGAATTTCAGAATGGCCGAAAAGAGCCATCAAATGTTAAAGCTTGAATGTGTCAAAAGCGGTATGGGAATTGGTGAAACATTAAAGTTTGAAGCGAACTATCTAAGACTAAAAATGAACAAACCTTTGCTGTATTAGTCTCAGCTAATCAGACCCAAATTTTTCAGCTTAGTTTCAATTGAAGCAACTGATCTTTGTTGCTGGGCTGCAATATCTTCAATCGAAATGTTAGAAGCCTGGGCAAGTTTTACAATTTCATCTTCGGCCTCTGTCCACGGAAAATGCGAGCGCAATGGTAAGCCATTGCGCTTATTTTTATCTGTCAAAGCATCTTCTTGTTCTTTGGTTATTGTTCGATAAACCACCTTCTTTTTTGCTGGCGTAGGTGAGGGTGCATCGCTGTGCGATGCATCCTCATTTAACGAGTTTTCATATTCTAATTCTAAAAGCTCAGTTGAAAGCACATTGAGAAAGCGCTTCACTTCTGCATTATGAGATAGCGACAAATCGGGCATATTTTCACCAGTTTGCGGATTGACGCCTTTAGACAACAAGAAAATTTGTTCTGATAAGTCCATTTTAGTTCCCCAACTACACATTTTCAATTTCATTTGCGGCGCTTTGCTGCCGCTGCCAATGTTCGTGCATCCGCAATCGAATAGAGGGCGGTATATGCTCTTTCGCTTCCTTCAATAATAATCCAAGCGACACATCTGGGCGCAGCTCTGAGGCCGTTTTGCGAAGCATTGAGCGCAAATAGCCTGTTGGGTTCATTATTCGCTCCAAACGGCTCTCTGAGCCTTCACGCTTGCGAATTTCAATAGCTCTGAGTGTCCATAACAGTGATAAATCAGCCATACGTCCATGTTTGTTGCGGTTTTGCCGCCAATCTCTCATGGTGAGGCTAGGAAAATGCTTCTTACGAAGCTTATCAACTGCTTGTCGCAGTGCATCAAAATCATTTGAGAAAACAGGCTGGCCCATTTGGTCAAGTATTTTGCGACCTATATAGTCTAAATCGGCTGCTGTGACTTCAAACACGGGAGGTTCAACACTCTTTTCCCTAAAAGCCTCTTGGCTACTTATATCCGTGCTTTCTGCAATCACTTCTGTTTGATCTTCTTCGGGATGTTTCAATGTAGAAATAGAAACAAATTTATTTGGTTCTTCATAAGTAGGACTCTCTTGTCCGTACCCCTTTAAAAAATCCGCGACTTGTTTTTTCAAGTGCCGGACCTTCTTAAAATGCTTCATGATCGCTGCGGGAACACAAAGAATGTTTCCGTCATTCTCAACCCTGCTACCAACGCTTGAGGGCCTGTAAGTAGCAATGCGCTCGATAAGGCCCAAATCTTCCAACTTGGCTATGTGACGGCGAATAGTGCGTTTGCTCGCGTCTAATTCGTTCGCGATCTGGCCGACATAGATCAGACATGAAAGATCGTCGCTTTTAGGATGCAAAGCGCGATCACATAAAATGATGTAGCTGACACATATCAATGTGGCTGCTTCACCATCATTTAGATATGGCAAATCATCTGGCAAGGGAGTGCGTCTTACAATGCTACTGCGGTGACGTAAGCCTAAACAGCGGTTGTTGCTGGCTGACTGTTTGCGGATTTCAACTATTTCTGAATGATCTACGCCATATTCAGCTGCTTCTTCTTTCTCAGAAGATAGCACACGCCGCAACTTTTCTTCGCAGGCGGCTTTGCCTTTCAAAGCAATCTGCAAAATCTGATTATTTTGAGCAATATTGAGACCTGCAGCAATATTTTTACGTAAATTATCAACGCGTTTATTGCAAAGTTTCAATATGTCTTCCAACTCAGTAACCCTAGTAGGGTAACGAGATAAGTCATTCTCACTAAATGAGAATTTAGATACACCTGTACCAGCCATTGCCAGTATCTCCCGAAATTTCGGGCAGACAAATCTTTCCCATGGCGAGCCACGCGCAAAAAGGTCTTGAAATGTTAAGGAAGTTACTTTAGAAACGAGTTACATAATTATTTCTAGGTGTTTCTACAGATCGCCAAATCTGTGTAACTTCAAGATTTCAGGCCAGTGTTGAGCGATAGCTTTTCACTGGTTTTTCTTTATCTGCTCACTTGTTGATCTCCTAGAACGATATTGGCTCGTTCCATTTTCTTCTGTAGGTTTTCGTAATTCTCCACCATCCAAGCGATAACTTCGCCTCGGCTGCGGAACCCTAATTCCTTTTTTTGAGCGTCAATCGTTGCAAGTTGTGTTTCGTCTATCCAAGCCTCGATAGGGCGTTTGCCTTCTTCGCGGTGTTTCGCGCGAGTTTTAGCAGAACGATGCTTTTGAACTTCAATAGCTGAAACTGGCATAAACGACTCTCCTAAATTAAACGATTGTTCCAATAACTAGGAACCTAGTAAACAAACTATTAACAACCTGATTCTTATTTAAGAGAAAGAACTAACACAAGTTGCAAGAAAATCCCTAGTAGGGTTTACCCTACTTAATCAAAGAAATTCCCTTTTTACGCCCCAAAGGGGCGTGGCTCATTTTTTGGCTTGTGCCGAAAAATGAGCCACTGCAAAAATAACAAGAGAAGAGGGGAAGCTTTACAGCCCCCCCAAAAAAATACTTTCACTAGGCGGCTACGTCTTCAATTTCAGTGCAATCAGGCTGCAAATCAAAAAGATAATTACATGATTTTGACGCAAGCGATGCTGCACGAAATATAGCGCGCTTGTCGTTTTTCAAAACTTGAAGCCATGAGCCTATGTAGTCAGCGTGTCTAACCGTTGCCACTATTCCAAGGCTCGCGCATGTGAATGATGCTGAAATTTCAGCCACAAGTTCCTCGAAGGCATAGCCCTTGCTTCCATACTGATTTTTCTGGTCACGATCTAGGCGGCTGTTGTGGCCTGTCCAATGTCCTAACTCGTGAAATGCTGTACGATAATAATTGATCTGATCGTCAAAAGCCGCTTGTGGCACAAGCTGAATGTAATCACTTGAAGGACTATAGTAAGCGCGTGAACCACCAATACGAATTTGTGCTTTAGTGTTAGCAATAAACCTCTCTGCAAAGTCAATTTGTTCGCTTGGCTCCACAGGAATAGGAGGGGCAAAAAAGCGTTCGTCCAATCCTTCACACTGTTCAACATTGAACACTAGATAAGTCTTTAAAAACGCGCGCTGACGTTCTTCGCGGTCGTTCTCCGCTGCTTTTTCTTGCTCTTCTTTTGGAACAAATTTTGAGGCGTATGTGATTACAGTCGCTTTCGACCCTTTACGCACATTTCCGCCTAATTCTTTGGCCTGTTTAAAGGTTAGCCAGTAGCCGGATTGATAGCCATTTTCAAAAGCTTCATTCCACAAAACAAGTACGTTAATTCCTGAATATATTTTGCCAGAGATTGCATTTTTTGGCATAGGGCAACCGCCCATTTCCTGCGCTTTTTCGCTATCCCACGGGCAAACCCAAGGCGCGCGGCCAGCTTCTAATTGTTCAATAATTTTGTTTGTAATTTTGTCGTAAATATCGACGCGAGGTGCTTTAGATTTTACAGATTTTGGTGATTGTGCTTTGCGAGATTTAGCCATTTTGTTTCGTCCTTGATAGCTACAGTTTCAACGCTTCCCCCTTAACGTTTTTTTGCCGTTAGGGGTGGCGATGCAGGACGACTGCACACCAAAGCAGCTATTTCATCCGGCCTTCTTTTGGCCGGACGCGCAAGCGACCCCTAGTGGGTTTAAATAGCTGAGACGTGTGCAAAAAGGACGTTTCGCCAACCCTTTTTGGCTGAAAATAAAAACACAAAAAAAGCCGTCCGCATTTGCATGTGGACGACCTGATCTATGTGCGCTGTGCGCTCTGTATTTCTAACAATAAATGCAAACTTCCAGACTTGTTTGCGAAAGAATAAAAATAACTGCGAAAGATATGAAACAAATGTTTAAGCCAGGACGAACATTCTCAAACTCAAATGTGCGCCGGCATTCTAACCTTTGAAAATATTCGAGACACTTACGCATTGCTCCAATAGCGCTTAAATGCGTTTACCGGATTATTTAAAGCAGGGTTTTAAATAATATCAGTACATCATCCATCGACCCCTCTATATTTGTCTTGAAATTTTGAAGTGAGCGAAGCGAACGGAAGAATTATCAAGTTAAATATTGGGGGGGAGCCTTCTTTTAGCGCGAACGCGCTATGGCTTGCGAGGCATGATTTACAAAGTAGATCATAGTGAGCAAGCCACGCAAATCGCACCAACAAAAGCAAGAGTCAAAATACCTTTCCTAATTTCCACCAGACGCGAAAGCTGGGCCTGTGAACCGCGCCTAAGCGCGGTGATCTGGCCCAAACCAGCCAAGATGTGAGAGGGCTGACAATTAGCATCAACCCGCTCACAAAACCGCTATTTTGATGCGGTGTGATCTGCTCCAATCTCTCGCTCTATACGTGCAATACCTTCATCTTCCCAATTTGCAATTTGGCGATCAAAATAGGCATCTTCATCAAAAGCATCGTTTATTTGGTCTGCACAAATTTCACTCTGCTCTTCAACATACTTAGCTTCATTTACCGCACAATCATGCGTTTTGGCTGTTTCACCCGCTATCGTGTAGCTGCAATCAGGGCAATTAAATTTAGGGCTTTCTTTAGTCTTAAAAAGCGCTGCAATTCTGTTCAAAATATCCATAGTTTAGTCCTCAAAATTAAAGCTGAAAAAAAGAAGTTCTCTTCTGTTTTTCTGCCCTGTGGCGAACGGGGGGAGGATGGGGCAAGCAAATTCGATGGCAGTGGTGCGGCCCGCAGCCTGAGCCAAAATAAGAGCTATTGAAATGAAGTGCGTAGCCTGAATTGAAAAGAACGCAATTGAGGCGAAGAGCGAGGACACGGTGCCGTCTAATTTGCTTGTTGGAAGGAGGGGGAACGCCTCTTTCCTTCAATGAGAAAAGCGGCGTAACCACGCCATTGATTTCAAGGCATGTTCAAATTCCTGTGCGGTCAGCCGCGCTTGAATTTGGACGTGCCGCAGAGGTCAATTTCTCCGGTTCAAATTTGGACACCAGACACAAAAAAACCGCCCATTTCAGAGCGGTTAAATTATCCAAAATGAAATAGTCCTATTGGTCTTTATCTACCTCTGCTTCTCTTTCATCATTTTGTAATATCCAAGCACAAAACGCCATCACGAGAACAATTACAGTTGCAGGAAAAACAGGGCTGTTAAAAAATTCACTCATTTTCTTATTCATCCTCCAAAGTCGAGATGATAATTACATTTATAAATAACAATACCATTGAAAGGAGCAAAAGCCAAAAAGCATGGAATGACGAAACTCCATCTTCTCGCACAAAACTCAATCCACTACCTACACTCAAAGCTATTGCGATAGACAAACAGAAGCTTTGCAGCATTTTTCGTTGAGTATTACGAATTACTGCCTTGCGCCCAAACAATCTTTTTAAAGCAAATCGAATTTTATCCTTGAAACTAAGCATCAAAAGTCTCTCTTAATCTCGCCATAGCAGTACAAATATCGCTCCATTCAGCATCATAGGCGGCTTCTTTACCTTCGGGAATGCACTCGTCCCGATACGTGTGCAAAGCCTCCCACACAAGCTCTAATTCTGCGATAGGGTCAATATAGATACACATTACATCTGCCCCCCGAATGGCGTTTCAATTTCAACGCTACATTCGCGGTGATATTGAATGCTTGGCTTTTCGCCTAAAAACTGAATTTTTCTAGTCTTAGGCATGGCATTAACTAAGGGCTTCCCTTCGCAATCGCATTCTACAACTGTCGCCATACGTTCTGAACGCTTCAAAAGCAAAAACGGCCAATACTTATTCCCGTCAAAACCCTCACAAATAAAATTACTCATAATTTTGTCCCTTGAATGGAAGCTGAAAAAAAGAAGTTCTCTTCTGTTTTTCTGCCCTGTGGCGAACGGGGGGAGGATGGGGCAAGCAAATTCGATGGCAGTGGTGCGGCCCGCAGCCTGAGCCAAAATAAGAGCTATTGAAATGAAGTGCGTAGCCTGAATTGAAAAGAACGCAATTGAGGCGAAGAGCGAGGACACGGTGCCGTCTAATTTGCTTGTTGGAAGGAGGGGGAACGCCTCTTTCCTTCAATGAGAAAAGCGGCGTAACCACGCCATTGATTTCAAGGCATGTTCAAATTCTCGTGCGGTCAGCCGCGCTTGAATTTGGACGTGCCGCAGAGGTCAATTTCTCCGGCTCAATTTTGAAAATCAGACACAAAAAAACCGCCCATTTCAGAGCGGTTTCTTATCAGCTATTTCTCGTTTTTAGTTTTCTGATGCCGCTTAAAATCAACCTTTTCACGAGGCTTCAATTCATACCGTGGAAGCTTCCAGCCTACATTCTTAGCACCTATTTTTTCTCTCAAATCTTCGAGTGAAGTAAAATCAGGTTCAAATTTCATCCCAAAACTCCTAACGTGCTTTCTGCATAGAAAGAATAACAGTGTTTATATTCGTGCCGCTTTCTTTAAACGACGACTGCGGCAAATCTACAAAATAAGGTTCATTGTTATTACCATATCTTGAGTGTTTTCCAGCCCATTCACGGAACGCAATTTGACGTTTACTTTCTCCAACTTTCGCAGTGATCGGTAGGACGGCCAAAAGTTCACCACCAGCAACTAGCATTTCAAAAGCGTGCTGCACGTGCTGCATGTAGTGATCGCCAGAAAAAGGCGGATTCATCACTGCATAGTCATAAACGGGTAGAGCCGTTCTATTTAAGAAATTTTCGCAAGTCACAGTTAGCTTGTCGTTCCAAATTTGGGCACAAGCTTGAGCGCGGCCTTCATGAATCTCGATTGCGTCAATGTGAGCGCCACCGCAAATATCTTTTTCAATAAGTGCGCGAACAATTGCACCATCTCCGGCGCTCGGCTCCAATATGCGAGGGGAGGCGGAACATACATCAAGCATATTCATCAACTTATCGCAGACAGCTTTTGGCGTGGGATAGTATTGTAAATCCTTCGATGGCAAGCCAGTTTTAGATTTAAACAAATCTTCCGGCGTGTCCTTTTCTGCTCCATCTGGCAACACTTCACCATAATAATCAGCAAGCAACAAATTGACTTTTTTAACGAGATCAGGCCGCGTAAACCACAAATGCGCGTTGCCATTTTTAAAAGTGCGTATGCGCAAATATTCAGTTTCCACATATCCGGTTTTTTCGTTATTTTTCCGGCTCTCATTTACCGCTTCAATAAGTCCATGCGGGTTTGGTTGCTTACCGTCCAACTTTGCCAGAACACGCTCGACATCTTGAATTTTGCGTCGCGCTTTGCTGTATTCTGACCAGTAGCCATATTGACAAAAACAGCGCTCAATAATCATGCGTGATTGGATTTTGAAGGCGTCATGAGACTTGAAACGGTCGTCCAGTTGAGAAAATGACGCTGCAATTCCGCGCTTCCAAATATCATCAGAATTTTCTTGCAAGCTGCTAATGGTCGAAAGCACGTTTTCCAGCTCGAAAGCCGGAACGGTTTCCCGCATCGAGTCTTCAATCTCTTTTAATGCTGTGGCGTCCATGAGATCGTAAACTTTGCCGCTTTTGAAAAGCGCGTCCCACATGCCCCCATCGCAATTTTCAGTCCATGCTTGAACGCATTTTTTCGAGTCGATTTTGGTAGCGTTCAAGTCACGCAATGCCGAATATAACTTTTCATTTTTGAGATAAAAACTACTCCCTTCGGAAGCACTAAATGCGAGGCTTTCGGCGCGGTCTAAATCTGCAAAGCCTTGAGCTATGGCCTCAATTGCACTGGTGGCGAGATCAATTGCTTTTGTGCGCTTCGCAATGGTTTCTTCGAGCGTTGAAGTATTTTCAAGCGCGTGAAAAGTTTCGTGTTCTTCAAAAATTTGTCCAGTGTCAGCCATTTTGTTTCGTCCTTGATAGCTATAGTTTCAACGCTTCCCCCTTCATGTTTTTTTGCCTTTAGGGGTGGCGATAAAAAGGGCTTAGGACATACCAAAGCGCACACGACATTCTGGCCGTCTTCGGCCAGAACGCGCCAGCGACCCCAGCGCGGGTTTTCGTGTGTGTGACGTATGTTAAAAGACCGTTCGCCAACCCATTTGGCTAAAAATAAAAACACAAAAAAAGCCGTCCGCATTCCCATGTGGACGACCTAATTTATGTGCGCTGTGCGCTCTGTATTTCTTGTGATCGCCGCGCACCTTCTGCGCGGGAATGACCGTAACCCGCATGGGACGAGACAATTTATAATTGGCTCGGTTCTGCCTTTTTAGGCAGAATAGGGCGCGATAAATCACCCAAAATCTCAATCAAAAGACTTTGGATCTCCAACATTTCCAATTTTAAAAGTTCGCGCCAG
>CAYGPZ010000022.1:0-22019 GCA_964352025.1 uncultured Hyphomonadaceae bacterium
CAAGATTATCCATCCTGACGCGGGCTCTTTTTAGGTGGTATCTAGACTGTTAGAAGAGGACAGATTGTATCTGTTTTGAATGAAGCGTTTTTTGATTGTTTCTAAGGCTTTTGCCTAATATATGCTGTCCGATAAGATAGGCCTATAAGTCCAGATAGAAAGAGAATAACTTTTGTCATTTCAAACACATTGTATAGATCGGACTCTGTCAAAGACCTTGCCAAAGGCAAGATACACATTACGACAAAGAAAGTCGCCGTTAAGTCCTGATATTTAATCCAATATAAGATAACGCGATAAACTATAATGGCTAATGGGAGCAGGAAGGCGAATAGGCCGATAATTCCCAAGTGCACCCAGATCTCGAGATAGGAATTATGAAAAGAGAAGCGATCTTTTTCTTCTTTTCCAAATTCACTTAATAGTTCTTCCGCGTGACCTCTTCCTGTTTGCCAATAACCCTCTGCGCCGAGGCCAAATACAGGATGTTTTTCTATCAATTGTCTTGAGGCATTCCAAATTTCGGTTCGACCTGTGAAAGTGGAGTCTTTTCCAAGGGCATCCAATAATAATTCCAATGGTCCCACATTGGAGCTTAGGGATAAAAATAGAAAGGTAGCTAACAGCAGGAATATAGAAAAAGATATACCTAGAATTACCCGTCCAGATTGGATCTTAGAAGCTGTTTTCCATAATGTGGCAACTCCAACAAGGGCAATGATAGCAACTATTGAAAGTACAAAAGCAGTCGCGGATTCTGCTAAATATATAACAAAGAGAGATAGGCCAGCAAAAAGGGCTAATATTATTCTAAGGCCAAAGAATACCCTCTTTTCAAAGGTATAATACAGACAGGTACATAGAAAGAAGAACATCCGACTAGAAAGGTGATTTTTTTCCGAAAATCCTTCCGGGACGGTGCTGGGAGTAATATTGAGTATTTGAGAAAAGACGAACAGTCCAATAGGCAAATAAGCTAGAAAAAGCGACAGGATTATTTGTTTCGGACTTAGGCGCAAAGCTATGTAGGCGATTACAAACACGTCAAGTAGGTGCATGATTGCAAATCGTAAGGCATTGTCTCCCAGTGACCACATCACCGTAAATAGCACCCAAATAGGGAAGAGGGCGAGAAACCAAAGTTTGTGAGCAAATTTTAAAAGAAAAACGCGATGATAAATACTCAGCGCTAAAAGTGATGCGATAACTGAGTAGCGCAGCAACTCTAATCCGTTGAAAGTGGTGGCAGTCGCTAAAAACCACATCATAACTAATCCACATTCTAGTGATGTGGCTTTTGCAGGCAATTTAACTTTTGCCTTATGTTTTGGCAAATCAAAAGTAGAAACTGTTTGGGCTACGCTAATATTCAATTCGCCTACCTAAATAATAATATTCTGATATTCACTCATTACTAGATTCATGAAGTATTGTGTATCGATATATGTCATAGCTTAAATTGTCGATGCATCAATAGTGTGAGTTAAGGTATGTTTTTGTAACAAAATTGTGCAGTTTTGTCGCTAGAGATTGATCTCGTTATTCTTTTGTGTACAGAACGAATAATATAGAGATGGTCTTATGCTCAAGATTGATTGGTTATAGTGCAGAAATTGATTAAGCGTCTATTTGATAATATTAGAGTTATAAAGAGGGCTTGATGATGGAAAGAGTTGTTGAGAAATTTTATGGGAATAGAAAAAAGCAATTTCTATTTCATTCTCGAATTCGATCTAACTATCTCTAGATAATAATCAGATTTAAAAACCTAAATAAAAGTATAAGACCAATGAATATGGAACCCGGTATAAAAACACAGCCTTCTGCTTCTGTCCTATATTTAGAACAAGAAGAAAGCGAGTTTATTACGCTTGAGGAGCTCATTTCTATTTTCTTTAAGCGTATCTGGGTTATCGCTGGATTATGCCTTGCGGTGATAATATGTGCGGTGGCATATCATAAATATTTGCTAGAAGACTCATACTCTAGTGTTGCTTCAATTTCACTTGCGAGTGATGGCGCGAGTTTTGAAAACTCTCCTAATTTATCACGTGAGTTGGTTCAATCTGAAATCCAAATTATAAAGTCTGAACTGATCGCTAAAATGGTAGTTGAGCAGCTAGAGCTTTACAAAGAAGCAAAGTGGGTTACGCCTCTTACGCTGGAGGAAGCAGCTCCAAATAGCCGCGCAGAACGCTTATTGTTTGATGCAGCCGTACAGAATGTTTTGAAATCCGTTGATGTCGAGGCTTTTGGAAGAAGTTTCGTTATAGAAATCAAAGGTTATGCGAATGACCCAGATGAAGCTGCTCGCGTCGCAAATGCAGTTTCAAATGCCTATTTAGGGTGGCGTTCGGCTAATTTTTCAGAAGATACAGATGCCGCAACGAGTGTTAAGCAAGTCCGAATTGAAGAACTCGCGGCTGCCTTACAGGAAAAAGAAGCCGAGTTGGCAAAATTGAGGTCTGATTCAGGAATTTTGTCCGGTGCTGGATCCTCAATTGCTGAGCAAAAGATTAGACAGGCTGAATTGGCTTTCAATGATGCAAAGTTAGCGTTTGAGGAAAGAGACCTGGATTATAAACGTGCTGTAGCTGCAAATGGAAGTTGGAGTAGATTGCTTTCAAGTGCTCTTGTGGAAGATTCAACCGTATTGAACCAGTTGAGAAATCAGCAGATAATTCTGGCCCGCGAATTAAAAGAACTTTCGACACAATATGGTTCTCGTCACCCCGATGTGATTGCAAAGCTTGCAGAGATCTCAGAGCTTGAAAAAAGTCTTGAGTTTGAGGCGCAGAGTATTGTGGAAGGGCTTCGTGCCCGTCGTGATGCTGCTCGTATACGCATGGAAACAGCGCAGAATAATTTGAGTAGGGCGGAAGCAGCATTGCGCTCTAGTAGTGCTGATGTTGTTAAAATTAGTTCTGTAGAACGTGAAATTGATCGCATCACCAAAGAGTATGATCGGTACGTGAAAGAGTTAAGTGAAGCGACAGAGGATCAAGAAGTCTTTGAAGATTCTGCGACTCTACTAAGCGAAGCAATGCCTCCACTATATTCTAACAAGCCTTCCTTGCTAATGTTTTTAGTTTTAGGGACGGTACTTGGTGGAGCTGCAGGAATTGGTGGAGCTGTTGTACTAGAAGCTTTTGATGACAAATTTTATGGCGCATCTTCTGTCTGGTCGAAATTGAAAAAGCGTGCTGTTTCATCAGTTCCAGATATAAAAATTTCTGACCTAAAACTATTGCCCCAGGAAAACATGCGCAATATAGCGAGTTATGCTGTTGCTAAACCAATGTCCGCTTTTGCCGAGTCATTGCGTATGGTTCTTAGCATGATTGTTGAGAACCGTCTCAATCAAGATAGTCATGTAATTTCGGTTACATCTTCAGTTCCAAATGAAGGTAAGTCTACTTTAAGCCTAGGTCTCGCTCGGATTGCATCGATATCAGGTCATAGAGTGCTTTTAATTGATTGTGATATTCGTCGTCGAATGACTGCGACGATTTCTGGAGTGACCGTTGCGGAAGGAATTCTTCACGCTGTTCTGGGTGAACGAAATTGGAAAGACGTAACTTATAGGGATACGATATCAAATTTAGATATCATTCCTGCAATGCCGTATAATGACGAGAATGGTGAGCCTATCCATAACCTTGATACAAAGAAACTTGAGGAATTGATTGAGGAAATGCGAGAGCATTATGATCTGATATTGATGGATGGTCCACCTGTGCTGGCAATGGCGGATGCGCTTGGTTTAGCAAGATTGGCTGATACTAATTTAATGGTTATTAGATCACGATTTTCTCAAGAAAAAGTCGTTCAAACTGCTATTCGTCAGATCAATACTGCTACCGGTACAGACAATGTCGCAATTGTATTGAACCGTGTTCTTAAAGGTAAGTTAGGTCGCGTATCTTATGATGATAGTTTGTATTATGGATATGCAGAGAAGAATTACTATCAAGAATAGATTGATTGATGTGCTACTACGGTTTTGAAAACGCATAATTTTTAAAGCTTAAGCGGAAGTTATTATATCCGAAGACTTTATAATCGTTCACTAGTGCATTTTTTTGAGAGTGACTTTTGGCAAGCGCGGCTCAAAATTATCCATTGATTTTTCGATTTGTTGTTTCAGTTGCTCAGGGCTTTGCGTTGTTTCAAGTACAGTTTCATTTCCATCGCCTTCCTCTATCACAATAGAGGAGGAGTCTTGGGTTTTTATACTTTTGATCTCGTTCAAATCAATTTGAAACAAATTGAAGTATCCATTTGCGTGATATTGATAAGAATAGAGTGTTCCATTTGAAATCAAAGATTTTGTAAAACTCTGATTTGTTCTGAAGATGCGTCTCAGAGGGTGCAACAGCCCATAATTGTCTGGCTCTTTATAATTCAAGTTTTCAGAAGTGATTGGAGATGAAGAAAAGCAGCCAACCTCTTCATAGCCTTTGCTCATGATTTCTGCTTTTGAGATTTTTCCGATTTTAAGAGCCATTAGCTTATTCCTGAACAAGCATTTAAACGAACCTTAATTGTGGGACTGCTTTTTTTTCTTGACAAGTGCTTTTTGAAAAAAACACAAATTTTAATTTATCATGCCTGAAGATTAGACAAGATTGTGTGGAGAACCAAAGTTATAATACATAATGTATATGTATGTACTCATCAGGTTGAGTGGTGTTCTTAACTTCCTCCTTATAGTTGTTAATGCTTGTGACACAGGCATTTTTATGTTGAACGGGTAAATGATTATTCATGAAAAGCTAAATTCTCGTTTAAAAGCGATTGTTGTGATGTATTCTAACTTTTTAGTGCATAATTACATTTTAGTTTCTGGGGAAGTAGTATGAAACGTGCATTGATTACTGGAACAACCGGCCAAGACGGATCTTATCTAGCTGAGTTTTTGCTAGAAAAAGGCTATGAGGTTCACGGTATAAAGCGTCGTGCGTCTTCGTTTAATACTCAGCGCGTTGATCACATATATGAAGATCCGCACACAAATAATAGACGTTTCCAACTTCATTATGGGGACCTAACTGATACGTCTAATTTGACACGGATAATGAAAGAAGTAGAGCCAGACGAGGTGTATAACCTTGGGGCCCAGTCTCACGTTGCAGTTTCATTTGAAGCCCCAGAATATACAGCTGATGTGGACGCCATAGGTACACTTCGCTTGCTTGAAGCTATTCGCTTTCTAGGTTTAGAGAAAAAGACGCGTTTCTATCAGGCATCTACGTCTGAGCTTTATGGCTTGGTGCAGGAAACGCCACAAAAAGAAACGACACCTTTTTATCCACGTAGTCCTTATGCTGTTGCGAAAATGTATGCTTACTGGATTACGGTAAACTATCGCGAAAGCTATGGCATGTATGCGTGTAACGGTATTTTGTTCAACCATGAGAGCCCGCGTCGCGGTGAGACATTTGTGACCCGTAAAATCACACGTGGGTTAGCAAACATCGGCATGGGAATTGAAAAGTGTCTTCATATGGGGAATATGGACGCGTTACGTGATTGGGGACATGCAAAAGACTATGTCCGTATGCAATGGATGATGCTGCAGCAAGAAGAAGCGGATGATTTTGTTATTGCAACAGGTAAACAGATTTCTGTACGCGAATTCATTACAATGAGTGCCAAGGAACTTGGGGTTACACTTCGCTTTGAAGGCGAAGGTGTTGATGAATTCGCAATTGTTGATGCCGTCAAAGGACCTAAAGCGCCGGCTCTAAAAGAGGGCGATGTCATTGTGCGTGTTGATCCGCGGTATTTCCGTCCTGCAGAAGTGGAAACACTTCTAGGGGACCCAGCAAAAGCAAAAGAAAAACTGGGTTGGGTACCTGAAATTACGGTTGAAGAAATGTGTGCTGAAATGGTTGCTGCCGACTTAGAAACAGCGCGTTCGAATGCACTTCTTAAATCACATGGTTACGATGTACCTGTCTCAGTCGAGAACTAAATCTCATGTCTAAAACAGGTGCAAAAGTTTTTATCGCTGGCCATCGCGGCATGGTTGGGTCTGCAATTGAGCGTCAGCTGAAAGCAAAGGGGTATGAGAATATCCTGACGCGTACACGTTCTGAATTAGATTTGACAAGTCAATCAGCTGTAAATGAGTTCTTTGCAGCAGAAGGCATTGATGAAGTCTATCTAGCTGCTGCGAAAGTAGGGGGTATTCATGCAAATAATGAGTATCCGGCAGATTTTATTTATGAAAACCTAATGATCGAAGCGAACATAATACACGCTGCACATACAAATAATGTGCAACGATTATTGTTCCTGGGGTCTTCCTGCATTTATCCAAAACTAGCGGAACAGCCAATGCGAGAAGACGCATTACTGACAGGCATGCTTGAGCCGACAAACGAGCCATATGCGATTGCCAAGATTGCAGGCATCAAATTATGTGAAAGCTATAACCGCCAGTATGGCCGTGATTATCGTTCTGTGATGCCGACCAATTTGTATGGTCCTAACGATAATTTTCATCCTGAAAATTCACATGTAATTCCCGCACTTCTGCGTCGTTTTCACGAAGCGGTCGAGCAAGATATTGAGACTGTGACAATATGGGGTAGTGGGACACCAATGCGTGAGTTCCTGCATGTTGATGACATGGCTGCCGCGAGTATACATGTCATGAATCTGGATCGCGAGACCTATGACACAAATACTCAGCCCATGCTGTCTCATATTAATGTGGGAACAGGGGTGGATTGTACCATTCGTGAACTTGCCGAGACTGTCGCAAAAGTGACTGGCTTTAAAGGTCAGCTTGAGTTTGATGCAACCAAACCGGATGGAGCTCCACGTAAATTAATGGATGTGTCTCGATTGCAAGACCTTGGTTGGAACTATTCACTTTCCCTCGAAGAGGGACTTAAAGGCGCATATCATTGGTTTGTCGAAAATCAAATTAATGCGCGACTAAATTAAGTTTGTTGATAGATAAGTACTAACCCCGCAGAGCAGCACTTAATTATTGCAGGAACTTTCAAGTTCAGTGCTTGATTAATATTAAGTAATAAATATATGGAATCAAACCTAGTTGAGTTTGAATTTGAAAATTCTCCTTTTAGGCGAAAAGAGTTGAGTGTTGAATTTAGATTGAAACAAATTTAATCACAACTTGACTGTTTTATGGTTTTTTCTAGTGCTTTAACTGTTTGGTCATTAATTATACTTGCGAAAATTTCTGGTTCGAAGTAATTATATTTTAGACTATAGGGGTTTGATACGTTTTCGTGTGTAATTTGAGTTAACGTCGCAATGCATAAATAGCTGTGGGGGCTTCTGATGCGCAAGCAAGACTTTAGAGCAGAAATGGAAAGCGGAGCGATTCTGTCCTCATCTGCTCATTCTCACATTTATAACAGCCTTTATCTGAAGTCAGATATCGTTGGTGGAGCAGTCAAACGTAGTATTGACATTATCGTCGCTCTACTGGGTATAGCCGCTACATCACCACTTTTGATTACTATCTGGTGTTTGGTTCGCCTAGAGACTAAAGGTCCAGGATTTTTTAAACAAGAGCGTGGCGGATTGAATAGACAGCCGTTTTATATCTTTAAATATAGAACGATGGTTGAACACGGGGATGAATTCAAACAGGCTGTAAAGGGTGATAATCGGGTAACATCATTAGGTAAGTTTCTTCGTAAATCGTCGCTTGATGAACTCCCTCAGTTGTTCAATGTGTTAAGGGGTGAAATGTCTCTTATTGGGCCAAGGCCTCACGTTTTGGCACATGATGAAGAATTTTTGGATTTTGATAATCGTTATTTAGAGCGGTTTCGGGCTCGCCCTGGATTGACCGGACTGGCGCAAGTATCTGGTTCGCGAGGACCGACGGATACAGATGAAAAGAAAAAGCTTCGAATAGATTTGGATTTGGAGTATATTGAAAAATGGTCCGCTATAGCAGATCTTCAAATTTTGCTCAAAACAGTCTTTACAGTTTTGGGGACCGGAAAAGGTTTTTGACCTTAAGTAAATAGAGAACTAAGGCACAAGAAGTTGTATAGCCAAAGTTGTGCTGATTGGTTTTGCCTAGATATGAAAATACTAATTTTAGGTCTCAACTATACCCCTGAAAAGGTTGGTATTGCGGTGTACACGTCTGGAATGGCGGAGGCGCTGGTTGAATCAGGGCATGAAGTCAAGGTTGTTGCGGGACGACCTTATTATCCTGGTTGGAAAATAGCTGATGGCCAAAATGGATGGACATATAAGAAAAGCACAGAAAACGGTGTAAGCATTACCCGATGTCCTCTATATGTACCTTCTAAGCCTACTGGACTGAAACGCATTTTGCATCATTTTAGTTTTCGAGTCTGGTCGTTTTTTCCGATGCTTAGAGCCGCGCTTTTTTGGAAACCAGACGTTATACTATCAGTCGCTCCTTCTTTAATTGCTGCCCCCGTTGCAACTTTTGCCTCAAAGCTTTGCAATGCAAGAACATGGCTTCACATCCAGGATTTTGAAGTTGAGGCTGCCTTTGCAACTGGGTTGTTAGAAAATAAGAACTTGTTTGGAAAATTTGCTCTTTGTTTCGAGACAAATATTCTTCGAAAATTTGATACGGTCAGTTCAATATCTCCGCAAATGTGCAGCAAACTCATCAAAAAAGGGGTATCTGAAAATGCGATTTATGAATTTAGAAATTGGGCTGATACGAATGCGATTAAGCCTATAACACGTTCCTCTAAGTATCGAAAAGAATGGAACATCACTTCTGATCATGTCGCTCTGTATTCAGGGAATATTGCTAATAAACAAGGTATCTCTATTATTATCGAGGTCGCGAAAAAATTGGAACATAGAAAGGATCTCACCTTCGTTATTTGCGGGGAAGGCCCAAATCGCAAAAACCTTCAAAAGGCTGCAGAAGGATTATCTAATATTCGATTTTATGACCTTCAGCCAAAAGAGAATTTAGAAGAACTCATGAACCTAGCAACGGTTCATTTGCTTCCGCAGTTGAAAAATGCGGCCGATTTAGTTTTACCTTCCAAGTTAACAAATATGCTTGCATCCGGTCGACCAGTTATAGCTACAGCCATGCCTGGCACAGGTCTTGCCGATGAAGTCGAAGGATGTGGATTGGTCGTCGATCCGGAAAACAGTGATATGTTTTTAAAGGCAATCGAAAAATTGTTGGATAATAAAACAGAATACAACAATTTCAGTCGAGCAGCACGCCAGCGCGCAGAAACACGCTGGAGCAAGGACACAATTTTGGCAAGGATGTTTAACGTTTTAGGACGAAAACAAGGATCGGAATATAGCTCAGTTGCAAATAAACCTGAAAGTTTTTGTAAGTGAAAGAAGTCGATGTAAACATTTTTAGTGCGACCGAAGCAGGCCATAGAAAAGCGTATATAGAGTTTGTTTCGAATTTGTATAGCGCCAAAAGGGTGTCGGCTTTCGAGCTTTTTTTTGTAAAAAGGCCCGTATTCTTTTTAATGATAGAAGAGAATTTCTTTCTGTATGTTTTGGCTAGTTTTTTTCGATCCATCACTGGGAAAAAGACACTTGGTTTATTATTTCGACCTAAACCAGCGATTGAAAGTAAATCAATCAAGCTTCGCATAAAACGAGTATTGTTGAAGGTCTTAAAGTCCCAAAAAAATATTAGTACTTTGACGATAATTCCGTTCTCAATTGCGCCTGAATTTGAGGAAGTAGCGGACAATTGGATATATGACTTTCAACTTTGGGATTTGGAAAGAGATTCTCAGAGTAAAATTATGTTCCAGCCAAGTGATAAACTTATCGCTGCGATAACAGAGAAAATAGGAAATCGCAAAGTCCTGGTGGCTATTGGTTCGCAGAACAAAGGCAAGGGGTTCGAAACATTTGCGAATAGCTGGATTGGCGATGATTCAATCCAGAACCGCTTCTTATTTGCGTATGGCGGAAAAGTAAGTTCCGATTTGCAGGCATTAGCTGCAAACTATACTGAATCGAATGGGATTGGATTTGATAGGTTCATTTCGGATGAAGAACTTCACGCATTGTATGTGATGAGCGACGCCGTTTGGTGTTTGTATGATCCATCTTATGATCAGGCTTCGGGAATTCTTGGAAGAGCAATTCAGTTGGGAATACCGGCGATCGTCCGAAAGGATTCATTGTCACACAAACTTTGCCAAAAAGAAGGTGCTCCTTTTATTGCAGCGACAGAGGAAACGATTTCTAAACAGTTGATTGATGCCTCTCTATTGTCAAAAGACCCTGTGTTAGGAAATGAACTCACCCAACGTTTTCGAACACAAAGTTTGGAAGTGCTCGGCTCTGCGATAGGTCGGGGTCAATCTTTTAAATGAGTGATGATTTAAGGAAGTTCAACCTCAATAAGAATATTCCGTTCGCAGTGATGGCTTTCACCATAAATGTTGGTTTGGTTTTTCTAAGTTATCGACTAGTGATAGCGAAAAATGGTATTGAAGCTGTTGGACTATGGTCGACACTGTTTGCTTGGACAGCCTTGATACGCATTGGGGATGTTGGGATGACAGGTGCGGCTCTTCGTTTTGTTGCATTATGTGATATTGAGAAAGATGTTTCAAAATTAAAACGATATGTTGAAACTGGACTTCTTTCAAATACTGCTATGTTTCTTTTGTTGGGAACGCTCGGGTATTTGATCCTATCTCTCAATCTAACGAATATAGTTGAAGAGCAATACATTAGTGAAGCAAAAATAGTGCTTCCACTGATGATGATTAGCTTTGTTCTAATGAATATTTCAGGCACTTTGTTAGGAATTCTACAGGGTCTTCATTTTGGGTATATCAATTCTCAATTGGCCGTCGCTGGTAACTTACTCCAAATTATTGTTGTGGTCGCCCTCGTGCCGTATTTAGGACTTGCTGGTTTGGCCTGGGCACAAATTGTTCAATACAGTTTTAGCATTCTACTGGGTTGGTATCTGGTGAGGCGGAAGTCCAGAATTCAATCAATTTTACCATTTTGTTTTTCAAAGACAGTCTTCAGAGAAATGTTAGGTTTCAGTTTAAAGGCGCAACTTGCGAACATTTTGAATGGATTGTTTGAACCAATTTCCAAAATACTTGTAGGCCAGTTAGGTGGAATGCACACTTTGGGCATTTATGAACTGGCGTATAAAACATTGTGGTTGCCTAGATCTGCTGTAATTGGTGGTGTTACAGCAATGGTTCCCAGTTTGACGTCATTGTTCAATGACAGTCCTGAAAAGGTGAAACCTTTATATAATAAGTCAACAAAGTTTAGCACGTGGGCTGTAGTGGCCGTCAGTTTAGTGCTTATTTTAGTTTCTCCTTTGATCTCATGGTTATGGTTGGGTGAAATTGATTGGACTTATTCAACATTTATAGCTGCCCTAACTATTGGAATAGTCTTCAATGCTTGGGGTGCATCCGCATATAATCTAGCAATAGTCACGGGTGTATTTAGAAACAATATTATAGTGAATGCTGCTATACTGCTCGGGTTATGCTTGGCAGCATATGTATTGAGCTCTATTTTTTCAGATGCAACCTATCTTATCTTAGGGGTTTCCCTGTGTATGGCGGTGGGTGGCATTACAATTCGCATATTGAATGAAAGATTATTGACCGCCCAGTGTGAATTGAAAAACTTACCCTCTTCTTGATATAGGGATCCGAAAAGGTTGTTTTTAAATGGCTTCTACGCATGAAGTACAAATTAAAGAACGAAATTCCTTCCTACAAGGGGTAGGGCTGGCATTCATTATGTCGGGCTATATGTATGCTTGGACGATTGGGAATGCTGTCGGCCTTTCCAGCTTTATTGGTATTGGGTTCTTTTTTATTGTTGGAATGATTTTAATTGTCTCAATGTCTGCAAAGAAAAAGATCCCCATATTCTTTTTAAGTATATTTTCTAATCCTGCCGCTTATTTGATGTGTGCGATAATTATTCTGCTGTCAGTAACTTCAACTGGCGCGTCGCCAAAAGACATAGCCTGGGCAATATTTGGTTTAGGACTACTTGTCTGCGTTTTCTTTATTGACGTGAAAGACGGGAATCATTTTTGTTTTGGCTATTTGTGGACTGTTACTTTAGCGGCTTTTGTATACTTATTTGGGGTCCAAGATTCGCTTCAAGGTGCTATCCAGTATGGTGATTCCAGTCGTGTAAACTTGTCAGAAGAAAACGAAGCTTACACCTTGGTCGCGTATGCTGGAGGATTTGCAATCGTTTCGGCGCTCTATGGTTTTGCAAATCGCATAATTAATCCAATTATAAGCTTGCCAATACTGGTTCTGGGATTGTTGACAGTCATTATGGCGGGTACACGATCTATATATTTGGGTTTGTTCCTGAGTATTGTCTACGTTTTTATGAAAAGCAAATTGGATAAGAAACAGATATCCAACTTGTTTTTTGGTTTTTTCATCTTAGCCTTAGCAATATGGGGATTGTATTTCTCAGGTCTCTTAGAAGAGAGGTTGAACGAGATTTTTGGAGCCATTGACCGAGCTGCCAGAACAATATTGGGGTTAAGCACCGTTGAAATTGATGATGCAGCGAACGGTCGTGTGATTCAACGAGAAAGGTCACTGTCTCTGATCTGGCAAAACCTGTCTATGGGTGCTGGTTTCAAGGCATATTGGGTTGATTTTCCTTTATTGCAGGCTTTTTCAGACCTTGGCGTGTTTTTTGGTTTTTTGTATATGTATGTAGTGTTTCTAGCACCTGTAATTATTTGTTTTTCCTTAAAAAAACTAAACCCTACAGAGGGACTGTTGTGTGCTTTATATGTGCTAAATATGCCTAGGCTGTTTCTTCACGGCCAACCTTATGATTGGCCTATTTTTGGTTTTGCATTTCTTCCTTATATTATCACTATAAATCGAAGGTGGGCATCAATGTCTAGAAGTCCAAATAAACAAGTCCCGAACTATGACTAAAATAAATGTTATTTATCACCATTTCCCACACTATCGTGCGCCTGTTCTTCGCGAGTTAGTGAGTAATGGTGAATACGAATATAGTTTTCACGCAAGCCTGAAAGATCTTGATGGTATCAAAGTTTTTAAAGGTGATGATGTTGTAGACATCCATCCATTAGATTTCAAATTTCAAGGGCCTATATGGGTACTTAAAGGATATTGGTCTGCTCTGTTAGATACACAGGCAAAAGCCATTGTGCTTCATGCCCCTCCTAATATGCCTGCTGCGTGGCTTATTATGATATTTGGTCGTCTGCTAGGAAAGAAAATGTTTTTTTGGGTGCACGGCTGGTTAAAACCAGAGCCTATTCTCAAACGTTTTATACGCAATATTTTCTTTGGACTCTCTGACAAAGTGATGGTGTATGGGGAAAGAGCTCGAAAGCTAGCTAGTGAATCTGGTTTTTCTTCTAAAAAGGTTTGGCCGATCTATAATAGCCTTGATTATGACAAAGCTAAAAAAGTGTTATCTAAAATCGGGTCGGATAATGCGTCGGAAAATCCTCTGCCGCAGTCTTTTTTTAAAGAAGGTGCCAACCCTATCATCATTTGTACGGCAAGATTAACTGAACAGTGCCAATTTGATCTACTTTTGACTGCTGCAGAAATACTTAAAAAGCAGGGTGCGCCTATCAATATTCTTTTGGTAGGAGATGGCCCTGAACGTAAGAATTTGGAAAATACTGCAATAGAGTTAGATCTTGACGTGCACTTTTACGGGGCATGCTATGATGAAGATATTTTGGGAAACCTATTGTATTATTCTGATCTCACAGTTTCGCCGGGAAAAATTGGTCTAACAGCAATGCATAGCTTGACCTATGGAACTCCAGCGATAACTCACGGCAAATTGGATGCACAAATGCCGGAATTTGAAGCGATAGAGGCTGGCAAGTCAGGTTTGTTTTTTCAACATGATGACGCGAACGATTTGGCTGATAAAATTCTGTTATGGCTAAATATGGACCAGTCTCGGGAAGTTATTCGCAAGAATTGTCAAAGTGTTATTAGCAAAAAGTGGAACCCTGCTAGGCAACGTGAGCGTATAGAAGCCTGCTTAGACACTTGTTTGAAGAAAAGTAAGCCTAGTTAATTTGGACCTGAATATAATCTAAGACAAGATTGGCACTAATTTTGCTGAATTCTTCTATAAGATAACATGCCTGTCCTTTAAGTTTATTGAGATTATCATGTCGCAGCCTTTAGATGCAAATTTGACTAAGCCCGCTGATGGAGGAGCAAGTTTTCCTCTAAAACATCGTATTTTACGCCTAATTTGGAATATAGCTTGGTTTCTTTTTGCATCTTGGACGTTGCCGCAGATGCATGGATGGCGCCGCCTTTTGCTGAGGGCTTTTGGAGCTAAAATGGAAGGTAGGTGTGATGTTAGGGGAGGAGCCAAAATATGGTATCCGCCTAACCTTCATATGAAAGATAAATCTGTAATCGCTTCTGGAGCCAATTGTTACAATATGGCTCCGGTTAGTTTGGGTCCAAACGTTATTGTTTCTCAAGGAGCGTATTTATGTGCAGGAACTCATGATATTGATAACTGCAATTTCCAATTGATAGTCAAACCTATAGTGCTGGAAGATGACTGTTGGGTTGCGGCCGATGCATTTGTAGGGCCGGGCGTCACAATAAAACGGAGGGCTGTATTAGGAGCTCGCGGCGTTACATTTAAAGACCTTGAAGAAGGCAAAGTTTATGGTGGGAATCCTGCAAAATATATACGAAACAGGAAAGTTGATTGTGCATAAATACATATTATCAATTTAAAAATTGATATCAATCTTGCCAGATGAAAAGTAAAGAATGCTGTTATGACTGCCAATCTTACAACAATAATACTGACATATAACGAAGAGCAGCATATTGAGCGTGCTATCGCGTCTGTAAAGAAAATATCCGAAAATATAATCATAGTTGACTCATTTTCTACTGATAGAACAGTTGAGCTTGCAGAAAGTTCCGGTGCAATTGTTTTTCAAAATCCTTTTTCAAATCAGGCACAACAATTCCAATGGGGATTGGATAATGCCCCGATAGAGGCTGAATGGATTTTGCGCTTGGACGCCGATGAAATTATAGAAGATGACCTCGCGGAGAATATACAAACAATAATACCCACTCTCAAATCTGACATAGTTGGAATTAATCTTAAGCGTAAGCATATTTTTATGGACCGTTGGGTAAAACGCGGTGGTCGCTACCCTCTGACAATGCTTCGTATTTTTCGTCGTGGTCAAGGGCGGGTTGAACAAAGATGGATGGATGAGCACATAGTGATTGAAGATGGGTCAACCATTACATTAGAAGGTGGTTTTTCGGATTGGAACCTAAACGACCTAACTTACTTTGTTGAGAAGCATAATAAATATGCAACCAGAGAAGCAGTGGATGTACTAAACAAACGCTATGGCCTTTCAGAATTTGGTTCAATAATGAATGCAAAGGGCGCTTCAAAAAAAGTATTTTTAAAGCGGCTGATCAAGGAACATATATATAATCGGCTACCTTTCTGGCTAGGGCCAATGATATATTTTATGCATAGGTATATTATTCAACTGGGGTTTTTAGATGGAAGAACAGGCCTTATTTATCACTTCCTACAAGGCTTTTGGTATCGTTTTCTAGTTGGAGCGAAAGTTCTAGAATTTGATCGTATATTGGTTCAATTGGAAACAACGCAAGAAAAACGTGAAAAACTTGCTGAATTAACAGGCTTAAGCCTATAATTTTTATAAATTTTTGTGTAGATTGATAGCAAGGTGTTTAGAATATTTCTGAATAGGAATAAGGCACAGAAGTTGCAAATTGCTTTTTGAGTTGAAATCTGTTCGTCACAGGTCAGTTGGCTAGGGAAAGCAATGGACACCTTGGATAAAGATCATATACTTGCAGTTGATCTAGATGGAACACTATTACGTAGTGATATATTATATGAATGCTTTTGGTCTGCTTGTGGAAACAGCTGGACCGCACCATTTAGTGCAGCGTTTTCCTTGGCGTCAGGCGGAAAAACCGCTCTAAAGGATAATTTAAAAAAACAGGGTTCTATCGCTGTTGAAACTTTGCCTTACGATCCCGATGTTATTGAGTATGTCGAGAATTGGAAGCAGGGCGGGGGGAAGACAGCACTTGTGACCGCTTCTCACCAGAATATCGCTGCGGATATAGCGGACCATCTTCAGATATTTGATGAAGTACATGGGGCTGATCAAAAAACGAATTTAAAAGGAACTCGGAAAGCTGAGTTTTTAGAAGAGCGCTTCGGTCGACACGGTTTCACTTATATAGGAGATTCAAACGCGGATCTTCCTGTTTGGAAAAGTGCGAAAACCGCTGTCACTGTAAATGCCGATAAAAGTCTACGTAAAAAGGCGGAGCAAGTTTCATCTTCGATAGAACATCTAAAAACAACAGAAAGCTCTTTGAAACCATATATTAAGGCTTTGCGTCCGCACCAGTGGATGAAAAATGTCTTGGTGTTTTTGCCAGTCGTCGCAGCGCACGCATTTGAAATGCAATCACTCATTATGGCGACGCTAGCATTTTTGTCCTTTAGTTTAGTGGCTTCCAGTGTATACGTTTTAAATGATTTACTGGATTTAACATCCGATAGAACCCACCCGCGTAAGTGCAAGCGTCCCTTTGCATCAGGAAGTATCCCAATCTCCGCAGGTACTTGGATGATAGCTGGTCTTCTAGTTTTAGGAGGTGGATTAGCTCTACTTGTAGGACCTTATTTTTGCGCAGTGATGGCAGGCTATTTACTTTTAACAACAGCCTATTCATTGACGTTAAAGCGTAAAATCGTAGTCGATATTTGTACGTTGGCCGCGCTTTATACAATAAGAATAATAGCAGGTGGTGTGGCGACTGGGATTCCCTTATCGGTTTGGCTACTTGCGTTTGCAATCTTTATCTTTTTATCTCTTGCGGCTGTTAAGAGACAGGCTGAATTGGTGGACGTAATTTCTCGCGGGAAAGAACAGGTCGCGGGCCGAGGATACTCCGTAGATGATCTTCCAATAATTTCCATGATAGCAATCGCAGCAGGTTATATTTCAGCGGTCGTGACGGTTTTGTACGTTAGCTCTGAAGAAGTCGTGAAACTTTATTCAAACCCAGAATTATTGTGGGGTGTCAGTGTGGTATTGCTATACTGGATTTCGCGAGCCGTGTTGCTAGCACACCGAGGGCAAATGCATGACGACCCGGTCGTATTTGCTGTTAAAGACAGAACAAGTCAGATGTGTTTCTTAATAATACTAGGTTTGGCTTTCGGGGGCACTTTGTGGCAGACGTAAAGCAACTGATTATTCGCTATATTGCTTTTGCGGTGTTAGCGACCTTCGCCAATTTGGCCATACAAAGATTGGTCTTGTCATACGGTGACTCTCTCGTTCTGTTTGGAGCTGCTGTTCTAGCCGGAACTTTTGTTGGGCTGGTCGTAAAATACGTTTTAGATAAGCGGTGGATTTTCTATGATGTTGATAAAGGCTTAAAGGATCATAGCCAAAAATTCTTTCTGTACAGTGTGATGGGATTGGTCACGACAGCTATATTCTGGGGATCTGAAACAGTGTTTTGGTATGTATGGCGGACTGAATTTGCTAGAGAAGCTGGTGCGATCTTGGGCCTTTCTGTGGGATATTTCGTTAAATACAAGCTGGATCGAGCCTATGTATTTACTGATAATCAAATGAGGACTTCATCGTGAAATTATCGGGATGGGGGCGGTTTTCTAAAATAGAAACAAAAGTTCTTAAATCTCGTAGTTTAGAAGAAATTTTGAATTTTCTGAAGCGGGTACCAAGTTAAATTGCGCGTGGAAATAGAAATTTATACTATGATAGTTCTTTAAATTAGAACACAACATTTAGCATTCCTGAGGGTGTTTTCAAAAAACTCAGTATATAAAATCTATACTCCCTTGCGGCAGATGATAGATTTATATGAGATTGATAAAAAGCGCGGTTTTAAACCGCGCTTTTTCGTTGTTGATTACGAAATGAACCAGTCTTCTGATAGCGGGTTATCAAGAGGATGGGCGTTTTCTTCCTCAACTTCGAACGGATTCACCACTCCAGAGTTTTGATCGCCGCCCTCTTGCTCAAACAGAACGATACCTATTTCTGCTTCATAGTTAGGATCGCTAGCGCTTGGTAAAGTCGTAACCGCGCTATCTCCTACATATTTATTAAATAGGAATTCCTCAACGTCATCGACGTCAGATTCCGTTAGGGCGGTGTCGTAAATCAATGCAGCAGCGACATCCATTTCGGCAAAAGCGAGACCGGATATCTCTTCACCAATAACGAGGGACTCAAGCACAGTGTTATACACATGTGAACTTGAACCAATTTCAACGCCGTCTTTGTTGATGGTAATAGTATTTCCATCATAAATGACAGAGATGACTGACCAATCGTCACCTGCTGATCCATCATTATTGCCGATTGCATCTATCCCAGAGGACAGATTATTTCCTGCCCCCCAGCCGTAGACTGTAATGTCAGCAGCAGAATCTCCCGTAACCACACCAAAGGCTTCGTTTGCTGCGCCATTCCCTATGGCGAAGCCGGCAAATTCAGACGATGTTTCAAAGTCAGCTACGAAGAATAGGGTACGTGCATCGTCACCTGATGGAAGATTATTCAGACGACCCGTTGCCCCGTCCAATGAATCTAAGCGTTCTAGTTTATCGCCATCTCCATCAAAACGGACTGCGGATTGACCGGTTGGGGTTGCATTCATAACAAGCGTTGGATCACCACTTGCAAATAAATCATTCCCATTTCCAGAACCATCTAGCCAATCTGAAATGAGGTTATTTGCATCTCTTGCTACATTTTGATCTGCTTCAAATTGAGCTACAAGTCCTTGAGTGACTGGTAGGAATTCGACAGATTGATTCACTGTCAGAGTTACTGATGCTTGGACCGAATCTGTTCCGTCAGTAACCTCATAGGTGAATGTATCATTTCCATCAAAGTTCAAATCAGGTGTGTAGCTAAATGTACCGTCACTATTAAGTGTTAGGCCACCATTTGACACATCACTTACAAGTGTAACACTCAGGGTATCACCATTTGCGTCAGAGTCGTTGTCCAGAACATTTCCATCAATGTCGGTATTTTCTACTCCGGTGTAGGCGTCATTTTCTGCAACTGGCGCGACATTTGATGTACTCGCCTGTGGATGGAAATAAGTCGTATCTAAGTAATCTTCGACTTGAGTCTGTTCCGCTTCGGTTAGAGCTCTATTCCAGATAAACGCGGCTGCCACCGTCATTTCAACTTCAGCGGCGCCGCTGATTTCTTGACCAAGAACAAGGCGTTCTAGGACTGTGTTCAATGGAATGTTTCCAGAATCAATAGGTTGACCATTCATTGAATGAACGAAGTCACCATTGTCCTGCATAACAACAGAATGGACAAGGAACCCACCAGTTTCACCATTTACATTTGAAATGGCATCATTTTGGGCGCTCCAAGCTTGAACTGTTAAATCTTCACCCGGGCTTAGGACGAGGCCGAAAGCTTCATCTTCTGCGCCATTTCCATACGCTAAGCCGGCGTAAATGTTGGAAAAT
This sequence comes from uncultured Hyphomonadaceae bacterium, assembly GCA_964352025.1. Lineage (GTDB taxonomy): Bacteria > Pseudomonadota > Alphaproteobacteria > Caulobacterales > Hyphomonadaceae > Hirschia. Next base: position 19,585 of record CAYGPZ010000022.1, read on the forward strand.
CCGTAGTCCACCACAAAATAAATTGTGCGGGCACCTGAGCCTGAGGAGAAGTTCTCCAAAGTGTCTGTTCTATCTAGATAGTCGCCTACACCGTCAAAATGAATAGCTGGTTGGCCACTCGGTGTTGCGTTCTCAATAAATTGTGGATCACCAGACCCGGAAAGATTGTTACCGTTTCCTGAACTGTCCAGCCAGTTTTGTACAGTCAGCCCATCAAGTCCAACCTTGGTATAGGCTTCAAGAGCTAAGACGAGGCCATCATTAATTGGTACGGTTTCAGGGTCTCCGATCCCAATTCCAAAACTAGTCGAGCGAACAGTTGAAGTACCATCTGAAATTTCTAGGAAGGCAGAGAAGTTTCCTTCAGTGCTGTAGGTATGCGGAACCGAAATATCACCGCTTGCATCTGGAGATCCAGTAACAGGTGTCGTTCCATCTCCAAAGTCTATTGTATAAGTCAGATTTTCAAGTGGTGTATCTCTGTCACTAACATTGGCAGTAAACGTTACGACTTGGCCTGGATCTCCAGTAATGAAATCAACATTTGCGCTTTGAATGACTGGTGGAGATTCAACGTCACCAATTTCCAACTCCATTGGAGAGGCAAAAACAGTATTAAATTCATCTGAAACCGTTAGGCTGATTTCAAAAATACCAGATGATGAATAAACGTGATCTATCGAGATGGCCCCGTTAACTACTTGACCTTCTGCGACCGTTCCATCCCCAAAGTTTACAGAGTAGGTCAGGTCATCGCCTTCAGAATCAGAGAAGTCAGCTGTGAAAGTGATGCTGAATAGGGAGTTGGCATCATACTCTACGTTTTGAGTATTCACCAACGGCGCATCATTCGCCATATAGCTAATTTTATGGACTTCACCACTTCCAGTTAGAGAGTAGTTTACATAGTACAGCGCACCAGAATTATCTTCACCGATGTAAACAACATTTGTCGCTGGGCCTCCAAGCTCAAAGCTAGGTTTAAACGTAAATGTATCAAGAGCTTCAGTTCCAGATTCGTCTAATACCAGATACGAGATAAAGTTTTTCGAATAATCCCCATAGAAATATACGCCATCCCATTCTTCAGGGAACATTTCACCACGATAGACAAAGCCACCAGTTACCGAAGAGGGGCGAGCATAAGAAAAGATAGGTGATGAATAAAAATCGCCTTCCAGAGGATTTGCGAGATCACCATCAGGTAGCGGGAAGTCACCTGGTTCGTATATCGAGCGACCAAAGTTTGCTGGAGTATCATTCGTTGATTCATAAAATGGCCAACCATAGAAAGCACCAGCCTGATCAAGAGAGGCGAGGTGAATATCATCTTCAGAGACACCAGTTTGGTTTCCTCCAACCTCAGCCATGTATAAATAGCCGTATTCTTCATCCCATGAAGAACGGAATGGATTTCTTAGGCCATATGCCCAAACGCTATCGTGTGCGTTTGCATCATTGATAAATGGATTTGCTGGCCAACCATCTGTTCCATCAGGTATTGTGCCGTCTTTGTTGATACGTATGACCTTACCGCTTGTACTTGATAATACGAGTGGCAAGTCCGGTTCAGCAGCTATACCTTCACCAAAGTTACTCGCGGTGAATTTATCTGATGTAGTAAGCCATAATTTGTCGTCAGGACCAAAATCAAGGCCACCCCCATAGTGACAACATGCACCCCATTCATCTGTATCGGTCCATAGGACTGTACGGCTATCGATGTCTCCAGAGCTTGTTAAGCCTCCAGAGTTTTCTTCATGAGTAAAGCGGGCAATCACCGCATTCGCAGGAGAACTCGCGGTATAGTAGAGGTAAAAATGACCATTTTGTTCGAAATCAGGATCAAGAGCGATATCTAAAACTCCGCGTTCTTGTCCATCTTCCAGACCGCCAAGCGCATTGTTGACGTCCATGTACAGTTCCATGTCTCCGGTATTGGGGTCTGCAATCATTATCTCGCCGGACTTTTGAACGACCAGCATGCGATTGTCCGGAAGGAAGGTTAGCGAAATAGGTTGTCCAAGGCCTGAGCTTATAATGGTGTCTTCTTCAAAGCCCGTTAGGCTAAGTTCGCTCACTTCGCTAACGACATTTACAGTCGCAGTGTTCGAAACATTTCCTTGAGCGTCGCTGACCCGGTAAGTGAAAGAGTCTCCATTGGCGCTTGAGTTTGTTAGAGAATACTCAATCTCACCAGTCTGAGAATTAACATTTACGGTGCCGGATGTCGGGCCATTTACGATCGTCACCGTTGATACATTAATGTCGCCGTCTTCATCTGTATCATTAGACAAGACTCTAATGATGGCACTTCCATCAGACGATAAATAAGCAACATCATCATTTGTTACCGGGTCAGTACCTTCCCCAGTTTGTTCTGGCGTAACTTCAAAAGATTGCGTGGCAGCAATAGATCCACCATTTCCATCAAT
>CAYGPZ010000022.1:22119-42245 GCA_964352025.1 uncultured Hyphomonadaceae bacterium
GGAAAGACCAGGATGGATCTCTTTGTGGGTCTGCTTCAAACGACCCATTTACTAGTAGGTTATCAGGATTTGTAGACATCTTTGAAAGCTCGTTTGAATTTTAATTACTTAAGAGGGGGGACCACGAAGGGAGGCAATAATTTAATTTAAATTGCAACTTAAGGTAATAATTGTCTATCAAACGCGCGGTGACTCGCGTTGAAATTTCAAACCCAAAAGGTAAATACGAACCAATAGACATATACGCCCCCACAGCTACAGAAATAAAATCTGCATCAGTATATTGAACAATCAAAATTGATTAGGCAACAAGCGTGTTATAAAATCATCTCAGTAATGGGAATTAAAATACTTACATTAAGTATAGTTCTGATGTGACAACTATATTTTCAAAAACAAATCTCATTGAATACTAATAATTGTTCATTCAACACGCGAATACTCAATGTGTTTTTCGCCGGATAAGAGTATTTGCAATAAAAGTTGCAAAATAACCACACATTAAAAATATTTATTAATTTTAATGACAGCAATAAATTATGATCACTTCATCTCATCATGTGATTAAATTCTGTCATGTCCATCTACATTTAAACTAATCTTGATTTAGTAGAAGAAAAACTCTTTTAAAAATAGATAGAAAGGTTTATTAGGAGTTAATTCTTACCTTGGTCTAGAGCCTGCCGTTTAGATTAAAACGTATTATTGCCCAAAAGCTTTCGGGGAAAAGCTATGATTGCATATAAGAAATATGAGTATCTTATTTTTGTTTTGGTGGCATTTTTCACCTTGTGCGCGGTCTTGGTAACATTAGGTGACTATAATGTTGTGCGAATAGCAGATAGTTTTTATGTACATACTGCTGATGATCATATGATCACGATGCGTGTGGCCGCACAATTTGCTAATACTGGCTACCCATTCTTCAATGCAAACGAAGCTGTCGCTGCCAATACTAGTTTATTTTGGCCTTTAGCCTTGGCATCCACAATAATGTCGCTCGGTTTGAGTTCGGAAAATGTTGTGGTCCTTAATGTATTTCTCAGTGCAGCTATAGGTGCCGCTTCGGTCTTAATTGCAACACTATTGGTTAGGGGGCTAATCCCTAAAATTATAGTCGGTGCCGCTATCGCTTTGAGCGCGCCTTTTTTGACTTACGTCTCAACCGGCTGGGAACACGTCCCGCAAATGCTACTCGTAACGGCTGGATTTGCACTAATAATTTTAAAAAGCAAAGAAAAATTAGTTATTCCAATAGCTTCGCTAGTCCTTATATCTTTTTCATTTTTATTAAGACCAGACTCGGCGATAATTATAGCAATTGTTGGTTTGTTTTGGTTTTTCGGTTCAGAAAATTATAAAAATTCAAAAACCTATATAATATGTGCTGCTTTATTGATAATCCCAGCGAGCTACCTGCTCTTGATGAATTACTACTATGGTGACTGGGTCCCCAATACAGCTCATTTGAAGAGTTTAGATTTAGCAAGCTCAATAAAGCTTGGAATCTCTCATTTATTAAACCCCGCTAAATCTTCTTTTGCTCCCTATCTAATAGTTTTGCTTTATCTTCTAAAGCCACAAAATGCTGGAATTCGAGTATTTATGTACTGTGCAATCGCTCAGTCTATTTATATTCTTTATGTCGGTGGTGACGTCTTTAACGATGGACGATTTTTTCTGTTCCTCACACCAATCCTTTACGCGACCATTATCAGCGAAATGGTTCAAAAATGGCAGAATTCTCATCGTAGTGATTTACTAGCATACACTAAAATTGTTTCCGTATTGGCACTAACTATTTTTACCATTGAAGGCCCGAAATTTTTAAAAAATCAAATAGTTCCAACTGAAGAAAATAAAGCCTCTTTGATCAATGACCAATTAAGGCTTGCTGGCTGGGTTAATTCAAAAATCTCGCCAGAAGATGGCTCAATTGGGCTCCATTATTTGGGTATCGGCTATCACATGCCAAAATTTCATATCGTTGATTTTCTAGGCAAAGCAGAAAAATACATTGCTAAAACGCCTACCAAATATGGTCCGATTGGCCATAATAAATGGGACTATGATTATGCGTATGCAACATATGATATTTCTATAATCCCTATAAAAGACAATATTGTAGAAAAAGTGAATTCGAATAACTACGTCAGACGAGATAAAGATTTGGTCTTTTGGGAAGACTGCGCCCGCTATGCTGAAACCTCTGGCAAATATACCTATTACCCTGCCAGCTACTTTGGTAACTCTTACTACGGTGCCTATATCAAAAACGACCTGGATTGGAATTAAAATTTTACTTTGGGTGACGCATTGGATATTCCGCAATTGTTTTGAGAGTTCTTGCTGATTTATTCATTCCAGATGCTCTTCCAGCTCATATTCATAGCGATAATGAATCTGCCAATTTCGATTTAACATCAATGAAATTCAACTAAATCACTGATGTTAAATCGAAATAATTTCAAGTATTTTTGTGAAAAGGCAAACTAGGCGGTTTATTTAAAGATTGTATAATCGCGTTGTTCAACGATTGAGAAGTTTTCGTAAGCAGTGTTATGTCCTTCTAAGAATATTCAAAAATTCGGTGGGTGGCATGACAAATCAGATGACGAAACGCATGCGTTTCTTTGGGTTATGGGGTGGGTTGTTAGGTGCGATCTTGATCCAGTTCCTGCCTCGGCCAGTAGGTATGTCATCTGAAGCGTGGGGCGTTGTATCTCTCACTTATCTGATGGCTGTGTGGTGGATAACAGAAGCCATCCCAATTCCTGTGACTTCTTTATTGCCGATTGTCGTGTTGCCAACCTTTGACATTCTACCAATAAAACAAGTGGCTACCCCATATTCTAGTCCGATTGTTCTATTGCTGTTAGGTGGTTTTATTATCGCGAAATCAGTCGAGAAGTGGAATTTACATTCGCGTCTGGCACTGAATATCGTTTTGATTTCTGGTTCTAATACGAAAGCTTTAGTTGGAGGGTTTCTTCTTGCCTCGGCTGTCTTGTCGATGTGGATTTCCAACACGGCGACTTCGATAATGTTGATACCTATCGGCGTGTCGGTGGCATTGGCGATTGCGCCTGAAACGAAACAGGATTCGGGTCTTGTGGTCTCGATCTTGTTGGCGATTGCTTATGGCGCATCTATTGGGGGACTGGGTACGCCCATCGGAACGCCTACAAACCTAATTGTAATTGGGTATTTGCAAGAGCATTCAGGGAGTTCGATTGATTTTGGCCAATGGATGCTAATTGGTGTTCCTACGGTTTTACTGCTGTTACCTATGGCATGGTTTGTCCTCACGCATTGGGGTATGAAGCTGGATCTGAAAGCGGGAGATGCCGCTCAGAAAGTCATAAAAATTGCTATTCAGGCTCTTGGACCAATGTCTAAACCTGAAGCCCGCACAATGATAGTTTTCTTCATTATTGCACTTGCCTGGATGTTTAGACGGCAGCTCAACACATTGGACATATTTGGCGTCACACCGTTTGAGCATGTCACAGACCATATCATCGCTATTGCAGGGGTGATTTTGATGTTTTTGACCCCATCGGGGGCCAAAGAAGGTGAAAGCGATAAATTACTTGATTGGGATACCGCAAAGGAAATTCCTTGGGGTGTTATGTTGTTATTTGGTGGCGGATTGAGTTTAGCGCTAGCTATTTCTCAATCAGGTTTGGCGGTCTGGTTGGCTGACCTGATGGGGGGATTAACGGATGCACCCGAGTTGATATTGCTATTGGCGCTAATTGTATTCGTCGTATTTTCAACTGAGATCGTTAGCAATGTCGCAGCAGCGACTGCAATTTTGCCTGTGATCGGTGCGCTTTCCAATTCAAGCGATATCAATATGTTGAGCTTGGCAATTCCCGTTGCATTAGCTGCTAGTTGCGCATTTATGTTGCCAATGGCCACTGGACCTAACGCCACGGTATTTGCCAGCAATTATATATCAATTCCCAAAATGGCAGTTATTGGATTGAAACTAAATCTACTGGCAATAGCGGTAATATTGGCTGTTGTTTGGTGGCTAATGCCATCGGTTTTTTCGCTACAATAATCTTGCTCGCCTTCTGTCTTTATTTGGTTTAAGCAGAGAGTTGAATCAGTCTGTGAGGTGGTGGCATGACGCAAAACTCTGAAGGTAATCACACTCATATTGACGATATTTCCACTGAAAAGACCGGTATCGTGTCTGAAACGGTCGGCATATTTATCGACCTTGTCGAAGCGGGTGCCCGCGATGGTCTGATTATCGAGATGGAAGACCTTCATCCAGCCGACGTGGCGGATGTGTTTGAGCAATTGCCTCCACCAATCTTCAAAGCAGCTGTTTCAATGCTTCGGGATGAGTTGCCCGCTGATATGATTGCGGAACTGTCCGAAGATCTGCGCTCAGATGTACTTGATGCATTGTCTGATCAAGTCGTTGCTGATGTTCTTGAAAACTTGGATTCCGATGATGCCGCACTTCTTGCGGCTGAGCTGGAGGGGGATCGACAAGAGCGAATATTTGGGCAGATCAATGCGTCTGACAGAGCGGCAATTGAATCTTCGCTGACATTCGATGAAGAAACCGCTGGTCGATTGATGCAACGTGACTTTGTTGCAGCACCAGCATTTTGGACTGTTGGGCAGGCGATCGACCATATGCGATCAACTGAAGATCTTCCTGAACCGTTCTTTGAAATTTATTTGGTTGATCCTGCTTTTCGATTGGTTAGCGCAGTACCTTTATCCGTTCTTATTCGGGAAAAGCGCGATACACCTTTAGAGCAGCTGGGTGTTGATCTATCTGCTTCTGTAAAGCCTGAGATGGATCAGGAAGAAGTGGCGTTCATATTCCAACAATATAATCTCGCATCTGCGCCTGTTGTGGATGAAGGTGGCCGTTTGACGGGGATGATCACTGTTGATGACATGGTCGACGTTATTCAAGAAGAAAACAAAGAAGATATGCTCGCTCTATCAGGTGTGACTGATGGTGGGTCGTATCAATCTGTATGGGATGCTGTTCTGTCCCGTGCACCATGGTTGGGTGTAAATTTGTTCACGGCCTTTTTGGCGTCAGGTGCCATATCTATTTTTGAAGAAACCCTGTCTCAAGTCATTGCGTTGGCTGTGCTGATGCCTGTTGTGGCTGCATTGGGCGGCAATGCTGGTTCTCAAGCACTGGCAGTGACGGTAAGGGCGATTGCTGAACGGGATATGCTTGGACCAAGAGCGGCGAAAGCAGTTAGGCGTGAGTTTTTAACTGCCTGTGTGAATGGTGTCATCTTTTCGGTCGGTGTCGGGCTATTGTCATTGGTGTGGTTTCATGATCCGCGTTTGGCTGGGGTGATATCTATTGCGATGTTTGGGACATTTTTATGGGCTGGCCTAGCGGGGGTCCTTGTTCCTTTGGGCTTACAAAAACTGGGAGCTGATCCCGCAGTGGCATCGTCTGTCTTTGTGCTGACAAGTGTCGATATAATTGGTTTTACTGCATTCTTGGGGTTGGCAACTCTCGTATTGTTATAAATCTGCCTCAAAACAGGCATCCTTATTGCATATGTATGGCTGAAAAGCTGGTATAGTAATAAGTTCAGGCCAATCAATATGACCCTTTCGCATCGCATATCTCGTTCCGGGCTAGCACTCATTAAAAGTTTTGAGGGCTTTCGAGAGCGTGCGACACGCCTGCCAGATGGACGGTGGGTAATAGGCCATGGGCACGTGAAATCAGCACGTGAAGGCTTGCGCGTGTCTCCTGAAGATGCCGAAGCTCTGTTGCTTTATGACCTAAAGCAAATTGAAGATGTTATGGAAACAAGCATTTTCACTCCACTAAATCAAAACCAACATGATGCTTTAGTTTCGTTTGTGTTCAATATATCGATTGGGTTATTTCGAGACAGTATCGTATTAAAACGTCTCAATTCTGGAGATCATCTCTCTGCGGCCAACGCTATGGAAGTGTGGCGCAAGGCGCGCATTAATGGTGAAGTCACCGTCGTTGATGCTCTTGTGCGTCGACGGGCTATTGAAAAAGCGCTTTTCTTGGAGCACCCAGCTGGTCGAGTAGCTGCTGCCACGCCATTAGTTGTTCCACGCATCGATGAAGAGCTATATGCAGAAAACTTATTTCAGACTGGTTCTGAAAGCGCTGAGAAGTCAGACATTTCCGACATGAGATCTGCGATTGAAGCCTTGGCGAGTTCTGGGAATTCTGCGCCTGACCTTGATGATGGTGCGACGGATATCGACGATATTCTGAATGCTAGAAAATCAGATAATGAAAAAGCTGAACCAACAATCACAAATACAGACGCTTTTGATCCGACTGAGTTAAGTGACAAAGAAGTTGTTTATATTGGTGAGTCTGACGAGGATGTATTTAATGCAATAGGTGCTGAAGTAGATGAAGCACTTCAGGATAACTTTGTAACTCAAGAGCCATTGAAAACTTCTGCTTTAGCCTCTCAAAATGTTGATCGTCTGGTTGCAAATGATGTCGAAGAAATAATTCCGCCTTTTGAAACGATTGATGATGATTTTTCTGCTGAAGAAGAACCAGAAACAGAAGAAGTTTCTGAGGTCATCGACGAAGAAGAAAAAACACTCGAAACACCTGAAGAAGTTATTTCCAGTTTGCTAGCTGAAAAGTCGCTGCAGGAAGCTAGTGCTGAGGCAGAAAATCGTAAAGTTTCAAAGACACCAGAAGCTGCAGCTGCGGCAGTCGCTGAACGTCTGGATAGATTGTTTGAACCTGAACTTCTTACGCTTTCAGATGAAGTGAACGACAAAGTTCAGGATAAGAATGGTGAAGGGCATGAGAATGCTTGGGATCTTTCCAAAGACTTGAGAAATGAGCAGTCTTCATACTTATTCAATATGGAAGCAGCAAAGAAACCCTTAGTTTCAGATGTTGAGGATGTTCAGGTACGTGACGACGGATATGGATACGTAGAAAAAGCGCTTCCAAAAGACACATATATAGACGATCTAGAGGTTGTGGATGTTCCACAGGTAGATATTGAGATCGACAAATCAAATGGACACAACCCTTTAAGTGCGCGTCTTTGGCTAGGGGCTCTTATTGGATCGATTGCGCTAATATTGTTTGGAGTTGTGGACTTCTATAAAAAAGCGCAACCCGGTCAGATTGTGAACCAGAATGATATCGCATATGGCCCATTGATGATTGCAGTTGGTGGGCTGGTGTTTCTTATGGCTGCTTATTTCCTCGTTTCACGCCGAGGTTCTAAGTAGTTTTAAGAAAGGCTGAGCGTTCGCGAAAGCGGTCCTGTCAGCTGATTTAATGCGTGTTTAGTCGCGATATAGCCAGCTTCAACAACTTTATCGTAAGCTTTCCAGTCTCGGATTTCTATGTCCTCAATATCTGGCAAGACAAGCAAATCCGCATGATGATGACCTTCTCTAGGATCAACGCTGACCGTTGCAGCTCGCATCAATAATGCTGCGATCGGCGGCGCTGTTGAAAATCCGTGACGCATCGTCCATCTAAAAAAGCCGGGCGGATCAATAAAATCCTTTGCATTTAATCCCTTGGTTACATTGGAAACATCTACACCTATGTTTTTCCCTCGGTGCAGGTCTTTCATAATGTCAGCAGGAAAATTGTTTAAAACACCGCCGTCGACCAGTATTTGATCGTTTTCAACAACGGGTGGCAAAATGCCAGGAAGAGCAATGGAAGCACGTAGGGCTTTTCTAAGAAGCCCTTCATTGTGAATGCGAATTGTACCTTGCGTGAGATTGGTTGAAACTGTGAAAAATGGAATTTTCAGAGACTCAATCTGAGTGTCTCCAAAATTCTCTCTAAGGCGAGCATCAACGCGCAGTCCTTTTACAAGTCCAACAACTGGTAAGTTGTAATCTCCTAGTGGGTTGGTTTCCACAAAGGCTTTGCGGATACGGCGGTCTATTTCATCATCTGTCCAGCCAGATGCCACACAAGCAGCGATAACGCCGCCCATTGATGTGCCGCCTATAAAATCAATAGGGCAGTTTGCTTCTCGTAATGCGCGGATCGCACCAATGGATGCATAGGCACGGGCACCACCACCTGAAAGGGCTATCCCAACGGAGCGTCCGGCCATGACGCGCGCTAATCGCTTGCAGTCAGAGTCATCGACGCCATCCCAATGGAATATGCGCGATGCCTTTGCCGCAGCACGCCATTTTTCAGGTTCGGCTCCAGTGCGTGAATTTCCGTGATGAAGCAGTACAACATCGACGAGTTTAAATTGATGTGTCGGGCTTTTTTCTTCGGGCATGAGCGGCGATGATGGATGAGCATCAGCGCGTGCCATTATCCAAATACGGTCTGCATATCGCATGCTTATGCGGAACCATTTGCTGTCACCGATAGCAGTTTTAAACAAAACGATATCGTGGCGGGCTTCAAGGTCATCGAAATAGCGAGAGTCTTTGTCTGCATCGCTTTCATCGACGATTTTCACTTTTAGAGACTGAGCCTCTAGCTCTCTTGCCAAAGCCTCTGCCCGTAAGTTTAGATCGATTGTTGGAGAGCTAGCCATTAGCGCAAAAATACGCGGTTCTGCTCGTCTGGATTGCTTTCTGCGCGATTTTCGAAGGCGCAATAGTAATATGCGTGTGAGGCGCTCTAATACTCCTGGGTCGGACTTTATTATTTTCATAAAGCCCTGTCGGGGTAGCTTTACCAGCTCAGTATCACGCAGCGTGTATACGTCATTTTGATGATTTTCACCGCCGACGAGTGCTATCTCACCAACTGGTTCACCGGTACGGATATGTCCTAGGAACTCTAAGCGTCCGTCGCTGCGTGGCTGGAAGGCTCCCAGTGAGCCTGATAGAACAAAATAAATTGCATCAGCGACTGAGCCTGCCGCAAATAATTGCTCACCACCAGGCATCGAAAAGTGGGTGATTTCGTCTTCAAGAATTTTGAGCGTGTTTTTGGGAACTTCTTGTAGGAATGGAATGCTATCAAGAATAGACTTAGAAATTTCCTTGTTTTTATTTGGTAGTAGGCCCATTCGGTACGCTCATTTGTCTGCTAAAATCATGAATAGTTTCATGATTTTTATCTGTCTCATCACATTATATGAGAAAATACCAAACAAATTGACACCAGAAATGGCGGGATTGTGATTTTGTACCATAATTGTTTGAATTGAATGCGAAAACTATTGAGTTTCGACGTTTTGGGACCGGAACCCATCCACCGAACAAGCACCATATTCACGAATAAATGGATGTCCGTAGAAAAGCCCGATTGATCTAGAGAGTTCAAGTGGCGAGGGAAGTTTTCCGTTTAATTTAGCTGGAGACTTTTCTAGGTCCGAATAGTATTTTTTAAGCATTGTCAGGCGTTTGGGCTGTAACTTCTTTTGATGGACAGCAGCTTTAGCTAAACATCTACACCCACCTAAATCTCTAATTTGGTTGCGGGTCATCGCTCTGTTACAAGTAAAAGCGAGTTCACCTGTTTGCGTTTTAACAGGAGACATATTCATGTATTTATAGCCTTCTTGCATGAGGCCATAGAGTATTGCCAATCCAAGTAAAACCGACGCAAAAGACATTGTAATCAGAGACATTCTTCTTAGTCTCTGGCTTTTCTGAGCTTCAACTTCAGCCTTAAAGTATATTGGTAGTTTTACCATATTCCCTTTAAATACATTTTTCATGAATACTTCTTCGAATACTGAAGTATTAAGGTTTAGATTGGGTGAATATCTGTGTCTAAAAGGCTGATATTATAGGTGCTAGAATAGCTGCATCATATCGTCACTCGTGCTTATGCTGTCCAAATGGTTTAGTCTAAAAATATCACAGGCTGAAAAGGGGCGATGAATGTCTGCTTACGAACATATTGAACTTGATGTATCACGTCAGGGCGTTGCTGTTGTTTTGATCAATCGTCCTGACCTTCACAATGCGTTTAATCCGCAGGTAGTAGCGGAATTAACAGATGCTATTGATCTGGTTTCCAAGACCCCTGAAGTGCGCTTTGTGATTTTCAGAGGGGCTGGAGAAGTCTTTTCTGTAGGTGGTGACAAAGAGTGGACGAAAGCTGCTCTGGGTTACACCGAAAAAGAGAATGAAGAAGACGCGTACGCAATGGCGAATATGCTTCGCAAGCTTTATGAAATGCCTCAAACAACGCTTGCTATGGTGCATGGAGATGCGCGCGGCGGCGGACTTGGCATTGTTGCAGCATGTGATATCGCAATAGCTGTGCAAGGCGCTGAGTTCTGCTTCACTGATGTCGCGCGCGGTATATTGCCTGCCACGATTGCGCCATTTGTTGTTGAGGCCATTGGTCCGCGTTGGGCCAAGGCGCTTTTCCTGACGAGTGAAACGTTTGACGCTGGTTTTGCCGAACAAATCGGATTGGTTCAGTACGCTGTTGAAAATGAAACAGAGATGGAAGATCTTTCTGAGTATCTAGCTTCACTGACATTTAAGGCAGGACCAAGTGCCGTCGCCAATACCAAAGAGCTGGTCACCTATGTTATGTCTGAGCCGATTGATAATTCTCTGATGGGTTCGATTGCGCGTAGAAGTGCAAAACAGCGTGTTTCTTCTGAAGGACTAGAAGGGCTAGCAGCTTCGGTTGAAGGGCGTTCTCCAAATTGGGTGAAGTCTAAATAGTGTAGTCGCACAATCGAGCTGAAATAAGCATTGTTTTGACTCAATTGCCTGCCATTGATGTGGACGGGCGCGGGCATGTTTCCTTTTCTTTAGGGGCTTACATATAGCATTGCGCCATGAAGAGACTTTCTGGCTGGATTGCATAATTATGATGAGTTTGTTTGGCGCGCTGTTATTTCTTGCCAATGCGCAGCTTTCGCCTTTGGAAATGCTAAATAGAGCACTTCTGGATGCAGAGCCTGCACCTTCAATGCGCGCAGCTTTTCGGGCGTCAGTCTCTAGTGCCAGTGCTGTTAGAGAGATTGAGTTTGACCCGCTAAAACCGCCAAACAGGCGATTTCGTATCCGGCGACGTGTCGGCGAAGACAAAGAACTAGATGCGATTGTAAATGATTGGGCGCGGGAAACGCAGCCGGATGTGAGACTTTTTGCTGATGATTTACGTTCCAGTCTTGGGCAAGGCCATATCGTCCAGACCGCTGAGGGGTGGAAGGTCGAGTTTCAGCACAAACTATCCAATAATGACGGCCCCATAGATGCGTTGGTATCTCAGCGCATGGTCGGCGGTCTAAAGCTTGATGCGGAAACAGGATTATTATCTCAGCTAGAATACGCAATCGATCAGCCATTCAAGACACCAGAGGGCGGCTGGGTTGATCGCTATCGTCAGGTCTATAATTTTGGGCGGTCAGAGCAATGGGGACTTACTTTTGTCACGGGGTATGATCTTTATGCGCGAGGTGGACGTTTTGGCATTCGCGGGGAGCGCCGTTTCCAAGTGAAGATCACAGATGTTGCATTCTCTATGGCGGGTGATGCCAATCAACAGCTTCAATCAAAGCCATTTTTGACAAATTAATCGTGCTTTAGGGCTGACCTTTGAAAAGAGTCACCTTATCTATGGGCAATGCCTTTAAACATGATCAAACTCGCTGCGGGTGCGGAATCGATTGAAAGCCTCTCAGCGTGGCAAGAGAAAGTCATCGCCCAGCGCAAAGCTGCTGGCTTGTCCGCTAATCCGGTGCACGAAACACGGATGATGCCCAAACGCGGCAAAGAGATTCTTGATGGCGGCTCCATGTATTGGGTCATCAAGCACAAAATCTGTATACGCCAGCGTATTATTCAAATCGAACGCATCGAGATTGAAGGCGCGCCGAAATTCTGCCTCATCCATTTTGATCCACAACTTGTGCCGGTCCAGATTAAACGCAAACGGCCCTTTCAAGGATGGCGCTATTTAAAACCGAGCGACGCACCGCCTGATATCGATCCTTCATCTCCGGCCCCAGCAGATACACCTATCCACCTTGAAATCGCGCTGAAAGAGGCGGGGGTTTGGTAGGGGCAATCTGGCTGGAAATCGCCAAAAGCTGACAATGTCATTTTGAAAACAAGTGTCTGTTTTGCGGAGCTAAACTGCCTTTTGTAGCCAATTCCAATTATTCGGTTCTTACAAAAGTACTTCAACTACCAAGTAACTGAGGCATAAAGGCTGTCGCGAGGCTTAACACCAGGAAAAATCCAGCCATATCTGTGACTGTCGTTAGGAGTGGCCCACTCGCAACTGCTGGGTCTTGGCCAAAGCGCTTCAACACTAATGGTACAAGGCCTCCAATCGAAACCGCTATTACGGTATTTAGTGCGAGCGCCAATCCTATTACTAATCCGAGATAAGCATTGCCTTTCCAAGCCCAAGCGACAAGCCCAATAAGTATTCCAAGCACTATTCCGTTTAGTAGGCCGACGGAGGCTTCTTTCAGCCACACACGCCAAACATCTCTAGGTTTTACCAATCCAAGGGTCAGTTCTCGCATACTAACGCCTACAGCCTGATTGCCGGAACAGCCGCTCATATCAGAAACCATAGGGAGGAAAATAGCGATCGCAATGACAGCCGCCAAAGTTTCTTCGTAGGCTGAAATCACGCTCGCAGCGATTATGTTCAATACAATATTTGCTGAAAGCCATGATAAGCGCCTACGTGAACGAAGCAAAAGCGGCATCGACCTCAATTCATCACCTACCAGACCGTGATGTTTTAGACTTTGGAGTTGAGAGCGCTCTAGTACAGCATCTATTACAGCTCGACGAGAGACAACTCCGACGAGCGAGCCATCTTTTTCCAAGACTGGTAGTCCCAAGAAATCATATTTGTCGAACAAATCAGCGAGGTCTTCAATAGGTAAGGACGCTTCAACTGTAATGGGAGGTACCATTATGGACGTAAGAGAAGCGGCCCTTCTAGAGGTTAGAAGAGCACGTAATGAAATAACGCCTACAAGTCTGTTATTTTTATCTAACACATATGGATGTTGACCTCGGTAACGTTCAAAACTTTCGTCATCATCATCGGTTGAAAGGCGAGCAAGAACGTTTGATATGGTGTCGGTCTCTGAAAAAGTGAAAGTTTCAGCTATCATTAAACCACCGGCTGTATCGTCTTCATATGCGGCTAGCCGCCTGACATCAGCAGCGTGTTCATCATTCATCTCGGCTAGAATGGCATCAGCGTCTGCCAAATCCATGTCGCCTATGACATCAGCTTGGAGGTCGGAATCCAGAGAATCAATGATGCGGGCGGCAGTATCTGCTTCAAGCCGTTCTAAAAGATCAACAGCAATTTCGTTTGGGGCTTCTTCAATAAGGTCGGCTGCCATTTCCAGAGGAAGAGCTTTTATCACCAAGTCTCGCTCTTTAGGAGACAGTTGAGTTATTTCTCTGAGACGATCGCTCATAGATAATGGTGTGAGATACTACACTAAAGTCTCAAAATTTTGAGTTTCAAAACTTATATCGAGGATTGAATGAAGTGACTCTCGGGCATTCTCTTCAGGAATCGGTTCTTTAATGTGATCTTCGGTTTGTGAATTCATCGGGTTTCTCGAAAGAAGCTAATACACGACGAGGAAAGCAATTGTTTTTTATCAGGATTGCCGTTTATTCGTCAGCAGTACGCTTAGGCTATCGCAATTGAGTTAGCTATATCGTACTTTTATTATTGTTGTCGTGTTAATTTCAGTAAATGTCTGTTTTTTTTAGTAAAATTTAGTTTTCATTAGAAAACACGCAAAACAGGATACTCGCTGAGCGAGGTTAGAAATTTAAAAGAAGTCGACAAAAAAGGTTTGTCAGGTTTCACCACTTCAGTCATAGGCTGTGGTTAATAATCTCAGGAAGGATATAGAATGAGCGAACCTTTTACACTTGGTTGGGAAGAATGGTTGGGCTTGCCGAGTTTAGGTCTACCTTCGGTTAAAGCAAAAGTAGATACGGGTGCTAAAACTTCAGCTCTACATGCTTCGATTATTGAACCATTTGGTCCCATGGATAACCCACGTGTTCGTTTTCTTATTCAGCCAGACCCATCCAATCGATCGCTTGATGTGACGTGTTCAGCGAAGGTTGTTGACCAAAGAAATGTGACAAGCTCAAACGGCGAAACCGAGCTAAGATATGTGATTTCGACCGACGTTGTTATGGGCGATCGGAGTTGGCCGATAGAAGTAACGCTGACTAATCGGGAAAGCATGGCTTACCGGATGCTACTTGGGCGTTCAGCGATTGTTGATGATATGGTTGTGGACCCTAACCAATCATGTGCGCAACCAGTATTAGATTATTCGCCTTACAAAGATATCCCAAAACGCAAACCAGTTCAGCGCCCTTTAAGAATTGCGTTGCTCACGCGCGAGCCTAAAAGTTACTCCAGTAGGCGAATCGTTGAAGCGGCCGAAGCACGAGGACATATTATCGAGCAAATAAACACATCCCGATGTTATATGCGTATCGATTCTATTGGCTCAGAAGTGCACTATGACGGTAAAGTACTACCTCGTTACGATGCCGTTATCCCTCGTATTGGTGCTTCCGTAACAGCATATGGGACAGCTGTTCTTAGACAATTTGCCAACACTGGCGCGTATTGTCTAAATACAGCAAGCGCGATCACATCATCTCGGGATAAATTGCTAGCCCATCAGCTGTTAGCACGGGCAAAAATTGGAATGCCAGTAACAGCCTTTGCAAACTCACCTAAAGATACAGCTGACCTGATTAAGATAGCAGGAAAAGCGCCTATAGTCGTAAAACTACTAGAATCTACTCAAGGGCGTGGTGTTGTGCTTGCTGAAACGAGTAAAGCTGCAGAAAGTCTAGTTGATGCATTTCGTGGGTTGGATGCAAATTTCTTAGTTCAAGAATTTGTTGCTGAAGCAGCAGGCGCGGATACGCGATGTTTCGTTATTGGTGGCAAAGTCGTTGGTGCAATGCAGCGCAAAGGCGCTGAAGGTGACTTTCGGTCAAACCTTCATCGAGGCGGAAGCGCTTCCGTTGCCAAGCTAACCAAGCAAGAGCGAGACGTTGCTCGTAAAGCCGCCAAAGAACTTGGCCTAGTTGTTGCCGGTGTGGACATTTTACGGAGTGACACCGGCCCCAAAGTATTAGAGGTAAATTCTTCTCCTGGGTTAGAAGGAATGGAAAACGCGACAGGTAAGGATATTGCTGCGATGATCGTTGAATATCTGGAAGCACATGTAAGAACTCTATCAAAGCACCGAGAAGGACGAAGTATCAGCGGCGTCTAATTTTTAATTAAGCTTACTACACCAATGCTTGTACCGAAATTTCCAAATCTATCGGTAGAATGGCATTTTAATTTAGCCAATGGCGGTCTTTTTTTGTTGACCGCAGCAATAAGCAAAGTGCGTAAATTTGAGTACAGAGTTGAACCCTTTTATACTTGGTGGCGTAAGTGTACCTCCCGGCAGTCGTGCTGTTATAGATTTACCCTTGAGCGTACTTTCTGATCACACAGCTATGCATATGGCTGTGAAAGTTCTTCATGGCAAAAAAGCCGGACCAACACTTTTTGTAAGTGCAGCGATTCACGGTGATGAGATTATTGGCGTTGAAATCATTAGGCGTTTGCTTGAGGTGAGCGCGCTTAAATCACTGCGTGGTACGCTTATCTTGGTTCCTATAGTGAATACCTATGGTTTTGTTGGATTATCCAGATATCTACCTGATAGAAGAGATCTAAACAGATGTTTTCCTGGAAGTAAAAATGGAGCTCTAGCAGGCCAGCTGGCGCATAAATTTATAACAGAAATTGTTCAACAGGCAGATTACGGGATAGACCTCCACAGCGGCGCGATACATCGTGAAAACCTTCCGCAAATAAGAGCTAACCTGAGTGATCCTATCGTAGATGAAATGGCAAAGGCCTTTGGTGCTTCAATCGTTATGAATTCAGACCTTAGAGATGGGTCTTTACGTCAATCTGCTCAGGAATTGGGATGCAACACATTATTGTATGAAGCTGGCGAAGCACTAAGGTTTAATGAACCCTCTATTCGGATAGGAGTTAAGGGCATTCTTAATATTCTGCGTCATGTTGGTATGCTTCCTAAAACAAAAGAAGGCTTGAAGAGAACTGAACCAGCTAGAGCCAGTTCAAGTCACTGGTTGCGAGCACCGGTTGGCGGAATACTGCGCCCCTATAAAGCACTTGGTCAGCCTGTCGAAGAGAATGAAGTGATTGCTATCGTTTCTGATCCTCTCGGGCGCGTGAATGAGGAATTACGAACGCGTCAAGCCGGACTAATTATCGGCCGCTCGAATCTGCCAATCGTGAATCGAGGTGATGCAATTTTCCATGTGGCTTGTTTTGAGAGTTTGGATGATACTGAAGATGTCGTAACAGCCGTTGAATTAGAGGCTGACAATGATCCGTTATTTAACGGCGAGGAGATCGTGTGATTTCCCTAACTGGCCTATAGAATATTAACACTGTTTTTCGTTGCATTACTCCCCTGTCGGCAGAAAGGTCAGAAGTGTTCACTAAAGAAGTCGACAAAAGTTATTATATGACTGATTGCGTGCTTGAGCAGCTTGACGCCAATTAAGGCTAATCACTCAACCTTTAGCTTACCCATAACAGAATAGTATGGTGTTGCCGCTAGTTAGGCATTTACTGAACGTCTGGATTCCTTGGGTCAATTTCAATTACTGCCGTGGTACTAGCTAATGTCGGGTGCCAATCCTCTTGGTTTTTCAACTGTGGTTTCTTACGTTTTGTGTTCCTTACGATCATAGTAATTGCGAGACCAAAATGTAGCACGAGGTTGATTCCAAAAAGTGCTTTAACTCCAAGAATCGAGCTCATTGCTATCCCTACGATCATTGGTCCAATTACTGCTCCAATGGCCCAAATAAACAGAAGTAGGGCCATCATTTGAGTGATTTGACTCTCGTTTGAGCGATCAACACCATGTGCAACACATATACCATAAAATACCAGTGCGCCTGCTCCCCATACGCCCAGTAATATAAGGAGAGTAGAAGGGTTCACATGATCTGCCCCAGCTATAATTATTAGACCGGCAAGGCCCGCGATAACAGCTAGTAGACCGACAATAATGCGCCGGTCTACTATGTCAGATAACCACCCCATAGGCCATTGAAGCAATAATCCACCAATATTCACGGCTCCAAGGGCTAAGGTCGCGTATAGAGTTAGGTCTCCTAACGGAACATAAGATTGCATAAAAACGGGTAAGAGGGCGAGAACGCTTGAGTTTATAAAGCCAGCGAGAAATACACCTACGACTGCGGAGGGTGCGATTTGCATGAGTTTAAAGAAAGAAGTCGTTTCAAAAGAAGGTTTGGGAGGCTCTTCTTGCTTCGTAATACAAATTGGGACCAATGCAGCTGCTAGGAATAGACCAGCGAGAGTGAAATTTTCGGAAGCAAACGTAGAATATTGAATGATTAGAAGTGGGCCAACCATTAGGCCAACTTTGGCAACTAAATGATAAATACTGAGAACACCTCCGCGTTGTTCTATGGAAAGGGCTCCACCTAACCATGACTCGATTGGTGTCAACATGAGCGCAAAACAAATTCCCATTGCAAGCCTAAGTCCAGCCCATGCAATTGGATTTTGATAGAGATCCATACATAAGCAGCATATACACGCTAATGCGGCCGCAAATGAAAAACATCGAATGAAGCCCAACCGCTTTATCCAATAAGGCGCTGTTAACGCGCCTATCATAAATCCAACAGCATTTAGGGAAGCAATAAGTCCAATTGCACCTAGACTAATGCCCATTTTGTCGAGACCAAGGGGCGTCACAAGCCCTAGAATGCCGCCAGATAATTGGAAAAAATAAACCGCAATTATCATAGGAAATGCCGGACGATAGGAGGACATTCAAATTATCCAATAAATAGGGGTGAAAGATCGATCACCTTGAGTTTAGAAGAAGGTTTCAGCTGTAGCCGTCCTATTATGCATGTTTTTTAATAGGCAATGGATAAACTGATCTGGATGGGACTTCAAATACGCTTGCTCAAATAGTCTTACAACCTTCAAACCATATTTAAACTAATTGCTTTTTGACTAACGTGACGGATCTTTTTTCCATTTAATTTGATAGAGATCGAGCCTTCTATCTCAAAGGTTTTGTACTGTACCCGATTTTCGCGAAGCTATTAGAGTTTCGATGTTGAGGTCGGACATAACGACCATTTCTGTATTGGGCGCTGATGTTGCCGCGATACCGTCACGCGCGAACGGGAAGTCACACGGTGTTAAGATACAAGATTCGGCATAATTGATGTCCATATTTGTTACATTAGGCAGATTACCCACTGTACCTGCCGTGACTACATAGATTTGGTTTTCAATAGCTCGCGCAGCCGAGCAGTAACGTACGCGGTTATATCCTTGCCTGTCATCGGTGCTGAAAGGAACAAACAGAATATTGATTCCCTGGTCGGTTAGATGCCGTGATAGTTCAGGAAATTCCGAGTCGTAACAGACATTTACACCAATTGTGCCGCAGTCAGTTTCTATCGCAGATAATGTGTTTCCACCATGTATATTACGCCAATATTTTTCAGAGGGAGTTATATGAATTTTGGGTTGTGTGTGTACTGAGCCGACACGCAGGAAAACGTATGCGGTATTATGAATTTCACCGTTCTCTGAGCGTGTCGGGTGTGTGCCGCCCACTATGTTTATATTGAAAGAGATCGCCATTGCACTCATGGCTGTAATGAATTCGTCGGTCTGCGTTGTGAGGAATTCAATATTCCCACTACTTGTTGTTTGATCTGTACAAAGAGAAATCAGTGGCATGGTGAGAAATTCTGGGAAACAAACAAAGTCTGACCTGTAGTCGGAGGCGACATCGACGAAATATTCAACTTGGCTAATAAACTCCTTAAAGGAATTTATTTTTCGCATTTGGAACTGAACAGAGCAAACACGAACATTCGATTTAATAAGATCGGGAGACAAAGATGTACGAGGTTGGCTTTCATCATAAAGTGGATTTTCCCACATCATGAGACATGCGTTTCCGCCGGATTCTAAATCAAGTGGTGAATACTTGTGAAGCACTTTTAGGAAAACAAAGCCGTTATGGACCTGGAAGCCAATTACATTGTCTTTAATCTCCTTGTTCAAAACCATTTCAACGTATTTTTCAGGCGTACCTGCGACTTTTCGGCGTTTAGTATAATTAGGCATGCGGCCACCAAAGCAGATACCTTTTAAACCTAGTTGGGTGCATAATTGTTTTCGCGCGTCGTAGAGGCGCTGACCAATGCGCATCCCGCGAAATTCAGGATCAACACTGACTTCCATACCGTATAGATATTCGCCCTCTGGATTATGTCGTGATGCAAAACCACCGCCGGTTATTTCATCATAAGTATGGTTTTTTAATGCAATGTCGCCCCCAATAATAAAGGTAGCGCAATGGCCAATTACTTGATCACCATCAAGAACGACAAATTGGCCTTCGGGAAATTTTTTGAGTTGAGCGGCCAGCATTTCTCGAGAAAAGCAATCATGTGCACCATAAATTTTAATATTGAGCTCATGTACTTGCTTAAGGTCACTTCGCTGGATATTGCGCAAGGATATATTTGCTTTTTGAATGTTATTCGTGCGCATAATACTGCTTTCAGATTGTTAAAATGGAGGCGTAGTAAGAAACATTGTAGATAAAGGTCGTAGGCAAGCAATCAATGGGAGCAATTGTCCAATAGTGTCCAATGTTTTTTTGGTGTTGGGATTGTACAAATTACCCATCTGGCCATGCCTGCGGAGGGTGTAGGCAAAGCGATTTGTAAGATTGAAGCGCCTAACATTCTGGCAATTGGACGTTGAGGAGTTTTGGATACTGCCAGTTAAATCATTGACCGTTTCGAGGTCTCAAACGGACATTTATTTAAAAGGAAGCAACAGGCAGTTTAGGGCCGAGGCTGTGTAAAAACGTTCCCGCAGGTTTCATCGCGCTCTAATTTTAGTGCGAGAGTTTTCTTAAGTTCAGGCCATCATCTTCTGGATGAGTGGTTTTACACCGAAGATTGAGATCATTCTCTTCATATTATAGGCTAGAACTTGTAAACTCATCTCTGTTTTCACGTTTTTCAGTGTTTTGGTGAGGAAATGCGTC
>CAYGPZ010000023.1:0-40588 GCA_964352025.1 uncultured Hyphomonadaceae bacterium
AATACAACAAACCACCCTCACGGGTGGTTTTTGCGTTTCTAGCATTTGGTTAGTGAAACATTTAGAGGCTTATCCTTTGCTGGAAGGTGTGTTTCAAAATCAGGCGGTTCTCAATCTCATTGCCCCTTGGTTAATATAAAGGGGCAAAATGTTAACAGCCTTTTGTATAGTATTATTCTTTTCTTGATACATCTTAGGGTGGAGTTGGCGTCCTACGGTTTAGTTGTATTGAGGTTAGTACGATATGAAAAACGAATATTTTTTCTCTGAGAATACAAATACTTCAGATGCGCTAACAGAAATCAGGCATCAAATCACCCAAAATGGACGAAACTCTCAATTGGCTTTTGTGTTCTACGGATCAGAGCATGACGCTGATTTAGCGCGTTCGAATTTCAATGAAATGTTGCCAGGGGCAGCCATTTTGGGTGGAAGTTCTCATTGTGGCATAATGGATAATTACGGGGTTAGAGGTTCTACCTCTCTAGGGGTTTTTCTTATTGAAGATGATACTGGAGATTATGGCGTTGGCGCTGCTGAATTTGGGGATGATCCAGCCGGCGCTGCTGAGGTGGCATTAACACAAGCTCTTACGCGGGCGGACTGCCTTGATCAATTACCCGAGCTGATCTGGGTCTATCAGGCTCCAGGTTTTGAAGAGCAGGTTCTAGAAGGACTAAATAGGATTGTCGGAGAGCGATGCCCGATTGTTGGAGGTAGCTCAGCTGATGACAGTGTTGAAGGAAAGTGGAGTCAGTTTGATAATAAGATCGTTATGCAAAACGGTGTTGTCGTTGCCGTTCTCTTTCCATCCACTTCCATAGGTTTTGCTTATCAAGGGGGATATGAACCCAATGGAAATGTAGGACGTGTGACACGGATTGAAGAGCAGAATAGAGGTAAAGTTGGACGTATTACGCTCGTTGAGGGTGAGGAAACCTATGGCCGCACTATTCTTGAGATAAATAATCGTCCTGCAGCGGAAGTTTACAATGAATGGACTGGTGGGGCCATTTCAGAGAAATTGGAAACTGGTGGTGTTATCCTATCTGAAACAAATCTTGCTCCTATCGCAGTCCATACTGGGCAAGCGGACGGAATAGATCAGTATCTGTTAATTCATCCCGAAACAGTGCGACCTGATGGTGCTTTAACGACCTTTGCAAATATAGATTTAGATGCAGAGCTCTATTGTATGCGAGGAAACCCCAACCAGATTGTTGAGCGTTCAGGACGCGTTGTGAAGCTGGCAAAGGATCAGCTGTATGGAGCGACTCCAGCAGGTGCTTTGATGGTCTTCTGTGGAGGATGCCGGATGGCCGTAGGTGATCACTTGTCGATGGCACCTGAAATCATTCGCGAATGGACTGGTAATGCACCCTTATTGTCTTGTTTTACCTTTGGTGAGCAAGGGCCAATGATGGGAAAAAATAGTCATGGAAATCTAATGATATCCGCAATTGTATTTGAGGCGTAGCGCCAGGTAAGCCCGATGCAGAGTAAAGAACAGTTACGAGATCTTCTGCTGGAATTGCAGGCCGAAAATGCGAATCTCCGCGTATCTGCTTCTCATGGCCAATTATTGCTAGCTGGTTTGGATACATTGCTTGCAGTAGGGCGCGATACAGACCCATTTGAAGTTACGTTTCAGTCTTTAAGACAGGTTTACAATTATCATGGCGCGTTTGCGTTATTGCTAGAAGGTGATCAGCTAACTTGTACTGCACATGAAGCGGGAACGGAGCCAAGCAATTATTTTTCCGACATTGACTGCCTGAAGCGGTATATAAAAAAACGAACACTCGCCACTAAGATTTGTCCTGAGCAATCTCGAGTAATTCCATTGGCGGGTGATACCGCTCTCGATGGTAAAGCTTATCCTGCTTTGTTTATTCCTGTTAAAGTGTCTGCTGGGCAGGGCGCTATTGTTCTGGTCCGTGAAGCGGACGAGAAAGAGTTTGATCGCAATGATGTCCATTTGGGACAAAAATTTGGGTTGCTAGCCTCTCAAGCAATCGCGATCCGTAATCACAATCAAAGAGAAAAAGAAAATACACGGCTGCAAGAGCTGACGCAGGAATTAGAATACCGCGCATTCTTTGATGAACTAACTGGCAAGGCGAATAGGGCGCTTATTCAACAAAATGTCGATGAGGCTCTCAAAAATAGGCCGGATGACAGGCCGTTTGGGATGGCTTTTTTCGATTTGAATAAATTTAAAAGGATAAATGATTATTATGGCCATGAGATCGGCGATAAACTTCTAAAAGAGTTTTCCGACCGTATTAGCGCTTCTGTAGGGCAGAGTGATACAGTCGGACGATTAAGCGGTGACGAATTTATCCTTCTGGTCGATGATTTGAGAGATCGTGCTGAGTTTTGCAGCATGATTGAGAATGTTACGAATATTCTTGCGGAAACATATTTTATCGGTGGCCATAAAATCGAAACGAGCGCCTCTATCGGTGTGAGCTTTTTTCCCGATCATGGTCGCGATTATGAAACTTTGCGCCGCAATGCTGATAATGCGATGTATCGCGCTAAATTGGCCTCAAAGAACTGTCCGGTTTATTTTGATAACAAGATGGCGGAAGCGCAAAGCGTAAAAATGGAACTTGAAACCCGATTACGTAGGGCCATACGCGAAGAGCAGTTCCTTTGTATGTTCCAGCCAAAAGTTGATCTGAATACTGGGCGTATTTGTAGTTTTGAAGCGTTGGTTCGCTGGCAAGATGAGCATGGCGAAATACATGCGCCCGGAAGTTTTATCGATTTAGCCACAGAGCTAGGTTTGCTAGATGAGATCAGTAAATTTGTGCTCGATGCTGCGATAAAGACTTTTAGGAAACTTGACCCTGTTTTTGGCGATGAAACATCAATTGCCATAAACATAGCTGGCGTTCAGGCGAATGATATCGATTTTATGAAGTCGTTGATTGCGCGGATCGTGGCGTCAGGGTGCAGTCGCAGGATAATTCTGGAGATAACCGAAGACGCGATGGTGACGACTGCTCATTTTAAAAAGCTAGTCAAACCGCTACTCAATGCTAGCAAAATACGAGTATCCATTGATGATTTTGGGACAGGTTATTCCTCCATTGCTGCCATGACACAGCTTGAAGTCGATGAGTTGAAAATCGACCGGTCCTTTATTTCTGAAATTCATTCGACAGCGCTCAATCAGAAAATTCTCTACGCAATTGAACACATGGCGCAGGCTATGAAGCTTCCGCTTGTAGCTGAAGGTGTTGAGACGGGAGAAGAATTAAAATATCTCATTGAAAACACGAATGTTGATATTGGTCAGGGGTATTATTTTTCTCGACCTTGTACAGCTCAAAAAATAGTAGACTTTGCTGAAGAAAACTGGTGCCTGTCTGACGGATATCGTTTGGCACCACACCCAGACGCAAAGTCGGTGGAAGATTGTGAAACCATATGGCAGCGGCTTGAAGGTCGGTCAGAGAATGTCAAAGCTTTTCATGATGTCTCTAAGGCTGGATAATCAACTTTTAGCTAATCAATCTGATAGATATAGGATTTTTTGTAACCAAGACTTCTGGACTGTTTCCGCTAAACAGTATGTTGTTTTACGCCTGCTGCTTTTAGCTGTTCAGGTAGTTTTCCGCTCAGCCAGCTGAAATACATGATGTAGTCGCCTCGCAATGACCAAAGCGGGTACGTAAACGTCGCTGGTCTATTCTTTTCAATGAAGAAATGTCCAGACCATGCAAAACCATATCCGACAATTGGCACAGCGAAGATCCAAGCGGGATGAACGAATATGGTGACCGCAAAAACAATAAATGTAAGAGTCGTGCCGATGTAGTGCATAACTCTACATGCGGGATCAGAATGCTCGCTTAGGTAATAGGGATAAAATTCCTTGAAGCTTTCAAATCGTTCTTCTGGTTGATTGTCTGTCTCCATGGGGTGTTTCCACTTTTGTTTTACTGATCAAAACCGGGACTGGTACGACGTAGACTGCGTAAAAGGGCGGGCCATATTAAGTTGTCACCCAGACCAGGCATGAAGGCAGGAGCGGTCTGTAAATGGACCGTATTTGCCATGCTCTGGGGTTCTTCGAGTAGGTCACTAGTTCCCGCACCGGTTTGAGCGAGAATTTGCGTTTTGCATGCGTTTTCTAGAAAATACATACGCAGAAATGCAATAGCACAATTAGGGCCGAGTGTGAGTGTACCGTGATTGCGAAGCATAAGTAGGTTTTTGTCACCAAGGTCTTCGACAATTCGCTCACGTTCATCTAATTCCAGCGCGATACCTTCATAGTTGTGATATGCGAGGTCATTATAAACCTGCATGGCGAACTGAGTGTAGCGCTTAAGGCCGTCTTTTTGGACGGATACAGCGACGCCATATGGTGTGTGGACATGAATGACGCATCCTGCATTTTCACGTGCCGCATGAACAGCGCTGTGTATCGTGAAGCCAGCAGGGTTGATGAAATAGGGCGTCTCCTGGCAGATATTTCCATCAAGATCGATTTTAACCAGAGAAGACGCTGTTATTTCTTCAAAGAACAACCCGTACGGATTGATTAAGAAACGTTCTTGCATTTCGCCATTTTTGTCCGGCTCGTCGGGCAGACGCGCTGAAACATGGGTAAATACAAGGTCGGTCCAATTGTATTGGGCACACAGGCGGTATGTCGCTGCTAGCTCACACCTTAAATTCCATTCTTCATCACTTACTTTGCCCTTAAGTGACGGCAAACTCATCGGATCAGGTATATTAAAGCCAGCGCTAATACCGACGGCTTTATCAGCTGAAGTGGGTGAGTTTGACATTCGAAAGCCTCATATAACTTAAAATAACGACGTGTTTGCAAAGTCTAATCCGGATTTGGATTTTAGAATGTAAATCTGTTGACAATCTGTGAGTTGCGGTTTCCATTTAGGAATGGAAGATGTGTTCAAAGTTCTGGAAAAAGATGAATTGCTTGGTTCACTTGGTGAAGTGATAAAGCAAGCAATTATTAGTGTTATTCAAATGCGCGTTGTTAATGCAAATGCATTGATATTCGCTGAGGGGGATGCACCAGAAGCATATTACTGCCTGCTCGAAGGTGAGATACTCATCAGTAAGATCATGCTGGATGGCGCAGAAGGGCAGATTGCAAGACTGTCGCCGCCTTACTGGTTTGGAGAAATGTCCTTTTTAGACGGGCAACCTCGGACCCATAATGCATATGCAGCAACGAATGTGCGATTGGCGGTTATTCCCAAAAGTGAAATGATAAATCTTCAACGTGATTATCCTGACTTTCGCGAAGCTTTGATTTTACAGTTATGCCAGCATACGCGCGCGCTATATGCGGCCGTTGATAACTTTTTATTGTTTTCACCAGAGCAACTACTCGCGAAAAATCTTGTCGATCGAATTTTAAAAACGGGAGACAGGAATGAAATTCTTCTCACTCAAGATGAGCTTGGACGAATGATCGGTGTGTCGCGTCAAAGCGTGAACCGTATTTTGAGAAAATGGGAAGAAAAACGTATGATATCGCGGGAGTATAGTAAGCTGGTTGTGCTGGACTTTAACGCGATCAAATCTGTTATTCCTCACACTGTCCGCTAGTATTCAGAAATGAACACTGAGGCACACTTTAGCTGGGTGCCCCAATGTTTATACATATGTCGGTATCGTCGCTACTAACTGACAACCATACGCAAACGTTGGAAATGTTGGTCCCAGCCTTTGTCATGTTCGCTGGTGACAGAGAATGTATCTTTTTCAAGTTTTTCGAACCCTTGATGTATGAGAGTCAGCATTGTGCCGCCATCTACTTCACTCAAGGTCCAAGTACAGGTTGTTTCTGTTTCTTGTAGATATGGGTGTGTGAAAGTGTGGACTAATTTGTTGGGTTCGTCGGCTTCCAAAACTTCACCCCACATAAATACTTCGCCTTCTTTGCCAAGTGTGTTGGTAACACAGGCATATTTGCCACCAGCTTTTAGGTCTTCTTTTGCGGCGTGAAACCATGTTGCGAGTAGGTCAGCACGTGTCAGGAATTTCCATACATGAAAGGGAGGTGCTTTTAGAAATATTGTTTTGGTGAGCGTTAGTTCAGTCATAAGAATTCTCCACTTGGTCTTTTAATTGAGCAAGGCGGTTATCCCAGAATTGATCGAAGAAGCTGAGCCAGTCTGATGCTGCTTGAAGAGGTGCAGGATTGAGTTTGTGTATGCGTTCTCGTCCTGCGTGATCGACCAAGATGAGGTCACCTTCTTTAAGTATTTTCAAATGCTTAGCGACAGCAGGGCGTGTCATATCGAATTCAGAAGCGATATCGCTAATAGGGCGTTCGCCTGTTGCCAGCATAGCTAGGATGGCGCGGCGTGTAGGGTCTGCCAGCGCGCGGAAGATGGGTTGATGTGAATCGTGGAACTGCATAATAAAACCTTTCGGTTTCATATATAGAAAACCAAAAGGTTTTATGTCAAGCGTGCGCTCAATAAAAAAAGCCGCTCCCAATATGGGAACGGCTTTAAATAAGGATGGTTTTTAGAGGGCGTTATCTAAAAACAGGTGCTTTCGCTGGTGCCTGCACTTCGGCTTGGCGCTCAAGTTCGATCGGGCCAGTCATAATGACATGGTCATCACTTTCGCGCCAATCAATGTGAAGGTCTCCGCCATCGACAAAGACCGTGCATGAGCGGTTCAACAGGCCTTTGCGAACACCTGCAACAACGGCAGCACATGCGCCTGTACCACAAGCTTTGGTCAACCCTGCATCTCGTTCCCAAACACGCAAGCGAATACAGTCTTTACCCAAAACTTGGGCAAAGCCGACATTTGCTTTCTCAGGAAATAGCATGTGACCTTCTATAAGAGGGCCGATTGCTTCAACATCGACTGTTTCAAGGTCATCTACAAAGAACACACAATGCGGATTACCCATATTTACCGCACCAGGCAGCTGTAAATACGGTGCATCAATTGGTCCAATTTTTACGTCAATGCCGCGCGTATCCATGCGTTCGGCGAGTGGTATCTCTTCCCATTTTAGAAGAGGGGACCCCATATCGACTGAAATCATGGTTTCGCCATTGCCAGCACGTTTAGCCACAAGAAGACCTGCTTCTGTTTCTATTTTGATAGTATCGCGATTGCGTTCGCGCATCATGATCCAACCGACGCAACGAGACACATTTCCGCAAGCAGCCACTTCGTTTCCGGTATTATTCCAGATACGCATGAAGATATCGCCACGCATAGAGTGCTCAAGCGAAACAACCTGGTCAGCATTGGCTGAATTCGCAATACGGCGCACAGCTTCGGGTGACAATTTCAAATGTTCACCGCGACCATCGAGGATAGCAAATGCGTTTCCGCAACCATTCATTTGATAATATTTCATAGGAATAGTTCTTCCAAAAATTCTTTGCGTCGTGTGAAGCACTTCATAATTCACGTTTAACGAGAAAATAGGTGTTTTTCTCTGTGCGTCAAACCTAAATAGGGATTTTCATCAGCTCGTTCCAGTTCATTAGCTGAGATTTATGGCATCGCTATTCTAATGAAGCGAATGAAAGAAGTTATGACAAAATCGTAGGACACAAAAAAGGGAGCTGGTCAGCTCCCTTTGCTTTTCCAAGAAAGTGAGAATGCTTTATTCGCTTTCAGCTTCGATATAAGCAATGACGTCAGCTTGGTCTTGAGGTTTCTTCAAACCAACAAATGCCATTCTGTTACCCTTGATCGCTTTGCGAGGGTTTTCCAAATAATTGCTAAGTGTTGCTGTATCCCACACCAAGCCTTCTTCGGCAGCAGCCATCATCGCTTTTGAGTATTTAAACCCTTCAACAGACGCTGCAGGGGCACCGACTATACCATTTAAAGCAGGACCGACTTTGTTTTTACCGACAACAGCGTGACAAGCCATGCATTTCTTAAAAACTTTTGCGCCTTTTTCTGGGTCGCCAACGATTTCAGCGTGCGCCAAGTTAGGGGTTACAGCGAAAATTGTCGTCGCAATGAATGCGAAAGCTGTTTTTTTTGAAAATTTCACGGAAAGTCTCCAACGATACACTCAAATTACGGCTCTGATATAAGATATCGAAAAGAAAAAAGACACCGCTTTATACAGTGAAGGTCGATTCGTCGCAGAAAGTGATTGTGGTGAGTTAGCTTGGGCGACGTTTAACGCCGCGTTGCGGTTTGGCATTACGCGGGTCCTCTGGCCAATCATGTTTGGGATAGCGTCCTCTCATATCTTTGCGCATGTCGAGATATCCGGTTTGCCAAAATTGGACGATATCTTTGGTCATCGCGACAGGACGTTGAGCAGGGGAGAGCATTTCCAGATTTAATGGGATACGTCCAAGCGCTATGAATGGATGTTCGCTAAGTCCAAAAAACTCCTGCGCTTTTACACTGACTGTTGGGCCTTTTTCTTCGTCATAAATAATAGACACATTACGATCTGTTGGTGTTGTCCATTGGTCAGGAGCGAGCTTGTCCAGATCCGATATAAGCTGCCAGTCCAATAAAGATTTAGCGGCAGTTACTGTTTTGCCAGTCGTTAGTTTTGAAAAATAATTTGCTTTATTTAGTAATGGAGCAAGCCAGTCTTCGCATCTATCTATTAGGTGCTTTTGGAAATTCTCTGGCCACGGTTCCCCCAAATTATTGTGCAGAAAATCAAGACGCAGGCAGAGCGTTGCAAGAGACTCGTGGGCAGGGAGAATTTTAAGCCCATATTTTTTGACCGCATCTAGCAAGCCTTGAAGGGCGGCTTCTCCACTTGGTTTGGCAATAGGTGTTTGAGAGAGCCTGATTGCACCAATGCTGGTAACGCGTCGTGCTGTAAGGCGATTCAGTTTGGGGTCAAACTGAGCGACTTCTTTGGTTTTTGCTTGCCCAATGTCTTTCGCCTCTTCCTCCGTGATTGCTGCTGCGAGTGTAGCGCGAAGTACTGCGCCACCTCCTGTTACATCAGCTATCGCTAGCCATTCTTGTGCTGATAATGGGTCCGCTGCATCAATCATTGCTGCGCGTCCATTGGCCATTATGAATTCGCCAGGCTTTCCTGGGCGCGCCTTTGCGATACGGTCAGGAAAACCGTAAGCGATGATTGAGCCAATCTCTTCAGTGTTAAAGTCGGAATTGGAATTGCCAACCTGTTTAGACCAACGTGACGCGAGTGATTTCATTGATTTAGCGCGCTGGCTTTTTTCGGTTCTAAATCTAGATAAGCGCTCTTTGGCATCGACGCTATTCCCGCCAAGCCCGCGTTCACTCATGAGAGCAGCAATGTATGAAGCGAGGAATACATTGTCAGTATTTTTAGCCTTTAATATCATTGCAGCTAAGCGTGGCGGAAGGGGCAGGGTGCAGAGGTTTTTTCCAAAAGCGGTAAGCTGACCATCATCATTGATTGCTCCTAATCGCTGAAGCGATTCAAGACTTGCTTTCCACACGCCTGCGGGTGGTTGATCCAGCCATTGTAATGAGGTGGGGTCAGTTGTGCCCCATTGGGCAAGATCAAGGACAAGCCCAGATAAATCGGAATTATTGATTTCAGGAGAGGGGAATGCTGGAAGTCCACGTGTTTCCGCTTCGTGCCATAAGCGATAACATACACCGGCTTGGGTTCTGCCTGCACGGCCTCGTCTTTGATCAGCATTCGCACGTGAGGCCCGAATGGTTTCAAGACGTGATGCATTGAGATCCGGTGCATACTTTGGGACACGTGCAAGCCCGCTATCAATGACAATACGGACACCATCAATCGTCAAAGAACTCTCGGCGATGTCTGTCGCGAGGACAATTTTGCGTTTCCCATTTGGTGCAGGCTTAATTGCTGCATCCTGTTCGGATGAGGATAGGCCGCCATAAAGTGGTGTCACAATGACATCTGATCCGACATCATTTAGGCGTTCTGCGGTTCTCTTTATTTCCATTGCGCCTGGTAGAAACGCTAAAACCGATCCGGTTTCTTCATGGAGTGCTCTTCGAACGGCGTTAGCAACACGCTCTTCAATCCGATCCGTTTTATTTCCACCGACATATACCGTCTCGACCGGATGCGCGCGACCGTCTGATTTTATCAGGGGAGCATTTAGAAAACTTGGTAGCCCTTGTGTATCCAATGTTGCAGACATCGGACAGATACGCAGATCTTCCCTGAGAGCTTCTTGAGATTCCAATGCCAATGCTAATCCAAGGTCGGCATCCAGTGACCTTTCATGAAACTCATCAAAAAGAATAGCGCTAATACCATTTAGTTCCGGATCATCCAGAATGAGCCGCGTAAATACACCTTCGGTGATGACTTCAATGCGTGTGCGGGGAGAGATACGGACATCCATTCGTGCTCGAATGCCGACAGTGTCTCCCACCTTCTCTCCAAGTGTTTGAGCCATTCTTGTTGCGGCCGCGCGTGCAGCTATCCTGCGTGGTTCTAGAACAAGTATTTTGCCGTTAGATGCCCACGCCTCATTTAACAATGCTAGAGGAACACGTGTCGTTTTACCTGCACCAGGAGGGGCGGCCAATACGAGGCGTGAGTGCTCTTGAAGTGTGGATTTAATATCCTCAAGAACATCATCAATCGGAAGAGAAAGAGAAGAAAAATCCATAACGTCCTGTGTGATCGCTGGAATTAGATATCCAAGAGGGTTTTACGACTCTCGTTTTTTAGAGTGGTATTTGTCCGATTTCTTCACTTGGTAGATCAATATAACTGAGCGGGCCACCTTTGCCGCATCCTGTATCCAAGAAGATAGCGCGGCGGCCATTTTCGGATGTGTGAATGAACGGCTCATCGTCACGTATGTCATGGCCGACGACTGCTGTAATACCTTCAGGAAGCTTCTCTACCCAGTCATAATGGCGAACTGGGCGACCTTCATTATCTCTGTCGCCGCGAACTTCACCAAATAATGCCATGTTTTCGATACGACGACGTAATTTGCTGAGACTAATAGGCTCATCGGGTTGCGCAAAATGATAGGGGCTGACTGCTCCATGGGCGAACACAAATTGTCCCATCCTCAAGATATGAGGTGTGTCAGCATAAATTTTTATAAAACGCCGCTTAAGTTCATCGCCATCAGGCGCGTTTGAGATGCTTTGAATGGTTTGTGATAATTCTCGATTCATCCGGACATTATTGCCCTTAAACAACCGGTATAATTTGTCGTCATGGTTTGAACGGACGAGATATGCGCGCCCAGATTCGATCCAGTCTAATGCTAGTCTAAGGACGCCAGCGCTATCAGGCCCTCTGTCTACAAGGTCGCCCAGTAGCATTAAATGTTCTGCGTCTCCGGCGGCGGCTTTTAGTCTATTGGGGTGGCCATGAACGTCACCGATCGCCCGAATATTGTTTAACTTGGAAATCATGACCCAATTTGATGCTGTAACGCCTTATTTAGCAAGAGGTAGAAACTACTGCTTGACCCTATTTTTTGTGCACATAGTGTCTAAATCGAGAATTTTCGAAGTTGGAGATCAAATTTAATGGGTGGCTGGTTTAAAATTACGCTTTGGAAGCGTGTTATGCTCGGGCTTGTGCTTGGTATATTACTCGGGCTTGGCTTGCATTATGGCGTTGGAGAATCAGGTGCCAAAATTGCGACAGAGTGGATAAAGCCCTTTGGGCAAGCTTTTATCAATTTGATAAAAATGTTGGTCGTTCCATTGATCTTCACAACACTGGTGTCTGGTGTGACTGCTATGGGTGACCCTGCAAAACTTGGGTCTCTGGGTGGTCGTTCCATAGGTCTCTACATGGTCACAACATTATTTGCTGTTACTATTGGGCTTGGAATTGGCACGATTGTTCAGCCCGGAGCAGGCTTTGATGTGTCCTCGGTTAGCGTTGAGGCGATATCGGAACAGCAAGGTAAGATTGATGCTCAAGGCGAGGCAACTAAAGGCCTTGGTGAGCGCTTGATTGAGATAATTCCAACTAATCCGGTCGCTTCGTTTACGGAGGGCAATGTCCTCCAGATTATCTTCTTTGCCATTATGTTTGGTGTTGGTTGTTTGATGGCAAAGGATCTAGGACGACCTGCTGCACAAGTCGTTGAGAGCGCCGCTGAAGTCATGATGAAGATAACGCATATCGTCATGGAGACAGCTCCTTTTGGCGTCTTTGCTTTGATGACATGGGTTATGGCGAGCCAAGGGTTGGAAGTGCTAACTGTACTTGGAAAAATGGTGTTTGCACTTTATCTAGCGTGCATTCTTCACATGGCCATTACACATGGTGGGATTATCAAGTTAGTTTTGGGATTGCCGCTAATTCGCTTCTTTCGAGGTGTTGCGGATGCACAGGCCGTTGCCTATTCGACATCATCTTCAAGCGCGACTCTTCCTGTGACCATCACATGTGCAGAAAACAATCTAGGGGTTGGCAAGCCGATCGCATCGTCTGTTCTGCCTTTAGGCGCGACGATCAACATGGATGGTACGGCGCTGTATCAGGGGTTGATCGCTTTGTTTGCTGCGCAGGCTTTTGGAATAGAACTTACATTGGGTCATTATGGAATGGTGGCGTTGACAGCCACGCTGGTATCAATTGGTACTGCTGGCATACCTTCAGTCAGTCTCTTCCTTGCGACGACGACACTTGCTGTCATTGGATGTAGTGACGAGCAGATTGTCATTATCCTTGCTGTATTGTTCCCGTTCGACCGTCTGTTGGATATGATGCGAACTGTTACCAATGTGACCGGAGATGCTGCTGTATCGACTGCTGTTGCGAAGTGGGAAGGCGAGCTGGATGAAGAAACTTTCAGAAAAGTATCCACTGTTTGAGGTGAGGCGTGCCCCAACTTCGGTGCGCTATGCCAAATTCATGTTAAGTATCCAAATTTATTAATTTCATACTGTTGTGAACTGGGTTCATTCCTCGGTATACACTATCGCAAAGCTTTCTAAGCTTCGGGGTTGACTGAGCTTAGAATAATTCTAAATAAGCTGTATTGAGAAACTCGCTGTGCTTCAATTTTGAAGCGCAGTTTACAAAATGGAGATTTGCACATGATCGGACGTCAGGTTCCTGAAGTTACATTTCACACACGTGTTCGCGATGAGAGCATTGGCGGCGACAACCCATTCCGCTGGCAGGATGTGACAACAGACGACTACTTCAAAGGTAAGAAAGTTGTTCTATTCTCCCTTCCTGGTGCTTTTACACCGACATGTTCAACTTACCAATTGCCTGATTTTGAGAAGCTTTTCCCAGAATTCCAAGCTAAAGGTGTTGATTCAATCTACTGTATGTCAGTGAACGACACATTCGTAATGAATGCATGGGCACGTGGCCAAGAATTGAAAAACGTTGGCGTTATTCCAGATGGTTCAGGTGAGTTTACTCGCAAAATGGGCATGTTGGTTGATAAAGACAATCTTGGTTTTGGTTACCGTTCATGGCGTTACGCTGCGCTTGTTGAAGATGGTAAAGTGACAAAATGGTTTGAAGAGCCAGGATATGCCGACAACTTTGGCGAAGACCCATATGGTGAGTCTTCACCTCAGAATGTTTTGAAAAACATCTAAAGTCTATTGATCGAAGTGAAGTAAATTCGATCCAGAAAAGAAGGCGACAGAGCTATGCTCCGTCGCCTTTTTAGTATGGGTTCTATGGGTGTAAACGTATAGAACCCTGATGGATCTGGTGAACAGAATTTGTATTCCGCCTTTTATGCAGCAGCGCGAATTTCCTCATTGATATTGTGAGGTTGCAGCGCTTGCTTGGGAAGCATTGAAGGCGTTGTTGATTTGATATTGTCTTGGCGCAAGCTCAGGCTAGCTGTTGTGTATGGCGTCAAAAGAGACTTCAGTTTCTGCGCATTGGCCACGTATGATAAAACCATAGTGAAACCCAACTCTGAATCGCGAAGTTTGAATGTTGCGGTATTTTTGTGCTTCTTCACGCGCAGAGAATCTATCGATGGAGAATACCAACTAGCCATCTCTTCATTTCTGCCATCCACACTTATAAGTCTTTTGTCTGTTAGGGCATAAGCTCTATTGAAGTGCTGTTTTTGGCCGCGCCATGCAAAGATAGACCCGACTGCACGAACAAGAGCGACAGCGCTTAGGAAGATCAATATTGCTTTGGTTTGAGGTGGGGATACAAATAGCGTTCCTACGCTGGCCAAGCCCAAGCCAATGAAGAAAGCTACATTTCTCCAATAGAATGATTTGATTTTACTGTTGATAATTTGTCGATCAGGAAACCCTGACCAAATGATTTTTTCATCATTTGCCAATTCGGATTCAATTTTCCCGATAGCGGCATACATCGCTTTTTTACACATTACGCTACTCACTCTACAAAATGGTTGAACTATTAACCATGTATTAAGATAGAAAACGTGCAAAACGAGATTACGTCAAGGCTTCGGGCAGCTTACATGGCCCCTCAGACGAATTTGTGAACAATCTTAACGAAATTGGTGGGCCAAACAGA
This sequence comes from uncultured Hyphomonadaceae bacterium, assembly GCA_964352025.1. Taxonomy (GTDB): domain Bacteria; phylum Pseudomonadota; class Alphaproteobacteria; order Caulobacterales; family Hyphomonadaceae; genus Hirschia. The sequence goes on from CAYGPZ010000023.1 coordinate 14,450, forward strand.
GGTGATTAACCTTTTGTTAAGATCCTAAATGAGCGAAACAGATTTTATCACTTAGATTTAGCGACAGTCGTTTCAACACCTAATTTTGACAATTGGCGGACGCCAAAGCGCGGGACCCACTCCAATTTGTATTTGGGGTTCGTGGAGAGTATCGATGCGGGATAGTGAGCAAAAAACCTTTGCAATGAGACTTCGGCGATTATGTGAGCCAATTGTGCACCAGCGCAAAAGTGAGCGCCAGCACCAAAACTGATCTGACGAATGTTTTGCCTCGAAATATCAAATTCGAGAGGTGAAGGGTTTAATGCAGGGTCCATATTGGATGCAGCCAACAATCCATAAGCAATATCCCCTCGTTTGAACTGATGTCCGTGAAAGACAAAATTATCTTTTGCGTATCGAACGGATGTTGTTTGTATTGGTGCTGCAAACCGCAAAATTTCTTCTATTGCTGCGGGCGCTTTTGTCCAATCCTGCATAAGGGTGTTTAGCTGTTTGGGATGCTCCAACAGTGTTAGAAGCCCAATGCTGATAAGATTTGTTGTTGTGTGGTGTCCTGACATCAGAAACGAAAATGCAAGATTAGTCAGGGATTGCAGATCAATAGTTTCATCAACATTATATTGTTGGATCAAATGATGGCCTAAGCTGTCATTCGGAATATCAGAACGGTTGCTGAAAAATTCTAAAAGATAAGCTTTTAGTTTTTTCGAGGCGCTTTGTTTTTCAAGATTTCCCAGTGGACCAGATGGGAAAGAGATTTGTGTCATCCACTTTAAGGCATTTGGTGCGTTTTCAGAGGGAATGCCCAGTAATTCTAGAAAGACCAATGCGGGTAATGGACGGGCGTAAGACGAAACGATCTCTAAGTTAGAGCCGGCTTTGGAATTGTTGCTTGTTTGGCTTAACAGTGCGTCCGCCAATTTTGCAATGTTGGGGCGGATAGTCTTTATGCCCGATTTTCGAATTGCTTGGTCTAGCTTGTGTCGTAAATCTCTGTGTGATGCGCCATCTTTTGACAAAAGGTCTTCAGCCGAACGTTTGAGCTGAGGTTGATGGTTTATAGGAATTGAAGTCGCCGATTTGATCGTGTCAGACACATTCGCAGTGAAACGATGAGGGCTCTTTAGAAAATCAATCAGGGCATCACTATTTGCAACTAGGTAGGCGCGACCTATTTTTGGTAATTTAACGACATGGATCGGCGAAGATTGCACGATTTCAAATAGTTTTTTCTGAGGGTGGTGTAGGAATTTGGCATCTGAGAAATCAATATTAGACACTGCAAACAACCTCCACCCTTACAACTTTCTATAGACCCTATATTCCAATTTAATGATAGGAGAAAAGTCAGTTTTTGAAAGAAAGTTGGTGATATTGCTTGGTCTTGATTATTGGACGTGAAGGTCGTGCGTAAAATCATAGCAACATAAAAAAACGCGCCACTCTCAGGGGGGGGGAGGAGTGGCGCGCTCTTCGGTCGGCGGGGGGAAATCTAGCTGGCCATTGCGGCGTCAATTTCGGGTTGGTAATCACCCATTAATCGGCCAAGTAAAAACTTGTATGTAATCATGCTTTTACGCATCTCTATGCGCTCATTTGGTTCCATCTGAGCGGCATTGGCTTCTTTGGACAAAGAAGACCAGATGTTTTCTGCTAAGCTCGCAAGTGGTGGAAGATCTGTCCAAGCGGCGTGCGCATGAATGTCTGTAAAAAAGTCACTTGCTTCTGCGTAGCTGAGGTCTTCAGAACTATGAAGCTTTCTCATCAAGCATACGATTTCTCCTTCGACTTCGAGTAAGGAGGAGATTTCTTGATCGCGATTATTTGTTTCTGTGCTCATTCTATCAACCCAGTAGTCAAACTGTTATTTGATATTTGTTATAAATTAAAAGGGTTAATAAATTGCTTGATTTTGTTATTCATTTTGTTTTTTAGGGTTACTTGAGCGTGTGTTTGCTTTATTTTTGTATTTAAAATAATGTGTTACATGCTTTTTGTACCCAAGAATTTAGAGTAATTATCCCGCGATATACTTAGCGGTATGGAACTTCGGGCTTTGGTAACTATTTCGAAATTCAAATCTATTAACCAGATAATTACAGACTATTTTGAATTTTCGGGAAGTTTCTCATGGGATATGATGCAACAGGTGGCAAACCATTTAAAGCCAACCAAGATGGGCCTATCTGGTATGTAGTAATTGGTCTTGTTGTTGCGCTTTGTTTTGGGGCGGTGCTGTTTGGGCCTAAATTATTAGGTGGAAATAAAGACTATGCCTCTCAGACAATCGCTGAGCTAGTTGCTAAAAGGCCTGTTCCTGAAGCAGCCGGAATGATAAATGCCTATGGTTTCCAAGATGAATTGACCAAGGCGGTCCTTCTAAAGGTTGAGCAGTTAGAGCCGGTTGCTCATGCTAGGCTTGTGACCGATATGGCCGAGAAGGCGCAAGCTGGCGCAGATAGAAATGCACTGTCATTGATGTTATTGTCTTGGGGAGGCGAGTACATAATTTCGCGCACTGATGATTTGTTCAAAACTGATGTCGCTTTCTTAGACCAAGCGCTTGTTCTCATGAATGACGTATCAAAATCGCAAAAGCTTTTAGGTGGCAGGTCTTGTAATCTTGCGGGAATGTACCGGGTTTCTCAAAATCCAGATTTGTATTCAAAATATCTGTTTTATCAGAGCCAGAATTATCAATTCGGAATGCAAGGGGTTTTGCTTGCTTTAAGCGCGATTGAATCGTTACAAAATGGGGCTTCTGATTCCGGCGAGTATACGGCAGAAGATAAGCTCAAACTTGATCCAGTTGTCATGCAGCTAGCGGCCAATCCGGAAATTCCAAATTTCTTCAAATTGATATTGGGTGCAGATTTAAAACTGGCAGATGACGCGAACGTAGATGGTTCCATTTCGTCTATCTCAGAAGATAGTTTTGCAGGGATAAATGGCTGTGAACAGCTCGATTCACTTATTGCTGCGCTACAATCATTACCACCAGGTACAAGGGCTCGTTTCTGGGCGGCAGGTCTAAAAGAAGCTCATCAAGCCGCGTCATGATAAGATTGGCTATTTAGGTCTTATTTCTGTCTATGTTTTGATGTCTGAGTGACGTTCTAGATTGCTTTTAAGGTGAACTCATGTCGGAAAATGAAGCGAAGGTTGGTCTTAGTCTTTTTGAAAAGACTTGGGAAAACTTTGCTGTACGGGTAACGCAAAATATCGAAAATTCCCGCCTTTCAAAGTTGGACTGGACCGAGCCATTTTTAAAAGTGCGGCAGCAATTCATCCAACTCTCTCAAGCGATTGAGCCCGACTTACCTCAGATGCAATCTGTTGAAGATATTGAGGTGTCGGGTGGAGATGGCGCAATACCTGCTCGAATATACACGCCTCATAGTGCCAAATACCCTGTAGGTCCCGGACTTGTATTCTTTCATGGCGGTGGATTTGTGATGGGGGATATCGAATCGTACGATTCAATATGTCGCCGCTTAGCAGATGCATCAGGGTGCCGAGTACTATCGGTAGAATACAGATTGGCACCAGAGCATAAATTTCCTGCGCAGATAAATGACGCCATCAGCGCCTTTAAATGGGCAAATGACAATGCTGAACATTGGGGTGTTGATCCATCAAAAATTGCAGTTGCTGGCGATAGCGCAGGTGGAAATTTATCAATGGTGGTTACTCATGCGGCCATTGAAGGTGATTGTCCTGCGCCTGCATTTCAGTTGTTGATATATCCACTCGCTCAATTCCACGACTTGAAAGAAAAGGGCGTCTCTCTTCAAGAAGGAAGCTTCTTTTCTCCGGCGGTATTTAATTTCTGTCGGTCTGTATATCTAGGTGATGAGCAGGATTCCATGGATCCGCGCGTTTCACCTCTCTTTAGTCCGTCACATAAAGATTTGCCGCCAGCACATGTCATTACTGCTGGATGGGACCCATTGCGTGATGAAGGTAAAGCGTATGCAGGCAAATTATCTGCTGCAGGGGTAAGAGTCACTTTGGAAGATTATCCATCGCAGCCACATGGGTTTTACAATACTGTTGCCGTTTCAAAACCAGCGCGCGAAGCAATCAAGCATGCAGGTGAAATTTTACGAGACTTTTTTAGCTGAAATAAAAAGGGCAGCCCGTAATGGGGCTGCCCTAGTATTCGAAGAGTTTAGAAAATTACCCTTTGATCGAAAGTTCCAACCCGATTAGGCGGCCTTTGTTAAGCGGAGCAAAAGATCCAAATGGATTGCTTGGGTTTCCAGAGAATGGAGTGAGAGTGTCCTGACCTGAGAAGGCTTCGTCGAGCAGGTTCTTTCCATAGAGGGAAATTGACACACCGTCTTTTGGTGTATTCCAAGTAATATTAGCGCCAAGCATATCTACCGCTGAGATCACACCAAAATTGTTGTCACTGTAAAAGTTTTCGTCTCTGTGTTGGAAGTTTGCTGTGGTTTCTAGTGAACCGGCAGACCCAAGATCCTGATCCCAAACAAAGCCAATTCCATATGTCATTTCTGGCGTTCTAGGTAGTTCCAGAGCAAAATCAGCATCCGATACATTACCAGTTATGATGTCAGGAATGGACGCTACAGAGATTGGGAAGCGTATATCTGTATATTCTGCATCGATATAACCAAGGTTTGCGGTTACCAAGAAATTGTCAGATAAAGCGACACGACCTTCAAATTCGATTCCTTTGATGTCTGCATCTGCTGTGTTCAGGATAAGTTGAGATGTACCCGATGTGGCGCTAGCAACATTGAGTTCTCTTTGTAGGTCTGAGGCTTGGTTGAAGAATGCGGCTGTATTTAATTGTACGCGGCCATCTTCAGATTGGTATTTATAACCAATTTCGTAGGAGTCGATTGTTTCTTCATCAAAGAACAATTCTCCATTGTTAGCGGTCGCCGCTAAAGTTTGGAAAGTTGTAGGGTCTGTGATGCGGAAATTATAACCACCAGAACGGAACCCTCGATTATACGATGCATAAAGCAAAGAGCTGTCTGTGACATCATATTCGACTGCGAGTTTAGGTGTAAATCCGCTCCAGTCGTTCTTGTCCTGAAAATCGACTGGGCAGGTGCCTGCGAGTACTGAACAATTTGATATTCCACGTAAGAGCGCAGGAATAACATAGGTGATTTCTACGTCTTTTTCTTCGTATGAATACCTCACCCCTAACTGAGCCGAGAGCTTGTCAGTAAACTGATATTCACCCTGCGCATAAAGACCGTATGATAAGTGATCTTGGTCACCACCACCCGGGAAAGGAACTTGGCCAGGAGGAAGCGCTGGATTTACTGCCGCTGAAGTGATTTGGCGTAATTCTTCTGAAACAAGAGATTGCTCCATGTAGAAGGCACCAGTTGTTACCGTTAGGTCTCCAAAAGAGCCGTTATATCGGAGCTCATTTGATAATTGGTCTTGTTCTGTTGTTGACAGCCCATCGAATAAAGGAAGAGGAAGGGCGTCGATATCTGAACTCGTATCTGCGTTGTATTGACGATATCCGGTTATGTTTGTGATTTGACCATCACCGAACGGAACATCCCAATCCATTCTTAGGGACGCGAATGTTGTATCGGTTTCGTAAAAGCCTTCATTGTCGATTGCAAAATCCAAAGTGCCCCGACTGTATATTGAGCGGTTCTGTGCTGACGGTCCATCGCCTGTAAATTCGGAATATTCTAATTTAGCCAATATTGAGAAAGTTTCAGATGGAAGATATTCCAAAGCACCACGTACGATTTTTGCATCGCCTTCACCGTGGTTTTCATTGTTTGCTAGGTTTTTAAAGTAACCTTCGTCATTGTTAAAGTACGCCGCTAATTTACCGTTTAGTTTTCCTTCAACTAGCGGGCCTGATACGGCACCCTGTACGTATGAGTTCAAGCCACCACGGTTACTATCTATTGGGCTTTCTGCAGATACTTTGAAATCATACTGGAATGTGTCCGTTGGATTGCCTGTATTCACCGCAACAAGACCACCTACTGTGTTGCGACCTTGTAAAATACCTTGTGGACCACGCAATATTTCAATGCTGTCCAGATCAAACATGTCGAAGACAACACCGGACGTGATTCCAAGAGGAACACCATCAACTGTAACACCAACTGTTGGGTCTATAGATATGATGGAGGAGTTTATACCTAATCCGCGAATGGCAAAGTTTGCGCCACCTTTTGTCGTACCAATATCGGTAAGAGTAACGTTTGGAGAACTATAGGATACATCTTCAAAGTCGCGCACTTTTAACACATCAAGTGTGTCTGCGTTGAACGCTGTTACCGCTGTTGCGATGTCCTGAACATTTTCTGCATCTTTTTGTTTCGTCGCAGTAATTGTTACGGTTTCCAGAATTCTTTGAACGGCCGATTGTTTGGCATCACCGTCGTTATTCGTACCTTCTTGAGCAAAGGCAGAATGCGTCGTGAGTGTCAGCAATGTTGCTAGACAAGTCGCGCTTCGTAATGCACTTTTCGCTTTAGACATGTTATTCCTCCCAATAGGTGCATGATTTTATTTCATGCTTTATATATTTTTTGAGAATGATCTTGGCTTACAGAACAAACATTCTCATCCAGACTACTTGTTTAAGTTGAAAATGACTTTCTCTTTGCGGTCCAGAATTTCGGATATTTAAAAATGTCACATATGTCGGAAGACGACACAAGATGCACGCCTGCACAAACAATTCTAGAATTGAAAGAGTTGATTTCAATTGCAACCACATGTGCTGATTTTAAAAGATCGACGCTACGTCACTTCAACCCTGAATTGTTAAAAAAAATTGGATTTTCGGAAATAAATTCAGAAATGTTGCAAAAATATTTCTGTAAATTCCATGAATTGCCCGGAAATTTACCTGAGCCACTTGCTCTTGCGTATCATGGTCATCAGTTTGGGCAGTACAATCCAGACCTTGGAGATGGTCGTGGTTTTTTGTATGCGCAGTTCCATGACAGCGACGGTCGATTGCTTGATTTGGGGACCAAAGGGTCGGGACAGACGGCATTTTCGCGAAGCGGAGATGGACGTTTAACCTTAAAAGGTGGCGTAAGGGAAGCCTTAGCAACCGAAATGCTCGAAGCATTGGGCGTAAATACGTCGAAAACGCTAACTTTGTTTGAAACGCATGAAGAGTTGCACCGGGGAGATGAGCCAAGCCCTGCCAAATCTTCTGTAATGGTTCGAATGTCACATAGCCATATTCGTTTTGGAACGTTTCAGCGTTTGGCTTATATGGAAAACAAAGAGGGTTTGCAGCAACTGATAGAGTATTCAGTTAGACATTATTATCCAGAAGTCGGCGGCGATACTTTTTCGCAAACTGTACAGAATTTTTTTCACGCTGTGATGGTAGCAACCGCAGACATGATTGCGTCTTGGATGGCGGCTGGATTTGTTCACGGCGTTATGAATACAGATAATATGGTAATAACAGGGGAAAGCTTTGATTATGGTCCATATCGGTTTTTACCTAAGTCGGACCCTAATTTTGTAGCTGCATATTTTGATCAAGGCGGTCGGTATCGTTTTGGGAGACAACCAGAAGTGGGTTTGTGGAATTTGACCCAATTGGCCGGATGTTTTTTAGGGTTTTGTACCGTTTCTGAACTTGAAGCCGTTTTAGATAATTATGCCGAAACTTATAAATCTGCCTTTAGAAAACATCTATTCAGGCGTCTGGGACTCGCACCGACAAAAGATAACAATAAAGATGATGAGTTTGTGCAAACATTTCTGACATGGCTGACACAAGCTGAGGCAGGCTTCGAGCAGAGCTTTTTTGATTTATTCTGCGGAATGGCAAGCGAGTTACGGTTGGAAAATAGTCCTCAATCCAGTGTATATAAAGATCAAGCATTCGCGCCAACGAAACGACTTTTGTTTGACTTTGAACCAGTCGCTGCGGAGCGTTTGAATTCACCTTATTTTGAGGGCTGTGAGCCGGTTACTTTATTGCTGGACGACATCGAAGATATTTGGGCGCAAATCGATGAACATGATGATTGGACGAAATTTCGTGAGCATATTGAATGGATGAGACGTCATCGTGAAGCGGCACAACTAAGGCGAGAATAGTTCTAATTGAAAAAGATGAACACCTATAGGTTTTTTGTTAAACTATTTTTGGTACCAAATTTTAATGAAAATAAAGTTCCAATGTGAATTGGTAGAATTTTGGACCTTAGGTAATGATCGAGAACACTTCAGCGCAAGCCAAATTGGATAACGAAGCTCTGGAGTTCTTCTTTAACTCGGTTGATCAGCACTATGCTGTCATAAATGAAGATGGATCAATTCGTCGCGCAAACCCGGCTTTTCGTCGGTTTGTTGCGCCTGCGGCTGGCGCAGACGATGTATTATTGACATCATATATGACCGAAGATTGTCGAGAAAGCTTCATTCAGAAAATGGATGAGCTTGAAGTCAATGAGACCATTACAAACCTTAAAATAATCATGCAGATTGGGTGGGATGTTCGTCAGGTCGTTGCTACCCTAAATAGATCTCCAGACGGTTGTCTCTATTATAGTGCGGTGGATAAAACGCGCCAAGTTCGTCTAGAGCAAAGGCGCAAAGAAACCGACGATGCTTTGGCGCAATTGGAAGAGCTAGTAGGGATTGGGCGCTGGGTCATTTCCAAGACGAAACCAACTTACTGGTCGCCTGGAATGTTTCGTATGTTTGGGCTGGATCCCTCAAGCAAGCCTTTATCATACGCCGAATATGCTCAAATGATGTCAGCGGACGATCTTAAAAAATTGTCGTCTGCATTTGTGAAGGGGCAAGTTTATAGCAGTTCAGCTCCCGTTAGCTGTTCGGTGCAATGTCCAGATGGCAAAACAAGATATTTAGAATTTGTCGGGTCTCCAAATTACACAGAAGATGGCGAACTGGATGGCGTAAGCGGTGTCGCGCTTAATAAAACTGATAGTGTGAATGCCTTGCGATCAGCGATGCAGACGGACTCATCAATTCACGCTGTTGTGGGCCACCTTCCAATGGGGGTCGCTATCCTTGATGTGGAAGGGAAAGTCTCACTTGCCAATCCGGTTCTTTGTGATCTCGTACAAAAAGAAGAAAGCCATATATTAGGCGGGAAATCCTCTCAACTATGGGATGGAATGCCAGCTAATATTCTTGAGGGCATATCGAAGGCCCTAAATGGCAATTACAATGAATTGAAACAGGTCGAAATATCGATCAAATCTGAAACACGTTGGGTTGATTGGATTTGTGCACCTTGGCACGGTGAGAATGGTGAAATTTGCGGTGCGGCTTGTATAGCGCGTGACGTCACTGAAATCATGCAGACAAAGATTGATGCTGAAGCTTCGCAGGAACTCATGAAGTACGGTCTGTCGCTATCTTCAATGATGGTCTGGGAAATTGATCTTCTAAATAAGTCGGTGAACATAGATGGCGACTGGAAACCATTTTTTACAGAAAAGCCAAGTTTAACTGAACTTACACATAATCTATTCAAATCGGCCCACCCAGAAGATAAGCCACGCGTTGCTAAAGCCTGGAGGCATCATTTTGCCAATGGCGCACCAGTGCGTTTATCTTTCAGGAAAAAGAATGCAGCTGGGCGTGAAATTTGGGTTTCTGTTGCATCTCGCCAGGAGTATGATGAAAATCAACGTCCTATCCGCATGATGGGGTCTATGTGGGATATTTCATTTTCTCAACAGACAGATTTGATGGTTGAAAAAGCCGAAAAAGAATTGAAACTAAAGCATATAAAAAAGGTATCTCTTGTGCCGGAGATAGTTGAGTCTGCTTTAGAGCAATTAAAATCTATAAATGAATTGTCTGAAGCTCTTCAAAAGTCTTCAACTGACGAGCAACATCTTGGTATGCTGAAACTGATGCAGACATCTACAGAGTTGGTTTCTAATTCGATCGAAGACATCGGCGATTTTGCATCACTGCATACTAAAAAACTTGATGAAGAAGCTGCTGAATTCAATGTTAAAAATATGGTGGATACCTGCGTATCCGAGACTTCAAATATTAGTTCCGTAGAGGCGCGTTTTGCAGACGGTTTAGATGAAACTTATATTGCGAAATCCCAAAAAATATCGGCCAATCTATCCAAGACGATAAAGACTTTACAAGCAAATGCGCATCCAGATGAGCAAATCGAAGTCGATGTTGAGATTGATAATTCAGGAGAGGGGCTTTGCATTTTAACGTTGGATGTTAAATATGCTTCTCCGAAAATTCCTTATTCAGATTCTGTTTTAATTGAATTAGACAACGCCGAAGAAGAAGGCTTGTCGATGGTTAATCTTCACGGCTCTGTAGAAAAATTACAGGGCACGGTGTTTTTCGAAAAAGATAATGAGCGGATTACGCGCATTCTAACTGAGTTGCCTATTAAGCAAGAATTTGAACGAGAGCTCCCAGCCGGTCACCAAGACAAATTGAATGGACAGTTTGAATTGTCAGTATTGGTTGCAGAGGATAACCCGCTAAATAAACGTGTTCTAGAAATTCTTGCTCAGAAAATGAAATTTGGGGTCAGTTTTGTAGAAAATGGCGAAGAGGCCATCGACGCTGTCAAAGCGAACCAGTACGATGTTGTTATAATGGATACACAAATGCCAATATTGAATGGTATTTCAGCTATCCGAACGATTCGCCAATGGGAGGCGGAACGGTCGTCTGCACGTATTCCTATAATTGCGGCGATACCCAATATGAGTTTTGCGAAGGTTCGCGAAGCAATGGCAGCCGGCGCAAATGATTGTGTTGCCAAACCGATATCTCAAGAAGATTTAGCATCGCACCTCAATGAGCTGAATAATGCTGGGTGGGAAGTGTCTTCTCAGCCGGATGCAGCAGTCGGTTAAATTCAATGAGAATAAAGGGATGACCAAAGGCTGATCATCCCAGCTATATATCTGTTTAGCCTGCGAATGCTTTTTCAATAACGAATTGCGCCGGAGATGCGTTTGAACCTTCGGTAAGGCCAGCATCCAGACATAATTGTTTGGTGTCAGCCAGCATTTCCATTGAGCCACAAATCATCACACGGTCTGTTTCCGGGTTCAGTTTGGGAACATCCAGATCATTATATAATTTGCCTGAGCGCATAAGATCAGTAATTCGACCTTTAGTCGGGTATTCTTCGCGGGTAACTGATCCGTAGTGTACGAGTTTTCCTTGGGCGAGTTCACCCAGGAATTCATGGTTCAGAGTTTCATCGACGATTTGCTTACTATAGTCGAGTTCAGCGACTTCGCGACATGTGTGCGTGACGATAACCTGATCAAACTTTTCGTAAGTCTCAGGATCACGAATAACACTCGCGAAAGGCGCAAACCCTGTTCCAGTCGAAAAACAGTATAGGCGCTTGCCTGGGACCAAAGCGTCATGCACGAGAGTTCCAGTTGGCTTACGTGCCAATAAAACCTTGTCGCCTTCTTGTATCTTTTGGAGGCGAGACGTGAGTGGACCGTCCGGAACTTTGATTGAGTAGAATTCTAATTCCTCATCCCAGCTTGGCGATGCAATGGAATATGCACGAAGCAAAGGTTTTCCATTATCTTTATACAAACCAATCATCACAAATTCGCCTGACCGAAAGCGGAATGATGCAGGGCGGCTCAAACGGAAAGAGAATAAACGATCAGTATAATGTTTTACTGACAGAACTGTTTCTTCCGTAGGTCCGGTTGCGGCTTTTGCTGGTTTTGCGGCGGCGTCCATTCTTCAAAGTCCTAAATGAAATTGGGTTTTCTGAGCGTTTCTATATCTCGAAACAGTCGATATATCATCAGCTAAGTCTTCTCACATAAAGATGCAACTAAACTGTCACTTTAGAGAAGGCAATAAAAAGCAATATTGGGTTCTTTTTAATAAAATTTGCAGGAAATTTATTTATACACTATGTAAAATTGTTAGTTGGGTTGGGGTAATGAGTAGGACTCTGCAAGTGAAATTGCGACAGAGTGTCCATTAACCAATCTAATTGGCAAACCAAACCTCCAATTTTGTCGTAACCTATACTATATGTATGTCTGAAACGAATAGACTAGTTTAGAGTGAAAGGGAGCCGTGAATGTCGCGGTCCATGAAAATTGCTGCGGGAATACTGGCAGTATTTGTTCTTTATTTTGCTGGAAGTGCGGTTTTCCGTACGGGCGATAGAACGCATGCAAATGTTCCAGAAGGACAGGCGAGTGCTGTTCCAACCCTTGATAAGCCCGTTTTAGAAAAACGAAATGGCAATGAAAAAATTCGTGTGCTTGTGCGTAATTCTCAATCGGAAATGCACCCTGTCTATTTGAGCTTAAAAGGACGGTCTGAACCTGAAAGATCTGTTCTTGTGCGGTCTGAAACGACTGGTGTCGTGTCGCGTGCGAATGCAGTTGAAGGACGTTTGGTTAAGTTAAATGCTGTTTTGTGTGGACTAGATGTTGATGCTCGAAAAGCAAAACTTGATGAGGCTAAAGCCCGCCTTGCATCCGCAAGACTAGACTTTAAAGCAACAAAGGACCTTGTGGAAAAGGGATGGAAGCCTCCTAATCAGGAAGCGGCAGCCAAAGCGGTACTGGATGCTGCAATCGCAGCCGTTGAGGGCGCTGAAGTGGAATTGTCCAAAACCGATATTAGAGCGCCTTTTGCAGGTGTTTTTGAAAAGCGTGAAGCTGAAGTTGGTGACTTTCTTTCACCTGGTGGCGTGTGTGGTCTTATGCTTGATCTAGACCCGCTTATCGTTGCGGCGGATGTATCAGAAAAGTTTGCTGGCATTTTGCAGGCTGGTTCTACTGCGACTGCAAGGCTTGGAAATTCAGAAACCGATAGTGTCGTCGGTGAAGTGAAATACGTCGCGTCGAGTGCAGACCAAGGGACGGGTACTTACCGTGTTGAAGTCGCTCTTGAAAATCCGAATATGGCATTGCCTGCGGGTCAATCTTCAAACGTAAGAATTCAAATCGGCGAGGGATATGCACATCACATTTCCCCTGCTCTGATTGTGTATTCTGACGATGGAAAACCCGGTGTTCGCTATGTCGGGACTGACTCTGTCGTGAACCTTGCGGCGGTTGAAATTATTGATAGTGACCAGACAGGCGTCTGGGTTCGTGGTCTGCCTGATAATGTGAATATTATCATTCAAGGACAGGATTATGTTCAAGAAGGGTTGCGCGTCGAATCTTTCGTTGAGGAGGGCGCATAATGAATGCTCTCATCGATGGGGCCGTTTCGCGCGCCCGAATGGTACTATCGATATTAGTCTGCGCTATCATCGCTGGACTTGCTGTCTATTCTAATCTGCCCAAAGAAGCCGCGCCGGAAATTCAGGTTCCCTATGTACTGGTGACAATTCCTCTGGAGGGTATTTCCCCAGAAGATTCCGAACGCTTGCTTGTGCGTCCGGCTGAGGCTGAAATACGTACTATCGAAGGGATTAAACAGGTCGATGCTTACGCCTTGGAGGGCGCAGGCCAATTGGCGATCGAGTTTGAAATTGATGCTGATATTGATCAGGCATTGGTGGATGTGCGTGAAAAGGTTGATATGGCCAAAAGAGAGTTTCCAGAAGAAACTCGAGAGCCAGTCATTTCCGAACTTAACACGGCTTTATTCCCCGTTGTCGTTATCAATTTATACGGAGACTTGCCTGAACGAGGTCTCTACAGCATTGCGCGTGACATTCAGGAAGACCTTGAAGGTATATCGGGTATATTAGAGGCGAATATTCAAGGTGAACGCGAGGAAGTTCTCGAAGTTCAAGTCGACCCTATCAAACTTGAAACCTATAACCTTTCAGCGGAAACAATATTTTCTACGATCCGAGCAAATAACCGCCTTATTCCTGCGGGGCGGATCGATATGGGAGAGGGACGTTATTCGATCAAAGTCCCCGGTCTCATTGAAACTGCCGCAGACGCCTATGACATTCCTGTTAAACGTGTTGGTGATCGTGTCGTCACGCTAAAAGATGTTGCTGAAATTCGTCGTACCTTTAAAGACCGCGATGAGTATGCGCGTTTTAACGGTAAGCCGGCTGTTTCCATAGACGTTGTCAAACGTTCTGGTGCAAACATTTTGGATACTGTTGCGCTTGTCCGCGAGCGTTTGGCTGAAATGCAGAAAACGTGGCCTGATACGTTAAACGTAGTTCTAACCGCAGATGAGTCCGCGGAAATTGGCGACCAGATATCAACGCTACAATCATCGATTATGACTGCTGTAATATTGGTGATGATAATTGTTGTCGGGGCTTTGGGGCTTCGGTCTGCGATCCTTGTCGGTATATCTATACCAGCTAGTTTCCTCATGGGGTTCCTATTCTTAGGATTGGCTGGCTACACGATTAATATGATGGTGCTTTTCGCACTTGTGATCGCCGTTGGTATCCTCGTTGATGGTGCGATTGTTATCGTTGAATATGCCGACCGAAAAATGGCTGAAGGTTTCGAACGCAAAGAAGCTTACGCCACTGCTGGTAAACGTATGTTCTGGCCTATTATTGCGTCAAACGCGACGACGCTTGCAGCGTTTTTGCCGTTCTTGTTCTGGAATTCAATGCCGGGCAAATTCATGTCGTATTTGCCGATCACGCTGATATTTGTATTGATGGCATCTTTATTTATGGCGTTGATATTCCTTCCAGTGTTGGGGGGCGTTGTTGGTGGACGCTCTAGGGCTGTTAGTTCCAGCCTCAAGGAGTTTTCGGGTGATGGCGGGGATCCATTAAAAGCCAAAGGCATTTTTGGATTTTATACACGCTCAATATCAGCGTTATGTCGCCGTCCATTGATTGTAACCGCTTCATTGATAGTGGTCTGTGCCTCGGTTGTTGTGTGGTTTAGTTCGACACCTCACAACTCTCAGTTTTTCTTAGATACAGAACCAGAGCAGTTATATATTTATGTTGGTGCTCAAGGAAATTTGTCGGCAGATGAAGAAGTTGCGATTGTTAGACGCGTTGAGACTATAATCCTGCCGGTAGACGGACTTACATCTGTGACCACCATCTCTGGGGCTGGTGCGTCTTCTGGAGGGTTTGGCGACGGTACAGGGTCTATTCCGGTTGATACGATTGGGCGGCTACTTGTCGATATCGATTCATATGCGCCGGGAATAGATGGTCGCGAAGTAGAAGAAGATATCCGTAAGGCACTTGAAGGATTTGTTGGAGCTCATATTGAAATTGCGAAATTTCAAGAAGGGCCACCTGTCGGTAAGGATGTACAAATTTCGCTCTATTCTATTGATCAGGGCGCGCTCGAAGAGGCTGCCAACACGATTAGCACGAAATTACAAAACACTGACGGGCTAGTCGATATCGAAGATACACGTCCATTGCCTGGTACTGAATGGCGTCTTCGTATTGATCGTGAAAGAGCAGCACAATTTGGTGCAAATATTAGTCAGGTTGGCGGCGTTGTTCAGCTGGTCACAACAGGTGCACTAGCAGGACGTTACCGTCCAGATGATGCAATCGACGAGATTGATATTCGTGTGAGATTTCCAAAAGAATATCGCTCGGTTGAAGCGCTTGATGAACTAACCGTTTTCACACCTGATGGACCTACGCCAATATCGACTTTTGTCGAGCGTTATCCCGCACCGCAATTATCGCGTATTGATCGTCGGGACGGCTACCGCATTTTCACATTCCGTGCGAACGCTGTTGAATCTGGGCAAGGAGCATTGATCACTCAGGAATTGAAGGATTGGGTGAGCACGCAGGATTTTGATCCCCGTGTAAAAATTAAGTTTGAAGGTGCAGATGAAGAATCTGCTGAAGCGGCTGCATTTTTCCAAGCTGCGGCGTTTGGTGCGTTATTCTTGATGGGCATTATACTGCTTTGGGAATTCAATAATTTCTATCATGTGTTTCTGACTCTATCTTCGGTCATAATATCGACCATTGGTGTGTTGATTGGTCTACAGCTCGCTGTTGAGTATATTTCCATTCTTATGACGGGAACAGGGATTGTGGCTTTGGCAGGTATTGTTGTGAACAACAACATTGTCATGATCGACACTTATCAGCGACTTATTCAGGATGGCCGAACAGCACATGAAGCTGCTGTTATGACAGCTGCGCAACGTATGCGTCCAATCTTGTTGACGACAGCAACAACGATATGTGGATTGTTGCCGATGATGGTTCAGCTGAGCATAAATTTTGCGGAAGGTACGATAGGCAAGGGCGGTCCAGCGGCAGAATGGTGGGTTCCACTTTCGGCGGCTGTTGTCTTTGGTCTTGGGTTTTCAACAACCGTGACCTTGATTGTAACACCTGTCTGGCTAGCGGCACCTGAAAACATGGCGCGTTGGAGAGACCGGATGATGAACAAGTTTTTTCCGAACAAAAATACTGTCTCTAATTCCGACACAGATGATTTGCATGAAGATGAAAAAGTCGACGCACCCGGAAAAGTATACGCAGCTGAGTAGAATATCACGTGTCTTCAAATGGGTGTGAGAACGGTTTTCTTTTATTGAAGCGTAAGAGAATTGAGCACATAATATTGTTATGTCCTATTTAAAGTCTCTTTCTTTCGCTGCGACCTTGCTTGTTGTCGCAAATTGTAGCCAGTCGAATGCGGATCCAGTTCCATCTGTTTCTGTAAGTTCGGAAACCAAAACTGCTGTTTTTGCCGGCGGATGTTTCTGGTGTGTCGAGGCCGATTTTGACAAAGTAGAAGGTGTTGTTTCGACCCTGTCAGGTTTTGCCGGCGGTCATGTTGATAACCCAAGTTATAAGCAGGTTACCTATACTGATACAGGCCACTATGAAGTCGTGCAGATCGAATATGATGCCAGCGTTGTTAGTTTTGGTGAATTGCTGGAATATTACTGGCGGCACGTTGACCCGACAGATGATGGCGGTCAATTTTGTGATCGTGGAGACAGTTATAAAACAGCTGTTTTTGTGAATGATGAGAGTGAAAGAAAAACCGCAGAAATGTCGAAAGCGAGCATTGAAGCGTCTGGTGTGTTGGAAGACCCAATCGTGACACCTATTCTTGATGCGGCTCCATTCTGGAAAGCCGAAGAATACCACCAAGATTACTATCAAAAGAATCCATTGAGATATCGTTATTACAGAACTTCCTGTGGTCGTAACAATCGTGTCGAAGAAGTCTGGAAAAATGAAAAGTAACAGCCGTTATTTCTATCGGTTTATTGCAACTATTTCGGGCATGGCTCTTGGGCATCTTTGAATTTCAATTCGTATTCTTTCGTACGTTTTAGTGGTTTATATCCACTTGCCTTGAATAGGCAGAAGGTACGTTTTCTTGTTTGGTCGATGGGGATTTCTAATCGACCAACAGGTTCAAAATTTTCAAAGTCTTCGCGCATGCGTGCGCTGAAATTATCTCGAACAGATGCGATGAGGAGTGTGTCATCTGTATCCGCTGGCACAGGTGCGTATGATTCAGCGAAGGCGTGTGGATAATCATGTCGCTGCCATAGAAAGTAATCTGACGCCGCATCTAATTTGCCAGCATAATAATCCATATTGTGCCAGTTCTCTCGTTCGTCAAAAACAATCCCTGACGCATTATGAGATATTGCGGCTTGATCTAGTTGAGATATCGACGCTTCCCATGCTCGGACGCGTTTTATCGCATTAGAGGCACCAATCTGGTCAGCAAATGTTGGCACGAGCGTAATTGCCAGAAACAATACTCCCAGAACTGCGTTTATCGCGACGCCGATTTTAAGGAGCTTAATCCAATTGGCTCTCAATGCCCATGCCGCGATCAGCACTGATGCTGCAGGGTAGGCGCTGGCGGCCCAGTTTGCATGTGCGCGAGACACAAAAGCCTGCCCGGTAATGACTATGAGCGCGACGAGGATAAAGCACAAAAACCATCTATCTTTGCGAGCGCTCTCGCTGTCCGTCGTCGGTAATATGAATAACAGCCCGCCCAAAAGAATAAGGAATGAGACCGGTCCAAACACGCCAAACTGATCTTTTACGAATTTGAACATATTGCCCAAATTGAACTTTGAGTTTTCCCAATTTGCGTTGTCAGCTGTGTGGCTTAACGTTGCAAAATCATTTGCCGCATTCCACAGAATATTAGGAAGTATGACTGCTCCTGCTGCGGCGATAATTGCGAGGCTTTTCGGTGAAAGCAGGGCTGATCGTGTTTTTTTATCAATGACAAAAGTCAGTACTATCCCGATGACGATGTAAATCGCTGCATATTTCGCTAAAAACGCAAGCCCAATCGCCAAGCCCATCAGTGCTGCATAGTGCCATTTGGGATCTTCGCGATGAAACCACAAGAGCGTTATAGCAGCGGACCAGCAAGGCAAAAGCAGGCCATCCGTTGAGATGATGCTTGAAGACAACCAAACACCTGGCATAAGCAGATAAACTGCGCTTGCCCAAGCTCCTGTTCTAACATCAAACGCTTTTTTCCCGAGTAGGAATAAGAAGAAAGCTGCTAGCCCGTGGCCAATGGGGGCGTAAATCCGAATAGCCCATTCTGCATGACCAAAAATGCTGGTCGTCAAAGAAATCATCCACGCGATTAGGGGCGGTTTGGAATAATATCCCCAGTCTAGTTCATGTGACCAACGCCAGTATTGTGCCTCATCTGGTCCAATATTTAATGGAGATAAAATGATGGTAACGAGTCTGATGCATACAAGAGCTGCAATAAGAAGAGCAGCCATTGTATTTGGAGAACGTTGAGCAAATTGAAGCATGAGATTCTGACATTCACTATTAGACTTAAGTGATTCAACTTAAACCGCTTTAAAACGGATTTGGCAAATGATTAACGTTGAAAAGCAGTCCCTGTAAGGATTTGTGAGATTGCAAAATTGTTGTGAAACAAAAGATTATGACAGTACGTGTAGCTGTTTGGACTATAGAGGCAAATTTCATAAAACTGTCGTAAGAGTTGTAAAATTGCAGCACTTTTTTTTTAGTAAATGACAGTTTGATAACTGTCTCTGAAGTGTCATCTCCACCCGATACCCGAGATCTACTCGCGGCATGCGTCCCTCCCAATTTTACGCGTGCCTTAGTCAGTGGTCTTACGGGGAATTTAACGATGACCAATTGGAAAAATCTAATCAGTGGTGTTGCAGTCGCAGCCATCTCTTCAGGAATAGTCCTTCAAGCCGAAGCGCAGGTTACAACATCTGCGGTGCGTGGTGTTGTCTTAGATGCAAATGGTGCTGCGGTATCAGGTGCGACTGCGAAGGTAACTCACCTTCCTTCGGGTACGATGTCTAATGCGACAACTAATGTATCAGGTGTTTTTGTGGCGCGTGGTCTTCGTGTTGGTGGGCCTTACACAGTAGAAGTTTCCGGTGATAACTTCGCTCCTGTGCAGGTAAGTGACGTATTCATTCAGTTGAATGAAACCTACCCACTAAACATCTCTGTTGAAACAAGCACAGAAGATGTCGCAACAATGGATACTGTGATAATAACTGCGTCCCAACTTGGTGGAATTGACATTGCTGAAGCTGCTGCGACAGTTTTTGGTCAGGACGCGATTAGTAAAGCAGCGTCTATCGACCGTGACATCGCGGATATCGCGCAGCTTTCACCATTTGCAAGCGTGAACATCACGGATCGTGGTGACAAAGAGCTATCAATCGCAGGTGCAAATAATCGCTACAATTCTTTGACGATTGATGGTGTAGCGTTGAATGACCGTTTTGGTTTGAACTCAAACGGATACCCTACACAGCGTTCTCCAATCCCTTACGATGCAATTGATCAGCTTATTCTTCAAGTTGCACCAATGGATGTTGAATCTAACGGTTTTACCGGTGGAACAATCAACGCTGTAACTAAGTCAGGTACGAATGAATGGCATGGTTCTGCTTTTTATGAGTTCTCAGATGATTCATACGCTGGTGATACAGCAGGAGATGAAGATTTTTCGGATCAAGTGTTTGAAGAAAAAACATATGGTTTTTCACTTGGTGGGCCAATTATTCAAGATAAGCTCTTCATTTTTGGTGCTTACGACAAATTTGAAGAAACAGCACTTGTTGACACAACGCCTGCTGACAGAGACGTCACGCAAGCTCAAGTAGACGAAATTGCTTCTATTGCTTCTTCTGTTTACGGGTTTGACGCTGGTGCTAACTTCACAAAGCCACCGGTTGAAGAAGAAAAATATCTTCTTAATGTTGATTACAACATCAACAATAATCACCGTGTGAAGTTCACATATATGCACAATGAAGGTGCAACAATTAACGAGCAAAGCGGTAACAACTTTGCTGGTGGTTCAAGAGATGCTCTAGGCCTAACGTCTGCATGGTATAATCGTTCAGAAGAAGTTGATACTTATGTTGGACAAGTCTTTTCAGACTGGACAGTTGATTTCTCGACTGAGTTCAAAATCTCTCACACGACTCAGAAAACAGGTCAGAACTCTCTAAACGGTGCTGAATTCCCATCTATTTCTGTCGAAGTTCCAAAGGCAGTTGGAACGGGTACAACAAACATCGTGTTCGGTCCTGACCGTTTCCGTCACGGAAATGAGCTTGATCAGGAGTTTTTCCAGGTTAAAGCTAAGGGTACATATGTAACAGGTGATCACACACTTACATTTGGTTTTGAACGCGAAGAAGTAGATGTTGATAACTTGTTTGCTCAAAACGCCGAAGGTTCTTACCTATTCGATGGCGTGGAAAACTTCCGCAACGGTATTGTTGAAAACCTAATTTACGACAACGCTGTGACGAATGATGAAAATGACCTTCGCGCGATTTTCGGATACGCTGTAAACTCAGTTTATCTTCAAGATTCATGGGACGTTTCATCAACTCTGAATGTAAAAGGTGGTTTGCGCTATGATATTTACCAACAACGTGATGGTAAAATTCGTAGAAACGACAACTTTATAGCTGAGACAGGTTTTACCAACACAAAAGATTATAGTGATCTAGATGGTGTTTTACTTCCTCGTTTGTCATTTGATTGGCAGCCAACAGATGTCCTTAAATTACGCGGTGGTGTAGGGCGTTTCTCGGGCGGTTCACCAAACGTTTGGGTTTCTAACTCTTTCTCAAACGATGGTGTAATTTCCGATGGAACAGGCCTATCTGGCCCATTCACATTCCCATTCACTCCAGACGCAGCAACAGGTCAGTACATTCCAGACGCTGTTCTTAATGACCTTTCGTCAGGTCAGCCTGATGGTTCTGTGAATGCATTGGACCCATCGTTCCAAATTCCAACGACTTGGAAAGTATCATTTGGTGGTGTTTATGAACTTACCCAACCATTCGTTGAAGGCTGGCAGGTTTCTGCGGATGCCCTATACAACGTTCTAGAAAACCAGCCATATTGGTACCGCAACTGCAACGGTGCTGGTGGTTCTCCAGATGGTCAACGTGGTATCTACGATTGTACAAGCCCTGAGTATATTTCAGTAGGTTCTGTAGACAAAGGTAACAGCCTATTGGTTGCTCTTGGCGCTGCAAAGTCATGGGATAATGGCTTTGACGTTAATATGACTTACACATTCCAAGACATTAACGACATTGGAATGGGTACATCATCAACGGCGACTTCAAACTACTCCGATACGCCACGATTGGATTTCCAATTCCCGACCACTGCACGATCAAACTTTGAAGTTGAACACGCGTTTAAAGTTCGCGCGAGCTATGAACGCGCGTTCTTTGGTGATTACTTCACGACTTTCGGTTTGAACGCGACTTACCGTACTGGTCAGCCATATTCATACACATTCTCTGAAAATAACGCATGTGTGTTTGACTTGGGTGGTGGACGTTGTGCGCGTGAAAGCCGTGTGGATGATGCAGGTCACCTGCTGTATGTTCCTGCAGGTCCTACAGACCCGTTATTCTCTGCAGATTCATTTGGTGGTGATGCAGCAGCTCAGCAAGAATTCTTTGATTACATCAACAGTTCTGAGCTAGCTCAGTATGCTGGCGGAATTGCAGAGCGTAATGGCGACACGTCTGACGCCACAACGATCATTGACCTACGCTTTAGACAAGAGCTTCCCGGTATAATGAATGGTCACAAGTCTGTTCTATTCTTTGATATTGAGAACATTGGTAACCTGCTCAACTCTGATTGGGGTGTTATTGAACGTACTGAATACGAATATGAACGTGCTGTTGTTGGCGCTTCAATCGCAAACGGACAGTATGTATATGATAATCTTCGTTCAGACTCTGCAATCAAAAATCTTGAAGTTCTTGAGCAGTCATTGTGGAAGCTGAAACTTGGTATCCGTTACGAATTCTAAGCATTGCTTAGAAGGTCTTAAGATCTAAAATTGAGGAGGGCGGTGCTTTTGGGTACCGCCCTTTTTATTTGTTGGAAGGAATGAATTGACCGTGATTGCCAGACGAGAGATATAAGCCCGCTTGTTTTACCAATTCGGATTAGTGTTTCATGGTTGACTTAAAAGCTGGAAAACCAATTCCACCTGCAGAGTGGGAAATGCACAGCGCTGTGTGGACAGCTTGGCCTTGCGGACTGGATGGAGAGGGTGAGCAACTCTGGCCGCCTCATTCCAAACATGCGCAAATTGAAGTCACCAATATGATCCAGACTCTGTCTGAGACAGTGAATGATCGCAAAGGCGACCATGTGAAATTGTTGGTCAAAGATGAAGAAGCGGCCAAGAGCGCGAGAGCTGCTCTGGGTGATAAAGCGGAAATCATTTTACAGCCTTATGGAGATATCTGGCTGCGTGACACGGGACCGATATTTACCTCAAACACAGATGCCGTTGTTTTTGGATTTAATGGCTGGGGCGGCAAATATATTTATGAGCATGATGATAAAGTCTCGCGCGCCGTGGCGTGGCTGGCAGATGCATACAGTACGATTGCGCCATTTATATTAGAAGGCGGCGCTATCGATGGAGATGGACAAGGGACATTCCTGACGACGCGAGAATGCCTGCTCAATTCTAATCGGAATAAAGCTTGGGCTACTGAGAAAGATGCTGAATTGGCGCTCGAAAATTCTTTGGGGGCTAAAAAGCTAATCTGGTTAGAAGGTGGTTTGTTAAACGATCATACGGATGGGCATGTGGACAATGTCGCGCGTTTTGTTGCCCAAGGACATGTCGTGTGCCAGTCGCCAACAGGAGTGGATGATCCCAACGCCAAAGTGCTTGATGAGATCTACCAGACGCTATGTGAAGCGACAGATGCGAATGGTGAAAAATTGCGCGTGACGCAAATTCCTTCACCGGGAAAATATCTTGGAACAGATGGCGAGATAATGCCTGCTAGCCATATGAATTTTATTATTGGAAATTCAAGCATTGTAGTGCCGATATATGGCGAAGACAGTGAAGACGCGGCGATGGACGCTATCTCCATTTTGCAAGACATATTCAAAGATCGTCAGGTCGTTGGTTTGCCGTCCAATTATCTTTTAACCGGCGGTGGATCATTTCATTGCATCACACAACAACAACCCGCATGATGGTTTTATATTGGCAGCTAAAAACAGGTTTTGAATGTCCAGACTATTGAACATCGCAATTATTCAAAGTGCATTTAGTGATAATATAGATGCAAACCTTGAGAAGGTCGCAGGACTTATTCGCGACGCTGCTCAAAAGGGTGCTGGCGTTATTTTGCTGCCTGAACTTTTTCAAGGACACTATTTTTGTAAGACGCAGGAAGAAAAAGAATTTCGTAGAGCCTATCCTTGGCGCGAACATCCTTGCGTAACACATTTGGCTCCGCTGGCCAAAGAGCTCGATGTCGTTATTCCTGTTTCAATCTTCGAAAAATCTGGTCCTCACTATTTCAACTCTGTTGTCATGATCGATGCAGATGGTGAATTGCTGGGGGTATATCGCAAATCCCACATCCCTGATGGTCCTGGGTATCAGGAGAAATTCTACTTTCGTCCCGGTGATACGGGTTTCAAAGTATGGAATACCCAAAAGGGAAATATCGGTGTCGGTATATGTTGGGACCAATGGTATCCGGAATGTGCGCGCGCTATGGCGCTTCAAGGCGCTGATATATTACTTTATCCAACGGCAATTGGCTCTGAACCGCAGGCTCCCGAAATGGACACGGCCGCAAGATGGCGACGCGTTATGCAGGGGCATGCTGTTGCCAATGTGATTCCGGTTGCGGCGGCTAATCGCGTGGGCTTGGAAAATGACCAGTCTTTTTACGGTACGAGTTTTATCTGCGACGGCACGGGAGAGGTCGTTGTTGATTTAGATAGGCAAGAAGAGGGCGTTAAACTTGCAAGTTTCAACCTTGAGGAAATAGATCAGGAGCGAGCAGCTTGGGGCTTTTTCAGGGATAGACGACCGGACCTATACATGGATATCTCCAAGGGTGTTCCGACGGAGTCTTAAAGGGTGGTTTGATGAGTAGAGTTTTGGTCTTTGATAGTGGTGTTGGGGGATTGTCGATTGTGCGGTCCCTTCAAAATCAAGTGCCAGATCTCGTTATAGACTATGCGGCGGATGCTGGTTTTTTTCCTTACGGGCTAAAAAGCGACGCGCAATTGCAAGCTAGATTGCCAACGCTTTGCGAAGCGCTTGTGAGGGAAGCCAAGCCAGATGTTCTGGTTATTGCTTGTAATACTGCTAGTACGCTGGCTTTGGAGGCTGTACGTGCCAAAGTCGATATACCGGTTGTAGGAACAGTGCCCGCTATCAAGCCAGCGGCAGAGCAAACCAAGACTGGCGTAATCGGGGTCTTGGCGACACCGGGCACAACGCGCCGTAAATATCTAGATGACCTTGAACGAGATTTTGCTTCTAAAATCAAAGTTTTGCGGCATGGTAGTGCTGGCTTGGTTGAATTGGCAGAACGCTATGTTCGAGGTGAGGACCTTGATCAGTCACTTTTTGAGAAGGCGGTGCATCCGCTTTTTCAGCAGGCGTATGGAGATCAAATAGATATCGTCGTATTGGCGTGCACGCATTTTCCTTTAATTAAAAAAAGGATAGAATTGGCCTGTCCCAAGCATGTTTCCACCTTGATTGACACGGGTGAAGCGATTGCACGGCAAGTCAAAACTCTCTTAAATCTAGAAAATAATGTAATAAATTCGCCTGTTGGGCGTGTTTTACTTACAGGGGGTAGAGCAACTAAAGAGGCATACTTCCCAGTACTAGAAAAGTTTGGCTATAGTAAAGTTGATATTGTCGATTTGTGATAATAGCAGCGATTGCCTTGATTTTATTTTATTTACGTTTAGTTAACTTCTTAAGCGAGACCTGATTTTTGGGATCGTATTCATTTGCGAAAACTTGCTGAATTCTGAAAAATGTTTTCAACGAAGAAGCGAATGATTGAATTCTAATCTTCTATTGCGTGTTGGGGCGGGGAGATTACTTCTTAATCAAGGACCTATTTGATGAAACCTCTTTCTAATATTAAAACACTTAAATCAGTCTTGTTTGCTTCAGCGGCCAGTTTTGCTTTATCGCTAACGCCTGCCATTGCACAAGAAGCTGAAGTTACTTCTGAAGTTGAAGAAGTATCGTGGGAAGTTGTGGAAGATCGTTTCACAATTACACCAAAGTTCGTTCCTGTATTTGCACAAGCTGAGATGTCAGCCGACTTTGATGAAATGCTCGGTGCTGAAGCTGAGATTAAAGTTTACGAAAGAAATGGCGAATGGGCACGCATCTCTGAAGATGGTGAGGCATCTAAATGGTTGTTCTTGCCTTTCGTAACAGCTGAGCCTGTTTTTGCTGCACCAGCAGATGACGCTGTTGCCGAAATCGCACTTGTCGCTGCAGTTGAAGATATTGCCGCAGAAATTGAACCAGAAACTGTTTCTGAAGAAGTTGAAGCGGTAGCAGAAGAAGTTGATGAAGAAGTTGAAGCCGCTGTGGAGGTTGCTGAAGAGGTAGCAGAAACAGTAGAAGAAGCTGAAATGGTCGCTGAAGCGTCGACGGAAGTGGCAGAATTGGTTGAGCCAGACGTTGAAGCTGTTGAAGTGATCGAAGAAGTCGTTGTTGAAGAAGTTGAAATTGTTGAGCCAGAAGCAATTGTTGCTGAGCCTGACAGTGAAAATTATGAAACCGACGATTTGAACGCCAGCATTCTTGAAAAATTGGACGAAGCTGATGCATTGCTAGCTGAAACAGAAGTTGTTGAAGCCACAGAAGAAGTAGCAGTTGAAGC
>CAYGPZ010000024.1:0-38077 GCA_964352025.1 uncultured Hyphomonadaceae bacterium
ACCTCGGAAGGTTTTGCAGAATAAGTTTTCATCGCTCCCTCACGGGGCCTCATATTATTAGAAAGTTGATTGTTCAAATGAACGAGCGAGTGTGGCTACAGTCCAAGGTAACCTTTGTCAACACAAAGCTAGCAATCTCATTAGGATTCCTAGCAACATTTTTGACTTTTAGCTGTTCACCTAAGGAAAATAGCGAAGAAACAGCGGTAGATCAACCAAATACCGTGTTGCAAGAAGCACAAACCGAGTTTCCATCTCTCCCAATCATCTGGGAATCTAAACCTGCATCTGGCCCAATTGTGGACCTCGCCATCGGAAAATCAGCCTCCAATGCATATTATATAACTGCGATTCTTGAGGATGGGTCCGCCGAGTCGTTTGATCTGGATGGAATCCCGATTGCGAAGTCTGAACCAGGATTATTTAAAGAAATCGCCGCGGGTGCAGCTATTGCAGTCGGTGATACAAACTTATTGGCTCACGTTACGAAGTCCAATGACGGATTACTATCACTTGCATTGGTGTCTCCAGAAAACCAACTCACAGGTTTTGCTTCTTTACCAATGACCGGCGATGCAGAAGAATTTGATATTCTATGCTCTGGTCTAAGTGAATACGCAGAAACAGCTATCCATGGCGGCTATATCAGGGGCACAGACTATTTCAATTTCACGGTGGACATTTCAACCGATAGCCCAAGCTATGAGGAACGATCCGAAGAGTTAACTGAGGAAATAAGAACTTACTGCACGCCAACATCCGCTCTATTCAATCATAGTGTAGACGACGTCGATACATTTACGATGCTGGAACCAGGCATCGAAAGTTTAATCAAAGCCTCAGATATCAACGAAAAGCATAAACGGACGTTTACTCTTAAAGAAGGCATGTCAGTCACTGCCCCCTTACAGATAAATTCTGTAGCAGTCTATTCAGGCTTCGTTTCCGTTGATTACCCTAAAGGCTTGATAGCTTTAGCCGGCGAACATTCTGATGGCGCATCCAAAATCTCATTCATCAGCGCTGAAACTATCTTAAAGGACTTCAATTACGAAGGCTCGGTTACCACGAATGCACCAAGCTACGATGATATCCAAAACCTACAAGAAACACTTGAAAGTCAGTAACCCAATTACCGCTCGCGATGCCCTGAACACTGCCAGACAAGTATAACTGTCGATAATAACACAATAGTTCCCAGAGCTTGGTGCGCTAGACCCAACCAGAGTGGCGCGCCAAAAATGAGCGTAATAACGCCCAATACAGATTGCCCAGCAACTGAATGAGCAGTTCGTTTATACCAACCATCCGCCGCACGAGTAAATTTGAATGCAGTATAGATACTTAAACCCAGCAGTATGTAGGCGAATATTCGGTGATTGAACTGAGCTGTTGCTGCGTTTTCAAAAATATTACGCAGACCAAGCGAAGCTTCCCAAAATCCAGCAGGCACAATTGCACCATCCATCAATGGCCAATCGGTATAAGTGCGTCCAGCGTCTAGCCCAGCGACTAGAGCGCCCAACATCATTTGCAAGCTCGCGACGACGAGTAGAGCAATCGCCCAATTGCGAGACCGGTTGTCGTCAATAAACCGCGGAGCTTCCCGTAATGAAAGCCACGTCCAGACACAGCCTCCGATGATTAAAAGTGCTAGCGAAAAGTGCGTCATCAATCGATAAGGCGCGACATCAACGCGGGACGTATCTCCCACCCCCGAAGACACCATCCACCAACCAATAAAGCCTTGAAGTCCACCCAAAGCGAACAATGCCCACAAACGGCGACGCAGTTTTGGTGTTGTATATCCCAATGCCCAGAATGTCAGGAATGGGATTAGGAAAACGACGCCAACCAAACGACCTAATAGTCTGTGTCCCCACTCCCAATAATAAATGAACTTAAACTCAGACATTTCCATGCCCTTATTCTGCAGCTTATATTCATCTGTCTGGGTTTTGTATTTCTCAAATTCCGATGCCCAATCTTCCGCATTTAGCGGCGGAATTGCACCTGTCACAGGCTTCCACTCTGTAATTGATAACCCGCTATCGGTCAGACGGGTCGCGCCGCCAACTAAGATCATGGCGTAAACCAGCGCTGCAATAATCAAAAGCCAAATACGTACAGCACTTGCACCGCGTTCAGGTCGGATACCTTTTAGACCGACATCGGAAGAAGATAGTTGAGTGTTCATACGGGGTTATGTAGGCCTGTTATCAAATTGAATAAGCGATGTGTTTTGCATACAAGCAATTTTTGTGCTCAGTGCAAGCTAATTGCCAGATACGGCAACGAATAGTCGCAGCCTATGGAGATACGTTTTGCGTAAAGTATTTGGATCAATCGCCCTTCTAGCATTCCTAGCAGCCTATATTGCGATTGCTGCAATTCTTGGCGAAATGCTTCAAGGCAAGAAAATACTCTCTATCCTGTTTTACTGTATTGCGGGAATTGGCTGGGCTTTGCCTCTAAAGCCTCTCCTCCAATGGATGCACGCTAAAGACGCGCCCCTGCAAAAAAATGAGATTGGTGAGTAGAACCCGAATCCTACTTTCTCGTATTAGTTATTCGGCTGATCCATAGCAGCCAGATTATTACACCCTAGATTTTCCCCGCGATCGCAAGACGAGATATATAACTCCCTCGCCCGCACCTTATCTTGTATTCCACCCAAGCCATTTTCGGTAAAATACCCAAGATTATTGCACCCCAATGGGCTACCGCCCTCGCAACTCTGACTATAATATTCACGCGCTACAGAATTATTTTGCGAAACGCCCATCGCGCGGTCGTATAAAAATCCCAGAAAAACACATCCACGCGCCTCATTACTGGTACAAGCATTTTCATAATAGGTGCGTGCTTTTGTATAATCCTGCTCCACATTCAGCCCGACTTCATAAGCTGTCCCTAACAATATAGTTGCAGCAGCATTCCCTTGCTGCGCAACGCGCTGAAGGCTCTCGACAGAATAAGTTACATTGAGACGTTCAAAATGTTGTCTGGTGTTGATATTTGCGGCGTTGAAATCAATTTTCGATAAATCATTCTTCAGTCCGGAAGCCTCTATAACAGGCGCTGGCAATCTAGATTGATCAAACCACAGAAACGGATCTACAAGCCAAACACCTAGCCCCAATGCAGCTAGCAGCATCATAGATATAAGAGGCATTATCACATTGTTTCGACGCGGCTTTGAGCTAGCCTTCAAGCGCGAACTCTCGTTACTAAATGAGCTCGTTTGCTCGCCGATATCTGCATTCTGATGTGACGTTTCTACCGATGGATCGACAAGCCCCAATCCTTTTAGCAAACGCTTCACGTCATGTTCAAAACTTGAACGACTTATTGGTATCCCATTGCGCCTGACAAGTGGCTTTAACTCATCTGGCAATTCGGTTTCATCGGGCAATTGCGCCCCGTCAAACATAATCGGAATGACGCGAATATTACGCTTTAACGCCTGCGCGATTTCAATACGGACAAAATCATCCTGATCGTCCAAACGTCGTTCTTGTGTTTTAGGATTTTGCGTATCCAACCAGCGACTACCGATAAGCGCTAGCAGCACACCACATTGCCCAACACGTTCCCCTAGATGATCAACAAAATCGACCCCTAGCGGAATATTATCAACGTCAATAAAGATATCTTTGTCAGGATCAGGCACCATGGGCTTTATGAGTTCATAAAGTCTGTCAGCCTGATATTGTGTATCGTCTCGTCTGTAAGAGATAAAAATCTTGGCCATATCGCTGTGGGTCCCACCAGATCAACACACAACATTATGCCGCATGCCTAGCAATTTACAAACCCCTGCTTATTCCACCCAACAATTAGGCAAGAATAGAGGCCTCTCTCTTTTCTTCGCCTTCACCACCTTTAGATTGACGCTCCCACATCTCGGCATAAATACCATTCTCTTCCAATAGCGCGTCATGCTTTCCGTGCTCGGCCACATGACCATCTTTCAACACGATAATCTCATCGGCATCGGCAATCGTCGATAACCGGTGTGCAACGACCAGAGTGGTTCGCCCTTTAGCCGCCAATTCTAATGCGTGCTGAACTTCCGCTTCTGTCGTCGAATCTAGCGCTGATGTCGCCTCATCAAGCACTAATACTGGTGGGTTCTTCAATATTGCACGCGCAATACCTAAGCGCTGTTTTTCACCTCCAGAAAGCTTCAAGCCACGTTCACCCACGCGGGTATCCCATTTGTCTGGCAATCCATTTACAAAATCGAACAACTGAGCTTGCTCTGCCGCTGCCTCAATCTCGTCTTGAGACGCATTAGGCGCACCATAAATAATGTTCTCGCGGATTGTTGTGTTGAACAAAACAACTTCTTGCGGCACGAGGCCTAAAGCTTCACGCAATGATTTCTGTGTCACGGATTTCAGATTTTGCCCGTCAAACAAGACTTCACCTTTTTCAACATCGAAAAAGCGAAAAGCGAGTTTTAGAAGTGTCGATTTTCCAGAACCCGATGGACCAACAATAGCGAGTTTTTTTCCAGCCTCGGCAACAAAGCTGACATTTTCTAATCCTGCTGTTCTGCCATCGTGAGAAAAAGCGACACTTTTAAATTCAACACGCCCGCCATCCACACGCAGTTCTTTGGCATCCGGCGCATCTGATACTTCTGGCTCCATGTCCATCAGACCAAAAAGCTTTTCCAGATCGACACTACCCTGCTTAATCTCGCGCCAAGCCCAGCCCAGAATATTAAGCGGACGATATAAATTCATCAGGATAAGCGTCACCGCCGCAACATCACCAGGTTTCAAGCCACCATCTATAGCCGCCCAAACACCAAGACCAGCCACGCCAAACAGGCCCAAATTCATGATAAATTCTTGCCCAGCATTCAGCAAAGCAAGAGAACGTGCTGTATCAACATAAGTCTTGTTATAGCTCTTAAATGACTGGTTATGACGTTCCGTCTCGCGCTCTTCAGCAGCGAACGCCTTGACCGTTTCAAAGTTGGTCAAGCTATCAACAGCACGTCCGCGCAATTCTGTATCTTCTTCATTAAGAATACGGCGCTGGCGCACCCGCCATTCGGTAATCGCAAGTGTAAACACGACATAAACCAACACAGTCGCAATCGCGACAATGGCCATGCCGATACCAAACTTCACGCCCAACACGACAGATGCAAGCACAAGCTCGATCAAGGTCGGGCCAATGTTGAATGCGAGGAAGCGGATTAGAAAATCAATCGCACCTGAACCGCGTTCAATCATCCGGTTTAGTGCACCAGTACGCCGCGTCAGGTGGAAACGAAGTGACAATTTCTGTGCATGCCCAAACGCTTCAACAGCCACAACGCGCATCGCATCCTGACTAATCGGTGCAAACAACACATCCCGCAAGTATGGAAACCCAGTTGATAGAAAACGCGCACCGACCCAAAGGGCCATCCCCATTAAAACCGGCATAAGGATAGGCTGATCAGAGGATAGCGCATTAATCGCATCCCCAAAGAACAAAGGCGCAGACACAGCAAACAATTTCGCCGTCACCGTCAGCATGAACGCCACCACCATAAGCGGTCGCCATTTGGACAATTCTGGGCGCGCCAGAATCTTTAAAATACGACCAATCGATGAGACTAAGCCCGCATCAGAGCTCTCAATGCCATCATTATCGGCAGTCGCTGCCATTTTCCCATGCCCACGTGGACTCATAATAATCTTTCCGAGTGCAAATAGTTGAGTTTCTACAACTTGCACTCTCCCTTTTGAGTTCAAACCCATATATATGATTCATTGTATAAATGGAGATGGTATATGTCCGGAATCAAGTCTGTATGCGTTTATTGTGGGTCTTCTGATGATGCTGACCCAGCATATCTAGAACTCGCCACCAAATTAGGCACCGCAATCGCGAAGCGTGGATGGCGTCTTGTCTATGGCGGTGGAACGGTCGGATTGATGTATGCCGCCGCAAAAGCAGCGCATGAAGCCGGCGGCGACGTTATTGGATATATTCCACGTTTCCTTCAACGCATTGAAGGCAGCTATGAAGACGTGCCTCACGTTGTTGTGGAAACCATGCACGAACGCAAAAAACTTCTCTTTGATGAAGCAGAAGCATTTGTCGTTCTTCCGGGTGGTATCGGCACACTTGAAGAAGCCGTTGAGACTCTCTCTTGGGCCAAACTTTCGCTTCACGCTAAGCCAATGTCTTTCCTATCCGAGAACGAGTATTGGACGCCATTTTTTGAATGTCTGGATAAAATGGTCGAACACAAATTCGCCCCACCAAGCATGCTGGACCTTGTATTCAAGTCCGACAATCCAGAACACTCAATGGATGAGTTCCTGAACCGCTATGTGGATGTAGGTTGAATTACATATCGCTTTAGTTCACGAGCTAAAGCATTACTTTTGTACTTCATATAGAATATCTTCAATATCAGTAATTTTTTGAGCGAATTTTCTACGAAATGAGTAGACAACCATTGAAATAATTATGGCAATAAAAGTTGCAAGTTCTAGCCATTCTATTTTTACCATTGTTGTGTTCAATTGCCAAAGTACTATGCTCGACACAATAAGCAAAATCGCTCCTTGATCCCTTAGTCTCAAGGGCACTCCTTTCATCACCTGCGCATTGGATTTTTTTCTGTGAAGCTTCTCAATTACTGAATAAGTAAACCTTTTTAATTCTTTTAATCTATTCTTGTTTCCAATAGGAGAATTATCAATCGTAAAACATATTGCTTTGCCCTCTTTGTATTCAAGCTCAATGCTAAATTTATCAAATATCCCTATAGACACCTTACAACAATAATACACAGCTGAAATTTGATCTAATTCAATAAAATATGATTGTTTTTGGGATTCAACTAAAATTGTCGTATCGGTAAGCTCAACTTGAAATATCGGGCCGCCTAAATTTTGTTTGATAACAAACTTTTCCAAGATTTTCTCACTTTTCTTAACTGCCCAATCTCGCCAAAACCTTATCGCGACCCAAGAGCGCGATAACTTTGTTCATTTGCGGACCGTGAGACTGACCCGTTAGAGCAAGACGCAATGGCATAAAGAGCTGTTTGCCTTTACGGCCAGTTTCTTCTTTAAGCGCGTTTGTCCATGCTTTCCAAGTATCTTCGTTGATATCACCATCAGGCAATTGGGCTGCAGCGCCCGCAATGAAAGCAGCATCTTCAGCTTCTAAATCTGCTTTTTCAATGTCACCAAAGAAGACAGGCAACCATGTCGCTGCATCATCTACTTTTTGAAGGTTTTCAGACACGAGAGACCAGAATTCTTCAGTTGCCAGATCACCCATTGGCAGAGCCGCCAAACGCTCCTTCACGTCATCAAAGGATAGACCATGCGTGATCTCGGCATTCAGGCCGAGCAATTCTTTTTCGTCAAAACGCGCTGGCGCACGTCCGATTTTATCAAACGAGAATTCAGAAGCCAGCGTTTTCAAACTGTCGCGCAATTCAACGGCGTCCGATGTCCCGATTTTGGCAAGCAGGCTCGCAATCGCAATAGGCTCAATACCGTCTTGTCCCAATTGTTGGATAGATAGAGACCCAAGGCGTTTAGACAGCCCTTGCCCATCTGCACCGATCAATAAAGGCGTATGCGCCATATCTGGTGTTGTACCACCAAGTGCACGGAAAATTTCAATCTGCGCACCCGAATTTGTCACGTGATCTTCACCGCGAACGACGTGCGTAATCTTTGCATCAATGTCATCTACAACTGATGGCAATGTGTAGAGATAAGACCCATCAGCACGGATAAGCACTGGATCAGAAATAGAAGAGGTATCGATAGATTGTGGACCACGTACAAGGTCTGTCCACTCACATGGATTGCCGGACAGTTTGAAACGCCAGTGCGGTTTGCGGCCTTCTGCTTCAAACGCTGCTTTTTCTTCGTCTGTCAGGTTTAGGCCTGTGCGGTCATAAACCGGAGGACGGCCACGTGACAAAGCGATCTTACGCTTACGGTCCAGTTCTTCAGATGTTTCATAACACGCGTAAAGCAAACCATCTGCTTTTAGCTTTTCTGTTGCTTTGTCATATTCAGCAAAACGATCTGATTGCTTGAATGTGTCATCCCATTCCAGACCAAGCCAAGCCAAGTCTTCCTTGATGCCGTCTTCATATTCTTTCGTTGAGCGCTCAAGGTCGGTGTCATCAATACGCAGAACAAATTGCCCGCCCTGTCCCTTTGCGAACAACCAGTTGATCAGTGCTGTACGCACATTCCCGACGTGAAGACGACCAGTTGGAGACGGTGCGAAACGGACTTTGCAAGACATATATGAGTTCTCGGAAAATTTAGGGATGCTCGCAAATCGATTCACCAGCATCTAGTTTGTTTAGTTGGAGCGTGGATATAGATAAATAGACTCAACTGCAATGGTACGAATAACTGTTCGCATCCATCAATCATTGCTCATTGCTAGAACACGACTGATTTCAGTTAGAGAGCGGCCAGATTCCTCGCGCCATTTGTTGAATGCTTCTTGTGTCGCGGCCAAAGCTTTCTTTGATGTTGGCGCTTTATCGACAATGCCTTCAGCGATTAGACGGGTCGTCACACTTTGCGAGAGTATAAACCCATCAACACCTGAAAACCTCAGGAAATAAGCGCCTGAATTACCGCCGAGTCGTGACCCTCGTTTTTTCAATACGTCTAACAGGCCTATATAATTATCGGCAGGCCAATCAGCGAGGAATTTTCCAAAACTTCCATGCTCTTGAATGACATCGAATATGAAACTCGCATTTTGCTGGACGGACCTAATCTTGGTCCCGTGACGTACAATGCGTGTATCCGAGACGAGGCGATCAAAATCTTCTTCGTGAAGCATACGGCATTTGAAAATATCAAAACCATCAAATGCAGCCTCAAACCCAGGCCACATGTTTTCCACGACTTTCCAATTAAAGCCGGCCTGAAAAATACCCTTGGTCATTTGGGCGAGAAAGCGGTCATCGGGCGTATTTGAAATATCACTATTCGATTTTGGAAATTGCAATTGCTCAATAAGAGCAGCTTCACCGCCTTTTCGTTTAGCGGAAATGTCCCATATTTCGTCAAATGAACGCACAATTATCCCCTATCCAATTTGCCTCAGCCTTATGAATATTGGGATATTTGGACGTTAGATCAAGCAATTCTTGAAGGCGGTTAGCGAGATGCTTTTCTCCAACCAGCAGACCAAGCCTCTTGTTCTGTGCAAAACCAACGCTCGCCCTGCTTCACTTTTATGCTGACGCGCTCATAGTCACGCTGTCCACGCACATGGAAAATACGGTTGCCAGAACCTGATGAGATATTTCCTTTGATGTCACATCCTGCTTTGATAGGTTTAGCTTGGTTTTGGCGCGCGCGTTCTTCATTCACTTTGCGAAGACGTCGGCGGTAATCCTCAGGACGTTCGAAATCAGATCGCCAGATACCACGATCATTTGCGTGTGCATCTTTTTCAGCATTTGAATATCGCTTGGAATATTTAGTATACGCCACAGCCCAACCATTGCGGACCTGCCATTCATTCAAATCAGTCTCACCAACGCGACATATAGAGACCGAACGCTTATACTTGTCGGTATCATAGACAGTGCATGCCACTTTTTGACGGCCGATCGCACGCTCTAGTGCTTTTCTAGATGAGCGACCACATGCCCATTCCTCACCACGAAAATTACACGTCTGCTTACCTTCGATTGCATCAATTCCAAAAAGCCGGATGCGTTCATCGCCGATGCGAAGGCTATCACCGTCTGTTACCTTGGCGTATCCGGAAATAGTTTGCATCGGGCCAGTCGTAACAACTGATTTATTTGTGCCAACCACACTCAGTGAAGCAAGCAAACCCATAGCAATAGAGAAGACAAAAGAAAGTATTTTCATACCCGCAAATTAACGGGCAAGCCTTAATGAAAGACTGACAAATTGCATTGTCAGTCTTCATAATTGGTTAGGCAGAAAATCTTGCCTAAGCTTCGTTATCGCCGCCAACAGCTGCCGCAAGGGATGCCTCTAGAAACTTATCTAGATCGCCATCCAGCACGCCTTTTGTATCAGACGTTTCAACACCTGTACGAAGGTCTTTAATCATCTGATATGGCTGAAGGACGTAAGAGCGAATCTGGTGGCCCCATCCAATATCTGTCTTCGCATCGGCATTGGCTTGCGCCGCTTCTTCGCGCTTACGCATTTCCAATTCATAGATACGCGCCCGCAACATATTCCACGCTGAGGCACGGTTTTTATGTTGGGAACGATCCGACTGACATTGCACCACAATACCAGTTGGCTCGTGCGTTAGACGAATAGCAGAGTCCGTTTTATTGATGTGCTGACCACCAGAACCAGATGCACGATACGTATCAGTCCGCACATCCTTATCTTCAATGTCGACTTCAATCGTATCATCTAGAACTGGAGACACTGAAACAGATGAGAAACTCGTGTGACGTTTTGCGTTTGAATCAAATGGTGAAATCCGCACAAGGCGATGAACCCCAGATTCGCTTTTTAGCCAGCCATAGGCATTCTCACCAGAAAATTTCAAAGTCGCAGATTTTATACCCGCTTCTTCTCCATCGTGACTGTCGAGTTCTTCAACCTTCATTCCATGCGCATTGGCCCAGCGAACATACATACGACGAAGCATGTTTGCCCAGTCTTGGCTCTCCGTTCCACCCGCACCCGCATTTATTTCGACAAAACAGTCATTGCCATCGACTTCACCTGATAAAAGCGCACTCAGCTCTGCACGTTCTGCACGCGCCAACGCTGATTTCATAGACTCGACGATCTCTTCAAGCATAGAGTCATCGTCTTCCATTTCGGCCATTTCATACATCTCTTCAGCATCAGAAACTTCAGTTTCCAACGCTTTGATGTCATCCATTGCCGTGACGATTTTAGTACGTTCGCGCATAAGTTTTTGCGCGTTTTCAGCATCATTCCAGAAATCTGGATTTTCAGAGAGCGCGTTTAATTCATCTAGTCTTTTGCTGGAAACTTCCCAGTCAAAGACGCCTCCTTAGCAGTTCTACTGACTGCTTGATTTTGTCGGCCATAGCCTGAAGTTCGGGTGTCATATATCTCTCGATTGAAAAGAGCGCTCCCGACCCAGTAAAGAATCGGGGGCATAAAAATCTAGGCTGCAAGCTGTAGCTCTTAAAAGGTACCGTATTCAAGCTCTTGTTCAGGTGCGACTTCCTCAACGGGTGGCGAATAAGGCTGGTTTGGCTCTACAGGTTGAGGTTCAGGGTTACCAAATCCAAGGTCTCTAAATGGTTTAGGTTGTGGTTCTTGTACGACTGTTTCAGTCTCCGTCACAACGTCCACTTCACCAAACGAACTATCCTGACCAAAATCGACACTGCCATTTAAAGACCTATTATCGTTTTGGGGTGAAGGCGGAATATTGGGTTGCTCCACACCATAACGTGGATCGTTCTGCGGTACGGGTTGAGTGCCCAGTTCTACATATTGGCCATTCTCGTCTATCCCATATGTCGGATCAACGGAACTACCCTGTTGTTGGGCGCGACGCTGGCGCTCTAAACCATCGATCCAATCATCCAAGCCCTCGGAATTTCCACCTGGCTCAGTTCCCGGCTTAAAGGCTTCAATAATCTGACTATAGGTATTAGGCCCTGGGATTTTCCCAGTCTTAGCGTCAACTTCGACCAGACGAATACCTGATGGCAACCTGAATGGCATGGATGGCGCTTCTTCTAATGCTTTCATCATAAAGTCACGGAATATAGGCGCAGCAACGCGACCACCTGATTCTCCGTCACCGAGGGATTTAGGCGTGTCATAACCAACCCAGATAGCGGCAACTAAATCTGGAGAGAAACCCACAAACCAAGCATCGAAATAGTCATTCGTCGTACCCGTTTTACCTGCAACAGGCTTATCAATGACACGTAGACGAGAAGCTGTACCGCGCTGGATAACACCTTCCATCATTGAAACGCTTTGATAGGCAGTAATCGGATCAAGGACTTGCGCACGTGTATCTGCAAACTCAGGAGGAGCTTGTCCTGCCCAAGGTGCATTACAATCAACACATTCTTTTTTCTCGCGGCGTTGAATTGTCTTACCGTAGCGATCCTGAATACGGTCCAAGAATACGGGATCAATTTTCTTACCGCCATTGACGAACATCGCATATGCCGTGGCCATCTTTATCGGCGTTGTATCACCAGCACCAAGTGTACGAGACAAGTAAGTTTGTGGACCCAATATACGGCGAGCTTCCGCCTCAGTCGCATTGGCGTCAGGGTATGGGTATATCCCAAGTTTACGACCATATTCCGCGATTTTGTCCATGCCGACATCTTGCGCCAAACGCGCAGTCATTAGATTTCGGGATTTTTCGATTCCCAACCGCAGCGTCGACTCACCGTAGAAACGACCAGCAGCGTAGTTACCCGGCTTCCACAAACCTTGCGGCGTTTCAATAACAAATGGCGCATCCAGAACCGTACTCGCGGGTGTGAAATACGTCCCTGTTTTCGGATCTATAGAATCCAATGCCGCCGCATAAACGATCGGCTTATATGAAGACCCTGGCTGACGTTGCGCTTGCACTGCGCGGTTATATTGGCTTCTCCAGAAGGAATATCCGCCTGCCATCGCCATCACACGACCAGTGTGTGGGTCCATCGCAACCAAAGCACCTTCTACAGTTGGCAATTGGCGCACATGGTATGTTGCATCTTCAGCAATTTCGACTTTATCAGCAATCGTACGCTCTAATACATTTGGTGCAGGCTCCTGAGTGACAAGGATAACATCACCCTTTTTAAGGCCAGTCGTTTTCCCGTCCTTTGATGAATACGTCTTCACCCATGTCCGGCTTTCTTCAGCCAACCACCCCGTCTTATTCATTTCCAGACCAAGTTTTACGGCTTTATCATCAACGGCGAGCACAACGGCTTTTGACCAATCACCAGAACCGCTCGGTGTTTTTACTTTATAAAGCGCATCATCCCAGTCCTTGCCCGGCTTTTCTAAACTTGCGAAAGGACCACGGTAACTCTGGGTACGGCGATCATATGTTTCCAATCCCATTTGCAAAGCGTTCTGAGCTGCTAACTGGAAGCGAGAATCTAGAGTTGAACGAACTGATAAGCCTTCTTCATACAGAAGCTTTTCAGCCATAGCCTGTTGCTCTGATTCTTCTGCATATTGATCAAACTCGACGCCTTTCAGCTCACCCTCACGGGCACGTCGAAGAATATCTCTTCTCACCTCTTCAACAAAGTATGCAGATGCCAGTACTTCTTCAGAGTTCAAGCGATCAGCAATCGTAAGCGGTTCCTGCTTAGACGCTTCAGCTTCTTCTGCAGAAATATACCCATTCACTTTCATCCGCTCGATGACCCAGTTTCTGCGGGCGATCGCTGCTTCTGGGCGCTTATATGGGTTCACTCTACCGGGTGCTTTAGGCATAGCGCCAAGCAAAGCGGCCTCAGCAATCGTCAATTCTCTAAGTGGCTTTCCAAAATAGTTTATCGCCGCAGCACCAATCCCGTAAGAGCGGCCACCTAGATAAATCTCATTGAGATATAACTCTAGAATTTTACCTTTGGTAAAAATAGATTCCAACCGACGCGCAACGAAAGCTTCTCTTACTTTACGTACAACCGAACGCTCTGATCCAACGAGCATATTCTTAACAGTCTGCTGCGTTATCGTCGAACCACCTGTAATGCGACGGCCTCGTAATGCATTTATCAGAACACCGCGAATAATACCTTTAGGGTCTATACCGTTGTGATTATAAAAATCCTTGTCTTCAGCGGACATAAACGCGTGAATAACGCGATCAGGAAGTTCTTCTTCAGGAATAAAAACACGGTGTTGGCGTGCAAATTCTGCAACCAGTGTTCCATCCCCTGCGTGCACACGACTAGTAATGGGCGGCTCATATGTTTTCAATTCTCGAGGAGCAGGCAGATCACGTGTGACTGAATAAACCCATCCCAATATGCCGGCTCCAACAAGACCAACACAAAAAGCTGCGAGAAAAAGCAGTTTTCTAAACATAAGCTATTTAAACCTATCACTTATAAATTCAGCACGATCGCTGCCAGCAAGCACGACATAGAATCACTTTGCAATTGGGTAACTTTATGGCGCGTGAACGAAAAGATTTAAAGCTTATCGCTGGGCAACATAGAATTCCTGATCGGCAAAGAACACATCAACAGCTTCCACGATACCCTTAATAAGCTTTTTCCGCTTTCTAGATGAAGTTAAAATCGCTTCATCTGCAGGATTGGTCATAAAGCCCATTTCAAAAAGAACTGCAGGAACATCTGGCGCAAGCAGAACAAAGAAACCTGCTCGGCGATGTGTATTTCTCAGCGTTGGCCATTTCTGTCTTGTAATCGAAGGAATTAAAAGCTCTGCAAATTCAGCGGACCGGCTTTTGGTTTCTCTTTTAACAAGATCAACAAGAATCGCTGTCACCTCTTCTGACCGCTCGTCATCTTTTTCGATATCCAGAACCCAGTTGTTGGAATTTTTTAGCCGCTCTGATCTTTGCTCTCCAGACTCAGAGAGTGTGTAGACCGAAGCACCCCGTGTCGCTGATTTCTTTCCAGCGTCGGCGTGCAGCGAAATAAACAAATCTACGTCATGTGAACGCGCTATTTTCACGCGATCTTCCAACTCAATAAAGATGTCAGTGTCCCGTGTCATAGCCACATCATATCGTCTCGTCTCCAAAAGAGCCCGCCTAAGATCCAAAGCGGCACCCAATGCGACATCTTTCTCTTTGGTCTTATTTACACCGATGGCACCGGGGTCTTTTCCACCATGACCAGCATCAATAAAAATTAGAGGCTTTCTACGTTTATGATTATCAGCTGATTTTTTACGTTTATTTATATCACCCGCAGTGGCTTTTATTTCGAATTTTTCCGCAGATATTGTTTCAAGATCGAGTACAACTCTATGGCTCTTGCGGTCTCCTTTGGGCTTTAACCTGAAGGAATTGACCACATCAGCTGGTGTCCCGAGATCTAGAACCAATCGCGATGTGGATGGTGAATTATGACCATAGCGATATTGCTCAACATGCCCACCAGCTTGCCCGGAACCAGACTCGCTCGTCATGCCATTTATCGACCATCGCAGGCGCGGCATATCCAAAACAATTCGTCTAGAACCATTGGACAGCGTGAAATAATCGTAATTGATCGGTATATTCGCGTCGATAACAACGCGCGTCATAGAGCCATTCTCTCCAAAACGGACATCGGTGATTCGTGCTATTTGTTGAGCATCTGCATTCGCGACAGTACCCAGAACACCCACTATCAGGCACCCAATAGCAAAAATTAATTGTCGCAACAAATCATCAATCCTCCACCGATTTAGGCTTTAAAATAGAAGCATTTGATATACGAACAATGAATTAAGGCAGATTAAACACAACTTAGCGGCAAACTTTATCTTTCTTTTTTTGAAAAGATTGTGCAAGTTAGTAACCTGTTGCGTTTATGCAGCACTTATGACGCAAGTCCATATTAGCGAAAAGACGCTAGACTGCGCCGTAAAGTTATTCGAGTTTCAAACGTGCGATACTGGCCGATCCAAATAGTTAGGAAGCCAGCCGCCGGATCAAGGACTAAGATGGGTCAGTTCCTATCACATTCTAATATCTGCTTTGCACGCTCTGGAAAGCGTCAGATGACGCATACCCTATTCAGACATCGTGGGTTGCTGGTCGCCCAAATTTGCGCCGCCCCACCCCTAAACAATGAGGCTAACCTACATGAGCAAGCTCATGTTGATCGACGCCGCTCACCCCGAGGAGACTCGGGTTACGGTCGTCGCCGACGGACAAATCGAAGATTTCGACTTTGAGGCACGTGATAAAAGACAATTAAGAGGCAATATATATTTAGCGAAAGTAACGCGCGTGGAGCCATCGCTTCAGGCAGCTTTTGTTGAGTATGGCGGAAATCGCCATGGCTTCTTGGCCTTTTCGGAAATTCATCCTGATTATTATCAGATCCCTAAAGAGGATCGTGAAGCCCTTCTTGCTGAAGAAATGGCTGATTCTCAAAATGATGATGATGATCATGACGACGAGCATCACGATGATGATGGCGATATTGATGACGAAACAACCAATATCGATGTTGATACAGACACATCAGATGACGAAAACTCCGAAGATAATTCAGGCACCGAAACTGTAGCTGCAAACGCTGCGGGCGATGACGTGATCCAGACAGAAGTATCTGATGCTGATGCAACAGAAGAGTCTGATCAGGCCGACGAGCCAGCTGAAAAGAAAGCCCCAAGACGCAAACCTCGTCCGCGTCGTCAGGCACCTTCTAAGCGCTATAAAATTCAAGAAGTCATTAAACGTCGCCAAGTTCTACTTATCCAAGTGGTCAAGGAAGAGCGCGGCAATAAAGGCGCAGCAGTCACGACTTACTTGTCACTTGCGGGTCGTTATGGCGTGCTTATGCCAAACACAGCACGTGGCGGCGGCATTAGCCGTAAAATCGCGAACGCGACTGACCGTAAGCGCTTGAAGAAAATTATGGGTGAGTTCTCAGTTCCAGAAGGTATGGGACTCATTATTCGCACCGCTGGCGCAAAGCGAACAAAATCCGAAATCAGCCGCGACTATGATTACCTGATTAGATTATGGTCGACCATACGCGAGCAAACCCTAGAATCCATGGCCCCCTGCCTCATTCACGAGGAAGGTGATTTGGTCTTGCGAGCCATTCGAGATTTATATGATCGCGATGTCGACAATATTATTGTCGAAGGCAAGGAAGCTTATGTGCAGGCTAAAAACGTTATCAGCATGCTTATGCCTGATCACGCGCACAAGGTTATCGAGCATGATCAGAAAACACCGCTCTTCATATCCAAGGGTGTAGAAGCACAGCTCGACAATATTTACTCACCAGTCGTGCAATTGCCTTCTGGTGGATATTTGGTGATCAACCAAACAGAAGCTCTTGTTGCTGTCGATGTGAACTCAGGTAAAGCCACGCGCGAACGTAATATCGAGGCAACTGCGGTTAAGACAAACCTTGAAGCAGCTGCTGAAGTATGTCGCCAGATGCGCCTGCGTGACCTAGCCGGGCTAGTTGTTATCGATTTCATCGATATGGAAGAGACGAAAAACAACCGTGCCGTTGAGAAGAAAATGAAGGACTGCCTGTCCATTGATCGCGCACGCGTTCAAACGGGCCGTATCAGTCAGTTCGGATTGTTCGAAATCTCAAGACAACGCCGCCGTGCAGGTGTTCTGGAACTTTCTTCAGAGCCTT
This sequence comes from uncultured Hyphomonadaceae bacterium, assembly GCA_964352025.1. Classification (GTDB taxonomy): domain Bacteria; phylum Pseudomonadota; class Alphaproteobacteria; order Caulobacterales; family Hyphomonadaceae; genus Hirschia. The sequence continues at coordinate 17,321 of CAYGPZ010000024.1, forward strand.
GTAAAGCGTGTCACGGTACTGGACGTAACCGTTCTATTGAATCAGCAGCCTTACAATTACTTCGCGCGATTGAAGAGCGCGGTGCAGATGACCGTGTTGACAATGTTGCAGCTCAAGCGCCTTCCGAAGTTGCCCTCTACATTCTAAACCATAAGCGAGACTCAATCTCGACTATGGAAACAAGCACCAATGCTGATATTCTTATCAGTGCCGATGATGAGATGATGCCTGGCGATTTCTCGATCGAAGCAACAGGCAATGGCAATATTATTGCGTATCAGCCTATTGTTCCTATTGATGCAACACCTAAAAAACGTCGCCGTCGTCGTCCTGAAGAAGATGTCGAAGAAGTCGCCGAAACGACTGAATCTCACGACCATAAAGCTGATAACGAAGATGAAGACGAGAACAGCCACCGCCGTCGCAGAGGTCGCAGAGGTGGCCGCCGCAGACGTGGAAATGAGAACGCCGAGACGACTGCAGATGGCCTAGAAGTCATCGATGGCGAGGACAATGAATCTGACTCTGAGAAGAGTGAGGATCCTAAATCCAAAGCGCACCGTTCACGTCGACGTCGTCCACGCCGCCGCACACCTGATGTCGCTGTCGACGGGGGGGAAATGTTGGATGCGATTGCATCTGCGCCCTTTCTCGCAATCGAAACCCCAGAAGAAGATGAGGAATTCGAAAACATCTCACCATCCGAAGGAAAATCAGAGCAATCAGCATCCTCAGACGAGGACGGAAAAGAAGGACGTGGCAAAAAGCGTAGACGCAGACGCCGCAAACCCAATTCTTCAGAAAATACCGGAAGTCATGAAGCTGAAAAAGGTGAAGACGCTTCTGAACAGACTGTTGAAACGATAGAAGAAATAGCTGCTGTAACAGCATCTGAAACTTCTGGCACCTCTTCAGAAAGCAAGGAAAGTGACGTATCTGGCGATACTGACAACAGCGCACCTTCAGGTGAAGCTACCCAGTCAGCTCCAGAGCCAGAACCAACTCCACCTGCAGCCGAAGAAAAAGCTGAAGAAGTCGTGGTCAACACGCCAAAAGAACCATTGGCTAAGCCTGTTTCAGAACCTGTTGCGGCAGAACCAGAAGAAGAAGTTCTTCATTCTCTGCACGCGGATGCGCCGGTTTTGGACAAGAAAACAGCACCTAAAAAGCGCCGTTTAGGATGGTGGAACAAGAAATAAGCTCACCATTGCCATAACAAGAACACACACCTTCGTGATCTATAATATAGAATATTCATGATCACGGGGGTGTCTCTTGGGCTATCATTCACTTAAGATACATAGACGTGAGAATAAAGTTTAATACCGTGGGGGTATGAAGGAGTCCGTCTAAATGGACATATTGAAACAGTTGTCTCGCACATTCGTGCTTGCATCGGCTTTAGTTATATCGCCTGTTTTAAACGCTCACGCTCAATTTAGTCTCATTAGAGATGCTGAGATTGAAACGACTTTACACAAATTTGGAAAACCACTTTTCGAAGCTGGCGGATTAATCCCTGAAGAAGTCGAAATTTACATCGTCAACGACAATAGCTTAAATGCATTTGTAACTGGCGAACAAAGCATGTTCTTCCATACAGGCCTCCTCGTCAAAGCAGAAACGCCTCAAGAAGTTCTTGGCGTCATGGCACACGAGGCCGGCCATATTATTGGTGGTCATAATATTACGCGAAGTCAGGCAATAGGTGCCGCACAAGGAACATCGTGGATTGCACTTGGGCTTGGCGTTCTTGCCGCCGCTGCCGGAGCACCAGACGCAGCTATGGCGCTGGTCGCATCTTCTCAGCAATTAGCGACACTTACATTTTTCAAGTACACACGTATTGAAGAAAGCTCTGCGGACCAAACAGGACTTCGATTGCTAGAACAGACGGGAATACCCGCAAATGGGCTTGTTTCATTTATGGAAAAAATCCGCGTTTCTGAAGTCCTATCAGCACGTAGACAAGACCCATATTACAGAACTCACCCAGAATCAGGTGCGCGCATCGGCGCTCTTAGAAATAGAGCTAGAACAATAGATAAAAACTCGCCGCCACTTCCTGAGTTCTATCAACGTGAATTGGATATGATGCAGGCAAAGCTTATTGGTTTTCTTCAGCCGCGTGCAACATATACAAAATATCCCCTATCCGATATGTCGACACCTGCACGTTATGCCCGCGCGATTGCGGCTCACAGAAATAATGACGAAACAGCTGCTCTAAAAGGCATTCAAGAACTAATCGATATCGAACCAGAAAACCCGTATTTCCACGAATTTTACGGTCAAATATTATATGAAAACGCCCGTTTTGATGAAGCTGTCCCACATCATAGACGTGCTCTAGAATTGGCACCGGAACACTCACTTATGTTTGTGAATTTGGCCCGCTCGCTCGTTTCCCTAAAGACAAGGGACGCAAATGAAGAAGCTGAAGAACTGCTTCGCGATGCTCTTATTCTTGAACCCAACAACGCATACGCATGGCGCCAGCTATCATTTACGCTTGGAGCGCTTGGCCGCGCAGCGGAAGCAGAGCTAGCAACCGCAGAATCATCATATGTCATTGGGGATTATGTCCGAGCGAACATTTTTGCGACACGCGCGAAAGAAGAGCTGGAAGAAGGCACACCAAAATGGCGTCGTGCTGACGACATTGCGGCGATCACTCAAGTTCAAATGCAATTGAGAGGCGCGCGTGGTGGGCGACGGAGATTATCAGAAAGTTTCTCTGCACATGTTCACAATGGTGACACAGCTCACTAAATGCAGACAACTATAAACCTATCATAATCAAAAGCCTAAAGGACAATACTCGAATGAAACTTGGTTCTATATTGAAAACAGCATCTGCATGCGCAGCTCTCGTTATTAGCGCGTCATGCTCTCAGGCTGCGTCCGAGCCAAGCGACGTTTCATCAGCCGATAAAAAAGCAATTGAAGAAATTGTACACGCTTATATTGTCGAAAACCCAGAAGTTCTCGTGGAAGCATTTCAGGCTTTAGAAGCGAAACAAGAATTAGCTTCAGCAGAAGCAAAAGCAGATTTTCTTCCTGCTTTTCTAGCACTGGATAGTGCTCCTAGCCTTGGTGCCAAAGATGCTCCAATTACAATCGTTGAGTTCTTTGACTATAATTGTGGATATTGTAAGCGATCGACAAATTGGGTAATGAGCCAGGTCGACGCCGGTGATGTACGTGTTGTCTTTATGGAACTACCCGTTCTCGACTCACGTACAAAAACATCAGCTCTTGCTGCGCGCGCGTCTATCGCCGCTCATATGCAAGGAAAATATCGCGAGCTTCACAGCGCCCTTATGCAATCAAACGACCTGACCAAAGGTCGAATAATTACAATTGCTGATAAGGCCGGACTTGATGTTCAAAGGCTTACGAAAGACATGGAAAGCGCAACAGCTTATCGTCTTTTGGAAGATACGATGAAACTCGCTGAACAAGCAGATATTTTGGCAACGCCTAGCTTTTATGTGAATGGAAAATTCGTATCAGGTGCAAATTTCCAATTACTCGATCAACACGTTTCTGAAGCACGTGGCTAAATAATAGTTTTTTACACTTTAAGATATCTAAATTATCTGATTTAGTAGCTATAGTTGTCATAGACTACGGCAGAACTATTGATGGATAGCCGCCTACTACTGAATACAGTAATTGATTCCATGAAGGAGGGTGTGGTCATTCAAGACCACACTGGCGCTATCGTTAGTGTAAATCCTGCTGCTGAAAAAATACTCTGCCTTTCTATAGATCAAATGAGAGGCAGGAAGTCGACGGACCCCAGATGGCGCTCCATCCACGAAAATGGAGCCCCCTTCCCGGGTGAAGAACACCCTGCAATGATTGCCCTTAAAACAGGGAAAAGTCAGCGCGGCACATTGATGGGAATTGTACTTCCTGATGAAACTAAAAAATGGATCAGAATCAATGCAGCCCCAATTTTTGAAAATAACTCCCCAACCCCGACCCACGTTGTAGCCACTTTTGAAGACATCACAGTTGAGCGCACACAGCTCAAACAATTGGAAGAAAGTCAGGAAAGATTACAACTCTCTCTTATCCTTGGAGAAGCTGGGACGTGGGAAATAGATCTGGAAAAGAGACAATTTCACCATTCAGGCGCTTTGGTTGAATTTTTTGGAGAAGGCATTAATCAAACCGATAGAACAGATCTATGGGAGTATGTGCATCCTGACGATTTGAGTAAGTTAAAAGAGCTGTGGGAGCAGCACAAACTAGGTGGTCCCCCTCTCGACGCTGCGCACCGCATCATCCATTCATCGGGCAGAGTCCGTTGGGTAAAGGCTTATACCAAAATAGCAAAGTGGAAATACTCAAAACCTATCAGAGTAATTGGTTTCCTCAGCGATATTTCAAATCGCGTGGAACAAGAAGAAAAGCTACAAGAAGCACTTTCAGAAGCAGAACGTGCCAGCCAGATAAAGTCGACTTTTGTTGCGAATATGAGCCATGAAATCCGGACACCGCTTAACGGAATAATCGGAATGGCGCACATTCTGGAAACTACAGAATTAGAAGAGCGCCAAAAAGAATACCTCGAGACGATTGTAAATTCTGGTGAAACGCTTCGCGACCTTTTAGATGATGTATTGGACATTTCCAAAATAGAGTCCAATAGGATGGAGTTACATCCGGCTGAAAATAATCTCTACAAAACCATATCAGCTGCATGCACTCTTTATTCAAACATTGCGATTGAAAAAGGCCTCTCATTCTCATCTGATTTAGACCGCGAATTGAACTCAAGGTGTTTATTCGATGCTACGCGGATCAGACAGTGCTTGTTTAACCTTCTTTCAAATGCTGTAAAATTCACATTGAAGGGTGAGATAACGGTAAGCGCATCAGTCTTAAAAACCACAGACAGCAAGCGCCTCGTTCAATGCATCATTTCTGACACTGGATGCGGCATTCCGACTCAAGGACGCACAGACCTCTTCGAGGAATTTGTGCAGTTGGAAAGCAACACCACGCGCTCTCATTCAGGAACAGGATTAGGTCTCGCCATTACGCGCCGACTCGCAAGATTGATGGGCGGGGATGTCACACTGAACAGCCAATACGGCAAAGGAAGTGAATTCACGCTCACATTTGAGATAGAGCAAATACGAAATAAACAGGTCGTTGAAACCCATCAAAATAAACCCTCTACTAAAAGCAGAGAATTACTGGAAGATGTGCGCATCCTTGTCGTCGATGATCACGAAGTAAACAGAAAAATCCTCAACGTTCTGCTAACGACACAAAAGGCCATATCAGTCGAGGTCAGCAACGGTTTCAAGGCCTTGAAGATGTTGGAAAAAGAAAAATTTGATCTCATTATCTTAGACATCCATATGCCAGTAATGGATGGACGAGAAACGCTGCTACATATTAGAAAATCAGATAAACCATGGAAAGACATACCAGTCGTCATCCTTACAGCAGACGTTCTCGATAAAGATAACACCAAGTGGTCATACCTTGGTTTAAACGGCTATGTCACCAAACCCATAAATACAAGAGATCTGTATGCGCAGATAAAATCGGCGTTGAATTAACGCATTCAATTACTTGTATCAGACGCCATAGGAATAGAAATCTCTCATGAGATAGGCAAACGTTTCAAAGTTGGTTTCTTTCTTGGTGAACTCGATTTATACATAATCCCCTACACTCTGATTGTGCTTTCCAAGCTAGGCCCAATAAATATCGAATAGGAATACTTCATGAAAACCCGTGCAGCAGTCGCCTTTGAAGCTAAGAAGCCTTTGGAAATCGTTGAACTGGATCTTGAAGGACCTAAAGCCGGTGAAGTCCTTGTTGAAATTAAAGCGACAGGTGTTTGTCACACAGATGCTTACACTTTGGATGGATTAGATTCTGAGGGCTTGTTTCCAAGTGTTCTTGGTCATGAAGGCGCAGGTATTGTCCGCGAAGTTGGCGCAGGCGTAACGACACTCCAGCCAGGTGATCACGTCATTCCGCTCTACACGCCAGAATGTCGCCAATGTAAATTCTGCTTGTCTGGTAAGACCAATTTGTGCGCCGCCATTCGTGAAACACAAGGTAAAGGATTAATGCCAGATGGCACGTCTCGCTTTTCCTATAAAGGCCAGACAATCTATCACTATATGGGCTGTTCAACTTTCTCAAATTACACCGTTCTACCGGAAATTGCGTTGGCGAAAATCCGTGATGACGCCCCATTTGATAAAGCTTGTTATATCGGCTGTGGCGTCACAACCGGTGTTGGTGCAGTGACGAATACAGCCAAGGTACAGGTCGGCGATAATGTCGTCGTGTTCGGTTTGGGCGGCATCGGGCTAAACGTTATTCAAGGTGCCCGCATGGTGGGTGCTGATAAAATCATCGGCGTGGATATCAATAACTCCAAAGAGGAATGGGGCCGCAAATTCGGCATGACGGATTTCGTCAACCCAAAAGACATTTCAACGGATGTCGTTTCTCACCTTATTGAACTCACCGATGGTGGCGCGGATTACACATTCGACTGTACAGGCAACACAGATGTGATGCGTCAGGCATTGGAGGCCTGTCACAAAGGATGGGGTGAAAGCATTATTATTGGTGTGGCCGAAGCCGGTAAAGAAATCGCCACCCGCCCCTTCCAGCTAGTCACTGGACGTGTCTGGAAAGGAACTGCATTTGGCGGCGCAAAAGGCAGAACAGATGTGCCTAAAATCGTCGATTGGTATATGGATGGCAAAATCGAAATTGATCCAATGATCACGCACACATTTGGCCTTGAAGACATCAACCAAGCCTTTGACCTTATGCATGAAGGCAAAAGCATCCGGTCTGTAATTACATTTTAAAACAAGGGTTTGAGATATGTTTAGCCATATTGCGCTGGGTACAAACGACCAAGCGCGTTCAAAAAAATTCTATGATGCAATTATGGATGTGATTGGCGGAAGATACGTTCCAAACGATCCTAAAGGACGCCTTATTTATTTGCATAAAGACGGCAAACTAATTGTGACATCCCCTGTAAATGGCGAACCTGCCAATGGCGGCAACGGCGTTACCATTGGATTCAAAATGGCGTCGACTGAAATGGCAAATGCTTGGCACAAAGCTGGCCTAGAAGCAGGCGGCACTGCGATTGAAGACCCGCCAGGTTGGCGCAAACGTCCCACAGGCGATCTATATCTGGCCTACTTAAGAGACCCTGATGGGAATAAACTTTGCGCACTTTATACTGAATAATCAGGAATTGATCCAATGCCCAAAACAGCACTTGAAAAGCTACGTGAACCTAAAGAAGTCGTGATCAAGCCTCTGCCTGATACAATGGGAAAATGGGGCCCTGCCGGCGCGTTAATGGTGATTTCCACGCCCGCCGAAGTCGACAGCCTCATCCAGCAAATCCCCAAAGGCCAGCTTGCATCGATTACCACACTTAAAGAAGCGCTCAGGCTAAAGCACGAGACAGAAATCACATGCCCTATGACCACGGGCATTTTCGTCAACATCTCTATGCAAGCGGCTTTCGAACTTGAAGAAATGGGCGGCAAGGACGTAACGCCTTGGTGGCGGGTTTTAAAATCTGACGGCAAGCTAAATGAAAAAACACCAGGCGGCGTGGAAGTACACAAAAGCCGCCTAGAAGCAGAAGGCTGGGAGTTTGAACCAGCCGGCAAGAAAAATTGGCGTCCAATTGGGTATGAGGATAAATTGTTTATTCCAAAGTCATAAAAAAAACCCACACTCTGAGTTCTTGAGTGCGGGCTTTATTCTGATATGATTTAACGAGTTTTTAGTCGCTCCAACCTGGGCCACCTTCACCTTTTTGAAGTGCGCGAACTTCTTCTACACTTGCAGGAGGACTTAGCCATTGTGGTTGATCAGATTTTGCCCAACTCAACAGCTTTTCAGGAAATTCATCTTGGCTTTCAACACGCCATGATTGGAGATGGAGAATTACTGGTCCGCCGCCAGCCCAACTAGGAGCCTTACCATAACGCTGCCAAGTCATCTGGTGTGGTTCATCTACGCTTCCTTCTGGGTGGAAGAAAAAGTCATAGTTTTCCCAAGCTTCGTACTGAGCCCCTGACGGCAATGGAAAATCAAGGAATACAGACGCGTTATACATATAGCTGCTTCCCATTTTACGAAATGGAATACCGTCTTTTGCTTCAATTTTCTGAATACGGTCACCAACACCCTGCTCAACATCACCATAGATGCGGTCGTTCTCGAGACGATAAGTGATCATCTGGTATGGGTAAGCAATCGGCTCAACTTTATTGCCGTTAAACTCAGTCAAAACCTCGCCCGTTTCACCATCCGTATATGTGAAAGTTTTGCGCGTAAGGTGAATAATGTCTCCGCCAACTTCTTCTGGCCAAAAGACGGTCGAACTATCAAAGCCCATCATTCCAAAAAGCTTTTTGCCCGATGGATACTCGTAAACCGAACCTTCAGATACCCAGTGCACTGGCTCACCAGAACCTGCACGCGCATCAACCCACACCTGAAGCGCTTCAGGTGCTTCATTGTAGGAGGCCGAACGCGTTTGGGTAGCTTCCACTTCTGCAGGCGTCTCAGCAGCTTTTGTCGTTTCAGACCCTTCTGCTGAAGTCGGGTTACATCCCAACAATGCCAACGGAGCGATAAGCCCAATAATTGCCTTCATGATATACCTTCTCCTTATTAGAGAGTGTGTCCTGACTTTTATATTTTTTAAAAAGATATACCATTTGAGCAATTTGTAAACTTGCCTGAACCGAGTATCATTACAATTTCTCAAATAGTTTTGTTCCTATTCACCTAAATTCCGAATACAAAGCTCGATATCGCTTTAATTTCTATATTGGTTTCATCATATGAAATTGACCACGCTTTCCGAAAATCACAGCCATGGCGGCACTCAAGGTGTCTATTCTCACGCATCAAAATCAACATCGACCGAGATGACATTCTCTGTGTTTGTACCCGACCACACAGAAGGCGCTAAGCTTCCTGTTGTCTGGTATCTATCGGGCCTGACCTGTACGCATGCAAACGTCACTGAGAAAGGTGAATTTCGTAGAGCATGTGCAGAACTTGGGATTATTTTCATTGCGCCAGATACGTCACCCCGTGGTGAAGGCGTGCCAGATGATGCAGACGCCGCTTATGATTTTGGGTTGGGAGCTGGATTTTACGTAAACGCGACACAGGCACCTTTCGATCAGCATTATAAAATGCGTGATTATATAGAAAAAGAGCTACCGGATCTGGTTGCAGCGAACTTTCCGATTGACCTTAATCGCCAAGGTATCATGGGCCATTCCATGGGCGGCCATGGAGCGCTGACAATCGGGCTTCGCAATCCAGAAGTTTACAAAGTAATCTCAGCATTCTCACCTATTGTATCTCCCCTGAACTGCCCGTGGGGAGAAAAAGCACTGACAGGCTATATCGGTGATGATCGTCAGGCTTGGCGCGAATACGATGCCTGCGCTTTAATTGAAGATGGTGCTCGTGTGCCAGATATTCTGGTTGATCAGGGAGAAGCAGATAATTTTCTGAAAGAACAGCTCAAACCCGAACTATTGGAAACAGCTAGTAAACAGGCAAACCAACCGCTCACACTGCGTATGCAGAGAGGTTATGATCATTCCTATTATTTCATATCCAGCTTTATGGAAGATCATTTGCGCTGGCACAGCGAACATTTGAAATAGATAAGAAAACGGCCCCAATATTTAGAGGCCGTTTTTGTATCATCGTTTTAGATTAAACCAGCGAGTGGCGAAGAAGGGTCAGCATACATTTTCTTCTTCATACGGCCAGCAAGATAAGCTTCGCGACCAGCTATCACAGCGTGCTTCATTGCGCTCGCCATGAGAATTGGATCTTTGGCTTCAGCAATTGCAGTATTCATAAGCACACCGTCACACCCAAGCTCCATCGCAATCGCAGCCTCAGACGCTGTTCCAACACCCGCATCAACGAGCACTGGCACTTTTGATTGTTCGACGATAAGACGAATATTGATTGGGTTTTGAATACCTAACCCAGAACCAATAGGCGCACCCAATGGCATGATTGCACAACAACCAATGTCTTCTAGGCGGCGCGCATATACCGGATCGTCCGTACAATACACCATGACATCAAAGCCCTCTTTAATGAGAACTTCAGCTGCACGCAGTGTTTCCACCATGTCAGGATATAGTGTTTTCTGGTCCGCCAATACTTCCAGCTTTACCAGCTTCCAGCCACCCGCTTCACGCGCTAGGCGCAATGTACGAAGCGCATCTTCAGCAGTGAAACATCCAGCTGTGTTTGGAAGGTAGGTGAATTTTTCGGGGCTTAGGTGATCGCTCAAACGCTCTTGTGTGGGGTCCATCACGTTTACGCGCCGAATAGCAACAGTCACAATATCTGCACCAGCAGCTTCCGCAGCCTGCGCGTTTTGTTCATAGGTCGCGTATTTTCCGGTCCCGATGATCAATCGGGAATTATATTCAACACCAGCAATAGTCAGCGGGTCTTTAATCTTAGTATCAGCGCTCATCAGCCGCCTCCTACAAATTGTATGACTTCCAAGCGATCGCCGGCTTCCAGTGTTGTGGAATCATATGCAGATTTTGGAACAATTTCTAAGTTGCGTTCTACAGCCAGACCTTTTTCTGGCAATCCCAGATCTGTCAAGAATTGCCCCAAAGTCATCCCATCTTTGATTTCTTCAGGATTTCCATTGAGAATTAGCTGCATATTTTCTTTCTCTTCTTCAATTTTCGACGTATTTCTCTGTTTTTGCACAAGAACAAGCTTGCGTCTTTAGTCGTACCTTGCGAGTTTGCAGAAATACGAGGGTGTTCTATGAGTCTTATTCTTTATTGTCTAAATGGTCCAAACTTAAATCTTCTTGGAACAAGAGAACCAGAGATTTATGGCAAGGACACATTAAAGGACATCGAAATTTCTACCAGTAAAACCGCAAAAGATTTAGGCGCAAAACTTGTTTTTCGCCAGTCTAATCATGAAGGTGAGCTAGTAGATTGGATTCAAGAGGCTAGAAATGAAGCTTCTGCATTGATTTTAAACGCTGCAGCCTATACTCACACCTCCATCGCTATTCACGATGCACTCAAAACTCTGGAGATTCCAGTAATTGAACTGCATTTGTCCAACCCAACCTCTCGCGAGTCCTTCCGCGCAGAAAGTTATGTCGCTCCATGTGCAAATGGAGTAATCGCAGGCTTCGGGTCTGCTGGATATAATTTAAGCGTAGAAGCGGCTATCTCGCTCGTGAACAAACGGAGCAAAAAATAATGGCTGAAAAAGTCGAAAAGCTAGACACGGCACTTATCCGCGAACTTGCTAACATCCTTACTGAAGGAAGTCTGGGCGAGATCGAAGTTGAACATGGCGAATTACGCATTCGCGTATCTATGCCAGAACCAGCGGCAGTATCATATGCTGCACCAGTTGCGGCAGCACCGGCTGCGGCTCCAGCGGCACCAGTAGCATCAGCTCCTTTAGCAGCCGCTCCTTCTGCACCTGCGGACAATGCAAACGCTGTTAAATCTCCAATGGTTGGTACAGCCTATTTCGCTCCTGAGCCTGGCGCGGCACCATTTATTGAAGTTGGTACTAGCGTTAAAGAAGGTCAAACTATTCTGCTTGTTGAAGCGATGAAGACTTTCAACCCGGTTTCAGCGCCTAAGTCTGGAATAGTTAAAGAGATCCTCGCATCCGATGGCCAGCCTGTTGAATACGGTGAGCCTCTCGTTATCATCGAATAGGTAGTCACGATGATAAACAAAGTTCTCATAGCAAACAGGGGTGAAATAGCACTGCGTATTCACCGTGCCTGTAAAGAGATGGGCATATCAACCGTAGCCATTCACTCTGAAGCTGACCGCGATGCTATGCATGTGCGCCTAGCAGATGAAAGTGTCTGTATCGGCCCTGCTTCATCTACTCATTCCTACCTCAACATCCCGTCAATTATGGCTGCAGCTGAAATCACAAATGCCGATGGTATCCACCCCGGCTATGGTTTCCTATCTGAAAATGCAAAATTTGCTGAAATCGTTGAAGCACACGGAATTGCATTCATCGGACCGACAGCAGAACACATAAGGCTTATGGGTGACAAGATCGCTGCAAAAGATGCAATGATCCGCACAGGTGTGCCTTGTGTACCTGGTTCTGATGGTGGTGTTGCTGACGTTGAAGAAGCAAAACGCGTCGCGAAAGAAATCGGCTACCCGGTCATCATTAAAGCGTCATCCGGTGGTGGTGGCCGTGGAATGAAGGTTGCGCTGACAGAAGATGACCTTGAAACCGCATTTAGAACAGCAAGAACAGAATCAAAAGCTGCTTTTGGTGATGATGCTGTTTACATCGAAAAATACCTTCAAAAGCCGCGTCACATCGAAATTCAGGTAATTGCAGACACACACGGAAATGTTGTTCACCTTGGTGAGCGCGACTGTTCATTGCAAAGACGCCACCAGAAAGTTTTTGAAGAAGCCCCTTCTCCGGCTCTTTCAGCAGAACAGCGGGCAGATATTGGTAAGCGTGTATGTGCTTCCATTAAGAAGCTTGGATATCGTGGTGTGGGAACAATTGAGTTTTTGTGGGAAGACGGTGAATTCTACTTCATTGAGATGAATACCCGTCTTCAGGTTGAACACCCTGTGACCGAGATGATCACGCGCAAAGACCTTGTTCAAGAACAAATCCGTATTGCGTCTGGTGAAAAACTTTCTTTCAAACAGAAAGATGTTCAGTTCTTCGGCCACTCTATTGAGTGCCGTATTAACGCTGAACACCCAGAAACATTTATTCCTTCCCCAGGGAAGATTAAAGATTTCCACGCACCAGGTGGTCTTGGTGTTCGGTTGGATTCAGCCATGTATACTGGCTATAGTATTCCACCACACTATGACAGCTTGATCGGAAAACTTATTGTCCACGGCATGACGCGTGAAGAATGTCTTCTTCGCTTGAAACGTGCTCTTGATGAGATGGTTGTTTCAGGTGTTGAAACAACACTTCCACTGCACCAAAGACTTGTGCAAAACGAGGACGTGACCAAAGGTAATTATGATATACACTGGCTAGAACAGTTTCTAGCAACAGAATCATAAGGCAACGTCATGACTCGTGGCTTCGGCCCGGACGATTTATTGAACCTTTACCGTCGCGGCGTCTTCCCTATGGGGGAAGATGCTGACGACACACAATTGTTCATTGTGGACCCCGATCAGAGGGGCATATTTCCTCTTGAAGGTCTGCATATTTCCAGAAGTCTACGTAAAGTCATTTTGCGAGACGAATTTGTCGTCACCGCAAATACTGCCTTTACTCAAGTGATAGAGGCTTGTGCCGCTCCGTCTGACGGACGTGATTCGACTTGGATAAATACGCCCATCATCAACCTCTATTCTGCCCTCCACCATCAAGGTCATGCGCACAGCGTCGAATGCTGGAAAGATGACGAGCTTGTTGGCGGCCTATACGGTGTGAGCCTAGGCGGTGCTTTTTTTGGCGAAAGCATGTTCTCAACCCGCTCAAACGCCTCAAAAGTCGCGCTTGTACATTTAGTCGCGAGACTAAAAGCTGGCGGCTATTCTCTGCTAGATACCCAGTTCATTACCGACCATTTAAGCAGCCTCGGTGCAATTGAAATTCCTCGTGCAGAATTTAAACGCCGTCTTGCGGAAGCACTGAGATTAGACGGTGATTTTTATTCTGTTGAAGGTCTGAGTTCCAAATCCTCGGACTTAGGAATCTCAATGATATCAATGAAAGATGGTGCAGGTTCTGGTGCTACCATCTCTTCATCGGGAGATATGACCTCAGCCACTTCTTCAGATGAAAATTCTTCTACTCGGTTATCAACAACAGGCGGCGCAACCGGCTCTATGAATTCAGATGAGAATTCTTCAGTTGAAGACGAATCGTTACGAAGCGCTTCAACGCCAGAAGAAGATGCAGCATCGCCTTCAAAACCAAGTCCCGCTTCATCATATAATTCTAGAGCTTCGTTCTCACTACCAGGTAAAGCTGCACTACAGCTAATCACCCAAACATCATAAAGCGAATGCTCTAGCGCATTCAGCCCCGGAGAACTGGCAAACATCCATCCAGAAAACAAACGTGGATCGTCCTCTTTCGCCGTTCCTGTGTTTTCATTGATTCCCATGGAAATCACTTCCAGATACGCCACAGATTCAGGTGGTTGTTCTTCAGGAGGAGATTGATAACAAGCACGCACTGTTAGACCAAGACCACCGAACTGAACCGTTTCGTCGATTTCAAATTCAATGTCTGTTGCTTCTCCGGTAATTTTTTCAAGAGCACGAATCTTCACACCCGGTCGCGGATCTTTTGCATATGCCTGAGGCGCAGCGAGGCCCGCAATACACATTGCAAGAGCAGATGAAAACAAACCAAGTTTACGCATGTCTTTTCAACTCCACGAACAAGACTTCGATTCTAAACATAAGTGAGCATATGCCTAAATGTGTTAGGCATATGTCACTATCGTATATTTTTCTGAAAGTCCTTACTGCGCAGCAGTTTTGTTTGCAGCAATTGCATCAGCAATGCTCTTCAAACGACCATCTAGTGACGTCGCAAACTCTGTAAGCAAAGGACCAAGCTCTACAGAACCACTTGTATAAAGAACTTCATCACCAGGTTGGAGCATTTCAAATCCACCGCCCGGAAGCAAAGCGATGTGCGGGCCTGCAAGTAGGCTATCTGATGCAATTTTTGCTGTTGTATCTTCGTCCAGCTCAATCCCGTCAGCGACACTAAACTTAATTTGAGGAATTAAACGTGATTTATCTAATTCCACATGCGTCACAACACCGACCTTAACACCCATAAGGCGCACATCCGTCCCCTGTGAGATACCATTTATTGGTCCCGTAAACTGGGCAGACAGCTCATAGCTGCCATTGCCGCCGGAACTTTCAGTCTGCTGTAGCGAAAACCATAAAAAGAGACCTGCTACGGCCACAACGACCAAGCCAACTATTGTCTCAAAGATTGAATCACTCATTTGGATCCCATGCCTCATAATCACCGGCAGTTTTTGTTCGCTCTTCTTTACGCGACAAACTACCTTTTGGTTTGTAAGCCAATAAAGTCCCGGTCAGATTTGGCTGATGAGGCTTCTCAAATGACTTTTTCTCCAAAGGTTCTTCGGTTGGAGGTTTGTCAAAAGTATGGTGAAGCCAGCCATGCCAATCAGCAGAAACACGTGATGGCTCAGCAGCACCGTTATAAATGACATAACGACGCTTGCGGTTTTCCTGACTAGGCTTCTTTTCTTCGTAGAACTTGTTGCCCCAATCATCTTCACCAATGAAGACGGCACGGCGATTAATATCAAAACGAGTTCCTACAGTGGCATTCTTCCACCAGCCAATAACAGACATGCGCGCTCCTTAAGCGATTTGCCGCGAATATGGCGCCACAAAACGCATTCGTCCAGCAACAACTGACATGAGTTTTCATCAAAGCTGTGCGATTCAAAATCTTGTGGGAAAAACCACACAATCACACAACATATATTGCACTATTGAACTGATTTGCGCAGATTAACCATATCAGGGAGATGATTTAATGCCGCAACGCAAGACTAAACAGCCGACCCAGTTACTTGCCCCCTTAATGGACGCGGGAGAAATCTGGTTAAAAACAGATAGATCCGCTTCAATGAACTCTGCCGAAGCCACAGATTACCTCAATGGATTAGCTGCGCTAGAGAGCTCAACGCGAATCAAATCGAATCTCACCAATGCACTTTCAAAAGGCAGAATCTCTCCCCTTCTCCCTTTAGGTTCTGCAATTGGTAGCGTTTCTCCTGCTCCTATTTCTTCTGGCGGCGCAGAAATGGCCATCGCCGAAGCAGCAAGTGTTGCAGCTGCACGCGCGGCGACTGCGCAAGGGTTCACCTCTTTAGCGGACGCTCTTGAAGGTCTGACAATCGACACAGATGATGACGGCCTCCCAACAGAAGACGCACTGACCGACGCAATACGCTGTGGCGCAGATGCAGACCTGTTAGAAATCGCATTATCTACGCCGGGCGGGCCTCGTGCAGCTGCTACTGCTTTGCGTAAACAAGCTTCGGGCGCAAAAGACACGGGTACCATTCATCTAGGCCTGACAAATTGGTCGGACGCGTCGGCTGAAAAACTCGCAGATGCCTCTAATCGGCTTGCGGGCTTGCGTATTGGATTGCAGGTCAATCATACATCAAAAACGGCTCCCAATGCCAAGTCCCCTGCACTCGTCATAAATCTGGGTGCATATTTTGAAGATACAAATTTTGCCGAAGAAAACCTTCTCTCTGACCTTGTCGATATAAAATCAGCATTCCCGGGTGTCAGCGTTATCGTTGCTGGGCTAGCTGCCTGCATAATGTCTGAAGGTTTAGCTTATGATTCGCCAGCTGGACGCAACCGCGCAAAAGAATTGGCTAGCCTGCTCAAAGAATATCAAGCCGATGATGCCAAAGATAAGAATGCTATTCATTTTTCATTCTTGCGCCCGTCACCTCAAGCCGTTACTTGGCTGAATCTGGAAAGCTTGGGCATTGATCCTGTTATCTCCCTTATTTCCTCTGCTGAAGAAGACGAAAACCGCTTTTCAAAATGTGCAGGCCTCGCGCTAAATTGCGCAGCAACTGAAAGCGAAAGACAAGATGTGGCTTTGCGTGTTTTAGGGGCTCGTTCTCTTGATCAAATCGACGGTCTAGAACGCAATCGCCTAGCTGAACGAGGATTAACACCTGAAGCGCTTGATCGTATAGAGCAAGCTATTCGCGATGGTCTGCCTCTTCGCAGCGCATTTTCAAGATGGGTTGTCGGGGATGATACAATCCGCAAACGCTTAGGGCTTGCACCTGAAGCATTTGAAACAGATGGAGAAGCCCTTCTAAGCGCTCTCGGCATTTCAGCGCGTGAAATAGAAGAAGGCCGCGCAGCTGTTGAAGGCCGCAGACGCCCAGTCGCCGACCCAAATTCAGACTTGGCACACATTTTCTATTTGGCGCACCAAGCCAGACCTGGTGCGTGCATTCGCTTTGCACTTTCTGTCAAAGAAGAATTATCGGTTCCTGTGCTGCTGACAGTCCCGACAAAACAAGCCAAAGCACCGACGCGACAAGATTTGCAAATAAGCTATAGTGCAGCCATCGAAAACGATTTGAGCCTACGTATCAATCCATCTAAGCCTCAAATAGATGAAACGATATTAGAGCGTCTGGCTGAAGCCGAACGTAGAGCCTCTACCCCACCAGCCTTCGTGCAATCGCAGACTATTGCACCAACGCCATCTCAATCGAACATCCCTAGCCATATTCAGGCACCAGAAACACAAACTGATCCTGAAAAACTGGCAGCGCGCCAAAGACTGCCAGACCGCCGCAAGGGCTATATCCAAAAATCTACTGTGGGCGGACACAAAGTCTATATCCACACAGGTGAGTTCAAAAATGGTGAGTTGGGTGAAATCTTCATCGACATGCACAAGGAAGGCGCAGCTTTCCGGTCATTGATGAATAACTTTGCCATCGCAATCTCAATTGGCCTTCAATACGGCGTGCCGTTGGAAGAATTTGTCGATGCATTCGTGTTCACACGGTTTGAACCGGCTGGTGAAGTGACTGGCAATGACTCTATCAAGTCTGCGACATCTATTCTGGATTACATTTTCCGTGAACTCGCTGTCTCATATCTGGATCGGGAAGATCTAGCTGAATTGGATGGCTTATCTTCGGATGGTTTAGGCAAAGGCGAAGGTGATTCAACGCGCAACGCGCCTACACCTCAAGAAGCTGTTCAGTTGATTTCCAAAGGGTTTAGTCGAGGCGCTATTCCGGACAATATTGTCTTCTTGGATGGCGCAACATCACGCGATAAAGAAACTGCGAATGACGAAGAATTTGGCGAGGAAGACACAACAGCTCCTCCTCCTGCAAGCAGTGAAAACGTCACACAGTTTGAAACTGAAAACGAAAACACACCTGATTACCTAAGCGATGCCTGTCCAAATTGTGGGCATTTCACACTCGTTGAAGACGATGGTGTCGCTATTTGTGATGCGTGTGGTGCAACTGTTCAAACAGCATAAATTCTCACATGTATTCAAATTGGCTTCATTTTTGCTGTGATATAGGCAAGCTTATATTCAAGAGAAATAAGGTCTCAATATGAAACGCGCACTTATTGCTATTGCTTTGACATCCGTTATTGGTCTTCCTGCTTTTGCTCAGGATGCTGGCCAGATAGATTCAGTCAAAAACGGTGCAGCCAGCTGTGAAGGATGCAACCTTTTCCAAGCTGATTTTTCAATGGATGACCTATCCGGCAAAAACCTAAGCGGCGCACGTCTTCGTCAAGCAGATCTTGAAGTCGCGACTTTGGACAAAACAAACCTATCAAACGCAAACCTCAGTGTTGCCAACATGTTTGGCGTGCGTATGCAGGGAACGAATCTAAAAGGTGCAAACCTGAAGGATGCGACACTTGTCGGCGGCTGGTTTGGTGGCGCTGACTTTACGGACGCTCAACTGGATGGCGCAGTTCTATCAGGCTCCTACCTAAAGACTGCCAAAGGCCTAACACAAGCTCAGCTATCGACAGCCTATTGTGATGCATCCACAGAGCTACCTAAAGGCTTGAACACTGGTATGTGCAAGAACTAACAAATTAAACCAATATTCTTTTGTTGACCTGAAATTTTATGTACCCTTAAGTTGAAGTGACTTAATTGATGGGGCGCATAAAGATGCATTTGAAAAATCCAATTCTCAAATTTGCTTTCCTATTGGTCACTAGCTGCAATGTTTTTGTAGTGTTGAATACGTTCAATCTATTTCAAAATGATAGATTTTTATTCAATTCAGTTTTGCAAACTCTTCCAGAAAATATGATCGTATTAATCATTGGACTAATGCTTCTTGGGTTAATTGGAAGACTGGATCACAAACCAACCAACAATAAAAAAAGGCAGCCATAACAAATGACTGCCTTTTGATTTCAATCTATCGCTATGCGATAAACTACTTGTTCTCGACTGGAACCAAGCGCAATGCGAGTTCGCGTAACTGCGCATTATCTGCTTGCGAAGGCGCACCTAGAAGCAGGTCCTGTCCCTGTTGGTTCATTGGGAACATGATCACATCGCGGATGTTGTCTGCACCAGCTAGAAGCATCACAATACGGTCAATACCTGGCGCGATACCACCGTGTGGAGGTGCACCGTATTTAAACGCATTCAACATACCACCAAACTCTTCTTCCACCACTTCTGGACCATAACCAGCAAGTTCAAAAGCCTTGACCATAATGTCAGGACGGTGGTTACGAATTGCACCAGAAGATAGCTCAGTCCCGTTACAAACGATGTCGTATTGGTAAGCAAGAATATCGAGTTTCTTCTCATCTGTGTCAGCAGCTTCCAAGACTTCCAGACCACCCTGTGGCATAGAGAATGGGTTGTGAGAGAAGTCCACTTTCTTGTTGTCTTCATCCCATTCGTACATTGGAAAATCAACGATCCAGCAGAATTTGAAGATGTTTTTCTCAACAATATCAAGCTCTTCACCAACCTTCAAACGTGCAGCACCTGCAAGCTTATAAGCATCGGATTTCTTACCCGCTGAGAAGAAGATACCATCTCCAGCTTCAAGACCCATTTTCTCAAGAAGCTCTTTTAGAAGCTCAGGTTGGAAGTTTTTCAGAACTGGGTCCTGACTATCCACACCGCCGCCTTCAGCTTCTTTCAAACGCGCATATCCAAGCCCAGGAGCTTGCATTTCTTTCTTGGCCCATTTGTCCATCTCATCAAAGAATTTACGAGACTTTTCAGCAGCAGCCTTAGGTGCCGGAATAGCGATAACTTTACCGCCGCCACCGATGATTTTAGCAAAAATTCCAAAACCAGTTTTGCTATCGTCTGCGAAGAACTCAGTGACATCACAAAGTTCAATCGGGTTACGTAGGTCAGGTTTATCAGAACCGTATTTCTCCATCGCTTCCTTGTATGGAATACGTGGGAATGGTGCTGGCGTGACTTCTACATCACCAGAAAACTCTTCAAATACGCCATGCATAACTGGCTCAATGGAAGCAAACACATCCTCTTGAGTCACAAAGCTCATTTCAACATCGAGCTGATAGAATTCTAGCGAACGGTCAGCACGAAGGTCTTCATCGCGGAAACACGGCGCAATCTGGAAATAGCGATCAAATCCAGAGACCATCATCAACTGTTTAAACTGTTGAGGAGCCTGTGGAAGCGCATAGAAATTATTTGGGTGCATACGAGATGGCACCAAGAAGTCGCGTGCGCCCTCAGGAGAAGAAGCCGTCAAAATCGGCGTTTGATATTCAGTAAAGCCTTGCCCAACCATACGATTACGAATGCTTGTAATAACTTTCGAACGAAGCTGGATATTTTTGTGCAGTGTATCGCGGCGCAAATCCAGATAACGGTGCTTTAGACGAATTTCTTCTGGATAGTCTGGCTCACCAAATACCGGAAGCGGCAATTCGTCAGCAGCGGATTGAATTTCCAGCTCATTAATCACAACTTCAATCGCACCTGTATCAAGGTTTGCGTTAGCTGTTTCTTCAGATCGAGCGACCACATTACCTGTGATAGATACAACACTTTCGACGCGAAGGCGCTCTAAAGTGGAAAAATGCGCATTATCTGGCTGAACTACGCATTGCGTCAGAC
>CAYGPZ010000025.1:0-29534 GCA_964352025.1 uncultured Hyphomonadaceae bacterium
GCGACCCCTTCTTGCTTCTAGCAAGATAACTGTTCATCAGGGTATTTGTGGCCCTTTCCAGCCGCTCAACAACCACAAGCAATAAGAGATTTTCTTGACCTTGGGTATCAAGCGCTTGCTATCTCAACACTCTTGCTATGCAAAAAAGCTATTTTTGTTTTTCTTTAGCTTTCCTTTTTTTATGCTCATTCAAGCGCCAAGGACTAAAGAACGAAAATAAAGGGTTTCTGCTCAATCTAGATGCGTTTGTAAGTTTATCATCGGTTAGATTGAGCATTAAAAAAGAACATAATGTCTTCATTGCAATCATCGATTCATAAACTTCCTCGAATTCTTCTCGCTTGATCTCCAAACTACTATGAGCTGCTTTATTTCGGTAGGCACCAAATTTTTTAGCTTTTTTTACAAATTCATCGTATGGCCAATTTGCATCAAAGCAGGCACCTACTTTTGAACAAGATTCAGAGATTCTTTTCCCCAATCCTTCATTCCTTAAAATAGATAAAACGCTATTCAACCTACTCTTATCCAAATCGATATCGTTTTCCTGCACTTTCTGGTAAGCAGCCTTACAGATTTCGTCGATATCGGTTTTTGAAACATTTGAAGATAAATTTGTTCTAGGTATTTCTTCAAACCATGCAGCTAATTGAATAATACTTTTTTCATCTAGTTTTTCTTGATATTGTAACATCCCGTGAAGTTGAGTTTTAGCCCCCCACCAATCATCATCTGCTTCCATCCAAGCCTTAAGCGCTTGAGTAGAATTTTCTCTATTAGTCGAATGATTAAATGGAAACAAAATCTCGTCTGAAGAAGGCAAAGTAGGTGCTGCCCAGACATCAAACAGCGCACGAAATGTAAATGGGAACTCATCTGACTTTCCGCTACGCAATCGAACATCTTTCAATCTCGTTCGTCTTCCAGTTGAAAATTCAAAGAACGTCAATAGATCATATGCCTTTTTAAGGGCTTCATCGAGATCAACTTCTTCTTTGTATTCAATAAATACCATTGGATTGACAACAATTTCGGTTCCTAAATTACTTGAATTTGTCGCTAAAGAATAGATTATTTGAATAGAACACTCCGAGAGTTCGAACTGACATACTTCCGCCTTATTCGCGTCGAACATCTGCATAACACTGCGGTCGTCTCCTGTAGCAAATTCAGTTTCTTTGTATTCGCTATAGGACAGAGCTTCAGTAAGCCCCCACAAAGTAAAATAGATTGACTTTACTTTATGATCACCAGTCCAAACGTCACTTCCAATTATAACTTTGTTTGGTACAATTGTTGTACTGGACGGAATTTTTGGAAAGCTCATGGTCTGCCGCACCACAATACTGTTCATCAAAGTAGCGTAATTATTATTTTCCAATTTTAATGATATGATCGGAATGTCTTTGCCGTCAGAATATTCTTCTGGGGGCTTTTTTCCATTAAAGTCTACAAATCGATATTCAATTCGCTCATCATCAATATCTATTACACCGTGATTTTCAGTGTTTAGTTCGAAACAAAAGTGACTTTCAGATAAATCTTTCAATTGCCCGCTCATAATATTCCCCCCCATCAAAAGACTAATCACCTAGCATTGAATATCCAAAAATAGCTAGCGAATAGTCTTTTACAATGAACGGCTATTATTGGCGATGAACTGCCTGATAATTAGAAGCTTAATTCTTAGAGGATGCTAACGCCTTCCTACGATCAGCTATTTCATTTAATACGGCCTTAGCCTGACCTTCTGGATAGCTTCCCAGTTCAAACGGCAGGCTTGCAAAAGTTGGTACGCTACCTTTTTTCAGATTGCTTGCGAGAGCCATTAGCTCAACTCGCTTTTCTCTATAGTTGTTTTTTGTGGCTGGTAGCGCTGCCAGTGCATCCAATTCTTCGTTAGTGAGACCAAAGAAGAGATCGAGCGTGTTTGCCGCTGGATCATCCTTCTGTGTGTTTTTCTTGCTCATATGAAGCCCCCTGTCCCATTGCGCACCGTTTCAGCCGTCCTCGGCAAGTGGTTCTAAGCTGACTTTCAAAATACGTGCCTCGTCAGCTTTGCAACCCTGCGGGTTCTCCTCTGCGTTGCGACCGCTGCGCGGTGCATAGCTTCCTAATCGGCACGTTGAATTTTGGTCATCACGAACCCCGAACCGAGGACTAAAAAATGAAACGCTTCTTCACTAAATTCAAACAGTACATCAAGAGCATGGCGAGATACACAAAGCTGGCGATTGGCATTACACTGACAATCCCGCCTTTCCTATCAATCAAAGTCGAATTTGAAACGCGAAAGCCTTCAGATCAGCCAGCAATATCAACAGACAAGGAGGCTCGCTAATGCGCGGCTTTTCTTTTCTGAAGTTGTAGCTAGAATGCTATATTCTAATTGAGATTGTATTTTTGGAGTTAGATTTAATGACTAAACAAGTTTGGACATATTTAGGGTTGGTAGCTTTGGTTGTTTTTACGTTTTCTGATACGGGCAGAGAAGCTAGCGTTGGTGCAGGTGTCTATATAATGGAAATCCTTAAAGACAGTGTATCATTTGCATTTTCTGATCTTAAACCGCGCTGATTTTCTAAATCTGTAGTTTCTGTTTTTTGAAATATTGAATAGCCGGTGCACATTTGGTTTTCGTGATGTTCGCCCTGGCTTAAACATATCCAATTCAAATGTTGGAGATCCAAAAGCTTTTGATTGAGTGTTTGGGCGATGGCCGTGCTCTAGTGCTGCGCACCCAAGCCAATTGAAATTGTCTTGGCGCATTCGCGTGACGATCACTATCGCAAGATAATTAGAGCGCATCCGCGCGCATAGATCAGGTCGTCCGCATGAGAATGCAGACGGCTTTTTTTGTGTTTTTGTTGGCTAGCCAATAGATGGCTGGCGACACGTCCTTTTCGCACACGTCACAGTCCATACAACCCGCAGGGGGTCGCTGGCGCGCCCTCCCCGTTGGGTCGGGTGTTTGGACTGCTTTGGTGTGCTGTCAGTCCTCTTTGTCGCCACCATCTGAGGCCAGCCGAACGCTGGGGAAGATTGGTGAGAGCGGCGATAAATCCTATCGAGGACGAAAACGATATGAACAGCTATGAAGAAAAACAACAGCGTAGAAAAGAGAAATTGGAAGCCGCAGCAGATAGAGCGGAAGCTAGTTCAAATGCGTCTTTTGAGCGTGCGGATTTAAGAGAAGAAAAAAGCGGTATTCCATTAGGCCAGCCAATCCTTATTGGCCACCATTCAGAACGCAGACACCGCAAAGCAATTGAACGTGCTGATAATGCAATGAGCAAGGCCGTTAGTGAACAAGAAAGAGCCGATGTGTTGCGATCTAGGGCCGCGAGTGTGGGGACAGGTGGAATTAGTTCGGATGATCCGGACGCAGTTAAAAAGCTAGATGAAAAATTAGAGAAATTGCAGGCCAAGCAAACCAAGATGAAAACCAATAACCGGATCTTGCGCAAATGGCACAAGAAAGGTGTTACCCCTACTTCCGAAGGAACTGACTTTGATACCTATTTTGCTGAACTAAAAGCGGTTTATCCTGACTCGAATGAAAAGCTTGCAAGAATGCTGATTGAGCCAGATTGTCATGGTTG
Organism: uncultured Hyphomonadaceae bacterium; assembly: GCA_964352025.1. Taxonomy (GTDB): domain Bacteria; phylum Pseudomonadota; class Alphaproteobacteria; order Caulobacterales; family Hyphomonadaceae; genus Hirschia. Next base: position 3,603 of record CAYGPZ010000025.1, read on the forward strand.
TATCGGTCATGCCTCATATGAATTGACTAATAATAACGCAAAGATCAAAGCGACAGTAAAACGTATTGAGCAGTTAAATGCTAGACAAACAATGAAGACAGAGCGTCATATTGTTGAAGGCGTATGTAGTATTGTTTTCAACGTTGAAGAGAACCGGGTTCAATTTATTTTCGATGGAAAGCCATCAGATGAAGTTCGAGCATTATTGAAGCGCAATAGCTTTCGGTGGGCACCATCTCAGGGAGCGTGGCAGCGCCAATTAAACAATAGCGCGAGATATGTTGTAAAGTCGATTGTTAAACAACTCAAAGCTTAGCCCCCTACTCGCCAATGTTTTCTGGAGGACGGAAGCCCTCCAGAAAACAAGCCAATATTATTGGCTTTCAGTGTTTTACTTGATGCAAGTAGGGATTCCCCCACTAGGGTTTTGTTTTCAACCTATGTTAGTTCTTTCCTTCAAATAAGAATCGAGCTGTTAACTATTTGTTAGGCTTGAGGCGGTGAAAGTGACGAATTATCGAGGAGTTTGCGTATTTTTGCGACTCACTCGATCCTAGGATTTTAGTGGTTTCTGGAGGATGAAATGACGAAGAAATTAGCTACAGCAACAGCAAATCGTCGCAAGATGGCTGAAGCAGGTTATCGTCCTAAAGAAGTGCTACTGAAAGATGCCCATTCGGACTTAATCGATAGTATTAAATCCGAACAAGGACACAAAGCTCAATGGCAAACATTTGAGTATGTATTGGATGACTATCAAAAATTGAAGCGATTGGTTGAGACGATGATGCAATCGCAGCATGGAGATCAACAAGTGAGCAGATAAAGAAAAACCAGTGAAAAGCTTGCGCTCAACACTGGTCTGAAAATCTTGAAGTTACACACATTTGGCGATGTGTAGAAACAACCAAATAAAAATCTATGATTTGTTTCTAATGTAACTTCCTTAACAATTCAAGACCTTTTTGCGCGTGGCACGCCACAGGAAAGATTTGTCTGCCCGATATTTCGGGAGGTATCGGCAATGGCTGGTACAGGTGTATCTAAATTCTCATTTAGTGAGAATGACTTATCTCGTTACCCTAGTGGGGTTTCTGAGTTGGAAGACATATTGAAACTTTGCAATAAACGCGTTGATAATTTGCGTAAAAATATTGCTGCTGGTCTCAATATTGCTCAAAATAATCAGGTTTTGCAGATCGCGTTGAAAGGTAAAGCAGCTTGCGAAGAGAAGTTGCGGCGTGTGCTATCTTTTGAGGAGAAAGAAGCGGCTGAATATGGCGTAGATCATTCAGAAATAGTTGAGATCCGCAAACAGTCGCCCAGCAAGAACCGTATAACTGGCATTCGAAAGCGCAATAGCATTGTAAGACGCACTCCCCTGCCAGATGATTTGCCATATCTAAATGATGGTGAAGCAGCCACATTGATATGTGTCAGCTACATCATTTTATGTGATCGCGCTTTGCATCCAAAAAGCGACGATCTTTCATGCCTAATCTATGTTGGCCAGATCGCGAACGAGTTAGACGCGAGCAAACGCACTATTCGCCGTCACATAGCTAAGTTGGAAGATTTAGGCCTTATCGAGCGCATTGCTACCTACAGGCCGTCAGGCGTTGGCAGCAGGGTTGAGAATGACGGAAACATTCTTTGTGTCCCTGAAACGATCATGAAGCACTTTAAGAAGGTCCGGCACTTGAAAAAACAAGTAGCGGATTTTTTGAAGGGGTACGGACAAGAGAGTCCTACTCATAAAGAACCAAATAAATTTGTTTCATATTCTACAACGCAAACTAATAATCGAACTCAAGAGCCTCACTATGTCGAACAAACAATAACTAGTAGCCAAGAGGCTTTAAATGAAAAGCAGATTGAGCCGTCTGTGTTTGAGCTGAAAGCCGAAGATGAGGATCAGCTTGCACGTAAAACACTTGAGCAAATGGGGCATAGAGTAAACTCAAAAGACTTTGATGCGGTGCGTCAGGCAGTTGAACGACTTCGCAAAGAACACTTTCCTACTCTAGATGATAGTTTGTGGCGTAGCCACAGAAGCAAACATGGCCGAAAAGCGGATTTAGCTTTGCTCTGGACGCTTCGCGCTATCGAAATTCGCAAGCGTGAAGGCCCTGAGAGCCGTTTGCCGTATATCTACAACCGAACAGGCTATTTGCTGGCAATGCTCCGCAAATCAGCGTCAGAGCTGCGCCCTGATGTTTCACTGGGCTTGCTTTTGCGCGCGAGTAAGGAAAAATTACCACCATCAGTTAGACTGCGAATGCATAATTGGTTGATGCAAAATCCTGTGGGGGAAAATTAGCATGGAACTATCAGAACAAATTTTTTGGCTGTCAAAAGGAATTCATCCCGCGACTGAATGTGAAATGCCTGAATGGTCATGGACACATGAGCCGGAAGTTAAAAGATATCTAAGTGCTATAGCGACAGAGTTGCTTGAGTTAGAAACGGATGAAATATCGCAGCCGAACTCCCCCGCCCGTAAGAAAAAAAACAAGGCTAAGAAAGTCAAATATCGAACAATTAGTGACAAAGAGCGTGAAGAACTAATTGAAAAGAATTTGAAAGAAGGACGGCCAAAACGGTCTCATTTTCCGTGGACGAAATCAGAAGATGATGCAGTTAAAGCTCAATTTGAGGCTGGCAAAACTATTGGTGAAATTGCCGCAATACAAGAAAGATCAGCCGGAGCTATTGGCGCAAAATTACAAAATCTGGGTTTAGTTTCAGAGTAGAGTATTTTGCTTGGAAAATGTTTCGCCCTGGCAAAACATTTGTATTTTAAAAGTTATAATGCCGGCACAGTTTTGAATTTAATTGAGGGGCGCTGCCCCTTCCCTGTTCAACTAAAACAATCTGCACCGTGGCTCATTTCATTGCGCCCGCACCATGCAGTGATTTTAGTGTGATCAGTCCAACCCGCATTCGCCATGTGGCAGACCAGCCAAAAGGTTTGGCTAGTCAATTTAAAAGATTTTGCAACTACATGATGAATTTATCTTCAACGCCCTCGGCTTGAAGACGAGCATTGATAGCGCCTTTGACCCATTTTGCGAGGTCAGTTTTTCTATCTGCTGTATACGATTTTAACCACCACCTTGCACTTTTGGTCATACGGAATCCAAAAATACAAGTTTCCTCTGGAACTGCATTACCAGCCTTGATTGCTTCCATCATTTTCAGCGCTGCTTCATCCATTTCAGCAACAAGGACACCGTTAATTTCACCAGCTTGTAATTCGCGGCCACCAGTTACTTTTGAGACTTCTTCTTGATAAGCATTATTTGCATCGTCCAAGCTTTCAAACTCAGAAGACTTATTTGTTATGTTGCCATATTCGGCAGTCAATCTTTCCATGCCGTTCAATTCTGGCCCCATTGGTGGAGTTTTGGCTGCAATTTTTGCTTTAGGCGGTTTCTCGTCGAGAATCTTGATTTTCGAGAATAGTCCTGACATTAGCTCGCTACCCTCGCTGGTACTGACGCTTGAACACGTTCATCAATAGCTTTCCAAAGCTTTTTGAAGTCTTTTGTAGCGGCATGGTTTGGCGCTGTTTTAAAAACAGTAAAGCCACCCGCGCTTGCTTCTGTAACATTTTTTCGCTGTGGGATACGCACATCGCAAACGGGGAAATTGCATTGCACAGAGATAAAAGTATGGGCTTCTTCGGCAAAGTCGCCTCCACCTTGCGGAATTGAATTTATCACAACCATTGAAGGAACGTTAGCTGCTTGCACTACTTTCAACGTGGATTGAATACTTTCAAGATCATATGGTTCAGGCCGTGTTGGTACGACAACAAAATCTGAAACCCTACAAACATCGAGCGTTTCCGGCGTGACTGATGGAGGCATGTCAAAAAACAAACAATCAGTTTCTTCATTCTCTGCGGCTTTGATTAGGTTCATCATGCGCGGGAATGATGCTGGATATGTTTTTGGCTCGCTTTCATCGCTGATACCAACTTCTGCGACACGTTTATCGTATTGCGTCACACTGGTTAGTTGTTCGTCAAAATCCAAAATTCGGGTTTTGTTACCACTCTCAAAGGCTGCTCTTGCGAGGTTTTGAACGATTGTCGTTTTACCGCACCCGCCCTTTTGACTAGCTACTGCAATAATTTTCACGTCTTGTACTCCGGAGCGTTGAATTTTTTGAATGTGAACATGTTGGAATGAATAATTGCTTACTATTTACACATCGAAAGAGTTAACAATCCAACTATTTTGATTGTTGAATTGATAACAAGCTAGCTATTTACATTGTTAACTATGCGGATGTTTAGATAGATGAATATTCATCACTACAACTATTTTGATTTTAGCATTGTTGCCTATTTATAAGTTTGCATTGTTGCATAGTTAACAATGCAACAATTTGCTTTTTTATGTCGTTAGACGAAGTTTAACCGAATGATTTAAAGGCTTGTTAAGCGTAAAATCAGACCCTTGCTTGGTAGGATTTTTTTCAAGGAATGGTTTTATCAATGTCATCCGCCACAACCGATGCAAGCACAGACAATACTCTATGGCTTAAATTTGCTAGCTTCATGGTGAAGTGCGTTATAGTTGTCTTTTGTATGATCTCTGGTTGGGCCAATGTTCAAACTTGGACCGAGAATAAGGAGGGGCTTGATTATCTGACATTTGCAGGAGCAGGCGTCGGTATTGAGGTGTTTGCTTTGTTCATGCTCTTATTCATGGAAAAGCACTTGTCGGCCTGTACTTTGAGATCGACATTGAAAGCCATAATTTCATTCGTGTTATGGGGTGGGGCGGTTTATTTCTCGGCTACGGCTTCATGGGATTTTTATGTTGATCGGGACACAGCAAAGCAACAACAGGCACTTATTGCGGCTGACAATTTAAAATTCGGTTTGGCTGAAACACGGATTGAAGAAGTCACTAACGAACTAGAATTTATTGGCTTAACCAGAACGCCAGAAGAAATTATTGCTGAACGTGACCGCTTGCCTGAAAACTATATAACAAAACGGGCGCAGCTTAATTCCGAACTTGCCAAAGCGAAGCGCAGACAAGACCTAAATGCAGAGTTAAGTAATAATCGAGATATTTTGCTTGGATCAAAAGCTATTAGCATTTCAAAAAGTGTTGCTAACGACACAGTAACCGTTGAACAAAAACAGGATGGGTTATTAGGGTTTTGGAATAAATTGCGTGACAATCATTGGGCTGCTTTGGTTGTGTTTATGGAGTTAGTAAAAGCTATTGGTTTCTTTCTAATTCGCACAGAAGAACCTAAAACATTTAAGTCCAAAAAGCCTAAGAAAGCTATGCCGAAATCAGTGCCAGCAGCGAAACCACAATTGGTTGTTTCTAATCAAGAAGAACAACAATCGCCAGCGATTGATGATGGTTTGGTTGAAATCAGCATTGGCGGTAAATCTCGTCGCGTTAAGCCTGTTTAAGCCCTGAAAATTCTTTATATTCTGACCTTCAAAAACTGACTATTTCATGTGTTTTTACTTCTTTTGGTTGCATAGTGTGCTATACTGAAACCTAGTTTCAATAATAGATTTTCTAATTGAAGGATTTTATAGTTATGGCAGACCAAGACCAAGAGCAAAGAGATGCACAGTTTGCAAAAACTCAAGAAGCCGTGAAGGATATGCAAAACCCTGAACGGGCAAATTCAGCTCAAGAGTTATTGGACAAAATGGGAGTTCAAAATTCAGAAACTTCAGTTGATAAAAGCGATCAAGAAAATTCACCTGAACAAGAATATGAACGTGATTAATTTTTCCAATTTTTCAACAACAGAAAAGCCCGGTCAATAAATGACTGGGCTTTTCTTGTTTTGATGTTTCGTGTGATGTTTGGAGAGGGGATATATTATGCTGCAGAAGGCACTAGGAGTCATGTTTGCAATTTTGATTTTGTTAGTGTTGTTAGGGTTCGGATTTATCGTTCAAAGCAAATTGCAGCCTGCACCAGAATCTATGACTTGGGGTGGTTTATCTAGAGCCGAAATTATTGATGGGGATACTATCATTTTTAACGGTGAACGTCTGCGATTGCTTCACATAGATGCTTGCGAAATAGGACAGCAAATGTTGAAGGGATCAGAGCGTTTGGATTGTGGTATATTTGCCAAGCGTGCGTTGATGAAAATTGTCGGAGACAATTTGGTTCAATGTTCATGGACTGAACGAGATATTTATGACCGCCCGTTATCGACTTGTACGACCAGATTTAACAATACTGATCTAGCTTTATCGCTTGTTGAATTGGGGGCTGTTCCTTTGTCCAACTATGAGCGCGATAAAATACCGACAAAATTGCTTTTGGCTGAAATTGAAGCGCGGCGATCAAAGGTTGGCATTTGGGCATATAAATTTGAAGACCCTTACATCTATCGCAAGCAAACCAATTAGCAGCCAATCAAAGGCGGAATAATCGCATTTTAAAGGGGGCTCCAGAGCCTCCTTTGGTCTTTTTGTTGTCTGCTCTGTGGATTCAGCAAATGCTCACCAGCGACCCCTTAAAATCTTTTTTCTTAAAGGATTACTTGTAGTCCAAGTTGAATGAGAGTTTGAGTTTAAATAACGACAGCAAGCCCAATTGAAGCGTAGCGGAAATGGAGCGGGGAGCGCGCTTCTTTCTTTCCATTGAAGATAATTTACAAAATGGCGGCTTAGACCTATGTCGAAGGAATATTGTTGAAGTTAGTTTAGAGTAGTGGCAGGATAGTAGTTCTGTGGTACAAAACTACCAAAACGAGGTTTTGCCTTGCCGGATTTAGATAAATCAAAATCCCGCGTTTCACGCGGAAAAGGGGGGCGTCCAAGACTAGACGCCCAATCAGAAACAACCGTGATGCGGTTGCGTATTTCCCGTTCAGAAAAGGATGCGATAGATGCGACAGCAAGCGCGCTAGGAATTTCAACATCTGAGCTAGTTCGCCGCCTTATGCGAGAGGCGGCAGGGCATGGGCCTAGCTATTTTGAAGATGGTATAAAGGCGCTTGATAAACTCTTATTGGAAGTTCGCGCTATGGGCCGAAACATGAATGTTATTGCCCGAGGCGTGAACCGAAATCAGGTTCAAATTGACGGACCGACGCGCGAGGAATTGGCGCTAATTCATAAGCAATTACACCTAATGAAATTGCTATTAAACCGGACAATAAAGAAGGCTAGTACAAAGGTTTTTAGACTAAGAAAATGAGTTCGTTTTCAGACGATAAATTACTTTTTGAAGAAGATCATTCAAAGGGCGCAGGTTCTCGTGGTGGTACGACAGATAGCGGTCAAAAAACTAAGTCTTCTAATCGTTCTCGTATAGGAGCGGCGAGGGGTGCTAGGCAGGTTTTATTTAAAGGAATTTCAACAGGTAAAACTAGAGCCGAAGCCTCTAATATGCTCAACTATGTTACGCGAAATGGTGATGAAAAGTTACACTTGAAAAGCGGAGAAATTGCCGCCAAGGAAGATGGTGATTTAACTGTCAAAGATGTGCTAAAAGACTGGTCACAAAATTTCTCTAGCAGAGCAAATGCAGCTAATATTTCTCATATGGTTATGTCGGCCCCTGCAGGTACAAATCCTGCGGAGTTTAAAAAGGCTGCGCTCGAATTTGGCGATAAAATTCTAAGCAAACATATATCCAGACATGACCCTGAAAATGAAGTTGATGATTACAATTGGGGCGTCGTTTTACATGGCGATACTTCAAATCCGCACGCACATTTTTTAGTGGTTAAAGAGAGTAGAAGAGCGCCTTCACTAAACTGGAATAAGAGTGATTATAGGGCCATGAAAGAAGCCTTTGTTGAGATAGCAAAAGAGCATGGAATAGACCTAGTTGTTACCGCTCGTAAATCGCCTGAAAGATCAGAGCCATTGAAGGCACGTAAACAACGCGAAAGGGAGGGGTCAAGCTATTCAGACCGCAATGCAGCCAAGGAGGTTTTGCTGGTTATGCGCGGGGCTGGAAATGCTCTTAAAGATAGTAAAGCTAAAGGTGAAACTAGGGCCATTGAGGTTTTGAAAACCAAGATGGACGTTGATCGTAAAGCCTATAATGAGCTGGCATCTTCAATGAGTTTCATAAGTCAGCTTATGAGCAAAAATAACGATGTAACCGTCATTGATAAATCAGTAAAAATGCTTCGTCTTCAAGCTATGTCTTTTCGTAAGATACAGTCACGGGCAGATAAAATGGAAAAACTGACTAGCTCTAAGGATTTTAAATTAAGCGGCGACATAGACAAAGATTCTGAAAAGTTGGCCCAGGTTTATAGATTGTCTTTAGGGGATAAAAAGCCTTCTAAAATTTCTCCGATTAGTGAGGATAATCTCAATAAAAAATTGCTGGAATTTGAAAAGCAATTTGGCAAAAAAATTGAATATTTGGCACAGTATGGCGGCTCAGAAAATATCAAAAAACATTCGAGCAATGTACGGGAATTGTTAGCTGAATTGAAGATTGCGAACGGGCCGATAAAGGGTAAATCGTCCACTGGTGGAACAGAGCAGCAGCAGGAATTAGAACGCGAGCAGGAGCAAGAGAGAGATGATTTTGGGCGCTGATTATGCCCTAATCCATTTCGACTAATCCTAGAGTTTCTTCTAGTTCTTTGATGAAGTCAGCGTACTTTTCAGCATAGGCTTCATTGTCAGCCGCCTCAGCTTTTATGAGAAAAAGTTGTTCCATTTGCATTTGCTCATACTCTAATTGTTTGGCCGTAGCGTTTACAGTTTGTTGTCCAGCGTTGTTTGTTGTCTCCTCATTATCCTGCGGATTATTATTTGATGAATGATCTATTCCTTCATCATCAGTGCTGGCTTGTTGTGAGGTTTTTGGTGGCATTAAAGGCTTGCGTTTAACTGGTAGGGCAGACAGTTCTGGAACCGCTGTTGCTGGTAACAGGCGCGGCGTAAATGCCTTGTCTTTAAAGTATTGGATCTTCTTAGCTTTAGTCGGTGGATGCCCCTCGACCAAAACTATTTGTTCTGTCCGCTTCATGCCGCGAAATTCTTGCGGTGTCATAAGAGGGCGTCCAATTCCGCTCATGTTTTTAGAGGGGCTTTGGTGTTCCCAACTAAAGGTTCTGCGGGTTTGGCTTGTGTTTTTGACCGTTCTTTCGCCCAATGCGCGGGAGGCATATTGTCCGGTAATTTCATCGTTTGTGGTCATAATTACTTGCAGTCCGCAACAAGAAATTATGCCTTCTCGGGTGTCTTTTCCATAGATGCGGTCTAGCCATGACAAGCCTTGTATCACCGCCATGATACGCACGTTGTAACCCGCTAAGAGCGTAAAGGCTTGCACTACAGCGTTCATATTACCAAGACTTGCCATTTCATCTAGTAACATCAAAACCTTATGAGGCTCGTCTTCTTGGGGTTCTCTTTGAGATAAAATCGCAATCACTTGTTGGAAGAAAAGCCGAATTATTGGCGCGGCTAATTCCAATTCAGAGGGTAAAATTCCAACGTAAACTGAAATTTTCTTACGTCTTAAATCATCCAAATTGAAGTCGCTGCTAGATGTAGCTTCATCTAGCAAGGGGTTTTCAAACAGACGTAGACCACTTTGTAGGGTTGAGCGCACAGAGCTTGCTTCTTTTGGTGATTTTGCAGCGAACGAGGTGAGGGGACGTTTACACTCGTCGCTCAGGTCGGGATTCATTCTAATGATAAAATCAGCAACGGTTCTTAAATCTCCTGCCTCTGAAATCAGTCTGTAGACTTCGCCTAACGTTTTAGTTTCTCGTTTCTCTAAAACAAATAGGGTCATGCCCACAAATAAGGCGCGTGCTTCTTGGCCCCACATTTGATCTTTTTCGGATACCTCGACGAGCAGTGTAGATATTTTTTGAACGTCCGTGACACGATGTGCTGGATGCTTTGAGACACTATCAAGCGGGTTATATTTGTGCGATTTTGCATCATGGGCCAACGGTTGCCAGAAATAGGTTTCGTGGCCGTGTGCTTTGCGAAATCCGCTAGTGATACGATAGTTTTCTCCCTTCAAGTCCAAGACGACAAGAGAGCCTTTCCAATTTAAGCAATTGGGTATGATAATACCCGTACCTTTACCTGCCCGAGTTGGGCCGATCAGCAAGCTATGTGTGACAGTATCAGAGCAAAGGTAACTGCCATGAGCTTTGCCTAATAGAACACCATCCTTGTGTAAAATTCCCGCTTTTTTTGCTTCGCGTTTGCTTGAAAAATGTGCGTCACCAAAAATAGATTTGGGCTTATAAGCAGGGCCATAAGCTATGATAACAAGGATTGCTAAAATGGGTGCAAAGTATGCGAGAATTAGCCAAAAACGGTATTTTTCAATTCTAATCATATCTATGCCATAGCTGTATATATGCCACGGTTTATAGTCGTCGATATGCCAGCCTTGCGTCACATACAGGATGATAGATGCTAAGGCCGCATGTCCAATTATGAGCGAAATTCCCGCAATAACATACAATAATATGCGGTTTTTATCTTCGCTCATTCAGGCCACCATATTTCTGAAATGACACGTTTCCCATCGACTCGTTTAAGCTGGATAACAATATCTATGACTGATTTGATATAGGTCAGAATTGCATCGCGTTCTAACTTCATATCGCTCTGCATGACCATCAAAACCAATTGTTCAAACGCACCGTTAGGCGTGTCAGCGTGAATTGTAGTAATTGAGCCGGGGTGTCCAGTATTGACCATTCTTAAAAAACTAAAGGCTTCCGCTCCGCGAAGTTCCCCGAGTAAAATTCGGTCTGGTCTGAGACGCAAAGCTGCTTCTAACAGGTCTTGAATAGTTACTTTTGCTTGGCCTTGTTGCCCTTTAGAGGCAATAAGAGATAGCCAATTTTTTTGAATGGGTTTGACCTCTTGAGTGTCTTCAATTGTCAAAATGCGTTCGCGTTCATCGACTGCGCCGAGCAAGGCATTTAGAAAAGTTGTTTTACCCGTACTCGTCCCACCTGAGACTAGAATATTCTTTTTAGTCGTTATGGCTTTGTGTAGAAATTCTTTGATTTTATTGTCAGCTAAAAGCTGCTTCAATTCTTCTTTATTATGGTCGCGGCGCTCGTCTGTTGTTATATCTACAGAATTGAACGCACCGGATTTGTCGTAATCTTCCAGTGACAAATTTCTAACAACTTGCCGCCGGATAGAGATTGCGGTTGAAAGAGGGGCGGCTGGACTTCTGACAACTTGTACCCGTTCACCAGCAGGGAGGATAGTTGAAAGCAATGGTTTTTCTTCATTGATCTTTTGGTCTGATGCACCAGCAAGAAGTCGTGCTAGTCGGTCTAAGACAAAGCTTGTCAGTTCATTGTTTTCATGCCGCTCCATGTAGACAGCGCCCATGCGTTCTACCCATACTTCGCCAGCTTGATTAACACAGACTTCCGATACATCTTCTTGATCTAAATATACTTGTAGAGGTTGAAGGTAGCGCTTTAGAAAAACGCGATCTTCAAATTCCACTTCATCGAGTAAAGGCTCTGTTTGAGTATTCTTCATTTAATTAGATAGTTCCGCGATTTTGAAATTTAGGTCGCGTTGTAAAAAAACTTTCACTCTTGCCCCTTGGTCAACATAAACGGTAGGACTACGATTGATTGAATTTTTAAGAGCTATAGATGCGGCATCTTCTACGCCGCCACCGCTTGAAAATGAGATGTTATTGGAGTTTTTATTTGCCTCAGCAATCGCGACTTCGAGGACACCATCGACAACTGATAGCATAATTGCTGCACCGAATCTGTCCCAGAAGTGACTGTCATAGAAACCACTTACACCAGCTCGGCCAAGCTCATCAGTTCCTGCCGACGCTAATTTTACAGTGACGCCATCGCTTCTAATTAATCTATCCCACACGACAAAAATACGGCTTTGACCTTGTGTTAGTTGAGATTTGTATTGTCCAATTAGACGAGACCCGCGCGGGATCAGGATTCTGGATTGGTCCATTGAGTAAATGGATTCAGAAACAACAGCTCTGACCTGACCGGGTAAATCACTCTGAATTGCCGTTTCTAGAACAGCATCAATTAGTGTTCCTTGAGATACCGTAAAATCGAGATCTTGCATTCGTTCGGCAAACGAAATTTTAAATTCTCTTGATTCACTTTCTTGCGCAAATAGTGTGTGGGGATCTGAGCTTCCAGCCGATGAAATACCGCCTTGATTTCCGCCACCAACGGGATTTACGCTTCCACTACCAATATTAGAAAGGCCACCTAGTGCTTTGTCTAAAAGTGCTTCATGTCGGGCTTTCTGAGAAGTTGGTTGTGATGTGTTTGATTGAAAGCCAGTAAGATTGTTTTCATCGTGCACTATTATTTTTGAATGAAGCCTTTTGCGCATACGCGCTTCTTCTTTTTGAGCTGCTTCCAGCGCTAATTTTTGCAGCTCAAGTAAGGCTTCAGGATTATGTTTTCTTTGATTGCGATCAAGTCTGGCTTCTTCTTGTTGATTAGCCGGAATTTCAAAGTAGGGTTTGATAGATGTGGAGCTATTATCGTTAAACTCTTCCTTTGTTGAATCCGTCATTAATTTGGGAGCTTCTTCTTCTTTGATGTTGCTAGCGATCATAGCGATTGCCAGAACAGAAACCCCTCCAAATACTAACCCAGCAATCAGTTTGTTGGGGCCTTTTTTGGATGTGACAGAATCAAATTCCCTGTCGCCTTCAATGTGATCGGTTTGCTCAGATGGCGAGGTTGTATCATTCATGATCCAACCTCGTTGTTTTCTCCCAATAGGACGTCGCGATCAATTGTATCCCGCGGACCAACTTTATCTTCAGTATCTTTTCTTTTGCCTATAATTTGCTCTCCCGCTTCAACGCGGCCTGCTGGCCCATCTACAATGACGTGCTCATAACCCCGTCCTTCGGCTGGAACAGGGGAGGCGTTGTCGTAAACTGGTTCAGGGTAGCCATCATTGAATATGCATGTCGTTACTGGGCCGTCACGCAGTGTAAATTGGCGACCAATACGTTCGACAACGATGTAATCGCCTTTTTGCTGAAAATTGATCAGCGTTTCTGTGCGATCTTCGTTAACGAGAAAGATAGCGGGCAGGCTTTCCATTTTTGGGAAGGCAAAATATGTGAAGCGACCATCATCAAAGGTTCTAGTCGGCCTAAGCTTAGAATTGCCCGCAAAAGAATAATCTAAATTCCATTGATCAGGGGTGATTGGCTCACTCAAAGCTAGGCTTTTAATGCGATCCCTTTCACGAAAACTAGCAACAAGTTTGTCGCTTTCTTGACGAGGATATTTGAATTTAAGTCTGAAAGTTATCTTCTTATCTTTTTCGGATTTGGCGATGTTAGAACGCAGCATAAAGGTATAAATACGCAAATTCGAAACGACTGTTAGGTTTGTATTTGCGTCGCGCTCAACGGGTTTGAGAAACAGTAAGTTTGGCTGGCTGGCTTTAATTACACTCCATGCTTCACTGTCACCGATTGAAACTGTTTCAATGATTTCATCTTTGCTAAATTCAACCGTTGTTATGAAGCCATAATGTCCTTCAACAACGACAACATCAGCCTCAGAATAATAGACAGTTTGTATTCTATCATCTTTGTCTGAAGGTACACTATTTCGCTCTGCAAATGCCTGTTGAGAGCCTAAACTAGTGGTCAAACATAATGTAATAATTGCTAAAAATTTTTTCATTTTAATTCTCCAACACCTCTTGATCCAATCGGTATGAGTTCACCAAAAAACCAAGTGGATTGATAAATCTATTTTCTGTTTTCTCTGGTCGTTCTACGTACTTAAATCCAATAGTTGCGACATAGTGGGTTAAACGTTCCATACCGTTTTGAGATTGCTGTTTTCGTAGAAAACGGATGGATGCTGTAGTGTCATTGAGAAAAGCTACGGACTTAATCTGAATGGCAACTTCTGTTTTATCACCATAGACAACAGCCGGATTGTCGGGATTTGAACGCGTCCAAGTGGATCGGTATGATCGCAAAGCGTTACCCTCAGAGAAAAGTTCTACTTTGCGGTAGTTATCTTTTACCGTAGCCGAAAGATATGATTCCCTGGCTGTAATATACTGTACTAAAAAGCTTTGAGTGATAGCTTCATCTTGCGATAAATTTCCAGCTTTCAGTCCTTTAGTCATTTCGATAAATCCGGTCGATTTATCGACTGTAACCACATATGGCTGAAACTCTTTAAGTGGTAACATTATAATCATACCAAGTAGTGATAAGCTTGCTACAATCACCATCGCAATAGCTAAAAACCACGCCCGATTACGTGAAGTTTTCATGCTTCTGAAACGATCATATTCCCAAGAAAAACCCCGTTCTTCTTTGGATAATGCCGCTCCTATTTGGGCTTTATCATCGGTCTTTTTAAGCATGGTTTCCTACTTTATTCTGCCCCCGTCGGGCATTACTTGTTCTGTTCGTTTTGCGGGAGCGCGTGAGCCGCCGGAAGAACTACCGTTAGGTGCTAAATTTCCACCACCGCGAGCCTGTCTTAATGCAGCTTGAGTATTTTGCGTTCTGTTGAGATAGCCGAGTTCGCGTCTATCTTGTCCGTATCTACCAACCGTTCGCCTGTGAAGCCGTTGAGCGGCTTGACCGCCCATTGCTACCCCAGCCATTGAGAACGCTTTGGAAGTGGCTAAGGCGAAACCACCTGCCACACCGGAGGCCATTTGCGATACTTGGACGAGGAGAGTAGTTCCAATGAATGCGATCAGGACGAAGGGGGCTATATAATTGACTGCGTTTTCGCCTTGTATTGCAGCATTACCTAAGTCTTCTAGCGGCCCCCTAAGTAAGCGAAGGCAAAGCGCTAATACTGCAAACGTAAATACGGGAACCAGAGCATAGTTTATTGTCATTCTCATCCACCCTTCAAAGAATGAGCGGGTCGATTGAAACATTGCCATAATTATAAATATTGGCGCGAGTGCCAAAAATATTGCTAGCGCAATGCGTGCCAAGACGATTAGGAAAAGTGCGACGCCAGCTAAGACAGTTCCAAACGCGCCGACAATCAGGCCGTATATCGAAAAAGTAATTCCGCTTACCCAGCCGCTCCCACGCTGCATTATTCCATTAGCTTGAATCCAAACAGTATCGTAGAATTGTTGCAGTGCTTGAGTTGAAGAAGTGGCAGCATTCTCTCCATCAACAGGTGAATCAGCGGCAGGAATAGCATTTATGAGAACTGATGAGATTTCATCCGGTGTATTGGCAATGACATCAAAAACAACCAACTGAAATGCAGGCCATTGTGTCGCTAATACTAGGATAACTAAAATTCTAAATGTATGAGCAAAAAGGTCGTTTGATGAAAACTCCCCTGAAACTAGAGTTTTCCATCCATATACAGCGATGAAGAGAATAAAAGCTATTCTCCAAACAGCCTCCAATGCGCCTCCGCCACCTTCAGGTGACAGGTTTAGGAACACACCTAATACAAATTCATTTAGGATTGTGTCTACGAGCAACAACGTACCTTGTATAAAACCTGTCTCATCCATTTTAGATTATCCAATTGAATTAACGTACAGCGTTTTTTGTGGCTTTGGGGTCGTAAGAAGTTGAAGCTTTAAGCTCAATTTGATCCAAAACCTCGATCCACATAGTCGGGAGGTAAACGTGTTCTTCCAACACATCGCCAAAGCCGCTCTTGGATGTGTTTTCAGCAAATGATTTTGCGACGTTTTCACAAACTTCCGCTTGAGTATCCGGTACAGAGTTTTTGCCGTTTTTCTTCCAGTGGTTTGCACACTTAATGACAGGAAAACGCTCGTGCTTAGGAAGGGCAATTATCCATTGAGCTAAAGTTTCTTGTTTGACTTGAGATAGTGGGTTTTTGCCTTGTGAGGAGTTTTCGCCGCCACATGCTACCGCCCCAATAACAGATACCGCTAATAGTATATTTTTCATCATGAATTGAGATCCAATTCATTTGTGCTCGCCACGTTAATCGGCTGTGGATTGCAAGGGTTTTGAGCATCCAATGACGCAGTTATTCCGCACGGTGCGGTTTTTTCGATGTGCGTGCATCCCGCCATCAAAAGGGCGCTTATACTTGTTGAGAGAATGAGTAATTTTTTCAACGTTTCTGTCCTATCGTACAATACCGTTTGTAAGTTCTTCGTCGTAAGTCATGCCGACTCTTTGATCAGCAATACCTGTTTGTTCTCGAATTTCTTTTGAGGATTCCAATTGTTGCTGAATTGCCATCATTCGCATTGTCTCGGTTAGAATAATTCCGAGTTCCGCAGAAATTCGCCCCTGCAAATCCATTGAAGCTTTAATGTCCTCAGTTTCATTCAGCATGGCGATCATCTCTTCGATATTAAGCAAGCGTTGCTCAGTATCAGCTATGACATTTGCACTGGCTGCTAAATTAGCGGCTGTCATTCGGTTCCATCGTTCATTTGCGAGGGCCGTTGGATTATCAGGAGCAAGAGGTGCATATGTTTCTTGGTCTACGGGCTGAAATTGTTCGTAATACTCTTGAATGGCGCGTTGGTAATCACCCTCGCCATCCATTTCGATAATATCGCCAACTGTTCCCGGCACGCCTCTACGCCAATCGGGATCATTGGCAATATCTCCCATGCCACGACCACCGATAATGCCCTCAAAAATGCTTTCTAACTCTTCTAATTGGGCATCCTGAGATGTGAGGTCTTCATAGCTGTTTTGCAGTTCCTCGATCATATTGAGGATCTGCAAAATTTGTTGGATTAGGTTAGCAGGGTCAAAAGTGACCAATTGGGCCTCAGCCTTTTTTTCAAAAGGGGAGGATGGCATTTGTGTTGCGCTTAGAGCTAACACTACTGCAAGAATACGAATACTATTCTTCAATTTTTTACGTGCCTTTCCATAAATTTCGGGAGCCAAACAGCGGGGTCTTCACCTAGTCGTTGACGCAATTCGCGCATTTCTGTGACGGTTTCTGTCCGGCCAGAAAGCACTGCGATATACTCATCCATTCCGTTTAAATTCAGACGAGCAATTACACTGTCGCGCTCATGGCGGAGCAGAAAACAGCGAGATTCTGGTGTTAATTCTCTTATGATTTTGAGTTCGCGTTTAGATAGACCGAATGCGCCGCAATAAGTTTTTTCATCAGCACGCGGGTTAGGTAGGAAAATATTAGTAGGCGATTGTTCTACAATCGTGTCCCCAATAGCCGACGTTAAAATATCTGAGACAGATTGTGTGGCGAATCCGACGAGCCCGTTTTTCTTTCTGATCGTTTTTAGCCAGTCTTTGATCGCGTGAGAAAATGCCGGATCGTCTAAAAGTTTCCAGCCTTCATCCAGCAAGATCATTGTGCGCGAATCTTGCTTGCGTTCCTTGGCTTGCCTTCGTGATTTAGCTTCCGCTAATAGCTCATCAGCTTCATCGTTTTCATCTGTAGGCAATTCAGCTTCTAGCAGTGTTGATATACGATGGAAGATGTATTCAAGCCATGGACTACGGGCTAAGCGATCATCCAAAATGCTCGTAATATCAAATCCAATAGTACGGTTGTCGAGCGAAAGAGTATCCGTAGGATTATCGAACAACCACGCTTTTTCTCCACTAGAGTGCCAGCGTCTAAGTCGAGAGCTAAGCGACGTATCGGAAATATCTTCAAAGCCTTCAAATAAATCAGCAACAATCCGGAGACGGCGTTGATGATAAGGCAATTCATAACTTGCTTTGATTGCATCATCGATCATCTCCAAGTCTTTTGGAGATAGTTTCGTATCGGTGTCATTGGTAACCAGATGACCTATCCATGTGCGCAGAAAGGCTCGATTTTCTAACGTGTCAGGTAATTGCAGCGGATTTAACCCAGTGGGCTGTCCTTGGGTGATTATCGTGTAATCACCGCCTATGCCGCGTAGAAATATTTCAGCCCCATAGTCTTTGTCAAAATAGATGGTGCGTGGACCAACACGTTGAGCTTGAGCTGCTAAGAAACTCATCAAGACGGTTTTTCCCGTTCCAGTGGGTCCAATCAAAGTGAAGTTTCCGACGTCTCGTTTGTCGTGAAAAGAAAACCAGTAGGGGCTTCCTGAAGTTGTTTCCAATAGTGAAATAGGCTCGCCCCAGTGATTGCCGTGGAGTTTGCCTGAAGGGAATGTGTGAAGCGCAGCAAACCCTGCAAAATTTTTGGTGCTTATTTTTGCGGGTCTTGCGATGTAAGCAAAATTTGCTGGCATTTGCGCCCAAAATGCGGGTTCTAAATTAAGGTCTTCACGAACAGCAATTATCCCAAACGTATTAAGTGCGTTATCAATATCACTTACAACATTATCTAATTCATCAGCTGATTTTGCGTAAGCTGCTACAGTTAAGTGGTGAAGACCAAAAGCAGCCTTACCAGATGTAACTTCATCTATCGCTTCGGTTAAGCTCGCTTCCAGTGAAACAGCACCTTCTTCAGTACTTTTAAATTGACGTTGCACCAACTTCATTTGCGATTTTGCAACTTCACGATCAATAAATCCAAATGATTGTGTAAGCACAAATTCATGCGGCAGCCGCAACATGTTATCTAAGATACCTGGTCCAGTTGCTGTGTCGTAATTTTTGACAGACATCATAGCGCCAATGCGCTTGTCCGAGTTGGCGTTACCTTGTGTTTGAAAAGTGGACTTTCCAAAGACTAGGCGCTTAGAAGGTAGATATTCATCAAGTGGAGCATCAACCACTTCAACAGGCCTATCCTCCATATTTAGAAGTAGACTGAGAAATGATAGAACCTCGGAATTGACGCTATCGAGACTATTTTCCGGAACATAAGTTTTAAGTCGATGCGCACCATAAGCACCAAGCGTTGTTTGCAGCTTCTTAATTCCGTCATTTAGGGCTTGAAGATCTGCTTGCAATTGGTCGTATTCAGCTTGTTTATCTAATTTTGTTGAGAAATTTCGCCAAAAATTTGAAAGACCACCAATAGCACCCTGAGAGGGGCGGCGAACCAGTGTGACGTATTGCTCGTTTACAAACATTCGTTTGTCACTGAGGCTTTGTTGATATTTCTTATCTAAGGCAGCGCAAAACGGGTCGGAAAACACTCCATCAGGGTATTGGTTTACTTCCCGCCTAATTATGTGGTGATAGATCGCAAAACGGCTATCGGAGATAGACCGGAGCATTGTTTCACGCATACGTTTAAGGACATTAATATCGGCTTGGTCAGCAGTTTCAAAACTAAAACCATCAACTTTTAAGCACTGAAATAATAAACCATCTTTCGTGCTGATCGTATGCTCATCAACATGACGAGCATACGGAAGAAAGTTAGAAACAGACAACTCTTTGGCAGCAACGCGACCATATTTTAAATCTTTGCGTGTGCTTGTGGCTACCATTCGATACAATCCTTTAAGGCATATAAGAGTTGGATTTCCAGAAATTTTTATTCAACGTAGGCCCGCATTTTTGGAAGGTCGTAATGATGACATTCATCCAGTTCACATCCATTTGAGTTAAAACCCGAAACACGAGGTAGATGGGACCCAAAACAAAGAGTGCGAACAAAGCTTTTGCGAGAAGGGAGTCGGCTAAAATGAAGCCAACTCCAAAACCCATGAATAAAAAACCAAAAGCTGTTATCGGAATGCCTGCCATCATGGGCGGTTGAGTTAGCCCGATGAACAATTCGTCTACTTCTGGAAGTTCGTCTTCATCGCTCATTGTTAAATGGAGCCGGTGATACCATCGACAATTTCAGCTGCGCCAAAGATTAGGATGATCCCGCCAACAACTGATAAAAGCCAACGCATGTTGATATTACCAGTCATCCACAACACACCTGTTATGAAGATAGCGATTACGGCGATAAGCTGAGCCCAGCCGTTTGTGAGCGTATCCACAAGTGCTTCAAGAAAGTTTGTTAAACTTCCAAAAGGTCCGTCTTGAGCAAATGCAGGACTTACAGCGAGCGCAGAATAGATACTTGCAGCAGAGAATTTTTTTACCCAGCCAAAACGCTTATTTGGAGCTTCGACTTCAATATCAGTAGTAGAATGGTTAGACATTCTAGACCCCCATAAAAAATATTACCAAAAGTGTTTTAGCAATAATATTTGCTAATTCACCACTGTTATAAAATGCGCAAAAATGCTAATTCGTCAATAGTATTTTTGCAATCTTCGCAGTTGGTTCTATCAATTTTTGAGTGTGTAATATACTTGTTTCTCCAATAGCGGGAAAAAGTATAATGAAATCAAATCACCATAAGTAGAGTATTGTGGTCGTAATTTTTATTATGTTTATTTAACAATGCGTTTGACTCACGTTTGTCTAAATAAAGCAACTAGGGGAAACCCTAGTTTTTTGAATTAATAGCTATTTTAGTGCATTTGGCTGAATATGATTTAGATATTACTTTGACATAGTATTTTCAAGTATATGCGCCTTCCAGACATTGAAAAGGCGAGGTCAATATACTGTATTGGAATATTTACAACTTTAGATGCTTGGTTGTCTTTATAGTAAAATGGTTTGTGTAAAAATACAAAAATTATCGACACAAAAGCGTCATCAATTTTTGAAAAAAATCACTTATTACGGGACTGCTTATTTATAGGGATGGTCTTTTTAGGGCGCTCTGGAGCGATAGTTGGGGGATGCTGAACTTGTTGAGATTGTTCGGGCGCTTCGTAACTATAAACAAACTTAGATTGCTCGCCATTCATGTGATCAAGTGCATCATTTATAGCTGACTGAGTTTGATCTGAATTGGCATCTTCTTGGCTAAAAGAGTTTGCGCCGCTACTCGATTGCAAATCACTGACGATCATTACCCCCGTTTTACGCAAGGATAGATCGCGGCCTGTGAAACGGCCTATTCGTTTAATGAAGTTTCGAGTCTCTCGGAAGGGAGGGACGCCCTTATATCTATCTACAGCCCCCGGACCTGCATTATAGGCTGCTAAAGCCAATTCAATATTTCCGTCATATTTTTTTAAGAGCCACACAAGGTATGCTACACCGCCACCAATGTTTTCAGCTGGATCGAATGGATCAGTAATTTCTAACGCACGCAAAACATCAGCGGTCAGTTGCATCAAACCAGCTGCACCGTCTACAGACAACGCGTATTTGTCGAAGCTGCTTTCTACTTGAATGATCGCTAGAATTAGCCGTGGGTCTAAGTCGTGTTTAGCTGCCTCTCGTAGCGCGATAGCTTCATATTCTTTGTATGCAGGATTTAGTTTCTGAATTTCCCTGTGAGCTACATAGCGTTGTTTCAACCCTCGCGAGGAAGGCCATGTTTTTTCCTTGCTGCTTTGCTGCTCGGTTATACTTTCAGGATTAGTGAAATCGTAAGTTTGAGTATAACCATACGGGGATATTAATAGGGTTGTTGTCGTACAAATCGCAATGCAAAACCAACTAGACCGATTAAACATGCAGTCGCTCCTACTTTTATTAAATCTATTTCAATAATTTGGTTAGGCCAATAACCGTTTAGTTCTAACCATGAACAAAACCATGCTATTCCAAATCCGATCAACGGCACCCCTAAAGATCGCTCTGAAGCCTTGTAGCAAGCGTAAAATGCAATTCCTAAAAGGATGATTTGCAGTACGATGGGCAATATACTTGATCCCGCGATAGGCGGGAGCAGGTAAACCCCGTAAGCTGCTCCAATACACAGCAATGTTATAAGTATATACTCAGTAGCTGGTTTAAGTGAGAGGTAGGATAACCAGCGCTTTATGATAGAAGCTGGAGCTAGAGGTACTAATGCGCGTGATTGTGGTATTTCCTGCGTGGCTTCTTTTACCATGCGTCCAATGTCTTGCATTTTCTCGCTCCTTTCTGTTTTAAACGTCAAATTGTGTATGCTCGCTAGAATAGCAGCATTGCTAATTCCTCGCTAGTATAAATCCGTTGGTATTACACTTTTGATTGTTCGTTTTGGTCAGGCGTGCGAAGAATATTTAGAGGTTCACTATTTGGTAGCTGGACAATCATCAATTTTATTGAGAGTAAAATACCTAGTAACCTCGGTAGGGCGACGAAGTTTCCTATGAAAAAGCGGCGAGTTAATTTGCGTGATCCAAACATTTCGGGAGCTAAAACTGGGAATGTAGGTTCGACCATGCCCGAAAAGTTGCTCGCTAAATTGGATGCTCTTGCGAATAAGCAAAGCCTGAAAAAGCATGTATATTACGATGCTTTGATTGTTGAATATTTGCGAAAATGGAATGCGGGGGAAGTGGCTCGTGTCACTATCGGTGCGCCCAAAACAGGGTCTAAATTCCATACTTTTTATCTTTCAGCATCTACTATAAAGCTCTTGGTGAAGGTTGCTGAAAGCGACGGCAGCACAGTATCTCATATCGTGAGAACTGCATTGTCATATGCTGTCGTACAGCACACTAATATTACCAGTAAAGATGATTTCGGCAGTGACAAATTTTTACCTAAACGTTCTGAATTGAACTTTGATATTGGCGAATAAATAGCCATATGCATTGAAATTTATTGAGCATTGGCGTATATTAAACGCTCGATACATGAGGTTCAAATGTCTGATATTTCAAGTAAATCTATCTCTGAATTTTCGGTTGAAGACTGGAATGCAATTGGCGCTGGGGCTTATGAGAGAGCAAAAAGACAAGCTTTTTCAGCTGGGCTACCAATAGCTACAGAAATCGACGGCATCACTGTGTTATTGTTTGAGGATGGTCATACAGAGCCATATAGCTCTGTGCTTAAAGCCGCAGAATAAGTGAAATGTCTGCTTCTCGCGGAGAGAATCCAGTATTCACTGTTGTTGCTGGCCCTAACGGTTCTGGAAAATCTACTTTTGTCAATGAAATGGCAGAGCGTGGAAAATCGTTAGAACCATTTATAAATCCCGATAATATCGCACGGGATTTGGCGGAAAAATCTGGTAAAGATCAAGATAGCTCAGAAATACAAATGAGAGCTGGTCGCCAAGCGCTGAGTGAAACAAAATCTTACATAGAAGATGGTCAAAGCTTTGCTCGCGAAACTACGCTGACCAGCAAAGAGATACTTCGGTCAATGGAGGCTGCAAAGGAATCAGGTTTTCGTGTGGATCTGATTTATGTTGCTACGAATGATCTAGAGACCAATAAAGCCCGTATTGAAGAGCGTGTGCAACGTGGAGAACATGCAATTCCTACTGAGACACAGGACCGTAGATTTCAGCGGTCGATTGATCAGGCACCAAAAGCTGCTTCTATAGCCGACAGTGCAGTATTTCTTCATAGCAGTACCAAAGGGCATCAAGTTGTTGCTGTAGTAGAGAAGGGCGGCCTAAAGCTGGAGGATCATTCCAATGCTAAGTGGCTCAAAAGCGTGACTGAAAAGTTAGAACTTCAAAAAGACAATGATGACACTAACGTCAGTTCAATAGACAAGGTTTCATTGGAGATGAAATCTGCCTTAGCAGATATTAAAGACCCAGAGCGTTTAGATCGTGCGAATGAATTATTGGCACGATCAGACGAGCGTAACCTTTCCGGAAAGGAAGAAGATTTAACACCGGAGCGTCGTGGTCGAGACGATCATGTTCCTGGTCCCGATGGTCCTGACGATTTTGAACGTGAGTAATAATTCGTCTGTTCATCAGGGTATTTCTGGCCCTAAGCTGCCTGATTGGGTTAAACAATCTATGTCTGGTTTTGTACCCAATACTGTCATCCAAGGTCTGAACGACAACTTTAGAGGCTAATTTAGATTTTCCAGAAAAAGCGTGGCGTGGATCTCTTGTAGTTGAGGTATAGTTCGCCATATCGTTCTTTAAGCCATGGCTCTTCAAAAATGGGCGCGAACACATACATCAGCCCCCAAAGCGTCAACAAGATAGTCACCAGATTATGATGGACCAATATGCCCCATCCAATCAACCCGATCCATGTCGCGACATAGATCGGGTTGCGGCTAAAACGGAACCAGCCATTGGTTCGTAGCCCAGTTTTTTCGCCAAACGCATTCCGCCAGCCCAATTGAAATGTGATCCAGAAAGCAAGCCCGAATCCAGCCCCACTGAGTAATCCCCCAAGTCCGAATTGAACAAGTGCTTTTGTTCCAGTGGTGGGAACAAAAACAAGGATGGACAATGCGACAAGTGGATAAAAGAACAACCTGAAGAGCAACAAGAAGGTACGGTGCTGCCAACTTTTTTTGCTAGGTGGTGGAAAGAACTGAAACGGAGCCATGGTTAAAGCGAGTATCGATAAGGAAAATATCGCAATAACGGCTGACATTGATGTCCAGAACGCGATGATCTGCCATGATGATAAGCCCTCAATCATATTAGATCCACCGCCTTGTTTTGGCGCGATACGCGCTATAGGCATCGCCAAACTTCATCTGAAGCACATTCTCTTCAGGCTTGATTTGAAGCTCGGTTATTGCTGCAAAGAAGACTACCGGGCCTATAAAAGCTGATAGATTCGAAAAGAGGGTTGCGCCACCTAGCAGAACAAATAACATGCCGAGATACATTGGGTTTCGACTGATCTGATATAGCCCCGTGGTGACCAGAGTCTCAGCTTTGTCAGGGTCAACAGGGTTTACCGTTGTATTTACGCTGGCGAACATCCCAACGGCTACAACCATAATAGCAATACCAACTCCAATTAGGCAAAAGCTAACAGGCAGAAGTAGCGCCCAAGAGAAAGCGAAAATTTCAAATGCATGTGATGCCGCCCATCCAAGCATCCCGCAGAGAAATAATTGTATAATGGGAGGAATTTTCAATTTCATTGAACTTTCCTTTTAGAAAGGTCTCTTGAATACTGATCATTATTGAGTTCTTGGAGTGCTTGAAGTGAAATCGAAGTCGCCGATTTAAGAAACAAGCTTGCCAAGATCACGGCTACTATTAGATCAGGCCATGCAGTATTAGTATAAGCCACGGCAAAGGCAGCAAATATCACCGCTACATTGCCAATTGCATCATTGCGAGAGCACAGCCAAACGGATCGAACATTGCTATCGCCATCTCGCCATTTAATCAAAATTGCGACACTGGTTAGGTTTGCCAAAAGTGCCGCAAAACCGATAAGCCCCATTGTATCTGCTTGTGGGGGCGCACCACTGAAAACGCGGAATACAGTCATAATTAAAACGCTGATAGCGATTAACGCGAGGGTCGCGCCTTTGAATAAAGATGCGCGAGCGCGTGTAACGACAGAGGCACCGATAACAGCCAAACTTAGAGCATAGGTGGCTGTATCTCCAGCAAAATCCAAAGCATCAGCTTTCAGGGATTGTGAACCAGATACTAAACCAGCATACATTTCTACAACAAACATAATTGCGTTGATGAAAATTACCACAATCAAGGCGCGCTTATAACCTTCAGAGACACCATCAAAACGTTTGTTATCGCAACAACCAGACATTTTATTACTTTCACGAAGCTAGTTTTCTCAATGATCTAAGCCTACAGTCTACAGCGACTGTAGATACAAGCACTATTGGAAAAAAACATGGCAAAAATGACTATTGGCCGTTTGTCTAAAGCAGCAAATGTAAAAGTTACAACGATTAGATATTATGAAACTATCGGGTTGATGGGAGTTCCTGACCGTAGTGAAAGCGGACAACGTATATATGATGACAATGGTGTTCAGCGTTTAGCATTTATACGTCATGCGAGGGATTTAGGGTTCTCAGTAGAAGACATTCGAGAGCTTATTGATTTGCAAACCAACCCCGGGAAAGATTGTAAAATCGTTGATCAAATCACACGTGATCATCTCTTATCAGTACGGCAGCGCATTCAGCAATTACAGTCTCTTGAAGCAGAGTTGGAAAGAATGGTGTCGGATTGTACCGGAGATGATATCAGAACGTGTCAGATTATGATGTCATTGAGCGATCATTCTGCGTGCTTGAGTGAGACACATGACCGCATAAAGCCATTGTAAGAAGAAAAGACACTTGACCC
>CAYGPZ010000026.1:0-21442 GCA_964352025.1 uncultured Hyphomonadaceae bacterium
TTGAGGCCTGGCGACGTGACTATAATGAGTGTCGCCCTCACATGGCTCACAATGGAAAAACACCAGCGGAATTTGCTGAAATATCAGGTCTGTGTCATACTGGACAGGTCCAAATCGCCGCTGAATTCTAACGCTGCTCCCGGACCACCTATTCCAAGCGCGTCATCATAAAGACTTTATAAACCAAAAACTAACTTATGAAATGGACCTACTTTCGGGGGCTAGGTCAAGCTAAAAAAACAACTAGCCCAACGAAGACTTTAAGACATTTTTGAGCTAACAACTATACTGCGCGGCCTCTTCTATACTACCTTCAAAAACAATTTTTCCGTGATTTATAACAATACCTTTATTACAAATTTTCTTAAGCATATCAGCATTGTGGCTTGCAAAACAGATAATGCTTGTATTTTCTACAAGTTCATTCATTCGCTTGGCAGCTTTATCACGGAAGCTTTTATCTCCAGCTGAAAGCCACTCATCTAGTATCATAATATCTGGCTGGAAAGCCGTTGCAATTGCAAATGCGAGTCGGACACGCATACCGCTAGAATATGATTTAATAGGCAATCCCATATAATCTCCAAGCTCGCTAAAATCAGCGATATCCTGCATGCGTTCTTGAATTTCTTCCTCAGAACGTTGCATGAAGCGCGCCCGGCTTCTTATATTTTCATATCCACTTGTCTCACCATCCATACCTAAATTAATGCTCATCAAAGCAGAAATGTGGCCCTCCACCCGGACCTTCCCTGAAGAGGGAGGCAAGATAGTTGAAAGGACACGAAGCAAAGTGGATTTTCCCGCGCCGTTGTGTCCAACTATGCCTAAACGATCACCGTCTTGAAGGTTTAGGTTTATACCGTCGAGAGCAGAAACACCGACCTTACCATGCGCTCGCTGCATTTTGCCGCCCAAAGTCATATCTTTGACAGATTTTAAAAGGCCCGTATTCACAACTTCTGGCAACAGGAAATGAACGCCTACGTTTTCCAATAAAATTGAAGCCATAATGTTTAAGTCCAGTACGAAAATCGACGAGCAAAATATCCAAATGAAACCATTCCAATTACAGTGACGAGTACAGCACTTGTGATCGCCCAGACAAAGCTATAGCCAAGATCATAATCTCCTAGAAGTGGCCCTCTAATCAAATGTAGGAAGTGATAAAGAGGATTAAAGTCCACGATAAACTCGTAATATCCTAGCCTTCCTCGCATCCAAAAAACAGGCGTCAAAAAGAAAATAGCTGACATTATAGACGTTATAGTATGAGACGTATCCTTAAACCTCATACCAAATGTTCCAACCATCAGTGTCACCCAAAAACCAGTCCAGATCATGAGTAAGACACCTAAAAGAGACAATAATAAACCTTTAGCCTCTGGAAAGCGTCCAACAAATATCAAAACACCCAAAACAACAGGTATTTTAAACAGAAATGATAAAGTCGCAGTCCCAACTGACCTAAAAGCAAATACGCTTTTCGCAATTGGCATTTCATTAAACATCGCTGCACCCGTGCCAAAAGCCGTTGCAGCTCCATTAATAACCGATGAAACAAATCCGAATACTATAATTCCTGCGGTCACATATGGAAAATAGTCTTCCAGGGAAGCCCCCAAAATACGGCCATACATCAACGCAAGCCCTGTTACTGTCATAAGCGTACTTAAAGTAATCCAGAACGGGCCCAATAATGACCTGCGATACCTACCCATAAAGGCTTTCCAAACAACTGTTTTTAACAATCGTGGTTGGTTAACAGCGCTCTTTAAATCGTCCAACGCATATGAAAAACGGGTGGTGGAAGCATCATATTCAAAAACAGGCGTACTTTCAGACGATACTATTTTAGTATCTTTGATATTTTCAGTCAAAATACATTCTCTACTTTACTGTGTACGAATTTGAAACGATCACCAATTTCATCTCATAAAGGTCTTGGTTTTGAAGATCAAGCATAGATATTTTAATCTCACCAACGACCCTTGGCATATAAAGCACTCCTCTTACCATGATGTAAAAAATGCAATCAACATCAAATAAAGGTATGCCGTATATTTCATCCGGACAAGATCACAAACACGTCACGGTAAATGAAGGGTTACGGCGGTTAGACGCACTCACTCAAATATGTAAATTATCAAGATCATTGCTCGAGGTTCCGACCCAGCCTAATAAAGGAGACATTTATATTAGCGCAGAGAATATGTCTTATTAATTGACTTTCAATGCCTCCGTTACCATAGCTCCGGCTTTCAGCAGTATACAAAAGCCCATGACCGGATAGCAATATAACCAAATAATATAAATTGGGTTTCAAAAAATTAAATATTTCACTTATTCACACAACTAAACTTGTCATCAGTAATTTGGGAACGCATAACAAAGAGCATTCTTGTAAAAAACATTTAAGGTGACCTAGATGATCGTATTTAAGGATCTACTCAAAAAAACACCCAAAATGTCTGAAACGTCGCATCCCAAAAAGGTTTTTGCAAACTCAGCAAAACTCGCAAAAGCTGCTCCGGGTAGTTTTTTAGAACGTTATAGAGAAATCGTATCGGACCCGTTGAATCTTCTAATTGAACGGGTGCCCGACGCTGGATATGTTGATGACGCTGGCTGTGTTATTCTGCACAATGGTCATCGTGTGCCAGTATCCGGAGAGTTAGCCTATTATGATGATTTCAGTGACATTCTCGTTATAAATAGAGGTGTACATGAGCCTCTAGAAGAATATTGCTTTCAGGAGTTGCTGAAAGCAATCCAATCTCCCGCTCCCAAAATGATAGAGCTAGGCGCATATTGGGGACATTATTCCATGTGGATGATGAAAGAATTTCCTAAAGCAGAATGCGTGTTAGTAGAGCCCGAGCAGCAAAATTTGGATTGTGGTAAGCACAATTTCGAGATCAATAATTTCAAGGGTAAGTTCATCCAAGCGTTCGTCGGAAACACAGGTTTCAAACTCGATGAATATGCGAAGGAGAACAACCTTCAGTCCCTCGATTTACTTCATTCCGACATCCAAGGATATGAACTCGAAATGCTTAATGGAGGAAAAGAATTCCTTTCCGAACATCGTGCAGATTTTCTTTTCGTATCAACACACCACGGTGATTTGCACGCATCTGTTGAACGTATCCTGATGGAGTATGGATACAATATCGAAGTCTCCTCGGGGTTCAATGATCACACCACAAGCCATGATGGTTTTGTCATGGCCTCTTCTCCAAAGGTGCCCCCCATCTTTAAGGATTTTTCGCCATTAGGAAGAACAAATATAGCCAAATCCACTTCAATAGAACTTATTGCCTCTATTCAGTCGATTTCAGCTGCTGCAGAACAAATAAAACTCGAACCGGCGATCATAACACCTAAGCCTGCATACGTGTCTGATATAAAGGTGGACTTACCTGATAGCGCCAAAATTGTTCAATCAAATTATGACACCTACCACAAAAACGTTCTAAAATCTCAGCCAAATTACCTTGATTACCCTCGAACAGTAAGCATTGAAACACTAGTCCGGTGCAATGCAGCTTGTAGTTTCTGCCCCTACCCGCTGTCCGAACGAAAAGGTGAAAGAATGGATGATGATTTAGTTGAAAAAATTATTGATGATCTTTCCGTTATACCTAAATCACATCGTTTCTCGATTACTTTAACTCGCATAAACGAGCCACTTCTTGATAGTAGACTGCAATACTTCCATGATTTGATCAAAGAAAAGCTGCCACAAGCGCGCTGCAGCTTCTGGAGCAATGGCACAACCCTTCGCAAAGGCAAATTCGAGTGGATGAACGAGCACAAAAATGCCTCGCTAACCATCTCTCTTAATTCAGTAGATGAAGAAGAGCACAAGCGAATGATGGGCTTTGGTTTAAAGGCTGTTCTATCAAATCTCGACTATTTACATGGTATATTAGCTGATAAGACATTCAATGTGCCTGTAACTGTGTGTGCACCATATGAAAATCCAGAGCAGGCTCAACATTTGTCATCATTCTGCGCCGAAAGATGGCCACTTTTCAAAGTTAGCTTGCGTCCTTATTTCGTATGGGCAGGAGATATTCCAGCAGGATTAGAAGAACGAGAAAACAGTCTCAGCCAGGTAAACCAAACTGAAAAAGTGGGTGAATATGGCTGTGGGCAATGGTATGATTTGAACTTTCTGGCTAACGGCTTCGCAACTAAGTGTTGCATAGACGAGAAAGGGTTCATTGATGATGATTTATTCGATTCTCGAAAACGGTCGGCACTGGAAATTTACGGAGAGAGCCGTTCACTTAGAGAAAAACAGCCGGGCAGAAAAAACGTAAATGGCTGCGAGGGTTGTGTACATTTAGGGTGATCAACCTCTACTTGCAGAACAATAATGAAGTCAGATAATGTTTGAACAGCGAAAAATTCATGTTTGCTAAATTTCGCAGACTTTTTATTCAAAATTTTTCTCGCCAACAGCATAAAACGCTCATTAGCTTTGCAACACCCAATTTTCAGGACAGTGCTGAAAAGTTAAAAAAATCTGCTAGTGAGTATTTCCAAGATATCCATATACACGCCCAACAGGACCTTAAAACCACAGAATTTTACAATCAAAATCGAACAACACTGGATCAAAACCGTGGCGCGGGGTATTGGCTTTGGAAACCATATTACATTCTGAAAGCGCTCCTACAATCCAACGAAGGAGACTTTATTGTTTATGCAGACGCTGGTGTAGAGTTTGTCGCGAACCCAGCCCCCCTATTCAATCTCTGCATTAAAGAAAATGGCATTCTGCTTTTTGCTGCAGCATATGATGATCTCATGTCTCCAGGGCCGTGTTTGAACAAATTATGGACCAAAAGAGACTGTTTTGTCCGCATGGGCATGGATACTAGAGAGGCACATGACGGTCAGCATGTTGAGGCCAACTTTTTGGTGCTTCAAGTCAATGATAAAAGTATAGCTTTTGTCCAAGAATACCTTAAGTTCTGCGAAGATCCGCTTATCCTAACGGATATCCCATCAACTTGCCCTGAACCTGAACTAACTGAATTTATCGGGCATCTCCATGACCAATCCGTACTTTCTATTTTAGCCGCCAAACATTGCATCAAACTACATAGAAGCCCTTCTCAATGGGGAAACCACTACAAACCGCAAACACTCAGGGTTGTGGGTGAGTATCTTTATAGCAACTACAAACCAGAAGCGTGGCCAGATTCTGACTACCCAACCATACTAAACCACCACAGAAATAAAGACCAAAGCCCAAGAATCAGAACTTATGATGATCTATATGAAATCATATTTTCAAACAGAGAATCTCTTCTAGAAATTCCTTCCTGGATTGACTCGCAAACATATTCAAAATCGATAAATTTTTATGGCCTCCCACCAGAAAAACAACAGTTAATCAATGCTCAAAAGCGACCTGATCCAAGTTATACTGACATAATATGTGAACTAACTAACCAATTCACGACCCCCATAAGGTATTTGGAGCTTGGTGCATCTTTTGGCAAAAATTTCTTCCAAATTATGAGGCATGTATATAATGCTAATCTCACTGGTGTAGACTACGAAGACATTAATCCTATTCTTGAAGCACAACTATCTGCCTCGCAACTACTCTCTAAGTGGCCCTCACCCGAACACTCTATACGCAACGCAGATTCATCAGCAACCACGTTCAGTGATCACACCAACGCTAATTCGATCGTTTATATTTGCGGAGACCTAAGGGATGAAAAAACTTGGAAAGCAATCGCTCAGAAAAAATACAATTTCATTTTTTCAGATGCCTTTGAAACCGAGGAAGACATCGAAAATGAATGGGCAATGATAGGAAAATACAACTTACTTTCACCCGATGAATTTGTCTTCATCTGTGATGATCTACATCCTAAAAAAAAGACTGTGTTTTTAAAAATTTGGCGCTCGCTGAAAGACAAGTATGCACTATCTGATAAATCCCTAATCACTGGGCAGGTGAGAGGCTGGTTGAGTGAAAATGAACCTTTACGAGAAATCGGGATAATAACGAACTTGAATACCACTTTTCGAGACTCTTCCTAAAGATTACATTAGTACAAATCTCATTTTTCAAAATTACCGGAATGTCTTTGGGCACTAAATAAAGTACCCAAAAACATTAAATTGGATATTTAAAATACGCCCAGAATACTAGCAAACCGATCATCACCAGTTCTTTCTATCAGAATAGAAAGCGGCTTACGAGGTAAAAACCAAGATGTGAATTTGTCTAATGAAATGGGGTCTTGCACATGCCCAGGTACAAGGCCGTACTCAACTTCATAAGACGTAGAACAGATAACTCGACGCCCCTGCGCACACAAAGATTGAGCAAATCCCTGCGCATCGTCGATATGTTCAATTGTTTGATGACTGATTACTAAGTCGAATTTAGGAGTATCAACAAGTGCCTTAGCATCTATGTTTCTGAAATCTCCTTGCAGAAACATAACATCATCAACACTGTCCCATTCCTTAATTTCAGAAATGTCATTTGAGAAACGATGCTCAATCCAATCCAATTCACATATTACTGGTGAGATAAAACAACCAACATCAATAGCTGATTTTGCCCAAGGAGCATAGTGTTTTGCCATATCCTTAGTGTAGCTATAAATTAGAGCTTTTTCTCTATTTTTCCAATAATTATTTCTATCTTCTGGGTATTTAGACATGAATACAACACGCTGATTAATTTTTGATGTTACCAAATGAATTTCGATTATATTGTGTTAGCTGGTATTTTAGTTATTGCACAGCCTTAACTGCCTATAAACTCGTGATAATTCTTTATTCTGCTAACTATATAAACAATTGTATTGATATCGAAGTAGGCCCGATCATTCTACAAAATATTGTTTTGGGATTAAAGCAAACCTGCATCTTCTTGCTGCTTCCGGTCTGCTTTTTGAACTGTAAAAAAACTCAATCCAGTAGATACAATCTGAAACAGCCTACCTATGTGCCGCCCTAATCTTGGATTGAGTTTTATCACATCTCCTTCATAAACCTCTTGCATATATTCATCTCGGCTAATAATTGATCGGTTACCACCATGTGTACGAAAACCGCCCAATAATGCTGGAATGACACGCAATTTATTGTTTTCACTTAATGCACGCCAGAAATAATAATCACCCGCGAGCTCTGTACTAAGGACTGACCACTTAGCTTCATCGGAAAGCCCTTCAAAAGCAGACTTACGGAAAAACATGCTTTCCGCCTGCAGGAAGCCTAAAAAATCACCGTGAAAAAAACCGCGCCGAATAAAATTCTGAGGGTACCAACCGTATGACCGAACAAACAACAAATTGCCCTCTACATCCCAAGACCCCGGAAAGCCAGTCACCCAGTTTACCGTTGAATCTTCCAGTTTATTTAGCACCATAGAAAAAGTCCAAGGCATGTATTCATCATCAGCATTCAACCAACAAAGCACATCCCCTTGCGCTTCCTCAAACCCTCTAAAAATAGCATCATAGATACCACTTCCCGGAAAAGACACGACCCGAATTCTAGGATCTGAGCGGGCAATTTCTTCAACTATGAATACCGTTTTATCGGTGGACCCACCATCTACAGCAATATATTCCCAATCCTGATGAGTTTGAGACGTGATTGATTGCAGACTATCTTCGATAAATTGTTCTGCATTTAAAACCGGAGCAACAACGGTAATCTTCATCGACCAATCCTAAATCAATTCAATCGACTTCAATTCTGTCGCTATTTTATGATCACTCGACACCTTTAGTGAGTAATTTTTTTCTGGTAAAATTTCTTGATCCAATACTGTCACAATTTCTGAAGTATTTGATATTTCTTCATCTTGAAAATTTATAACCCTTACATTGTCAGGATTATAATAATTCAAACGCAACTTGCTCCTGGGCAGATCCCCGTAGTGAAACAATCTCACAACCCCCTCCTGAGCACCACTTCCCCAAAATGAAGTCGTTTGTCGTTTGCCATGACGCGCAAGCCCAAGAAGCATTTTCACAATTTTGCTAAAAATTGTATACTCTGCTAAATGATGCACCCAAAAACCAAACATCGTTTTGGCTGTCGTTAACGGTTCCTTCTTCCGAGCCACAACATCTCTAATTTCTTTTCGGCGCCTCGGACCAAAAGTTCCCGTTTTTGTGTCACGATCCCACAACACCGCAGACAAAATTTCTGGAGTATAAGTAAACTTAAATCCGCTTTCCATTAAGCGAACCCACAGATCCCAATCCATACAATAATCAAGGTCTTCACTTAAATAATCGACTTCCAACAACGCTTTACGTGACACGAAACATGATGGTTGAGAAATTATGTTGCTCCTAAAAAGGTCTTCATCGGGCGCTTTTACAGCTGGATGTAGACCGATAAAAGCATCTGTTTCATCAAAGATCAGGCTCTGGCCACAAACAATATCCACTTTCGGATTCTCAATAAATAATTCAACCACTCGTTCAAGCGCTCCAGGAGCAAGTGTATCATCCGCATTCAACCAGCCATAGAAATCTCCATCAAGCGCTCGCCAACCTTCATTGATGGCATGAGATTGGCCCTTGTCCGGCGCATGTCGCTCATATGATATAAGGTGCTGAAACGGACGAAGTATATTTTGAATCATACTTCTCTCCCCTGCATGACAAATCGCCAACCTGACCTGAACATTCTGCGCGGCAAAGGAGGCAAGCGTATGATATAGGCGATCATAATTATCCGGACCTATAGGGATGGTAAAAACAAAGACTGCCACAATAAATCGACCCTAATGTCAAAATTCAATGAAATGAATAGAACAAACAATTTTCCCATTGAATATATTCTTATCATGCTTCCTTAATGGAGGACTATTTTGTAGCACGTTTATATACCTATTAAAGTCGTAAATTCAATTAATATTGCAAAACAGTCTTTATCCATTAAACCTATTAAAAAACCGCATGAAATTTAAGCAAACGCTGGCAAAGTTCAAGTTTAAGATGCACCTAAAATCGATTGGACTAGGTTTCCGTATTGCTCTTTATTTAAAGGGTTTTCTAACAACCTTTACTAGTTTAAACGTTGCCAGTGTGTATAAGCCTGCGTGGCGCATGTAAGTCAGTAGTGTTAAGTGGAAGGAACTAATCAATGGTCGATACAAAAGACGGTACGCTTGTCTTTTTGGGAGAGGGCAATAGTTCGTTTCCAGTATTAGCTAACTCACTACCTAAAGAAGATATGGTAGTTTACTCAACGGCCGCTGGACCAAATTTTTCCTTTGAAAAAACGGCTGCTACCGACTATGAAGCAAAGGTTTTTATATTTGACGCCACACCGCGCAATAGGGACTGGATAAACTCCAAACACATTTCAGAAATTGGGATATGAAATCCAATCCCCTTTCCACTAAAACACCTTTTACATATGATTACTCATGGCCTGATAAAATTCAGACCTCTCTTGCACGTCATGCACACCTAGACGGATATCAATTATGACTGAACAAACACAAACACCAGAATACATTGTTCTTGGATCCAAAGACTGCGATTGGCCGATAATTCCGAGCTTAATGAAACAAAAACACACAATTATTTATTCTGTAGGTGTCGGCAATAACATTACTTGGGATATGGAGCTTATCAAAAGATTTGATTGTGAAGTTTGGGGATACGATCCTACTCCCAAGACTGTTGAATGGGCAAAAGACCAAGAATTTTCTCAACATTTTAAATTCATCCCACTTGGACTCGCTGGGCACGATGGCTACATTGAATTCGAAAAGCCAAAAGTCAAAGAACACGTCAGCTTTTCAGCTTCCAATGATGAAGACGCAATTGATACTGTCAGTTGCGAAGTACGTCGTTTAAAGACCCTTATGCTTGAAAACGGACATTCTCAAATTGATGTTTTGAAAATTGACATTGAAGGCGCAGAGTATGAAGTTATTCATGACATGTTGTACGAAGGGATTCGTCCAAAACAATTCATGGTTGAGTTTCATCATGGTTTATATGGGATAGAATATACTCCAACACAAAGAGCTATCGATGCTTTAAAAGACGCCGGCTATGAACGCTTTTACATAAGTAAAACCGGCCGAGAACAGGGTTATATTTATAAAGGTACCCCTGCTAAACCGCTAGATTTAGCTAGTCTAAAATCTGTCGCTAACAATGTTAGTGACAAAAAACTAGATCGAGGCGTCGTATACTTTGCGTTTGGAAGAGGAGCAATTGCTGAAGCTAAGTTAAGCGTTGCTAGTCTTAAGAAGAGCAACCCGAATGTAGGTAGTGCCATATTCACCGATCTACCTGGCAGAGCGCGAGAATTTGACGTTGTACATAAATTCACTCGCACCCAATTACACGATATAGAACATTATTTTGTAGAGCCTAAACGGCTGCCTTCTCTAAAAGTGCGGTTTCTACAAGACTCGCCGTTCCGCCATACCATTCATCTGGACTGTGATACGTATGTGAAAGGGCCCCTGGACGAATTTTATGAACATTTAGAAAAGCATGATTTTATACTAACAAATATGCCCGAACTTGAACAAGCTGTACAAAAAGACAGCAATCGTCCAGTTCATCAATCATTAAAAACTCTAACCCGAAAGTCTGCATTTAGTTGCGCTGTATTTGGATATAGCGACAGTGAAGCTACAAGAGAGCTACTACACACTTGGTGGACTCAGTTCGTTGAAAAAACTGCAGGTCCCAATCGAAAAACAGGGAATTGGGGCCACACAAATGGCGTTAACGAACAAGGAATCTTACACGATATGCTTGCAGATGGATCTTTTTCACGAGCTGGAGTAAAAAAAGATGTCCTTCCTAACATTAAATACAATGCAGGAATGTCAATGTGGCCTCGTTTAAAAAAAGAAAACCTTTGGAATGAATGTTGTGTCCTTCATTCTCATAAAATTGCTCAAAGTATTGGCGATTGCGGTGTTGAAGGTTTACCTGATTTACCCGAATTGCAAAAATTTCTATAGTATATAAATCTAACTCCCCTGGCAGGGGAGTTAGATTGTACGCTCTTATATAATAACGTACAAACAATATTCAGAAAAAACGCTTTAAGAATGATGTTCGATATGCTGATTTGTGCTGGCGGCAATGCGCTGTCTTTATACACCAACCTTAAAGCTAGTGTTGAGGCACTGGATGCAAAATATGTGACCACAGATCAGCTCTCATCTGGTCTAGAAGCCGCGTCAGATCCTGCAAAAACTATTGTCTTGCTAAACATTCCACGCCTACCCGCAACGCTTCTAGAAACACTGCTCACCACTTATCCAGACCTTAAAATTGTAGCCCTATACTTACCTCTATCAATCGAGTTATCATGCGCCATTACCACTCAGAAACACACAGGTAATATCTGTTCGTCGTGGCAAAAGTCAACGATCGAACTAATAGAATTGCAAAGCCAGCACCCCTCCAGACTGCACCTCGTCAATGCTACGCACGCTTCTCAAAATCCACAGTCATTTGTAACTTTAGTTATGGACACCTTTGATATTTCTTCAAGGAAAGGGGAACCTAAAACTGCTCCCCTCCGACCGTCAAAGCATTTTGAAAACGCCGCACTTGAAGCAATCAAATTGCACGATTTGGAAAACGAATTGTTGGCTCGATCAAACACGATGAACTCGAGTAAAGCCAGTGATTTATATCCTCAATTAGCCCCCAATAGCTATCTGTTAGACCTT
This sequence comes from uncultured Hyphomonadaceae bacterium, assembly GCA_964352025.1. Lineage (GTDB taxonomy): Bacteria > Pseudomonadota > Alphaproteobacteria > Caulobacterales > Hyphomonadaceae > Hirschia. The sequence goes on from CAYGPZ010000026.1 coordinate 11,726, forward strand.
CTAAACAATTATTCTGGTTCCTCAGTGTTAAATACTTTGTTCGAGCGGCAATTGTTTGAATCTCATAAGAATATGAACGAATTTCACGAGCAAATAGAACAACTCAAAAATGAAAAAACGGATTTGAAAAAGAAAATTGCACATGTTCAATATGACCTAGATGAAACACGCAATAATATCGCTGCGATGAAAGCAAGCACGTCCTGGAAAATAAGCTTTCCTATTCGACTGTTTGGGAAAATAAAATTCTATCTCAGAACCCGTACGTTAAAAGGTCAAATAGACCTTTTGAACAAAAGCGAATTGTTTGATGAAAAGTGGTACAGAGAAAAATACCCTGACGTATCTTCAACAGACATTAACGCTGCTAAGCACTATTTAAAATATGGTAGCCAAGAATTACGATCGCCCGGCCCTTATTTTAGCACCGCCTTTTATCTTGAGCACAATTCAGATGTTCAGGCGAACAAACTGAATCCACTTATCCATTATATCGTCTATGGACAAAATGAAGGTAGACCCATTTCAGGAGTTTCTTAGTGCTTAGTTCCACAAAAAGACCTAAACCTAATTTTACACCGGACAATGAGAAAAATACATGATTGAAGCTACTGATACACACAATGATACAATCGTATATCTCGGCGCTGGAGGGGTCCTCCAATCACCGCCAAAAAACTTCGCGCGGGCCGTATATGTAGAAGCACAGCAAGAATTATGTGATGACCTGAGAACCCAAATCAAACAATCAAAAATTTCGATAAAAACTGAAGTAATACAATATTTTGTGGGAAATTTTTGTGGCGACATATTATTCAAAACCTTCAACTTCAAAGCTCTCAGCAGTTCGAAATCACCTTCAAATCTTCTCGAACTTTTCCCTGGACTAGAAATTCAAAAAGAAACGCAAATTCCTCAAATTGATGTTCAATCTCTCCTCAAAAGTTTGGAGCTGGAGCCAAAAGGAAACCACGCCCTCATAATTGACACCCCAGGTTCAGAATACGACATCCTATCAACGCTATTAGACGGAGAGTTTCATTCACTTTTTGAATCCATACAAATTTCAACAAGTGAGAAACCACTGTATGAAGATAGCATGTCCCTGACAGATATTTTCCTAGCTTTAGCCGATGCGGATTACTGTCTTCAACTGTCAGCGCCCAATCGACTAGGTTATCTAAGTGTCACTGGTAAGATCAACGCAGATACGACTACCGCAAATAGCAAGCCTATTCCCAAAATGAGAGAATTAAACAGAGATCTCAATTTAAAAATATCAGAACTCGAGGAGGAATTGAAAAAACTAAAAGACGATCACTCTTTATCAATCCGAAAACTAGAATACGAACTCGCGACGACTAAGACAACGCACTCTGAAACAAAAAAATTACTAGATACGAGCGTTAAAAACTATACAACACAATCTGATAAACTCGCCTTGTTGAAAAATGAAAGTCAGTATCGCAATGGAAAAATACAAGTTGAAATCGCTAGTCTAAATATCCAGCTAGGACTCATTGAGGAATTCGGTGACCATGCCTAAGCCATTTCAAATATACGACGTCATTGATGCGCAAAATCTAGAAGAAAATCTCGAAATAACAAAACATAACCTTACTAGTTTGTGGTGTGCAGGTCGTTGGAATATCCTTGCGAGTATAAATGAAGAACAACTAAACGACGACGATGACAAAGGTTATAATCTGGGTTTAATTGCTACCGCTCTTCAAAATATAGAAAAGCATTCAGAAGCTAAACAGATGCTCTTGCGAGCGAAACAACTTAATCTAGATCCCGAATTTATATATGCCCTACTATACGCAAACGTGCAAAATAGATTGGGTCGTATTGCTAGCCTCAATCAAAATTCAGAAGAAGCTCAGAATTGTTACGAAAAAGCTATTTCTCCAATCGTTAGACTAGTTTTACCTGACGAACACCATATTTTAGCAGCACGAGTAAGAGAAAAAAATGAACTTTCAACCCTGGGCCTGATGTTACAGGGTGTTGATATCGTCGAAGAAGAACTCAAGAATATAGATATCACTTTTGACCCTCGAATCAAAGTGAAACTAGATGTCATGCAATCTGAGATTGGCATCCTACGTCATGAATTGAAAATCGCTCAAAAACGTAATCAGATATTAGTGGCCAAAGATACTGTAGCAAGCCCCTACTCTAACCTTAAAGAAAAAGCCGTTTCTCAATTAGGTCAAGAACTTTGGGCTCTAGAGAAAACCAACTACAAAAGAGAAGGTTTCTTCGTTGAGTTCGGTGCGACTGATGGCATATTGTTAAGCAATACATATATGCTCGAAAAAGAGTTTGGATGGAACGGAATACTAGCAGAACCAAACCCAGTATTCTTCAAAGAGCTACAATCAAATCGCGAGTGCATCGTAACGAAAGCCTGCATCTCCGGCACTAGCGGCGATGAAGTAGAATTCATCTTCGCTGACGTATTTGGAGGTATGTCTAAGCATATGGATGCTGACCATCACTTAGAAAAGCGCAAAGCCTACCAGCAAGACAACAGAAATGTAACAACTTTGAAGACCATCTCTCTCAACGACTTCTTAAAGGAGCACAACGCACCTAAGGATATCGATTACATAAGTGTAGACACAGAGGGAAGTGAACTGGATATTTTACAGGCGTTTCCGTTTAAAGATTGGAACGTGAAACTTTGGACTGTTGAACACAATTTCACACCCGCAAGGGAAGAGATTTTCAAAATAATGACAGCGCACGGCTATAGGCGAAAAGAAAGTCAATGGGATGATTGGTATTACCTAGACACAATGTAACTCGTTTAACCGAAAAGTTCCTCCAATTCAGGCCCACCATTAAGAAACGTTTCAAATGACATCGGCAAACAAATCTCTCATAGTGCATAACGCAGACTGGCAATACCCGGCAGTCACCGAGCAGCATGCCTATTTAACTCTGAAAAACTGGCTGCCGCAGACTAAAGGTGTATATTACGTTGCATTCCCATGGGCGACGCTAATTGATCAAGTAAATAAAAACGGCGTTTCGAATGCCCCACTACTTAAAGATCTAAAAGCTCTTAATCTTCAATCTTTGAAGGGCTCAAGACTGATAACTGTTTGCCAGCATATTCTTATGCGGAAATTCAAACATATATTTATAAAACATGGAATCACAGATGTTTTCTGGTCTCATTCAACGAATGGAGGAGAAGAAGAAAAATACCTTCAAGAAAATGATCTAAAGGTCATCATACACCCCTTCCCTCTATACCCTGTTCAATTTGATGATGGACGTCCTATGCATCCCGATGATGACACATCGTTCTTCAAACGGCCACACCTCTTTTCCTTCGTGGGTGCAAAAGCAAATGAATGGTACCTTACCCAATCTAGAAGTTGGATTCTTGATAATCTAAGTGGTGACAGCCGTGGTTTCGTTCGCGGGCGTGATAGCTGGCACTTCAACAAAATAGTATACGATCACCAAATCGATCAAAACACAAATAATGATAACAAAGATCTAGTCTGTCAGGACGCGACTGAGCAATATAAAACAATACTTAAGAATACAATTTTTTCTCTCTGCCCTTCTGGGACAGGACCGAACTCCATTCGCCTTTGGGAAAGTATCGGGGCGGGATGTATTCCTGTTATTCTCGCGGACAGCCACCTTCTTCCAGGAAATCAAACTCTCTGGGAACAGGCGACCATCCGATGTAAAGAAACCCCAGAAGACATTAAAGCGCTTTCTAACACACTTTCGAGTTTAGCAAAGTCCCAAGAAGACTTAAAAGCCAAACGTATGGCTTGCAACCAATTGTGGCTTCTCTACGGGCCAGATAACTTCACAAATGACGTTAAAAGCCTCTGGATTGAATACGCTACATCAGCAAAACTTCAGCAAAAAAATATCGAATTTATGGAAGCAGGAAATGAAAGCGAACTAGAACACATTCTGCTTCACTATGTTAAAAAAGCGAGCAAGGAAAAGACACTCACTTGGAAAGAAGCCAACCTTTTTCTTAATGCATGTGTAAACCAACTTCTTCTAAATGCCGAAGTTTTCAAATCCAGTTGCCAGAACTCCCCTCGGCTCAGAGCCATCATTAAGTCCGCTAGATTGAAGTTGGATGGAGCAGCAACTGATAAATCGCTTTTAAGGGTGCTATCATCCAAGGGGTGGAGCATTCATGACCTACTAGGCTCTTCATCATCCCAAATCAATGCCCCAAAACTCGATCGGAAAAAACTTGCTCTTTTTGGCAAACACTCTAATCGGACCCCGTTTGCCTACCATGAATATAGGAAATTATTTTCTCAAAACTATGAATATATTGAAACGCCGGAAAACGCTGATTTCATCGCGTCTGGTTTTGAAGTTGATTTCACTCATCACCCATCTGAATGCAAAACTATACTTGCCCAAAAGCCTTCAGCTTCTCTAATCAATTGTTCAGAAGAACCTTTGTGGGATACTGTCTGGAGTAAGGAATTCAGAACACCAACAATACCGTTGAGTGTAGAAAAAAAACACCCTAAAATCCGTGTTATTAATCATGAGAACTCAAACGTTTTTGAGTTCCATAAGATTCCTTATTTTATTACAACGGATAACAACTATTTCGTTCGTTATTCAAACTTGTTTACTCAAAATTCAAAGCTTACAGCGGAAGAAGTCCTTCATATATGGCAAAATTCAAGTGTTGATTTCGCTTTTTTTGCGGAACAGCGCGAAGATGATAGATACAACTATAATCTCCCAGATGAGGATATATATGGCTTAAGTGTCCTACGTACACAAATCGCTCAAACATTTACAGCAATGCCAAGCACTCTTACAGTGGGAAAAGGATGGAACACAAACGCCCCGCGCCAAAAACTTGCGGACTGGCACTTAGATAAAATCGCAACGCTAAATAGACGGTCTAAGATTGTATCTGGAATCGAAAATACCCATCAAATAAACTATATATCCGAAAAAATATTCGATGCTTATAGCGTATTGGCGACACCAGTCTATTATGCGAGCCCTAATCACAACATTCACAAAATAGTCTCACCAGATAGCTTCATCAACATATTTGAGTTGACCGCTTCAGAAGCAGCCACCAAGATTAAAAACTTTAAACCTGATCTTAAACACGCTCAAAACTATCTTGAAACACAGAGAAAATTGGCAAAGCTATTTAGTAATCCTCAAACGCTCTTGAATGAGCGTTGCCAAGTGGTAGATAAAATAGCCGACCTGCTCGATTCACCGAGATAATTTCTCATTTTGCGATGAAAGTGAAAAACCATCTCTACTCCCTCTTCGCCGCATTATATCAAATCAATCGATGGCCTACGCAGTATTGCCGTTGGCCTTGTTCTCCTATTCCATGCGGGATTTAGTTGGGCCCAAGGCGGCTATATTGGCGTTGACGCATTTTTTGTAATCTCCGGTTTTTTGATTACTTCAAATATAGTTCGTTCGCTGGAAAACGATAATTGGTCTTTTAGAAAATTTTATGCACGCCGTGCCGCCCGCCTTCTACCTGCTCTCTTTGTTGTCTTATTTTGTACACTCATTGCCGGTTTTTTTGTACTTTCCCAACAGGATCTCGCAGCTCTAGGAAAGTCAGCCATTGCCTCTGCATTTTCCTTCTCCAACATCTTATTCTGGAGCCAATCAGATTATTTTGCACAAGGGTCAGAAACAAAACCGCTTCTGCACACTTGGTCTTTAGGGGTTGAAGAGCAATTCTACCTAATCTGGCCCATACTACTCACAATGCTTTATGCAGGTGGTCGAAAGTTCAAAAATGTATCACCGAAACTACTCGTTCGACTCGGATTATCAACATTAGCTGTTATGTCTCTCGCTGCATGTTTCCTATTTTCTTTTAAATATCCTGAAGCTGTCTTTTTTCTTACTCCATTTAGAGTGTTTCAATTTGCTTTGGGCGGAATTCTCGGACTTTCCATTTCAATTAAACCTTATCAATGGCGATCAGGAATCGGGATAGCCGGTATCACCATATTGTTGGGTTTAGGGTGGCATTTACAAGGCCAACATGGTGCACATAGCACTGTCTTAATCGCTATGCTACTTCCTGCGTTAGCAACCACAGCGATTATTTTTTCAGCGCGCACGTCGCTGATTTCAGTTGTCCTGGCTAACCCTGTAATGACATGGATAGGCCAGCGCTCTTACGCTATCTATCTTGTACATTGGCCGATCATGGTCTTGTGGAAAATGTCCACCGACTATCATTTCAATACATTTGAGGCTTGGGCTTCGATTGCTGTTTCGGTCCTATTAGGGACAACATTGCATGAGCTTATAGAAAAGCGGTTTCGACTATCCAATTCTAGCTCTTCACTGCAAAAAAAGCTATCTTATTCGGCTACAGGGATTGGCTTAGCCTTTTGCCTAGCTTTGGGGTTTGCATTTAATCAGTATTCAAGCACCCTCGCTCCATCGAACCCGTATCATACCAAGTTAATCACTGCAGCTAAAAAGAATGATGAACAATATGACTTGGGAATGTGCTTCCTTGAAAAAAAATCTTTAACGTTTGCCACTTTTGTAGAAAACGACTGTATTTTAAACTCTAGCTCTTACACAATAAAAAAACCTAATATCTTATTGTTTGGTGACAGTGTAGCTGCTCAATACAGCCATACACTCAGAAATATCGCTAATCAAAATGACTGGTACTTCTCACAGATCACCAGAAGTTCATGTTTGCCAATAAACAACTTTTACTCAGATAATGTTTGCGCTCAACATAATAAAAAAGCTATCAATTACATCGTTGCCGAAACGAAATTTGATATCATAATTATTGGAGGAAATTATTTTCCATCTCACAATATCACTGTTGCACTTGGTAAAACACTTGAACGTTTAGAGACGACTGGTGCAAAAATATTAATGTTAGGCCCTCATCCACAATACAAAATGAATTTACCTGACCTCTTAGTTCGTTATAGCACGAATCCCATGAATATTGATGACGAGATATACTCTCATTTTAATGAAGCTTTGTTTGCGTATGACGAACGATATAAAAATGATTTTTACGGACTTCAACCAAACCATTTCACGCTTTCAGATTCCAGTTCCTATTTTTCAATTGCCGACATTTTATGCCCGCAATTTAAATTAAAAGATGAAAAAATTTGTAGCATTCTTATCGGGACCACACCGATTGTCAGAGACAAATTCCACCTTACTTTGCCTGCAACGAAATTGGTTGGAAAACATCTAGAACACAGTCTAAAAGTGATGCTGCTATCAAACTCGCCTCCGAAATAAAGCTCATTACACAATCACTATTGGCTGAACTATTCCGTATCCTCATTCGCACGAACATCAACGCCGCGGCTCAACAACCAAGTTGGTTTTTTACTCATCGCTCTTACAATTTTCAAAGCTCTTATTTTTCGATTTTTCTGAGTTATTCTACGTTTAAGAAAAATCGGTTTTGAATTGGATAACCCTGCAAAAAAGCCTTGCCTTAAGGCTCCTGCCGACCCCTTTTTTATATGCATGAGATAGACAAATAATGTCATCAGAACATGAGGAATAAAAAAAACGACCAGCCAAATAAGCGGCATGTTTTTCAAAAAAACCCACACACGATTTCTCGCTCCATGCCAAGCAGCAAAATCTCCCACCTGATTTGAGAGTGCGCTCCCCGCATGATGGATCATCGCTTGGGGTAGAAATACGCATGTTTCGCCCTGCAAGCGTAAACGAAACCCAAGATCTACATCTTCGCAATAACAGAAAAATGCTTCATCAAACCCGCCAGCATCCAAATATGTTTTTAGATGGAAAACAGCACTTGCTCCGCATGGGCTAAAGCATGTGCCCTCGTCTGGCATTTCACTTACAGGGCGGCCATACCCTCCCCGCCAGGGTATGCCAAAGACGTGATAACAATCACCTGCTCCATCCATAATACCTGGTTCATCAAGGCTGTATTGTGCACTTGCAAACATTTTTACTTTTGGATGACGCTCTATTCCATCAGCGATTTTTTCTAGCCAACTTTCATCTGCTACGGCATCAGGGTTGAGCATAACTAGCCATTCCCCTTTTGCCCGTTTCGCGGCAATATTATTGCCTTTCGCAAAGCCGTGATTTTCTGCCTCTGGCATTAAATGAACAATCTGAAAGTCAGACACATCCAATGCCTCCATAGACGTATCAGATGAGGCATTGTCCACGACAAACAACTCAAAATCCTGACGTGTCTGTCGTTTCAGGGAATCAACTGCGCCTTGCAAATAATCACCGCCATTAAAGTTGACGATAACAACGGAGAAAAACGGAGCATTCTCTTGCTCTGACATGGCTTTTTCTCCTTATTTTCGGTTCAATTAATCCAACCGCAAAACCAGTCATGTGCTTAACTGCGCAGACAGTGAAAGTCTATGTCATTTAATTCTTGAAGACCACTTTTGGATCTTTCAAGAATAACCTATCCCGAATGAAATGACTCAGTTGCCTGACTTAGGTTGTTTCTCAAAAACAAGTTTAGCTATTTTACCTAAGCTTGGCGCGGCTTCTCCATTTTCAATAGCAGGTAAAAACACCATACAACGCGCAGCTTGTTTTGTAATTTCAACATATTCTGGCACTTTACACGCCGCATCAATTTTAGAAACCAACCCGACGTCATCCAAATCAAATTGAATAGCACATGTATCGTCAACTTTATGCTCTTCGTGCGCCTCATAAATATCACCCATACATACAGGCATTAGAAACTGTGCATCCCTATTTTCAGTCTGTAGCCCTATTTTTATAGCATCAAGGTCCGACACCCATTGTTGATGCAATCTTACATAGGCATTTACAACTGTATCATTTATACGCGCATCTCCATAAGTTTTTACATTGTCCAACAGGCTCTGCGCTTTATCCCATTCCCCATTTTGTACATGTTCACGGACCAGATAAATATCCAACATTGCTAATTGAGGACAAAAAATCTTGTTCCGTTTTATTTTCTGCAGCCCAACTTCTAACGCAGAACGATCTTTCGCATTGACCGCATCTCTGACAGCATGCAACTGCCTCAATTCGCTTTTACTTGTTTTTTGTTTTGCACATTTGGGAAACTTTTCTGGCGCGTTTTGCAGTTTCATTGCTAAATTAAATGGATAAACCACTCCAGTACGAATTACTGGCTTATTATCAATTATCTTTGGCGCAAAGCGTGCTTTTTCCATAGCTTTTTCGACTGCCGCTACATAACCAGATCGATCACACTGGCCGACGATATTCATCGGTTTCCCTTCGGGATCCACATCCAGAAACACTTCACACTTTCCGGAGCGATTAATTTTCTGCATCGCGCGTACAATCGGCTTGGTATCCGGTGGTATTATGGGCTGCGCATCGCGGTCTGCATAATCTATGGATTGTTTTGGTGCTGTTGTTTCTTTACCAGAAGCGCCCTCTTCTTGTGCGAATGAAGTGCCAGCCCCTAAGGCCATCAAAAGTGCTACAATACACATTATCTTGAAACGCATGACTTCCCCCTTAATACCACATAGTCAATTATCAACTGGTGATCGTATTTATAAATTCGATTTTTGCAACAACAATTTCGCCAAAAGCACTCTCAAGAACAGAATGACTGAGCATTGCTTTCGCAAAGCCCTCAATTCCATCTATACCAAAATTGAACATTGTATAACTAGATGTTGTTATACTAGGGTAAAT
>CAYGPZ010000027.1:0-20664 GCA_964352025.1 uncultured Hyphomonadaceae bacterium
CAGAAGCAGAAGCAGAAGCAGAAGCAGAAGCAGAAGCAGAAGCAGAAGCAGAAGCGAATGTTGCTGAACCAACTGAGCAGCAAGCGATTATTTCAGAAACACCAGAAGAAATAATCGAGCCTGAGCCTGAGCCTGAGCCTGAGCCTGAGCCTGAGCCTGAGCCTGAGCCTGAAGAAACCACAGCGGTTTCAGAAGACAATGCAGAAACTGAAGATAAATCATCTGCATCAGCAATTCCATTCAAAACACTCGAAGAAATTGCGAACGAGAAACCAGCACCGGAGCCTGAACTTCCTGTTGAAGAAACTGTAGATGATACAGTCGAAGAAACCCAAGAAGATGAAGACCCGATAGCAGAAACAAAGAAACCTGGTTTCTTTGCAAGGATGACAAAGGGCTTGGCCCGCTCCTCATCTAAGCTTGCAGACGGCATTACATCTGTCTTCACCAAGAAGAAACTGGATGATGAAACGCTTGAAGACCTTGAAGATCTGCTCATTTCATCTGACCTAGGTGCCAATGTCGCTATGCGCGTATGTGACAACATCCGCAAAGATCGTTTCGACAAAGAAGTGACAGATGAAGAGATTAAAACTGCACTCGCAGAAGAAATAACAAGCGTCCTGAAACCTCGTGAAGAAATACTCGACCTATCAGAAGGCCCATCACCGCGTGTCGTCTTATTTGTCGGCGTAAATGGTTCGGGTAAGACAACGACGATTGGTAAAATCGCCAGCAAATTGTCTGCTCAAGGCGCAGATTTACTATTGGCTGCGGGTGACACATTCCGTGCGGCGGCGGTCGAACAATTGAAAGTCTGGGCTGAGCGCGCAAACGCTGGTTTCTTGTCACGCCCAGATGGCGCTGATTCCGCTGGCCTAGCCTATGATGCGATCACGCAAGCTAAGAAAGAAAACCGTGACCTCGTCTTGATCGATACAGCCGGCCGTTTACAAAACCGTACCGAGCTGATGGATGAGCTAGCCAAAGTTGTTCGCGCTATCCGCAAGGTGGAACCAACAGCACCTCACGATGTCATTCTTGTACTTGATGCAACGGTTGGACAAAACGCGCTTTCACAAGTGGAAGCCTTTAAGCACACTGCGGGTGTAACGGGCCTTGTTATGACAAAGCTAGATGGAACCGCCAAAGGGGGTGTTCTTGTGGCTATTGCAGATAAACATTCCCTACCCATCCACTTTGTCGGTATTGGTGAAAAAGCCGAAGACCTGCACCCCTTCTCCGCCGAAGCCTTCGCCAACGCACTTGTGGGCCTAAGCGAAGACGTAACGGGAAATGAGTAGACTATATTTAAAAACGGCCACCTGACACTGCGGTATCATAAAGGTCGGCCACTCTATTCAAGGCATCATTGATCGCCCTACTGACTGTTCGGTTAGATAGGTCTAGCTTTTTCTCAACCGTCTTGAACGGCAAATTCTCGACGCATGCAAAAACAAGTATTTTAAAGCACTCATTCGGCAATCCACACCTTATGCTATTGATACGTTGGCGACCAATTTGTGAAATGTCCCGTACGTCATTTCGCTGGCTGTATGGGCTTTTGTCGCTTACATCGCCCAAATTATTCCAGTTCATTGTAGTTGAAGCTGTTATTGAGCACGCTTCCATATCCCGTATAAAGCAATGAGCTGCTTGAATTTGGCGCTTAGTCAATTCCCCCTTTCCAAGCAAAGACAAATGAAGCATACGCCGAAATCCTGATTTAGGGATTGGACCACATATAGCGCGCTCCATCATAGTAGGAGAAGCACACTCACCCTTGAGCGCCTCTCCATGTGGTAAGACATTTCTATTCCATACGCACTCATCAGCTTTATCGACAGCAGCTAACATTCCTGCGGTTTTCAGCTTTTCAACTTCATCATTGGTGACGATAAGGCGTCTACGCCTGCGAAGGTCATTCTTATTGACGATAGACCACTGCCCGAGTTTGCTCGTAATATTTGAATTTGAAACATCCTTTTTCAACACGATGCCATCACCTGACATAGCCCGACGAATTCTGTTTACGCGTGCATCATCTAGATAAACTTGCATTCTGACCTCTTATTTAATTGAGATAGGCGCAGGTGCCGCACGCGCAGCTTCTTCCAATGCCTCAAGCATATCATCGAATGCGGGATCATCACGTTTGTCCTCGATAAGATGGCACGCATGAGCGACAGTCGAACGGTCTCGTAAAAACGCATTCGCGACCCGAGACAGGCTTAGCCCAAAACAAACATGGGTAATGTACATTGCCACTTGCCTTGCAAGTGAAACGGTTTGTGCACCACGTGTTGATGCATGAAGGTCACTTTGTTCGACGTTAAAGACGTAACCGGACAATGAGCATGCTAAACGGGCAAGTGCTGTATCTTCTGACTGTCTAATAAATTGCATAAAATCCACTCCTCAAATTGGTCAGCACCAATATGCCCGACCCAACCAAGTGTAGGATAGTAATCCTATTGTGGAGAATTTCAACCTATTTCCATAATCGCTAAAATTTCATTACTTCTTTAATTTCAATGAATTAGAAAAATTTGTATAAAAAAAGCGCCATCAAATAGCGCTTTGTTTCGTCGTATAAAATATATATCTACGCGGCTCTTCTCAAACAGCGATCCAACTCAAATCCGGGGGCTTCTGATTCAAGCATATCAAAATCAACAATGCGATCATGACACAGTATTTGGTTCATATTACCATCGCTATTTAGCAGCGGTAATCTAAGCCAAAAATGCACACGTTCGCTATGTAAAATTTCGTTTCCAGATACCGGCTCTCCGTATTGGAAAGCCATATCCATAGCAGCTATACCATATTGAGAGTTTGCAAGTTCAGGGAAGTCATCTACATGTCTCCCCCGCGCATTTTGACCGAGCATTCGGCTAATACCTGATCCACAAATTCGAAACATCAAATTTGAGATAGTATCACGCTCTAAAACTGAAATATGCGCAAGTTCTGATATAAATTGCGCAGGCTGCATAGCGTCTCGCGTCGCTATACGACCAGCCTGCGAATTCACAATCCATTCGTTCAGAAGTGTCTTCTGACCTAGAAGATTTAGATTTGTATCGCCCGTTATCATGAGTGCCCCGTGCCTCTTTGATTCGGTTAGAGAAACGTCATATTCATCGAACATTCATAATTTGGCAAGAGTCTGTTTCAGTATTTAGTGATTCTGTTCCAATAAAAGAGATTCTATATTTCATTTCGGATACGAATCTAATGCATTAACTTTATGTTTACTTTTTATTTACTTTTAGCTTGCCCAAGTCCCATACGCTTCGCCAAGTCAGAGCGCTGTTTGGCATAGTTAGGTGCAACCATTGGATAATCTGGAGCCAAGCCCCACTTCTCACGATATTCATCTGGTGACATGTTATAACGTGTGCGCAGGTGACGTTTAAGGGACTTAAACTTCTTACCGTCTTCAAGACAGATTAAGTAATCTTCGCTCAGTGATTTTCTCACGGATACCGCAGGCTTTTGATCTACTTTAACTTCTTTTGTAGTTCGACCATTTAAATCGCTCACGACATTGAATGTATTTTCAATCAATCCAGGCAGGTCAGAAACCGGAACAGGATTATTGCCAACGTAAGCCGAAACAATTTCAGACACGACCCCAATAAGCGCGCCTTCTTGCTCAGTTGCGATCATAATTTCATCGCTATCTTTGGTCATTTTATACTCTTTACATCTAGCCAAATTACTTGAGCAGCCAAATTCAACATGTCTGACAAGATGTAAAGAGTAATAACTGCTAAATAATCAGCAATAATACGAAAAAAACACATGAACTTTTGTTCAATCTACTCAAACAAAGGTCAAATTACAGTGCAGATATAACTGAAACAGCGATAACTAAGCCAAGAACTAATGCAGTCCAGACAGCCATAGAGCCGTTGATACCGCCTTTACTCAACATGCCTTCCGGACTGAATGCTTCTGTTAAATACATGCGCGCTCGTGCGCCGAGCTGACGCCAGCCATTTGTCATCGCAGGGCTAGCACGTTCCCATACATTCTCGGACCATTTAGCCACACCATAGCCAAGGCGTCTGTAAGACCAGTCAAAGTCTAACACAACGCCAGGCTTCTCTGGCGGGTAAAGACCAAACCTTTGCAGTAGGACAAACGCAAGCATCGCAAGCATAAGCAATTGGAATTGCGTTATAACGTGATCCCAAGTCCATAGGTAATTTTTCAGATAATAAAGAGCTTCTTCTTTGAAAGGCAGTTGAGAATAGAGCCATTCCGTTCCGCCCAAGCCCGGTATACCAACCGCGATACAAATGAATGCAGAACACCCCATAGCCACCAGCATATTAAACGGAGCTTCTTTCGGGCGTTTACCAGAGTCATGACCAAAGAATGCAAAGTAAGGGATTTTAATTCCCGAGTGCTCAAGCACACCGGCAGATGCAAACAATAACATGCACCAGACAATCACATAACCCTCATGCCCTACAGCAGACAGCGTCATCGATTTTGCGACAAACCCAGAAAAGAGCGGGAATGCAGAGATCGATGCAGCACCTATGAGACAAAATACAGTTGTCCATGGCATGGTTCGCCAAAGCCCACCTAACTCAGATGCTTTCGTGGTTCCTGTGCGGTAAAGCACAGCTCCCATGCTCATAAACAGCAAGCCCTTATACATGATGTGCGCAAAGGCGTGAGCCGCAGCCCCATTCAATGCATAACGTCCATATTCAGTATCAAGATTGGCAACACCGATTGCACAAATCATGAAACCAACTTGGTTATTTAGAGAATATGCAAGCACCTTGCGAAGATCGTTTTCCACCACGGCGAAGAAAACTGGGAAGATAGTCATCACCGCACCGATATAGATCAGCAGGTTTTCACCAGGGAACATTCGCGCAAACATATAGACGGCAAGTTTCGTCGTAAATGCTGACAGTACCACCGCACCTGTCGGTGTCGCCTTTGGGTAAGAGTCCTGCAACCAGTTGTGAAGGAATGGGAAAGCAGCTTTGATACCAAATCCAAGGAAGATCAACCAAGCTCCATTCTCTTCAAGTGAGATGGCGCGAAGTGACAAATCGCCATGGTTTTGAAGGAAAAAAGACGCTCCAAATAGAAGCAATACACCCGATAGGATTTGAATAGCGATGTAACGCATTCCGGCCTTGTAAGATGCTTTTGTACCTGTCTGCCAAATCAAGAATACCGACGAAACGGCTGTAAGTTCCCAGAAGAAGAACACAGTCATCAAGTCACCACACAAGGACGCTGCGATAGCGGCACCAGCATAGACAAGCGCACACGCATCTTGAAGCGGATCTTTATTGTGAAGCGAGTAAATAGAATTGATTGTTGCAGCTAAAAAGAAAGCCAATGCAAAAATATATGACAAGGAATCAACGTGATAGGTAATCGCCGTTAAATCCATAACCTTCATGACGCCAAGATCTTTTCCAAATTGGGAGAACATCACCAACATAAGCAAACCAAGCAATGGTCCACCAATTGTTATAATTGCGCGCAAGGCAGGAATACGAATAAAATACGCCAGTATTCCCGCTATAATAACGAAAAAACCTGGGTTTATTTCTTGAAGAGTTGCGACCATTTCAGGAGACATTATTTGCCCTCCTTTTGCGTTTTTGAGGTTGCATCTGAACCTTCATCCGCATCAAGACCTTCTAGGTCACCATAATAATTTTCGTCTTTGCGCAACAACTTACCAAGCGGCCAGCCACACAGCACAACAAAGGCAAATGCAGCAAAACCATATAGGCCGTAAAATGTTGGAAATTCGGAGAATTTGATCGGCTTATAGGCGTGCTTCTCGATAAAGAAATCAGCTGCCAAAAGCACAATTGAAATAACAACAAGTGCGATCAGGAACAGGTTTCCTGCTGATTTGGCTTCCGTCCATCCAAAGAGCATTTTTGCTAGTGGCGTAGCATCGTCGGAGCTTTTTTCATGCTTCATGTGATCGCTCATAGTCGGCTCCCAAATACTGGAAGAAGGAAATCATAAATCGTGTTCACGCCAAAGAAGAGCACTAAACACCCAAATGCAGTCATCGCTGGTGGCAACACGGCCAATGGCGGCGTGCCCCCTGCGCGTTTAAACTCTGCTGGTGGACCGGACCCTTTAGGCGGCATAAGCGCCAAAATCGAAATCGGAATCAAGTAGATGACATTCAGGATTGAAGACGCAATTAGCGTCCAAGCAACATAGACTTTATCAGCATCCAACGAACCAATCATAAGCTGATACTTTGCCCATGAGCCACCCAATGGCGGAACACCAATAATTGACAGTGAACCAATTAGGAAACACGTGAATATAATTGGCATTTTACGGCCAAGGCCACGCATCTCTGAGATGTTGCCCTTACCTGTCGCTACATAAATCGCACCCGCACACATGAACAGTGTGATTTTACCAACAGCGTGCATCGCTATCTGCAATCCACCACCCATCATTGCTGCACTAGTAGCGAGCATAGCTCCCACTGTTACATAGGAAAGTTGGGACACTGTTGAATATGCTAAACGCGCTTTTAGATTGTCTTTCGTCAACGCAATTAGAGACGATACAATGATTGTGAAACAAGCCACTGCCAGAACGATTTCACGCCCTGGTAAAGTCATCAGATAATCAGCACCAAAGATGAATGTCGCGATTTTCAAGACCGCAAACACACCGGTTTTCACAACCGCAACAGCGTGCAGCAAGGCTGACACAGGTGTAGGCGCAACCATCGCATTTGGAAGCCAGAAATGGAAAGGCATGATTGCGGCTTTACCAATACCAAACACGAATAATAGCAAGATGACAGAACCGGCAATCTTGCCTGCATGTCCATCTAACACACCATTCTGTGTGAAATCAGTTGTCGCTAAAGACGCATCAAATCCATTTGGCGTCATACCTGTCATGACATAGGTCGAAACAATCGCCAGCAAGAATAGTCCGACGGATGTTCCAACCAGTGTTTTTAGATAAATACGACCACCACGTAGCGCATTGGCATCACCTTTATGCGTTACCAATGGATAGGTAGAGAATGTCAAAATTTCGTAGAAAATGAATAGCGTGAATAGGTTAGCTGAAAAAGCCGCCCCCATCGCACCAAACAAAGCCACACCAAAACACATATAGAAACGCGTTTGATGCTTCTCATTATTTCCGCGCATATAGCCAATGGAATAAAGTGAGTTAACACCCCACAAACCTGAAGCAATACACCCAAATAATGCACCTAGCGGCTCTACATTAAATGCAAATGAAAAGCCCGGTGCAACATTGATCATGTTCCACGCTACGATCTCACCACTATCAACCCGAAGCGCAATAGACAGAGCGACCACGAACAAACTGATCGCGCTGAGCATTGTCACCGTTTCACGCACATCTGGCGCGCTGCGGAAAAGCCAAACGGCTAATGAACAGAATAAAGGTATGCCAAGCGCAAACTGAATTAGGAGTTCATTACTCATTGGACGCCTCCCAAATCAACACCCAGCACGGCGTGCGCACCAGCTTCCGCCAATCCCAATGGAATACTCGGATTAATACCAAAGAATATGTTCAGTCCTGCAAGCACCCATAGTGCAAATAGGATCACAAATGGCGCTTCTTTTATAACAGGACCATCAGCTTCAGCTTCTTTGAAGAAAACAACCTCAAGAATACGTCCGATATAGAAGAATGCGAGGAATGATGACGCACCGATAACAAGTGCAGCCCACCACCAATTATTCGCTAGAACAGCTTCAAGCAGACGCCATTTTGATAAGAAACCAACTGTTAGCGGTACACCCATTAACGAGAAACCTGCGACCGTGAAACCTGCAAACGTCAATGGAGCCTTTTTACCAGCGCCTTTAAAGTGCGAAACTTTCCAGACATCAGCATGAAGCGCTGCAGCACCTACAGCCATAAACAACGCACCTTTCAAAAGAGCATGATTGGCAAGGTGGAACATACCAGCCGAAAGACCTGCTTCTGTGCCGACTGATAGACCAAGCAGCATGTAACCAACCTGAGCCACTGAAGAATAAGCAAGCACACGTCGAATATCTAACTGGAATATTGCTTGGAATGAACAGAACAAAATTGCGAAACATGCAGCCGGTGCCAACACAAAGTTGAATGCAGCCATCACAAAATCCCAATTCGGATCAAAGACGGAAAACATGAAACGCGCTAAAGCGTAAAAGGCTGCTTTCGTCGCCGTTGCCGACAGGAATACAGTCACAAAGCTAGGTGCGTAAGCATATGCACTTGGCAACCATTGGTGCAGCGGGAACATCGCTGCTTTTAGTCCAAGACCAACAAGAATGAATGCAAAACCAGCTTGAACAGCACGTGAGTCATGCAGATATTTAATCTTATCTGCCATGTCAGCCATGTTCAGCGTACCTGTCGCTGCATATAGGAAACCCACACCGACGACAAAGAAACTCGCCCCGATAGTTCCCATAATCAGATAGTTAAACGCAGCAGTAATAGCGCGGCGATCACGGTTGCCGCCCAACGCGACCAAAACATAAGTTGCGATAGAAGAAATCTCTAAGAAAACAAACAGGTTGAACGCATCACCTGTCAAAGAAATTCCCATAAGACCTGCAAGACAGATCTGGTAAGCGGTATAAAAGAGTGGCTGTTTCTCTGCTTTGATTTCACGTGCGACAGCAGGCTGAGCAAACAATGCCGCCATTAGCGCCATAAATGCGATCAGAATAACAACAAGCGTGTTTAAACCATCAACGCGGAATTCGATACCAAGAGGCGGTGCCCATCCCCCCATGTGATAGGATAATACACCTTCACGTCCGACATTCGACGCAAGCGCCCAAGACATCCAAACAGTAAATGCAGATGTAAGAAGAGCCATACACCAAGCAAAACGTCCATTAGGCGCAAAAACCGTTGCTGTTGCCATTAAAAATGGAACTAAAACAAGGAGTACTGGCGCATGAACGCTTATAGCCTCAGGTGCTATGTGGAGGTCAGCAAACATGTTCATGCCTTCTCTCCTTCTAATTCACTCGCCGCCATATCGGCAGAGTTCACATCGTCCATTTCAATTGTTCCGTAAGCTTCACGAATGCGCACAACAAGTGCCAATCCAACTGATAAAGTCGCGACCCCAACCACAATTGCGGTCAGCATCAAAACGTGCGGCAATGGATTTGAATAAAGGACTTCAGCGGCTGCATGCGCGGCATCTGCGCCATGCGAAGCAGTATCTTCATGCCCATCTACAGCGTGAGAACCATCATGACCGACTTGATGTGCCTCAGCAGCATCAGCGCCATGATGTGTCGGACCTTCAACAACATCATGAGATGCAGAATCGTCGTGATGTGCGTCTGATGCGTGCGAATCTGCATCATGAGCGTCGTCATGATGCCCATCAGTGTGGCCATCATGCGATGCACCTGCAGCAGCCTCAACAGCGTGCCCTGCGGCATCTCCATGCCCACCGCCATGATCATCACCATGGTGACCTGTGTCCACAAAGATCGGTGCCGTTCCGCCGGCGACCTTTCCAAGCGTCACATAAAAGACGATCACAGACGTCTGGAAGATAGACAAACCTACCAAACGCTTGATCAAGTTCTGGCTCTCAAACACAATGTAGAGACCGCCCATCATCAATAGAATGATGATCCAATAATTATAATGTTCCAGTGCGAATTGCATGATTTACCAATCCTCATCCCGGATCTCAGGCACACGACCTGCGAACGCATAAAAAGCTGTAATCATGACACACGCCACTGCGACAACCACACCAACTTCGACACCGATAATACCGGTAATCTGAGGCCAGTTATGGTGACCGTGAGCCTCGCCTGTTGGCGGACCAAAAATATAGTCATAATCAAGGAAATTTCCGCCATTTATCATACAGACGACACCTGTCATACCGTATACGGCCACACCTATTGCTGCACCAGCACGTGCCCAAACAGGTGGGAAAGCTTTCATGGCTGCTTTTAGTCCAAAAATCAGAGAATACAGCACGATCGCAACCGCAAAGATCACACCGGCTTGGAAACCACCCCCCGGTGAATACTCTCCGTGGAAATGCACATAGAAAGCAAAAATCGCGATAAGCGGAATTAGAAACTTTGCGACAACACGCAGGATGAGGTGACCGTCATCTCCTGCGTTAATGCCATCTTCCTCATCTCGGCCTTTCCAGTCAGAAGCTGCGCGAGCGCGCTCTCCAAAACCGATCAAAAGAATAACAGCGACACCCGCAGCAAAAACCACGACAGTTTCACCAAAAGTATCAAAACCACGATAAGACGCCAAAACAGCCGTTACGATATTAGGCGTTCCAACATCACTTGGTGTGGCTTCAATATAACCCTTACCGACATACGCATTTGGTGGAGAATTCGCATCACCAAATACTGGAAGGTCCGTCGATGCATACAGCAAAACACACCCAGTTGCCAAGACAATCGCAAGCGGAGCCCAGCGTTTGGAAATAGGCTTTGAAGGTTTCGCCGTACGAACAGTTAAAAGCATTGCAGCAAGGAATAAGGTCGTTGAAACACCTGCTCCAACTGCTGCCTCAGTAAATGATACGTCCACCGCATCCATCGCTTGAAACCAAGCTGCTGACACAAGCGAGTAAACACCGCTTAGCATAACGATAGCAAACAAGCTGCGAAGGCGAATAATTGCGATTGTGATTACGCCCAACATGGTCATCAATACAATGTTGACGATGAGGACGGATGAAATGAAATCTAGTTCCATTGGTCTATTCCTTATCCTCTTTTGCTCTTAATTCGTCTTGTCCTTCAACAGTCACTTTCTGACCCGTCCATTTCCCAAGGAATGGCTTAAGCCCTGCCTTCATGGCTCCATTTGCAGCAGCATTTGAAGACGTCGGGCTAGTGAAGAGGAAAAACACCCATATGCAGACGAGCTTGAAGGTGACGAGTGACCATCCACCAATCAACATCAAGCCAAACAACACCAGACTTGCACCCAATGTGTCGGTCACTGATGCTGCGTGCATACGCGTATAAAAATCAGGGAAACGAATTACACCAATAGAACCGAAGGCCGAGAAAACTGCGCCGACAAAAGCGAGTGTTCCACCAATAGAAATACGTACCGTTTCAATATTTTCAGGAGAGAATAATTCAGACAGATCAGACATTGTCTTGCTCCCCTGCTTTTGCATCTTGAGACAAAGGCACACCAAATGAACGGTAGCGGAAGAATTTCAATATCGCGATTGTTCCAACAAAATTGATCATCGCATAAAGAAGCGCAATATCGAGAAAGTCAGGACGTCCTGTTACAAAGCCCAAAAGACCTAGTAACAAGACAGTCTTCGTTCCGAACGAATTCACGGCGAGAACGCGGTCATACAATGTCGGTCCCATAATGGCGCGCGCAAGCAGCAGCGCCATTGCCGCGAGGACAGCAAGGGTAGCAGCAAGAAGCATAATTTAGCTCTTTCCGTCTATAGCTTTGGAAGTTCGACGATCCATTTCATCAAACGCGCCTTCTGCTACATCTGCAGCATAAAGGCCGTGAACGATTAATTCGTCATCTTCAAGATCAATAGTGACAGTTCCCGGTGTCAGCGTAATAGAATTTGCAAATGTCACTTTTGCTAGGTCTGACCTGCAACGAGTTTTCACGCGCGTCATTGCAGGCTCAATATCAGGTGTCGCTTTAAGCGCGGCTCTAATGACGGTCATATTAGCTTTGACGATTTCAACACCAAGCCACAGCCAATACCCAAGCGCGCGAGGCACAAGCAAATAAGGCGCGCCCTCTACGTCTGTAATTTTCAGACGAATGGAAAACCAGAGAACAAAAAGAATAGAACCGATTCCCATATGTAGAATCGGAAATTCGAAATGGCCGGACAAACCAAACCAAAAAAGTGAGATACCAGCAATTAAGCCCAGCAAATAAGCCATTAGACCCATAACGTTTAAAGGGTAGCTTATTGGTTCGTACGCAAACCAACAGCCCCACTATTGATAGTTATGGATTTGTTATCGGCTGAAAAGCGATTTGACCAGACCTTCTAGGCCAAAATAACAACTATCGTCCAAATACTAAACGAGAAGAACGGCCTGATGGCCCTAATTGCTCGTGATCACGTGTAAGGTCCAGTGTATCTTCTTCCAGCAATTCAGGGGAGAAAGCTGCACTTAAAGACCAGTTCCAATACCGCAAGACAGTTTGTGCTTTAGCAACAGGTAAGATTTCATAAGTTTCCAAAACGTGTTCAAAATGCTCAATTTCTGCATTCTTATGAGAAATCTCACGTCCCAAAGACGCCCATAAAGCTTTGAAATACTGGCGTTTCAAGCCAACCGCTTTGGCGAGCACGGCTATTCCTTCGCCGCTTGGGTCAGAGAATATTTTTTGCCCCGTCAATGGTTTGATCCCACAAAGATAAGAAATCTCATCCAGAGCATTTGGATTGGAACCTTTTTTGAGCATTTGAGCGATTGCATCTTCTAGGCTGTCATATTCACTTCGATCTAAAGCCGCCCTATTTCTTTGACGGCGTTCAATGACTTGAAGACCTTTGCGAACAACCGAATCATTCCACCCCTCATCGGCAGCAAGCCCGAAAATATCTGAACACATATCGATCAGAACATTTCTATCAGCAGAAAACCTTTGCAAGATTGTCCGGCGCGCCTGTCTATCTGACCACCAGAAAAGAACCAACGCATGCGCCGGCCTCAATTCGTGTCTAGTCAGAAGCAATGGAGCCAATCGATCCGCATTTCGGCTCATTGTGACCAAACGATCAATCGCGAGCTCTGAAATGATCGCACGCTCATTCATCAACATTTTTGCAATTGCATCGATATCACGACTTTGGGCCAGTGCGTCACTTAGACATGAGCCAACATCTTTGCGCCCTGCTATCGCTTGGCGGTGATGAGTTGCGCCTGAAATCACAATTGTGACGAGGTCTGATTGATCATAACCTTCAGAATTTTCAAGTAATTCAGTTGAAACAGACGCTACATCTTGACCAAGAAACCTTAAAACGCGCCTTGGAACTTGAGACATACCAGCCAATCGATTTGCACATATGGCTCTATCTTTGACGTCCGCATCGATCAACATTTCTAGGAGCAGATCACCCGCGATAGCTCTATCTTGGGCGCTGGACGCGGAATCTGGCAATGCCACAACATCGGTTAGGCGGCGCAAAAGCATGCGTCGGGATTTGCCATCCGGTGTTTCTTCCAAAGGTTGATTTAGGCCATCAGCCATAACAATGCCTCACGATCTTGCGTACAAGAATGAACCCAAAAGTGTTAACTTGGAGTCACTTCGTGAGACATAATATAGAAGGAATCGTTAACCGACATCTAAACTGAAATAGTTAGCGAAATAACCGCTTAGGTTTCCGGCCAGGGTGCATAAAAATCAAAAGCCCTGAAACGGCCGTAATACCTAGCGTAAGATAGAAGGCGCTTCCACCATCTAACTGCTCAGATCCGATGGCGACTGGCACTTCCTGTCCAAGGGCTGGTGTTAAATGCGCCCACATCATCAATCCACCGAGGATTAATGATAAAACAGCTCCAATCCGTCTGGAGAAAGGTAGGATCAACAATACAACAGCCACTGCTTCAGCAATTCCAAAAACGAAACGTCCAGAAGGCTCAAACAAGGCTTGGCCGGTTCTCTCAGCGAGTGTCGCGAATACAATATTTGCTTGTTCAGGGTCTCCAAACAATTTGGCGTCAGCAGCGATAGCTAGAACCGCGATCAACCCCAATGCGAGCACCCAACTAAAAAAGGACCTTATTCCACGCATTGTAAATTACCTCACCCAAAGCCTTTTAGAGCACAAGCCATTGCTAGTTCGCTTACATGAATAAGACAATCAAATTGTGATAAGCATATGGCAATTTGGCGTTTTTATTTGAGTTCTGCCCTATTTACTTCGAACGCGCGCGTTTCTATCGATTGGCACTTCGCAATCATTTTCTAATCACAAAGTCAGTGAAAACAAAATATCAACCTAGAGTTTAATTTTGTACGAAAGTTTATTTCACTCTCATTTCCAATTCTTCTAGATTCGAACAAATGAGAAAAAATACACCGTCCAACCTTGAACAAACGCAATTCTTTAAACTTTTGAGATTAAAAATAGTGTTTGCGATTATTGCTGAAACAACTTGAAAAGCCATTCAATATCGTCATATTACCTCAACTTACAAAAACAAAATTTCAACCTCTGGTATAGATATTGAGTGGTATTGACTAATGGCTATGGAAATTCAGTTTTCGGATCTTCACTCTAAAGTCGGTGAATCTCTGGGTATCTCCGAATGGCATGAAATTTCACAAGACCGCATCAATAAGTTTGCAGAAGCAACAAACGACCACCAATGGATCCATGTTGACGTAGAACGTGCAAACGCCGAAATGGGCGGAACAATTGCACACGGATATTTGCTAACGTCGCTCATTCCATCTCTATTCTTTGAATGCCTCACCATTCACGGCTCTTCTCGTATCATCAATTATGGAAGTGACCGTGTTCGTCTTAAAAATATGGTGAAGGTCGGTTCACGCGTGCGTTTGAAACAAGATTGCATGACCGTTAAAAATAGTGCCGGCGGCGTTATGGTCAAAATCAAGAACACTCTGGAAATTGAGGGAGAAAAACGTCCCGCCCTCACAGCAGAAACGCTACAAATAGTGTATGGTGAGGAAAAAGAGAAAGAAAACTCTGCACCAGTAACTGAACAACAAGCGACTTAGTTAGAAATAGCCCCATGACTGATTCAAATTCTGAGAACAACAAAGAGTGGAATGTCGACCTTTCTCCGGAGCAATACCGAATTGCCAGAGAAGAAGGAACAGAACGCGCATTCACAAGTCCCTTGAACAATGAAAAACGACCTGGAAAATATTTGTGCGTCGGCTGCGGTACGCCGCTTTGGTCATCAGAGCACAAATATGATTCTGGATCAGGTTGGCCAAGCTTTTATCAGCCCGTCAGCCAAGACGTTATTGGCGTTCAACGGGATCATAAACTTGCATCGACGCGCACGGAAGTACATTGCTCTTCCTGCCAAGCGCATATGGGGCATGTCTTTGACGATGGGCCTGCACCAACGGGTTTAAGATATTGTATAAATGGTGGCGTATTGGTCTTTGCTCCCGAGGAATAAACCTGCCTTCTGATAATCCAATTTCTTTTCTTGGCTTTAAACAAATTTTGCTTTCATCCATGCTCTGAATAGCGCACCTTAAAAGTGCTTTTATTTTGAGGAGATTTGACATGATCAGAATATTACTTGCCACCACATCGATGGCAGTTTTGGCAAATTGCGTGAATCTACAAATACCTTCATCTCCTCAAACAAACCCCGAATTAATTTCTGAGCCTATAGACAAAAAGAGTGAAAATCCGATGGTCGAATCTTCGAACTGGCCTCTGCCCCCTATTGCAAAACGTATCGATAAAAAAATTGAACAAGTCGGCCGCACTAGAATAGACCCATATGCTTGGATTCGTGATGATAATTGGCAAGAGGTGATGCAAACACCTAGCGTCCTGAAACAAGATATCAGAGACTATCTAGAAGCAGAAAACGCATTTACCGAGCAAGTTCTGGAAAAACCAACCGAGGCACTTCAATCGGAACTTTTTGAGGAAATGAAAGGCCGTATAAAAGAAGACGATTCTTCAGTTCCAATGATTGATGGCGAATGGGCGTATTACCGGAAGTTCCGTGAAGGTGGAGAATATGCGATATACGCGCGCAAGCCAGCCGAGAAAGCTTTTGAAGACGACAGCGATGTTGGTGAAGTGGTTCTTCTCGACGGAGATGAAATGGGTAAAGACCTGAAATATTTTGACTTTGGTCAAGTATCTCATAGTCCTGATCACACTAAAATTGCTTATACGGTCGATGACAAAGGCTCGGAGTTTTACACGTTAAAAATCAAAGACCTTGCAACGGGCAAAACGCTCGATACCGTTATTGAGAACACCTATGGGTCATTCACTTGGTCGGCTGATTCCAGCGCCGTTTACTGGATCAACCGCAATGAAAACAACCGTCCTGAGAAAGTCTTTTATCGTAAACTAGGCGAGAGCGCAGACACCCTCGTTTTTCATGAAAAAGACTCTGGTTATTTTCTTGGTGTCAGCCGCAGCCAATCGGATAAATTTATCTTTATTCGGTCTGGAAATCACACCACGTCTGAATATCACTATATCGAAACGACAAATGACGATCCGACCAAGCTTCATACGATCGCCCAGCGCGAAGACAATATAGAATACGAAGTAACTGACTTTGATGGCCGTTTCTATATTAAAACCAACGCAGATGACGCGGTTGACTTCAAGGTTATGTCAGCACCATATACATCTTCTAGCCGCGTAGACTGGACTGATGTGATCCCATATGAATCTGGCACTTTGATAAATAGCGTTTCCGCTCTCAAAGACTGGCTTATTATTGAAGAGCGCAAAAATGCTCTGCCCAGATTATCCATCACTAACCGTCAAACCAATGAAACCCACGAAATAGCGTTTGACGAAGAGGCGTACGACATATCCGCCAGTACAGGTTATGAATATGATTCAGACAAAATCCGTCTGTACTACGCATCTCCAACGACACCAGATCAAACACATGATTATGATCTAACGACGCGCGAGAAGACTCTTTTGAAAACGCGTGAGATACCATCGGGTCACAATCCAGCCGACTATGTCGTCAACAGAATTATGGCTCCTGCCCATGATGGCGTGGAAATTCCAGTGACTGTACTTCGTCATAAGGACACACCGGTTGACGGTAGTGCACCACTTCTTCTCTATGGCTATGGATCATATGGAGCAACTATTCCAGCCGACTTCAGGTCTGGGCGTTTATCGCTCGTGGATCGCGGTTTTGTCTATGCCATCGCGCATATTCGCGGCTCTCAAGCTAAAGGCTTCCAATGGTATCTGGACGGAAAAAAAGAGAAAAAGGTCAACACTTTTAAAGACTATATTTCCGCTGGTGAGTTTCTAATTGACCAAAAATATACAGGCAAAGGAAAAATTGTCGGTATGGGAGGGTCTGCAGGCGGCCTATTAATGGGGGCTGTTTCTAACATGGCTCCCGACCTTTTCGCCGGTATTATCGCTGCGGTTCCATTTGTTGATGTCATCAATACGATGTCGGATACAGAGCTACCGCTAACACCTCCAGAGTGGCCTGAATGGGGAAACCCAATCACAAGTGCCGAAGATTATGACACCATCCTTGCCTACTCCCCTTATGACAATGTTGCCGATCAAGCCTATCCACCTATGTTGATCACTGGCGGGTTAACAGACCCTCGCGTGACATATTGGGAACCGACTAAATGGATCGCTGCGTTAAGGCATGAAGCATCTGAGGCAGGTCCATACTTCCTTCGCATGAATATGGGAGCCGGACATGGCGGCGCGTCGGGTCGCTTTGAAGGACTAAAAGAAACAGCCATCGAGTATTCTTTTGCACTCGCCGCAGTGGGAAAAGCAGGCAACTCATTGGACCTAACCCAATAGTCTGATCCGACAACGATAAATCTATGACAATTTCATCCCTTGAAGTTCACTGCTTCAAGGGATGTTTTGTATGTGACCAAATTTATTATCAGCCTGTCTGGCTCATATTATCGAAAAATCAGACATCAAAAAAGCCGAGAAATCTCTTTCCCGGCTTTAGATATTTTGTAAATTCCGGAGAAAATACTCTCCAGTAATTTTCAAATGGAATTAGGCGTCTTCGTTTTCTGAAGCTTCTTCGTTAGTCGCTTCTTCAACTTCACCCTCTTTAGGTAGTGGGTTTCCATCTACGTCTTCACCAAGCTTTGCAGCAACTGCTTTGATTTCGTCATCCACAGTTTTACAGTTTTCAGCAGGTTCACCACCAAGAACTTCAGTCAGCTTACAAGCTTTCTTTCTGTTCTTAAGTTCGTCCAGCTCAACACGGATATCAAACTGAGCAAGTGCTTTCTTGGTTTCATCTTCAGAGTTCATAAAGTCCAACCAACCACGGCCACCACGGTCACCCATTTTAGCAGCAGTTTCGAAAGCTTTACGTGCTGCCGCACGCTCACCAGCCTTGTGTTTCATCTGACCAATAAGTACCCATGCAAAACCGGCTTCTTTCATGCCACCTTTATCAAGGGCTAAACGTAGGTTTTTCTCAGCTTCTTTATGGTTGCCCATCTCAAAGTAAGAACGCCCAAGACGCTCATAAGATTTGCCGCTTTTTGTTTGGCTCGCCAATTTTTGGATAACTGGGATAGCGCGGTCGTATTCACGAGCAACTTGATACAAGTTTGCCAAAGTATCTAGTTTCTCAGCTGTCGACTTAATGCGACCTGCATTCATTTCCTTTTCCATAACCTTAGCGGCTTCGAAAGGAGAGTTGAATGAGTTGTAGAAGTTCACAACGCGCATAATCTCATCTTCTTTTTGAAGGAAGTTAGCGAGATACATAGCTTTGATGACTTCAAATGCTTTGTGGTCTTCTTCTGCTTCATAGAAAAGAGAAGACATCACTTCGTAATATTTCTTTTCAGCTGGGAAGCTCGGAATAACTTTCTTCATCAAGAAATCAGCCAGTTTGGTTTTCTGACCAGTTTCATTGTAAAGATAGACGGCAAAGTCGATGACTTGCTTTGTTGGATTTGTGTCTTGACGTAACAAAGCTTCCAAAAAGTATATAGCTTTACCGTTATTACCTATTTGTTGGTACAAAGTCGCCAACTGCATGTTTTGCGATTTTGTTGGTTTACCACCAGCATCAATCCACTGTTCAAGCTTTTCAACGGCTTTAGCATTATTGTCCGTCTGCAAGTACAATTGAGCGATATTATACAATGTCTCACGTCTGTCATTTGGACCAAAGGACGGTAATGCTTCCTCAAGGTCGGCAATCGCTGCCGTGTAATTTTCAGACTTCACATTAATAGCAGCAGACAACCGGATAGCAGCTGTACGCTCGTAACAGTTAAGCTCCATACTTCTAAGCTTGGCCATTAATTGAACCGCAGATTCTAGCTGACCTTCTGTCAAATAAGCATTTTCAACATCGAGATATGCTTGACCAGCCTTGGCTGTGAATTGGGTTTCTTCACAAGGGCCTGCCTGTGCAGTAGCAGCTGGTGCCATAAATGCCATAGCCATTGCCACGGCGGCTCCGCATGTCAGAAATTTCAAACGCATCGTTTTCCTCCAAACGACTAAGACACATACAGTATCTTAATACTTCAACTCTAAGCGCCCTGAATTGGAATGCTCCAAAGAGCGCGCCCGTGGCTTAAATTTATATCGATCGCTCCAGCATCAATAAGAGTGTGCGATCTACAAGATACAGACAAATATCTGATCTTATGAATTTTTATTTTCAGTCTCAGAACTGATATGCTCTCGACATAACAATCATGCGACATGGTCCTGCTGCCTATTCACTTGAAAGAGCTATTTCTACCCCATTGTAATCAAGGAATATGGCTAAATTTGTCACCAGGATTCTTCTAAAGGAACCCTAGTGTTATCGTGCGCAGCTATGAAATCAAATCACATCTGCGCACGAAGAATTTATTCCGCCATTTGCAGTTCGAAAGGATAAACAACGCCGCGGCGTCCAACAGCTTTACCCTTAACAATCTTAGGTGCAAATTCCGCAGCACTCACAGACTTCTCAGCAGCATTTTCATATTGCTTCACGTTACATGTCGCTTGCACGTTGAAAGGTTTACCTTGAACATCCACATCAAGTGACACTTCACACTGAGCTGATTTACCAATGCGCTGCATAGCACGCTGGATCGGTCCAGTGTTTGGTGGACGAACTGGCTGAGCATCACGGTCACTCACGGAAACAGCACCAACATTGATACCTGTTACACGTTCAAACTTGATCTCAGTCGGTGCCGACCCTTGAATGTTAGCTTTGGGCAAATCAATGTTTTGCTTTGTCGCTGACATTTTAGGCGGAGGCGGTGGTTTGTTCGCTTTGTTCAGCTTCTTTGGTGCTTTACGGTTAGAACGGATCTGATCAACAGACGCCTTTTCCGCAAAGATATTCCGAAGACTACGCTGATCCTGTTTCACACATTTACCTGTCGCCGGGCTCATTACAGCTCCCGGAGGGCAAATTTCTTTAATACGGATCAGGTTTTCCATAAGCATGAATAATGCGACAGACAATATGGCTGCAACAGGAACCCCAACAGCAAATCGTATGATTGGATTCGAAAACATCTTATCCTCTCCTAACTTTGTGGTTCAGTGGAGATGTTAATCTTCTTAACACCGGCATTGACCATGTTAGCTTGCAATTCAAGCAGGACACCTGTTGTACTCTGACCATCAACTTGGATCATTGCTTCACCAGACGCGTTGTCCTCTACCATTTCTTGCATAGTAGCATAAACTTCCCGCATTTTCACGGCTTTTCTGTTGATCCAAATTTCATCTTCGGACGTCAAAGCAACCATGATAGGCGAATTGATACGATCAACCTTTTTGAGGTCGACTTTTTCAACTGTTGCACCAGGTGTTTTCACGAATGTTGCAGTCACGATAAAGAAGATCAAAAGAATGAACACAACGTCCAACATTGGCGTCAAGTC
>CAYGPZ010000028.1:0-16875 GCA_964352025.1 uncultured Hyphomonadaceae bacterium
AAATCCGCCAGAATACTAACACTAATTTTGGACCACTTTGGCAATGTCACGTCAGTTGCCCAAAGCAAGCAATGCACAACAGCGGGCTTTTCAAGAAGATGCAGAACAACTTTTTTTGCTATTTTGTGCTAATTGTATTGTCCAAGAAAACTATCAAACATTCGCTACCTTGATAAAGGCTTTCACTATAACACCAACCGTTTCAGTACGTCCCGAGCTGCTACATAGATTACAAAGTTCAGGGACAGGAACGCCAACTGATTTCAACTTAGACTTTGCCAACAGCCTTCGGGTCTTGTCGACGTCCCCCAAAGATACCAAACCACAGCAGGTTTTTGAATTTGCATTCAAAACCTATCAATTAGCGCACAACACAGGACAAAAAGCGCCGACATCGGCAAAACTTAGATGTTGGATCGAACAGAAGTGGAAATTTGTTTGGGGTCGCCAACGTTTTCTTTTAGCAGATGCATCCTTGTTCACAGACGGTGCTATCGAAGAAATTGGAAATCAAGAGATATCTGAAGTAGCTAAAATCACAGAGATACTAAAAGTATTGCTGCCGACGCTGAAGATACCAAATGAAGCAGAATTAAAAATTATTCTTGATAACTCACTCAAATGATCAGCGATGCCTGAAAATAAATGGGTAGTGATTTTTAAATTTACGTAAATCTATGATATTATTGAGTTATTTATTATATTTCACATAACCTTTGTTATACGCTAGGAATAAAAAATCGCCCTCGCCCAGATTCGCAAGGGGAGTGACGTATTCTCAAGCCTATGACGCAAAATGTAGTTAATGAATGAGAATTCTCAAATTGAGTGACGATCACCAAATATATGGTGATCCTCATTCATTATGAGAATCCCCGAACAGAATCTTGTTGTTTCCTTGGTTAAATTCGTCATTTAAAATGAGAATTTTTTTCGTTTTTCATCAGTAAAGGTGAGAATCTGATTCTCATCCCTAATGACGCAATAACTGCTTGACTATTCCTAAAGATAAATTAGGCTTGCTATACTTGATCTGCAAGTCATAAATATTCCACATACAGGCAAACTAGAGGGTAGGGTTGTATATGCCCAATCTCAAAAGTAAACTCATCTAAAATCGATGCGATTGTACTAATATTCTCCTAAATGATACCGTTAGCTGTGAACGTCCTAAATTGGTCTCAAATAGAAGAAGACTATACAAATGGAAATATTCGAAAGCCCCATAATTCAAGTCTGCATAATTTGCGTAATTTTTGCTATTCTTGGCTCTCTATATATAAACCGAGCTATTAATAATTCTGAAGATTAGTGATTCTTATCACCAGTGCCTGCCGGGTAAAGAAAGTTGATACTTTCTGCCTAGCCATAGTCACACGAAAATAGACAATATTTATGGTTTGATCCGTCAGGCTATTTCTCGCCAAAAGCGGTCACATTACTATGACATTTCGAGAGTCTTTTTTACGACTATATTCGGACCAAAAGTGTTATGGGTGATAGCAATTGTGGCAGTTTTTTTTGATGTCTTGGAATTGCAGAATTCTACGCAATATAAAGCTCAGAAATTTAGCTTTGAATGAGTTTTTCTTGCTCAAATATAATTTGGTGGAAGAGAGGGGGAGTAATTTTTTATCTCTAGTATCTGCTTCTCAATGAGTTAACTAATAGAAGCCAAAAAATAATAAAACTTACTAAGGGTTTTAATATGGACTTTATGCTGTCTTTGTGGGATTGTTCGTATTTGGCGAGCGGATACTTTTGTTTATGAACAGATTTTTTCTTCGCTATCTTACTAAATATAAATTGGATTTAGCGAATGAGTGTCGATGTGCTGCAGGGCGATTTTTCAGGAAAGCCACTTGATTTTGGTGGGCATGGAATTTGCGGAAGTATAGATCGTTTCGGACGTATCATTTCGTTCAGCAAATACCATTCAGAGCATGGTTGGGCAGGATTTACATCAACAAAACCGTTTACGGACCAAGACAGGTATGATCAGGCGGCTGTAAGAAAATTTCGAGCGGATGTCGCCAATACAGAGGGATTTGGTCCTTTGTTCGACCAGAACATTGAGACACAAAAGTTTGGGTTACTTGGTGGGGCAATACCAGAAGTTTCAACAATATTTTCCGATGGTTCTTCTGCTAAAGTCACAACCCTCACGACTGAGTATGGGGTGATCCAACGCTGGGAGATATCCTCAAATTCAATTGATTGGGGCGGCAATGTTTCTGTTCAGCGAGCTGCTTACTCCCAACTGACAGAAGGTGGTCCACTAAAAGATACTAAACCCAATGTTGAGCTGTCATGGAATGACAATACGCTTCACGTTTATGATGATAACCTGAAGTGTTTTTCGCAGGTGACTGGGTTTTCCGATGAAAAATTCACACTGCTGAAGACTTCTGATTATCTTCAGACCGTGTGTGTTTCTGCAGTTGACGCAGATGTTTATTTTATTGGTTTTGCGGTTGCTGAAACAGAAGGCGAGGTAGCAGATTTAAAAAAACAATTGAGAAGCTATCTAAATGAAGATGCTTTTCAAGCAAAGTTAACTCATGAAATCGCCAATTGGGAAGAGGTTCTTTCGGGCACTAATGATGATTTAATTTTACGCCGTGCTGTTGTTTACGCTCATCTCTTATCTATTTCCACGTCATCTGATGCCACTTGTATCCTAACTGATCACATGCTGTTGCCGTTGAGTTGGAATAGGGATGCATGGTTTGTTGCCAAAGTTTTATTGCTTCTTGGACGCGACGGTGTCGAAATCGTGCGTAGACACATTAATTGGATGTTTGATGTCGCTGATCGGGGGATCGCTAATGAGTGGGGGCGATGTTACCTCGTAAATGGTGTCCTTAAGGATGCAGCATATCAACTTGATCAACAAGTCTTCCCGCTTTTGGAACTTGCTGATTATGCGGAGCTTAGTGGCGATAGCGAAATGCTTGACAAGCTTGGGCTTGAAGTTGATGGAATTGTGCAGGCCATCCTTAAGCGGCGTCATCAAAGTTTGTGGTTATTTCCAACAGAAGAAACACCGGGTGACGACCCGATGGAATATCAATATCATTTCTCTACGCACGTCTTGATGGTGCATACCTTTGCGCGTTTGAATGCTGTTTATCCCGATCGCGGTTTTCAAGATATTGCCGATAACATTCATAAAGACACGTTAGAGTATTTTACGGCTGAATTTGAGGGCAGGGATGTTTTTGCTTATGCCACGGATGCAGAAGGCAATTATCACTTTTATCATGACGCAAATGATGTTCCCTTAGCGATGGCGGTGGAATGGGGCTTTGTTGAAAAAGACAATTCTGTATGGAGCGCGACGCTGGATTTTGCGTGGTCTCCAGCCAATTCAAGTGGATATTTTGATGGTAATCGATTGGGGTCAATTCATACGCCGGCTCCTTGGCCTCTTGGTGATATCCAAAAACTGATGATTGCAAGATTGTTGGGCGATAAAAAAGATGAAGAAGCAGCACTAAAAGACATATTTGATGCTGCGCAGTTAGATGGTGGATTGCCGGAAGCGTATGAATTGGGAACCCATAGCGTGAGGTCACGCCATTGGTTTGCTTGGCCAAATGCGCTGTATGCGATTGCTCAATTGACTGAACAAACGAGTTAAAGATTTTCTAGAAAAATGTCTGTTTAAATGGGATTGCAGCAGCACCAATTGCAGCTGCATCTCCCTTTACTTCAGAAACGACTATTCGAGGTAGTGGTCTGGGTTCAGACCTACGGATGTGGTCGTATATTTCTATGTTTGGAATTAATTTTTTAGCGAGTTCTATCGGAATTCGGCCGCCAATGACAATAGCTTCTGGGTCTAAAATAGCTGCAATCGCAGAGGTAATGAATTTAAAGTCCTTTTCGTATTTTTTTATCCATATATCTACGCCTGGTAGGTTAACGTCGAAATTTTGGATCATGTCAGAAAGCGTCTCGAAGTTCTTTCCTTCTTCTTTCAATATTTCTCTAAGAGCTTCTATATTTGGAGGGGAGTGTACTGATGATGGAAGTATGAGACCTAACTCTCCTGCATTCCCATTTGTGCCTTTTATCAGTTCTCGATTATTTATGACACCTCCACCAAGACCGGCGGCTATATATACATAAACAAAGTTCAAGTGTTTTTGGCCTGCTCCGACTAGACTTTCACCGATAGCAGCGGCGTTACCGTCATTCTCAGCCCACACGGGTATGGCAAGCTCTTCAGAAATTACATCATCTAAATTTATAAGTGCCCAATCGTCGAGTAAACGCGGCGTGTTGAAACGTGCTCTCCCATCAAGACAATATCCTGATATTCCAATGCCTAGCCCCAGTATTCTTTTTGAGGGGATGCTATGTTTGTCTTTAAGTTTTTGCATTGTATTTTTAACAATGAGCATTGTTGTTTGTCTTGAAATGTCAGGCATTTCATAATGTTGTTGTTCTACGATGTCTCCCGCAAAATTCATCAACACAATGGTGATTGCATCAGTCATGACTGAAAGTCCGAAACTAAAAGCATAATTAGCGTTTATTTCGACTGTGACACTTGGTTGACCGCGTTTTCTTTCGTTTCTTCTTTCGGAGAGTAAAAGTACCTCTCTTTCAATAAGAGACTTCACAATGCGTGAAACGCTTTGCTGCGCTAAACTGGTTTTTTGTGCCAACTCAGGCTGAGAAATACCTTTGTTTTGAACAATGGTATGTAGAGTTTTACGTTCACTTTCCGAGGGAGGGGGAGTTAGATTCTCTTCGAAAAATGGGATCTTTTTTGTCATTATTATATTTAGTCCATCGCAATTTTATTTAGGTATTTACTATGAATTGACTGCGTTTGGAACTCTTCGTCTGTTTTACATCGGTGCAACGCAATGAATAAATCACATCATTGCGAAATATAAAATTAGATTGCCGAATAAGAGTTTAAACGATTCCGTTCATGAAAATTGAGATGGATTGCGTTTTTCTATCATAACTATTTGAAATATATGTAATTTTATTACTGTGTTGCTCCGCAAGCACACTGCATCCTATTAAAACCCAATATGGGTTGTATTGTAGGTTTTATTGTGCCTAATATATGAGCTTGGACACACAATCGAGATATATCTCGGGGAAATAAGCAGAATAAACTGCATTCGTAGGGAGCGAAAAATGAGGAATTTTGTATTTAAAGCATGTTTGTTTGCGGGAGCTGCATTTTTAGCAGCACCAGCAATTGCACAAACAGAGGAAGAGCAAGTTGCTGAGGCGCAGGACGAAACTAGCCGCCTTGCAACTATCGTTGTTACTGGAGTTGGTTCCGCAGAACGTGAAGCGTTTGTGACGCCGCTAGCGGTTAGCCAGGTCCCTTCTGCGCAATTGAGAACATTTGGATCTGTAAACCAGGCAGACGTATTACAACAGATTCCAGGATTAAAAGCTGAAGGTGGGGGTGGTGAGGTTGCCACAAACCTACGTGTACGTGGTTTGCCTTCTGGTGGTCAGTTTGAGTTTACTCCACTAAGCTATGACGGAATTACCGTCATTAGTTCTTTTGGATTGAACTCCTCTGCATTTGACTTTTTTGCACGTAATGATTTGGGAATTGATCGCCTAGAATACGTTCGCGGTGGTGTATCCAACCTGTTTGGTCCAGGATCAGTTGCGGGTATTATCAACTACATAAGCAAAGAGGGTTCCGACGAAGATCACGGAACAGTACAGGTCGAAGTTGCCGAAGATGACCGCTTCCGTGGTGATTTTGCATTTCAGGGACCTATAGCAGAAGATACATATTACGCTGTTTCTGGTTTTTACCGTTATGATGAAGGCCCGATTGATACAGGAATGCCGACTGAAGGTTTTTCTTTACGCGGTAACCTGAAGAAAGAATTTGCCGACGGTTCTGGTTCTGTGAAATTGCTCGGTACCTACATTAATGACCGTGTAAACTTCTACCTTCCGCTAACGTTAGACGGGCAGTCTCGTGAGCGTATTTCAGGTAATGACGGTGCAACAATTTACACGCACAACTCAAGCGCGATCGCTGGTCTGACATCTGTCACTCCAGAAGGAGTTACTGAATATCGTGCAGCTGATGGCTTTATGACGAAAGGTGGTTCTATTGCTGCCATATTTGAAAAAGAAATCGGTTCTGGCTGGGGCTTAAATGTGAAAGCCAAATGGGCAAGTTTTGAATCGTCTTCAAACTTCTTTCAAGCTGGTGTTGGTGCAGATAGTGGAAACCCTGAATCTCAAGCTGACTTCTTAACCAATCGCGGTCTTACCGGCGCAGCTGTATACACGTTCTCAGAAACGGGAACTGCGTTGGGTGCGAATGATCTTCTATTTGAGAACCAGTTTAACGACCGTCAGCGTCCTGTTACAGATGCAACGTTTGAAACAAATCTTTCAAATGAATTCGATATTGGTACAACAACACACACAATCACCATTGGTGGTTTCGTAGCGCGCGCTGAAGCAGATAACATTCAACGTTCAATCCGTTACCTAGGTGATTTCACAAATAACCCTGCGCTGGTTGATCTAACATTGGATGGTGATCAATATACTGTTGGTGGTATCGTTCAGGCACCTTCTAATTATGCAAATCAAGAGCGAAGCGTATTCCGCAAGGCGCTCTATTTTGCAGACCAGATTGACGCTGGTCGCTGGCAGTTTGATGTCGGTGCACGTGTAGAAACTGCAGAAGTTACAAATCGTTTTGAAGGAACTTCAAACATTGCGTCTGGATTTACAGGAAACTTAGTTGCTGGAGCTCCAATCAACACAATTAGATTTGGAAACGGTATATATTCTGACGGTGAAGCAAGTGCAACGGGCTGGGCATTAGCTGTAGGTGGTTTGTATGAGCTTACTGACACTGTAAACCTATATGCAAACGCATCTCGTGGTTACTTCTTCCCGCAAGTTCAGGGTACAGGTGGTCAGATTAGTACAACTGGTGACATTCAGGTTTACGATGAAGAGCCAGTTTATCTTGCTGAAGCCGGTGTGAAACTTCGCACAGATCGTTTCAATGGGTCTGCTGCAGTATTCTATTCTGGACTTAGAGACCGTAACTCTGTTGTGTTTGTCGGAAACGATCTTACACCAGTGGTAAACTCCCTTGAAACAGATACGTATGGTGTGGAGCTTGATGGTACTTTTGAAGTTAATGATTACCTGAAACTCAACGGTAACTTCACTTACCAAGATCACGAAGTTATCGAGAGCGCAAATGCTTCCCTAATTGGAAACGAATTGAACCGTCTTCCTAACATTCTATTGAATGTTGGAGCTCAGTTTAATGCTGGTGGTTTTGATGCAGCTGCTTACTGGAACTACCAGGGTGATAGCTT
Organism: uncultured Hyphomonadaceae bacterium; assembly: GCA_964352025.1. GTDB lineage: Bacteria > Pseudomonadota > Alphaproteobacteria > Caulobacterales > Hyphomonadaceae > Hirschia. Next base: position 7,353 of record CAYGPZ010000028.1, read on the forward strand.
TGCTGACCAAGGTAACGGTATCGAACTTGATGCTTATAGTATTGCTCGTGCAGAAGTTGGATACAGCTTTGGCATGAGTGACAATAACGATGAGAACCTTCGTGTAAGTCTTGGTGTCTGGAACCTCTTTGACTCACAAGGTCTTGCTGAAGGGAACCCACGTAGAGGGATCACTCAAACAGCAGATGCAGATGCCATTTACTTTAACGGCCGCCCAATCCTTCCACGTCGTGTGACAGTTAAATTGACATACGACTTCTAACGACTGTCCCTCCTTCTCCACGAGGCAAAATATAGTGCCTTTGCCTCGTGGAAATTTTTGAGGGCCGGAAAAAGACGCAAGCAAATCCATTTACCTGTTGCCTCTTTTTCTGTTCCTTTAATCCTTCGACCGCTTTTTCAAAAGATTGAGTGGCAACCAATATTCTACAAAGGTGACTGATCTCGTGAATATTTTGGATTACATTGTCGTGGCAGCCTATTTGGGCGCTATGCTTGCCATAGGGTTTTTCTTGAAGGATCAAAAGGGTGAGAAAGATTACTTTCTAGGTGGCAGGGATATGGGGTGGTTCCCACTTTCTTTGTCCACAATGGCGACACAGCTATCAGCTATTAGTTTTATATCTGCGCCAGCTTTTGTAGGCTTAAGAGAGGGTGGAGGCCTTAGTTGGCTAACCTATGAAATGGGGGTGCCATTGGCGATGATCGTCGTGATGTTCGTTATCGCACCGGCGTTATATCGGGCCAATGTGGTTAGTATTTACGATTATCTCGAAAAGAACATCGGTAGATCTACGCGCATTCTAATAAGTATTTTGTTCCAGATCGTACGCTCTTTTAGCACCGGTATTATGGTTTATGCACCGGCTTTGATTTTGGAAGCTGTGCTGGGAATACCTTTGTGGCAGTCCATTGTTGCTGTAGGTGTTATCGCACTGATTTACTCTGTCATGGGTGGTATGAAAGCGGTCGTATACAGTGACGCAATTCAGATGTTTCTGATTTTTGGTGGCCTTGTCATTGTTGGCATTTATGCATTCCTTCAAGTTGGTGGCATAGAGCCATTTTTGGCGAAAGTCGAAGCTGATAGGCTGGTCGCTTTGAATTTCTCATCCTTGGGTTTTGATGGAGAAGGGTTTGGCTTTTTTCCAATGCTATTTGGTGGGTTTATTCTCTACATATCCTACTATGGGTGTGATCAGACTCAGGCTCAGCGAGTTCTTTCCTCTAAAGACCTAAAAGAAGCTAGAAAGCTTCTTTTGACCAATGGGTTACTCCGATTTCCTTTGGTCCTAATCTATTGCTTTGCGGGATTGGTAGTCGGTGTTTCAGTGATGCAATCACCTGAACTTATGGCAAAAATACCAGCAGATAAGCTCGATTTCATGATGCCGGTTTTTATTGTTGAATACATGCCCCATGGATTAATAGGTCTTTTAATGGTGGCGGTACTTTCGGCAGCAATGTCCTCTGTAAGTTCTGCAATGAATTCATTGGCAGCAGTTTCATTGGAAGATTTGAAGACACTGCACGTATTGAAAAATAACCCTGCAAAAGATGTAGAATTTGCACGTTACCTTTCTATCCTTTGGGGCGTAGTAATAATCGTACTTGCATTTTTTGCAGGTGAGATAGCACCCACCGTTATTGAGGCGATCAACAAGGTCGGATCGGCGCTTTACGGGCCTGTATTGGGTGTGTTTTTGATCGCAATATTCTTTAAAAACAGATCAGAAAATGCAGTGAATATTGGGTTGCTGGTTGGACTGTTGCTCAACCTTTATTTCTGGAAATTTGTGCCAGACCTCTTCTGGATGTGGTGGAATGTTATCGGACTAATGGTGACCGTTCTTGTCGCAATAGCTGCAAGTATGGTCTTGCCTAACGCAGTCGCGAGTTCGACTGAAGGATCAGGTGATGCAGTCGTATCGATGACTTCAGAAAACTGGAAAACAACAGGAATTCTGATTGGGTTCTTTATCCTTATTGTTCTGATCAGCCAATTTATACCAGTAGCACTTAGTGGAGCCGGAGTATGATCGACGTGGAAGTCTCTCATAAAGAATTACTACTTGAAGCTTTCAAGGTGGGAGTAGATGCATGTAGGGCAGAGAGGCGGTTGCCTGCATTGCTACCTACAGCTCCTATTAAGGGTAGAAATATAATTTTAGGCGCAGGCAAGGCTGGTGGGGCTATGGCTGTGGTTGCAGCTAAACACTTTGAAAGTTTGGGGCAGGACTATTCTGGGTTGGTCGTGACCCGCTATGGGCACTCTTCCAAGGAAAGTGCCGGAAACATTGAGGTCGTTGAGAGTGGGCATCCTGTACCGGATGAAAACTCTTATCTGACTGCTTTACGGGTTGGAGAAATAGCGGAAAAAGCGACAGCAGATGACAGAGTCATATTCCTGATTTCTGGGGGGGGCTCATCTCTACTTTCATGTCCAGCAGATGGCATAAGCGTAGAGGATAAAAGACAACTCAATATCGATCTTGTGCAAAGTGGCGCATCGATAATGGAAATCAATTTTATCAGATCGCATTTTTCAAAAATCAAAGGCGGAAGACTAGCACGTCTCGCTCATCCTGCTCAGATGTTTACCTACGTGATTTCAGATGTTGTAGGAGATGATCCCAAGGTTATCGCATCTGGCCCGACCATCGAGACAGAGTATGATCCTGAACGCGTCTTAGGTGTGTTGTTGGATTACAATATCGAGCTGTCACCGCATATGTGTGACGTGCTTAAGCGACGGAATGAAAAGCTTCCTATCTCTCACCCTGTGGAAACTATCGCGACATCAAACGATGCGCTGAACGCCATTGAAGCGTATTTTGCGAAGAATGGCTGGTCTCCTGTTTTGCTCGGGAATGATATTGAAGGTGATGCAACTATAGTCGGCGAAATGCAGGCAGAAACGGCGCTTGAGTATAGAAAACGTGGCGGCAAATTCGCGCTTATATCTGGTGGTGAGCTTACGGTAAGAGTGAAGAATAAAAATGGTTGTGGCGGTCCTAACCTTGAATACCTCACTAGCCTGATGGTTAGCCTCGACGGGGCTGAAGGCATAGAAGCCATCGCCTGTGATTCAGATGGGATTGATGGATCTGAAGATAATGCTGGTGGTTATATGAATGCCGGCACGCTTGAGCAGTTGAAGACTAGAGGGCTGAACCCCTTAAGGCACCTTGCTCAAAATCTCACATACAAAGTTTTCGACGAAATTGGAGGTCTCATTAAAACGGGGCCGACACTCACAAATGTAAACGATATTAGAATTATTTTGGTGGATGGATAAATGACAAACGTCAATCAATACGCAGCTGGTGATAGTGATATACGTCCTTGGGGGCGTTGGGAAGTTCTGGCTGTCGGTGAAGGATTTATCGTCAAGAAAATTGATGTAAAGCCTGGGGCAACACTTTCTCTTCAAAGCCATGAGCATCGCAGTGAGCATTGGACTATTCTAAAGGGCAAAGCAGCAGTTACACTTGGTGGCGATGTCGTCGAGCATAATGAGCATGGCTCAGTTTTTATTCCCGCTCAAGTGAAACATCGCGTGAAAAATATTGGCCAAGAAATACTTTCGTTTGTTGAGCTTCAGACAGGGGCTGTTCTTGATGAGAATGATATCACACGTTTTGAAGATCAGTACGGTCGCTCATGATTACTAGGACGACATACTTTGGTGCCATTGAGGCTGGCGGAACCAAATTTATTTGTGCGATTGGTACGAATGATGGGACTATTCTCGATCAAGTTAGTATTCAAACAAACCTGCCTGAAGAGACATTAGGGCATGTAACATCTTTTTTTAAGGATGCCGTTTCCCGCTTTGGTAAACTAGAAGGTTTGGGAGTTGGTTGTTTCGGGCCAGTAGATATTAGTAAGAATTCGCCGACTTATGGTCAAATTATTCAAACTCCCAAAAGGGGATGGTCGGGAATTGATCTTGTGGGGTATTTGAGTGCGGCGCTCAATGTGGAAGTTGTCATTGATACGGATGTGAATTGTGCTCTTATAGCAGAAGCAAAATTTGGATCCGGTAAAGGGCTTCAGGACTTGGTTTACGTCACGATTGGAACTGGAATTGGTGGCGGAGTCATGTCAAATGGCAAGTTGCATTATGGAGTAGGGCATCCAGAGATAGGTCATATTTTCATACCTCAAAGGAGGGATGACTTGGATTTTGATGGGACTTGTCCTTACCATGGTTCTAATTGCATTGAGGGCTTGGCGTCTGGGCCGGCAATGCAAAAACGTTGGAATAGACAAGCGTGTGGTTTAGATGAATCCCATGAAGCTTGGGACTTAGAAGCATATTATTTAGCTGTGTTGTGTCAGAATTTGGAAATGCTGTTTGCACCAGAAAAAATAGTTCTGGGTGGAGGAGTTATGAAACAAGCTCACCTTTTTCCTAGAATAATAGCAAAGATGGCGTCACTTAATAACAGCTATGGGAACCGGTTGCCCAACTCTGCCACAAATAGAGTGAAAGTTGTCCCAAGCTCATTGAATGGTGAAGCCGGAATCTTAGGAGCATTATCGCTGGTTCTATAAATTCAGTGTTCTGCTTCAAATGCTTCCAGTGATGCGTTTTATTCCAGCGAGGCCGATAGGATGGATTTAAGTACGAGAACCCTGGTTCAAAGCATTGCACAATTAGAATGTAATCGAGTTAGAAATTTACAACCGTTTTAATTCTGTGAGATTTTCTTCTATTTCTCTATATTGGTTGGATAGCGAATGGCTGCAATGGGATTTGCTTTTGACGTTTTGACTTAAGGAGACAATAGTCTCAATTGGGCTAATTCCTGTCTCATGAACATCATTTACAGATTGCGGAAACAGTCGGCACTAGGTGGAAAAGTGAGTCTGGTAGTTAAAATAGGTGAAATGCTATGATTCAGCTGGTGGTAACAGCTAAGAACGTTACGCTTGGCTTTCCAAGAATCTTTCACATGCCGTTGAAGAGGCAATCTGCATTAAGGTCGAAAGTTGATTATCGCTGTGTTAGATGGGGCAAGTCTTAAGAAATTCAGATTGCTGTTCTAGATTGTTGTGTATTTTACAATTGGGAATGCTGCGTGTTCGAGATAGGGAACATGTAGAATAACCAGAAATAAGAAAGAGTTGTGTTCAAATGACTGAAAAATTCCCAAATGAAATTTGCGGCTTTAGTTTTATGGACTGGGAAAGAATTCGTGTTGATGTAATGGCGGATGTTCGAAAAAAACATGCAGCAAAGAACGTTCCGCTTGTTGTGAATGCTGATGGCGTTTTAATGCATGAATATGCTGACGGAACCATAATACCTATCGATGATAAAACTAGGTAGTTTTCTGATAGCTTTTCTATTTTTCGCGATTTGGGTGCACACGCAGTAAATCGCGCTAAAATTCTCGAGGGCATTCCTAATACCTAAGCTTGCAGATAGGCCGTTGATTAATACATTGGCCTCTCACTCAAAAAGTTAGCAACCTTATAGGTGCTAATAATTCATTTTTCAATTTAGCTTCAGCTTGCTGAATTCTAAGGACAACTCCAGTCTGTTGCCTCTTAATATTTTATTCTGTTCTTTTTCTGTCACGAATAGGAGCCCATTTAAAAATAAGAACTGAGTCTATATAGCTGGAACCCTGAGTCACTCTGCCCTGGAATGTCGGGTCATTCTTGATGGAACCAACAGCTTGGTTTCAATTTTATTTGGTATATTTATATTATACCTACAAGCATATGCTATTAAGCGATTCTTGGTATAAAATTTGTTTTTCCGCATGGGATTCATTTTCGAGCTAAAGGCAGTATAGTATAAATCCCCACTTATTGGGTTCTATTTAATGGAGTAAATTGAATTGCCAAACTATCAATCAGAAAAGTCTATTACATTGGTTGTTCCAGCCTTGACCTTTTTTGAGCTTGATAACCTACGTAAACAAAAAAATATTACCTTGCTTCAATTATACTCAGACGCCCTCGAGGATTATCTCAAACACTGCAAGCCTGAAAGAAAAAAAGTTTTAGGAACACCGTCAGCTGGAAAACGCATAAGAGTTTTCTTAGATGACAAATTGCATTTCAAGGCTTCTGAGACTTCTGCCGAGACAGGATTTGCTCTTACTCATGTTATGTACACTGCTCTAGAGTATTATCTTGATAGCGTAATACGGAAAATAGCTTCATAAAATTTCAAATCAAACCCGTTAATGTCCTTTTAACCGAATCTACGCCGATATTTGAATATGCATTAATAAAGAATGTGAGAATATCATGATGAAGCGTTATTTGCGAAAAGACAATTTGATATTTGAAGAATTGTTGGCCGTTAGCCGACTGCAGAAGATTCCACGTTCTCTAAGAAAGGAATTTTGTGAAAATCATCAACTAAGTGAAGCAACTTTTTACCGAATGCTGAAAGATGTCAGAGAGACACCTATTAAGTCGGCTTTTGAAAAACGCAACACTACAATATTAAGCGCTAAAAAGCGGTTGAATAAAGAGCAAGATCGATTGCTGCTAGAAGGGATAAAGAAGTTCTATTTATCTCGCCAGAAGAGAAGCATTTCCTCTGCATTTCGGGACACAAAGGCACTTTTCGCTGAGGCAGAGTTAGAGATACCTAGTCTTTCGACCTTTGAAAGAAGAATCAAGAGTCTTCCTAGAAAAACCGTTCAATCCAAAAGATTAGGTTCACAGGAATATCTCACGAGTCATTCACCGAAAACTGATCACTATTATGCAGACCGTCCCATGCAAATCGTTCAGATGGATCACACCAAGCTTGATATAATGGTCGTCGAAACCATTACAGGTGAGATAATAGGGCGTCCAATAATAACAGTCGGTGTGGATGTCTATACTCGCATAATTGTTGCTTACTATATAGATTTCTTTGGCCTGTCCGTCGTCATATAAAATGGCACAGGTGGTGGTTTGGTTTAAGAGAGACTTTGCTCATCGTGTTGATTGATATTAAGCGACGGCTTTGCGGTATTGCAAGCGTCGGTGTTGGATTGTCTTTTTCTTGATCCTTTCTCTTTGATTTAAGATTGATTGGGCTCTGCCGAAGTAGACGTCAGCAGGCGTGACGTTGTTTAAGCTCTCGTGATAGCGCTCATGGTTGTAATGTTCGACGAAGCTTTCGATTTGGCGTTCCAAGTCTCCGGGTAAAAAGTAGTTTTCAAGTAAAATCCTGTTTTTCAAAGTCTGGTGCCATCTCTCGATTTTACCCTGTGTTTGCGGATGGTATGGCGCGCCCCTAATATGGCTCATGCCGTTATCATTGATATAATCAGCAAGTTCACCAGAGATATAGCTCGCGCCATTATCAGACAGTAGTCGTGGTTTATGAACCACATTCGCTTGATCACAACCTGATTCCACAAGCGCCATGTTCAACGTATCAGTGACGTCAGATGTTTTCATCGTGGTGCAGAGCTTCCAGCTAATAATATAGCGTGAGAAGTCATCGAGCACAGTCGACAGATACATCCACCCCCATCCAATGATTTTAAAGTAGGTGAAATCGGTTTGCCAGAGTTGATTGATAGCCGTTGTCTTGTCTTTAAACTCATTGGCCGCTTTCATGACGATAAAGGCTGGGCTGGAGATCAAGTCATGTGCCTTTAAGAGCCGATATACTGAGCTTTCTGATACAAAGTAGCCTTTAGTATCAGTGAAACGCACTGCTAGCTCACGAGGCGATAGTTCAGGTATATCAAGAGCCATATCGAGTAAATCGCATAGCACAGTCTCAGGTATTTTATTCCAGACACGACCTGGACGAGAGGTGCGATCAATAAGACCATCCTCCCCATATTCCAAGTAACGATCATACCATCTGTAATACGTACGACGTGGAATGCCCAATTTATCCAAGGTCCATTTTGCAGGTTGATGAGATCGTTCTACCAAGCGGATAATCTCCAGCTTTTCGGAGGCCGAATATCTCATTCTTCGTCTTCCCCATCTGCGATCATGCTTTTTTTGAGTAGACGGTTCTCAAGTGTTAACTCCGCGACGCATTCCTTCAACTCAGAAGCCTCAGAGCGCAACTCTTTCACTTGAGCTGTATTGGCTTGACGCGTGATGTCGCCCGCAAGGCGTTTCTTTCCAGCCTCCAGAAAATCCTTCGACCATTTATAATATAAGCCCTGAGATATGCCTTCTTGTCGGCAAAGCTCCGCAACGCTCTCTTCACCGCGCAGACCATCCAGAACAATGCGTATCTTCTCTTCAGCCGAATATTGTTTACGCGTCTTGCGTTTGATGTCTTTAACAATCTGTTCGCCGGGTGTCTGTCTTGTCTTTCTCATACTTCACTCCATAAGGTTGAAGATGAGCCAAAAGTCTCTCTTAGACTACAACTAAATCTGTGCCATAGACGCTGACGTCAGACAATATGTTATTTCTGGGCGGATAATATATCTTATGTGAAATTATGCGTATTTTCGCGAGAAACTTAAGCCACTAATTTGCGTATACAAGTTCTGACACAAATCGTGGGCGACGTACGGAAGATCTTTCAATAGAATAACTTGTTTCTATACCTAGCATTGCGAATATTGGAGAATAGTCACCCTTAATCTCAACAAGAATAAGAGAGTCCCCTTCTATGATTGTCGGAAGGTCGAATTTTGCGAGATCCGCATCTTTAATTTCAGCAGTTTCGCTTGTGGCTTCACTCCAAGATACTTCTGCGTCAACGTCTGCGTCTCCGGCCTCTTCTTTAGGGTTAATGACGCTTGTGACTGAAATTGAAAAGGTTCCATTTGCGTCCCAACTTGACATGAGCGAGTTGGCCGTAATGAATAGAGCGTCTCGTTTATCGTCACTCATATCTAAAGTGCGGGTAGCTAGATCTGACAATACAAGTGTTGTTTGCGAAGCTTGCCGCGCTGCGCGCATCATATCATAAACCGAAATTGCACCAAAAAAGATAAAAATCAGGACAGGCGCAATGAGAGCAAACTCCATTGCTACAACACCAGATTCATCACGGCGCCAATCAGATATCATTTTCAATAATTTGCGCATCAGAATGGCTCATTCATAAAGGCTGTTGATGAAACGATATTAAATCGGCCTGTTCCATCTTCATCGAGACCCAAGCCCATACCCAAACCAGGCACAAGAATATCGGTGGTCACACACACACACATGAAAACAATTTCGGCACCCGCACTCGCATTGTAATTAACTGCTGGTGCCAAATCCTCAGATTCTGAATCGATACAGTCAGCTTCAGTATCAGGTTGATCACCAAATGAATTTATAACCTGCATTTCGATATTTATGTTCGAGCGACAATTATTGATAAGTGGATTTTTTTCGCAGATCAATTCTTCAAGCGCATCTTTCGTCGGTGCTTGCCCAGTGTAGACCATGCGTGCTGCATACGAAATCGAGTTGTTGAGCATGACATCCTTTGTCACCAACCAGCCTGTCTCAAAAAATGAAAACAAGAGCGCAAAAAAGAAGGGTGCGATCATCGCAAATTCGACAGAGACCACCCCAGAACGAT
>CAYGPZ010000029.1:0-7884 GCA_964352025.1 uncultured Hyphomonadaceae bacterium
TCATCGAGTAAGTGATCTTTCTCTGGCAGACCACCAACCCATGGTGTGTGTTCTGTCCACATATCCCAAAGAATTTGTTGGTCACGTGTGAAATCTCGGGTTGTTGTGACGCTTCCAACCGCTTCACCATCTAGATAGAATTGAACATTGTTCTCGTCTTTCCACCAAGCCCCAAACACATGGTAATCTTCGTTCCAACGAACACCTTGCAGGGTATTGTTGTCAGATAGGTCAGTCCGGTTATCCGTGTCTCCAGATCGACGGTCTTCATTGCCATTTTCAACAATGAAATATTGCGATGCCATATGCCAAGGGTATTCATCATAGTGGAATTGACCATTCGCACTTGTACCCGTGTATGTCGGACGCGCATTGTTTTCGATAATATCAATCTCATCGCGATTTTGTGCATCACCATTGTTTAGCCAGTACGTGTTATAGGCTGAAATGTATGACGCCTTGATGCGAGATTCTGTGTAAGCAGGAAACTTAATTCTTCCGGCAGACACGACACGCGCTGTGTGGAACCACCGCTCACTGTCTTCATGGTTAGGATCATCATGATTAGGCGCGAGCGTTGCTTTTATCCAAAGATTACCATCGCTTACACCAGAATTAGCTTCTTGATTGCTATTCGGCACACCGTAATTCCAGTAAGATTTAGCCCATTTGGTTGTATCAAAGCCATCATCAAACTCATCAGACATATCCTCACGCATTTCCCAGCGTTTTCCAGCGGGTGTCGTGTCACCAAATGTTAGGAATGACGGCAGGCTTGGGTTTGCCAAATTTACGTCTAGCGCACTATGAGTGTATTCACAGCCAGTAGAATCCGCAACGATGTTCGATGGAGTATCAGCACACTGATCAACATCGTCAGTGATACCATCGCTATCGGAATCAAGTTGAGATGTGGCACATCCATCGCTATTTACACTCACACCTGTAGGCGTATCAGCACACAAATCTGTGTAATCTGGCTCGCCATCATCATCTGTATCGAGCGTGGTATCGAAATTACCAATACGTTCAAACTCAATATAGTCAGTGTTAAATTGCCAAACTGACGTCCCCGCACCAACGAGGCGGATCGTGTTTAATCCGGTGTGCCAAATGTTGAAGGTCCCGCTAGCTGGAAAATCCTGAAAAGTGTTCCAGTCACCAGTGCTGATATCTGTATTCTCAAGCGCAATCGTAAGACCATCATTGGTGGCATTCGTCACCAACAAACCTGCTGCGGCACCTGTTTCAGGGGACGCTGCATTATAAGTGACCCGATACTCCCCTCCTTGATCGATATCGATATCAAATTCGATGAAGTCACCAGAATTGAAGAAATTGACTACGTCTCCATTACCGGTCTGAATATCGCCATCTCCACCACTGCGAAGAAAATTCTCAGCCTGAAGGACAAAATCACCGCTTACGCTAACAACACCACTTGGTGTCGGAGCTGGTGCAGGTGCGGGAGCTGGGCTTGGCGCTGGACCGGGAGCCGGGCCAGGGTTTGTTGGCATCTGAACTGGACTAGGTGTTGAGCCTCCGCCACCTCCTCCGCTACATGCGACCAAAGCAAATACAGCAGCTGTTGTCAGCAGACTAAGTTTCATGAATTTTCTCCCCTGGGTATTTTCCCATTTTTGTTTTGCCCTCATATTTAAGGGCCCGCTTTTCGCGGTTTTTTGTTGCCTGTAAAAAACAACATTTTTTATTATTGTATTTTGTATGCAATTCTTAAAAAGATTCAACACCTATCACGCAGCAGACGCTTTTTTATCATCTTGAGCACCGTCAAAATTTGATAGGATAATGGTGACGCGGGACAGCGACTTGTTTTTGTATACAATCCAATTTAGGGTCATCCCCACAATAAATAGGGAGGAAGGTACAGGCTATCGAGAAAACTTGAAGCAATGTGCCGCCAAAGAAAATCTTATCACAAACACTAGGCATCCAGTGCTAAACTGGATGAATGTTTAGCTGTGATATTTCAACACCCCCCGTGCAATTATACATTTATACATGGGGTAGATATGCGTACCAAAAATTCACTTTTAGCAACCACAGCTTTATTCCTTCTAGCAAGCTGTGGAGGTGGTGGTGGCTCTACATCTAGTCCTACTCCCACTCCCCCACCTCCAAGCCCAGCACCAGCGGTTGATACCACTCCTGATTCATTCACCTTTGCCAGCATAGAAAATGCGTTGCCAAATACGGTTATAGAGTCGGAAACCGTTACCATTAATGGGATTAATGCCGCCGCGAATATCCGTATTGTAGATGGTGAATTTTCTATCGATGGGGGTGACTTCACCTCAACAGCCACAACCATTGAATTAGGCCAAACCGTCCAAGTCCGTCTCACTACGCCAAATACTCTAGGTGAAACGACACGCACAACACTAACAATTGGCGGTGTCGAAGTTATCTTTGAAGTGACCTTAGAGGCGCAATTGGTGACTGTTACAGTCAACAATAATTTCAAACATATTGTTGGCGGCATTGAGACATTTGACCGACGCAAATACATCAACATTCATGCAGCGCAAACCGATAGCTCATGGTTTGATGGCATTGCCGGAGGCAATAACGCTGCCGATGACTTAATCACTGAATTTCTAGATGGTTTTGATGTTTTTATGGGACGTGACACAGGCCCCATTACATCTAATCTCAATTGGCTAACACCTGAAGACCCCAATAGAGATGGCTATGCTGACCCAGCTTTTCTGACCTCACAAGGTGGCAATGAACGCTGGACATACCTCAACGGAACCGATGAGCGAAACCAAAAAGCCCGCCAGCATGAGGGCCGCAACACTGACATGATTATCGGAGCCCAGCTCCACCCTTTCTGGCCAGACGGCACTAATACGTCTCAAACTGGATGGTCCTTTTCGCAAGTGGACTCACCGACCGAGCCATTCGGCACAGCTACGGGTGAATATATAGGCCGATATATCATGGAATACTTCAATCGTGGGGATGGAGGAGACCTGTTTGGTCAACCTCTTCCCAAATACATTGAAGTCATCAATGAACCCCTCTTTTTCCTTTATGACCAACAAATTCGCTTGGGTCTGCCACCTGAAGACCTGACCAAGATCTTTGAGTTCCATTCAACCGTCGCTCGTACAATCCGCGATGTATTCACCAACTCGCCATATGGGAATGGCGCTATTCTGAACAATATGCTCATTGGCGGCTATACAGCTGCCTTCCCAGATTTTGATGTCGACAATTTTCAACGTTGGAACACAGTCGACAAACACTTCATCGATGTTGCCGGTAACGATATGGATTTCATCTCAATCCATACATATGATTTCCCTTCATTTCCTGAAAATGGAAATGTTGTAGAGCGGTATCGCAAAGGCTCCAATATGGAAGCCACGCTAGACATGTTGGATCATTATACGACACTCGTAGATGGTACGCCTAAACCGCTTATTGTGTCTGAGATGGGCGCTGCCGTTCATACAGAATTTGATGAACCTTGGGATCCATGGTCAGACTGGCAAATCCTAAAAAGTATGAACTCTCAAATGCTTCAATATATGGAGCGACCAAATACTGTCGCCAAAATTATTCCCTTTATTCTCCTGAAGGCAGATTTCTTCATGGTGGATGGTATTCCCTCCACTCAGCGTCTTTTGAGACGCGAGAATGAACCAGCCTCAAATACAGGGGATTGGATCTATACTGGGCAAGTAAAATTCTATGATTTATGGTCTGATGTACGTGGTACGCGCGTGGATACTGTGGCTGATGATTTAGACATAATGGTCGATGCCTATGTTGACGGTGACACGGCGCACATCGTCATCAACAATTTAGATTTCACCAAAAAAGAAATATCGCTTCAGAATTTAGGTCTAGCCGCTCAGAATATCGTGGATATCACTGTTGAACACCTCTATTGGGATGGAGTGAGCGTACAATTTGACAGTCAAACGACATCCGATATTCCAGCGTCCATTCCTCTAAATGAAGAAGCGACGGTTGTTGTAAAGATCGACTACGATACACCCCTTGTGCCAGACGAGACATCCGTTGAACGCCGTGTTTTTGCGTCCGAAATGCTCAAACCAATTACGGCCAACCAAGCGATAAACTTTACCATTGATGACGTATCACCGGATTTGAATGGAGAAGCGGTCTTACGCCTGGGTATTGGACGTGATCACGGTCTGTCCTTAACGCCATCTATTACATTAAATGGAACAGATGTAGCAGTCCCATCCGACTGGCGCGGTGATGATCAGTTCCTAGATGGTTTGGGCCGCCAGAACTTCTTTGGGGTTTTGGAAATACCAGTACCATTTAGTGCCATCCAAAATACAAACACACTAAGTGTCACTTTCCCTGATGAAGGTGGTCAGATTTCAACCGTGGCTCTGCAAGTGTTTGACCTCTCCGCACCTTTAGCCCGCTAGCCTAAATTAGGGATTTCAATTTACCGATTTAGCCGGAGCAAAACAGCATCAATGAAGATTGAAAGACTTTTATAAGGAATAGGCAATATCCTCCGGGCAAATCTAGGAGGATATTGATGAAAATTTTGTGGGTCGAAGACCATGAGCATGCAATTAAATTGATTGAAGAAATCAAAATTGCTGCTGCACGAAAACGTCTACCATTGGATATTGTTTCCGCTCCAAACCTCACTAGCGCAGAGCAACAATTGCGACGCGAAAGGTTTGACCTTGTGCTGCTCGATTTACAACTTCCAGATTCATTGAGTGACATGACATCTGCATGCAGAATTGCCAATCTAGGCCAATTCAAGCTCGCTGTGGTATCCGCCTCTCCTCACGCGCAAGAGATCGTGGATGTCCTAGAGAGATCGCTTTGCGACAATGTCAGCAAACCAATACCCAAAGATGATTTACCGTTTGTCGAATTTATCCAGAACCCTCAAAAGTTCATGGATTTTGCCGAAGGCCTATGTGCCTAATTGTAATTTTTGCTTGTTTTCCAAATAGAATGAGGCGCAAAAGCGATTGCGCCTTTTAACAAGTCGAATACAGAATTATTCAGCAACATACCCTTTTCAATAACTGCTACAGCGCCTTCGTGCGCAGCTGTTGATCTCAAAGACGGAGTAAGGCACCCAGTGTATATTATGATTGGACAATAATCATGACGCGCATGAATTTCTCTAATTCTGGTCTCTGATGCAGCGCTGCCTGGAAGGTTTCTATCGAGAAAAATAGCATCTGGCGTTTCAACGCCCTCTGATAGAAAAGTGTCTATACCGTCATAATGCCTCAGTACGACACTTGTACTAGCGGATATTTTGAAAGCCTCTTTCAGATAAGCAACATCGTGTGGATTATCATCAATACACGCGACATAATAAACATTATTATCTTCAGAAGCGAACTTATCACTCCTATTTTCAGCCTTACTTTCACTCATAATATTACACGGTCGCATAACCACTGCTCCGGTCTAAACAGATAAAGACATCTCTACATTTTATTAAGGTTACGTAAAACTTGATTAATAAATAGTTAACAAACCGATCTCTGGTTGCGCAATGGTTAATATACAAGTGTAATTTAGTTAGTAATATCGGTTTTCAAGACCGATCTAGAACGCATGGATACGATCTTAAACTTCTACACTATTCTCTAAAAAGAAATCTCGAACCGGCTGGAGCTGTGCTTCATATCGTTTCCATTTGCCGATTGAGCCAGTGTATATCGGTTGGCGCACTTGATTAGCACTTGGCGTTGCCACAACTTTTTTGGAAGCGTGAAAGTTCAGACACCCCTCCTCCCAGTTCAGCCCACAATGGGATAGTAATTGTTCGGATTGAGCACGTTGATCGCGTACAATATCTTCATAGTGAAATATCTTGAACTGATCGGGAAATTCCTGCGCCCAAAAGTCCGTTATGCGCTGATAGGCAAGGTAAAATTGGGCAATGCTGATCAAGTCATAGGAATAAGTATGATATCGCGCACCACCTGCAAATAAATGCTTGTAATTGCTCCACACTGTATCCATTGGACTGCGCCGCAAACATACCATGCGTGCACGCGGTAATGCCGTTAGGATAAAGCCTGCATACATAAAATTAAGTGGCAATTTATCGGTAAATACACCGCCATTACATGCACCCTGATGTAAGCGTGCATTGTCTAAATAGGCCTCACCGATTTCAGTGGCTGTTGCCTGCCCTGCTTTAGAGATACTCTCCAGGTCCAACACGATTTTGGAACTCGTTTTAGAAGCCTGTTTCACCGCAAGCGGCATGGATTGAAGCTCACCGGCTGATTCAACGCTGGAATGGGCCGACAAGATACGATCAAACAACGTTGTTCCCGTACGTGGAATGCCGACAACAAACAAGGCTTTATCCTCAACGCTTGATATCTGCCCCTTTAGATGTTTCTCATACGATTGCCGAAAAGCATCGATCAAAGCCTCGTCATGCTTTACATCAAATTTCAAATTCGAAATGAAGTCCGAATTGGCTTTTCGATAGTGATCGTACGCTTGAGCTGATCGATTAAGGTCTTCACATTCTTTGCCCAAGGCAAACCGAATACGGATATTTTCTATTTTTCGCGGCGTTTGAAATACGGCATTTTCCAACCGCTCAATATGATTATTCTCATCCGTCCATGTCTTGATATCTGCCAACCCTAGATGCGCTTTTCCATATCCTGGATTGAGATTTAGAATGGCTTCAAATTGCGAGATAGCATCTCCTTTTTTGCCAAAATACGTATAGGTCCGCGCAAGATTATCTCTGTATTCAATACTATCTGGATCTAACTCTACCGCTTTTTCAAACAGGCTGAGCGCGCGATCGTGATTTCCCAAACGCGCATAGACATAACCTAGCATATTATATGTCACAGCGTCTTCGTCGGTAAGATTTTCCCATGCAATATCAGCATGATGTAACGCTCTCGTTTCATCACGCTGCATTAATTGGGTTTTGGCCAAGCTTGTTAAATATTGCGCGTTTTGACTGCACTTAAACACAGCCGTGTTCAAATATTCTATTGCTTGGGATATCTTCCCCTGCTCTAGAAAGCAGCTGCCAAGTATAAAATTAGCTCGCCCCGAAACCTCATCATCGCTGTGAGAAAGATCTGGTCTGGCAGCATCGGATATCTTCTTTAAACGTTCGACTTTCAAACGCTTTTGAAGATTTTTGTGACCTGCACCGACAATACTCATCTAAAACCAGATACTATTTACGGGGCACGATTTCGATAACTTCTGCTTTGCTGCCATCTTCTTTCATAAGATCATATGAGCCTGCGGGCGCATTGAAGCCATAGCCCTTGATAGCAGCTTTCCAGACGGCATAATCCTGAGTGCTATTGCCGGCGTAGTAAAATCCTTCAGGGCAATTTTGGATTAAAAAGTCAGCCTTATTCTGGGATGTCAGGTTGACTGCATCAGTTACACTCGCGCTTTCGGGGCCATCTGTGCCTTTTACGCGGCCAAACTTTCCAATGTATTTTTCAAGTTCACCTGCCATCAAATCAACCATGATCTGGTCAGACCCTGAGACGAGCCAGACTTCTCCGCCCTTCTTCTTATGATCTTGCATCAAGCGAATGGCTTTCGCTTCGGTATCAATTGCACGTGCGTTAAAATAATCACCAACTTGGCGTACCAGCCAACGTTTTGCATGGGGCCTATTGGTCAACATTTTATAGCCCGCAATCGGCAATAAAAGCGGCTTATACCGCGCGCACAATTTGAACAATTCAGCCGTCGTGTCAGTATAAATCAAAGTCCCGTCCAGATCCATCGCAAGGACCGGCAGATCAGGAGAAAGCTTTTCACCGAGAAGAAGTTCGTCTTGAGAAGATGTCATGATTTTCTCTTTGGGCTAATCCCGCCCGCCTAACT
>CAYGPZ010000029.1:7984-15537 GCA_964352025.1 uncultured Hyphomonadaceae bacterium
TCGTCTTGAGAAGATGTCATGATTTTCTCTTTGGGCTAATCCCGCCCGCCTAACTTAGCTTACCGCGCTATCAAAACGCGAAAACTACTCCGCAGCTTCTAAACTTGGTACTTCCACGCCAGGAAGGTCAAATTCACCTGACTTTACTTTGTTCGCAAAACTCCAACAAGCTTGTGATGTAGGGATTTCTGTTTGCAATGAAGCATCTGCTAGTAATTGTGCGTCTTCAGCAAACTTGGCACGAACTTCATCAATAAACTCCCCTGTTTCCTGCGCACTCTTAATCGTCGCAGTCACTTGAGCTTTGTTTCTCGTGTCGTAGGCAACAAAAATTTCTTCAAGCTCTAAATCATCAGAATAATTTTCTACACACGCAACACCAACCTTGGTGACATGAAAGGCAGGCAGCATTTTATCGAACAATGCCTGATTTTCTTGAGATAATTCAGAAGAAACAACGGCCTCTTCAGACGCGCCTTCTGTATTTGAAGACTTCTCTGCGTTACATCCGACTAGTCCAACAGCACAAATGGCTGAGACCCCGATAAGTTTCAAATTACTTCGCATCAAATTCTCCAATTTCCTCTAGGTATTTCCCTAGAGGGTCTTGCGAACCAAATAAAGTGATTTCGTGCTAATCTCGCCAATATGCGAGATTATATAAGCCTAACTCGGCTTGCCACGTGTTTTGAACCAGTTTTTGCAAAAGCCTTTAAAGGCGGCGTCTGGTTTGCGGGGAATAACATCTGAAGCGTTTTCTGGTTCGACGCCAGCTAATGCGTTTTTCAGACGTTTGCCTATCCATGTGCGCCATTCATCTTCAAGGAAGTAGACATCCCAACCAGGCGCTTCAGCCTTAGCTGATTGATAACCGTCAGCACTGATCTTCATACGTCGTAATTGAATGGCGTAATCTTCAAGCTGCTCGTTCGCCCCCGTTGAACGATTAGACGACAATGTCGTGTGGGTCGCGTGCAGACGGTCAGATGCTAGATGACTATCGAGAAATTCTCGGCGCGATGTCGCGTGTAGAATATCATCTTCGATATACACATCATAATCTGGTAAGTGATTATCATTCACCACTTCATGTAACTTACGACGAAACTCTCTGCGTGTCGCTTGGGAGCCCGATTTGCGATGTAGTTTATCAACACCAATCGACCACCCCTCCTGACGCCCACAGTGCTTTCGAATAATCTCATAGACACGGCGCTCAATAGGACGACGCAAACGCCAATAATCACGATGCAAAGTCAGCACTTCATCGGCGCGGATAGCTTCCATCGTCCAGTCAGAGATTGTCACTTCTAAGCGTTCTGGTCTCAGGCCACCCTTTGGCGTGCGTCTGGTTTTCATTTTGACGCGTTCAAACAATCCAAACCATTCATCATGTTCAAATCCACCCGTTTTCACATTGGTGCGATAACGCGTTCCTTCCAGACGTTCGATCGAGTCGACAAGTGCCTCATAGTCCCTGCCCCCTGTCGGCCGGTTTGTGTAAGACAGGAAGTGATATGGATCGATCACGATGGTTTTAGGTGTTTTACCCGAACGCTGTTTTTCTCGCATAATGTGAGAAATCGCGTAGATTAAGAGGTCCTTATCATAAATAGTGGGCAGACCTTTAATGCTTGGACGAAATTCAATCCAGCGACCATCGTGCTCAAAGCGACGCGGATTTCTATCTGGCTTTTTAGTCAGGGAGTAAAACGGATATTCCAAACTCGCCATATCGCTTTTAAGGACAATGTCGACCAGTTCACAGACGAACAAATCCCCGACCGGATATCTTTCGGGCAGCAAGGGTGAGTGTTTGGGATTGGGATCCAACATTTCATCAAATAGCGGGCCAGTATCTTGTGGCGCGACAACCTCTCCAGCCAACACTTCTTCAGTCAGTGTCTTTTTTTCTACATGTTTTGAGGATGAGGAGGATTTCACCATAAGCGCGTTTCTAACTTATCCAGCGACCTAAAAGGCCCAAATTTGATTAAAACGTGTGTTTTCTGTCGGGAATTAGACACGCTTATGCAACATGAGTCCAATGAATTATCCATTAGAATGGCGTCCATTAAGGCTAAATCCCCTATAATTACGGTGTTTTATCCCCGTATTTGGCGTATTCTAGTGATTAAATACTGATTCCGTAACTATGCGAGTCTTTTTCTCGGGAATCAGACACGTTTCTGTAGG
Organism: uncultured Hyphomonadaceae bacterium; assembly: GCA_964352025.1. Lineage (GTDB taxonomy): Bacteria > Pseudomonadota > Alphaproteobacteria > Caulobacterales > Hyphomonadaceae > Hirschia. The sequence continues at coordinate 10,181 of CAYGPZ010000029.1, forward strand.
ATAAACTATTTTTATGGGGATTAGACACGCTTTTAGACCGCTAATATCGTCCAAATCGGGCCACTTCTGGCGATTAGACACACCCTGAAACGAAAAAAGAGATAAAAACGGGGTAATTTTAGTGGAAAATAGCAAAAGTTGGCGATTAGACACGGTCTAAGATATTAACTTTTAAAGATCAGGCTTTTAGCTGGCGATCAGACACGTTTTTATGGGGTTTAGACACGTAAAAATGGCGAACAGACACAGAGTGTCTAATAGCCTGCTTTAAATACAATAGCTTACAAGCCAAATTTGACCCTTAACACTATATATAACACATATTTAAACACATAAGGCCATTTGAAGGATTGGGAGATCGATCAAAATTGAACAAAATTTACCTTTTTGACTTAACAATCAGCTCAAAACTGAACTTCAGCAAATAAACTGTGGATCAAAGTAGCAGTAAGGCAAATTTCCTATCCGTGTCTGTTTCCCCTGTATTTAGACACACCAACACCATTCACATTCTAAACCGTAATAATCAAACCAATTCAAAATGTCTTAAATTTCAAAGCTGAGCAGTTTTGAGAGGCCCTGATATCTGCATTTAAGATTAGATTGTTTTTGTGCGGCCTGCGAGCCCCATAGAGCCCCGTTCATGCATCTAGGCAGTCCGGACACAGTAAGGCTGCGAAACCCCACACAGAGCTACCAAAAACGATTTTGACCTAAATGAAAATGGAGGTGCATAACAACTTAAAATCACTTCGAAATAGAAGACAGATTGTTGAAGCCTCTACACCCAGTCTTTAAACCAGTGTGCAAATTTACCTATGCCCTCTTCCAAGGATGTTTTTGGTTTATATCCCAATTCTTTGTGCGCTCGGGAAATATCCGCCCAGGTACGTTCGACATCACCCATCTGCATGGGCTGGTATTCTTTGATGAGCGTTTTGTTGAACGCTTTTTCGATATTCCCGACCAGATCCATCAGCTTTTCAGGCTTGTCATTTCCTAGGTTATAAATCCGGTGCGGGACATCTAAACCCAGATTTGAGGCTGGATTGTCCATCGCGGCGACAATCCCCTTCACCACATCATCAATATAGGTAAAATCACGGCTCATTTCACCATTATTGAATATCTGAACAGGTTGATCTTTCAGGAGTTTTTCAGAAAATATCCAATACGCCATATCAGGCCTTCCCCACTCTCCATAGACAGTGAAGAACCTAAGACCCGTGAGCGAAATTCCATATAAATGCGCATAGGAATGGGCGACCATTTCATTGGATTTTTTAGTCGCGGCATAAAATGATATCGGCGTATCTGTCACATCAGCTTCGGCAAATGGCAGTTTCGTGTTCCCGCCATAAACAGATGAAGAAGAAGCATAGATAACATTTGCAATATTCTCATTGCGCGCCAATTCGAGGATATTAAACTGTCCCTGCATGTTGGCTTGCGCGTAAACCGCTGGATTCTCTATAGAATATCTCACACCCGCCTGCGCGGCCAAGTGAATTATCGCGTCAAACTTATGCCCTTCTACAGCCGTGTTCAGGGCTTCTGCATCGGCAATATCAAGGCTTTCCAGAGAAAAATTTGCGTGGCTTTCCAACTGGTCTAACCGCGCTTTTTTCAGTGACAGATCATAATAGGTATTGAGGTTATCAATGCCGACTATGCTTTCGCCACGGGCTAACAAAGCTTTGCAAGTGTGTGATCCGATAAAACCCGCAGCACCTGTGACAAGAATTTTCATAGATAATCTCTCCCTGACTTTTATGAATTATGCCAATTGATAATTCTTGACCAGAGGAAAGTTTGCTCCTGCTAATGACGCACCAACGTGTCTAATCCCCATTTTGGCGAACAGACACGCTTTTATTGCACAATAAACAGTCTACTTTTGCCTGAGAGTTGACCACGTGCCGGGCACAAAAGAGATTCATCCATGATTGGATTGACTTTATGCTAATATTACCCTACTAGGGTTTAAATGTCGTTACATAACATATGCTTATATGTGTCGGTGATGGCATGAGTTCGACCTCTCATGGGTTGGGGGGGACGCTGGCGATTAGACACGCCCTATTCAATTCCTCTCTTAAACCTGATTGGGTGTGTCTGATTTGCTATAACGGGATACAAATCCTGATCTTCGAAAAATCATTTATATGAAGCGTGTCTGTTCGCCAGACTGGCGATTAGACACGGTGTGTTTAATTTATTCAAAAAAATAGCCTTCAAATTGTGTAGTTGTACAAGCGCCCTAAAACAATGAAGGGTAGATAATGAATAACATTGAAGCATTGGTTGCACGTGTGGCCGTCCTTGAAAATTACGTCGTTGTATTAGCCACTATGGTAGCTATTCAAGAAGGAAAGCCAGTCGAAGAAATTGTCCATATATATAATTCGGCACACAGCATTGCAGTGAAGAGATATAACGACGCCCAACCCGGACCCGAAAAGACAATGGCCAAAAAGGCAATGTATGCCACACACGCTTGGTTTGAACGCCTTAAAGCGTTCTTACATGAAAAATAGATAAGTTCTGGCGATTAGACACGCCCCCTCTCCCACCTTTTTAAAAAGTTGGATAAAGCGTGTCTAATCTGAGGGATAGGTGCGTTTAGCGTCTCCTATCTCACATATCTGGTGCGGCCTTCGGCGTGGAGGCGTGCGTTGATTGCTCCGAAGACATATGTGGTAACGTCGACATGGTTCTCTAGCGCGACCAGTTTGAGATAGTGGCGTGAATTCTCACTAATGCGGAAATTTAGTTGCACTTGTTTGCCTTTGGCCTTAATCCCTGCCCGCGCATTGTCGTGCTCTTCGATAAAGCCTTTTATGCGGCGCTGGTATTCACCAAATGGTGCTGCTTTTTCTTCGCCCAATTCTTGCGCAATACCATCCCTCGCCTCTGCAAGACTTTGATATTCGCGCTGGTCTGGGTTTTTCACATCATAAGCCGCTTTTAGATCAGCTGGAGATACAGCTGGCCCCATACTGGCAGCTGGCTGATCAGGATTTTCCGCTTGCTGCTCCCCTGCTCCCGCATTGGCCGCGTGGCCCAATGTTGAATGCATAAACCGGTTTTGCGGCTTGGCTTGCTCGGGCGGGTCAGGTTCATTCGCAGCAACCTGTTTTTCAACTGATTTTTGTGCCGTTGTCGTTTGGTCTGGTTTGGCTGCGTCTTTCTCATTATTGGGTTGGGCATTTCGAATATTCGGATTCAAATCTTTGAGAAAACTCATATCATGCAGCCTCCCCTGACTTTGGATTAACTGATCGAGCACTTCTTGATTGCTCAAGACGGTCAGCTGTCCAGTTCCAAAGATCGCGCACTTCTTTTGCCGCTTGTGTGCGCGGATGCATGATGATTGGAGATGAGCCAGCTGCGGCTGCTTCCATAAATTGTGTGCGATCATGAATAACCACGGGTGCCACAGGATATGAACATTTCACCTCAACAAATTGGCGCGCATCTTCGGCTAGATCTTTGAGGTCTTTTGGCACACGATTAATGATAACAGCGCCCGGCGTATTAACCGTTGAAGCAATCGCAATCGTCGCTTCAATGGCTTCAAGATCGTAGGCTTGAGGCTGTGTCGGGATCAAAACAAGGTCAACTTCATTGGCAATCAGGAAACTTTCCTGACCAATATTTGGCGGCATATCAAAAATAATGAGGTCCCTTCCCTCATTTTTTGCAGCCTGCAGGAGCTGTGGGAGACGATTTATTGTCACCGCAATGGTCGCTGGCTCGCCATCTCCACCCGAAAGTGTGCGTTTATCGAACTGATTGAGGCTGGTGAGCTGCGGGTCTAGGTCAAAAATTGCGACTTTGCGGCCCTTTTCATGCGCTGCAAATGCCAAGTTTTGCGCAATTGTTGTCTTACCTGCGCCCCCTTTTTGACTGGCTATAGCGATTAATTGCACGCGCTCATCCTCTTTTAGCTGCTTATTTCAAGCTGATCTGCCAAAAAACTGAATGAAATTAGTTTCTATAAACCTAACACTCTACCATAATAGATTTATAGCAGTGTTGCAGTATGGATGTATGTCTATCTATAGAGTTAGCAGTATAGCTGTATATACAGCTATACATCCGTACATATAGATGTATCGCGGTATAGCGTGTTAGCTAGCTAGATGTATATTTTCGTGATTTTACGCACATGCTTAACCCAGCCTTAAGCACAAAGGTTCACATTGAAGGCTCATATTAAAAGAGTAGGGTGCATCCAGCCTTGGCTGTCGCATCTTTAATGAGTTGAAAGTGCGTTGGATGTCAGAAGACACAACAAACCAAATTGAAGAAACTGAGGAAGCTCCAGAACATGGGCTACCTGGTCATATGGTGCGCATCATAATCATCAGTCTTGTGCTGGTGTGCATGCTGCTATCTGGATTTGGAAACATTGCGACCTGGACTAATGGGGTAGAGGGCGTTGATTACGCGATTGCTTTTGGAACTGGTATTATTTCCGAAGTGATAGGGGCTGTGCTGCTAGTTGTCATTATATGGTGTCTGGCGCGTCCAAATCTGCAACGTCTTTTAATGGCTGTGTTGTTTCTTCCTGTCTGGTCTATGGCGACATTTCAAAACGCAAGCGCGAGCTGGTCTTATTATGTCGAAGCGTCAAACGCAGATGAAGTTGCTGCTGCGCAGGCGAGGGCGGTTGAGAAACGTCAGGCTTTAATGACGCAAGCTAATCTGGCTCAAGAACGCATTGATGAGATTAAATCAGAGCTTAGCTTTATAGGCATGACGCGCACACCTGATGAGATCAGGGCAGAGCGCGATCGTTTGCCAGACAATTACGTGACCAAGCGTGCAAAGCTGACAGCAGAACTGAATAAAGCAGAGCGCCGCATCGCATTGGACACTGAATTAACGCAGCAACGTTCGACATTATCTCAAACGGCTGGGGCAGGGGTGATAGCATCTGACACTTCGCAAAACGTGTCCGTTTCCCAGACTCAAGCCGCGTCTATGGGTGTGAATATTCCAGCAAACGCCGCAGAAATCACAGATGTCTGGAGCTTCCTTCAATTTGTGCAGACCAACCGTCTTGGAAGCCTTGTGATGGTGATGGAAGTGATGAAATCATTTGGGCTTTTATTGGTGAATGTCGTGTTCTCTGGGGAGACACGTCGCAAGTCAAAAGAGAAAGCTCAGGCGCGTCAGGTTCGAACACGAGAGAAATCCGCAAATAAAGAGCGTCAAGCCAGCAATGGGGTGCCATCAAGCACGGCATGGGATGCACACCGCGCACAGTCTCAGGCTAGCAACGCACATGCATCAAGCGAGCAGGGCAGTGCCAAAGTCATTCCAATGACGGCTCCGGTTCAGTCTAAGCC
>CAYGPZ010000030.1:0-15176 GCA_964352025.1 uncultured Hyphomonadaceae bacterium
GTCCATTGGGCTAGGCCCCTTTCATCGCGTTCGTCAAACCATCGAGTTTCGTGCGGAGAGACGCGTCAATAAGACGAGAACCCACACGAAGTTGAAGCCCGCCAATGAGAGCGGGATTTATTTCCAATTCAACATCCACATCACGACCAAGTGCTGTAGATACTGTAGAAGTTAATTTAGCGGCCTCAGCGGCCGTTAATTTTTGAGCACTCACAGCAACAACGCGGGTTGTTCCACGATGTTGAGCTGCACGCTCAGAAAATGCTTTCGCCATCCCAACAAGATCGCCGGAACGACCGTTTTGAGTAACAACGCCAATAAAGCGTCTTGCTAGTTCAGGCAATTCAATTTTGTCTGCTAACTTATCAAATACCGATTTTTTATCTTCATTAGAATATATCGGCGAGTTAACAGCTTTAGAAAGAGACTCGTCGGCACTGATGAGATCAGCCAGAGTGTTTAGTCCAGCTTCTACGCTGTCCAGCTCTTTAGCTTCAAGTGCTAGGTCGAATAGCGCCGCTGCATAGCGTTGCGCTGCTCCGGAGGAGTTCGATGATGCGCCCAAGATCCTGCCCGCTTAATCTGTGTACCACCGCGATAGCACTACAGTATTAGTGTCCCAAATTCATTTGAGGATTTCGTAGCCTTTCGCGGAGACAACACCTCAATCGCGCGGGTCCTAGCATGGGGTTTCGCGCCTGACAACAGATTCTATATAATGATTATGCCAGTTTCCTATGAGCATTATGCCGCACCCTATCGTCAGGGTACGGCATATCGCGATTTTTCTATGCTAATTTCTTGATTAGTTAAGCTGCACGAATACGTGTTTTGCCAGCTGCTTCAGCCATTTTGTATAGGCCTCTATGCTCTTTCATAGCTTCGAACTTCTTCGTAATACCAATGACTGTCTCTGCTGCACCAAGTAGCACGAAGCCGCCTGGGTTCATGACTGAAGAAACGCGCTCAAGGACTGCGCCCTTTGTTGGCGGATCAAAATAGATCAAAACATTTCGGATGAATACAACATCAAACTTCCCGAACATTGATGGTTGATCCATCAAGTTGTGTTCACGGAAAGTAACCATGGACCGGATTTTATCTGATATCTGCCAAAGGTCATCTTTTTGAGTGAAATACTTCATCATCATCTGGATTGGAAGGCCGCGCTGTACTTCAAATTGTGAGTACAAACCGGATTTGGCTTTTTCCAATACGCGTGGAGAAATATCGGTTGCAACAATCTCGACAGATGCACCCTTTGTCAGCGCTGGATTATCTTCCAACATCATAGCAAGAGAATATGGCTCCTGACCTGTCGAACATGCAGCACACCATATGCGTAAACGAGGCTTACGCTGTGCAGTTAGCTCAGGAAGAGCAACATTCTTCATCAAATCAAATGGAGTTTTATCTCTGAAGAAAAATGTTTCATTTGTCGTCATTACATCGACAATTTGAGAGATAAGTCGCTCATCACGACGTGATCGCACGACTTGCAACAAATCTTCGATCGACGCCAATCCCTCTTTACGGGCTAATGGTGCCAAACGACTTTCCAGCAAATACGTTTTGTCTGTTGTTAGCTGAATGCCTGCTCGTCGGCGCAACAGCCCCGATACAAAATCAAAATCTGAACTATTCACCTAACCCACTCCATTCATATATTTTACGGATAGTTTGCCCAAATCCGGGATCGGCATTATTTCATCCGCTAGTCCCGCCTGAGCAATTGCTCCCGGCATACCCCACACAACACTTGAAACTTCATCTTGAACGATGACTCGTCCACCAGCTTCATTAACTAATTTTGCACCTGCGCGACCGTCATGCCCCATACCGGTCAGAACCACACTCAACATAGCACCGCCAAATACCTTAACCCCTGACTCAAACAAAGGGTCCACTGCAGGACGACAGAAATTCACTTGAGGCGACTGATCAATTTTAATGACCTGTCCCAGCCCCTGTTTATCAATTCGCATATGCCAATCACCGGGAGCCAGATATATATGGTCAGATTTAACTAAATCCCCGTTTTTTGGCTCAACACATGGTCGCCCAGTCACCTGAGCGAGCTTTTCGGCAAGTATTGTTGTAAACGTTGCTGGCATGTGCTGCACAATAAAAATTGGCGCTTTAATCTGCTTCGCAATTGGCGCTAAGAACGTCTGTAATGCCTGAGGTCCGCCTGTGGATGAGCCAACAAACATAGCTTTCGGACGAAAAATACCTGGCTTGGATACAGCTGTCGCTCTAGGACGCACTGGCGGCATTGGCGTACGTTTTACAGGATTAGCAGAAACCTGTGCAGCGCCTCCTAATGCTCTAATTTTTCCAATAAGTTCTTGCTGATATACAGTTGCTCCGCCAAGGCCCGTAGCTTCAGGCTTAGCAATGTAATCAGCTGCTCCTAACGACATGGCACGTAAAGTCGTTGTCGCGCCTTCACGTGTCAGCGTTGACGCCATTACGATACGCGCATGAGGTGCAAGCTTAAGCAATTGCGGTAATGCAGTTAGCCCATCCATTCTCGGCATTTCAACATCGAGAATAATAACATCAGGCTTTGCCGCCGCTACGTCACTAACTGCCCTTTGGCCGTCAGTGCTAACAGCGACAATATCTATGTCTTTTTCTACTTCAAGCCATCGCTTAGTGAGACCGCGCACGACGGCGCTGTCATCTACAATCATTACGCGAATAGGCTGTCCATAGGACCGGTTTGTCGCAATAGCGGACACCATTACAATCCCTTCAAGAAACTAATCTACAAAAATCTTCTAAGTCTAAAAAACTTTAGACCAATCCAACTTCAGCAAATTTTGATTCAATAATTTCGCTGTCAAAAGGCTTCATAATATATTCATTCGCACCAGAACGAATTGCTTCAGCGATGTGCGACATGTCGTTCTCTGTTGTACAGAAAACAACAGTTGGTCGATCACCGCCTGGCTCTCTGCGTAGTGCTCTTAAAAAATCAATGCCGTTCATCACCGGCATATTCCAATCCAGCAAAATAGCTTCCGGCATATCTGCACGGCACTGTTCAAGTGCTTGCTGCCCGTCAGCGGCTTCCATGGTATCAAATTTCAAGTCTTCTAAGATGCGTCGCGCAACTTTACGAACCACACGACTATCATCCACTATTAAACAACGTTTCATTAAAGTAGTTCCTATGCTGCTAAGCCCTCATCGGGCTCACTTACGGCCAATACTCGACCTATATCCATTACGATAAGCAGTTTATCGTCCATTCTATGAACGCCTTTAGAAACGGATGCCCAGATAGGGTCCAAATTCACAGGATTCTGCTCCATGTCATTCTCGTTGAGACGAACAACCTCGCCGACGGAATCGATTATCAATCCAAAACTTTCGCCATTTTGTTCAATACCAATTGCCATAATGTCGTCCGGGTCGCCTTCTCTTTGGGGCAGACCTAGCCTTGCCCGCGCATCAATAGCAGTCACTATACGCCCACGAAGGTTAAGAACTCCTGCTATATCAGGCTTAGAAAGAGGAACTTTTGTTACTTTAGAAGGACGAAATACGTCATGCACTTCCAAAACCGAGGTTCCAAATGTTTGAGAACCAATTTGAAAAGTCACATACTCTGTCGAGCTCATGCGGCATCTCCTCTTGCTTTAAGCGCTGAATCCAAAGCCATCAATAATGCGTGACGGTCCGCTTTAGGAATACTCATACCCAACTCTGTTGGTAGAGCATCATCTCTGTTTGAAAGACCAAAACGAGGCGCTTCCATCAATGTGGAATTTGCATCGATAGCTTCTGCTAATCGGCCTACGCCTTGCGCTGTATCAATATCTGCAAGAACAGCATCAAACTTAACATCTTCTTCTTTAAGAAGCTCAATCGCCTTGTCCTCAGTTGGAGCCAAAGTAACATCATAACCCGCAGCTTTAAGAAGCGGAGACAACATGTTCTGGAAGAATGGGTGTGTCTCAACGAGTAAAACTCTACGTGCTTTTTGCTCTCCAGACACAGCAGTTTTCGCCCAATCGCGCTGACCTTCATTCAAGAAATGAGCGACATCAATAATTTGGGTCGTCTTACCTTTAAGGACAGCAGCTCCAAGTACACCCGGTGTCAGCTCGGCCATTTCAAAATTCACTGCCTCGTGAACAATATCGAGGATCTCGTCAACAGCGACACCAATCACAGTCTCACCTTGGTTGAAGACCAGAATAGGCTGCTTACCTTCTGTTTTAATCATGTGCGAGCCAGCGGCATGTACAAGTGGCATTAGCTTACCACGGTATTGCACAACCTGATGTCCTTGAGAGCGCTCAAAGGTTTCTGCATCAAGGTCTTCAAGGCGTGTAACAAGGCTAAGCGGACAACCCATTGGCTCTTCACCACCTGCGCGGAATAGAAGAAGTGACATTTTATCGTCCTGAACTCCTTCTTCAGTCTCTGCAGCGGCATTCGTCTGATTAACACCTTCGATACTGGACACTTCTTTAGCGACACCATTTGGATCAAGGATCATAATCACTGACCCGTCACCCAGGATGGTTGCTCCGGAATATTGTCTCAATCCACTCAACATGTTTGTAAGCGGCTTCACAACAATCTCTTCAGTGTCAAATACTTCATCGACAACCAGACCAAAGCGAGTATCCCCAACCTGCATGACAACAACAAATGTGTTTTCACTTTCGTCGATAATATCGCCACCAGTATTGCTCTCAATGCCCAATATCTGGTTCAGGGTTACGAGCGGCAATAATCTGTCACGCAAACGCAGCACCTGAGTATTTGAAATACGTTCAACTTTCTGATCGCGCTCATTACCCGTACGCACCAATTCGACAACAGATAGTTGTGGCAACGCGAAACGCTCTTCTCCAACACCAACGATAAGTGCAGAAATGATTGCAAGTGTCAGCGGAATTTTAATGAGGAATGTCGTGCCCTCACCTTCGACTGCGCGAAGATCAATAGCCCCACCAATTAACTCGATGTTTGTTTTCACAACATCCATTCCGACACCACGGCCTGAAATGTTTGTTACTTTTGCTGCGGTTGAGAAACCAGGCGCAAAAATCAAACGGTGGATCTGAGAATCCGTCATTGCTGCAGCTTCCATTGCATCAACAACTTCTTTTTCAATTGCTTTTTGACGAATACGCTCTGTGTTCAGACCCGCGCCATCATCGGCAACTTCAATAATAATATGACCACCTTCGTGGTAGGCTCTTAGCTGGATCGTACCAGTCTCTGGCTTACCGCCCGCCTTACGTGTCTCAGGTGTTTCAACACCATGGTCACATGAGTTACGGATCATGTGAGTAAGTGGGTCTTTGATTAGCTCAAGCACCTGACGGTCAAGCTCAGTGCTCTCACCATCTAGGACGAGATCAATTTTCTTATCCAAATCCTGACATGCATCACGCACAATTCGTGGCAATTTCTTCCATGCAGTACCAATTGGCTGCATGCGTGTCTTCATAACACCTTCTTGCAATTCAGCTGTAATCGCTGACAAACGCTGTAGAGGTGCCTTAAATTCAGAATCATCTAGGCCACGGACCATTTGCATTAATTGGTTCCGCGTCAAAACAAGTTCGGAAACCATCGTCATAAGGTCTTCAAGAACATCAACACCAACACGAATGGTCTGATTAATTGGAGCTGCCTTTTCCATGGCCACACGCGCTGCCGGTGCAGCAGGCGCCTCAACTTTAGCTTCAACTGGTACTGCTGCCGCTACTTCGTCATCTGGTACGACTGAATTAAACGCAGCTTCCAAATCTGCCAGAGAAACCTCACCGGGACGCAATTCCCGACCAAGCTGAGCATCCCATTTATCTGGATCAATTCCCGGAGGTGGTGCATTTGGATCTTCTTCTTCGTCATCCAAATCATTGAGAACAGCTTCTGCCGCTATTGTAGAATTCATATCGTCACTAGAAGCAGGTGCAGCTGCTGCTCCTTCAGTTAATCCACCATTAGATGCATCAACTAGTCTAGCAATCAGCTCTTCATCATTACCGTCTGGTTCAGCTGCATAACTCTCCAAGTGTGTCAGAAGCGCTTTAATCTGATCGATTGATTCCAGAACAAGCGTCACAGCCTTAGGCGTAACAGGTAACGCCCCATCCCGGAATTTTCCTAAAAGCGTTTCACCAGCGTGCGCGACTGCTTCAAGCCTTGGGAGCCCCAAGAAACCACATGTACCTTTAATAGTGTGTACAAGACGGAAAATATTATTGAGCGTATCCGCATCATTCGGCTGCGATTCAAATCGCACTAGTTCAGTATCGATAACATCGAGACTTTCCGAAGTTTCGGTAAGGAATTCGCTGAGGAGATCGTCCATGTCTAAGCCCGCTTCACAATTCGTCCCAATTTGAGACCGGTGATAAAGCCTAGAAAACGACCTGAGAGTTAAGAAATTATGTTCATTTCATCAACTCTCTGGTGAAATTTCATTATTGTTGGGTCGAACAGGTCAAAGAAATTTTGCTTTCAGACATTGAAAACTCAATTTTTGTATCAATCTCTTCTGCACAAACTCGCGCAAAGTAGGGCTGAATAACCTTGGCAGTCCAGCCACTTTCGGGCTCTTTACCATTAAAAGAATTTTGTCGGTCTTCATTAAACAAAATTCTCGGGCCATTGCCTTCAACTTTTAAAACAACCCTATCGCCAACTTTCTCAGATAAAATTTCAATCATGCCACCTTTAGGCATGGATGAACTTGCAATCATCATCATGTTCATCGCCAAACGCACTTGCGCGTAGCTAGTGATTTCAGGGGTTTCGCCCCAAGTCAGATCAGCGCGAAAACCTTTCATATAGTTTTGGCACAAACCCCGCGCCTCATGAAGGTCGGCATAACCATCCTGCATCCCAACAGATCCCAACGCATACCGCAAAAAGGTCAATTTATACTCGACCGTTTCAGATGCAGATCGGATAAGCTCCTGCACATGCTCTCGCATATCGGGATCGTTCAAAGAATCCTGCACTAACTTAAAAGATGAGACAGGTGAGACAAGCTCATGACAGATGTGTGACGCGACGAGCGCTGCTAGCTTAGATGCTTCCATGACGAGTGACAGCCCTATGAATCAGTTTCCAATTATAACATACGAATCACTTCATACGGGATATGACAAGCTTTGACATTCCATACAGGCGAAATTCAGCTCATTTTTTATCTTATTTCTCAAATATTAAATCAGCCAACTTGATTTAAAGAACGAAAACGATCCGAAATTCTAACTTCGACTTTTCCATTCTTGGCGAACACAAGTCTCACCTCCCCTACTTCCCTAATATCTGGGTGGCGCAATTCCTGCTTAGAAGTCTTGCAAGTGAGTTAATCTTATCGCTTAATCTCGATTGCAAACGCACAAGTGATAATTAATGTAATTCTGGTATATTTCCTTCATATTCCTTGAAGATCAGAAATATATGTTTGTTGAGTAAATGTAGAGTACCAAGGACCCAGTCTAAATGAGACGCCTTTTAAACAAATACATACCTTCCGCTTTCTATCCCGCGACGCTGTTGACAGTTTCGGCCCTCATTCTTTCCGGATGTGAAGAGAGCGCAAAAACAAACGAACTTCCTAGCCCCGAAGCTCAGACGACGGCGCAGCCAAATCCGCTCATTGAACTTGCGAAATTTGTTAGCGCCGAAGAAGTGGCACCAGCAAGACAACTGGAGCGCAGCACTGGCAAACTGAAACGTCGCGAAACCCTTATCGATGTTCTAGATAGATTGGGTGCGGACCGAAAAGAATCTAATCGCGCTATTTATCAAGCAGCCAATCACATTGATATGCGCAAGCTTCGTCCTGGCCAGGCTGTTACAGCTTTTTTCGACTCTACGAACGACGCTCAATTAACCGCCCTCTCCTTTCGACCCGATGCGGAACGTCAAGTTCTTGTATCCCGCAATTCGGACGGCGATTGGAAATCACGTGAACTTAAAGTCAAACTAAGCGAGGGCCACAACAAAGTTGGCGGCGTCATCGAAACAAGCATCTATGAATTGGCTTTAAAGCAAGGCGCAAAAGATCAACAAGTCGTCGATTTCGCAAACATTTTTGCCTATGACGTCGATTTCCAACGTGAGATCAGACAAGGCGATACATTTGAAATTACATATGAAGTGTCTCGCGATGAAGATGGCCAACTCGTTAAAGGTGGAAACGTTCTTTACGCTGAACTAGAAGGCAAAAAAGTCTCTAGAAAATTCTACCGCTACACGACATCCGATGATGGCATTACCGACTATTATGACGAAAACGGAAAAGCAGCGCGTAAGTTCTTGATGAAAACGCCTATCAATGGCGCAAGATTATCTTCCAGCTTTGGGAAACGCCGCCACCCCGTGCTTGGCTATACGAAAATGCACAAAGGAACTGACTTCGCAGCACCACGCGGAACACCTATCTACGCAGCCGGGAATGGCGTCATTGAACGCGCATCTCGCTATGGCGGCTACGGAAATTACATCCGCATTCGTCACTCAGATGGCTATAAAACGGCCTACGCCCACATGAAGGGTTATGCACGTGGCATCAAGAAAGGTGTCCGCGTTACTCAGGGTCAAGTCATCGGCTATGTTGGCACAACCGGCCGCTCAACAGGCCCTCACCTTCACTACGAAGTCCAAGTTAAAGGCAAGCATGTAGATGCGATGCGCTTAAGGCTTCCAACAGGTCGTACCTTAAAAGGAAAAATGCTGAACGCCTTTAAGGAAGAAAAAGCACGCATAGACAATATTCGCGGTGAAGAGACACTGCCCGTATTATATGCTGATGCATCATAATTGTAGACTCCCCTTAAATACAGAAGAATCTGATACCCTGACATAAAAGGCAGCAGACAATATATTGTTGTCATATGAGCCTGTTAGGGGTCAGACCGGTATCGGCACCAATTTTGCAGCTGATTTTAAAAATAGTTTAGTCTGACAATAAAGCATCCATCGAGGCACATCCCATGGTAGACAATGCCCCTACCCAACCAAAGCAGGTTTTTGTGTCCCTAAATGGGCTACGCTTTGTTCTGGCAATATGGATTGCCTACTTCCACGTCGGACATATGTTCGACGAAGAAGGTTTTGGGATGAACCCGCTACTTCGTCTGGGCATATCGCGCGTTGATGTATTTTTCGTCTTATCTGGCTTTGTACTAAGCCATGTTTATTGGGCACAACGGATAAAGCCCTTTAATTTCCTAGACTTTATGATTGCCAGATTTGCGCGCATATACCCTATGTACCTGTTAGCGCTTGGGCTAATCATGTCCTATCTCGCTGCAGGGGCAATTCTCGGCAAGCAAGGCGATACTGTTTATCCAATATCTGACCTTTTCAAATGCCTCTTTTTCTTGCAAGCCGTTGGCCTAACAGAAACAAATTCTTGGAACTTTCCAGCTTGGGCAGTTGCCGCAGAAATGGGTGGATATCTTTCATTCCCATTTTTCATAATGCTGGCTAACTTGACTAAAAAGTGGCCCTACCTTCTCCTTGCAATGGCATTGGGACTAATACTTCTTATTGAAATCACTCTACGAAACACTATCGGTCTCGACATGTACCAGGTCACAACTGACTGGGCTGTCTTGCGCGGGGCTTCCCTTATGCTTTGCGGTGTTGCGGCTAGATCTGTATTCAATGTGTACAAACCTGGAAAGTGGATGAGTTTCGTCACGATACTCGCCGCAATAGCTGTCATCGTCACCGCAGCCTTTCATCAATCTGGTGCCTATGCTGAATTTGGCTTTTCAAACGGTTCAACACCATTTTTTACAAGCTTCTTTGAAAGTATTTTCAATGTTGCTAGCGTACCCTTTGTCGGGTTTGGTGCAGCATTCCTAATGATCGGGTTGGCTCGATTAGATGAACTGAACGTCGCGACCGGACTGTCCAGCGACAAAATGCAAGAGCTGGGAAATTGGTCCTACGTCATCTTTATTCTACATGCCCCTATCTACACTATTTTGGCGCAAGGGCTTGATATCATTGGCTATGGATTTGAAGCGACGCCGCTAATTTCACTTGCGTTTATGCTTGTGACAATTGCTGTAGCGGGCCCAATTTATCATTATGTCGAAAAGCCAGCACGTATTTTCATCAGAGGAAAATGGCAAAACCGCAGAGGCCAACAGATTGCAAATGCAGGTCTATAGGTAAATCCTCTTCGGCTTACAATTCTTGATGCTAACCCAGTTATTTTACAATTAAGCCATTCTTTACTTGATAGTGAGATTTTCATCTTCACCGTTTTCAATAGTGTTTTGAATTCAACCAAATCACCGAAAGCATGAACATATGAAGTCTATGCTTGTACTCGTAGGAATTATTTCAACACTTGGTGTCTCCGGCTTGTGCCTGACACCAAACCCTAACGATGACATTTTTGCTTCATTTAGTGACGACTACTCCCCCACTCAAATGCATAATTCAGTGCAGTCCTTGGGATTGAAAATACTCGAGAGTGACGACGAGCTATTACATGTCGTAGTAGCCAACCCCAAAGGGGATGCCCACCTAAGACTACGCAAGGCTGGTGCACAGTTCATTCTAAAAGCAAAATTTGCCCAATTCTGCATCGATCAGACACCCTCTAAAAAAGAAGCGATATAAGCATGGTCACGTCTTCTACCCACCCCAACACCAATTTCAGTCTCGATGAAATGAGACAGTATTTTTCGAAATTGGCAATTTTGATACTTTGGGCAGTTACTGCGTTAGTTGCCATTTCCGGATATTATCAGCTAGGTATGAATAGCGCAGGCTCGACAATTCTGGCAGCTGCACTCGCAGGTGCAAGTACGATAAGTCACTTAAAATCTCCAGGCAGTAGCACAACCGCAATCACCTCTTCTTCCGCTCTTGCAGGTCTCATTGCGATAATCGTGTATAATTTCAGCTGGAATGGAAATGGTATCGCTTATCAAATAGATATGCACATGATGTTCTTCGCTGGCTTAGCGATAATGGTTGGTTTTTTAGAATGGAAGGCCCTTGTCGCATTCTCCGCTGTCGTCGCCTTTCACCATCTGTCTCTTTCCTTTATTCTTCCAGCCGCAGTCTTCCCTGATGGAGCCCCATTTGTAAGAGTAATTCTTCATGCCGTTATTCTCGCGACTCAATGCGGGGCTCTCATTTGGTTTATCAGCCAAACACTAAAGCTAATCAGAGCGAATTCAGAATCTCTAGCCAACTCTCAATCGGCCTCAGAAATCGCAGCTTCAGCTCAAGAAAAAGCATTGGCTCTCCAAGAAAAAGTATCGATAGAGAGCGCTGAAAACCAACGCAAATATGAACAAATTCGATCATTTGCTTCAGTAATCAATGACTTAATGGAAACTCTAAGCTCAAATACCAAGGAACTCGGCAATGTCGTATCCGCTTTAGAAACGTCAACAGCTACTTCTCAAAGCCGATCAACCGACTTGAATGAAGCTGCAAATTTAGCTGCCGAGCACGTCAATGACGCTGCTTCATCGACAGAGCAACTCTCTCTATCAATCGCGACAATTGCAGAGAAAATCTCGACAACAAACTCCGTCGTTTTAGATGCAGATAAATCAGTTAAATCTTCAACCCAATCGGTTAGCGCCCTATCAGAAAATGCGCGCAAAATCGGCGATGTCATTCAAATCATCAATGACATAGCTGAACAAACCAATTTGCTTGCATTGAACGCAACTATCGAAGCCGCCAGAGCTGGAGAAGCGGGTCGCGGATTTGCGGTTGTTGCAACTGAAGTCAAACAGTTAGCAGACCAGACCGCACGGGCCACCGTAGAAATTTCAGAACAGGTAAAAACGATTCAGTTGGCGTCAAATGATACGTCAGACACGATTGAACAAATCTCTGGCGTAATTTCATTGGTAACCGAACAAACGGCTTCGATCACCGATGATATAGATCGGCAAAACTCAGCCACGAACGAAATTGCTCAAAGCACGCGTATCGCATCAGAAGGCACGGGCACGGTGTCACGTGAAGTGAAGTTCGCCATTGAATCGGCTCAATCAAATTCGGACTTGGCTTCTTCAATCGTTTCTATTTCAGAAAACGTGGCATCTGCGAGCGAAACCCTAAAGAAAAGTGTCGACGAGTTTTTGAAAAAAGTCGGATAGCCCCCTCACATTATCCCACATCAATTTGCTCAAGAAATGCGATCAGCTCTCTTGAGCATTTTTTTTCAATACCCATATCTAGTTTGTGAGCTGCCGATAACGGGGCTCGCAAATAGAAGTCACACTTCCTGTAGGCGCAGAAGCGATATGGGAATGTAATATCTGCCTAGAAAGGGGATAATCCAAATGGATATGGAAAAATTTACAGACCGCGCACGCACATTGCTTGGCACAGCCCAAACATCTGCCGTCGCAGCCGGACACCAACAACTGACATCTGAACATATTCTAAAAGCTCTGTTTGATGAGAACGACCAGCTTAGTGCCAACCTTATTCGCGCTGCCGGTGGACGTCCCGAACAAGCTCAACAATTAAATGACCAAGCCCTCAACGCCATCCCCAAAGTAACAGGATCAGGCGCAGGTCAACTATCAATCAGCCAAGGGGCAGCCGCCCTACTCACCACTTCCCAAGCAGATGCACAAAAGGCTGGAGATGCATTTGTGACAGTCGAGCGTTTGCTTGTCGCACTTGCAAAAGGCAATGACAAAGCCGCCAGTGCTCTAAAAGATGCAGGTGTTACAGCCAAAGCCTTGCAAGCCGCTGTTGATCAATTACGTCAGGGCCGCACAGCAGATAGCGCAAATGCAGAAGAAAGCTATGAAGCGCTTTCAAAGTACACACTTGATCTAACAGATGCAGCCCGTGCCGGAAAACTTGATCCAGTTATCGGCCGAGATGAAGAAATCCGACGGACAATACAGGTCTTGTCACGACGCACAAAAAATAACCCAGTCCTTATTGGTGAACCTGGTGTTGGTAAAACGGCGATCGCAGAAGGTCTCGCAAACCGTATCGTTGATGGCGATGTCCCAGAAAGTTTGCGCGAAAAACGTCTCTTATCTCTTGATATGGGTGCACTTATCGCAGGCGCAAAATATCGCGGAGAGTTCGAAGAACGCCTTAAAGCAGTTCTCAATGAAGTGACATCTGCTGAAGGGCAGATCATTCTATTTATCGATGAGATGCACACTCTTGTAGGCGCAGGAAAATCTGAGGGCGCGATGGATGCGTCCAACCTTCTCAAACCCGCACTTGCGCGAGGTGAACTCCACTGTGTTGGCGCGACAACGCTTGATGAATACAAAAAGCATGTCGAAAAAGATGCTGCGCTTGCACGCCGTTTCCAGCCTGTTTTTGTTGAAGAACCAAGCTTAGAAGACACGATTTCTATTCTACGTGGCTTAAAAGAAAAATATGAAGTCCATCACGGAATTCGTATTTCGGATGCTGCTATTGTATCCGCAGCCACCCTTTCAAATCGTTATATTACAGACCGGTTTATGCCAGATAAAGCGATTGATTTAATGGATGAAGCCGCGTCGCGCTTGCGTATGGCGGTTGAGTCAAAACCTGAAGAACTCGACGAAATAGATCGCCGCCTCACACAATTGCGTATCGAAACAGAGGCGCTAAAAAAAGAAAAAGATGATGGCTCAAAAGAGCGCTTGAAGAATATAAGCGCCGAGCTGGAAACACTGGAAGCGCAATCCAAAGAGATCACAACGGCATGGGAGGCGGAAAAGTCTCGCTTAGGCGGCGCGACACAAGCCAAAGAGCAATTGGAAAAAGCACGCGCTGATCTAGCAGATGCTGAAAGACGATCGGACTGGGAAAAAGCAGGAGAATTGAAATATTCTGCTATACCGGCTTTGGAGCAAAAAATAGCCGACGCAGAGTCTGGAACCGAAGGCAATTCCTCTTCGAGCTTGGTCAAAGAAGTCGTCGATTCAGAAGCAATCGCATCCGTCGTTTCTAAATGGACCGGCATACCCGTCGATAAAATGCTTGAAGGAGAACGTGAAAAGCTCCTCGCTATGGAAGAACACCTCAATGAACGTGTCATTGGGCAAGAAGAAGCATTAGCTGCCGTATCCAATGCGGTACGCCGCGCGAGAGCAGGCCTTCAAGATCAAAACCGCCCTATTGGTTCATTCATGTTTGTTGGCCCAACTGGTGTTGGTAAAACAGAGCTCACCAAAGCACTTGCAGAATTTTTGTTCGATGATGAAAGCGCGGTCCTGCGTTTAGACATGTCCGAATACATGGAGAAACATGCCGTTTCTCGTATGATTGGTGCGCCTCCCGGGTATGTTGGATATGAAGAAGGTGGAGCGTTGACTGAAGCGGTTCGCCGGCGTCCATATCAAGTGATTTTATTCGATGAAATCGAAAAAGCGCATCCAGATGTGTTCAATACTTTACTTCAAGTATTGGACGATGGTCGCCTTACAGATGGTCAGGGACGAACAGTCAATTTCAACAATACGCTCATTGTGATGACGTCTAACTTGGGTGCACATGCGCTCGCAGAAGATGCATCAGATACCGAAATTTCAGATGAAGCACGCCAAAGTGTGATGACAGCAATTCAAGCTCACTTCCGTCCGGAATTCTTAAACCGGATAGATGAAACAGTCTTCTTCAAACGTCTAGGCCGATTGGAAATTGACCGCATAGTCGGCGTGCAATTGAAACGCTTAGACAAATTGCTAGAAGACCGCAGGATCACAATGGAAATTGATGAGCCCGCCAGGAAATGGTTAGCGGACAAAGGATATGACCCAGTTTACGGGGCACGCCCCTTAAAACGTGCCATCCAAAAAGAGGTTCAAGATCCGCTCGCACGTATGATACTTGAAGGTCGAGTTAAAGATGGCGAAAATGTCGAGATATCAGAAGAAGACGGCACTCTTACTATAAATGGCGTGCCAACAACGCTCATTGGAAAGTCCGGCGCTTTCAACTAAGCCCAAAACAGAAAAAGCCCACCAGTTACGGTGGGCTTTTTTATAACTAAATAATCAAAGCGACTATTCTAGAAGACCAGATGCTACATCTTTAACAGCGTCAGTCGCTGCTGCTTCTGCTTCTTCTTTTACATCTTCAATGACTTCATCAACGATGTTTGAAGCTTCTTCTTCAACTTCGGCAACAACTTCTTCAGTTGTTTCTGCAGCTGCGTCTTCAGCAACCGC
>CAYGPZ010000031.1:0-15012 GCA_964352025.1 uncultured Hyphomonadaceae bacterium
ACAAATTGCGCACAAACCTTTCCGATGGCCTCGCCATGGTTTTTACGAAAGTTGGCAATGGTTTTATGATCAGGTGCTAACTGTCCCGTCAGCCACATCAGTTCGACATTTCGACTTGCTTCGCGTTCTAACCGGCGACTGGAGGACACTTGATTGAGATAGCCATAAATATAGAGCTTCAACAAAACGCTGGGATGATAAGCAGGACGTACTGTGGTTTGCGGATCAACAGAGACAAACCCCAAATCTCGCAACTCTAATGCATCCACAAAAGCGTCGACTGCGCGAACTGGATTATCTTCTGTAATAAAATCATCCAAATGCGTGGGAAACAAACCACCCTGATCACGAGACTGATCTTCAATGAACCGCTTCATCCTTGCCTCCAGTATCTAACTGGAGAAAACCTTAAACTGCTTCGCCGTTTTTACACAGCCTCAGCCATTTTCGGACCTAGCAATCATTTCCGTTTCAGTGGCAGATTGTCGATCAAGCGTGTTTTGCCCATCCAAGCTGCGGTAAGGATGCGGGCATCCATACCTTTTTCCAAAATGTCAGCGTCTAATTCTTCGAGCGTATTGGCATCTCGCACGGCGACATAATTGATTGGGTCAAGGCCTGCTTTTTCAATGTCTTTAAGGGCTTGCTCGATCGATGCGGATATTGATTGTCCGTCTTCTATTGCGCGCGCTGCTTTTTGTAGGGCCTGCGCAAAATTTCCAGCTTTCTCGCGTTCATCGGATGATAAATATTGATTGCGCGAGGACATGGCCAAGCCATCTTTTTCTCGAACCGTTGGCGCGCCCACGACATTTATCGGCATGCCCAGATCTTTGACCATGCGTTTGATGATTTGTAATTGCTGATAGTCTTTTTCGCCAAACACGGCGACATCAGGCGCAACGTGAATAAAGAGACGCGATACAATCTCGGTGACGCCGCCAAAGAAGTGAGGGCGATGTACTCCGTCAAGAATGCTAGAAAGCCCCTCAACATATACTTTAGTTGCATTGCCTTCTGGATAGAGGTCACTCGCAACTGGGCAGTAGGCTGCTTCACATCCAACGGATGTTAGTTTTTCAAGGTCGGATTCGAGCGTACGGGGATAACTGTCAAAGTCTTCATCGGGTGCAAATTGGGTCGGATTTACAAAAATAGACGCAATTACGATGTCAGAATGTTTTTTTGCTTCCGTCACCAAAGAGAGATGACCATCGTGAAGCGCGCCCATGGTTGGAACAAATCCAACGCGTTTATTGGCGCGAATTTGCTCGAGTTTCCAATCACGTAGCGCTTGGGGAGTCTTAAGGACTTTGATCTGGTTTTGTGTGCTCATGCGCCGGATCGTTAATTTCTTTTGCCCGATTTATCAAGAAGTGATCGCAAATTGCCAATAAATCGTCGTGTTTCTCAATGATGTGTTAACCACGATGCGCGATTTTATAAGTATGAAAATAGATATGCTCCATATACTTCGTGTTTCGATTCTCTCGGTTGGCGCTATTGCTATATCAGCGTGCACCCGCATTTCCGGAACTGGTGAAACCTCATTTATTGATGATGGGCGACGAACGGACCCACCTGAAGAGGCGTTGTCTGGCCGACACCTGAGAGGGTATCAGTCGGTCGACGAGATCGCCGTGGTGGATGAAATTGAATCCAAGATCCAAGCGATCAATTTAGAGCTTAAGACACTTCGCAGTGCACTGGAAATTATGCGGCCACTTGATGAGCCTGCTCTGGACTTTGCTGAAAGTGTTGAAACAGAAGTTGTTGTTGCCGAGACAAAAGCTTCGGCAAGTACACCAGCGATTGAGCTGGACGAAGCTGATTCAGATTATGAAGACGCACCTAAGCTTGAGAACGGAAAATCTTTGTTCCGTTATGCTGATCTTGGAATGTATCCAACAGAAGCAGCAGCTGACGCTGATTGGACCCGTCTTCAGGGTGAATTGGATTTAGAAGAATTAACGCCGTACTATGATGAAGTTGGCGGCGGAGTGCGTTTATCCACAGGTCCTTTTGCAAATGCCGCTGACCTTACAGAAGTTTGTGTTGATCTAAGCCGTGTTGCTGGTGCATGTGAACCTTCCAAATCAGGTAGGGTTCTACAATAAGTATGGCAGATGGTGGAGTAACAGGAATGACAACTCAAACGGCTGAACAAGCTGGTGCTAGCAAACAGGCTGGTAACCGCTTGGCACACGTTATTGTCATTGGGAATGAGAAGGGTGGTGCCGGTAAATCAACGGTCGCCATGCATCTTTCTGTTGCTCTTATGCGTATGGGTAAAAAGGTCGGGTTTCTCGACCTTGATGTACGTCAGCGCTCTATTTCACGTTATCTTGAAAACCGTATCCGCTGGAACCAGACGTCAGGCGGAAGTCTTCCTGTCCCTGAAACTGTGCGTATCGATGCCAGTCAGGCGCGTGATCTTGATGCAGCAGAACAAGAAGAAGCAGAGCGTTTTGAAGACAGTGTGAAGCGCTTGTCCCAAACGTGTGACTTTATCATTGTCGACAGCCCGGGAGGAGACACATTCCTCTCTCGTATGGCGCACTCATCAGCTGATTCATTGATTACACCGCTAAATGATAGCTTTGTTGACTTTGATCTTTTGGGTGATGTTGATCCTCAAACGTTGGAAGTTGTGCGTCCTAGTTTCTATGCAGAGCAAGTATGGGATTGTCGCAAGCGCAAAGCCAAGACAAGCCGTAAACCGATTGACTGGGTAGTCATGCGTAACCGTATGTCACCTCTTGATGCACGCAATAAACAGCGTGTGGGTGAGGCATTGGACAATCTTGCGCGTCGTATTGGGTTCCGTATCGCACCGGGGCTTTCCGAGCGCGTGATCTACCGTGAATTATTCCCAATGGGTTTGACGTTGCTTGATTTAACCGAAGCTGGATCAAATGTGGCGTTTACAATGAGCCATGTTGCGGCCCGCCAAGAAATTCGTGACCTCCTTATCGTGCTGAAATTGCCCGGTATGGAAGGTGAAGAGATTTCTTTCTAAGCTAAATATTCGCAGTTAATTTGCGCTTTATTCCGAAAGTTCATGTTCGGAAATGATCTCTTGTGGTCAATCGCGAATAAAATTTCTCATATCCGAAAAAATAGACCTTTGAAAAATAGGGAATAATTTATTTGTCGCAGTCTGTGTGTTCAAAAAGTAGATTGTATACAATCGTGAAATCCTGTTAATGTGCTCGACGACAATAAAAAGAGTGTGTGCTTGCCGAACGGTTTGAGCCAAAATTATAGGGAAATTTAAATGAGAAGCGCGTTTCTATTGGCAACAACCTTTTTGACGGTTGCTGCATGTTCGAATGCTCCGGAAGCAAAAATTCCTGAAGCGACTGGACCTCAAACTCTTTCTGAAGAAATTATGCTGGCTGATTTTGACGAAGGTCAAAAGCCAGATTTTGTAAGAGTGAATAATGGATCACTTAAGCTTGTCTCATCTCGTAAAGAGGGCGGTGCTGGCCACGAACTAGATGTGAAACTGGCTTCAAAGGATAACTGGAGCGGAGGTCTTGCACTAGCTCCGTCCGAGCCTTGGGACTGGAGTGGATATAAAGATTTCCATGTTGCATTTGATGTGTCTAATCACGGGACTGAATCCACTCAAATCGACATATCTATGGCCGATATTGACGGCAACTCCTACACGCGCGCATTTGTAATTCCAACCGGAGGACACGTTCAGACAGTTTATGCCAAAATGGACGGGCATGACCAGCTTCACCCACCAGGAACAGCCGCGAATGAATTCAATTTCAAATCTGGCTTACGTTCAAACCCGCCAACATGGGAAAGTGACGACCAGCAAGTTTATTCTTTGTGGGGTAAAAAGCATTTAAACCTCAAAGGAATTACCAACATCTATTTAGGTGTGTCAGGTAATTTGTCTGATCGCGATTTCACGATTGATAATATTCGTTTGCGTCCAAACCCTGAGCAAAATCCTGATTTCCTCGTGGGTCTGCTTGATGAATTTGGTCAAAATGCAAAGAAAGATTTCCCGAATAAAATCAAGTCACTTGATCACCTGCACGAAGTTCGCGATGCTGAACTAGCAGAACTGAAAGGTGAGCGCTGGGAAGATCGTTCTAAATTCCACGGTTGGACTGGTGGTCCTAAATTGGAAGCCACAGGATATTTCCGGACTGAAAAAGTCGATGGAAAGTGGTGGTTGATTGACCCTGAAGGCCATTTATATTTCTCAACCGGTGTAGACATTATCCGTTTGTCTAACTCGTCGACAATCACAGGATATGACTTTGATCCTGCTTTGATCGCACCGCGTGACAAGGCAAATGACATTATCTCAGAAGATGATCAACCATTAAACCGTGTGAATGATGAAGCAATTCCAACACGGAAATTGATGAATGAAACACGTTCAAAAATGTTTACGTGGTTGCCTAAGTATGATGATGAACTAGGTAATCATTTCGGGTATCGCCGCGAGACTCAGTCGGGCCCACTCAAACATGGTGAAACTTTCTCATTTTACAGTTCCAATCTAGAACGCAAATATGGTGAAACCACTGAGCGTTCATACATGGATAAATGGCGTGAAGTGACGCTCGATCGCATGGTTGACTGGGGTTTCACGACACTCGGTAACTGGGCTGAAGAAGAATATTACGCGAACCAAGAAATTCCATTTATCGCATTTGCCGATATCAATGGAGACTTTGGCACTCTTTCTTCCGGACAAGATTTCTGGCACCCGCTACCGGATGCATTTGACCCGAAATTTTATGACCGTGCACTAGAGTCCGCCAAATTCGTCGCCAACCAGATGGAAGCTAGCCCATGGTGTATGGGAATCTTCTACGACAATGAACAAAGCTTTGGCCGTCCTGGAAACGACAGATCTACATATGGGATGGTGTTTGAAACACTTAAACTCGACGGTGATAAATCTCACGGCAAGGCAGCTTTTGCAAAACTGATGCAAGAGAAATACGAGACAATTGAAGCTCTAAACACTGCTTGGGATATGAGTGTTGAATCTTGGAAGCAGTTCAATAAAGGTGTTGAGATTGAGCAATTAACTGACTCTCAGCGTCAAGATTTCTCAGACCTTTTATATGCTTATGGTGTTCAGTATTTCGGCACAATTCGTAAGGCGACAAAAGAAATTCTGCCAAACCACTTATACCTTGGTGCGCGTATGGCGGATTGGGGACGTCCAGACGAAATCGTTCGTGCCGCCGCTGAAAATGCAGACCTACTATCCTTCAATCTTTATGAAGATGGGTTTGTGCCTAGCCACTGGGAAATCATGTACGAAGTTGATCGTCCAACTTTGATTGGTGAATTCAGCTTCGCCTCCGATGATACTGGTCACTTCCACCCGGGTATTGTGATTGCGGAAAACCAAAAAGACCGTGGTCGCAAATATCAAGAGTTCATGAAGTCTATTCTTGAGAGCCCTCACATGGTTGGCGCGCACATGTTCCAATACATGGATGGTCCTGTGACGGGTCGTGCATATGATGGTGAAAATTACCCAACAGGTATTGTGTCTATCACTGACACGCCACACTGGGATTTCTTGGAAGGCGTCAAAGAGCTAAACAAAGAGCTTTATGATTACCGCTATAATTTTAAGCTTGAGGAATAAGCTTAGACAATAACACTTCTGCCTTCGAAATTTATTGCGGCCCGAATGTTTAGTTCGGGCCGCTTTTGCATTTGCTAGTAGACAAAAGCGGATAAGTTTCGGCGTCTTATACAGTAAAAACAATCGTTGACGTGATAGTGTTACATAACACTGCTATCCGCGACGTATACTGTGAAACTTGGTCACTTAATTGTGCCTTATGTGATCTCAATTTGTCCTAATGAAGGAACACGCAATGTTTGATGAATCCGAAAACACGTCCTCTAATCCAAGGATTGCAAAGGGTACATCAACAATTTCTGCGATTATTGATAAACGGCTTTCAAGACGTGGTTTTATGGGTGGCCTAACAGCGCTTTCAGGTTTAGCAGCTAGCGGATGTGTTACCATTTCCAATAGTGAATCTATGGAAGAAGAATCCACCTTCCGGTTTGAGGAAATATCTCGCGGTGTGGATGAAAACCACCACCTTCCAAACAATTATGCTGGCGATATTCTAATCAAATGGGGAGAAGGTATATTTCCCGATAGTCCTGATTTCGATCCATATGCACAGTCGGAAAGTGCTCAGCTTAAGCAATTTGGCTACAATAATGATTATATCGGGTATATTGCTGTAGATGCAAAAGATGGTGAAACAAATCGTGGTATTCTATGTGTGAATCATGAATACACGTCCACGACACTTATGTTTCCAAATGTAGCGTCAGCATATCCCAATAGCATTACTAAAGAACATTGTGCTGTTGAATTGGCTGCCCATGGTGGCTCTGTTATAGAAATCGCTCAGAAAGATGGCCAATGGCAGGTTGATCTAGCGTCTGAATATAACCGCCGCATAACTGCTCACAATACACCTATGGAAATGACCGGCCCAGCTGCTGGGGATGATCGTGTAAAAACGTCGGAAGACCCAGAGGGACGAATAGTTGCTGGTACGATGAATAATTGTGCTGGCGGTATCACACCTTGGGGCACTTGGCTTATGGCTGAAGAAAATTTCAACGGAAACTTCCTCGGCGAACTTGAAAAAGGCCATCCTGAAACTCAAAACCATGAACGGTATGGCGTGCCTGGTGGCTGGTATCAGTGGGGTCGTTTCTATGACCGTTATGATGTCGCGAAAGAACCAAATGAACCAAACCGTTTCGGTTGGATTGTTGAGGTTGATCCATTTGATCCAACATCAAAGCCCAAAAAACGAACCGCACTAGGGCGCTTCAAGCACGAAGGTGCAGAGAACGTTGTCGCGCCCAATGGCAGAGTTGTTGTTTATATGGGTGACGATCAACGTTTTGATTATGTCTACAAGTTTGTTTCCAGCAACTCCGTCAACAAGGCAGACCGAGCAGCTAACCGAAACCTATTGGATGATGGAATTTTATACGTCGCACGCTTCAATGAAGACGGTACAGTTGATTGGTTGCCATTGGTTCACGGACAGGGACCTTTAACAGTTGAAAATGGCTTTGCGTCTCAAGCTGATGTTTTGATAGAAACACGCCGCGCGGCTGATTTGCTTGAAGCGACACCAATGGACCGACCAGAAGATGTTGAGCCAGACCCAAACACAGGCAAAGTCTGGGTCATGCTTACGAATAATCACAAACGCAAAGACGGGCAGACTGACTCTGCCAATCCACGCGCAGATAACTTGTATGGTCACATTATTGAGATTGTTGAGCCTGAGGGTGATTTTACCGCGACAAAATCTACTTGGGAAATTCTCGTAAAGTGCGGGGACCCTGACAATCCGGCGCATGGTACAACTTGGAACCCGCTGACCAGTCCTAATGGCTGGTTTGGTAGTCCTGACAATTGTGCAATTGACCCTGCTGGTCGCCTATGGGTGTCAACGGACGGCAATGAAAAAACGAGTGCTGCTGACGGTCTTTGGGCTATGGAAACAACAGGTGTGCGTAGAGGAACAAGCCGAGCGTTTTTCAGAACACCAATTGGAGCTGAACTATGTGGTCCACGTTTTACGCCAGATGGAAAGACGCTCTTCTTAGCGGTTCAACATCCAGGTGATACGGATGATGCTACATTCGAAGCTCCAGCTACAAGATGGCCTGACTTTGAGGCAAACACACCTCCACGTCCAAGTGTAATGGTGATCCGAAATCTTGCTGGTAAGCCCGTTGGCGCATAAATCATTTTTAGATTTAGGTGGTTCAAAAAATAGTCGGATTAGCATTTGTTAATGCGGGATAACGCATCATATTGCCTTCAAGCTAAAATATAAATCTAAGAATAATTGATATAATGCAAGCGGTCTTGCTGGAGCACAAAATGTTGAAGTCATTTCGTTTAAGGTCGTTTCTCGGCATTACTGCGGTATTGGGGCTGGGGGCTTGTTCTCACTTTCCCCAGTTTAATGACGCAGATTTATACCCGCAGCGTGAAGCTGTCGAACCTGGACAGGCGGCAGACTCGTATTACTTGGCTGCGCAGGCCGCGATTTCCCAAAAAATGAAACAACGGGATACCGATAAAGCGAAAAACGTCATCTTATTTGTAGGTGATGGGATGAGCATTGCGACGATTACCGCTGCACGCATTCATGCTGGTCAGCTAAAGGGTGTGGATGGTGAGAGCAATGTCCTCGCTATGGATACATTGCCTTGGTCTGCGTTGTCGAAAACCTATTCACACGATGCGCAAATAGCAGATTCGGCGGCAACAGCGACTGCAATGGTAGCTGGTATTAAAACGCCAGCACGTACATTGGGTGTGACGCAAAGCGCTAAATATGGAAATTGTTCTTCTGTTGATGGTAATCAGGCAGTTTCACTTTGGGAAATGGCGGAAGCTCAAGGGTTATCAACGGGGATTGTATCAACTGCGCGCATAACGCACGCCACCCCCGCATCAACTTATGCAAAATCAGCATCCAGAAACTGGGAAGATGATACTGAGTTAGAGGGTGACGGCGATTGCCCTGATATTGCACGCCAATTTATCGATTGGGATCACGGGGATGGTTTTGAGGTCGTACTAGGCGGTGGGCGCCGTCATATGCTTCCGGCGACTGAAAGTGACCCTGAATATCCTACAAAGGCAGGGCGTCGCGGGGATGGACGTAACCTAACTAAAGAGTGGACGGCTAAATCAGAAGATCATGTGTTTGTGTACGATCAGGCGGGCTTTGATAAGCAGGATTTTGCGTCCTCAGTGCGCGTCTTAGGCGTATTCGAACCATCGCACATGCAATACGATATCGATCGTGACGAAGACGGTGCAGGCGAGCCAAGCATCGCTGAAATGACTGAGGCTGCGATAACGCGCTTAGCCCAAGATGAAGACGGTTATGTTCTCATGGTGGAAGCAGGGCGTGTTGATCATGGGCATCATGGCGGTAACGCTGCACGTGCTCTAGGGGATGCGGTGGCGCTAGATGAAGCCGTCGCAAAAGCGCTCTCAATGACATCTGATGAAGAAACACTGATATTGGTGACGGCTGACCATGCGCACACCATGACAATCGCAGGATATTCAAAACGTAATAACCCGATCCTTGGCCTGTCATCTTATGGGTTTACACCTAACAAAGCGGCTGATGGGAAGCCTTACACGACTCTTGGGTACATTAATGGACCGGGTGCGGTGTGTGGCGAGGGTGAGGGGGATGCCGAGGGTTTCTGTAAGCGCTCTGACTTGAGCAATGTAGATACGACCGGCAAGGACTATATGCAGCAAGCTGCTATTCCAAAATCATCAGAAACACATGGCGGAGAAGATGTCGCCCTTATGGCAAGTGGTCCTGGTGCAAATTTGGTATCAGGTGTGATGGAGCAAAATGAGATTTTCCATGTCATGGGCCAAAGCCTTGGTTTGGTGAAATAGCACAAGAGTATCCGAGATGCCCTTAGCGACCTCACACTTGGACTTGATCCGATTTGATAGTTGTCTAGCCTAAGACCTTATTGGCTGTATTGCACAGCGATTGAGGAATTTGGCAGATGTTTACATTGGCGTATTGGCATCGTGCAATTCGAGATCCTATCATTCAGATAGGACTTGCGATCGATTTATTGCCGATTGCTGCGGTGTTATTTCTTGGATGGGGCGCTTTTGAATTAGTTCTTTTATATTGGCTAGAAAACCTGATTATCGGCCTGATTACATTGACTCGGATGATCATAATCGGTGTGTCCAAGCCAAATATTGCTAATATTTTCAAAACCGGATTTTTATCGGTATTCTTCACAATACATTATGGCGGTTTCTGCTTAGCGCACGGATTGGCGCTATTTTCCGTTTTGGGTAGTATGGGCGGAGAAGGCATAAATCCACTCCAGAATTCAGCTGAGCCCTTTGTTCAAAACGGTATTGCGGGGCTAGGCGTTATACTGGTCGCTATTTTTAGCTGGCAATTGTTTATGAATGTCATCCAATTTGTAAAACGCGGAGAGCATTTGGAGGCTGATGCTCAATCTGAAATGCTCAGCCCGTACGGAAGAATTGTGCTACTACACCTTGGAATTTTTGCTGGCGTCTTAGGGCTATCTACCTTGGGTGAACCTATGCTTGGCGTACTCGCATTGATCCTGTTCCGCGCGGCTGTTGGAGTGGCGACAAATTACTTCCTCGCAAAGAAACAAAATGTCTAGAAATGGCCCTAAACGGACTGATGAATAGAAAGAACCATCAGGTGATATAGGGCAATAAACCTGACAGTTGTGCTATTTTCATCTGGTTTGATAAGCTACTATTTTTTTCTATAAATTGGTTCCTGACGAAATTTACAATACAATAAATAATGTAGGCCCTTCCGTTATCGTTAGTTTATAAATTTTCTAGAATATTAGCTACCATCTCTGGATGACTGATCATCGCATTATGTCCTGCTGGTAGCTTCATCGTTGACCAATTTGGCTTTCCCGATAAGCGATCGAAATGATATTGAAAACTAGCCCCCTGCAATACTGGTTCGGTACAGAAAATATAAGTTCCTGACAATTCTTCGGAACGAGAGTTTTGAAGTGATATTTCATCAACCCATGTTTTAATCGGGTGAGGCGTCAACTGATCGTCTGTCCATTTTATCAATTCCGCAACATCAGTACTTAGGCCAAAAGTTGCCGCAGGCGGCGCACGCATACTAATACCACCATCATCAGACTGTGAATTCATATACGCTATAAATCCAAGCCGCTCGTCTTCTGGGAGTCCAGCTCCCTGTGTCAGTAAACTTTCTCCATCTTTAGGCAATACTGCGTCTAAGTAGACAATATGATTAATGCTATTTTCCATAGCATCAGCAACGCCGGTAATTACCATTCCGGCATAAGAATGCCCGACCAAAACTATATCGCTTAAATTTTCAGATTTGATCAGTGAAACTATATCATCAATATGGGTTTTAAGCCCAATTTCAGCACTTAACTGCTCTGCATTTTCTCCAAGGCCGGATAGTGTTGGCGTGTATACTCGGTGTCCATTTTTTTCTAGAATTTCGCGTACAAAATCCCAACACCAACCACCATGCCAAGCACCGTGTACGAGAACAAAAGTCTTTTGCGGAGATGTAATATCCGATTGAACCATATCCGACTTACAAGCCATAACAGAAGCAGTCATAAGTGCTAACGCTGATTGCCCAAAGACACGCCGGGTCGTATGCGTTTCTATCTCTTTTTTCATCGTATATATCTTACTGAAAACACTAAAAATCGAAGAGATATCAGGTGACTAAAAAGCCACCTGAATCCCGCTAACAATCTAAGGAAATTTATTTCCAGCGGACCGCAAACCGCTTAGAAATCATACCGCAAGCTCAACATGATACGTCTTGGATCGTTGACGTATGTTGTTGGCGGCAAGTTTGAGGTAACGTAAGTTTCGTCCGTACAATTCTTACAGTCCAAGCTAATGCTATAGCCAGCGTCAAATTGTAAGTTAGCGCCGACGTTAACCAGCGTATAACCATCCTCATAAGAATTTGGCAGGTTCGATGTCCCTGTGAAAGTATCACTGACATGGCGAATGCCAAAAGCCGGAACTAAGACTGCATTGAGAGCTGGCATATCGATTTCATATGTACCACCAAGACTTAGAGAGAAATCAGGTGCCCTAACTGGCTCAGAGAGAGTACAATCTGGCGCAACCACACCTTGACCGGCCCCTGTACCTGTTGCAATGCAATCTGCTATTTGAGCTAAAATGCTCATCCCAGGGTTTACAAGTTTCGCATCCTGAAGCCCTAGAGAAGCATTCAAGTTGAAAGCTGGGGTTACGCTCACATCAAAATCTAATTCCAGACCTTTATTTTCAAAATCTGAAAAGTTCTGAGTAAGGAAACCGATTGAACCATTCGGTCTCACAAACGCTGATGGGCTTTGTAATCCCTCAACATCCATGAAGAATGCCGTCGCATTAAACCGTACTTGGCCATCAAGTAATTCAGACCTGAAACCAACTTCGGTATTCTTAGCTAATTCTCTATCAAATGGTAGAATAGTTGATGGGAAAGTTTCGCGTGCGTTCCACCCTCCGGATTTGAACCCTTCAGTATAGGAAACAAAAACACTCATATCGTCATTGAATGAATACTCTGCGGCGATTCTCGGCGTTATGAGAGCTTTTGTGAGCGTCGTCGGCACGCCACCCGCAATCAAGTTTGCAGTTGTAAGCGCCAAGGCAGGATCAGTAATAGTCGTAGGATCACGATTGTCGACATATCCAATCGTCTTTTCTTCTTCTGTCCAACGCGCTCCAAGGGTTATCGTGAGGTCATCAATCGGATGCCAATCGGCCTGAGCATATATAGCTTTTGAAGTCAGCTCATTGCTTACCGTGCGGTGAGCCAATAACAAAGGAACAGGAATGATTGCAGGTGGTGTCCCGACATTAATTGTAAAGACATCGGCAAAGTTCGTCGTGTTATCTTCCGTGAAATAATACAGTCCGGAAACGAGATCTATCGCGCCGTTAAAGAAACTCGCATCATACTTCAATTCAGCACTTAATTGATCGTGCTCACCTTCATTTGCGACTGCAAATCCACCTGTTGAGTACTGCTGTCCTCCTAATCCCCCATCAAAGAAATCAATGACAAAGTCTTGTTCAAGTGACCGAGACCCAAGAATTAAATTCACGCGTTGATTTTCGTTTAAATCTACTTGAAAATCAGAAGTGATCGACCAAGAATTGTTTTCGACACCGAGCCCTCTACCGGCAAGTAACTGCTCGAGCTGAGAACCATCACCACTTTGGGTGCTAATGCCTGAGTTTGATATACGGTCATTGCCATCACTTGTTAGACCATTTGGAACAGTCGTGCCCAGCGGCGAAGCATTTCGGTCATAATTTAGAATATTAAGACCTGAATCTTTTGTTATATCCGCCGCAAGATCCCAAGTTACAGCATCACTGATCTGAAACTGTATGTCGCCCCGAAGACCATAGGACTCCTGTCCGTTAATTGTCTCTCCGGTGGCTACATTGTCAACATAGCCTTCTTCATCCACGTAAAAACCTGAGACTTTGGTGAGCAATGTATCTGAAACCGGCAGATCGACACTGGCACGTGTCATGTAATGTTCAAAGCTTCCAACTCCACCAGCAATGTAACCGCCAAATGTATCAGATGGCTTTTTCATTCTAACGGAGACAGCACCACCCGTTGTATTCCGACCAAAAAGTGTCCCCTGAGGACCACGCAATACTTCTATCTGTTCGACATCGAAGAAGGATACATTGTTCGCGTTCTGACGGGCGATATAGATATCATCGACATACGTTCCCACTGGCGGATCAAAAGTTGCGATGGACTCAGTGTTACCTAAACCGCGTATATAATACATGTTGGCTGAACCAACTCCAGTATTATTACCTCCGAAAAGGTTAGGTACGTGTTGAAGCAGGTCTAACGGTTCTGAGATTAGTTTTTCCCGCATACTTTCCGCAGAAAAGGCGCTAACTGCTATTGGAACCTCTTGCAAATCTTCTACACGCCGTTGAGCGTTTACCGTTATGGTCGCTAGGCGAGTTGAGGCTTCTTCCTCAACTACCTCTTGGGCATAACTCATTGGATTTGATAGAGCAGCAGTTCCCGCTAAAAGTACATATTTGAACATTGATTTCATAATGGATCGAATTCCCCGTAGTCGGCTAACTATTGAAAAATCTCTCTGAAGCTTAACAATGCAAATGTTATTATATAGCTTCTAAAGAGCCGTTTGAATTTCCCCGAAGAGTCGATTGATGCCTACATATTCACGGCGGAAGAGCAAAACCGTAAATCAAGCAATTCAATAAATTTGTATAACATCAATCGAGCCCATTCAAAGAGTATATCTTTTGATGAAATTAATACGATCATATTTATGAATGGATTTCTTCAAAAACTTGACTAGACTGTAAGTTAATTTCACTCTCTAGGTATGGAACCCATAGACTCTCAATTCTTAATCGATTTTGGTGTTAGTCCTGATTGTGTTGGTACGCTCGCAGGAAAATACCCAATCACCTATTCTCATACAGATTTTCCACCAGGAAATTTGAAAAGGATTAGTGCAGATTATTTCGAAATTTTCTGTCCCACTCGGCCAGTAGATATTTATGAAATTAGCGGTTCTACCAAACGAAAAAATTTTCGATACCGCATTGGCTTCGTCGCATTTAATCCTCCTAATAGGACGTGGCACGCACAATGGAAAAGCCGCATTGAAGGTTTATCACTATATATCCAACCCCAAATTATAGATGATATTTGCCAACAAACATTTGGAGAGTCTGTAGAAACAAATCAATGGCGACTAGTCTTGGGGGATTATGTTCCCTCAATCGCTTATTTGGCATTGGATATTGGAAGCCAAGCTGCAACCGGTTACCCTGCCGGTGTGAAATTTGTTGAGCAACAAACAGCAACTTTGTTATCCATGCTCGTTCGCCGTTACAGCGTCACAAAGACAAGAGATACATCAATGGTCGGTGTCCACAGCGCCGTTGTCCTGAGAGCAGTTCAATACATAAATCAGAATTTACAGAACAAGATTTCAGTTGATAGCATAGCCATAGCGGCTGCAGCGTCTCCTCCGCACTTAAACAGATTATTTCGAGCAGAACTTGGGATTAGCGTCTGGACATACGTTCAGAGACGAAAGCTAAATGCGATGGTTCAAGAAATTGAAAGCTCAAATGTAAGCATTAAAGTTATTGCCAAAAAATTTGGATACTCGTCTTTTTCATCTGCAAACAAAGCTCATGAAAAAATATTTGGTCAACCAGTCTTACTAGATACATTGCGACCGCGAAACTATCTATAAGCAATACACCTACATTGTAAGATAAATAGACAGCCAATATCAGGCAGCATAATTCCACAAAAGCGACAGTTGAATTTTTAAGTAATCCGTCCGTTTCTG
>CAYGPZ010000032.1:0-14518 GCA_964352025.1 uncultured Hyphomonadaceae bacterium
TATCTGCTGGCTTTTTGAGCTTGTCTGCAAGGTCAAGTGTTGTGGCAATGGCGTGAATATCCACCGCTGATGGCTGCGAGGGGATGAGCATATAATCCGATAGGCTGGCAATAAATTCTGAGGCTGGATCAAAATGAGGTGGTGCGTCTATAAAGACAACCTGATAGCCGGATTTACGTAAATCTATAAGTCCGGTTTTGAGGCTATCTGCATTTTCAGATTGAACTTTTATCTCAACTTTATCTGGATCTCTAAGCGATGCCCAAAATTGACTACTGCCTTGCTTGTCCGTGTCGATCAACGCTGTTTTAAGGCCTGAATTTGCGGCGCAAACGGCAAGATTTGTTGAAAGGGTGGTCTTACCAACCCCGCCTTTGTGACTCATTAAACAAATAATTTTCATGAGATAAGGATAACCGGACGACCGGATTACCGGAAAAACAAATCACCAGATATCCTAATTTGCGGATAAGCATGTGTGCATATTTGCATCATGTTTTTGTCAATAGTGACTATGCTGACCGTAACCCGCATGGGCAGAGACTTTAGGCTCTGTGAGCGAAGCGAATAGGGCAGGAACCCTATTAGGGCGTCCTGACTCTTATCTAAGACTTGTTTCACCTGCTGTTTGGGATGCCGTTCAACTTCGTCTGAGCGTAAGAACACCAAGAGATCCGGAAAGCCATAAATACGTAAATCCGGTTCTTCGCATTGTAGTCTATAAACATTCTTATAAAACAAAGTAACATCTAACCAAAGAACTGAGATGAGGCTGTAAATAAAGTGAATCAGAAATTTAAAACTCTTGGTTGCGGATAGATTTTACGTTAGGTTATCGGAAACTTCGAGTAAGGAAGTGAGCTGGGGGAGGTCGGCTTGTATTGAGGAAGATGAAACATTCTTTTCAATATGCGCGTTTACTGTCGCTGAAATAGGCGAATCAATATCAGTATTTCCTAGCAATATTACAAAGAAAATTGAATTGGTTATGTGCTGGCTTCCAAACCCGTAGAGAGCTAATTGAGTAAATATAATTAGGGTATTCGTAAATTGAACGCTGTTGAGATAGAAGAAGCAATATCATTATTAGCTGACCAGCCATTTGATGCTGGTGAGTTTCCGTTTCTGTTTCTCGAAGCCTTTGGTAATAAGGCGACTACGATTAAAAAGCTTCGGTCTGGTGCATCCAATAAATCTGACCAAGGCGGCGTTCTACAGACAAATAATATCCATATAAAAGTGTGCGAAGCTGGAATGGTGACGCGGACATTACAGGCATTGAAAGAAAGCCCAGCGACAATAAAAGCCAAGGCTAAATATGTGCTGGCAACAGATGGAAATGAGTTTGAAGCTGAGGATTTAATTGGCGGCGAAACGATTGCGTGTGCCTATACAGATTTTCCAGATCATTTCGGCTTCTTTCTCACACTTGCTGGCATTTCTTATGCGAAAGAACTTAAAGACACTAAACTCGATAGAAGCGCAGCTAGGCGATTAAACAAACTTTATGTGGAGCTTTTAAAAGACAATCCTGATTGGGGGAGTGCAGAGCGTCGTCAAGATATGAACCATTTCATGGCGCGTTTGATTTTTTGTTTCTTTGCTGAAGATACCGATATCTTTAACAGAAAGGACTTGTTCACCGCGACAATTGAAGAAATGAGCGCAAAGGATTCATCAATCACGCATGAAGTGATTGGTGAGATATTTCGTGCGATGAACACGCCAACACATATTGACAAGCAACCTACAGAGAAAGCCCGATTAGAAGCGGGTATTCCACGTTGGGCAGCAAAGTTTCCCTACGTAAATGGAGGATTGTTTTCCGGCTCGACAGAGGTGCCGCGCTTCAGTCGGATCGCACAGCGTTATCTCATCCATATCGGAAATTTGGATTGGCAGAAGATCAATCCCGACATCTTCGGCTCAATGATCCAAGCGGTTGCTGATGATGAAGAGCGCGGCGCATTGGGCATGCATTACACGAGCGTGCCAAATATTCTAAAAGTGCTAAACCCGCTATTCTTGGATGATTTAAGAGCAAAGCTAGAAGAGGCAGGCGATAGTCCGATTAAGCTGCTAAATCTGCGCAAACGTATGGCAAAAACACGTGTGTTTGATCCGGCATGTGGATCAGGAAATTTTCTTGTGATTGCCTATAAGCAGATGCGGGAAATTGAAGCTGAGATAAATAGACGCCGCAAAGAAAATGATCGCAAGACTGATATTCCTATCACCAATTTTCGGGGTATTGAGCTTAG
This sequence comes from uncultured Hyphomonadaceae bacterium, assembly GCA_964352025.1. GTDB lineage: Bacteria > Pseudomonadota > Alphaproteobacteria > Caulobacterales > Hyphomonadaceae > Hirschia. The sequence goes on from CAYGPZ010000032.1 coordinate 2,262, forward strand.
ACATTTCTCTGCTGAGGTCGCGCGCTTGGCGCTCATCATTGCTGAATATCAGTGTGATGTGACCTATCGCGGGCAAAAAGAAGCACTCGCTGAATTATTGCCGCTTGATACGCAAAACTGGATTACATGTGGGAATGCACTTCGTCTGGATTGGCTCAGCTTGATGGATGTTGGCGGGGGCGGTGTAAAGCTAACTTCGAATGATTTATTCGAAACGCCATTAGAGCAAGCTGAGATCAATTTTGAACACGAGGGCGGAGAAACCTTTATCTGCGGGAACCCCCCTTATCTCGGGTCAGTAATGCAGTCTGAAGAGCAGAAATCTGATCTGCGGTCAGTTTTTGAAGGTTATACAAATGGTTGGAAGTCTTTGGACTATGTAGCCGGATGGTTCTTCAAGGCGGCACTTTTTGGCAACCAAACACCGTGCAGAGCAGCTTTCGTTTCAACGAACTCTATCTGTCAAGGGGAGCAAGTTCCTATTTTATGGCCTGAGATCTTCAATCAAGATCAATCGATCTTCTTTGCTATCAGATCATTTAAGTGGGCAAATTTGGCAAGCCATAACGCTGGCGTGACAGTTGTGGTTGTCGGTATTTCCAAAGAGAGTTCCGCAACAAGAAAAATCTATGATGTATCACCTGATGGAGTGGAGTTCCAAAAAATCGTCGAAAACATAGGCCCCTACTTAGTGTCGAGCTCCAATATTGCAGTGACGGCTTCAAGTAAGGCATATGACGGTCGAGGGAAGATGATCCGTGGGAACATGGCCAACGATGGAGGTCATCTGATTCTTTCTACCCAAGAGGCCGATGCATTGAAAAGCGAACGGTCATGCTCAAGACCGTTCGTGAAGAAATTGGTGGGATCGCAGGAATTTATTCATTCGAAGTCGAAATACTGCATATGGATTGAAGATGATAAATTAGAGGAAGCCAAGGGATGCCCTCCCATAGCGGACAGAATATCTAAAGTTCGCGATTCTAGGAAAAAGGGTGGAAAACAAGCAAGGGACAATGCAGAGACACCACACAAGTTCGTCTTTGCGCCTCATCAAGAGGGAAAAGCAATTATTGTACCTAGAGTGTCTTCAGAGAATCGAGATTTCTTACCAGTTGGTATCACCGATGGCGGCTTCGTTGTCAGCGAGCGGAATTTTGTTCTCTATGGTGCCTCCCTTTGGAACATGGCGCTGATAGCATCACGGTTGCATTGGGTCTGGATCGGCACCGTTTGCGTCCGAATGCGAACCGATTTCAGCTATTCCAACACTCTTGGTTGGAACACCTTTCCCGTCCCCAAACTGACCGAGAAAAACAAAGCCGATTTGACACGCTGCGCCGAGGATATCTTGCTGGCTCGTGAGGCGCATTTCCCCGCCACCATCGCCGACCTCTACAAACCCGACGCCATGCCTGAAAACCTCCGCGCCGCTCACGACCGCAACGACGAAGTGCTAGAACGCATTTACCTAGGCCGCCGTTTCAAAAACGACACAGAACGCCTCGAAAAACTTTTCGAACTTTACACTAAAATGACGAAAACGAAGGAGGCTTCATGAGTAGCCTCAATGATACTGAGAAACGTTACCTAGAGAAGATTTTAGGTATGCAGAGTGGATACTTGCTTGATTATTCGGATGCGACTTATGGTGAACTTTTTGCGAGTTACAATATAGACATTCATGGTTCGAAATATGAGACTTATGGCACATCTAAAGCCAAAAAAATGAGATCGTTTTGGGATCAAGAAGGTGATCAATTGGTAGGGGAAGTCTTGAGCGAAATGCTCGATGGATATGAAGCTGATTGTGACCTCAATGATCGTGATCTGGATCAACGTCTATTGGACAAATCCCGAAGCATTGTTGGACGGCTGCTTGGAAAGGTTAAAGCATCAAAAAGTCATTTGAATGAAGATGAATTTTTGAGTTTAGAATATACAATCCCAAATATTCCCAAATTACCCATAGAGAGCTTGGTTGTTCCTATTGTCGAGCAACGTCTTGAAGAGGCAAGGGTTGCTTTAAGCGCCGGAGCTTACTTATCAGTGATTTTCTTATGTGGCAGTGTTTTAGAGGCTGTACTTTTAGGTGCAGCGCAGAGAGAACCAGCAAAATTCAATAAAGCCAGCGCTAGTCCTAAAGACTCTGATGGCTCGGTAAAGCAATTTCAAAATTGGACGCTTTCACAATTTATCGATACGTCATGCGAAATTGGGCTTCTTAAACCGGACGTGAAAACATTTGGGCACGGTTTGAGAGATTTTAGAAATTACATTCATCCTCATCAGCAAATGATGTCTGGTTTTACGCCTGACTCTCACACCGCAAAGGTGTGTTTTCAGGTGTTGAAAGCTGCACTCGCTAGCGTAGCGGGGGAGCGTTGAATGGATAAACGAATGACAATGAAAGTTGGGGGACAACATGACAAACGAAAATAGTAAATCTGTACCATCAGTTTCAGTACAGTATGCAGCTAATGGAAATTCGACAAAGTCGAATGAATTAGGCATGCGGCCTATGCAAGAGCAGGTTTATGAGAAACGTGGGGAGCAATATTTACTTATCAAATCACCACCAGCATCTGGTAAAAGCCGTGCATTAATGTTTGTGGCTTTAGATAAGATCGAAAACCAGGGTGTGAAACAGGCTATTATCGTTGTACCCGAAAAATCAATTGGGGCGAGCTTTACTGACGAAGCTCTGTCAAAATTTGGTTTTTGGACTGATTGGACTGTCGTTCCGAAATGGAATCTTTGCAACGCACCTGGGGAAGATGGCGGTAAGGTCAATTCTGTTAAATCTTTCCTCGCAAGCGATGACCAAATTTTGGTTTGTACGCATGCAACATTCCGCTTTGCCGTTGATAAGTTTGGTATTGAAGTCTTTGATGATTGTCTGGTTGCCATTGATGAGTTTCATCACGTATCTGCGAACCCTGAAAACAAACTGGGCCAACATTTGGCTGCGCTGATTGCACGGGACAAGGTCCATGTTGTCGCCATGACAGGTTCTTATTTCCGGGGGGATGCTGATCCAGTTCTTATGCCTGAAGATGAAATGAAGTTTGAGGCTGTCACATACACATATTACGAACAGCTCAATGGGTATAAATGGCTAAAGTCTCTTGATATTGGCTATTTTTTCTATTCTGGTGCGTATGCTGACGATATTCTCAAAGTGCTTAACCCTAACGAAAAAACGATTATTCATATACCAAGCGTAAACTCACGCGAGAGCACGAAAGATAAAATTCGTGAAGTTGAACATATCATTGAAGAATTAGGTGATTGGCAGGGTATTGATCCTGCTACAGGGTTTCAGCTTGTGAAACGTGATGACGGACGTATCCTGAAAATTGCGGACCTTGTGGACCCTCAACATCAGGGGCGAATTCAAGAAAGCCTGCGGTCTCCTGATATGAAGACTGACCGGTATTATGTTGATATGATTATTGCTTTGGGGATGGCTAAAGAAGGCTTTGATTGGATATGGTGCGAACACGCGCTGACTGTTGGTTATCGTTCGAGCCTGACAGAGATTGTGCAGATTATTGGGCGTGCGACACGTGATGCAGAGGGTAAAACTTGTGCACGTTTTACAAATCTGATTGCGGAACCAGACGCATCTGAAGAAACTGTTACTGAAGCGGTGAATGACACCCTCAAAGCAATTGCGGCAAGCCTGTTAATGGAGCAAGTGCTTGCGCCTCGGTTCAATTTTACCCCAAAAAACACGGATACGGGTCCGCAGGCAGATTTTGATTATGGTGAGGGGGGATATGACCCAGATAAATGTAATGTTGGCTTCAATGAAGAAAACGGAAAATTTCAGATTGAGGTGAAAGGTCTAAAAGAGCCCAAAACAGATGAAGGTAGTCGCATTTGCCGTGAAGACTTGAATGAAGTGATCACGGCCTTTGTACAAGATAAAACTGCGCTTGAGAAAGGCCTTTTTGATGGTGATCATGCCGGGGGTGAAACGCTAGCCGAAGAATTGACACAGGTGCGTTTGGGTAAAATTATTAAAGATCGTTATCCTGAACTGGATGAAGATGATCAAGAAGCTGTTCGGCAGCGTGCCGTTGCAGCTTTGGCTCTTACTCAAGAAGCAAAGAAAGCGGCGGCTCAGAGTGCCGATGATGAACCGAAATCGAATACAGCATTTGTTCAAGGTGTGCGTAAATTTGTAACCGATGTTCGTGATTTAGATATTGATCTCATTGACCGCATAAATCCATTTTCTGAGGCTTATGCTATACTTGCAAAAACGATGGATGAAGACCGATTGAAGCAAGTAAAAGCAATCATGTCAGCTAAGCAAGTTAAACTAACCCCTGAAGAGGCTAGAGACTTCGCCAAACGGGCTCTGAAATTTAAACAAGAGCGAGGGCGGCTACCTTCTATTACGTCGCAAGATGCATGGGAAAAGAAGATGGCTGAAGGAGTGGCATTTCTAGCTCGTATGAAGGCGGAGGCAAAAAATGGCTAAAGAGTTTACAATTGAAGATGATGAGCTTTTAGCTGACCTTGGCGTTGAAGTTGAAGTAAAAAAGCCAATTACACATACTGCGCGGCAAGAACGTATCATCGCAGGGTTTGAAGAAATCCAACGTTTTGTTGAAGACAATAAACGTGTTCCTCAACATGGTGAAGAACAAGATATTTTTGAGCGTCTTTATGCTGTTCGGTTGGACCAGATTCGTAAATTAGAAGAATGCACAGAGCTTTTAAAGTCTATGGATCATCAAGGGCTATTGGATGAGGATTTATCAGATGGTGTTTTGAATGTAGAGACACTAGATGATGATGAGCTGTTAAGTGCATTAGGTGTAGAGGATGAAACTGATTCCATTACTGAACTTAAGTATGTGAGATCCTCAGCTGAAAAACGAGCAGTTGAGGAAGTTGCAAATAGAGAAAAATGTACTGATTTTGAAATTTTCAAACCATTGTTTGAAAAAATTCAAATTGAAATCGACCAGGCTGTGCGGGTGACGCGTCCTATTAGGAAAGATGCGGGGTTTCTAAAAACAGATATTGCAAAGGGACAGTTCTTTATTCTTGGTGGTCAGACAGCTTATGTTGCTGCTGTTGGTGATGAGTTTAAGGCACCCAATGGTGAATCAGACGCAAGGCTACGTGTGATCTATTCCAATGGGACTGAAAGTAATCTATTATTGAGGTCGCTTCAGCGTGCACTCTATAAAGATGAAACAAGCAGACGTGTTTCTGATCCGACACATGGGCCATTATTCTCAGGGCAGGCCGAAGAAGAGGACTTAGCGAGCGGTACTGTTTATGTTTTACGAAGCTTGTCAGATAACCCTAGCGTCACTGCTAACAGAGACTTACTTCATAAAATTGGAGTGACTGGGGGAAGTGTTGAAAAGCGTTTAGCGAATGCATCAAAAGATCCAACATTTTTGATGGCAGATGTTGAAGTCGTTGCAACATATAGTCTTTTTAATATCAACCGTACCAAGTTTGAACATTTGATCCATAGAGTTTTTGATCAAGCGTGTATGGATATTGATATTATTGACCGTTTTGGGAGCCCTGTCGCGCCTAGAGAGTGGTTTCTTGTTCCTCTATTTGTTATCGATGAGGTCATAGAGAAATTTAAGGATGGCACGATTGGAGACTATGTTTACAATCCCAATAAAGCTGCCCTGGAAGCTGTGTCATAGAGAGATATTTCGTAGGAATTAATTCAAATATTATTTGACACAATAGCTAGTTTAAACCGAATATATGATGCAATAAGACCGTCTCCGCTGCCTTTGTGTATGGGGCGGTTCTCTGTTTTAAGACCAAATCTCTGTTTTAAGACCAAATGAGAAAAGTAAAAATAACTTGACTTTTGGTGCTAAACATCCTATATATTAATCATAACTCTCCAGTCGCATAAGTTCGGCTGGTACAAGAACCGCTAAGGAGTAATCCAAGGCGGTTTTTGCTTATCTAATACCCATAATATGATATGCTGCGCAGATGAAAACAATAGCTTATGTTGATGGGTATAACCTATATCACAGACTACTTAAAAAAGACCGCGATACGCGCTGGTTAGATTTAGAAGCCCTTATTCAAAATGCTCTGTCTCCCAAAGCGGAGCTCATTCAAATCAATTATTATACGGCACGCGTTACAGCGGGCATTGATTTAGATGCCCCACGCAAACAAAAATTATATTGGAATGCACTACTTTCAAATCCTAAAATAAAGAAAACAGAAGGGAAGTTTTTAATAAAACCCCGTTGGGCTGGTTTGGTACACCCGCCAGAATTTTTACCGAACAAAGAAATGATAGAACCTTACCCTGATGTTGTTAGAGTTCGTAAGGCTGAAGAAAAGGGAAGTGACGTTAATCTAGCAACACATTTGGTTCGCGACGCCTTCACACAAAAATTCGACCAAGCTGTGGTAATCACAAACGATACAGATTTAATTGAACCAATACGCGTCGTTACTGAAGAACTCGGTCTTAAAGTCGGTCTTTTAGCACCTGTAGATAAACCCGCACACTTTCTCAAGGCTGTTGCATCTTGGGTATATCACTTGAAGCCGATACATGCGCGTAATGCTCAACTGCCAATGGATGTAAAATATACGCATAGGGGTAAAGATAAAATCGCCTCCTGTCCTCCTGAATGGCGATAGTGCAATAAACGACCGTTTTCTATACTCACAGACTCTGAACGCTAAGTCGTGCTAAATTTCGCACATAGCAATCTAGAAACTCATTCTATAAATCAAAGTTCAATTTGCCTGTCTCTCGCTGAGTTTCTATACTCTTCAAATGCTGATTGGATATGCGCGCGTTTCTACCAAGGATCAAAACCTTCACGCTCAACTAGACGGTTTGAGTGACGCTGGGTGCGAAAAGGTATTTTCAGACAAAATCTCTTCTTCTAAAGCGGAGCGTCTACAATTGCTAGCCGCGCTCGACTATATGCGGGAAGGGGATACACTTGTCGTGATGAAACTGGATCGTTTAGGACGATCTTTAAAAGAGTTAGTTTCTATTGTTGAAAACCTGCATGAACGAAAAATGCATTTTAAAACTCTCGATGGATATCAGTTTGATACGTCAAGTGCAGGCGGGAAACTTACATTCCAACTCTTTGCGGCGTTAGCTGAATTTGAACGCAATGTTATCCGTGAGCGGACGCAAGCAGGACTTGCAGCTGCTGTCGTTAGGGGACAAAAAGGTGGCCGCCCATCAAAAATCACGGATGCAAATCGTTATCAAATCCGAGCTCTACTTGCGGACCCAGACACCACTATTTCTCAAATTTGTGAGACTATGGGGATTAGTCGCGGCACGCTTTACAAGCATTTTCCTATGGGCAAACGGTCTTAAACTGGCCCTAAATTGCCTGATGAACTATTTTCAATTGTGCTTCCCTCAATCGTATATATGTCTCTGCAAATTTGATTTCTCCAACAAATTCAGTCAAACCATTAGAAAATCCATATAGTTAGATATGAAATCGGAGTGGGGATATGCGTTTGGGGGTTGCAATATTGCTGTTTCTTTTGAGTGCATGCAGCACATCAGATGTTAAAAGCAATAAGGTTTCAGAATCGAAAATTGCTAGGATGAAAACAATTGAATGGTGGGACCAAGGCGATCACTATCATCAGAAACTTACTGGTATGCAGTGTCAGAAACAAATTGACACATTTTCACTTGTTGAAACGAAAGTCATTGATTCAAAAGGTATGACAATTTCATGCCGATATTCAAATAAACTGAATGCTACATCTGTAATTTTCATATCTTATGCCTCTGGTGGAATGGGCAAGGAATATGGCCGTAATTCAATAGAAGAATATTTTAATTCTGAAATGTCCTCTCTTATTTTACAAGGAAAAAATGTTGAATTTGATGAATTACCTAAGCAATCCAATGGTTTACCTGTTGCTAATTTAGGCGGTGTCTTGCAGCTGAAGTCGATGGATATTTCCTGCGGTGGCGCTGCAATTGATATGGCAGTTTGGGGAACAGAAATTGGGAGTTACAATGTATTGTTAAGCACTCAACACTGTCGAGGAAATGAAGCACAAATAGCGGATTTTTCTCATCGATTGTTGATTGAAGCGGAAGAACACCTACCCAACGGAATGCTATACTATGGTGAAGGTGATCCTGTAGAGCAAGGCTTTAAGATCGTTCGTCCTCCAAAATAGGCATTATCATACATTTGAAAGAAAATACTTTTTCTAGTGATCCTAGCAACCGTCCGTTATTGGCGATTTTAAGCCCGATGGTTCAGGCTAGAATTCTTGTCTGCCGTCATGGAAAAGTAAGATTCACTTCTTTGGAACAATGAGGCAATCGTGTTGGAAACAATATAAACTTAATTTGGTCTATTGAGGAAGCCTAATTGATATCGTGTACTGCGTCCGCCACCTGTTACCGTAAATGCACCGAGCTTCACTAGTTCCTGTAAATCGCGTGTGGCAGTTGGTTTGGACGTGTGTGTGATGGCTATATATTTTTTAGTACTCATTCCACCAGCAAACCCATCCGGTCCTTCATCAAGCATTCGTCGTATAACGCGAAACTGGCGTTCATTGAGTTTGCCTTTGAAGGCATCAAAGAATTTGGTCGTTTGCAAAGTGAAGTCGATGAGTTTCTCAGCACCTTCATAGGCTTTAAGTATAGTTTCTAAAAAGTAGACGAGCCATTCTGTAATGTCATTGGTGCGTTGTGCTGTTTTTAGAGCGACATAATAGTCTTTTTTATTGGCTTCTATCGCTGTTGAAAGGCTTATGAGGACGGGGTGCCCTAGTGTTTGCGCAAGGACTTTTTCAGATATGGCGCGCCCGATGCGGCCATTTCCATCTTCAAAGGGATGCAAGGTTTCGAAGTAAAGGTGGGCGATAGCGGATCTGATGGGTGCATGCTTTAGAAATTCATTGCCTTTAGGTGCTGTTGCATTCAGCCAATTGATGAATTTAGACATGCGCTCTGGAAGAGAGTTCGAGGGCGGTGCTTCATAGTGAATTTTTTCTTTGCCGATAGGACCTGAAATCACTTGCATTGGCTCAGCATGTGTTCGCCAGGCTCCGATTGTAAGCCGTGTCTCTCCTGTCATAAGGGCTTTATGCCATTCAAATAGCATGTCTTGACTGAAGGCGGCGGTATAGGTGTTACGTACTTTGGCTATCAGTTCGCCAATACCGCGCGCGCGTTGATCTTTCACAACTTCAGTAGGCTCGGCTAATCCTAAATTATTGCGTATGGATGACATAACATCCTGACGCGATAAATACTCGCCTTCAATTTCGGATGTTTTTATGGCTTCAGAGACCATCATATTGATAAGCGTATCAGTATGTGCCTCTACATTAAGGCCTTGGGATAAACCAAGTAAGCGACCATTGGCAGTGTAAAAATTGACCAAAAGGTCATCTAGAGCCTCACTGTCATAGTGAAAGCTTAGCCAGTCATATTTTTGCCAATTATATGTCATGAGCCGAATATAGCATTTATTCGGCTCATATTACAAGAAGTTATTGAGCCGAATATTGTTTCTAATCGGCTCATCATCAGAAACACAGAGAGCCACGCCCGAAGGCGTGACTCTCAAGAGGCGTCTGGGTTGGGGGGACGACACCTCTCAATGTGTACAACCTATCATTGATTCCTGTTCTCTTAAAGAGGGAAACTGCATGCTGTCGCTGTCTTTCCGGTCTTGCTTTGACTCTTCATTCTAACGTTGGGGAGTATTCTCATGAATAATAAGGACGCATTGGCGGCTCATGTCGCTGTCTTGGAAAATTATGTTGTAGTGCTGGCTGCGATGGTGGCGATGCGCGAAGGGCGGCCCACCGAAGAAGCGATACACATCTACAATGCAGCACATGATATCGCGGTTAAAAGATATAAAAATGCACAGCCAGGACCTGAAAAGGATATCTCGGAACAAGCACTATCTGCCACGCATGGGTGGTTTGAACGCTTGCAGATATTTATAACAGGAGAGCGTTAAGCCCACATTTTCTCTGCAAATGCGCGTTCTTCTTCGCCGACGAGGTTGGTGTAAATGGCGGTGGTGGAGAGGCGGGCATGGCCAAGCCATTTTTGCACGATGGTAAGCGGAACACCTGCTTGTATAGCGCAAACGGCAAAGCCGTGACGTAGGCCTCTGGAAGCGGCGTGTGGTCCTGATATGTGCGCAATTATCATCACTTGAGAAACTCTGCGCCACGCTGTTTGCCTGTGTATGGGCCACAGGCGTTGCTTAGGGTTTTGTTCTTCAAAGTGGGCGCGTAATTCTTGTAATAAAGATAGGGGTACGGGTACTTGCCTAAAGCAACCTTTGCGCCGCTGTTTGAGTGTTTCCAATACGATCACACCTGCTTGTAAATCTATATGTGTCAGCGTTAGCGCAAGTGCTTCGGAAAGGCGGCAGCCTGTGTAAGCGAGTGTGTGACAGAGTAGTTTTGTGTCGGTTTCGAATCCATTCACAGCGCTCAAAAATAGATCGATTTCTGGTCGTGTCAGGTATTTACGATGACCTGTTCGCGTAAACAGGGATTGAGCGTTTTCCGGTGCCACAGAATATTAAACCTTCGTTACAAAATTGCGTATTCGGTAACAAACTCAATAAATTCATGGGGGTTCTCCATGGCCAAAACTATCTACGCGTCTCTGAATCTCAAATAAACACCTAATAATAAAAAGTAAACATACAAGTTACCGAATACGCAATACTGTAACACAAGAAGAGAAAAGCGCACATATACAGGTGCGGGTAAGTCGTTTAAACGTAGTTTGCTTGCCTTTGCAGCGGTTTCGTCTTGTTTTGTACTTTCTGCATGTGGGCAAGAAGATATTAAGTTGGTTGAAGGGCAGGCATATTGCATCGTTAGCATTTATGATGATGAGCCTATGCCAAAGGCCTGCGAAGACGACGGTGTTTCGTTTTATCTCGTCGCATCTTCACCGTCGGAACTCGCACAATTTGAAGGTTATAAGGGCTATAAAACAGTTGCGACCATCGAAAAGGGGGCTATGCGTATTGGACAAGGGAATGCCTACAAACTCAAACGTGTCGACGGTCAAATTCGGTTAAGTTACAAAGATGATTATGGTGATCTAGAGCAAATGTTGCTGATCGCAGCGAATACATCTTCAGCGCAAAGAAGCATGAAAATGCATGCAGCGTTTGCGGAAATTGAAGCTGGGTCTTTGCCGACGGACCAACCTGTTTATGTAAATACAGCTTTATGTTTTGTGCGTAAAAACTACGTGAATGGTACTTTGACAACTGAAAAAGATGACTGTGATACCAGTGTCTATTACATGGGCTCGAATGATAAAATGATCTTTGTAAAGGTAGAACCTGATGTTCAAGGTAGCTTTTATGCAAATGTCGAAGGAACATGGAGCAACCAAAACGGGATACCCAAAGTACAGGGCATGACGGATTATACTTTGAAGCTTAATGCTGAAGGGTTTCCCGAAAGTGCGATCACGCCGATTCCGGGGCGTCATGGGCATACAGATTCAGTCCATTTTTTACCCTATGAAGGTGCAAACAAAGCTGAACTTGAAGCGGCGTATCGTGATGAAGTTTATCCACGCATCCAAATTGAAACCATCTTAGATAAATTCACGGGGCAATAAGATATGAAACGAATAGTTATCATAGGTGCTGCGCTTCTATCTCTTACCGCGTGCGGAGGAGATAGCCCAAATAACGCCACGTTGAAACGTGCCTGCATTGATGCTGATGTGTTTATCAATAAATCAAATGCACCGCGCGTTTGTGAGTGTGTGGTGAAGGAATTGGGCAAGCAAAAAGTGGATAAAGCTTACGTGTTGGAACATTGGCAAGCGACGAAGAACTCTTATCGGAAAGAGTTGCTCCCGCCTTCGGTGGATAGCAGTGTTTTGATGTCATGTAGGTGACGTATCTTAGGGCAGAAAGCCACCATCTCCAGTCTACGTAAAGGCGCTTCGCTCTACGGCCTTGACCCAGCCTTCCGCTGTTGGCCAGTGACATATAAGACAAGTAAGCCTTAAAAAGAGATAGAAGACCTTCAAACAGGACTTCTATTCTTGAATGCACAACTAATATTCAGAGGCGTGCATGATGGTGAGAACGCGGAAAGTTTGTCATCGATCAATTTCAAGAGACGGATTGCGGCGTCTCCGGTTTAATCCTTTTTGTCTCTGTATCTGTTTTTCTAACTTCTTTTGTTTGTATTTTTTAAAATCACCGAGTTTGTGATGTAAT
>CAYGPZ010000033.1:0-10619 GCA_964352025.1 uncultured Hyphomonadaceae bacterium
CGAACCTGACTAAAAAAAGTAAAAGGGTTCGTGCGCTTCTTGGTCTCAGCCATGAGCTATCCGTATATTCCCGATTTTAAGGGATGGGTTAAAGAACGCCTTCTAATAGAAGTAAAGCGTCCCGTCCATACCTATCTAAAAAAACTATTAGGTTATCCACCTAATTGGCTCAGCTCAAGTGGAGTTTCAACCCTATTTTTGAAAACATCCTCGACTTAATCACGTTTATTTACAGTGACGCACGAATCGAAGTGCCTCCCCGCTCCATCCGCAAAATAATCTAGGCCGCCTCTCCCAACGTCACACTTGTCAGCTTAATTCTTAAGCGTAAGCTCTAGCGAAACCAGAAGAAAATTTTAGGAGATATGATGACGCTTCCAACTATTCTCAGCGACCGCCTCGCGCTACCCGCCATAGCCTCCCCTATGTTCATCATCTCGAATCCTGAACTCGTCATTGCACAGTGCAAAGCTGGAATTGTGGGCGCTTTTCCATCGCTAAACGCACGCAAACCTGGCGAATTTGAAGAATGGCTCCGAAGGCTAAATTCCGAAATTTCGGAAAATGACGCCCCTTATGCCGTGAACCTAATCCTTCACCGCTCCAACATTCGCCTGCAAGAAGACCTCGAACTCTGCGTAAAATACAAAGTGCCGGTCGTCATAACTTCACTAGGTGCTCGCACTGAAGTTAATGAAGCAATTCACAATTATGGAGGCATAGTCCTTCACGATGTCATCAATCAAAAATTCGCACACAAAGCCATTGAAAAAGGTGCCGATGGACTTGTGCTAGTTGCCGCCGGCGCTGGCGGGCACGCCGGCACGCAATCGCCATTCGCTATAGTCCAAGAAACACGACAATGGTTTGATGGCCCTATCGCATTGTCCGGCTCTATTGCGCATGGCGCATCAATAGCCGGCGCAATCGCAATGGGAGCAGACCTTGCTTATATGGGATCCATCTTTATCGCGTCAGAAGAAGCAAATGCCGCTCAATCTTATAAACAGATGGTAGCGGACTGCTCGGCCGACGACATATTATATACAAACCTGTTCACTGGCGTGCACGGCAACTACCTAAAGCCGTCCATATCAAATGCAGGTATTGATATTGAAAGCCTCGCAAACAAAGATGTAACGAACATGGACTTCGCAGAATTAGGAAGCGACGCTAAAGCCTGGAAAGATATCTGGGGATGCGGGCAAGGTATCGGATCTGTTAAAGACATCCAACCCGCCGACTCAATTATCGGACGCTTAAAGAAAGAGTACGCAACTGCAATCTCATCGCTAAAGTGACCCGCAAATTGGCACAAGTTAGCTCATCTTAAATACATGAATTTTAAAGAAAGCCTTGAAGCGCCAAGCGTATTCCGCTTAGGCGTCTTCATATTTCCAATGGCAGGGGCACCAAGACTCGAACTCGGGACCCTCGGTTTTGGAGACCGATGCTCTACCAACTGAGCTATACCCCTGTATTGGAAGAAATGCTGATACGCTATCGCTCCAAGAATGACAAGCAGATTTTTTTCGAATTTGAATCTATTTCACACTCAAAAAAAGCTCAGCAATACCTCTATTGCTTTTTAGAAACCTCCCGGACCACAATAGCGCCAAACAAACTGGCCTAAATCTTGATAGTAAATGCTACAAAAGCAGAAACAGCACTGCTATTGAAATTGGAAACGCTTATTTGTACCGTATAGATACGCCAAATTCCTATTCAAAGGAGTGCAATCACTTTGTAATTCGCCTATACAGCGAGTTGCAGCAACTCATAACGTGAATAATCGGGAAGCGAACAATGAAAGCTCTAGGACGCATTAAATTAACACTGGCCGCCGCGGCCCTAGCTATAGTGAGCGCATGCGCAACAACAGCGACGACGCCAGATTCTCAAGTGACGGAAATTAAACCACCCGCCACAATAGAAACTCAAACGAATACCGCCGCAACAAGTACTCCTGCGCAAGTTAAAGCCCACGCTGATTCGCTAGGGTACAAACTAGGCAATGGCGACACGCTTCGCATCACTGTATTTGGTGAACCAGACCTTTCAGGCGAATTCCAGGTTGATGGCACAGGCATGATTTCCCTACCGCTAATTGGTGAAATAGCAGCCTCAGGAAAATCTGTCCGCCAAGTACAGCGCGCTATGGAAGAGCTGTTTCGTAGCGGATATCTAAACGACCCGAGAATTTCCGCAGAAGTCATAAACTTCCGCCCGTATTACATTCTTGGCGAAGTTAGCCGCCCAGGCGAATACCCCTACTCCGATGGCCTTACAGTCTTAAACGCAATCGCAACCGCAGAAGGCTACACATATAGAGCGAACAAAAAAGTTATCTTTGTTAGAGGCGCTGACCAACAAGAAGAGCGAGAAGTCAAACTCACATCTTCAACTCGGGTTCAACCTGGCGATACTTTACGCATAGGCGAACGCCTCTTCTAAACAGTACACGCTGCTAAAAGTTAGTTGGGCCGACAATCATCACCTTGATTGTCGGCCCAACTTTTTTAGATTTCATTTTTTTCAATATCACTGAAGAAAACAACAAAATTAGACTGGACTAGCAATATATAAATGCGCTAACAGTTCTGCTCTGACTTAGCGGGTATAGCATAATGGTAATGCACTAGCCTTCCAAGCTATGTACCTCGGTTCGATTCCGTGTACCCGCTCCAGTCCTTCTTTCCCAAAAATAAAAGATAATTTTTGATCTGTTTTTTTAAAAGTAACGCCAAAACACACAAAATCAGATACTTTATATTCACGTTTCTAGACGAGCTTAGCCCTTAAAATCAGCAGATCAATCTACGAATGCTCAACTTATACCCCATTGAGTCCCCCCCATTCATTCGAGTGTAGTTATTGCGAATATTGAAACAATTAAATAGATACTCATTCAAAGCAGTGATATGAACAAAAAAAGCATAGTATTTACATCACTAAACTACAGATATACTGACACCAATACAGAAGAAGTATATTTTGATGGGCTGGGGCATGTCGAAAGAAATTAAAACAAACTCAGTTGCAGTCATTATAGCTGCCTACAACGCCGAAAAGACAATTTCGCGCGCAGTAGAATCTGCCTTGCGACAAGACCATGTCACCCAAGTCTTCGTCGTGGATGACGCCTCTCAAGATGATACATATTATACGGCCCTTAAATGCGAAGATGGCACGAACCGCTTGTCAGTATTAAAATTGAAAAAAAATAGCGGCCCATCAGCAGCCAGAAATCTAGCCCTAGACGCACTAAATGCTGAATGGATGACAGTTCTGGACGCAGACGATTATATGGATGATGGAAGAATATCTGAACTCCTCAAGAAGGTTGACGATTCTTGCGATATTCTTGCGGACGACCTACTTCTTATTAATGAACACGCCCCTGACGAAGGCAGCACCCCAATGCTTGGGCTCCCCAAATCAGAAACATATAATACGCTGACCTTAACTGAATTTGTAGAAGGCAACATACCTTCTGAAGATGAGGAACGCCGTGAATTAGGATTTTTAAAACCCATAATTCGCTCAAAACTTATTCATGAGAATAAGTTTTCCTACAACGAGGATATGAGGCTTGGTGAAGATTACGATCTATATGTCCGCTTACTAGCAAGTGGTGCCAAAGCAGGATTGACCAATACGTGTGGCTATGTCGCCGTAAGAAGGTACGATTCTCTTAGTGGACAGCATGGGCATATAGAACTAGAAAACCTCTACAAAAGCACCAAAGAACATCAACACCTTTATAATCTCACGAGCGATCAAAAATCGGCTCTGCACAAATCCCGCAACCATGTATCAAGAAAATACAGATGGGCGAAAATGATTCACGACAAGAAAAATGGTAACTTGTTCGGTTTCCTCTCGTGCTTTCTCACATCCCCCAATAATATGATGTTTTTGCTTAGTAACGCCATTGAATCGCTAATAGACAGAAGCAAGAAGAACAAATTAGCAAAAGAATCGAACTAGTGGCTTCGCGGCCTGACAGAGCTTAGAAAATAAATATCAAGAGCATTTCTGAACTATACTTTTGATAAGTAATTAAAATAGATTTGAATAAAAATTTAAGCTTTTAAATTAACGCTCCATTTGTAGAGCTCCTGCTAATATATCAATTCTGGATTGATAGGCAGGTAATGCAATGAATAGTTTTATCACAGCAAACGCATCTGACGCCCAAGTAATAAAACTGCGCGACTATGAGCCTCACTCAAATAACGCCAACGAAGAATATGGATGCTGGACAGAAGAAAAGTGGTCGCCCTTTCAAACGTTGCTATTTATTCTTCTTACCTGTGGAGCCTTCTGGTTAACGGTCGCTGCCATAGTCAAAAATATAATGGCTTAAGAAACGAACCCTTCCCCTAAAACAAAAAAACTTCTCCACTCGATGGGAGAAGTTTTTTTATATTCGAACATCTACTAAAGCTAGTTAGCCCTATTAATACGCACCTTTTCCGAGAAGAACAGCCGGGATTGATACAAACAATATTTTGATATCACTCAACAGAGACCAACCTCTAACATACTGCACATCCAACTCGACACGCTTCTTGAAACCTGTGTCACTACGGCCACTCAACTGCCATAGACCAAGAACACCTGGGCGCACACTACAATAGACAGCAAAATCCGCCATACCACCATAATCTGGTGTTTCAGCTTGAGTAATCGTACGCGGACCTATAACTGACATCTCACCGCGAAAGATATTAATAAGCTGAGGCAATTCATCCAAGCTAGACTTCCTCAAGAACCGACCAACATTCGTTACGCGTGGATCCTTTTTCAATTTTTTGAATTTTCTCCACTCGGCAGCAGCCTTAGGATCATTTTCTAGCACATCATTCAATTTAAGCTCTGCATCCATAACCATGGTACGGAATTTATAGCAGTAAAACTCTTTCCCATCGACGCCGATTCGTTTTTGTCTGAACAATGCGGGGCCACCATCGTTCATTTTAATTAGGATACCGATCAACATATACAATGGTGCCAAAAAGAGAGCCACACCCGTAGCCAATACGACATCCATTAAACGCTTCGACTTACTCAATCGAGCCTTTGACCAGCTACTTTTACTCTGATCCGCTCCATCGATTCTACCAACGAAGCCACCTTCAATAATTGTGTTGTGTTTCACAGCCATCTATCCCATTCGCATACTCTACACAATGGTCCCCGCAAGAACCGCGCCACAATGAGTTGAAATCAAAAAATACAAATCAAAAAAGCACGACAGCCAACCAAAACCGGCCTTCAATGGGTTAACCAAACCCACAAATTTCCTTCAAGAAATAAATACTCGCCGAGTATTACACCCCATCCGGCAAAACATAAGATACAAATAAAGCAACAAATCAAAATTGCAAACAGTTAATGTAGTTTTTCTCCAATCAGGCGAAATAAATACTCAACACAATCTTTTTTAGTTAATGGTCACAAAAACAAACAAAATTCACAGCAAACACAAGTATTAAAACACCAAAATTGCTAATACTAATTTTTAACAAGCTTTATTTACTTAATATCAAATAAAAAATTTTTTCTCTCACTTCCTAATTCAAAGTAAGCCTATATCTATTAATTTTATTACTTTCCTAAAGAAACAGAAGGTCCAGAAAGAATTCCACCATGCAATGGTTAACTCTGTTCCGCTCATATATTTCATATCATCTGAAGCCGGCGCAATGCCAAAGATGCGAATCCTTCCAAGCGTCCACACATCTTAAGATGTTGTACCTGAAACACTCGCCCGCCCTCTTCCAAAATATCTACAATCACAACCAAAGCTCCGTTTTCGGCAGAGATACAGCAAATTCTTTTACCAATCCCCTTAGCAAAATCGGTCGCTAGACACTTTTACCTTTGAGCTTTTTCATTTTGCAAAATCTCAAATAGATACTCAGCCCATAAAAAATGCCGTGGTTGACCTATATTCAACTTACATCACACACATGACGGAAATGAATCAAAAGGATTAGTACAACAATATTTGGAATAATTATTTCGTACAAATACTCTCACGCAACAAGAAAACCTAAATCGTCCTCATTTTCTTGAAGGTTGCTTCGGTTAAAAGCAGTAAATGGTGGAGGGGACTGGATTCGAACCAGTGTACGCAATGCGGGCGGATTTACAATCCGCTGGATTTAACCACTCTCCCACCCCTCCAAGGGTGTAACGCTTTATAAACGTTAGTAAGATCTTCCTTGACGTGAGCCTTAGAACACTCCAAGTCTGCCGTCAGAAACCTTACGAAGGCCGCTTTATAGACATGAAGAACAAACCACGCAAGCAGTCGTTTGCCGACAAGCCAAAAAAAAATGCAAAAAACCAAAAAAACGCGAGTTTTCAACAGCTTCCTGACGATGAAGTTTGGCTTTGGGGCATCCACGCGGTGTCAGCAGCGCTAAAAAACAGCCAACGCAAAAAGATTCGCTGTTTTTTCAGTCGAAATGGCGCGCAAAAACTTGGATTGGATCCAGATAACCTGCCTCATTACGCGACTCTCGCCGATCCCAAGGAAATAGACCGCCTCATACCCAATGATGCAGTCCATCAAGGGGCCCTACTTCACTCACGAGAATTGGACGGTGAAGATTTTGAAACAATCCTTATAAATGGCGAAGGTCCAATTGTTATATTGGACCAAGTCACCGACCCGCAAAACGTCGGCGCAGTATATAGATCGTGCGCCGCTTTTGGTGCAAAGGCTGTTATCGTACAAACACGCAATTCACCTGCACTTTCTGGCGCACTTGCAAAAGCTGCAGTTGGAGCGATCGATATAATTCCCGAAGTGGCGGTCGTAAACCTCTCCAGATCGATTAAAGCACTCGCAGACGCCGGATGGTGGGTTGTAGGAATGGACGGTAATACAGATATCGAAATTTCAGATGCTTTCGATACGCCTGCGCCACTTGCTATCGTCATGGGAGCTGAAGGAACGGGTATCCGTCAATTGGTTGCAAAAGGCTGTAACCAGCTTGCAAAAATCCCAATTCTGCCAGCGATGGAAAGTTTGAATGTCGCGAGCGCAGCCTCAATTGCACTCTATGAGGCTAGTAAACAGAGGACAAAACTGGCCAAGAAATAAGTTTGCACAATTATTGCAGATATGAAGTCATAGAAACTTCAAAACTGGGGCGCGAAAGCTTTCGCAATGATTGAGACAACAAAAAATAATATTCAGTCAGATAAAATTCTTATCGCTGTAATAGCGAATAGGCACGCCAATGCGCTTAAGCAATTATTGGAAAGTCTAGAAGAGCTATCTTCTGACAATGCTTCAAAACATCCGTTCAGCTTGGCAATAGTCGATCAGGATGTTGAACAATCTGCTCTGCATATTGCCGAAGCCTTCGGCCGAAACAGTTTTTTGAACATCGCGTACTTTGCCAACAAGCGCAAACGAGATGGCCAAAGCCTTGCTCGAAATATCGCAATAGATCATGCGGCTTCTAACGGATACAAATTCATCGTTTTTGTCGATGAGGAATCAACCGTATCATCTGAATGGCTAGAACAGCTCATGGCCATTTGGAAAGAAAATCAAAGCTCAATTGTTTTTGGAAATTACAAATCCAACGCAAGAAAGCCTGGAAGAAGGCCTCCCCCTAAAACACAACAAAAGTTTGAGCGCCGGAAACTGCAACGTCCCGGCAATATTGGTAGTGTTCTTATGCCAATACAAAACGTTGGGAAAATACGATTCAATCCACGTTTAGACCGGACCGGCGGTGAAGATATCCGTTTTTTCTACCAAATACAGGATAAGGGTTATTCATTCGCTATGGCAGACAAAGCCATTTCGACAATGACACTATCAACCAAAACACCTCCCCTTTGGACAAAAAACCTTCAATCTTGGTTCAAACAAGGAGTGACACAAACAGTTATTGCGAAACGAAAGAGCACGCACAAAACAATTGCAATTCACGCTGCATTTGGCGGCGTGCAAAACGTCACGTCGATTCTAATTGACCAATTGTCGAAGCTTTTCTTGAAGAAAAATGAGAAAAAGAACTCAGATTCGTCCAATTCAAAATATCAAAAGTATCTTCAACGCAAATCAGACTGAGTTCGAGTGGGAAGAATTATTTCCCACCACCGAATTTCTCAGTCCATTCTTCGACTTGTGAATCTTCAATTTTAGCAAACAAGACATCCGGCGGCACAATTTCTTGCCCCACAGGAAGCGCATTTAACAGCGCTTTAGCATCACCAAATTTGAACGTCCGGTTATCTTCAGGAACATTCACCGCATCGAGAATTTTGCGTCCAGTTACAGGAATAATCGGCAAAGCTAAAATTCCAAATAACGCCACGAGGTTGAGCCCGTACCGGACACCTACCGCCGCAGCGTCTTTATCATTCTTGAATTTCACCCAAGGCTCGGCCTTCGTCAGATATTCGTTTCCGGCTGCCCATATGGCTCTCGTTTCGGCAGCTGCCTTACGGAAATCCATATTCTCATAATGGGACAACAGGACGGGCAAACGCTGATTTAGTTCATTTTCAATCCACGCCTCATCTTCTCCGGCGTCACCTTCAGCTGGAAGCAAGCCATCAAATTTCGATTTTGTGTATTTTGTGATCCGGTTGACAAAATTCCCAAGCACGTTCGCAAGATCTGAATTTACTGCAGATTGGAAACCTTCCCACGTGAAGGGCGCATCTGAGCCTTCCGGCGCATTCGCTATCAAATACCAACGCCAATAATCAGCAGGTAACAACTCCAATGCCTGATCCATAAAGACACCGCGTTTTTGGCTGGTTGAGAATTTACCACCATACCAAGTCACCCAGTTGAACGCCTTTAGCTTATCAACTATTTTCCACGGCTCTTGAGATCCAAAAATTGTGACTGGAAATGAAACAGTGTGAAAGGCAACATTATCTTTTCCCATGAATTGAACATAGGAAACATCTTCCGCGCCTTTGTCATTACGCCACCAGCTTTCCCAATCACGTCCCTCACCTGCTTCGGCCCATTCTTGAGTTGCTCCGATGTATTCAATCGGCGCATCAAACCATACGTAAAATACTTTATCTTCAAATCCAGGACGAGGCTTGCCATCCTTTAAAACCGGGACACCCCATTTAAGGTCACGTGTAATTGCTCGGTCCTGCAGTCCTTCATCCAGCCATTTATACGCGATAGAACGCGCAAGCTGTGGCCACGTTTCAGCCTCATCAACCCAAGCGCGGATTGTGTCCTGCATTTTTTCTTGAAGAAGATAAAGGTGAACCGTGTCACGGATCTCAATATTGGTAGAACCAGACACAGCTGAATATGGGTTGAGCAAATCAACCGGATCGAGCAAACGCCCACAATTATCACACTGGTCGCCACGTGCTTTTTCATACTCACAATGCGGACATGTACCTTCAACATAACGATCTGGAAGAAAGCGACCATCGTCTACAGAATAAACCTGTTTAGATGTTCTTTCCTCAATCAAGCCATTAGCTTCCAGCTTTTCAGCAAATTTCTGTGTCAGAATAGCATTCTGTTCGCGCGAGGAACGGCCAAACCAATCAAATGAAAGCCCAAACCCCTCACCTGCATTCTTTTGAATTTCGTGCTGTTCATCACAATATTGCTGGACTGAAATGCCAGCTTCCGCGGCAGCTAGCTCAGCGGGCGTACCATGCTCGTCGGTAGCACACACATATAAAACATCATCACCCAATAAACGCTTGAAACGCGCATAAACATCTGCCGGCAACATGGAGCCTGCTAGATTACCCAAATGCTTGACACCATTAATGTAAGGAAGCGCGGATGTGATCAAAATGCGTGACATATTACTTTTCGGTCATAATAGAGTACAATAACAATAGGGTCACAAATTTAGATAACTAAAGAAGACCTTATTGAGCGACGTTAGGGGCTTGTTTAACGCGCTCTTTGGTAAAAAGAAAAGAGCAGGTTTTAAAGGAGGGCTAAAAGATGCCAAGAATTGGTGGAATTAATGTCGTTGGAGTCGCTTTAGCAGCGATTGCTTTCTACATGATAGGCTATGTTTTTTACGGTGTCGTATTTACGGACGAATGGATTGCACAGACTTTGGCGATGAGTGGTGTCGCCGAACTTGATTCGATTCGTCAAATGTCACCTGAAAGAATCGAAAATGCTTGGAAAGAAGCATTTCCAACTTCAGATATGGGGACTTCAATGGGGCTTGGCTTTGCCAATGCCGTATTCACAGTCATCGTATTAGCCGTTGTTTTACGCCTACTCACGTCAGATGGACCTAGTCTCATTGGGCACATTGGGTTTGCGATACTTCTAGCACTTGGATTTTCCCTAACAGGTGTTGCAGCTGATCATATCTATGCTGCCAAACCAATGGTTTTATTCTGGATCGATGCTGGACACACACTGGTCGCATATGTTGTTGCGGCGATCGTTCTTTCATTCTTTGAATAGCTATAAAACGACGTCTTTTTAATGCGCGGTGATTTTTTCAAAAAAACTGAAAAAAAGGACTTGCATCCCACCGCGCAACAGACTAATCACATCACCTCTCAAGGCGTGCCGGCTTAGCTCAGTTGGTAGAGCAGTTGATTTGTAATCATCAGGTCGCGAG
>CAYGPZ010000034.1:0-6775 GCA_964352025.1 uncultured Hyphomonadaceae bacterium
TAATTCCGGAGCTGTTGTGTCGGCGAAAACTTCTCTAAATTTATCGATGTCTATTGGAATCTTGTATTGGTCTTTATCACGGTCATATATACCGCCCATGGTGAAGCCACCATTGATACAATCAGTGAGCTTTTGCAAAAATTCTAAAATAGCCCCCTCAGCGGCCCAAAGAAATGTACTTCTGTCAGCAACATCAATTTCTACAGTGGTTGCAAAGGGGGGGCGTTTTAATGTGAGACTGAAAGACGCTTTAGCGACTGCGTCAATCTGAAGTTTCTCGCATAGGTATTGGCGGGCACGACAGGTTCCAGGTTGCATCAACAATATTGTCAGCAACATTTCTTTATAGTCTGATTGGATACCTATAAATTTTCGTGTTGTACCGGTTGTCCAGCTACGGCTTTCCCGGGCGAACGCTTCACTATAATGAGCTATTGTGGTGTGAATTTTAGAATTATGGCCGGAATAATAGATTAGGATGTGTTCTGGGGACGGGGTTTTACCAACAGTTTTTCTGACTTTATCATTTATCTTGAAAACCCAGTCCTCAGTGGCGTCGGAGGTTTCGGCTTCTTTTAAAGAGACCTTTGTTTCTTTTCCATCAATCTCATAAGCTATTTCATAGCAGAATCCGATTTCAGCTAGTCTCGTTTTACTATCGGAAATATGCTTAAATATCTCAAGGATAGCTTCAAGAAAATTGGACTTTCCAGAACCATTTTTGCCTACAAAAATATCTATAAAACTTTCGCCATTGAAACTAAATGAAAAGTCACGAAGATTTTTGTATTCACTGATCCAGACAGATTTTAAACGCATGTTTTCTCAATGAATTTTGGAGGTAAGGGTATCTGAAAGTTCAATTTTCTTCTTGGCGGCTGTTTTGATGCAATGTCGAAGATTGTTACACATTTTGGTTAGGTCCCTGACTTTATCAGCGATCCGCGTCTGCTCTTCCCTGGGTGGGAGTGGAAGCTCGACGGACCAAAGTTTATCACTGACCAACTTACATGTGCCGTGAGAAGATCGCTCTACAAGAGATAAAATCTCTCTTTTCAAACCTTTCATCATCAATAGGACGTACGCGCGGTCGAACTCAGATAAGTCAATCGCTTTCATATCCTGATTAATGGTAACTTTTGTTTCGGTGATCGCGACTGGGAAAGAGTGTGCCAAGATCATACCGCGAACGACAAAGAGTAGGCTGAAAGGTTCGATGATTTTCACAGAACTACCGGCAACTGCAGCTTCGGTAATCTTGTCCGTGGCATCACTGATATAGTCAACCTTCATATCCTTTGGAGAAATCCAGGGTATGGAACCGTTCCAGAACGAAACGGTTGATTTTCTGGGGGTGCCGCCACCTGAAATCTTCCCCAAATTCCCCAGAGAACAAGTTGCCCAACCTGAGGGCAAATTGTTGGCAGAACCAGAAACTAACCCTAGCCTTTCGAGAAAGACGGTTGCGGACTCGTCTGCCTCACTTTGCTTTACCAAAACACCTCTGATCGCGAGTTCAAAAATACTGTCCTCCAAGGCCTTCACGCTCTCCTCGGTCGTGAAGAGGGTATCGAAATGGGCTTCGATGCGGGTCCAGTTTTGGGTGAGCTCTTCGGGGGATTGGCTGTTGGTGAGGGTGGCGAGGCAGGTTTCGACGAGTGTTTGGTGCGCCTTGAGGCTGTCCTCGGCCTGCCGCTCCAACGCATCACACAGTCCCATCAGCTCATCCACCTTGGCCACAATGCGTGCTTGCTCTTCAGCAGTTGGAAGAGGCATATCAAATTCAGTGATATCGCGCATTGAGATGTTGTCGTTAGTGGAATTTTTGGCGTCTTGAACTCTTGATTGAAATAGGTTTGACCGAACAACAATGTTGACAAAGGCTGGAACACTACCTGGTTGGATTTTTATTGTAGCGACTCTTTGATTAACGACCATGTCCTCTGGAAGAGTCTCAACCAAGAAGCTTTTGCCTACTGTCCCACCAGTCATCGCCAAAAGAATATTATTCTTCTCAAGTTTAAATCGATTGAGATCTTTGGTGAAAGGGTGCCGCACAACCTTGGCATCTTTGAATCCCAATTCATCAAAATCTGAAATTCTTATTACTCTAATTCCTTCATTCGAGTATCTGCTGCTCTTGAATGCAAACCCCCCATTTATTTCTGCAATTCGGCCAAGTTTTGTCCATTTCCAGTCAATAGGAAGCTCAAAAGGGTATTCATTGGCTTTGTCAGACCGCAGTCGAACAGTTTGTTTTCTGTCAGTTAAATATTCGCTACTGGCCAAAACCTGATTGACTAGTTTTCCACGTATAGCAAGCTCCAAAATCAACTCACGCAATTTCTTGAGACCGTAATGGTTAATCGCACATCCACTAGCATTCCCGCGCCCAGCACTGGATTTCTTCTCGGTCGCCTCCGTCCAGATATCCAAATGATCGGTGATGAGGTAGTTTACATCCGTCACGGGCGGCCCCCGTTTAGCGCATCCGACAGGGTCGCTTTCAACTGATCTCGCAGCTTTTGAATGTCGTTCTGCGCGATCCGGTAATCTTCCAACAGGTCATCGGGGTCCAAGTTCTTCTTTGCCGCCTCGAACGGGTTTTTGTCGTCGAAATTGAAACCGCGGTGTTCGAAGTATTCGACGCTCCGCTTCCATGCCTGATTGGTTTCCTTGCGCGCTTTGAACCCATCAGCCTCATCACCCCACCAGTTGATCTCGGGTTGGAACTCTTCGAACCGCATCGGCTTGGATTTGTTGTAGTTTTTTACGCCATCTGGATAGGGGTGTTCGTAGAACCAGACATCCGTCGTCGGCTCGCCCTTGGTGAAGAATAGAATGTTGGTCTTGATGCTCGTGTAGGGGTTGAAGACTCCATTGGGTAGGCGGACGATGGTGTGCAGATTACATTCCGTAAGAAGCTTTTTCTTGAGTGTTGTCTTCGTGCCTTCGCCGAAAAGGAAGCCATCTGGCAGCACGACAGCTGCGCGACCATTGTTTTTTAGAAGCCGGATAATAACGGCCATGAACAGGTCTGCTGTCTCACGCGTACTAAGATCTTTTGGGAAGTTTTTTTCAATTCCATCTTCTTCCATTCCTCCAAAGGGCGGATTGGTAATTATGCAATTGACCTTATCGTTCTCACCATAGCTCGTGTATGGTTTGGCAAGTGTATTGTCTAACTTTATGTTGGAGGGTGTATCTATGCCATGCAATATCATGTTGGTCATGCAAAGCATGTAGGGAAGGGGTTTCTTTTCAACGCCCTTGATTGTTTTTTCTAACTTTTTGTGGTCGGCGACACTTTTGGCGTAATTTTCCTTCTTGTGATCGATTGCGCAAGTTAAAAAGCCACCGGTTCCACATGCTGGGTCAAATACGACTTCTTCAAGTTTGGGGTCGACGCGATTTACAATAAACTTGGTGACTGCTCTTGGAGTATAGAATTCACCAGAGTTGCCTGCGCTTTGTAGGTCTCTTAGAATCTGTTCGTAAATGCCGCCAAAGGTATGCCAGTCGCCTTTGTTGTTGAAGTCTACATCGTTTATTTTGTTGATGATTTGGCGAAGTAACGTCCCGGACTTCATGTAGTTATATGCGTCTGCAAATACTTGTTGAATGATTAGTGCTTGCGCTCTTTGGGGGCCTTGTATTTGGACGGGTGCTTTTAGCGCGGGAAATAGAGTATTTTGTACGAAGTCATATAGACCGTCACCTGTTATGCCTTCTTTGTCTGCTGCCCAATTTTTCCAACGTAAATGTTCTGGCAAAGCAGATTTGAAGTTATCATCAACCAGTTCTAACTCTTCTTCACGGTCGTCTAGAATTTTGAGGAAAAACATCCAAACCATCTGACCGATACGTTGGGCATCTCCATCAACACCAACGTCTTTGCGCATGATGTCTTGTATCGATTTGATGATACCGGAGAGATCGCTCATTTATCGTTCGCCTATTTGTATAATTGTTCTTCTAGTTCTCGGATGGCTTGTTCGTATTGTTGTTTGCCACCAAAGACGCCCTTAATGATTTCAACGGGAGTCCCGATTTCCGTAAAGGGCTCTAAACGAAGAACCTTGGCGTTTTCAATGCTGCGAACACCTTCATCAGCGTACTTTTCTAACAAAGCTGTGAGTACTTTGCGTGCTTGGTCGCCATATTTGGTGAAGTAATTTCTCTTTTTGACATTATTAGCCCGCTCAGCACGGGTAAGGGGAGGCTGATCATAAGCTATGTGGCAGAGAAGGTCGAAGTCTCCAAAGTCTTTGCCAACTTCCTTTTGAAGGTTTTTTAGCAGAACCCCGTGTTCTTCTAGTTCGCTTATAATAGCTTCTTTTTTATCTGCTTTATTCCATTTTCGAATAAAATCATCCAATGACGCAAACTCAGTTCGCATTTGTTTGCGCGCAAATTCTTTGTAGGATTCCGTTATAAGGTCACCATTGGGGCCAACAAAGCTCACCCTTTCGGCGATGATCTCTACCTCAACTCCGCTCACTCTAAATTTGGTTCTTCCGGTAGCTTCAGTTTCGTCTTCTTCTTCATCTTGGTCGGTGTCTGGGTCTGGAGGTTCCGGTGGATCGTCTGGTTCTGGCTCATATATTACAGCTGGTTCGCCATCAAAGTCTGGATCGTTAAATAGCTCAGTTGCTTTTTTGAAATCCATAATCGTGAAATAGTATTTTCCATGCTCTTCATCGACACGTGTCCCTCGACCAATGATCTGTTTGAAAGTTGTCATTGAGGTAATGTTTTTATCCAGCACAATGAGTTTGCAGGTTTTCGCATCAACACCTGTCGTTAGCATTTCGGACGTTGTGACTACTACTGGAAATTTGTTTTCTGGGTCGATAAAATTGTCGAGTTCAGCTTTGCCCTCAGTGGAGTCGCCTGTAATTCTCATCGTGTATTTGGGGTGATCGATTGCAAGCTGTCCAGCTGCATTTACAATAGCTTTTCTCATGCGCTCGGCATGATCAATGTCTTCGCAGAAAATTATCGTTTTGCTAAACGGATCGGTTGCATTTAATAGCTGCATGACTCTAGAGGCGACTAGTTTAGTTCTTTGATTTAGAACTAAAATTCGATCCATGTCTTTCTGATTATATTGACGTTCTTCTATTGGGGTACCCAAATCATCGACAATGCCACTAGGAGGGGTCCAGCCTTCGATGTCTTTGTCTATGTCGATTTTTACCACTTTGTATGGTGCTAAAAAACCGTCTTCTATTCCTTGCTTCAAAGTGTACGTATAGATGGGCTCGCCAAAATAAGTGCTACTTGAAATATATTTGGTTTCCTTAGGGGTTGCTGTAAGTCCTATTTGTACTGAATTATTAAAATACTCTAGAATTTCTTTCCAGGCAGCATCGTCTGCTGCGCTTCCTCTGTGACATTCGTCAATGACTATCAGGTCAAAGAAGTCGCGAGAAACGGACTTGAAAGCTTTGTCCTCTTCGGATGGTCCTGTCAGTGCTTGGTAAAGTCCCAAATGTATTTCGTATGATGGATCAATTCGTCGATTTTTGATCTTTGTCATGACTGACCCGAAGGGTTTGAAGTCGTTCACAAGTGTCTGATCAACCAAAATATTTCTGTCGGCTAGGAATAATATTCTTTTAGCTGCCCCAGCTTTCCAGAGCCTCCAGATTATTTGAAAGGTTGTATAAGTCTTTCCTGTCCCAGTAGCCATAACAAGGAGGGCTCTGTTCTTGCCTTTTGCAACCGATTCAATAGTTCGGTTGATGGCCTCTGCTTGATAATATCTAGGTTCTTTTCCTGTTCCATCATCGTGATAGGGTTCCATTAGTAGGTCCTGCTCACTGTCTGCGATGTTGCGATATTTTTTATATCGCTCCCATAGCGCAAGCGGAGTCGGAAATTCTTCTAGTTGAAGTGAGGTTTCAATTTCTTCGTTGGGAGAAGCGGCTTTGTTATGACTTTCGAAAGCGTCACCATTCGAGCTGAAAACGCTAGGAATTTCCATAATGTCAGCATAACCAAGCGCTTGTTGCATGCCATGACCGACCGTGTGCTTGTTGTCTTTTGCTTCTACAACGGCAACAGGAAGCGAAGGTTTCCAAGATAGTACATAGTCGGCAAATTTCTTTTTCTTTTTATTTCTAGACGAGAGTTGTCCGCGCACAATAATGGGGCCCGGAGTAAGGGTTACTTCTCGCCTGATTTGGGTAAAAGGATCCCAGCCTGCATTTTTAATAGCTGGCGTAATGTAGAGGTCGCAAATATCTTGTTCGCTTAAGAGAAGTTTCTCTTCTTTTGAAATACTCAATTTAGGACCTTAGGAATAGGATGGTTTTAAATATCGATAATTATCCCTGAACAATTCTAGATAGCAACTTGTTTCTTGATTATTCTAAAGGATTGCATCACATGATTAGAATGAAACTAGTTGATTTTCGTGTTTTTAAGTAGGGGCCCAGCATGTTTAGCCCAACATAGGAGGCCGGTTTTTTCTTTGTTTGATTCTGGGCCACTATGTGAACGTTGTACATTGCTACTATACAGTGGTGTTAAGCAAATTCTAGCAACTCCACATATTCAGCATATGAGTGATAGTATATTAAATGAGATTGCTATTTCGGCTGATTGTTAGGGGTATGAAATCGTACGTCAATAATTAGTGTGTACAATAA
Source organism: uncultured Hyphomonadaceae bacterium (assembly GCA_964352025.1). GTDB lineage: Bacteria > Pseudomonadota > Alphaproteobacteria > Caulobacterales > Hyphomonadaceae > Hirschia. The sequence goes on from CAYGPZ010000034.1 coordinate 6,657, forward strand.
TATGTACACTATCTTACCGATTAGATTTTAATGATTTGTTTTGTATGAGCTTTTCTCTTCAAGATGGTGCCGGCTGCAAGAGTCGAACTCGCGACCTGATGATTACAAATCAACTGCTC
>CAYGPZ010000035.1:0-5538 GCA_964352025.1 uncultured Hyphomonadaceae bacterium
TCACATATGTCGACCTGCTCGAAGGCATAATTTGGATGGTCTTGAATCTCTTTTAGAGACTGCAAGTTTGCGGCATAGGTCAGTTTATCCAGATTGACGACAGAAACGCCGCGATCCTTGATCAAATGACGACATACTGCTGAACCAATAAAGCCTGCACCACCTGTGACAAGAATTTTCATGGTGCACCCTACTCTGCTAAATATTTGAAATTATTGTCGACATCGGCAAGTGTTGGCGCTTGAGCATCTTTGCCTGATAGCTGAGGTTGATTGCCATCTAAGGGCCATTCAATACCGATAGCTGGATCATTCCAGATAATACCGCGATCATTTTGCGGTGCGTAAGGTGCTGTCACTTTATAAGCGACCTCAACATTTGGCGTCAACGTGAGAAAACCGTGCGCAAATCCTTTAGGTACGAGAATTTGGTTGCCTTTATCCGCAGTCAACGTAAGGCCAACCCACTTTCCATAATCTGGTGAGCCGTTACGAATATCGACGGCTACATCAAAGATTTCGCCTTTTAATACGCGCACCAACTTGTCTTGCGCGAAAGGATCTGTCTGGAAATGCAGTCCGCGTAACACAAAAGCTTCGGCTGATAAGGAATGATTATCCTGCACCCACCCTGTTGGAAGGCCAGCATCTATAAATCGTTGCTCGCTATATGTTTCGCTGAAAAAGCCACGCGCATCACCAAAACGGGCTGGCGTAATTTCCTTGACGCCATCCAGACCTAAATCACGAACTTCCATAGAACTAACCTTTGTCTTGGGCTAAGCGGATCAGATACTGACCATATTCAGTTTTCTTGAGTGGTGTCGCTGTTTTCATCAGCTCATCTGCCGTAACATATCCCTGCTCGAACCCGATCTCTTCAGGACAAGCTATTTTTATTCCCTGACGATGTTCAATTGTTTTCACAAATGAGGATGCTTCATGCAGACTGTCGTGCGTACCGGTATCTAACCAAGCATACCCACGTCCAAATTGTTCTACCTTCAGGTTTCCCTGTTTAAGATAGGCAAGGTTCACATCCGTAATCTCTAGCTCACCACGCGGAGATGGCTCGACAGATTTGGCGATATCAACAACTTGGTTGTCATAGAAATACAGCCCCGTCACAGCCCAGTTTGATTTTGGAACAGTCGGCTTTTCTTCTATGGATAGCGCGGTGAAACTACTATCAAATTCTACAACACCGTAGCGTTCAGGGTCAGCAACTTTATATGCAAAAACAGTCGCACCCTCTTCACGTTTAGCTGCTTGGGTACAGATGTTTCTCAGATTTGCGCCATAGAAAATATTGTCACCCAATATCAATGCTGCAGGTTCATTATTCAAAAATGTCTCGCCGATAATAAACGCTTCAGCTAGCCCATTAGGCGCGTCCTGCACAGCATATTCGATATTAATACCGAACTGTGACCCATCTTTGAGCAATCGTTGAAACGCAGGCAAATCGATTTGTGTCGTAATGATAAGGACGTCTTTTATCCCTGCAAGCATGAGTACGCTTAGCGGGTAGTAAATCATCGGTTTGTCATAGACTGGCACTAATTGCTTAGACACGCCCATAGTCACGGGGAATAAACGAGAGCCGGTTCCTCCAGCTAGAATTATTCCCTTCATGGCAGAACCTCTTACTACATACTTCTAGGACACGAATAATGCCGTTAACAGTCAGTTTAATCTAGGTCAATTCAAATTGAAAAACACTCTAATTAAATAAACAGACTTACCAATAGGAGAGCTTCTCACCAATGTAACTTAAAAATTACTTTATTTTTTTGACATCGTCAGCACGATTAAACAACAACCCTAACTTCCAACTCATTTGCATAAGTATCTGCAAACTACTCTGCGTCCGAAGTAACTGCTTTTTTTGACGTCTCCTCAGTGCGGCCCCCACCCCATTCAACGCCATAGAAAAACCTTTTCTATATTCTTTTTCACATCCGCGCTTTAGATAAATAATAAAGGTCATCATTAGATGTGGTATAATCATACACACCAACGCGACCGGGGGCATATTCTCAATAAACACCCAGAAACGATTCCGCGTCCCATGATATAAAGCAAAATTCCCCACCTGATTTGAGAGTGCGCTTCCAGCATGATGGATCATAGCTTGGGGTAGAAAGACGCATGTTTCGCCCTGCAAGCGCAAACGAAACCCAAGATCTACATCTTCGCAATAACAGAAAAATGCTTCTTCAAAACCACCCACATCCAAATAAGTTTGAAGGTGGAAAATAGCACTTGCTCCGCATGGACTAAAACATGTGCCTTCATCTGGCATTTCACTGACAGAGCGGCCATAGCCTCCTCGCCAAGGTATGCCAAAAACGTGGTAACAATCGCCCGCACCATCCATGATACCTGGTTCATCAAGGCTGTATTGTGCACTTGCAAACATTTTTACTTTTGGATGACGCTCTATTCCATCAGCGATTTTTTCTAGCCAACTTTCATCTGCTACGGCATCAGGGTTCAGCATGACAAGCCACTCCCCTTTTGAGCGTTTCGCGGCAATATTATTACCTTTTGCAAAGCCGTGATTTTCTACCTCTGGCATTAAATGAACAATCTGAAGATCAGACACATCCAATGTCTCCATAGACGTATCAGATGAGGCATTGTCCACGACAAACAACTCAAAATCTTGGCGCGTTTGCCGCTTCAGTGAATCCACTGCGCCCTGCAAATAATCACCGCCATTAAAATTGACGATGACAACGGAGAAAAACGGTCTGTCCGTATTTGGTACTTCCTGCATTCCTCCGCCCTTACTTATCCGGGTTAACTTTATTCGTGCTTAATGATGATGCTGAAGAAAGTCCACGTACAAAGTTGAAGAGCCCTATTGCTAGAAAACATACACTCAATGTCTAAATACCCTTGACGTAAAATCCTATTACTTTTGAATGTTACAGACGACTAACGGTGCCTGAATATTCCCAATTCAATTATTGAATGGCTTTAAATATTATGAGCGACAATCCTAGTTCGAATAACAATGAACAAATTTTTTCAAACATCTATGAAAGAAATGGGTGGAAAGGCACCGAATCACGCAGCGGACCAAGCTCTGGCTTAGCAAGAACTGAAAATCTCCGGAATGAACTACCCAAAATTGTGGAAAAATCTGGAATTACGAACATTCTGGATGCGCCTTGTGGTGATTTCTTTTGGATGAAAGAAGTCGTTGGTTCACTTCAGGTGCAATACACTGGCGCTGATATTGTCCCTTCAGTAATTAATGAGAACATCGAAAAATATGCGTCTGATACCGTCAAATTTCTTCATCTAAACTTGACTAAAGACAAGCTACCTACAGCTGATTTAATTTTCAGCCGCGACTTTCTTTTTCATCTTTCTTATTATGACATCGCACTGTACTTTAAGAACATCCTTTCCTCTGAAATCAAAATCATAATGACGACCACGCATATCAATAATGGAAGTATTGAGAACAGGGACATAAAAACGGGTGGATGGAGATGGTTTGACCTGTTTTCTCCGCCTTTTAATTTTTCAAACAACTTTTCGGAAAAAGTCATTGATGGCGGAGGAGATAGATACATGTGCATGTGGTCCGTCGAAGAATTAAAACCCCAAATGGAACAATTCATAGAACAGTATGGATAATTGCGATTAAAACAGAATAATCCAGCATCACTTTCGCAAAGCCCTCAATTTCATCTATACCAAAATTGAACATTGTATAACTAGATGTTGTTATACTAGGGTAAATAAGATATAAAGTGGGTAAATCTAATAGAGAGGCCCGCTATGGATCCTGTTCGAAATCCTTTTGCGCCCGGCGCGGGATCACCTCCCCCTGCTTTGGCTGGTCGTGACCATATCATAGACGCCGCAAACATTGCGCTTCAACGTATCGCGATGGGTCGGCATGACAAGTCACAAATCCTTCTAGGCTTACGCGGAACAGGTAAAACAGTCCTGCTCAATCACCTCGAAAAGCTTTCCGACGGACATGACTATGTCACTTCCTTCATCGAGGCACCGGAAAACAAGCGACTGGCTGACCTTCTATATCCACGTATTTTTCAAGCGCTGCGCCAGCTCTCCCTGATAGAAAGCGCCAAAGAAGCAGCCCATAAAACCAGCCGAATTCTGCGCAGTTTCGCATCCGTATTTAATGTAAAATTGGGTGATATGAGCCTGTCGGTAGATCCACTGTCAGGCGTTGGCGATAGCGGCAATCTAGAATTTGACCTAACCGACTTATTCCTTAGCATAGGTGAAGCCGCAAAGGCTGCTGGCCGTGGCTGGTGCTTGCTGGTCGATGAAGTGCAATATCTTGAAAGTGAGGAATATTCTGCTCTCATCGTGGCCATTCACCGCGTCAATCAAAAGCAATTACCTGTCATTTTCTTTGGCGCTGGCCTACCCCAGATCGCGGCTTTATCGGGCGACGCCAAATCTTATGCAGAACGCCTATTCGATTTTCCTCCGCTTGGCCCGTTGGATAATGATGCCGCACGCGCGGCGATTGAAAAGCCAATCATAGAAGAAGAAGAAGCTATCACAGATGAGGCGCTTGATCAGATATTGGAACGCACTCAGAATTATCCATTCTTCCTCCAAGAATGGGGCTATCAAGCTTGGAATATCGCGGATGCCTCCCCCATTGACGCCGGGGATGTGAAACAGGCCTCCCAAGCTGCGCAAAAGCGTCTGGATGATGGTTTTTTCAAAGTCCGGCTAGATCGTCTCACCCCCAAAGAACGCGAATATGTCGCCGCAATGGCCAGTATCGGCTCAGGTCCCTATCGCTCTGCCGATGTCGCAGAAAAACTTGGCATGCCCATGCAGAAGCTAGGGCCGCGCCGCGCCAAAATCATCAATAAAGGCATGATCTACAGCAAAGCCCACGGCGATATCGACTTCACCGTGCCCATGTTCGACGACTACCTCAGACGCGTTTTGGGGTAAGCCTGACAAAACATCTTTCCTACACAAGCCATCAATATGGCGTTCCAGTATCTACCAAGATGGCACCGACCTCTTCTTTATCGGAGGTACGCCAAACTCTGTATACGACACCACCTCGAAGACCGTCAGAGCTACTTCCATTTATGGTTAGACCGCTTTGAGCCCCATCACACCATCCAACCATAGTTTCAACACTCAAGAGACCATCAATCACCTCGGTCTGAAAAGACTTATGTTCATGCGTTTCTGCATCTATTATATGTTCTAGACGTCCTGTGAGCTTTCCATCAGAAAATTTAAGAATAACCCGTGTTTCTATGTCGCTTCCATTTTCAACGTTACCACATGAAAACCAATACTCAGTAGAATAGGAATCGGGAGGCATGACGCCCTTGGCCAAGGCACTTCCTGAAGCCCCCAAGCCCATAAATACTAGACAAGCGATAAGAGAAATATATTTCAACGGTATGCCTCCAATTGGCTATCGAAGCTGTTGAAGGACATCACAACATTTACCTCAAATCAATTGGCCCTAGCGTCCGAAATCACTTCTACTGCCAAACTGATCCGTTAC
>CAYGPZ010000036.1:0-5445 GCA_964352025.1 uncultured Hyphomonadaceae bacterium
TGCTGAATGCTGAATGCTGAATGCTGAATGCTGAATGCTGAATGCTGAATGCTGATTTGCAGCTTGGATTGAAAAACGGTTGTAGTTGAGATGGTTTATTTCAATATTTGGTAGGGTTTAGTTTATGTCGTTTTCTGCATTGTATTCATTTATTTTTCCATCTTTTTTCAAACGATAGAAGGGAAGAACATAGCTCAAAATAGAATACTAAATGAAAATATTGGAAAACTAAATAGATACCCCATTTATTACAATATGGGGTATATCAGTTATCTTCAAAAATATGATGATCTCACGTAAGTTTTGAAACATCGGAAGATGGAGGTTTTCATCACTTCAACCTTGCAAAATTAGATTAAGTTGAATCTGGCAATACTGGATCTGTTGTTTCCAAAATAGATATATTGTATACAATTCACATCGCTATGAATGTTTTGGGGAGAACAGAATTTCAAGCGCTAAATAAACCCAACATAGAATGGGGACAAAAATGTCGGAAGTACTAGCCGCTTTTGAAAGACAGAAAAGTTCAATAAGAAGGATTATTGCAAAGTATAGATCCAATAACGCTGATATCGATGAATTGTCCCAAGATGTTTTTTTGACCTGCTACTCTTTGGAGTTGAAGGAAAAAGTTGTCGAACCGGAACATTTGTTATTTCGTGTCGCTAAAAATCTGGCGATCAATCAAGCGAAGAAACATATAAATAAAACATCAGTTTCTCTGCCGGATTTTCAAGAGTCATCTGTCTTTATAGATAAGAGCCAGATTCCGATTGATGATCGGATAGATGCAAAACAAAAACTAAGCGTTTTTGTTGAAGCTCTAGCGTCGCTTCCCTATGAGGAGAGGCGTGTATTTGTCATGAAACGTGTTGATGGGCTGAATTTTGCACAAATAGCTACACGACTTAGCATTTCTACTCGGACTGCAGAGCGTCGTGCAGCAAAAGGAATGCTTTTGTGTTATAAATTTATAATGGCGCGTGGGTATGATCCTGAGGAGTTTTGGGCAAAGCAAGGCAAGAATAGTAAGAGTTTTCGAACACGTGATGTAAGCAATTGACTTGGTTATAGGCCTCCTAAGATAGAGATAGCTAGAATATAAATGGTAGACCAAAATATTATATCTTTACCTGATTCAAACCTCATAGAGGAAGAAGCATCTATCTGGGTTATGCGCTTGGGTGAGGGAGATCTTACTGATGCTCAAAAGGTAGAATTTTCCGCTTGGATTAACGAAAGCGCCTTGCACCAGTCTTCTTTTAAAAAATTGGCTGATTTCTGGGGGGGCTTGGACTTCGTAGAGGTGTTAAATGATTACGCGGAAAGTGATGCTGCCCGCGATTCCATTCGGCAGGAACGAACCTCAAGACTGTCTAGAATTGTGAAACCCTTAGCTTTAGGCGCGGTTGCAGCCTCTATTGCGGCTTTTTGTGTTGTTGGCATTATGCGATTATCTGGTCCATCAACGCTTATGGATGCAACATATGTGACGTCGGTTGGACAGCAGGAAACCATTGCACTTATCGATGGATCTCAAATTATACTCAACACGGATAGTGTTTTAGAAGTTGCTTTTACAGAATCTGAACGTTGGATAGATCTTAAACGTGGAGAAGCTTTTTTCGACGTTGCTCATGACGAAAATAGACCTTTCTCGGTGCGAACCCCAAAGGGGGTTGTCACAGCCGTTGGAACTACATTTTCAGTTCGCATGAATGATGAGAAGCTTAATGTTGTTGTGACTGAAGGAAGGGTTGCATTAGCGCCTACTCATATTTCTCCGGACAGGCTTGAGCAGGTTTCAGTCCCGCAGCGTATGGAGATTTCCGCAGGGCAATCTGCAATTGTCGATCGCGGTGTCGAGAATGTATCCATGGTAAAATCCGATGCACTCCAGAAGACACTGGATTGGCAAGACGGGGAATTATCGTTCAAGGGAGATACACTGGAAACGGTAGTTGCTGATCTTGAACGATATACAGATCTTCAAATTAAGTTCGGAGATGATGACATACGCCAACAAAAGATCGTCGCTTATTACAAAGTAGGCGATATTGATCGTATGTTTGAAGCTTTAAATGTCATGGCCGGTATAGAGGTGGAGTATACTTCAGAAGACAGTGTCGTGCTCTATCGTTCAAATTAAATGAGAGTTGAAACTTTGTGGGAGAAGTTTTTGGCTCTTTGGGGGATAAATAAAGTATAATAAAAAGAAGGCTTTGTGGGGAGAAACAAAGAAAATGGAAAATAATTATAAAAATATGGCGCGATTTGTAAGTCCGGCTGTCTTTAGTTGTGAGATCGCCGCGAATGCCAATTCCTTGCGCATTTTTTCGGAACATTGATTGGGAAAAAGAGGAGCTCTATTCAGATTAAGAACACACTATGTTGTGCCGTCGTAATATGTTTCGCCAATATGCCCGCTTGGGGACAAAATGCTAACGATCAATATGAATTTAGTATTAAGGGAGGAGCATTAGGACGCGCGGTAGAGTCGGTTCGCGATCTAACGAATATTGAGTTTCTTTACTCCTTTGATTTGGTTAACGTTGACGGGATTAAGCCTGTCAATGGCAGGTATACTGTATCTGAAGCACTAGAAATAATGCTTCAAGGAACAGGTCTTTCAGGTGGTCTCACTGAACGCGGGATGATTGTCATCACACGCGATAATAGCGCAAAAGCGCTTGACGGGGAGAACACTGAAGTGAACGTAAATTTAAAAAAATCTCTATTAGTTGGAGCCGCTGCAGCTGCCGTGACTCTTGGTCAGCAAAATGCCTTAGCACAAGAAACAGCGGACGCGCCGGAAGTTACGCAGGAAGAGTCACGCGTACTCGATACAGTCGTTGTAACCGGCATTAAAGCTAGCCTTGAGAACGCGGTAAATACAAAACGGAATTCATCGGTTATCGCAGATGTGATCGGGTCCACTGGGTTGGGTCGTTTCCCTGATGAAAACGTTGCAGAGTCTTTACAGCGTGTGACAGGAGTGCAAATCCAAAGGTTTCGAGGTGAGGGATCACAGGTAAGTATTCGAGGATTGCCTCCGATATTTACTCAAGCAACGCTGAATGGACGTCCTCTAGCATCTGCTATTCAAAGAGATGTGTTTAGCGGTCTATCACGCAGTTTTGAATTTTCGTCACTTCCTTCTGAATTTGTAAGTAGTCTTGAAGTACATAAAACGCCAGCAGCGTCACTTCAGGAAGGTGGACTTGCAGGTACAGTTATTGTGCGTACACCTAGTCCATTAGACATTGGCGAACGCCAGATCTCATTGTCAGCTCAAGCAGCGCATGAATCTAATTCAGGTAAAATTGCTCCGCGAGTCGCAGGATTGTACTCGGACGTGTTTGCGGATGGAAAGATTGGTGTCGCTTTAGGAGCGGCCTATACTGAGCGAAATGCTGAAACACATAGTCAGCTTAGCCGTGGATTTCGGAAAAGCCGCGATTACACTCACAATATCATTCTGCCTGAACGATATAGAGATGAGAACAAACGTTTAAGTCTGTTGGGAAAGGTTGAATGGCAGCCGATAGAAGACTTAAGATTATTCGCTGATGTGTTTTACTCAGATATTCAAAATGAAGCAGAACGTTCTGCTGGTGCCTATAATTTTGGATTAACTCAAGGACGTGCCGCGTCTGGAGATAATCCAGATATAAGTGTTGTAGAAAGTGGAACGAACCAAGAGTTAATTAGCGGCATACCAATCACGACGCGTGCAGAGTTCACCGGGCTAGAGCTAAGAACTGCAGGCAACTTTCAAGAGTTGGATGGTTCGACAACGGCTTTTTCAACTGGGGGGGGATACACCAAAGGACCTTGGACATTTGATGGAGAACTGAATTTTTCATCTTCTGAACAAAAATCTGATGGTTTGAGACTTATCAACAGCAGTTTTATTTCTCAGGCTGGGTATGACGCAACTGTTGATGATGAAGTCACGAGTGTAATTCTAAATGACCAAGCTTTGTCTGAGGCGTTAGACCCTAATAATTACAGACTGTTGGCTCTCTTTGGCCCTTTTAATTCTGAGGCGGAAGATTCAATTGCGGGCGGTAAATTTAATATTGCGCGCGAATTTGATACTGATATGCCAATGACGTTTAAGTTTGGTGGTTGGTATTCGAAACAGGAGCAAGACTTTACACCCCGTAATTTGGCAATTGATAGAGCTGATGCAGCTGCTTTGTTGGGGCTGCCGGAAGTTGAACCTGGTGCCTTTAATGCTGCTTCGGTTGTTGAATTGGTGGAAGCAGGCGGTGGTAGCTTCCTTGATTCTTATGATGGTGGAGCGTCGCTACCACAATTTTTAGGAACAAGTGCTCGCCGTGCTATTCAAGGGTTGGACCGTGAACAGCTGTTAGCGGCATCAAGTGTAAGCTCAAATTTGGCATCAATCATTGACGTTGAAGAAACTATTGCTGCAGTTTATGGGCAATTGGACTTTGCTTCCGTTGATGATCGTCTTTTAGGAAATATCGGGGTGCGTGTTGTATCCACAGAACAGACGACTGTTGGAAATTCACCAGATCTAGATGGAATAACATTCCAACCGGATCAAGGTGTTCTCATTACAATTCCGCCGAGTGGTGCAGTTGCTATTTCGAGAGATTATCTGGACATTCTGCCGTCTGCAAATCTGCAAATATCCTTAACCGATGATATCGTAACAAGATTTGCTGCGTCACGCACAATGGCACGCCCTAATTTGGGGCAAATTTCACCTTCTGCGACAGCTAGCGCAACACCGCCAACTATTAACCAGAACAATCCATTCCTTGATCCGTTTGAAGCAAACAACTTTGATTTAGCACTAGAATGGTATTTTGATGAAGGTTCTTTGTTGTCGGCTACACTCTTTTACAAAGATTTGGTTTCATTGGTAGAGAATGAATCGGAAAACCGGGATTTAATTATTACAGAAATTTCTGGAGATGGATCAACGAGGCCAATCACAGAAGAGTTTATCATTAATTCTGTGCAAAATGGTGATGGAGCGACACTAGAAGGCGTTGAGTTAAGTTTGCAGCACAATTTTTCCAGCTTACCTGGATTATTGGCTAACACTGGTGCGCAGGTGAATTACACTTACATAAACAACTCTGACCAAGAGAAGATTGTTGGCGCATCAGCAAATAACTTTAATGTCAGTGGATTTTATGAGGCCGACAATTTAGCCTTGAGGTTATCATATACTTGGCGCGACCGTTATCTTGTAAACCCAAATGCTCAAGAAAATTTGGGACAGTTCATTGAATCTGGTGGTATTCTTGACGGTAACGTAACGTATGACATCAACGATAATTTTTCATTGGTGGTGGAAGCGATCAACTTGCTGGATACACCTAGACCATCAACCGATGGCAATGGTTTCGCGGCTGTCTATGAAGACAATGGTCGGAGATTATTGTTCGGCGGCCGAGCAAG
>CAYGPZ010000037.1:0-5202 GCA_964352025.1 uncultured Hyphomonadaceae bacterium
CCGTCGTCTTGTCCCGGAACTCGCTGGCCGCCTTCATGACGATAAAGGCTGGACTGGAGATCAGTTCATAGGATTTGAGCAAGCGATAAGCAGAGCTCTCGGAGACGAAGTAGCCTTTGGTGTCAGTGAATGCCACGGCCAACTCGCATGGTGACAGCTCTGGTTCATCCAGAGCCATCTTGTACAAATCAGCACGGATATTGTCGGGTATCTTGTTCCAAACGATCTTTGGCATAGGCGCACGGTCAACGAGGCCGTCTGCACCTTCTGTCAGGTAACGATCATACCAGCGATAGAACCGTCCGGCGGGGCACGCCCAGCTTGTCTAGTGTCCACTTGGCGGGCTGCGCAGAGCGTTCCACCAGCCGAATGATCTCAAGCTTTTCTTCTGCTGGATATCTCATGCCTCGTCGCCCCCATCGCCGATCATGTTTTTTTGAGCAGGCGAAGCTCAAGCGTCTGTTCGGCAACGACTTCCTTGAGATCACGCGCTTCGGCCTTCAGGGCTGTGACCTCTGTGCTGGTGGCCTGGCGAACGATGTCGCCTGCCAGCCGTTTCTTACCGGCCTCCCAAAAGTCTTTGGACTATTTGTAATAGAGCCCCTGGGCGATGCCTTCCTGGCGACACAGCTCAGCGATGCTCTCTTCACCACGAAGGCCATCCAGCACAATGGGGATCTTCTCCTCGGCGCTGTACTGCTTGCGAGTCTGGCGTTTGATGTCTTTGACGATCCGTTCGCCCGACGTTGGTTTACTCGGTCTCATCTCGTATCTCCGTGAGATATAGGATGAGCGAAAAGTCTCTCTTAGCACAGACCTAAATCTGAGACACAAGCCCTGACGTCAGACACTTGCAATTATAAACATGTAAGATTTAGGAGATAGAATTCTTTTCTTTGTACTGGCATCTAGCGTCTGACAAAAAGTATCTTGCAGGACATCTTCAATATCGTCTGCTGAAAGAAACCGTTGCGCTAGATAACCAGCTAAAACTTCCTTGTGCTCAAGAAATGCCTGTAAAATGGTTTGTTTTTGTTTGCCGTTTTTAGACGAATGATTACTGCTCATAAAACTATATTCTCAATGGTTTCAAACTCCGCGTGCATTTAAAGAGTCCTCACATTCAATTTACCCCCAATTTTCGTTAGGTTGAACCTACGTAAACCAGCATCTTTCGCTATTTCAAAACATCACCGGAAATCATCAAATTTGCTGTGATGATGTATATCTATTTTCCACTTTCACTCATAAATGTGGAAGACTGAATAGTTGATCAAGCTAAACACCAGAGCGAACTCGGGAAGGAAACCCTTAGCTTCAAAAAGCTTTTTGCAGTTTCTGAACTGACAAAAGCGATCTTGAGAAAAGTTTCATCGAAGTTAAAAGCCATTAAGGAAATGATCTGGGAAAGCATTTAAAGAACGAACATGTGCGAGCTCCAGATACGTTCACGGCATCGTTAATTCGTAGATCATTGAGGGGAAGGCATAACCCTCCTCCCCCTTTAGGAGGGCACTTAGGAAAACAATCTACTCGTTATCCCAATAGCTATCCATTCGCTCCATAGCCATGCCTTCATATTCGCGCTTTAGCATCCAAGCTGGGCGCTCTAATGTAAGCTCCCAATCAAACAGTTTTTTATATAAGCGTTTCACAAGCTCTGGATGTTCAGCCACAAGATCATTCATTTCTATTTCGTCCTTTGCAATATTGAACAATTGCACTGGGCGATCTGGAAAACGGATCAACTTCCAATCACCTTCACGAATGGCCGCACGATTTTCCTTCTTCCAGTACAATGCATCATGCAGCGTTTGCGTCGCTTCACCTTCCAGAATTGGCATTAAGCTTTTACCATCAACTTCCTCTAGATCCACAACTTGTCCACCACCTGCTTGATAGAAAGTTGGCAACAAATCCAGCACACTAATCGGCTCGGAAAATTTTGAATTCTGAGCCACAACACCCGGCCAGCGCACTAGGAATGGGACACGAATTCCGCCTTCAAGATGATTTGCTTTTGTACCACTCAAAGGCTTGTTAGAAGATACATTTGTGTCAGATGGACCTCCATTATCATTACTAAAAACCACAATAGTGTTGTCAGCTATATCTTGGTCATCCAATGATTTTAAAACCCGCCCAATAGCGCGATCCATCGATAAATTCATCGCGGCATATGTCTGGCGCTTCCCTTTCAGATCAGGAAATTGAGCGAGATCATCAGGTTCAGCTTCCATCGGTGTATGAACAGCTGTGAACGACAGCATCAAGAATAGAGGCTCTTCTTTATTTTCTTCAATGATTTTAATTGCATCGTCCGCCATCACATCGGTGAGGTATTTTTCTGGCTCTTTAAAATCACCAAAACCATATTCCCAACGGTCTTCTGGACGCGCTTTAAAATGCGCCTCATCGTGTGCATAGTAGCTACGAGCTCCACCTCTAAATCCAGAAAAGATATCAAATCCACGTTTTAGAGGGTGGTACTCATCTGCATTGCCTAGGTGCCACTTTCCGACAAGCGCCGTCGTATATCCTATTCTTTTTAGATAGTCCCCCATAGTGATCTGATCATGTGGTAGGCCCATATCATGACTCATAAGACGTGAAGATGTACTCATATAACCCGGGACATTATTCTCTTCATATCCAAAACGTTGCTGATACTTTCCGGTCAACAAACCAGCACGTGACGGACCACAGACAGCTGCACTCACATAAGCCTGCTCAAAGAGCATGGACTGCTTTGCGAAGGCATCCAGATTCGGCGTTTTCATAACTGTGCTGCCGTGAAAACCAAAATCAGCATAACCCGCATCATCCGCAAAGATGAAAATGATGTTCGGCTTTTCAGTTTTTTCTTGCACAATCTCTTGCGCAGTTGAACATCCCGTTCCGAATGACAAAACACCCGCAATCAAGGACAACTTAAAAGACTTAAAATACGTCATTGATCTATCCATTATTATTAGAACTAAAAACATTAAACCTATTCAATGACATAAGGCTTTCTTTCTTTTGCCAGTTTAATGTTTTGCTGGTGTAATTGTTCATAGAATTCAGCTTTAGAAGCTGAATACTCCCATGATTGCTGCAATAAACTGTTCTCGTTTTTAGCGTTCCACTCATTCCACAACTTAGCCAGCTCTGCTTGCTGTTCTGGAAATTTCCCGACAAGATTAGTCTGTTCTGCAGGGTCATCTATCATGTTGAAAAAACTCAGCCCTACGCCTGGCAGAGTCTGGTTCATATATTTAGCAGCCATCGTACGGACTGCCCAAATATGATCAGCTTCCTCCAGCCTCCAATACAGCGCTTTGTGAGGCGAGCCTTCTGCTTCTCCCCTAATAAAAGGAACCAAATTTACGCCGTCCAATAAACCGTCACTAATATCAACTCCAGCAAGAGCAACCGATGTTGCGGCGATGTCTAACGATGAAACCAATCCATCAACGCGCTGCCCTGATGGCAAGCCTACAGGCCAATGCGCAATGAAAGGTACGTGTATCCCGCCTTCCAGCAATGCAACTTTCCCACGTCTAAACGGGGCATTATCTGACCAATCATGATTTGGTTGCCATTCCTCTGGATATACTCCTCCATTGTCGGACAGGAAGAAAATTAAGGTATTATCCAGTTGGTCCGTTTCTTTAAGAGCCTCAACAACCATGCCGATTCCCTGATCCATTGAATCAATCATGGCAGCATATATGCGTCTGTCTTCATCTGCAATATGCGCATATTTTTCGATTAAATCGTCTGGTGCCTGCAATGGTGTATGCGGCGCATTGTAGGAAAGATACATGAAGAATGGCTCGTCTTGAAATTCTTTCACATATCGCGCTGCGTCACGACTTAGCGCAGTCGTCATATATTCTGTAAACTCAGCCGGTTTTTTATTTCGCACTAATGACGTGCGATATCCATTAGATTCTACATGCACATCGTCAGGAAAATACATGTGCCCACCATCAAGAAAACCATAAAAATAGTCAAATCCACGTTCATTTGGCTGAAAATGTGGAGCCGCCCCTAAATGCCATTTTCCAAAAATAGATGTTTTATAACCAACGGATTTCAAACGATCTGCAAGTGTGACTTCGTCTAATGGAAGTCCCATATATTTATCATCAGGTGAGAAAGTGACATTGTTTTCCATCCCAAAGCGTGCCTGATAACGTCCCGTCAACAATCCAGCTCGAGAGGGACCACAATAAGGGTGGGTTACATAACCGTTTTCAAAAACGGTCCCCTGCTCAGCAAGTTGGTCCAGTACTGGTGTCTGTATCTCAGTCTCACCAGTAAAGCCGACATCATTATATCCAAGATCATCCGCCAATATCACAATGATGTTGGGACGCTCATCTTTGATAACTTCTGACTTTCCTTCTGCACATGATACAGCACCAAATGATACTGAAAAAGCTGTCAAAAAAATTCGAGAGAAACTCAAAATTGTCATTTTACACATACCTACGCAATATTCCATTTCTCTAAATACTCGCATGCTTTATTGTATGCAATCAACAAAAATCGTATTCCGATAAACCTTAACTGTACTTTGTTTTTGACTTAAAAATCTAAGGCCGAGAATTAAGTCAGAATAAAAATATAGCTTTTTGTATAAAATACGCCGCGCACCTCAGTGCTTATATATTTCAACTTAAGGCAATGTCAGATTAAAAGTCTCGTTTTCAACTTAGCCAGTTTTCGCTAAGTTGAAACCATGAAAACCTCTATCTTTCGTTATTTCAAAACATCGCCCGAAATCATCAAACTTGCCGTGATGATGTATATTCGTTTTCCACTCTCACTGAGAAATGTCGAAGACCTACTCCACGAACGCGGAATAGACATCACGCATGAAACAGTACAGTTTTGGTGGAATAGGTTTGGCCCCTACTTCGCCTCCAAAATTAGAAAACAGCGTACTGCCAAGATGAAGAAGTTCGAACAATGGCAGTGGCACCTTGATGAAGCTCCTCCCGGAGCCTTTTCCGCTTATATTTGATCCCCTGGATCAAATATTTGGCAAATGCCAACTATCTCCAAAGTCATCAAAATCAACGGTGAGCTTCACTATCTTTGGCGAGCGGTGGATCATGAAGGTGAAGTCCTAGAAGCTTACGTTACCAAACGCCGTAACAAACGAGCAGCATTGAAGTTTTTACGTAAAGCCATGAAGCGATATGGCCCGCC
>CAYGPZ010000038.1:0-5099 GCA_964352025.1 uncultured Hyphomonadaceae bacterium
ATTAAAGCGTAGCAACATGTTTGCGCCCTGCTTTATCGGTAAAGCGAATGACGGTTGAATCGTCCATAGAAGCATCTACGGGCGTCTCTTTTATTTTTGGCGTCGTTGTCGGTTTTGAAGCTTGTTTGCGCGAAGTTGCGTGTTTATTTGAACCAACAGCCATAAGCATAACCGTCATGCCTATAGCCTTTAAAAATTCCATCAAAGCTGTGACAATCCCAAACTTGTTTTCTTTATAGGTTTGAAGGAAAGATTTATCACCGATATTAGCCGTAGCGCCCTCTTCCGCAATGCTCACGCCTTGCGTGGTGACTGTGGACGCCAAAATAGCATTTGCATTCGCCAGCGTTGTCTTGAGTGTTGCAAGTTGAGCTTCTAATTTATCTCTGCGGTCAGCTTCATCCGCTTCAGCCAGTAATGTTGAAACTTTTGTACGATAGCTTACAGGATCAAACTTAGCCGCTTCAGCCCTTAAAGTGGCAGCGACTTTTTGTGTTGCGATACCTGAAAGCTGCTCTTGAATGCGCTCAATGTCTTTTAGTGCTAAGTCTTTTTGGGTTTGTGCTGCGCTGGATTTAATTTCTGCTTGAGATTGCTCATTGATTTTTTGAGCTTTAACGGCCTCGCTGTTTGAATACCAATATTCAAATGAACTCTCAGCGTTGATCCCACTAATTAAAATCCAGGTCACTGTTAGGATTGTCGCCCAGCTAAACCCGATCACTCCCCTATTGGCTCGCCATATTAAAATAGCAATTGGTAGAAGCAAAAAGCCAAGACCTTCAAATCCAATGCCCAATGCGCCGAATGTAAAGTATTGAAGCCCCTCTTTGCCCTCAGTCCATGTTTCAAAATTTGCATAGCCCCCTAGCAGACTGAAACCGAGCATAATTAGACCAAAAATGCACAAGCCAATCCAAGCGAAAGCGCTCATAGATTGCGATTTATGGGATGATTTTGCGGTGCTCATATCAGCTAGAAACATTCTATTTGAGGAATATATCGAACTGATTTTAGGCCGTGATACTTAATCACGTCTTAAACAGCCTATAGCAATTGCATCTAACAGGCTAATTTCTTTCAAAAATTATAATATCTTAAAATAAAAATATACCTATATTCTGATATTATAAAATACATAAATCTGAATATAGTAAAATCAAAAAATTATAATTTTTATATATTTGGATATTAGAATTTATGCATTTACATATTTGGTGAAATAGAAATTTAACGATGTTTTGATTTGATGATTTTATGCCAGATCATCACAAGGAATGTCAGACATGAAAGTTTTGGGTTTAGCGTCTCAAAAGGGCGGCTGCGGCAAGACAACACTCGCGCTTAATCTCGCAGTGGCAGCGCAAGCAGACGGCTTGAACACCATCATTTTTGACTTTGATGAACAGGCAACAGCTACAAATCTATATGCATTGCGAATTGAGCATGGGCATTCTGAATTTCCTCGCATTGCGAAAGTGGATGCAGAATCCCTTGTTCCATCTGTTGAAATGGCCAAACAATTCAAGACAGATTTGATCATATTTGATCTCGCGCCGACATTACAGGCTAATACCAAAATGCTGATTTCAGCGTGTGATTATCTATTATTTCCAACCGTACCTTCGCAGCCTGATCTCATGTCGCTTGAAAACTCAGTTGCCACGGCAAGAGAGTTAAATAGGCGCTGTGCAGCGGTGTTAAATAGGGCGCGTCCAAGACGCGAAGCAGTCAATAAGGAAGCAGCCGAGCTTATCAGAACGCAGCTAGGATGTGATGTCGCGCCACAAGCGATTGTGGATAGGGTGCTTTATGAAGACACGCTCAAAGTGGGTTTGGGTGTTATTGACGCTAAACCAAAAGATCCTGCCTCCGAGGAAATTCGGACCTTGTGGCAATGGACTAGAAAACAATTATTGAATGTCAAAGAAGATGCATAGAGCAGGGGCGGACGTAACCATGACAGATACACCCAAAAGCGCAGAAACCTCTTCCTTCTCTGGCGGTTTGACAATTAAAGAGAGGCAAGAAAAAGCTAGGAATTTTTCACTAGGTTCGATGTTTGGAAAATCAAACAACACTGGTGAAAGGGAAGTGGGTGCCGAAACAGCTCATTTCCAGTTTGAAACCGTCAATGATGGTGAAGCCTGGGATGCGGAATCTGAGCGCAGTAATATTGAAGGTATTCTCGATCTTCACAAAGAGATTGTACGTGTACGATCGGCTAAGAAAGCCAAGCATGGTAAGCGCGATATGTCCAAGATCGACAATATCGTTTTGCAAGTGGATTTAGATGTAAAATGGACTTTGAAAGAAGAGGCCACAGCACACCGCCTCACTTTGAAGGATTGGATATGCGCCCAGCTAAATCGCTATAGGGCGGATCATGGAATGCCGCCATTTAGCTATTAGGTTTCTGCACTTCTGTTGCGATGAGTTGCAAATTGTCCCATGCAACAGTTCAGGTGCAACAGCTGGGACAAGGCGCAACCAGACTATATTGTGGGAGTTTCTTTAAAATTTGACAACTTACCCTTCAAAGTTATAACATAAGTTATAACGAAGGAGATATTCGTCATGGAATTAAAAGTCACAAAAGTTGGAAACTCACTCGCTGTAATCTTGCCGAAAAATGCTGCTGAGGGATTGCAGGTAGAGAAGGGCGATAGCCTGTGGCTGACACAAGCGCAGTCAGGTTATCGTATTACGCCTTATAATCCTGAATTTGCTGAGCAAATGAATGCGGCCAAAAAACTCATGAAAAAACGCAAGAATGTCCTACGTGAACTTGCAAAATGAGTGAGGTTATTTGGATCCTGGAATCTGTTATTCATGCTGTTCATGACGAACAGATTGCCGAGCATGGTGGATTGTCAGGAACGCGCGATCTTACATTGCTGCAATCAGCTTTAGCACGGCCGCAAAATCTCTTTGCCTATGAAAAACCTGATATAGCAGACTTAGCCGCTAGCTATACAGTGGGCATTGCAAAAAATCATCCCTTCAATGATGGCAATAAACGCACGGCCTTTGTCGTACTAGAATTGTTTCTTGTTTTAAATGGCTATGAGCTTATCGCAGACGATGGTGCGTGTGTTTTAACCATGCTGGGTGTTGCGGCTGGCGATATTAAAGAAGGGCAGCTCAGTGAATGGATACGGAGCAATATGCGTAGCACCGTCTAATGCCCTCAAATGAAACAGGTGGGACACCCAGAAACAGCTTGGTGCAACAACTCGAAATCCGCAGAAATTCGGGGTTTTAAGTACCAAGGCGTTTATGGTTTACCGCGTTTGGCTTGCCATGTGCGACAAAATTTTAAGAAAAGGGCATCAGGGTTAGGGGTGTCGGGTTTGCCGATTTTTACCCACCAATTTGCAAAGCATTGCTGCACATGATGCATGTCCCAGCCAACAGCAATTTTTCTAGCGTCTATATTCACGTCTATGGAAAGGCGTTTGAGAATATTAGCCGCGTCAGGATCAGGCTTTTCAATGCTTTTAGGCATTGTATCTCGATTGATGAATAAGACCTGATCTTCAAATTCGAGATATTCTAGTATGTAATCGGGTAAATGGTCGCTATTGGCTATGTCTTTGAGCATTTGCCGAAAGCGTTTCAATTCGCTTTTCGCGCCAGCTTTCTTTTTGAGATTTTCAACACTAATTTTCCACTGGTGTTGCTGTCCGCAATGTTTACGGGCGACCTCATATACACGGCGCTCAAGCGGTTTTCTAAGCCTGAAATAATCAGGGTGCAGGCTTAAAACCTCTTTTGCGCGTATTGCGTTAAAAACCCAGTCTGATAGCTTTACGTCGAGATAGAGAAGGCGACCATCTCGGCCATGCTTTCGGCGTAAACCGGTTGTTTCTATCAAGCCAAAACCATCTATTTGTTCTTCATCACCCGAACGAATACATGTGCGAACCCTAGTGCCTTCCAAGCGGTCTAGGCTTTCTATCAGCGCATTGTAATCCTTGCCTCCAGTTCCACGATTAGTGAATTGGAGTAGCTCACGGCTGTTTATTCTGACCCTCTGGCTTACTTGCTCACCCCGATTAAGTTTCGCCATAATTTGTGAGATTGCATAAATCAAAATGTCCTTATCGTAGATCGTGGCTAGACCTTTGACACTGGGTGTAATTTCTATCCATGTATCGCCATGCTCATAGCGCTGAACACTTGTTTCTGGTTTCTTTGAAAGGGAATAAAACGGATGTTCCATGTGCTGCATGATATCTTTCAAGACAGCATCCGCCACATCGCAAATAAACAAATCTTGTTGCGGGTGACGTTGAGGTAATAATGCGTTGTCTATTGAAATATCTGTCATTTTAATTCGGGGTTTCAAGTACCATAGTATTGCAACCGATGGATTCGGGGTTTTAAGTACTTTCTATATTCGGGGTTTTAAGTACCGTGTCAAGATTCGGGGTTATAAGTACTAGGCTTGCCTGTGGATAAGTGCTTTATAGATTCGGGGTATTGAGTACCAAAGTTCGGGGTATTAAGTACCGAGATTCGGGGTATTAAGTACCAAGAGGATTTTATTGTTATTTTATTTCAATGCCTTACCTAGTGATTTTTCAAGCTTAACACCCATATTTAACACCTAATTTAACACCCATGGGAGAGACTCTAGTAAAAGCACCAAAGACAGCTTACTGGCTAGTTCCAGTCGCGTAACGATCCTATAAGTAAATGATGGACGCTTGCTCTCTTAAAAGGAAATCGGCCAAAACCGATTACACAAAAGGAATTTGCCCTTTATGTTCGCAAGCGAACGGCAAATACGCCATTATTTTGGTTCACCCTCCAGGCTCTCCGAAAGACCGATTTTATTATTACGGTTTCATCTACCGCTAATTTCAGTTTTTGAGGATAGGGTAGGAGATTGCATTTAAGGAAAGTGTGTGTTTATTGATATTTGAACAAAACGTGAACTTTTGTGCTTGCGGATCGATTATTATTATGGGTAAGCAAACGCGATACACAACAAAGCTATGGCCAAAATGGGTTCAAAGGACCAGATTACTGTCTCATAGACCGAACAGCAAAATGTAAATTGGTGAAATGTGATGGTCAGGCGATTTTTCAGT
>CAYGPZ010000039.1:0-4714 GCA_964352025.1 uncultured Hyphomonadaceae bacterium
TGTCGACATCAGAGAAGACATCATCAGGTAGCGTGAATGAGAACACTTCATTCTCTGTCGCGTCTTGATCGACAATAGGGTTAGACACAATAGGGGCGTCGTTTGTACCGGTGATTGTGACAGTCACAGTCGCTGTATCCGCGCCACCATTTCCATCTGATACAGTGTAAGTGAACGTGTCAGTGGTTGTTTCGCCGTCGGCGAGGTAGTCGAACACACCGTTAGGGTTGAATGATACATTTCCATCGCTGTCGAGAGAGACGAGTGCACCAGCCTCACTTGTGGCGGAGACATTGGAAATAGAGAGGTCATCACGGTCGACATCAATATCGTTAGCAAACAATGATGTAGCAGAGATGATCGTTATGTCATCTTCGCTAAGCATGTTGGAATTACGAGGTGTTCCATCCGAGTTGAGGATGACGGATTCTATGTAACTTATTTTGCCTTCTGACGAAGAGTCATTCCAAGAGACAACAATACCTCCATCGTCTAGAGTAGTTATCGTTGGGTTGCTTGCATAGCGGATATTTTGACTTTCATTGATAACAATTTGATCACCGATATTATTTCCGTTTTGATCAAAAACCTGACCTTTAATAGATGCGGTTAGTTCACTGTAATTTCTGTCACCCCAAACTAAGAGTATATTCCCATCGGATAGCTGGGTTATCGCATGTTTCCCTATTCCTGACTCATCTGTTGTCGCTGTGAAATGGTTACTGTAGGTGCCATCTGAGTTCATGATAACAACAGATAAATTTCCGCTTCCATTTTGATCTGGTACGCTGACGGCATAGCCGCCATCACTGAGTGATAAGATATCTATATTGGCGTAGTAAAATCCGTAGGTACCAAAGACACCAATATCGTCAGCAACAATGTTTCCGGTAGGGTCCACAATACGAGAGGACACGCCACCATCATCAATCCAAACGAAAGCCAAGTTTCCATTTTCAAGCTGATCTGCTCGAGTATACGGCCCGAAGTTATCTGAGACAAAATCCAAGTCTTCATGAAGAAGTACGTTGTTTTGATCGTAAATGCGAAGGGAACTCACGTAATTTATAGAATTATTTAGATCAAGTACAGCTTGAACAGATGAAATTGCAAATCCACCATCTTCTAATGTAACGATTTGTGATGGCTCGTTGACTCCGAGTGTAAAATTATTCGCACCTATTAATGGAGTTGAAACAGGGGCTCCCAAAGGTGTACCTTCGGGGCTAAAAATCTGGAAAATCTCAGTGGCGGTTGATGCTGATGGTTCCACCCAAGCGACGACAAAATTTCCATTTTCGAGCGCAGCAATATTTGGAGGATTCGGTAAACCGTTTTCGAGGTCAATTTGAAAAGTTGAATTAGCTTGCGTGTTTTCGGAGCTGTGAATTGAAACAACTAGGTCTCCTGAAATAAAATTTAGCCATACGGTCGCATAATCTCCGTTTTCCAATGTTGTTGTTTGGGGAGAAATGAACCATGGATCGCTGTTATGAGGGTCTGAAAGAATAAATGGTTGCGTCCCACCGATCGAATCATCATTGGCAATTACAGGGTCTTCTACTGGAGTCGCAGTTAAAGTTTGTGTGAATCGCGTGCTTTGATGACCATCACTTACATAATAAGAAATTCGAATAATGCCAAAGGAGTCCGGCAGAGATGGGAACACAAAATTACCGCTTTCGTCCTTTGTGGGACGTAGTGAACTAAGGTTTCCAGAAGCAAATACAGAACCTTCTACTAACGATAGCTTATCACCATTAGGATCGGAAATACCTTCTAGCAATTGAGCTTCTGAAATGACAAAGCCTTGGTCTTCTATTATATCATCAAGAATTGTAGTTGGTTCACCTTCAGGCGGGCGTGGGCTTGAGATATCGGCGATGTCTAATAAAAATACGTCAGTAACAGTTGTGGTTCTGTCGGAAGCTGTAACATGAATATAGAGATTGCCTCCGCTACCTAATGGCGGTGTTCCTGTGAAGGTCTTTCCATCAAATGACAACCATTCTGGTAAGTCCGAACCACCGGACAATGTAGCCGTTATTTCTAGTGTGTCTGATGAGTCTACATCAGAGAAAACACCATCAGGAAGTGTAAAACTAAACGCTTCTGTTTCGTCTGCCTCTTGATCAAAAATTTGACGAATCACCGTTGGAGCATCATTTTCACCTGCTATTGTAATTGTGACAGTCGCTGTGTCAGTTTCGCCATTTCCGTCAGATACGGTGTAAGTGAAAGTGTCGGTTGTTGTCTCACCTTCGGCTAAATAGTCGAACACACCATTTGGATCAAAAACACCGTCGCCGTCACCATTAAGTGAGATGAGGGCACCTGCGGAGCTTACAGCTGAAACTTCAGTGATTGTCAGTGTGTTACCATCGGCGTCTATGTCGTTTTCTATCAGTAAAGACAAGTCAATTTCTGTTTTTAAATCTTCATTGGGACTATCAAGAATTTCACGAGGTGATCCATCATTATTGAATAATCGTGCCTTTATGGCGGTAGTGGATGTGCTGTGGTACGTATTCGTATGCCACGTAACTATGAAGCCCTGATCTGGTAATGCTTCAATTTCTGCCCCTAATTGCGCGTCTTCTGTTTCTTGATTTATTAAGAATTCAGGAGCTGCCTCTGTCCCATCTAGATTGAAAATACGTGCTTTTACACTCCAGCTATCACCATCTTGATTCCAATCATGAGTGGTCCATGCGACGATAAAAGTATCATTTGATAATAGTGTTACAGTAGGAGCGGTTTGATAATTCTCTGTTTCTTGGTTTATAAGAAATTCAGATACAAACTCTGATCCATCTGAGTTAAAAATACGAGCTTTAATCCCTGAGAATGATGTATCTTCTTGGTCATCGTTTGATACCCAAACAACTACGAATTTACCATCTGGCAAAGCTGTAACTTTGGGGTCAACTTGTCTATCAATAGTTTGTTCATTCACAATAAACTCAGATGAAAGCGCTGCTCCGTCATGATTGAACACTCTAGCAAGAATTCCTTCTCCTCCAGGGTATTCTGCTCCGTCATATGCTGGCCACGTTACGACAATCTTTCCGTCTGATAGCACTGCTATTTCTGCGTTACCATCAAGGTCACCAAATTGGTTAGAAACTTGGAATTCCGGAACCATAATAGATCCATCAGTATCAATAATACTGGCTCTAACATTACCGGTTATTGAATCTGATGAATTACTATTTGAATTCCAAGTGATTAGTAAGCGATTTTCGTCGAGCGAAGAAATCGAGGACCACAGAGGAGAATCAAAGGCAGCATACTCTTCATTAAATATCGTGAGTTCCGGAGTTGCTGGTGTATTATTGGCGTTGAAAATTTTTGTTTTGATTTCATGTGAGCCTTCGAACGCAATAGCAGATGAATTGCGGGTACTCCAGCTGATGGCAAAGCCTCCATTTTCTAATGCCGTTATCTGAGGACCAAATTGTTGTCCATCCAATACGTCATTTACGATAAATTCCTCGGATACCGCGGAACCATATTGATCAAAAATGCGTGCTTTAATTTCATCCCCGTTGGCACCAAGTAAGCCACCTTCGCCATCATTGGCTCGCCAAGTGATTACTATTCTGCCATCTTTTAAGACTGCTGTGCTGGAGCTATCGTGATTGCCTTCTGTTTTTGAAGAGACAAGAAATTCTTTATTGATGTAGAATTCGTTTTCCAAAATATCATCATTCGCCACCGGAGGATTATTTGGTGCGATGTAGTCAGCAATATCCAACTCAAACACATCAGAAACAGTCTCAGTACCGTCATCAGCAGTGACGCGGATGTTGAGTGTACCTTCGCTGCCTTCAGGTGATGTACCAGTAAAGGCTGTTCCATCAAATGAGA
This sequence comes from uncultured Hyphomonadaceae bacterium, assembly GCA_964352025.1. Lineage (GTDB taxonomy): Bacteria > Pseudomonadota > Alphaproteobacteria > Caulobacterales > Hyphomonadaceae > Hirschia. Next base: position 3,871 of record CAYGPZ010000039.1, read on the forward strand.
GCCAGTCTGGAAGGTCAGAACTATCTTCAAGTGTGGCAGTGATTTCCAAAGTGTCAGATGTGTCGACATCAGAGAACACATCATCAGGCAGCGTGAAGCTGAATGCTTCGGTCTCGGTCGCGTCTTGATCGACGATCGGATTGGAAACAATTGGAGCATCATTTGAACCAGTGATTGTCACTGTCACAGTTGCCGTGTCAGTACCGCCATTTCCATCGGACACCGTATACGTGAATGTGTCGGTTGTTGTTTCGCCTTCGGCAAGATAGTTGAACGTGTCACCAATAACGAAACGAATGATAGTACCTGTTTCATTGTCGCCATCTATAAAGACGCTAGCGCCTTTAGCCGATGAATTTGAAACAGACACCAAATTGATAGTGTCGCCATCTAAATCAATGTCATTTTGCAATATGTCGGCGAGTGCAATTGAGTGGGAACCATTTTCATCAAATGTGCCTTCAATCTCATCATCCACAGCTACTGGCGGTGTATTTGGCTCACCCACTTCACCCGTGAGGCCATAGCTTTCATCAAAGATCGCTGCGTCATCAAGGATGTAACGGTCATTTCCGCCACCGTCACCCATAATAGCGAAGTTCGCTAGATCGGAAATACCAACGGCCGCAAGATCAACACGAAGCGTGTGCCATGTGCCAGCTTCTAATGATCCAATGCCAGATTGGCCTGTCTCGCCATCAATGCTCCAATGATCGTTGTTATTGCCATCTAGAGATCTTTGTTTTCCGTTGGCGTCACGCAGGCGAATATATCCGCCACTGCCTTCTTCCTTGAAGATACGAAGTTCGAGAATGGCATTCTCGCTATCAACATCTTGCCCGCC
>CAYGPZ010000040.1:0-4515 GCA_964352025.1 uncultured Hyphomonadaceae bacterium
ACTAGATGTCTTGATGTTTCTGAAACAAAATATAAATAAAACAACAGGTTATTTCCGGGCGGATAATATTTGTTATGTGAAATTGCAGGGTTTTAAGCACATTTTACTACATTGTGATGCGGACATTATTGGCCCTCAGCAGTCACTTGCTTGGATCGTCTTTTAGTTATTAGATTTGCCTATTGATATACAAATATGGCTTTGCCAGATATTTGTTTTCCTGTTCGAGTATTGGTAGCTGCTATAGCTACACCAGAACTATTGGAGTTCGGTATTGTCATTATCCCCGATGCACCTACATTAAAATTTCCGACATCTTCAAGAAGAATACCGTTTGCGCCAACTTTTGCTGCTTCTTCTTTAAGGTTTTGAACTGCTATATCAAGTAGAGCTTGTTTACTCATGAAATCATGAGCCGCATCCGCAGTTACAATAGCTATTTCTTGATATTTTTCAGGTGTGGCAGTGTAAATCACTACATTTTCTGAAACAGTTGCTTCTCGTTTTTCGCCGATAATTAATGTAGATTCGTTAGTAATGGCACATGCACCAAGAGATAGCATCAACAATGCTAAAAATAGCGTTTTCATCGTCAGTTCCAACTTTGCTATAAGTATATCTGTTGGTACAGTCGTGAGGCTTTATTGGCAACTTTAAATGGTTTTCTCAATGTTCGTTTCTGGTAAGTGAAGACGCTATATCCACCTGCATTCCCTACAAAATCTTACAATTGATCCTCATCAGATCCTTAAAATCAAGAGTTTTGGTCATGCTGTATCCCTGAAATTGGGAGCTTATCTTACAGTTTCAACTTTGGTTTTAGGAGGTGCGACTTGGAGAGGATTGCAGCGAATGCCGTAGCCAGGAATAGTCGCAAAATATCCCAAATAATTTTGGTCTGTTTTGCTTAAGCACAGTCCCCATCTTTCATACTGTGGCCCTAATGAAGCAATAGCATTGCAGATCGCGGGTGTTTCAGCCTCATACATCTCGTATGCATTGCTCTCAAAGCGAAGTACAAGTCTTTGGGGAGGTAATCTACAAACAGAAGTCAATTTGGTTTCAGCATCTAAGTAGACTACTTTAGAAGTGCGATTTCCATCGTCACTTACGGAGTATGGAACTGAAGAAATGTCTTCATAGGACACACATGCTGTCAACACGCAGAACATTACCAGAATTAGCTTGATTTTCAGCATTCTAATTTCCTTAAAGAATAGGTCTTTCGATTAATCAGTTGCTCGCCCAGAACGCCAGAAATCTAACTCGCCCTTAAGTCTGTTTTCAAAAATCGTAACGTCAGCCTTAGGGAAGTAATGAGCATAGATGATATTAGGGTTCAGTCTGGTCACAGCGATAGGCTCACTTTTCCCTAATTTCGCTTCCAAAATTGGCTTATTCCAAGGCTGACCCATCTGAATATTTATCATTATCCAATACTGCAATTGCTCAATTTCAGAGTCTAAACCTAGTTCTTCTTTTAGATAATTATTATCTTCGGACTGTAGTTTTTCCGTTATAATAGTGTCTTGAATTTCTTGCTGAATGTTTGGCCCTAAAACCGAAAGGTAGTATTCAGGTGTGTACCCAGCCACAGCATAACTACTTTTCTCCAAGTCCATATCAGTTAAGAAGTAATTGATGAAAGTCCGTTCGGTATGTTGGGTTGCTCGTGCTTTTAGCTGATCAGAAGCCATTTTGAACTCTTCATCCGAAAGCTCTCTATCAAGAACTACAACCATTGTTCGTTTATGTGGTGTTCGATATTCATCCGATATAATATCTATACCTATTGGATGTATACTTACTTCTGAATCTGAAATTTCGTCCTTTGAACTCTGCTCGATGGCAACAACCTCTTTTTGATCAGTTGGGACTATTTGTATTGCGCTATCTTCATAGTCTTCTGGCGATACTGCACTAATCATACCTGCAAATAACAAAGTCACAATCAACATTGAGAAAAGACCAACAAACCGTTTTCCTTTAATCGGCTTCAAATATAAATTTGGCCAGAAAAAACCAATAATCGTCCAACCTAAAAATACGAGCCAAAAAAAAGATAGCATACCCAACATAGTTTCCATGTGATGTCTCCCCATTCCATCAATAACAGATTTCATTACTAGGGGGATAGGTTGGACGAATTTTACGGTCAAGCCCAGCTACGCTTTCATTGCTGTACAAGCCTAGAATAATTGACCTTCCAATATATAAATTGTAATCAGTAAAACTATAAGAAGTTGGGATTGGGGAAGAAATATGAAGTATTCTATAGCTTTTTGCTCAGCTATATTGAGCGTAGCTTCATTTGGTGCAAATGCTCAAATTTCATATGAAATTGGTCACAGAATAGAAATTGAACTTGGTGAGTATGTCACACTACTTGAAGAAGTTGATGGGTGGAAAGTATGGCTTCGGGAGTCTCGAGATGTATCCTCTTGTAGCGCTGCTAAGCCGGCGATAGGAAATTCCGCTCCAAGTCCAATTAATCATGCAAGTTTTTTTAGTGAAGGGTCATTCGCTGAAATCATTCAATTAGGGGCAGGTCATGCTCCTAATATAGAATGGATAGGTATGAAGCCTCACTATACAATTAAAAACACAAATTTTTCTGTTTCTGGTTCTTCTGGTTATAAGATCGAAGGTGATAAATTTCTCAAATCTCACTTTTCAGTTGACCCAGATATTGTTGATGGGAAGAAGATTGAGTTCCGTCTTGTCGGTTATCTCTATCCTGAAATAAAAATCGACTATCGTAGCGATTATGGATTCATTGACATGACGGGTGCAATAACAGCATTAGAAAGTGTTATTAATTGCACTCAACAAGCTAATCTCTCTCCGTCGTAACATGACCCAAACAGATAACTATTACTCTTCGGTTCCCTCGGAAAATTCTAAGAGAGATTCAGCGATACAAGAAGAGAATAAAGGAGCTAGATTTGCTTCTTTGGAATTTTTATTGATCCTTTCGATCATTTTAATCTGCTTAGGATTGGCTTTGCCTTCGGTCTATAAACCAGGAATCTTGGGAGGGACTGAGTATAATCTATTTGGCGCAGTTCAAGTTTTGTTAGAAGGGGGAAATATTACTTTGGGTATCTTAGTCTTTGTTTTTTCATTTATTTTCCCTATAGCAAAAAATATTACAGCTCTACTGATAGCTAGACAAGTTTTTACTCCCTCACTGAAAGGACTCTATTTCCTTGAGTTTTTAGGAAAATGGTCAATGATGGACGTCTTTCTCGTGGCTTTCTTGATAGGGTTCACGCAATTAGTGGCCATACTTTCTGTTGAGGCACGGGTGGGCTGTTACCTTTTCGCTATTGGTGTACTTCTGAACAATATAGCCACATCATTGTTAGCGTATCGCATAAAAATACATCTTCGGTAGTTTGATCTGAAAGACATCTTTTTATTTTGTGTTCCATATTGTTCTGACTAAATAATTGGAATTGGATACATATGATTGTCGCCTTTTGGCGATCAAAGCCCTGATTGCGAACAGGTAAAATAGCCCAAAATGGACGCTAAAAGTTAGGCAGATAGTCGTCTGAAGTGATAGTTTGGGTTTTCAGTCCGCTGAGCCGGACGTACTTGAATTCTTTCCAACACCAACCCATCTTATAAAAGTTTATTATACACACATGCTGAGGTATGAAATGGCGAACAAGTTTAAGCACGGCGATATCGTTGTTATGAAATCTGGCGGTCCTCCAATGACCGTGGATAAAGTTCCGGGTGATACTCAAAAATACGGCGATCCTAGCGAAGAGTATCATTGCGAGTGGTTCAAGGGAGCGACGGCGCAACGTGGAAACTTCGCCGAACATCTTTTGAACAAGTATGAACCACCAAAGAAATGACCCCTCAGTTGGCCGCGGAGTGGATGCTGTCCCAGTTTGAGACGAAGCGCTTTCTTTATCAGGAGGAAGCTGCTTCACACCTGCTCCATTTTCACGATGAACAGCTTGCGTATTACGACAGCAACGGAAACGCTTGTGTCGGTAAAAAGGTGTTAGCTGACTTTAACAAGCTAACACCGCTTGTAGTCTATGAGCGTGCCGAAAAATTTTGGCGTGACCGACTTCCAACTGATCAACCCGGCCGTCAGCAGTAAGAAAATTACTTTCTCAGAAGAAGCAGATAAGCCGCTACCTGCAGTCAGGCGCTACTTTTCCTTAGCGTCTTAGGCTGGCGAAAATAGCCTATTGTCCCGTGCAAAAAAGGCGGTCCCGCATAAGTATACAAGACCGCCTTTTGTTGACGGCATCTACTGGGTTGGGGGACGTAGAATGCCTATTAGTCACGCTAAAAGATGATTTCTAAATTTTCAACCGACAACTGCAATTACTTTTTGATTGTTCCCATGGTTTTGATACTTCTCTCTGCAATTTGTAGATTAAATTTGTGAGGAAGTGTGAAAATTGGGACGGGACTATTTTACTGAAGGCGGAGCTCACTTGATTAAGGAGAAGATCGAGGCTTATTGGCGAGAACGTGGAATGAAGG
>CAYGPZ010000041.1:0-4431 GCA_964352025.1 uncultured Hyphomonadaceae bacterium
CCTTTACACCAGCGAGAAATAGGTAAAGCTATCTGCAGATTCAATCGATCAACAATACTACTCTCGCTCAAAGTCTTCTTCAGTACCTAAAATAGAAATGTGGCTGACAATTTTGACTTGAGCCATCAGGCAATAATTCGCCAATAACAGACATTTGTTAGAGGTCTAAGGAATGGCGTGGGTAGCGGTCTATTCGGACAATCTGATCACCTTCTATCCATAAGTTGGTGAGGTCCCCCCCTTTGGTGAATGAAACCACCAACTTCGAATCTTCGCATACGCGATTCAATAAACCCGATATTCCGATATGGTTTAGTGCACCTGCACCGGGCTTCGTGAACCCACAGGTTAAATCAAACATTCCTCCGAGTGGTTCTTCGACAGCAAAAGAGCTTAGAGCTTGATTAATTGTCATTCCTACACAGATCTGGCCGCCTTCTATACAGCGAACATCTGCCCCGGGGTATGTAATTCTGGTTACGACACCTGGAACGAATACTCCTGCTAGAAAGCAGGTGAGTCCAAAAAAAAACATAAGAATAATTTTCATTTTTATTCCTTTTTTTGTTACCATATGTGACCAATTCACCGCGAGTACCTACTAAGTCGAATAGTCCGTTTAGGGCCAATAATACCAGTTGGTAAGCAGGGCTTTTCTCGCCAAAGGCAGTCATTCAATACCTACTTCTCCGACTGTTCCACATACCCCAGTTCAATAACTCGACCGAAAGCTTGATCAGCATTCATGGCAAGATGATTGAAAAACCCGACATCTTCGGGCGGCACATCATAATAATTGTTTTTCTTTTGCGGGAAATTGACTTGCAGCATGGCTTGAAAAGCACGTCCTTTAAGCAAAAGTGCCGTGTCAAATTCTGGATAGATATCCAATAACACATCCGCAAGCTGCACCGCATATCCGTGCTTTTTCTTCTCAGACACAGATTCTAAAACGATGCTTGCAAGGATCGCAGCTGTCTGTTTCTTGGTTAGTACTTTCAAATACATGCCATTCTCAATGGCTTTGTCTGACATATGAAAATGGTCACGTATCCAACTTTTACGCACAGGGTGACCACCGCTTGTTGTCTCAATGTTTATCACTTTTCCATCGGGCGCATGATAATGCACAAAGACATGATTGGGAGCAGTCGAGAGGGTGAGGTCGAGGCCAATTTTTTGTCCTAAAACCAAAAATAATGTAGGCATTGAAACACAATTGCCGCGTTTTGATTTAAGGTAATTGGGAATGAGTTTGTTAGGAATATACGTACCTAGCGGATCATCGTGATCATATGTGAATGGCGTATTGTTATTCCATTCTCCCTTATCATAAATGAATTGTCTCAAGCTTGATAATAGCTGCTGATCACTTGCTTTATCGCCTGCCATAAGCTGCACTTTGGCGGCCATATCGTTTAAGGTTTTGTGGGTTGCTTCAATATCAAATCTTGAATCCACCATCGCATTAAAGCTCAGCATGAGCTGTGCATAATCTAATTCTGATTCGGCAGTATTGAGTTGTTTAGAGACTTTTGCAGCATAATAGCGGGGATCATCTAGGAGAATATTGGCCTCTCCGGCTGACGCAAACGTCGAAAACGACAGGCAAATCAATAATAAACACGCTAATAATTTATTTGCAGACATCATTATTTATTCCCCACACCGCTTACAGACTTCTCAACTTTAAGATGTTTGTTAAGCATAATAGTTGAAGAAGTAAATTCTGATCTCTTGGGGGCTATTGTGAATTTTTCAAAACATCTTTCTAAGCTGACAATTCTGGCTGCAGCATCCATACTGTGTGCTTTACCTGCGCAGGCTCGATTTTTACAGACTGATCCAGTTGGCTATGAAGCAGACACCAATCTCTACACATACACATACAATGATCCTTTGAACAACACAGACCCAACAGGTGAATGTCCTCAATGTGTAACTGGTTTGATCGGCGCTGGAATTGGTGCCGCGGTTGGAGGTGTAACGGGGTTTGTTAGCACAAAGGGTGGAATAAAAGAGCGTTTTGTCGGTGCAGGAGCTAGTGCTGTAGGTGGTGCAGTCTCTGGAGGAATTATTGGTTCAACTGGGCAAGTAACTGCCGGCTTTGCTGCAGGAGCAGCTACAACGAGTGTTATTTCTCAATTAACAACTGGAGACGGAAAAATAAGTGCAGTTGAAACGGGAGTTGATGTAGCTGTGGGTGCCACAATAGGCAAGGTTGTTCCGGGTGTGAAAGTGCCAGGAATCACGGCGGGCAGAAACAGTTATGAAGCCGTTGCAAAATCAGCTACAACTAAATTGGCTAACGGAACTATAAAACAAGTTTCACCTAAAACTATAGCTAAAGGTGTCACCGCTGGTTTTGTGGGGGGAGCTGGACAGAGTGCAACGACTATCGCTGCAGCAGGAGTTAAAGGCGGCCTTCAAGAGGGAGCCGCTGCAATTGGAAATGCTGTAGACAATGCATCAGCAGCCATAGGAGAAAATTTGCCGACTCCAGTTCAGCCAATAAATCAGTGCGACTTAGCGGGTCCCTGCTAAATGCAAAATTTAGAGATCACACTGTAATGGCTAGCACATGAATTTTTTCTTGTTTTCGAAATCGATTTTGAAATTTTTCTTTGTGCTAGGCCTATTAGCTGCTGCTCCAGCTCTATTTTTTGATGTGTTATATTTCAGAAATAGAACCATTGTTGATGTTTTATCGCATATTAGTATTGTTTTTGGGTTTATATTTCTAGGCTTTTTGGCAGCATCAATACTGTATATATTGCATATAAAATCAGAAAAAAGAGACTAAGTATATTTTCAAACGAAGGATCTATACCCATGTTGGGTACGATCCTGTAATTAGTATTAGCTTTCATTTTGCTTGGATAAGCCTAAAGAAAATAAGTGTTTTGGGCTCAATTAGATGGAGGGGCGTTTCGTTCATCCGTCTGCAAAGGGCCACAAATACCCTGATGAACAGGCTGTCATGCTGTTGGTTTCAATAATAATGACTGGGCTCTCCAAGGAGGAGTGACTTACAGTTCTACGGAATAGCCAAGCCTGCAACAAAACTCATTTTTTCTGGACTAGCGCTATAGAGCGCAATCATGTTAAAATGATCACATGGCAGATTCAAAACAAACAGTTAGCGACGATTTAGACGGTTTTTTACAACCGATTGAGCAACGGCAAAAGCCCACGCCAGAGCATCGCGCTTGGATGAATAACCAGATTCAAACTACGCTTGATAAAAAACAGCGCGGCGAATTGAAGTATACCCCTCTCGAAGACGTGCGCAAAGAGTTCGGCTTTTAATGCATCTCCGCCTAAGTGATGACGCGCGTCACGATTTACACAGTATCAAAGAATATTTGGAGCCACGTAGCCCTAAAGGGTGCGAACGGGTGCTTTCTTCAATCTTTACAATCTTGGATCAACTCCAAACATTCCCGCTCTTGGGCCATGCTGGAGAAGTTGAAGGAACCTACGAAATTTTAGCGGCACGCTATGGCTATTTGATCGTTTACACATTGCCAGATCAATTCAATATCGAAATCGAACGTATTCTTAGCACCTCGCAAGAATACCCGGCCAAACAATAAGATCACGGGCTGCTATTCCTTATTTTTCGTTCTCTTCCCGTCTAGGAAATGATTGTAGAGCGTCCCGCGCGTAATACCGAGGGTTTGGCAAGCCTGGTCACGATAGACCGTTGTCCAAATTCTATTGAGATTTGCAGGGTTCAGTATGTCCATCTTCAAATAACCAAACTGCCTGCCCGTCTTGTTCTGACGCGATTGGTAAACCTAATCGAAATGCCTTATCTTTTGCGCGTTGAAATGCACCTTCACCAACGCTATTCCAATCTTCGATAGAAAATTCTGATAAAGACTTTTTTGAAATATCCGACATTGAAGATCCAATTATTAGAACGTAAATCTGGACGATCAAATAACCGCTCAAAGCGGCTAAATTATCCAAAATGAAATAGGCTCTACTCTTTTTCAGAGTCAGGGTTTTGAAAAACCCAAGCCACAAAAAAGCTAAAAACAACTAAGATAGATGCGTAAAAAACTGGGCTGCCGAAAACATCACTCATTAGTTCACCTCATCTTCGATAAGTGAATATGATAATCACACTTGAAAGTATCATTGAAACGATAAAAAGCCAAAAAACTTGAAGATAAGATATTACATCTTCTCAAATAAAACATCGGCCAATCTTTTTGACAAAATATAGCAAGTACAAAAAACGACCGTTTATTAGACTTCGCTGGGCTTACGGCTCGAAACTAGATTACCTGCAATAATCATATCCAAAAACTCATTATAATTATCATAGTATAATTTGACCGCGACTTTTAAGTATTTATACTCTCAATTATGAAAATTGGATATGCACGTGTCTCAACACGGGAACAAAACTTAGAAGCTCAA
>CAYGPZ010000042.1:0-4273 GCA_964352025.1 uncultured Hyphomonadaceae bacterium
TCGCGGCTGTCTATGAAGACAATGGTCGGAGATTATTGTTCGGCGGCCGAGCAAGGTTCTAGTTAATATATAATAAACGAGCAGGCGCAAAAAAAGCTTTGCGCCTGCTTAAATATTGTCCTTATTGTATACAATTGACTATGATGAGGCCTAGGGAAGTGAAATGTGTTTTGAAAAATCTGAGGAAAGCAAGTTGATGTTAGATATTCGAAGATTCATAAATAAATCGATACGTGCGCTGTACTTGGTTTTATCAATAACGGTTGGGTTGGCAGCATGCGCCCACGCAGAAAAACGTCCGAACGTCATAATCATGATGACTGATGATCAGGGTTATGGTGATATTGGAGCACATGGAAACCCTTATCTTAAGACACCTAATATTGAGAGAATTGGGGAGCAGGGTGTCGAAATGGAAACGTTTGTAACGTATCCAAATTGTTCGGCAACTCGTGCGGCATTGTTGACAGGACGTTATCCCTATCGCGTTGGTGTAACAGCTGTGGTCAATGTTGATCATTTTATGCATGCATCTGAAGTGACACTCGCTGAATTACTCCAAGAAAATGGCTACAAGACGGGTATTTTTGGAAAATGGCATGTAGGCGACAATTACCCTATGAATCCAAATAATCAGGGGTTTGATGAGGCATTGGTTCACAGAGCTGGTGGAATTGGTGCGCCAGGAAATGATCTTGCGGGACCGCCAGAGAATAGTTATTTCGATCCCATTTTATATCACAATAATGAACAAAAAAAGCTCGATGGCTATGTGGATGATGTTTTCACAGAAGCTGCGTTGAGCTTTATCGATGAGCACAAGGATTCTGAAGAACCATTCTTTGTTTATCTGGCCAGTAATCTTCCGCATTGGCCGCTTCAAGTACCTGAGCATCGCGCTCAGCGCTTTCGTGACATGGGGTTGCACGAAGATAATGCGACCGTATTTGGAATGATTGAGAACATTGACGACAATGTCGGGCGTGTTCTTCAAAAGCTTAAAGAAACTAAGATAGAAGAAGATACAATTGTAATCTTCATGTCAGATAACGGGCCACGTCATCGTAGAACAAAGAATGATCCTTTTCCGGGGCGGTGGGTCGCCAACCTTCGGGGAACAAAAACAAGTGTTTACGAAGCAGGTGTTCGAGTTCCATTCTATGTGAGCTGGCCGGGGCATTTGCCGAAGCAGGTCAAGACTGACGTTATGGGAACTGCGATCGATATTTTTCCAACCATTTTGGATATGGTTGATGTTGAAGTGCCAGAAAATGTCAAAATAGATGGAACCTCACTTTATCCTGTATGGAAGGGTGAAAGTGAAGAATTGGGTAAAGATCGATTGTTCTTTACACAATTGCATTATGGGTCAACGCCATATCAGTACATGCATTTTGCTGTCAGGGGTCAAAAGTACAAACTTGTTGGACCCCATGATAACCCGCATCAAATTTACGTACCACCAACAGATGTAGAAATGCAGGAAGTTATTGATAGGTTAGAACTTTTTGATCTTGAGAATGATCCAAGTGAACGTATCAATATTGCAGACCAACACCCTGAGGTCGTAGATAAGTATCTTGAAGCTTACGAAAATTGGTTTGATGATGTCATCGACGAATTACAGGCCAAAGGTATTCAACGCATCCATTTGGGTACCGATGACGCTCCAAGTGCGTATCTGTCTCGTTACGATTGGGGTGGTCCCAGAGGAGTGTTTACTCGCGGTAATGCTGGATATTGGCGCGTTATCACGGAAGCCGGAAAATACCGTATCAAGATGGATTTGCCTGATATTGAAAAAGATGGCGTTGCGCATCTCAAATATCAGGATTTGCATTTAACACAGAAAGTGAAAAAGGGACAAAAAGAGGTAACATTTGATAAGGTTACTTTGCCTGGTGGTGAAGGGAGGTTGCGAACTTATTTAAAAATTGGCCGTTTACCGACAGGGCCGATGTTTGTTCACGTTGATCGATTGGACTAGTTTAAATACGTGTGAGCTAGTTAAAATTAGTTCACACGTATTTTTCTAGTAAGAAAGATCATTGGAGTAATAAATGTCACGTATTTATTATATGCTTAGTATAGCTTTAAGCACATTATTCGCCGCTGTCTGACGTCAGACATGTGCACGCGTAAATATCGGCAATAATATACCGCTTGCTATACTAGAATCAACGCATCCAAAGGAAAAGGCCAAAGGTCATCTTTTAGAAGATAATGGAAATGATTTGAATGGTGAAATCTGGTGTGATGAATTTCACAAACAAGTGCCGGACAAAGTTGAAGTCGTCAATGAAAGTGAAACGCTAGGTATATATCGATAAAAGCCTGTTACAGCAGCTGCTAAAGACAAAATGGAACGCAAATTCCTAAAAAATTCTATTAGCGAGCTAACGGTAGTGCGCGCTTCTGCAAATGATAGTTGGCGTGTGGAAACGTTGGTTATGTCAATCGACAAACCTTTTTAAACTGTTCGTCGTCAGGTGTTTTGAGACAGATAGCTGCTTAGCTTAGTGAGTGTTTGGCTCATCTGGTTTCAGTTAAGCAGTGGATTGTGTGTGCTGCAAGCGCCTTAGTTTCATTGTCTTGGTTTTGATCTCCTCCCTTTCGAGCAGTATGGTTTGTCCGCGTCCGGTGTAGACGTCAGCGGGCGTGAGATTTTTCAGGCTCTCATGATAACGCTGATGATTGTAATGACCGACGAACGCGTCGACCTGTGCTTCAAGGTCACCGGGCAGGAAGTAGTTTTCCAACAGGATGCGGTTTTTGAGCGTCTGGTGCCAGCGTTCGATCTTGCCCTGCGTCTGCGGATGATACGGCGCGCCGCGCGTGTGCGTCATGCCTTTGTCACCTAGATAATCCGCTAACTGGCCGGAGATGTAGCACGGCCCATTGTCGGACAAGAGACGTGGACGATGCACAACATTGGCTTGATCAAGGCCGGAGGCTTCAAGCGCAAGATCGAGCGTGTCCTCTACATCTGATGCGCCCATCGTCGTGCATAACTTCCAGGCGATGATGTAACGCGAGAAGTCATCCAGGATTGTCGACAGATAGAACCACCCCCAGCCGATTACCTTCAGATAGGTGAAGTCGGTTTGCCATAACTGGTTGGGCGCGGTCGTCTTGTCCTTGAACTCATTTGCCGCCTTCATCACGATAAAGGCTGGGCTAGTGATCAGATCATGCGCCTTCAGAAGCCGGTAAATACTGGCCTCCGAGACGAAGTACCGCTTCTCATCGGTAAATGTCACGGCCAGTTCGCGTGGGCTAAGGTCTGGCCGCTCAAGTGCCATATCGAGCATCTGCGCGCGCACATCTTCCGGGATGCAGTTCCACACTCGACCAGAGCCACCGCGCCGGTCTTCCAGCGCCGCTTCACCGAACCGTCGATACAGATCATACCAGCGATAGAAGGTCGGCCGCGATACACCAATCTGTTCCAGTGTGCGTTTGATCGACTGATGAGACTGCTCGACGATCCGGATGATCTCGAGCTTCTCTGATGCTGGATACCTCATTCTTCGTACTCCCCATCCCCGAGTACGCTTTTTTTGAGCACACGGTTTTCGAGAGTGAGGTCAGCTACGACTTCTTTCAGATCGCGCATCTCGTGCTTCAGGTCCGTCACTTCGTTGGTCGTCGCCTGTCGCGCGGTATCTCCAGACAAGCGCTTCTTGCCGGCCTCCATGAACTCTTTCGACCACGTGTAATAAAGGCCCTGCGCGATGCCTTCACGCCGGCACAGCTCTGCAATCGAATACTCGCCGCGCAGGCCCTCAAGAACAATCCGGATCTTCTCCTCGGCAGAATGCTTCCGCCGTGTCCGTCGCTTGATCTCTTTTACGTGTTTCTCAGCCGAGCCATTCGGCCCCGATTTCTGTCTCATCTTCTTTCCCTTCCAAGGAAATGATGAGCCACAAACCCTCTCTTAGCAATTCAAGCTATCTGTCTCATGGTCGCTGACGGGGAACAGTTGTAGGAAACTGTGGTGCACGATTATTGTGCTTTACAGAGATGGGTGGTTTGCGGGTGTTGAGGGACTAATGGACGATGTTTTCAAAGTTCAGTTGGGAAAGATTAGGGATCGCAAGATTTCAAACCGGGTAGGAATTAGCGCGCGTGTCCGCTCTACGCATCAAAAATAGCTAAAGGAGTTTCGATTACAGTGCGATCTTTTGGAGTAGGTTAGTAACGTGCTCAAGAGAGGCACCTCTACCATATCGTTCACGGTTAAGAGTGTGTCCAAACACATCTCGGCGAATTC
>CAYGPZ010000043.1:0-4217 GCA_964352025.1 uncultured Hyphomonadaceae bacterium
TGTGTTTGTTAAAATATCTAGCAATTACAATGATATAAAAACCTAAATGGCGGTGAGACAGAGATTCGAATTTTTATTAAGATGTTGTAATTGTTAGATAAATAAGTGTCGTGTGTAGCAGTTTGTGCAGCAAAATGTGCAGCAACTAAATGTTGCCCCATAGATTTTTGAAGAATAACAAGGAAGGCTGTAGATGAGCCTTTGCCGCAAATCATTCTTCTAGGAACTTATCGATTAGTTTGTATTTCTACATAGTTATTTCTAATTCCGAACGTATGGATAGTGACAAAATCGATGATGCCGTACTCGGCCTTCTTCATCTTTTCCGCTGGCTAGAAGAGCCGGACACTACCTCGAAAAACTGGAGATTTGGCGTCGTGACTACAGCAATATTAACCCATTATGCTGTAACAATAAGTCACCGAACGCTTACCTTGGTTCCAACCGAAATCTTGATCATTGGTCGCCAATAAAGCTTAAAGAACTTAGGAAGCGGGAAGTAGCCTTGATGTGTGGATTTCTTTATTCGTAACTAATATTTGGCAATCTTTGTCATTATGTGTCATAATGAACTTGAGGAGATTGCCATGGCAACTATGAATGTATCACTGCCAGATCAAATGAAAGATTGGGTCGAAGCACAAACCGAAACTGGAAAATACTCGAATTCCAGCGATTATGTGCGTGACCTAATCCGTAAAGATCAGGAGCGGGCTGACAAGATCAAGGCTATGCAAAAGCTAGTTGATGAGGGGCTTTCAAGTGGGGTTGCTGCAGATTTTGATATCAATTCGTTTATTGGTGAAATGCGCTCAAAAGCATGACGGACGAGAACATAACAAGCTATAAGCTTCGTCCCGCTGCGCGAAAAGATTTGGAAAGTATTTGGCAAAATACAGTTCGCAATTGGTCGGTCTCACGAGCCGAGAAATATCTGAGGATGCTTGATGAGGCGTTTAAGCTTATTGTTCAAGATCCAAGATTAGACTGGGAACGCACAGAGCTTTCTCCACCTGTCCGAATTAAGCGGGCAGGTTCTCATATGATTGTGTATTTAATTGCAGAAAGCTACATCGACATAATTCGCATTCGTCATGAGCGTGAAAATTGGTCAAATGATCTATCGGGCGATTGATCTAGTCAATTTAATATTGAAGATTTTGGGGAGCCTCTGTGGTTTCCACGGTAATGTGTTGAGCACTGTCAACGAGCTCACTGCATAAAGTTGTTCAACACAACCCTGTGCGTATTCTAAGCTTTCTAAATGGACTATTCTTACCAGTTCGTAATCAGGGCATTGATCGCCAAAAGCAGACACTTAATACCTACTTCTTCGGCTGCTCTACAAACCCTAATTTAAAGGCTTGACCGAAAGCTTTGTCAGCATTCATGGCAAGATGATTAAAGAACCCTACATCTTCGGGCGGCACATCATAATAATCGTTTTTCTTTTGCGGGAAATTGACTTGCAACATGGACTGAAAAGCACGTCCTTTGAGCAAGAGTGCCGTGTCAAATTCTGGATAGATATCCAATAACACATCCGCAAGCTGTACCGCATAGCCGTGTTTTTTTTCTCTCAGACATAGATTCAAGAACGATGCTGGCGAGGATCGCAGCTGTCTGTTTCTTGGTAAGTACTTTCAAATACATGCCATTCTCAATGGCTTTGTCTGTCATATGAAAATGGTCACGTATCCAACTTTTACGCACAGGGTGGCCACCGCTTGTTGTCTCAATGTTTATCACTTTCCCATCGGGCGCATGATAATGCACAAAGACATGATTGGGAGCAGTTGATAGGGTAAGGTCGAGGCCAATTTTTTGTCCTACTACCAAAAACAGCGTTGGCATTGAAACACAATTGCCGCGTCTTGATTTGAGGTAATTGGGGATGAGCTTGTTGGGAATATATGTACCTAGCGGATCATCGTGATCATATGTGAATGGCGTATTGTTATTCCATTCCCCCTTATCATAAATGAACTGCCTCAAGCTTGATAATAGCTGCTGATCACTTGGTTCATCACCTGCAATTAACCGCACTTTAGCGGCCATATCGTTCAAGGTTTTGTTAGTCGCTTCAATATCAAATCTTGAATCCACCATCGCATTAAAGCTCAGCATGAGCTGTGCATAATCTAATTCTGATTCGGCAGTATTGAGTTGTTTAGAGACTTTTGCAGCATAATAGCGGGGATCATCTAGGAGAATATTGGCCTCTCCGGCTGACGCAAACGTCGAAAACGACAGGCAAATCAATAATAAACACGCTAATAATTTATTTGCAGACATCATTATTTATTCCCCACACCGCTTACAGACTTCTCAACTTTAAGATGTTTGTTAAGCATAATAGTTGAAGAAGTAAATTCTGATCTCTTGGGGGCTATCGTGAATTTTTCAAAATATTTTTCTAAGCTGACAATTCTGGCTGCAGCATCCACACTGTGTGTGCTGCCTGCTCAAGCACGTTTTTTAGAAACTGATCCTGTTGGTTATAATGATCAAATGAATTTATATACGTATACATTCAATGACCCTTTGAATATGACTGACCCATCTGGAATGGTCAGCTGTAGCGATCTTGAAAACTTGCCTGACAGTGCAAGTTGCGACGATCAACAAGGCGATAATGATGAAGACATTGCTGTTGTCACTTTTGATAATCGAGATGATTTGTTGGACTTTACATCTGAGTATGTAAGTAAAAATTCAAAGTTTAGTAAGGAAGAAATTAGAAAAGCGCTTACTTATTCGCTTGGTGATGCTGAACGATTAGCTAGGCCATCTCCAGGTGGGTTGCGACAGGGAAGCGACAATGCTGGAGCAATCGTATCTATAACAGGTATCTGGTCAGATCGCTTGTCTGGAAGTAGGCCATTTCCAATTCAAAGTGAAAATACAGTTACTGGAGAACAAGGCGCGGGTAGATTTGCTACCTCTCAATGGGAAGCGGGAGGCATGGGAGCGTGGCCATTTAATTCTAGACCATTAGTAGGAGCATATAATGGAGAAACTTCGCGTCACTGGGAGAACTATAAAACGACAGCTAAAGAACTTTTGGGGTGGAGATCGGGTGACATCGGAGTGCCTATCGCAGGTAGTTATAGAACAGGAACAGACATTTATACTTCTTCAAAGTTTTTGGGAGCATTTCCGGGCCCGTAACTTTGTTGGTTCTCTTTTTTTGTGTCTTACCGTTGCGTGTTCTAATTCACCAAAAGATTTTTGTGATCCGATTGATTTGAACGAAACAACCATAGAAGAAATCAACTCATGTATTGGAAAAACAGTAGAGCTTACAGGTGTTCTGGAAGTGAATACTCATGCCAATATTTCTTCAAAGAAAATAGAAACATCAAAAATTTATATAAATAATCTAGAAGACGACTATTCAATAGGTATCCGTGAAAGTTGCTCGGGAAAAACGATTAAATTTTATGGTGACCTGCAATTCAAAGATGAAATATTATACGTAGATAATGTAGGTCAAATTTCTTCACTTGATGATGATTATACCGACGCATGTATTATTGAAGGCGTGTTTCCATAATATATAATTATCGACATAAGTGCGAAATTTCTTATCCCTCATCGGTCCGTTTAGGGCCGAGGCTGTGTAAAAACGCCGAAGCAGTTTATGGTTTTCTCCAGTTAGATACTGGAGGCATGGATGAAGCGGTTCATTGAGGGTCAGTCTCGCAATCAAGGCGGTTTGTTTCCGACACATCTTGATGATTTTATCGCTGAAAATAATCCAGTACGGGCAGTCGACGCTTTTGTTGATGCACTCGATTTACGAGATTTGGGGTTTGTATCAGTTGACCCGCAAGCCACAGGACGCCCTGCTTATCATCCCAGTGTTTTGTTGAAGCTTTATATTTATGGCTATCTCAATCAAGTCTCCTCCAGTCGCCGTTTAGAGCGCGAAGCAGGTCGAAATGTCGAACTGATGTGGCTGACAGGACAGTTAGCACCAGATCATAAAACCATTGCCAATTTTCGTAAAAACCATGGTGAGGCAATCGGGAAGGTTTGTGCCCAATTTGTTGTTCTGTGCCGTAATCTTGGTATGTTTTCGAGCGGTGTTGTCGCTGTAGATGGCAGCAAATTTAAAGCGGTTAATAGCCGGGACAATAACTTCACCCCAACCAAGATAGCCAAGCGTATTGAACAAGCACAAACACATATCCAGCGCTATCTCACAGCGCTTG
>CAYGPZ010000044.1:0-4194 GCA_964352025.1 uncultured Hyphomonadaceae bacterium
ATTTCTCGCCACTTCCCGTCCCATGAACAGAATTTCAATATCACATTATTAAGCGCCGAACTTTGTTTCTGACGCTCATTTCATATCCAACAGAATTAATAATAGTGTTATCGGGCTTGTCGTTAAAGACTTGCCTCTGACCAACAATGAGGCTTTCATTAGTCTTGGGTTTCAGAACAGATACGAGAGTGCACTAGGCAATGGGTGTTTTGAGTGAGGAATGGTGGAGCGAAAACTGGACTACTGTCGTTGGATTTTTCGTTTTTCTATTCGTCGGGTTTCATGCCATCAAACTTATAGGCTACAGTTTTGACGGTGGGCATATCGTGGAATCTTGCGAGAATGGTGAATTTGCGCATTATGAAGGTTTCCCTGAAAATGTTGTAGAAAAGCCCGGCGGCGTAACGGAGTTTTGTTCTTGTGTGTTGAGGAAATCAAATGAGTATTACTCAGTTGGAGACATGCTGTCTGAAACTGACGACCTATCCGCATTCAGCAATTGGAACATCGAGGAAGACGAGAAGTACGTTTACTCACTAAATCGTCGAAAATCGATCGTGACTGCTATTGATTACTGCTCTCATTAATTCAATTAATTAATTGACCAACTCCCAAAAGGCTCACTAACGTCATGCTACAACTCGCATTTGTTTGTTTCTGCATTGCAGGACTTTGTTTTCTGCTCGCCAAGTTTACCAGAGCAGAGCTTGATAGATGGAAGGTTGAACGTCCCAACGAATTTCAAGTCCGAATAGATGCAAGGGAGTCAAATATTCGCGGTGCGCGAAAAGGCGTGTTCTGGTTTTCATTATCTGGGATAGCTCTTCTCGTTAGTGGTTTATTGTTCTAACCACTAACGATATCAGACACTTCCCCGGAAATGTTACGGGAGCGCCAAAGACGACAGAATTAATAATAGTGTTATCAGGCTTCAACTTCAGAAAGCGCTATCAGGCAAAAATTCGCCAGAAGAGGACAGATGTGAATTTTTCGAGAGTGGCCGTTTTGGAGGTGAATGGGCCAGTAAGGCATCTTGAGAGACGTTGTTGTTGCTACAACGAATTTCCTACTAGCTGGACGAAGTTTAAGGGACCAGGTCAGCTCAGGTCAATTTTGATAGTCTGCTCAATGGCAGAGTTCTTCATAACTATCGCAATGCAATCTCCAATATCCACACTTTGATAATACTAAGCCAAGCACTTCAGTAGTCTAGACCAGTCATTTATTTCTTATGGCTGATTTGCACAAACGGCTTGAGACCACTGAGTCGCGATTGACCATGCTTCCGGGAAATTACCTAACTCAGACGGTTGGGATAAGAATTTTTTTATAGAAGAACATTCATAACCGTTCTTTTGAAGTATAACCAAAATTTCCAAAAATTCTGCATTTGCGATGTCAATTTGAGGTCTAATTGTACTTTTAAGGTCTCCGATGAACTTGCTTTCTGGAGGAGCGGCCTTCCATTTTTGTATTAATTTGTTTTGTAGAGATTTGGAGGCGGAAATTTGCGCAATAATAATCTGCTTTGCCAAATTTTTTTCTATTCCTTTGTCGTTGGCCTTGGCAACAAACTCAGAAATAATTTGTTTTTCTCTTTCTAGGTCTTCCACGGGGGTATCTGTTTCATATTTGAATCTTGCCACATCTGGCATAATCAACAGCCTTGACTTCACCACCTCTCTACATTGTGCCCAAGATGATGATCCAAAATTTAAACTCGCACACCCGACTAGGGATGCGGTAGCGATTAACAAAAAGGTTGTGATCATTCGACTAGTAAAATTTTTGTAGATCATTCTTGTGCTCCGTGATCTGCCCCATTTATGCCAGATCTAACTTTATGAGTGGCTCATCTAAATGGGACAGCCCCTGTCTAACTAGAAAAAATCATAATCTGTCGGCGTTTTTATGAAGCCTCGGCAAGAAGAAATAAATTCAGCATTTGGTTACACAAGTCAATTGTCTTTCGAACGAAAAATTGCATAATTAGCCTCAAGATCGAAACTTAAACGCGACAAGTCCAAGCGAGTTTTCGCTGATAATACCCGCTGTTCAACTCGGAGACATAAACCCAGATGATGCATATTGATTTCGTACCACACTCTGCAGGTCGTCAAATGCAGATGCATAGGATTTTCTTCGCCGGAATTATTGCTGTCGGGCTATATATTTGCATGTCTATGGTAGGTTTGAGTGTCGCTGATGCCCAAGAGCAAAAACAAACACGATTTAGGCTACTTGCAGATTGGTCGCTGCAACTAGAGCAGGAGCTGGCGGAAACGGATGATTCACCGAGTGTAGACAGCATTGTATTGATTGCAGCTGAGATTATTCAGCCCGAGTTCTACGTCGATATAGTAGTAAACAACGCTTATGTGATATCGCAGGATCCAGAATTTCAACAAAAACTACAAGCATTGATTTCCTTTTACGGTGAGGAAAGAGTGATTTCTGGTTTTAAAATCGACCTCAGCTACGCCAGATCTTATTTCAAAAAACTCCCAGTCCTTCAGGAAACATTTTGCGAAGTGGAAGCAGTTTTACTGGAAATGCAAACAGTAGGTGTTTCTCTACTTGAAAAAGCCCGTAAACCTATGCCTTCTAAAGATAAGGTTGATTCGATGCGCCGAGATTTTCTCGGGTACAGTATAAAACTGGTTTGGCAAGGCAGAGGAGCACCCTTACCTAGAGTAGGTGCGAATACAAAAAAACGAAATTGTAACGTAACAAACCGTATATTAACAGATCAAACTAAAGACTTATCCGTTACTTTAGCTGCTATATATTTCATCGGTGACGAGCATCATTTAGAACGTTTTTTTGATACATTGAGGGAAACAGCGGCCGCAAAGGCATTGGAATTCACTAAGCTAAACTACTTGGCAAATATATCCATGTCATCGAGCAATAACGAACTAAAATTTTCCGTGGGAGACGGGCTCAAATCGACCATCGATCGTCTCTCAGACGCAGAAGCATCAGAACTAAGAAAACAGCGCGTAATTGAGCTAGCAGCGATAAGAGCGGCAGAAGAAAAAGCGAAACGGGAGGAGGAGGCGAGATTTTCTGTCGGCAAATCCTTCACAGACTGTTCAGGCTGTCCAGAAATGGTTGTTGTGCCATCAGGCAGTTTTAGAATGGGGTCGCCTTCATATGAGCATCTCCGTGTTGATGCTGAAGAACGGCAACGCACCGTGCGCTTTGCGTATAAATTCGCTGTCGGTAAATATGAGATAACATGGGCGCAATGGGAGGCGTGTGTCTCCGCCGGCAGTTGTAATGGCTCTGGACCGCAAAGCGAAGGCGGGGATGAAGGATGGGGAAAGGGTAGTCGTCCGGTTATTAATGTCAATTGGAATGACGCCAAAGCCTACGCCAAATGGCTGTCCAGCAAAACAGGTCATACATATCGCCTTTTAAGTGAAGCTGAATGGGAGTATGCCGCGCGAGCAGGCACGACGAGCGCATATTCATTTGGGGCTACAGTTTCATCATCTCAAGCCAACTATGATAGAAACGTTGGTAAGACGACACCGGTTGGTCAATATCCCTCCAATGCATTTGGCTTATATGATATGCATGGCAATGTTTGGGAGTGGGTTGAGGATAGGTATAAAGAAGGTTATTCACATACGCCTTCAAATGGAAGTCCGCTCACGAATTGTTCTGGCTGTTCGGGGCGTGTGTATCGTGGTGGGTCGTGGCCTGACGATCCTAGGTTTTTGCGTTCCGCCTATCGCGATGGATATTTAAGCTTGCTTCGGTGCCACTGTTTGGGCTTCCGCCTCGCCAGAGATCTGCAGGATTAAAAAAGGGGGATGGGACCCCATTTTTCCGTAAGATCGCCAACTAAAGGGCGGCAGCTAGGAAGCGTATTACACTTTGAATTTTGAATCGCGATTTTTTTCAGCGATCACTAGATTTGCAATTAAGGTGGCTGTATGCAGTCCCAATTCGGACACTTAGGAATAAATGCTATGGGGCGGGAAAGGGCCGAGGCTGTGTAAAAACGTTCCCGCAGGTTTCATAGCGCAATAGTTTTAGGGCGAGCGTTTTGTTTGAGTTCAGGCCATCATCTTCTGGATGAGTGGTTTGACACCCAATATCGAGATCATTCTCTTCATATTGTAGGCTAAAACTTGTAAACTCATCTCTGTTTTTACGTTTTTCATCGTCTTGGTGAGGAAATGC
>CAYGPZ010000045.1:0-4086 GCA_964352025.1 uncultured Hyphomonadaceae bacterium
GATTTTGAACGATCAATTCGGTTTGGGCTGGAAGGGGACAATCAGCTCTACGTCGACTTGTTTTATCTTAGAAAAACGATTCATGGGATCATCCGTTATGATCCATTTATGACGCGTTTTCGCGACAAGCTCGGTGCCGTTCGCTTGAATACCTTGCCATTCAAAATCGGCCTGCATTGCATATTCATTCTCGCTGATAATCTGATAGTCAAACGCTGTAATTGTGTGCGTACTGGCATCTATCGCTGATGCTGGGCCAGCCAACCACGCCTCGAAGCCTACAAAATCTGTGATGGCTCCGCTCGAAAAATTCAATACAAAATCGTCTGCAAAAATTTCTCTAGCCGGCGCTGGGTCTCTGCGTGGATCTTCAATTATAGCAAACCAATAATGCAACAGGCTCTTAATTCTGTTTTCGGCATAAAGCGATGTGAAATCATCTGCAGTACCGTCCGTGTTTTGCTTTATTTCAATGGACTCAAACTTGGGAAGAAGCGAATCTGTCTGAGCAAGGCGTGTTAGGTAAGTTAGCTCGGCAGTGCGCACCTGACCATTGGGCAATAGGCCTTTGTTTTCATAGGTAATGTCCACTGTCATAGAGATTGTTCCATCATCGCCAATCTCGATATCCGTGCTTTTAACTTTGTGGGCATTTTCCCATTCTTTGGGCAGTTCTTCGACACGCTCTGCATAGGATGTGTGGCCTTTTGCCTGACCCAATCCTGATTTTACACTGATGTCAGACGATAAAATATCCAGACTGTTGGCCATTGGCACGGCATCGTTTTCGTAAATCTGGTACCAGCGGTAAAGCTGGGCCAATGTCGCATTGCGAATATAGCCTTCACGAACGGCTTGCGGTGACATGGTTTTAACCTCCGTCGCGGAAACCTGATTGGAGCCGGAAGACTGAGTACTGGCCGTGGATGGTTCTACTGGTGTTTTATCCGTGGCTGGATTTTTGAAGCAAGCGGCGAGCGCAAAACCCATGGCAAAAATTACACAATAACGCATACTTTATGTCCTCTCCCAATCAGGTGGACTTCCTAACACATACGATTGAAAAACGCACGGAAAACAAACTTAAGTGACGTCCTTTTTCAACCAATGAAATTAGAGCTAGATAACGATATTGTCTGCTAGTGAATCTTTGAAGATATCGATCGGTTGTAGCTTGAATTTGTCCTGTAATGATTCAGATTTTGCAATTCGATCACACCTGAAAGTGCGGGGGGCATTTCTCAAGTGATCCCATGATAAAACATACCATACCGGATAGTTGAGTAAGAGATAATGAGGTTCGATTTCTCTGCTTGTTTTTTGTCTATTTTCAGCTTCATAAGAAATCTTCAAATTTTGTTGCATAACAAATGCTTGGTGAAGGTTTGCGATAGCCGATTGAGGGGACACATCAAATGAAGATAAAACAAAACTAGACGCAGATTCACCGATTAAAATGCGCGACTTCAAATTCTGTATTTTACTCTTTTTGTCGGGAGAGAAGGACGCCATCAGCTTGTGACGAATTGATTTAAGCTGCGCCAAAAACAGGGGTGAATTCATCTGTTCGGCAATGGCTAGGCTCACAAGTAAATCGATCGCTTCTGTGTAGTTTAAATTGACCCTTCCAACGCCCCATCGCTGATCCAGTAGAATACCACCTCCGCGTCCACGGTCTGCATCTATGGGAAGTCCGCGTTCTCTTAGAATTTGGATATCGCGTGTGATTGTTCGCACACTGACATTGAAAACGTCAGCAAGGTCTACGACTTTGCAATACCCTTCTTGCTTTAGGTGTTGAACGATTTGTTCTAGCCGTTCTAAGCGATTTGAATCCGAACGTTGAGACATAAAACAAATAGGACGTTAAGTGTCGTATTTGTCAATATATGAGATTTTCCAACATAATTGAAAAGGAAATATTATGTCTCAACCTGTCACAGTTCTAGCGCCAATTAAGCTAGCCAAAGGAAAAACTGAAGCTGATTTGATGGCGGCCTCAAAGATTTTTCAAAGAGATTTTGTCGCCAATGAGCCTGGGGTTTTGCGCCGGGAACTTCTGCGTGATCCTAAAGGTGGTTATATGGATATTGTCCAGTTTCGTAGCGCTGAAGATGCGGCAGATGTGATGAAAAAAGAAATGGAATCACCTGTTTGTCATGCATTTTTCGAAGTAATGGATATGAGTGGAATGGATGAAGACGCTTCCATGGATTTGTATACCGTTCTTGAGACCTATTCGGAGTAAATAAAGAGATGGAAGCGCTAAAGAATAATATTTCTCCTGAATTGGTCGAATGTATCGCGATGCATGCTGAAAAGCACGTTGCAGGTTTTAAAACTGACTTGTTTAGAAGAGAAATTCTTAAAACGCTTCCATCACTTGAACTAAAGCAGAGAATAGAGCTGGTGGCTGATGCTCTCTATCATCATCTTCCCAGCGAAACAGCAATGCGTCATGCTGTTTTGATAAAAATGCTGCATCCAGATTCTCTTGGCCATAGTAACAAAGATAGTGATAGCAGTGGTTTATGTGGCTGGGCTGCTTGGCCAATCGCAATGGTTGTAGGCAAGTATGGATTAGATGATTTTGAGAGCTCAATGGAGGCTTTAAAAGAAATTACAAAGCGAGGTACGTCTGAATTTGATGTGCGTCCCTTTATAATTTCTACCCCAGAACGGGCGTTTGAAACCATAACGGCTTGGTCAAAAGACGAAAATTATCACGTTCGTCGTTTGGCATCGGAGGGGACACGTCCGCGTTTGCCGTGGGGAATGCAATTAAAGCAACTCATAGATGACCCATCACCGGCAATTCCTATTCTTTTAAATTTACGAGATGACCCTGAAGAATATGTCAGGCGGTCGGTTGCTAATCATCTAAACGATATCGCTAAAGATCATCCAGATTTTGTAGCTGAGCTTGCGCATCAGTGGCTAGAAAATGCATCTAAACAAAGACAAAAACTAGTTCGCCATGCCTGTCGATCACTCATCAAGCAGGGGCACAAAAGAACCTTGCAGGCATTTGGAATAGATAAACCCAATATAGATGCTCCTCAATTGAATATTGCATCTCAAAATGTTTGCATCGGCGAAGATCTGAACTTTTCGGTTGTACTGACTTCAAATTCTGCAAAGCGCCAGAAAATCTTGATCGACTATGTCATCCATTACCAAAAAGCGAACGGAAAGACATCACCAAAAGTTTTCAAATGGAAAGAACTAACGCTAGGCCCAAAAGAAAGGTTAGTCATGGAACGTCGGCATTCAATTAAGCAAGTGACGACCCGGAAACTTTATACCGGAGAGCATGGAGTATCTCTGATCATCAATGGCCATAATTATGGTGATGAGAGCTTTTTTGTTTCTTAGCCTTCAAGCGTGCATTAACTCGAGCAGTTTTAGCTGGTCAGTCGCAAAGTTCTAAAATCTTGATGACTGAACGCAAATTTCTAGCGGTCACTGAATCGCCAAGCTTCTTTTCAGCTTGTGCAGCGAGTTTTGAACGACCAATCCCTTCGGGTGCATGAAGGTAAAATACCTGGTCTGTCAGCTCGAAGCGCTCTGTGGGCTTTTTCATATCATGAAGCGATGCAATGTCCGCGTTTTTTGCAGGTTCCGTTAGGAAGAATAAATGAACGCTTTTGGGCTCATTCAAATCCTCAGGGTATGGGTTTGCGAGAGCCGCGTTCTTCAATTCTTCTTCTCGCAATATCAAGACTTTTGGTTTGAATCCAAATTTCGTATCGATCGCATTTTCAATCTTCTTAGTGAGGGAAGGGGCTGATTCATTTCCAGCATCAAACACGCAGTTCCCGCTCTGGATATATGTTGAAATATTGTCGAACCCCATGCTGGCCAGCACTTCACGAATCTCTTTCATCGGAAGAATATTATTTCCGCCTACATTAATTCCGCGAAGCAGTACGATCCAACCAGCCATGTCTATATCCTATCGCGTCGTATTTGATGATTGAAAAATTTCTCAACTTATTCGAAAAACCATACTTTTATTTTCGCGGACCTACTAGTTTTCTCTAAAAGATCCCCAGAGAGATCCTGTGAGGGGTTCGATGAGGTATT
>CAYGPZ010000046.1:0-2409 GCA_964352025.1 uncultured Hyphomonadaceae bacterium
CTTCACCCGCTTCAAGTTCAGTGTCTTGCTCATCTTTGACATCCACTTCATAAACTTTGTTTTCAATAGCATCGAAGATTTTCACCTTCTCTGAATTTACGACATCTACCGCTTCACCTTCACCAACAAATTCTCTTGATTGAAAGTTATCTGGTCCCATTAAGGTGTCGTCTTCATCTTCTTCCTTGTGTTCTCGGATGAAGAGTAACTTTTCATAATAATCCGCGTGCCAGCCAGTGCTTGGATGCTCTATGTTTGTATCGGATTGTCCAGAGCTTAATACTGTGTCGTAAAAGTTGGTTTTTATTGGGGACGGGTATACATAACGCTTCCAGCCTTTAGGGGTGAAGCGGTTTAAGAAGTCTTCAACACTGCATTTCTCCAATTGCAAACTGCATTTCTCCAATTGCAAATCGCTGAATAAATAACTCATTGTGCCATCTTCAAAAAACTCAGGCTCACTCACATGGGTTGTCAAGATTTGATCCGATCCAAATGGGCATGGTTGACGCCACTCCTGCTGCAATATCCATTCAGCTAGGGGGTGATATCCTTGGCTATCCGCTCTATCTGACTGAGCGTTTTCTGTTTGCGAAGGTGGTGTCGCATCATTAACGCCTGATGTGCAATCTTGCCCGTCCGACGACCCGCTATCTCCTGGACTATCGGTAGAGGTTTCGGCGTGGCCGTTATCAGTATCTTGCTCATCTGCTATTTCCTTTAGTTTGAAGTAAGCGGCATAAAACCCAAGGTCTTGTTCATGGTCGAATCCTAGATAAAAAGGGAGACCCTCTTTTATTTGACCGTTATCAAAGCAAACTGCCTCAACATCACGCAATCCCCTATCGCCGTTATTCCGTTCCCATCCCTCACCCTCAGGCCTTGGAACGTCTGTGTGGTGGATTAGGGTTAGATCATTTATTTCAAACGACCACTCATGGCCCTTTTCATCCTCAACATGAATTAGATCATCACCTTCCGCGTTCGGAACTACAACTAGGTTTCCGAGAACTTCGTCTTCCAAGCCGGCAATCACCACATCCCCAATCGCGAACTTCTGCCCCTGCTCGCCAAGTGAGGCGGCTATGTCTTGGGGTGTTTGCGCTTCCACGTCTTCTCGTGTATCAACTGGTCCAGATAGCCCCGCACATCCTTCAGTTGCTCCACCGTCATGATCTGGATAACATCGGTCAGACCTTTCTGTTTCTCCTCCCACAACATTCTCGCTATCAAGAACAGAAGAACGATCATTATCGCCACTCCGTATATCAGAAATGCCAACATCGCTTCCAGCATCATTCTTCTCCGTTCTTAGTGGGGATGGTTTCCTTGAATATTCTGGCTTATCAATAGGCATCCAGAATTGGATTTTGGTTACACCCTGCTCTTCAAAGAAGGGTTCTCTTGGTTGGTCCCAATCATTTTCAGAAGCATCTAGCACATCTATTTCGCCATCCTCATAACACAACAATACA
Source organism: uncultured Hyphomonadaceae bacterium (assembly GCA_964352025.1). GTDB lineage: Bacteria > Pseudomonadota > Alphaproteobacteria > Caulobacterales > Hyphomonadaceae > Hirschia. Next base: position 1,476 of record CAYGPZ010000046.1, read on the forward strand.
TCTACATGCGGTCGTAGTGTTTCTACTGGTAACCAGTTGACCCCAGCATAACGGCTGTGCTTCTCGATGATGTCCTCATCCTCTTGGGGAACAGACACGCTTTGATCAATAACTAAATCAAGATCAGCTTTCTGCTGCTCGCTAAGCCCTGCCTTTATCATGGCGGCCAGTTCTTTTAGCTCGTCGGCTTCTTTGTATAGAGCCGCCTTATTTTCCTTAAAGACGTTGTATCGCCCGTTATAGTAGTCTGTGTATTTTCTCAACGATTTATTCCTCGTATTTGAAATTGGTTGAAGTCATAGCCCTTGTGTATACCTTCATTGGTTTACGTTGAGCGTCTTTTGGTGCTACTATACTTGCGTGCTTTGGACGGTAGGAAGAGCCTTGCTTTTTCTGCTTCCCGCAGAAGCCGTGATTGTCAATGTGGAACCTGCAATCGTTTTCCTCTAAGTCTTCGATGCGGGTTCCTTTTTGGAATATCAACGGGCCTTTGAACTTTAGCCGATACTTGCTTATTAAAGCCTTTCTCTCATCTTTGTGCATATTCCTTCTCCTTTTTGCTCAGTGGCGGGTAAGGGAGAGAGTAAATGCCATTATCAAACGCTGTTTTCTTCATCACACCCCATGAAAGATTAAGATCTTTATAGAGGGTGTGCCAGTCCTTACACCACCTTGCGGCAGCTAAGACTTGTAGGCTAGTTGCTGACTTCATCCATAAGCTCCTTTAACTCTTCTACTCGTTTAAGAGCTAACTTAGCTATGATGTCAGCTCTCTCTGTTGTCATAGGTATAGTTCCTTTAAGGGTGCGCTGAACAGTAGACACATGAACGCCTAAAGTTCTCGCTGCGTCGTGCTGCCAATGCTTACCCCAAAGGAAAATACTCAACTGTTTGAATGTTTCTATTTTCATGAATTAGCCATCGCCATAGCCAT
>CAYGPZ010000046.1:2509-4035 GCA_964352025.1 uncultured Hyphomonadaceae bacterium
GCCATTATCTTTAAATTTAATACCTAAAAGATTAATCTGCGTGATACACATTTGCCGCCTCTACAGATTGAATTGCTTTATCTGTCATTGAGATAAGTTCGCATACTTCTGGAAGCACCAACTTTTCAACGACACCAGAGCATTTACTTTCAGACAAGCCTTGACGGGCTACACCTGAAAGGGTGTGTTCATTTCCTGCTGCTTTCCAGTACCATAAACGGCGGGAATCTTTAACGACAGCGGTTTGACCACTAAATGAAACAAGCTCGCCAAAATGAACACCTGCATTCCGGCAACGATAAATTAACTTGCTGCCGATCAGTTTATTAATTTCCGCTTGTGTTTCATCAATATCGTCCACAGACTTAGCGTTGCTAGATACTTCTGAGCGACCCATAAGTTTTGCAACTTCATTTGCTTTTTCGATTAGTTTTGACGCTTCGCCTAGTGTAAGGTCGTTTACGTCTAGTGTATCAATATCCAATTTACTCTCCTTTTTATTGAATGCAATTACGCTACAGCACAAACGCGAATAAATCAACCGCTAACAACTCAATAATTTACCGGATTGAACCTTTTTAAATACTCGCCCTTTAGCCTTAGTATATTCAGCAAATCGGCAATCAGGATTGAAGGCGATAAACATTCTTGCTCTTAGGGAATAGTCAGGTTGTTTAAAGCCTTTCACATCTTCGACAATGCGTGTATTATTCTCAAAGTATTCAAAGTCAGCGGTGTATGTAGAGAATAGAAGGCCATTCATTTCAAACGTGAAATGAGGTTGGATGGTTAGGCCGGATATCTCACCAGCCTTTTCCATTAAGGATAAATCCCTATACCTACTACCCTCAATAGCGCTATCAAATTCAATCCCATTGACAACAACTTTTCTGTTTCCGTATTTACTCAAGATACATCCTCTAGTTCTTTCTTGAGGACGTTTTTAATTGCCCATTCCGCATACATACCTATAGTGTGCCCTTCATCAAGAACTTTAAACGTAGAAGAAAAAACTCCCTTTTCGGCGACAACTAAAACTAAGTCATTTTTATTGCTGGTAGTAATTGTCAAGCTAACTTCATGATCATCGGCTAGCTTGTAATACTTTGTAAGAGGGTCTCCTAAAAACAGTGCTGAAGACATAGCAATAACGGCGAAGAGTACTATAGCCCCGATAGAAACATTAAAAACAATTTCACTGGTCATCACTTACCGCTCCCAAAAGGCAAAACATTACTTTCAGGCTCATTCTCATCTTCAAAGAGAGGCAATTCACCAAGAGCTGCAAGGTAGGTGCCTAGTATAAGCTCTTCCTCTTCTCGCTTGTCTGGATCTTTCTTTCTAAGCTTAATGATTTCCCTGATTGCCTTATTATCGAATCCCAGTGCTTTAGATTCCGCGAAGACTTCTTTGATCTGCTCCGCTACTTCTTTCTTCTCAATTTCCAGGCGCTCTACTTTTTCAATCGTCTGGCGTAGCTTTTCTGCTGTTGTCTTATCCATTACTTGTTCTCCAATAGGTTAGGG
>CAYGPZ010000047.1:0-4034 GCA_964352025.1 uncultured Hyphomonadaceae bacterium
GATGAACTTTGGACAGGTAAAAAATTGGGCGGTTTATCGGTTCATCCTTGCGGCCGTATTCTTTTGCGGGATGGCGCATATTGCTTTTTTGCCGCCTTTTGAAGGGTTTGATGAACCTGCACATTGGTCGTCCATCGCGCAGATCGGTCATGATGGAGATATTCCAATTTATGGTCAGGCCCGTTTTGACGAAGCGGTCGAGCATTATCCTGGTCCGATGCCTTATACTTTTCCCAAAGATATTTCCTATGCCTCATTTGATCCGGCATCTGATTTGGGACCACATAAAAGTAAGCCGCCTCAAGAGTTTAAGGGAGTAGGGGGACATAATTGGCAGGCGCAGCATCCGCCTTTATACTATCTGATGCTGCAACCGGTGTTCAAAGTCTTCAATCATATGAGCTGGGCGGATCAGTTTTTTGCTTTGCGCGCATTGAGTTGGATTTTTGCATTTGCCGGATTGGTAATAGGCGTTGAAGCGAGCAGAAACCTGTTTGCAGAGGATAAAAACAGAGCTGCTATAATTATGTCAGCATGGCCATTTCTGGTGCCGCAATTTTTCCCTGAAATGGCGCGTATCGGGAATGACAGTCTTTGCCTTTTATGTTTTGGGATAGCTTGGCTTGCTTTGTTGAAAATGGATCAGAAAAAGGGCCATCTCAAATGGTCTATTATTCTGGGCTTTGCTTTGGGAGCGGGCCTCTGGACTAAGGCTTTCTTTGTACCAATTACTGCTGGAATAGTGACTTATTTTGGATGGCGTTATTGGTTAGATCGCGAAATTGAGACCCTTAAATACGGCAGCCTCACAATTGGGTTAGCCTTCCTATTAGGGGCAGGGTGGTATGCCTATAAACTTCTTGCATACGGCAATGCGATTGGCGGCGATGAAATGCTGCAATTTGATAAAGATGGCGGCGTATTGGTCAATTTCCTGTCCAATTTCAGTGTCATAGAAATGTTGCGTGGCTATGCAACGATTGTTGGAACGTTCCTTTATACCGGAAGCTGGTCATTGGTGCGGACATCGCCAATATTATTGCTGGGACCTGCGCTTTTATTATTATGGGTCTCCGTAAATTGGCTAAGACGGGTAAAGAAAGAAGATAGGCTCATTTTTTTGCCAGTGTTCGTGCTGCTACCTATGTTGGCGGGGCTGACCTATCACCAGATGTTGCGCATCGCGATTGATGGAGTGGGGAGCGGTACGCCTGGTTGGTATTTACATATTTTGACACCTGCATTGGCATGCATAATTGCTTGGGGGTGGCCAAAACACTGGGGTGTCAATCTGCTGGTGGCTTATGGACTAGCGTTTGCTGCGTATTCTTGGGTGATGCAGCTAGCTTTGTTTTCCGGCTGCAGCATTGAAAGCGCTGAGACGGGACATGCGATACTGGATCCAGAAAAAGCATGTTTGATCAATGCAGGAAATCTAAAAGCACTGACCTTTCCAGAGTTAGGTGTGGTATTTCTTTTTATTGCTTTGGGTTTTGGCGTAGTTGCTTTGATGAAGAGCCGAGTAGGGCATACAAACGTAACCAGTTCGGGATGAAAACCATAAAAACTGCAATAAAAACACTTTAATATTGCCGTTTAAAATATACAGTCATGACTGTTGAAGATTAACTAGTGACTCAAACTCCTTTTGGGCAGGTCTAAGAATGCATAATGATGTAAAAGACGAGACCGATTTGGAAAGTGGTACAAAACTTTCGCGGGCGAAGTCTCATAGTTCGAAGTCAACTCTGCCTGTGGATTTGAAAATCGCTGTTATTATTCCCTGCTATAATGAAGAGAATACCGTTGCGACGGTGGTCCAGCGATTTCAAGAGGCTCTGCCGAAAGCTGAAATTTACGTCTATGATAACAATTCAACAGACAATACAGCGAATATAGCGGCCGAAGCAGGGGCTATTGTTAGGTCTGAAAATCGACAAGGCAAAGGCTTTGTTATTCGGCGCGCATTTTTTGACATTTTTGCAGACGTCTATCTCATGGTGGATGGCGACGATACCTATGATGCAGGGCTCGCTAATCATATGATCCAAGAGCTATTGGACGGTCCATATGATTACATAAATGGGGCCAGACGTCATACAGATGCACAGGCCTATCGTTTTGGACATACGACTGGCAATAAAATGCTAACGGGCGCGGTAGGGGTGTTATTTGGTCGAGAGTTAAATGACATGCTTTCAGGCTATAAAGTCTTTTCAAACCGCTTTGTGAAATCATTTCCAGCCGTGTCGCAAGGTTTTGAAATTGAAACAGAAATAGCCGTACACGCGCTAGAGTTGGAATTGCCGATATTGGAGATTGAAACAGAGTATTCGACGCGCCCCGAAGAGTCGCCAAGTAAGCTGAATACTTTTAGAGATGGTTTCAAGATTCTGTTTATGATTTTGCGGCTGTTTTATTCAGAAAAGCCAGTTTGGTTTTTCTCATATGTCGCATTGTTTTTTGCGGTGATCGCAGTCGTATTGAGTGTACCTGTCATAGATGATTATTTGAAAACCGGGTTAGTTGAGCGTTTCCCAACAGCGATATTATCTGGATTTTTGAGCATTATTGCAGTTATATCTGTCGCTTGCGGTATCATTTTGGATTTAGTTCAGCGTGGACGTCATGAGGCAAAAAGGCTTCATTATCTCGCATTGAGACCACCTTCCAGATCATAAATGTTGCGCTTTTTCCCAAAATTTTTGATCGTTGGAACAGTTGGCTTCATTGTTGATGCAGGTGTGCTTAAGGGCATACTTATTATGGGTGGTGACCCGATTTTGGCGCGTGCGATTTCTTTACCAATAGCTCTTTGTGTGACGTTTGTTTTTAATAAGTTTTTCGCGTTTGAAAACGAAACCAAAGATAATATTACGAAACAGTTTGCGCAATATATTGGCGTTTCTTTTGTTGGAATAGCAGTGAATTTCACAGTGTATTCGGGGCTGACTTATTTCTTTGGAATCTCACCTCTAATAAGCCTGACTTTCGCAAGTATAGTGGCGTTGGGTGTCAATTTTCTGGGTTATAATCAAATCTTTAAGAAGTCAGATTGAGCCCGTAAATTGAGGTTTTTAGTCAAGTGAGCTCGAACTTATCCACCAGACAGGGTGAGGGGCTTAGCATGTTTTCTCGTTTTAATTCTACGAGAGAGATTTTGCTATGCCCGACACAAGCACACGCCTAAACCTGCCTTACATTTTTTCTGGCCAAGCTCAGAAACACGTCACTCATAATGAGGCGATTGTGGATCTGGATACACTGGTGCATTTATGCGTCGAGGCGCAGCTCGTGAATGAGCCTGTGGCAGATCCACAGGACGCTCAGGCATGGATTGTCGGGCTAGACCCGAGCGGGGCATGGCAAAATCATTCGTTAGAAATTGCTGTTTGGCGAGATGGTGGTTGGCGTTTTTATGTGCCTTTGGCGGGCTTTAGCGCTTATGTCAAAAGCGATGACAAGACTATCCTTTTTGATGGTGGAAGTTGGAAAGACATCACTAATAATGATCAAGCCGAAGAGGTTACCCAATTGCCATTCCTTGGGTTGAATACTGGTTCGAGTGAATATGAGAGATTGGCGATCAAAACTGATAGCGTGTTGATGTCTCATGATGATGTGAGACCGGGATCGGGCGATATGCGCCTCAAGGTCAATAAAGGCGCGTCGGGAAATACAGCGAGCTTGCTGTTTCAGAATAATTGGTCGGGTCGTGCCGAAATGGGTCTGGCGGGTGAAGAGGCTTTTTCTATCAAAGTCTCCTCAGATGGAGGGAGCTGGAATACGGCTTTAAAGATTGACCCCTCAACCGGAAACATCGGTATTGGGTCTGACTGGCCGACGGCCTCATTGCATGTAGATGGCCCAATGCGATTAAAGCCGCAGAATATGGCCAGCTTGCCTTCTGCAGCCAGCATAGGAGAGGGCGGTATAGCCTACGTTACCGATAAACCGGGTGGGGCAGGTTTGATGATGAGTAACGGATCAGTTTGGCAGTAGAAGTGATTTCGGACGCTAGGGCCAATTGATTT
>CAYGPZ010000048.1:0-3804 GCA_964352025.1 uncultured Hyphomonadaceae bacterium
GGGTCAAGTGTCTTTTCTTCTTACAATGGCTTTATGCGGTCATGTGTCTCACTCAGGCACGCAGAATGATGTCATTCAAGGGCTGAAATGCAATGATGCAAATATGAGTGTCTGTTTAGAGCAGAAAATCAGACATGATTTACTTCTTTTAAATAGGCTAAAAAGGGCCAATTATACCAGTTCGTAAGCAGGGTATTTATCGCCAATAACGGTCATTCCCTAATTTAACTAATCTGGAACTTTCTGCGTATGGCAAGGCCGAATAGGAATGCCAACAAGATAGAAAGAAATGACTGAAAAATCGCCAGCAACTTCACTAAAAATCGCACCAAGCCGTTTTGGTTGAACAAAAGGTGTTCCGATACACTTAGATTCCTGTCTCCATTTTGAGATTTTTGTTCTTCACGAGGTGCCTCTGTGGCAAGAGCTGATAAAGGCCGAAAAGCATTATTCATGGAAAATTCCAGCGCTTGCCATGTGGATTCATGAGATGAATTGGCAATGAATGTGATGTCGCTTCCAAACCTAGGTGCATGCAATTTTGAATGCTCTGACCCAACGGCCAAACCTAGATAAATCACAGCAAAGACAAGTATAAATCCTGCCAGCGCCGCAAAGGGCCGTCCAATAGAGGCCCCATATGCAGAAAACAGAGCATAAAACCCTGCCGCCCACCTTTCTGGCCATTTAACCGATGCTTTTTTAATGCGCGCCTGCACCTCAAAGCGATAATAGCGCTGCGCGCGTTCGAAATTACTTTCATCTTCCATGACTTTTTTGGCAGTGCGATAACCGCCTGCCAATTCGCCATAAATGGTATTTTTAGCTTCGCGTTTTTTATCCCAAAAGGGCCAGACCCTCTGCCATAGTTTGGCGCGCCGCGTGTTTGCCAACTCGCGTTCATTGGGCCATGCGATTTCTACCGCATCTTCAGCGGATTTCACTGCGCGTTTAAATAAGGATTCTGGCGTTTCGCCTTTGCTGGGCTCTGATAATAAAAGCTTGCGCTGAAAATCAGCGCCATCAAAAATTGAAAAATTGGAGAAATTTGATGCTCGAAAGTCAGCAACCTCACGAAACTTAGCTCCCCTAAATCCACCGTCATAATGGACGCTCGTTTCCCAATTAATGTTTGAAAATAGTACACTGCCTTTGAAGTCGCAGACTCTGAAGTTAATTCTATCTGCAAATGCAGCACGGGAGAAACTAGCCTTATCGCCGAATGTCGCTCGGTGGAAACTGGCTAAACCAGCAAAAGTAGCGGTTCCGAACTTGGTATTATTGCCAAATACTGTATCGGAGAAGCTAACTTTATCGCCAAATGTGGTAGTATTGAAACGGGCCTCATCGCCAAATGTAGCACGGTCGAAACTAGCCTTGTCGCCAAATGTGGCCTCTGAAAAACGTGCTAGTTCGGCAAATGTCACATCATGGAGATTGGCATTGTCGCCAAATTTCGCGCCGCTGAAACTTGCCTTATTGCCAAATGCCGTCCGTTGGAAGCATGCCTTATCGCCAAATTGCAATCTCGTTGCATTAATCGACTCTAGCTCGGCTAGCGGCATGGAGAGATGAATTAAATTGTCGCTGTCTTCTGGAGCCAAGGCGTAAAAGCCTTGCCAGATCTTATCAAAGTTCTTGGCTCGCACCCCTGCAAACTGACATCTCCCATCAAACCCTGCGCTATTATAACCACTCGCTGCTTGAAGACGCTCTAAGATTATCTCTGTTAGAAAAGCTGACGACGCAGCGGATTCTCCAGAAGAACTTAGCACAAAGTTTTCATTAAACACACAAAACTGCACCACGCCATTTTCTTCTGTTAGCAGCCCAAGAGATTTAAAGGTATCGATCTCATCACGCCAACTACCGTCAGGTAATTGGGTATAGCGCCAATAATCTTGCAGACTGGCGGGTTTCCATCTGTTTTCAACTTTGCCATAAATAGGCCCATCAATAGGCAAGCTGGCCGGCGCTTTCCAGCTCTTCAACTTTTGCGCATAGTTTGTGTTATGACCATGAGCCCAACCGGCATCCGCCAAGCCGTCCCATGAAAAATCACAGGCTTTCCAAAGCTCAAGCCAAAGGGCATGTCTCTCTTCATTTGTTTTTGGCCGCGTTTTGTCATTGTCCAGCTTGACCGTCAGATCATTGTCATACGCTTTGAGTGCCTGCTCATTCCATTCACCATATGCTTGCTGGGTTTCTGTCATTCACATCCCCTTACAAATTTATATCGCAATACTGGACGGTATTTTTTGTTAAAATTATGACTATTCATCCGTCAGTTTAGGGCCAATTATACCATGATGAACAGGGCAAGTTTCGCCAGATGCGGACATTGTAAATAGAGGTGTGTGCTTACAATTGACGTGATGTCTCGTTCTCTTAGAGTAAGATTCTTTAAATTTAATTGGGGGAATACAATGAACACAGAAAGACTTTTTGATTTTCTTGATCGATTGTCCAAGGAAGCTCAATCTATAGGAATAAGTCAACAACTTGATCAGATGAGCTCGCACTGCGCTAATATGGTGAGCCAACCACAACAACCGGCACATCAAACAAATTTTTCTAGTGTATTAGATACGTTAGAAGAATCACTAAGCCAGAGCTGGTTTAGCAAAATGACTCCATTAGAAGATGAAATTCTAACCTCAATCGAGTTAGGCTCACTCCGCAACGCAGAACTTATTCATACAATACGAAAAACTCTTTCTGAAAATTCTGTTCTTCCAGCAATTCTCCAAAAAACAGTAGTAAGATACACAGAGACTATAAAAGCGGCTCTGCAAAAAGCTCAAACCACAAGAAACGGCCTCAAGGATCTTGGATTTGAGGGAGACAAACTAAGTAGCGGGATTGGTGAAGTAGCAATGCGGATCCCTCGAGGCTTAATCGATGAAAACTTCGAAGGGTTCATTAGCGACGCAAAGTTTCTCAATGACCTAATGGCCACAACCTCAGAAATCGTGCTCGGGGAGCCAACTCCATTAAAGCTCCGAAGTATTGCATCGAGTGACTACGCTATCTATCTTGAAATGCTTCCTGAAGTTGTCGGCTTTACCGTTTTGGCAATCGAACGTGTGATGAATGGATATAAAACTCTTCTAGAAATGAAAGTTCTTAAACAGCAACTTTCTGATAGACACTTGCCAGAGGACATTTCGAAGCTGATACAAGAGCAAATCGACGAACGTATTAAAGAAGTTGCACGGAAAGGTGTCGAGGAAGCAATTGCCGAATGGAAACCTAAGGCAAAAACAGGCAGATTGAATGAACTCAAAATATTAGCCGGTAAGCGCTTAGGCGAGTTGACGCGCAAAATAGAGTCTGGATATGAGCTAGATGGCCGTGTGGGATATGAAGAACTTTCTGACGAAGATGAAGGCTCGGCCGAACAAAATAAACTAAAGGAAATTGACTTTAATGTGCGTAAGCAGCTCCAGACTATTCGTAGTCAAGTTATTGAAGCTGAAAGGCTGAAAGAAATCGGTTTTGATGGTACTACCGTAGAACCCAAAGATGAAAGTGATTAATTGTTCCTCGACCTCAAAATGAGGTTGTTCATGAGGCAGTTTAGGGCCACAAATACCCTGATGAACAGTTATCTTGCTAGAAGCAAGAAGGGGTCGCTTATAGTTCCTAGTAAAGTGATATCAAATGTAGGGACGATAACATTTGACTTAAATCAATAGAAATTCCTTCTTCACAGATTGACAGTGTTCTCATTTTGTTCTTTTTGATCCAATCAACCTACCGGATTGGAGAATAGGGATGTACAGAGCAGAAACTATTGAACAC
>CAYGPZ010000049.1:0-3734 GCA_964352025.1 uncultured Hyphomonadaceae bacterium
GAAGTCGTTTGCTGCGCAGCCCGCTTACACTCGTTCTAAGATTGCGGGTGACGCGGCCACAAATGCCTCGCATCTTCCCACTGCCAGATCGTCAGAGGGGTCTACGAGGATAAGGAAGTGAATAGAGATTAGGAGCGCATTCGCGCGCATAGATCAGGTCGTCCGCATGAGAATGCAGACGGCTTTTTTTGTGTTTTTGTTGGCTAGCCAATAGATGGCTGGCGACACGTCCTTTTCGCACACGTCACAGTCCATACAACCCGCAGGGGGTCGCTGGCGCGCCCTCCCCGTTGGGTCGGGTGTTTGGACTGCTTTGGTGTGCTGTCAGTCCTCTTTGTCGCCACCATCTAAGGCCAGCCGAACGCTGGGGAAGAATGGTGAGAGCGGCAAGACATGCTATCGAGGACGAAAACGATATGGCTAAATTGTTACAGCAGAGACACTTGGACAAGCTGATTGCTAACCACGCTGATAAAGACACAGAACAGATACCAGTGGTGAAGCTTTTTTTGACGGGTACTCCCTGCACATGGCTACTGGTGGATGTTGATCCAGAAGATAATGATTATGCTTTTGGGCTGGCTGATATTGGTCAGGAATGTGCGGAGCTGGGATATATCAGTCTTGCTGAAATTAGAGATATTACAAAACGCAATCCACTTCTTCAGCTCGAGCGTGATTTTTCATTTTCTCCCATCGCAACATTGAGCGTCTACGCACAGGCCGGACGTTCGGCCAGAGCGATCACAACAGATAAACGTGATCTCGAAACAGCCTACGGTTTCCTACAAAAAAGAGCGCGCGAAGATGGAGAGAAAGAGCGTGGCCGTCTTCTCTCCTCTCAGGAAATTGTAGAGCATTTTTCAAAATATGGCGGTGAGAAATAAGCCGTTTTCTTTCTAGAGCGCCCCATGTAGCGGGCGCTCCACCCTTCTAATTTTTACAAGGTAAATCGTTATGAATACTCAAGTTAAAGATAAGACTGAATCTAAAACTCGTTCTCCAGAAATTCAAACTGCCCCACTCAATAAACTCGTCCTAGATGAGCTGAATGTTCGCCAAGACTATAATGAAGAAACGATTGCGAAATTGGCGGCAAACATAGCCGCTAAAGGCCAGTTGCAAAATGTCCTGGTTCGCAAGCACGCGGGCGGAAAATTTGGAGTGGTTGCAGGTGGGCGTCGTTTAAAGGCTCTACAGCTGTTATTGAAGCAAAAGAAGATCAAAGCGACCTATCAAGTCAAGATTGCATTGGTGAGCGATGAAGAGGCGTTGGAAGTCTCTATTTCTGAGAATACGCATCGTGAAGCTGTCCACCCCGCTGATGAATTTGCAGCATGGGAGAAATTGCATCAATCCGGACATAGTGTGTCACAAATTGCGACGTCACACGGAGTAACTGAAACCACAGTAATGAAGCGCTTAAAATTGGGGGCATTACATCCTGAGATTTTAAGGCAGTACAAAGAAGACAAGCTAAGTGATGCATCTGTCATGGCATTCACACTTTCACCTTCTCATGAAGAGCAATTGGCCGTGCTAAAGACCGCTGGTAATAATCCGCGATCTATAAAAAATAGTCTCACGCAAAACGAGGTACGCGGTGCTAATTTCATTGCGAAATATGTTGGAGTTGATGACTATCAAAAAGCTGGTGGAAAACTGCGGACATCCCTATTTGATGACGATGTATTTCTAATTGATAGCAATCTTTTAGACAAACTGAGCAAAGCAAAATTAGAAAAGGATATTGAGGCATTAAAAGCCGAAGGCTGGACGTGGGTTGAAGAACTTAAAAGTGCGTTCTGGGAGGTCGCTGACAAATATGATCGCATCTATCCCGAAGGGCGTGAATATGCAGTAGAAGAAGCTAGTCGCCTTAAACAGATTGAAGCCTTGGTTGAGGCGGCTCATGAAAGTGATGAAGACTTATCAGATAAGATTGAGGTGCTGGAATCTGAAAGAGACACAATTGTTATGGCTGCATCCGGTTTCAACTCTTCACAAATGGATGGTTATGGCTGCTTTTGCTACATTAGCGGCGATGGTAAATTCAAAGTTGAAGCAGGGCTGAAACTCAAGGATAAAACTAAAAAGAAAGCGGCTAAGCCTGAAACTGTCAGCGGTTTTAGCAATGCGATAGAAACTGGAATGAAGCTAGTCCGTAGAGATTGTATCAAGGCCAGCTTACTCTCAAATCCAAAAGCATTTGTTGAATATGCTCAGTTTGAATTGATACGCAATTTTATTGCCGGAGAAACGACATTTCTAGGTCTCAAGAATGACGCCTTCAGACGTAACCATGATGAGTGGAATAAAGCTCCGTTTGAGTGCTCGCAGGAAGTTGAACCTTTCGGCGAATTGACGAGCGATGAAATTTTGCATGATTACTCATTACCGAAATGGCTCAAGGCTGACGTCAGTACGGCGTTTCCGGAATATCAAAAACTTGATGACGAGACCAAGTTAAAGCTGGTCGCTTTTGCCCTATCCTTCTCTCTACAAACGTCATGGAAAGGAGAGAATTATTCTAATGAAGGTATTGAATTGCTTTTGCAGCAATTGGACTTTGAGCCACGTGCATATTGGAAACCGGATATAACGTTTTTCAAGCGCCTATCTAAACCTCAAATGTTGGATTTGATTAAGGAGCTGATAGGCGAGAAAGCGCATGAACGAATGCTAGATTGCAAGAAGTCCGAGATTGCGGATGAATTAGGCGCTATCTTTGCAGCTTCAATCGGCGAGCACCCAGACGTAAAAGACAAAGCGGTTTTTGACAGAATTGCAGCGTGGTCGCCAAAAGGTATGGCGGTGTAGTCACTCTGGTTCAGAGGCTATTCAAATAGCCTCTGAACATCTTCTGCAAAAATGGACTTGATTAGGTGTAATAAATTAGGTTAGCATTTTTAAATGCTAGGTTGCAGAGCGTCCCCCCGACTCTATGCTGCATCTAGCCCATCTATACGGTGCTTTGTTCGTCCTCAGCATCTTGTATAGAAAGCGGTCTAGCGTATATGCTGGACCGCTTTTTCTTCTTTGGGTTGTTTGTTGTTGTCTTCACTTTCAGGTTGCGTTTAATGATTTTCGCGCAATTTGGGGGTGTGCTGCAAATTCAATTGATTTTTCAATCTTCGTCTTTGCTACGATTTGTGCCGTTCCCCTTGATTGGGCGTTATCAGATGTGTTGAGATTGCTTGTCATTCCGCTAATCAACGCAAGATAAATAGCGGTTTCCGCTTTGCGGAGCCTCCCCTTTTTATCTGTGCGTTCGCGTCATTGTCAGCCTTCTTTTTTTCATCGAAAACTCAAGAGGACGAAACAATGTTAAACGAAGCTACAGCGACCATATTTGGAACAATCACTAAAGCGGAATTTGTGGATGGCGAGCGCCCATATATCCGCATGACAATACCAGTCACCAACAGTTGGAAAGACAATGACGGTAAACCCGTCGAAGATACTCATTGGTACGAAGTCGTTGCTTTTGGCAAACGAGCCGAGACATTCAAAAAACTGAATGTAGAAGGGCGTTACGTCCGCATAAATGCTGATATGACAGTCAAGGTTAGTGAAATCGCAGGTAAGAAAATTCCGCAGATCAACCTCATTGTTCAAGACCTGAAAATGCTAGACAAAAAACCTTCTTAATGTCCAATATTTGATTTTCAGCCATCTCGTTCGAGATGGCTGAATTACTTTATGACAAACTAATAAGCCTGAGACAAAATCCA
>CAYGPZ010000050.1:0-3715 GCA_964352025.1 uncultured Hyphomonadaceae bacterium
GGGCTAACCAAATACCGAATTCACGATATGACATCGCGCGGCTGAGGCGTTCACGTGTTAAATCGTTTCCGTTGAAAGGCTGTGACATGGCAAAAGTTCCTGTAACCTAAAACAGGAACACATGTATCCAAAAAATGGAACATAGTCAATGAGGGCTTTTGTATTAGGTTTCAGCTAAATAATCGTCTCTGTATTTTTGAGGTATAAGGGTTGAAATTAGTACGATAGACAACGCAGGGTCGCTTGGTCTAGTATTAGTCTGTGGGAACGAATAATTGAGGGGGGGGCGTTTTATGGGTTTGACAGCTGTCAACATATTCCTGACCTCTCGAATAATATAACTCTGAAGGAAGTACTTATGAATACTGCATCAGCCGGAAAGTCAAAGCTTAAAATCAGAGCCAAGAACATCGGCCCAATTATGCAGCTTGATCATGAACTCTCGGACGGTAAACAGAACCTTATCTTTGCGCGAAATGGATCTGGAAAATCTTTTATCGCGCGGGCTTTACGACACATGGATGGTAAAGCGAACACGAGCATAACCGACAATGATATTCCAAACTTACTCGTATCAGAGGAAGCAGAAACTGGGAAAGGTCACTTCAAATTATTTGAAGGTAATATCGAGATTGGGGGTATGGATCTTTGCACAAAGTTTTCGGCAGTGTCACGTTCCAATCCCGCTTACATCTTTCACACTTTCTCAGAGGATTATGTCGATGAGGAAATCCGGAACAAGCTGGAAGAACTCAACGGAGAAATTACCCATGAAATAATTATTGGGAAAGAAAATGCGGATCTTGTCACACTAAAAACAACAATTTCTTCAAAAATTAAGGATCAAGGAAAACAAAGACAAAAACTTGACAGCGATTTTGATGCCGCAAAAAGCAAGCTAAAAACCGATTTCGCTATCATCGCGTCGCTCGGGGCTTTCAAATCACTCGCCACGAACGGGTATTTTCTTCAATCTCCCTTTTCAAAGGACACAGCGCTTTCCAGCGTCGAGACGCTGCTTGAGAATTACAATGTCTTTAAAACTCTTCCATCTGACCCGACCACACCGGACAAGATAGACTTCGACTTTTCATTTGATGTCAGTACTGCTCGTGAGGCCCTGTCTAAGCTGACCAGCATGTCGACCGTTGAAGAATTAATCAAAAAGCGGATTTCTGAAAATCCAACATTTTTTGAATTTGGTTTGAGCAAACTAGAGTTGCAGCCAGATCAATGCCCTCTTTGCACACAAGATCTGAATACCGTTGGCCTCAATGCCATCGCAGCCTACAAAACCTATTTTGACGACGAGGAAGCACGGCACAAAGCTCGAATAAAGAGTTCCACTGAGGACATTGAATTCGCCATTAAAACAATCTCGCGGTTACGGCAAAAGAGCCTGAAAAGTAAGATTGATTTTGACGCCTTGAAAGCATATTTCCCCACGATGAAAGATCAGGCATTGGCCGATTTTTCTGCCCAACTTGATCAGATAACTGATTATTTCAAGCAGCTCAGCGACGCTCTTGAGACAAAGGCCAATTTACTTGACCAAACGGTGGATTGTCCCAAGATTGAGCATTCAGTTTTCGAAAGTCTCAAATCATCTATAACCAACAATAACGCTTTGATAGTCAAACTCGCTGGTCTCGTTGATGATAGCACAAATGAACGGCGCACACTTCAATCGTCAGCGTGCAGGGCCATGTTAAACGATTTCGCCGAGGAGCATTCCGCAGATATAGAGGGCCTCAGAACCCTTTCAATTGATATTATTAAGCTTCAGGCCGACTACGACACAATGGCTAAAAATCACGGAGATAAAGCACCTGCGCGAGAACGCGTCGCAGGTACGTTTTCTACTCTATTGACCCGGTTCTTTCGTGACAAATACTCTTTCGATCAAGAGAACTTCAAGGTCAATCGTAACAACAAGGCAATGTTACGCGGCGGAGACCGAACACTCAGTGATGGTGAAAAGTCCGTTATGGCGTTTTGTTACTTCGTCGCTCAATCCCATCTTCGAGTTGAAACAAATGATGACTACAAAAAATTGTACTTTGTTTTCGATGATCCGGTCACGTCGATGTCTTTTGACTATGTTTACTCAATAATTATGTGTTTGAAACTTTTGCGCATCTCGCAAGACGGTGAGATAGGGTTTAATCTCGAAAGCACGTGGCATAGGCCGAAAATGCTGATCCTGACACACAACAACTACTTCTATAACGTGGCCTCGACCAACAAGATCGTTGACGCACGTGGTCTGTATCAACTTGTTGCGGGTCAAACGAAACATCAACTTAAAAGTCAAGAAGCATTCGCAACGCCGCATGCTCTTCAGCTTCAAGATGTTTATGCCGTTAGCCAAGGCGGTACGCCAGATCACACAACTCCGAATTCGATACGGTCGGTCATAGAGAGCATTGGTAAATTTGTTCAACCCGACAAGAAGCAATTCGGGGATTTTGTAAAATTGATCCTGGATGATCACGGAATTGAAATTAAAAGTACTCTGATTCAAGACCTCTGCCATGGTGGAAAAATAGATGACGTGCCCCATGTCGAAGAGGATTTAGTTATTGCTGCGAAAGAAGCAATTGAGATCGTAAGCAAATACGCTCCTGGTCAATTAACAAAACTAGAGAGAGGATAACCTCTTAATCCGACGAACTTAGCCAACGATAAGTTAGGTTTTTTATCAAATTCAAACTGTAGCCACTTTGTTGAGGGGGGTTACTTCCTATAGATCCCGCTCTTCATCATCGTCACGTTCTTTGCCGATTTCCAGTTCACGGACACGCTCTTGTAGCTTCCCAATCTCCAAGTCTTTGAACACAAGATCGACCTTGGCGGGCACGGCAACATTGTTATGGACCCATTCATACACACGTGTACGCGAATAGGGTTTGACGTGCTCGTCTTCTGGTTTGTCCTTGTTGAGTTCTTCAGCCAACCATTTGCCAAATTCAGCATAACTCATCGCCCTGGCAAGGCGTTCTTGTTCAATTTCTGCACCGGTCATCTTGCGGGAGTTCCTTTTTTAGGATACATAAGTGATATTCCTGAAATAGGATATAGCTGATTTGCGAAGATGGATCCATGATTTTAACTCAATCGCCCTCTGAAAAATCAATTACACTGGGCGTGGTCCGTGTTCTGGCAACACTCTCAATCATACTGCTGACGCTTTTATCCATGTGGGCTGTGGGGCAGGTGCAATGGGAGAAAGGCGAAGCGGGGAGCTATATTCATTTTTGGTATTTGATTGCGTTTTTGTTGTGTGAGGCGTGGACGGCTTTGGGGCTTATCCTTTTAGGGCAATTATATATCAATCGTAACTGGCCAGCCTTTGTGGTGACTTTGGGCTTGTGGGTGCCAGCCTTGGTGCTAAGCGGGATGCAAGAAAATGAATTTCATAAACAAGAAGCTTTGAAAAAGCGCTCAGAATTTGCCGTCGACATTCAGGCTTATAAGAATGCTGAGGCGCGTTTGGTTGAATTAAGCGGTGAATTGTCATTGCTGCCTGTGCAACGGCCAGTAGAGGCGATTGAGGCTGAATTAGCGTTATATGAGGCGCGTCCTCTTAAATATCCCACTAAAATTTCAGAACTAAAAAGTGAATATGCCGTCTCGCAGCAATACCAGTCCTTGCTCAAGGAGCAAAAGAGCCAGCGTAAAACCCTAGAAGATAAGGCTGCTATATCGACGCAGT
>CAYGPZ010000051.1:0-3653 GCA_964352025.1 uncultured Hyphomonadaceae bacterium
AGGCGGCGGTGGTGGAGGTGGAGCAGGTGCATCCAACAAATATCTCAAACCAACAAGAACTGAATGCTCTTGATACTCACCTTCGTACTGAGCATCTAGGCCATCAAATTCAAACTCATCTGTTGCCAAGAACTTGTAACCAAGATCCAAAGACATACGATCGTTTAGTTCAATGTCCAGACCAGCAAGAATGTTTCCAGCAAAACCGATTGCAGAATCGTCAAGTCCATTAACCGCAGAACCTGAAGAAGTGTTGTACATGCTCGCAACGCGACCATCTAGAACTGCTGCACCCGCACCGATACCGATGTATGGGTTTACTTTTTCGTCGATGTTGAACTCTTTGATTGCGTTAAGCATCAATGATGTACCGCGTAGAGATCCTGAACCTTCTGGACCTACACCAGTACTTGTTCCCAAGAACGCATTGTCTTGATCAAGCTTAGCGTTGCGGTGGTCTAAAGCACCTTCCAAACGGAAACCGTTTGCAAAGCCATAACCAACAGCACCCAACAATGTTGGAGTGAAATCTGGTTCCGCATCACCGTCCAACTGACCTGTTCCGCTTCCTGCTGGTGCATCGGCATCGAAATTACCGTCTACAGTTGCTCCAACAGCTCCACGAATATACCAGCCGTCGTCTTCTTGTGCAAAAGCCATTGTCGGTGCCGTCAAATATGCGGCGGCCGCAGTGGCGCAAAATAGTGCCTTTTTCATACCCATCCCCTATAAGCTGAGGTACGTTTGAATAATGCATTGGCAACGCATTATTCAAGAATCAAGAACGCGGTCGCCCCGCATTCCGATAATTCGATTACACCCTTTTATAAAGAAAAGCGACACCGTTTACCATTTGCCAGGCCAACTTAATGCAGTTTTTCTTAAATCGCGACCTATGAGCAACAGAGGAAATTAATCAATTCCAATTCAGTCCACAGGTATATTTGTTAACTTTTTAGATCGAAGTAGTTCGATCCTGACACACGAAGCCTACATACCGACGAGGCCTATAGTCAGGGAGATATTCATTACCCTCAAATATTCAAAATTAGAGGATATTGTATACAAAACGACACCAAAGCGCGGACCGCGTTTTGCCGCTAAGTCCAATTTATATCAATTTTAATGACAAATTAGCAATCTCAAAAAAAATGCAGCAATTTTTGTGAATTTATTTACTAAATGACACATGTCTCATATATTTCAGAAGCCCAAATTGCCATTTAACGTCTATATTTTTGCGAAATAATCACCCGATTCACCACCAGATTTTTCGAGTAACTTCATTTCCGAAATCACAATAGACTTATCGATCGCCTTTAACATGTCATATATGGTGAGGCAGGAAACACTAACGGCTGTAAGCGCTTCCATTTCTACCCCGGTCTGGCCTGTTGTTACGACTTCCGCTGAAACTTCAAACCCAGAACCGTCCTCAAGCGGCTCTACCTTTACCGTCACTTTTGAAATAGCCAGTGGATGACACATAGGAATAAGTTCAGAGGTTTTCTTCGCTGCCATAATACCTGCTATTTCCGCAGTCGATATGACATTTCCCTTTTTGCCTTGCCCAGAAATTGATGCAGCAAAGGCAGCTTCACTCATCAGAACACGCCCACCAGCTAATGCTCTGCGTCGCGTTTCGGCTTTGCCGGACACATCAACCATAACGGCGCGGCCATCTATATCTATATGAGTAAGCTTACTTCCACTATCTTTCTTCGCTTGAGACATATTACTTCTCCAGCAAACGCGGCATCAGCTCGACCATATTACATGGCCCATGCCGGCTATCTAACTGCCAACGGATTATTTTATCCCAACCATCCTTACAAGCACCGTTTGAGCCGGGTAGCGCAAAAATAAAAGTGGCATTCGCGACACCAGCACAGGCACGAGACTGCAAAGTCGACAATCCAACACTTTGATAACTCACCATATGCCAGACCGTGTTAAATCCTTCGATTTCTTTCTCGAACAAGGGCTGAATAGCTTCTGGTGTAATATCTCTACCAGTCAGCCCTGTTCCACCGGTTGAAACAACAGCATCTATTTTGGGATCTTGTATCCAACCGCTAACTATCTCGGAAACTCGCTCTTTATCATCCGTAACTATTTTTTTCGCCGCTAGTGTATGACCAGCGGCTACAATTCGTTCAGCTAACAAATGCCCAGATGTGTCATTTTCTTCTGTACGCGTGTCTGAAACAGTTAAAACAGCGATATTTACTGGCTTAAATTCTCGATCTTCATGAATACGGCCTGCTGGCGCTGGAAGATTAGGTGTCTCACCCATTTAACTCACCCTCTAGAACATCTTACTGCGCAGCTGGTTCCCACAATAAACAGAGGATGGGAAGAGATGATTGGACAAAACAACAAATATTGACCAATCCGCCATAAGACGCGCAATCCGTTGGAATATGACCATTCATTATGCAGCTATGTTCTGGTATTGTTAACTACAACGTGCGTTAAAAGAAAAATGTTAACCATGGAGCTTCCTACATGAAACGCAAAACCGCCCTTTTATTCGCCTGTATTATTCCTTTTTCAATGGCAGGATGTGTATCAACCGCAATCGGAGTTGCCGGAAATGTCGTTGAAGGCGCAGTCAAAGCTCCTGTAAAAGTCACCGGAGCAGTTGTTGACCAAGTTACAACATCCGAAGAAGAACAAATGAAAAAGGACTGGAAGAAACAAAAGAAAGAAGAAAAGAAGAAGAATTAGCTGCCATAGATCTAATTCTAGACCTTTTCATCTAGCTTATACACAAACCACACCAGTTCCCTTCAGCCCACAATACCCCTGTGGATTCTTTGCAAGGTATTGTTGATGATAGGGTTCGGCATAATAATATGGCCCTGCCAGGCCTATTTCTGTAGTTATCTCACCTTTACCAGCCTGCTTTAAAGCAGATTGGTATTTATCTCTGGAATTGATAACACGCTCCAAGTCTTCGCTATTCTGAGCATAAATCGCCGACCTATATTGAGTCCCGGTATCATTACCCTGTTTCATCCCCTGCGTCGGATTGTGGGCTTCCCAGAAAACTTTGAGAACACCTTCCATGCTGATCTTAGCAGGGTCAAAGACAACATGCACAATTTCGGTATGGCCTGTCATTCCAGAACAAACTTCTTCATATGTAGGATTAGTCGTATACCCGCCTTGATATCCAACGGATGTTAAATATACGCCTTCAGTCTGCCAGAAACGCCGCTCGGCACCCCAAAAACATCCAAGACCTAAATAGAGCTGCCCATACCTATCAGGGATGTCCCCTTTTAGCGGAACACCACTCAAAAAATGGAGCTGAGATGTCTCAATTGGGGTCTCTCTCCCGACAAGAGCAGCTTCAGAAGTTACCATTTTAGATTTATCGGTTCCAAACATCCATCAACACCTTTTTCACATTAATAGGTACGTTATTTAACCAGATATAATCATCTGAAGTACCAATTTCCAACTGCCCAAAGTATTCCGTTGAAAAAATAAGAAAAAACGTGTGCAGAATAACTTGCACTTAACAAATCACACGCTATTGTCGCGCCTTCCTCAGCGGTGAGGTGGCCGAGTGGTCGAAGGCGCACGCCTGGAAAGTGTGTAGGCGGGTAACCGTCTCCAGGGTTCGAATCCCTGTCTCACCGCCA
>CAYGPZ010000052.1:0-3442 GCA_964352025.1 uncultured Hyphomonadaceae bacterium
CGACGTAGAGCTGATTGTCCCCTTCCAGCCCAAACCGAATTGATCGTTCAAAATCTAGCAATTGCTCATGGGATAACCATAGCTGGGCCGTCAGGGCATTTGTGGCCCTTAGCTGCCGTTCGGCTAGATATAAGAAAGAGGTTTAAAACACCTCGAAAGCAGGCAAGTTTATAGACATTGTTTGGAAACATTCACTCTCACTCCAGCTGTACAGCGTACAATTCAAATTAGCTCTAGCTTGGTTGCTGAGACTTTTCCGGTATCAGGGTTTGTCTCAATTACGAATTTAACTTTCTGCCTTTCTTTTATACCTGTAATTCCAGTCTTTTTTAGTGTTGCAAATGTAAAACGCACATCCTTTTCACCGTCGGATCGTATGATCAGGCCAAAACCTTGCTCAGAATTATAGTATTTCACAGTACCATGTATCACGGTCTGCACTCCTTATTTTGATTGTAGGGAAACGTAGGTATTTAGATCGCAAGAATTTGAGAGCGCCGTGAAAGTGACAGTTCAACCATTTTCAGAACAACGCTTTCATAAGACATGTCACCGTCGATTTGGCAGGCCTTTGGAAAATAACTCGTATTTGGTGTCATACCCGGGACTAGATTGGCTTCGATAAAATTTGGATTTCCTTCTGCGTCCAACTTAATATCAATTCGTCCAAAATCACGCACCCCTAAAGCATTGAAAACAGCCAATGCAAATTGAATTAAGTGCCTTCTTAAGGGGCCTTTAACGGGCCGTATTTCTTCATTATTTTTGGTTTTCACTTCATAGCCTAGGATCCTGTCCCCCATAATGTTAGTCGGTGCGACAATTTCAATTGGCATAACAAGGCTTGGATTATTTCTGCCACTCTCTAGAACTGCAACTGTAAACTCTCGGCCAGTTAAAACTTGTTCCACTAGGGCTGCTTGGCCGAAATGCTGCACAACAAAAGCAACTCTGTTCTTAAAGCTTTTAAAATCATGAACGATCGAAAATTCATCTATTCCATTTCCATTTGCAGCGTTCATTGGCTTAACAAACAATGGAAAGGAAAGCGGAACATCTTCTATCGAAGTATGCTCTCCAGGACGGGCTAAAAAATAGTCCGCAGTTCGTATCCCTTTGTTTTTGAGTAGTGTTTTCGCGCGGCTTTTGTTCGAATCAAAATCAAGTGTTTGAAAATTAGACCCAGTAAAAGGAATATTTCGTTCACCAAAGTATTCAGACAGCCAAATTACTGAACCTGTTTCATCATCAAAAATATACTTAACGCAAAGAACTACCAAATCGGGTGATCGGCCTACAATCTTTTCCAAATCATGCAAAGATAGAGCGTTAACTAAGCGGACTGAAGAATAATTGTTAGCTAATATTTCTACAATTCCTTGGCAGGTCGATTGTGAACCGAACCCACTTTCTTTTAGGCCTTCTGTTTGAGTTGTAACAACTTCTATTCTCTTCCCAAAAGATGATTGACCGTCTCTATTCGCTAAAATCATCTTCATTGACCTTTCAGAAAACATCCCCCTCCACGACGCTTAAACGGGCGATTGCACTCCCAAGTGTCGCCAGCATCCCTAAGATGGGCATTTTCAGGGACAATCAATTTAACGCATGTATTAGCTGCGGCTGAAAAACCTCTGTCGCACTTCCAACCTGAACCATATGATAAGTCACTAAGGTAAGCATTCTTAGGCACCACTATAGCTTTGCAAGAAGCACTTTCTTTTTTGAACCCTCGTGGGCAAGCCCAGCCGCCTTGATAGGTATTCCCGGTAAGATATGCCTTCGCAGGAAGATCAATTTTTTTGCATAAATTATTAGTACGCTCAAAGCCTCTATTGCATTTCCAACGCATTCCATCAGAGCTTAAAAATGCCTGTTCAGGCACATTAATTAGTGTGCATTTCTTATTAGTTTCCTGAAAACCAAAATAGCATTTCCAACCCGGCCCATAGTTAGTGTCATCTAAGTATGCATTTGGTGGAGCAATAACTTCGGCGCACTTTCCAAAGTTTTCACGATAACCAGACACACAAGACCAACCTTTTCCATAGGACTGAGCTTTTGCGTTTTCTGGAATGTTGGTTTCTGATAAATCTTGTGCCTGTGCACTTCCATGTATAATTAAAAATAGGAATACAGCAGCTAATTGGGCCCCGATCCTTAAGGGGAAAGACAGTATACTAGTCATAGGGCGATCCAATTTCATTGGTAAGATTGTAAATAGAATTATTGGTTAAATTTTCTTGAGTCGTTCTCATGTCCCTAGCTAATGCCGAAGCAAGACTTTCGGCCGAGATTTCCCAAAACAGCAGATCTTTTCGTTTTGAGTTTGGCGGACGGAAAACTAGAACAGTGCTGACTATGCGGTGGGCAAGAAATGTATCACCTTCAATTCTTTCCTCCTGCGTTTCAACTGTGTAATCTCCAGCAGGAAGTTCTTGCTCGATTTCATCGAGGAGAAACGGGTGATCAAATGTCACAAGTTTTTTGTTTAATCGATAAGTCGTGACAGGCTTCCTCCAGCGAGTTGCTTAAGCTTTTTTTGTACCAATCCCTAATACATTGCCGGTCGTTTTCGGTGGATTTGAGGCGTTAGTTTTGGGTTTTGCTTTTTTGGGTTTGCGAATTTCTTTGTTAGATTTTTTATTTTTAGCCATTGAACTAGATCCTTAAAAATTAGCGATTGGAGAAGCGAATTGACTTGCAACAGAGAGATCAGTTTGACCGTGCGGATATTCAGAAACTCTGTTTTGAAAAGACAAAATATCGGGCTTTGAAATCACGCCTTCATCTACATTAATGGCCCTACGAATAGTGACACCTTTTCTGTAAATATCTGGTAGGCGAAGCAATTGGTCAGGGTGAGTCGAAAAACGTCGTTAATCTTCCTTTTTAGAAGTTCCGATAACTCCAAATGATAGCATTCTCATCTTCGATTCTGTTGAGAGACACACACGTCGCTTATCGCCGTGCTTAGTTTTTATGATGCGGTTTGTTTCAACGGCGAACGATATGTGCGCGGCCAATTGTCGGCGCATAATCCATAGCTTTCACTCTTTCATGAAAGCGTATCTGCTCTGTCGAAAACAAAGAAGACAGCTATACACTATAAAGTTGACAACCACTAATGATTATTACTTTTAATTATGGAATGTTTCTGAGGTGTGCTTGATAGGCCGAATTGCTAATACTCTATTTTTTTCTAGAGTCATCCGTCCGTTATTGGCGAACTCCGGACACCAAACCTCCAATGACATAGCGAAAACTATTAGGGAGGGGTGTAAGTTCATACACCCCTCCCCGTTGGTTATTTCATCGTCGATGTAAGACTATTCGCCTTCTAATTCCCAGGTGCGGACCCAGTCGACATACATGGTGTTATTTGCGTCATCGAGTAAGTGATCTTTCTCTGGCAGACCACCAACCCATGGTGTGTGTTCTG
>CAYGPZ010000053.1:0-3277 GCA_964352025.1 uncultured Hyphomonadaceae bacterium
TCGCGGCTGTCTATGAAGACAATGGTCGGAGATTATTGTTCGGCGGCCGAGCAAGATTTTAGGAAATAATTATCAAACATACGGGCGCATAGCTTGCTTTGCGTCTGTATTTCTATTGTCTTTTATTGTAGACAATTGATAATTTAGGGGGCTGAGGGAGAAAAATGTGTTTGAAAAAATATTGGAATACAAACAGATGTTAGATATTCAAAAGCTTTTAGAGAAATTTTTGCGAGCTTTGTGTTTGGTGTCTGCCATAACTGTTAGTGTGGGAGCGTGCGCGCACGCAGAAAAACGCCCTAATGTCATAATCATGATGACGGATGATCAAGGGTATGGTGATATTGGCGCACACGGAAACCCATATCTTAAGACGCCCAACATTGAGAAAATTGGTAAGCAGGGTATCGAAATGGATACGTTTGTGACGTATCCAAATTGTTCGGCCACTCGTGCAGCTTTGTTAACCGGAAAATACCCTTATCGTGTTGGTGTTACAGCTGTGGTGAACGTCGATCACTTCATGCATGAATCAGAAGTAACGCTTGCTGAAGTACTAAAAGAAAGTGGTTACAAGACCGGTATTTTTGGAAAATGGCACGTCGGTGACAATTATCCGATGAACCCAAATAACCAAGGTTTTGATGAAGCGTTGGTACTTCGCGCTGGTGGAATTGGCGCACCGGGTAATGATATTGCAGGGCCTCCGGGAAATAGTTATTTCGACCCTGTTTTGTATCACAATAATGAGCAAAAAAAGCTGAATGGTTATGTGGATGATGTATTCACTGACGCGGCGTTGGGGTTCATAGATCAGCACAAAGATTCTGAAGAACCATTCTTTGTTTACCTCGCGAGTAATCTTCCCCATTGGCCGCTTCAAGTGCCTGAACATCGTGCTCAGCGCTTTCGTGATATGGGTTTGCATGAAGACAATGCGACGGTGTTTGGAATGATCGAAAACATTGATGATAATGTCGGACGTGTTCTTCAAAAGCTAAAAGAAGCTGAGATAGAAGAAGAAACAATTGTTATCTTCATGTCTGACAATGGGCCAAGGACGCGTCGTACGAAGAACGATCCGTACCCTGGGCGTTGGGTAGCTAATCTTCGTGGTACAAAGACGAGTGTATATGAAGCGGGTGTGCGTGTACCATTCTATGTGCGTTGGCTGGGACATTTGCCTGAGCAGGTAAGAACCGATGTTATGGGAACAGCGATCGATATTTTTCCAACGATTTTGGATATGGTTGATGTTGAAGTACCGAAAAATGTCAAAATCGATGGAACTTCACTTTATCCTGTATGGAAGGGTGAAAGTGAAGGATTGGATGAAGATCGTCTGTTCTTTACGCAATTGCATTATGGATCAACGCCATATCAATATATGCATTTCGCAGTAAGGGGGCAAAAGTACAAACTTGTTGGTCCTCACGACAATCCACACCAAATTTACGTAGCACCTACTGATGCTGAAATGCAGGATGTTATTGATAAATTGGAGCTATTTGATCTTGAGAATGACCCAAGTGAACGTATCAACATCGCGGACCAGTATCCTGAGATTGTCGATAAGTATCTTGAAGCTTATGAAAACTGGTTTGATGATGTTATAGACGAGCTACAGTCTAAAGGTATTCAGCGCATTCATTTGGGCACGGATGATGCTCCTAATGCATATCTTTCCCGGTATGATTGGGGTGGTCCTAGAGGTGTGTTTACCCGTGGAGATGCGGGTTATTGGCGTGTCACTACTGAGGCCGGTATATACCTAATTAAGATGGATCTGCCTGAAATTGAAAAGGATGGCTTCGCGCATGTAAAATATCAAGATTTGCACCTGACTCAAAAAGTAAAAAAGGGACAGAAAACTGTCACTTTTGATAATATTTCTCTGCCTAGTGGTGAGGGGAGATTACGAACTTATTTGAAGATTGGCCGCTTACCAACAGGGCCGCTGTTTGTGCACGTTGATCGATTGCGCTAGTTTAAGTACGTGTGATCTAATCAAAATTAGTTCACCCGTACTCTTCCAGTAAGAAAGAAAATTGGAGTAATAAATGTTACGTATTTATTGTGTGCTTAGTATAGCTTTAAGCACATTATTTGCCGCAAATTGCTCTACTGTTCACCGCAAATCTTCGGAATTGAAAATTGATAATATTCAATCTTTAACAGACATTGTTTATTCGAAAATTGGACAAAGAGAGCTGTTCCTTGATTTGTTCAGCCCTTCTGAAAATGGAATTTATCCTGGTGTAATACTTGTTCATGGAGGAGGGTGGACCAGCGGAAGTAAATTGCACAATCGTGATTTTGCTGTTGCTTTGAGCAAAAAAGGATATGTGGTTGCCAATATAGAATATCGATTGGCGCAAGAGGCTCAATTTCCAGGTGCAGTTGAGGATGTTAAAACTGCTATACGATGGCTGAGAACGAATTCTCGGGATTATAAAGTCAATACCAATCGTATTTTTGGTATTGGTACTTCGGCAGGAGGGCATTTGATTGCTATGGCGGCGACAACAGACCATAGTAATAAGTTTGTTGGGCAGAACAGTTACCCGAATGCTTCAAACAAATTGAACGCTACTATTATTATGGGAACAGGTGTTGATCAGGTTGCGCGTGTTAAAGCTGCGCCTAATCAGTATGTGGAGAGTGCATTCATATTTTTTGGTGGCAATTACAGCTCAGTTTCTGAGAAATATGTTTTAGGGTCTCCAATCACTCATATTAGTGAAAAAATGAGTCCGATTTTAATGATCGACGGGGAATTAGATATGCCGGGAGAGCGGTACGTGAACTTTCGCCAGAGACTAGATGAAGTAAATATTGAAAATGAATTTGTTATTGTTCCAGAAGCAGGGCATGGAGATTGGAATAATTCACTTTACCTAGAAATGTTTATTGAGCGTTGTCACGCGTTTCTCACTAAGCAAAGCCGCGAGAATCTGTCTTCCGGTGGCGTCAGGCAAAAGCTAACTGGTCTCTGGTAATTGGAATTCGGTAATGAGTGGTGTCAGACAAAAGCTAGTTGGTCTCTAGTCTGAGGGATTTGGTTCAACTTAGCCAGCCAAAAGTTGCCGCCATTCATTCAGGGCAGCTTCACGGTTTCTCTTAAAACTTGGCCTTGAGTATAGATGTCTCTCCAAGTTAAAGTGTTTGTAGACCGAAGATTGAATGGCGATGAATTTCTGCAAACTCTTTGTCTGCCGAAACTTATTCATAATCTTTTCTCGTCGTCGAAACGGTTGGTGAGAGTTCTCACATCGGT
>CAYGPZ010000054.1:0-3263 GCA_964352025.1 uncultured Hyphomonadaceae bacterium
TTCTAACAGTCTAGATACCACCTAAAAAGAGCCCGCGTCAGGATGGATAATCTTGTCGTGGGTTTTATTTTGTGTGACTTGGCCTAAAATCATACCCCGTGGCATAGAATATGCTATCTAAAATACTCCTGTAGATTGTAAAAACAAAGGTTTGGGGTGTGGCCAGTTTAAATCAAGATCAGAGCCTGTCTGGTGCTCAAACAGACCTATTAGGTCCAGTCAAAAAACACCTTGGCTTTGTCGCCCTGTTTTCTGCCTTTTATAATGTGCTTTTCCTTGCGCCATCCTTATACATGTTGCAGGTATATGACCGCGTCCTGACCACGGGCGGCATTAATACACTCTTGTTTCTAAGCGCTATTTTGGTCTTCTCACTGGCTATTCTTGCAATATTGGACCGTTTGCGGAACGCCATTTTGGTGCGCGCCTCTCTCAAGCTGGATAATGAATGGGCTCAACCCATTATCCGCGCAGCCATGCGTCAGGGAGCCTCTCCTGAGGCCCAGAATGCATTGCGTGATTTTGATCAATTGCGTCAAACCATAACAAGCGCCTCCATCACAGCCTTATGTGATGCGCCATGGACCCCGCTTTATGTGCTGATTTGTTTCATCATCCATCCCCTATTGGGAGGCGTCGCGCTTGGCGGTATTCTGCTTCTCATTCTTCTGGCCTATGTCAATAATCTGATCGCGGCTAAATCAACACAAGCCATGATGGGCCAACAAAACGCCCACTATAATAATCAGAGCACACTCAATAACGCCGCTGACATTGTCGGCACGCTGGGTATGACAGAGCCCCTCGCCCGCCTACGCGCTCAAGAACGTGTTGGCTTTGTCGATGGACAAGCAAAGGTTAGCCTCCAAACGGGTGGCATATCTGCTTTTACCCGCTTTGTGCGTCTTGTGCTGCAATCAACAGCCATTGGTTTGGGTGGATATCTTGCCGTGCAAGGGCTGATGTCGCCTGGATCCATTATTGCCGCCTCAATCATCATGTCACGTTCGCTCATGCCGATTGATCAGCTCATTCAGGCGTGGCGCCCTTTAACAACAGCGCTTAAGTCTCTGTCCAATGTCGTGCAGGCTATTGATGAGAATACGCAAGCCAAACGTGAGCGCATGGCCCTGCCCGCGCCTCAAGGCAAAATAAGTATAGACAAGCTCTCTTACGCCATAAATGACGTGCCAATCTTGAACAATATCAGCTTTGATATGGGGGCTGGTGAAATTCTGGGTATTGTCGGGCCTTCTGGTGCCGGTAAGACAACACTTGCCCGCCTGATTGCAGGTGCGATGGACCCCACCGATGGTGAAATACAGCTGGATGGTGTGCGCTATTCAGACTGGGGGTCAGAACGCCTTGCCCGTCACTTAGGCTATCTGCCACAAGCAGCCATGTTATTACCGGGTACAATCGGCGATAATATCTCTCGATTTGAGTCCAAAATGACGGAATTGGATGCAGACACGGTCGCGCAAAACGTCATTATTTCAGCGGAAAGAGCTGGCGTGGACATGCTGGTTAAAACAGCTTTCCCAATGGGGTATGACACAGTTATCGGACCTAATGGCGTCACACCCTCTGCAGGCCAGTCACAACGTATTGGTCTTGCGCGGGCTATCTATAATAATCCAGCGCTTGTGGTTTTAGATGAACCTAATTCCAATCTGGATGCGCCAGGTGAAGCCAAACTGCTTAGCGTTATGGATAATCTACGTGCCAATGGACAATCGGTTGTGCTGATTGCGCACCGGGCTGGTATTTTAAAACACTGTACCAAATTGCTCGTCCTTAATCAGGGACAGATAGAACATTATGGGCCAGCTGATGACGTGCGCGCCGAGCTTGCCAAAACACAACCAGCCATGCGTCCAAAATTGGTGAAGTCATAACATGAATATGTCATCCTCCCCTAAGCCAGCAAGCAACGCTATACTGACTGAAAAACGTTTAAGCAGCTCCCCTCTTCAAGAAGCACGTCTGGGTATTTTCCTGCTGGTGCTTTTCTTTGGTGTCTTAGGTGGCTGGGCGGCAACTGTCCGCCTTGATGCGGCTGCCATTGCCAATGGATATGTTATCCTTTCAAACAATCGTCAGGCTGTGCAACACCGTGATGGCGGGACGGTTGATAAACTCTTCGCCCGTGAAGGTGATGTGGTTGAAAAAGGACAAGTGATTGCCATTCTGACAAGCACAGATCTACAAGCCCGTCTGGATTCCCTTACCTCACAATGGATTGATCTCACAGCGCTGAAAACTCGTCTGGATGCGGAAGAAAGTGGTGCCCGCAAGCTGACGATTTCACAAGCTGATTTTGGTGATCTGGATTCGGCCTATGACACGCAGGTTCAAAACATTATTGAACGCCAAAAGCGTGAATTTCGTGCGAGGTCATCCTCAGTATCTGCACGTCTGGATGTGCTGGATAAACAATATAGCGGCCTACAAGCACGTATTCTGGGATACAAGGATCGTCTTGTATCCACGCATGAGCAATCACGTATCCTCGGCGAAGAGCTTGCAGGTATGCGCGATCTGGCCGGCAAAGGTCTTGCACCGCTCACACGTGTACGTGCACTGGAACGTTCACTGGCTGAGCTACAAGGAACGACTGGTGAAATTCGCGCCAATATCGCCCAATCAGAAGAAGCCCTCACCGAGAACCGCTCTGAAGCGACTGCCCTTCGCACAGGTGAAGCACGAGACGTCGCCAAGGAATTGCGCCAGACACAAGCTCAAATTGCCGATATAGCGCCAAGCATTCAGGCCATTAAAGCCCAGCTTTCGCGCACGGAAATACGCTCACCCGCTGCTGGCACCGTTGTAGGTGCCTCCATCTTTACCGAAGGCGGCGTGATCACACCGGGTGCTACAATTATGGAAATCGTGCCCAGCAATGAGAGCATGATTGTGGATGCCAAACTCAGCCCTGTCGATGTCGATGATATTGGTGTGGGCATGCAAGCTGAAGTCAAATTCACAGGGCTGCAAGGTCATGGCATGGCGATGATTTTCGGCAAGGTGCAAAGCATTTCTGCAGACCGCTTAATCGATGAAGCCACTGGTGCCCCCTATTTCGGGCTTCGTGTCACTGTCTCCGAAGAAGAATTACGCAAGCTCGCAGAAACAAACCCGGACTTTGAACTCCAGCCCGGCCTGCCCGCAGACGTCCTCATCCCACTGCGCAAACGCACAGCCCTGCAATACCTCATCGAACCCCTCACAGGATCTCTCTGGGGATCTTTTAGAGAAAACTA
>CAYGPZ010000055.1:0-3012 GCA_964352025.1 uncultured Hyphomonadaceae bacterium
CGCTTAATAATGTGATATTGAAATTCTGTTCATGGGACGGGAAGTGGCGAGAAATGCCCAGCTTACGAACTGGTATTATTGGCCCTAAACTGCCTGTTTGGGTGGTGAGTCAAACACTATTATAATCGTATTTTTGAAACCTATCTGGCTCGTTCTTCAACTGCATCCAATCGAAGTCATAGTACTCATTGTCTTCCCAATTATCTGGATATTTAATTCTAAACATTGAACCGATAGACGGCTCAAATTCGTGGTAATCATATCCTGAGACAGCTAGTGAAATGCTTCCTGCAGAAAAGTCTTCACCGCAAAACTGCGAAGACAAGACAACTAATAGTCCAGCAATAGCATTTATAAGAGCTTCTAGATTTGCTTTTTTAAATTCTTCTTGCCGGTCGTGCTTACTTTCGTTGTAGGACTGATACCAATTTAAACTCCCTCCTAGTTCCCATGATTTAAATGGCATCCAAATTTTTGTATCACCATTCCATTCTGGAAGAATAACCTCGTAAGCGGATAGATGGTGAGAAATGTCGATCTTTTTGTAAACGCCAATGTTATACACGTCACCGTATCTGCCTTGCTGGGGCGTATAAGTGTTTTCTTTTAATATCGCTTTTAGATTGGCTTCTATTTCAATGCATGTTCGCATTAGCAATTCATGTATTCGATAAGAATAAGTTTTAAGGCTTGCTTCACCGGGTTCAACAAATTCAAAAAGTTTTTTAAGATCGCCAAGTATTAAATTGAATGCACGAGT
Organism: uncultured Hyphomonadaceae bacterium; assembly: GCA_964352025.1. Taxonomy (GTDB): domain Bacteria; phylum Pseudomonadota; class Alphaproteobacteria; order Caulobacterales; family Hyphomonadaceae; genus Hirschia. Next base: position 761 of record CAYGPZ010000055.1, read on the forward strand.
ATAATGCATTGGGTTGGGTGTATAGTCACGATCTTTTATATATCCGATGCTGCTGTAACCTGCATTGGAGCCGTTTTTTACCCTGCGATAAATGCGATGATAAGGCTTTTTTATCAATGATATTCTCCTTATGCATTAACAATAATTATTGTGGATATTTGCACGTTGCATGTCCGCAAAGCAATGTCGCCTTTTGGCGAAACTTGTCCTGTTCATCATGGTATAATTGGCTGCAGATTCAATCGATCAACGCAACACACTCGTTAAAACGCTGAGCCGGTGTTTGGTAATTCAGTGTTTTTCTAGGTCTTTCATTAAGTTGTTTCGCGACTTTATTCAATTGGGATTGGCTATGAACCGAGAGGTCTGTGCCGCGTGGTAAATATTGGCGAAGTAGGCCATTCGTATTTTCATTTGATCCACGTTGCCAAGGGCTTTGAGGGTCACAAAAATAAACATCTATTTCAGTCGCGAGAGAAAACCTGACATGATCCGACATCTCTTTTCCTCGATCCCATGTGAGTGATTTTGCGAGTTCACGCGGTAATTTACGGGTCTGCTTTATCAAGGCTGAAACCACTCCCTTTGTGTCCTTATTGGCGACCTTCACAAGCATGACATAGCGAGAATGTCGCTCCACTAACGTGGCAATATAGCTGTTTTTGGAGCCACCAATAAGATCACCCTCCCAATGCCCAGGAATAGCGCGGTCTTCCACGGATGCAGGCCGCTCACTGATCGAAATCATATCTTTTATCTGACCAATGCCGGTGCGTTTCAAGCTAGCCTGCCTTGAACGGCGAATAGTGCGCTTAGCCCGCAAATAACTAAGCAGTTCTTTCTTTAAAACACCACGCGCCTGAATAAACAGACTTTTATAGATCGTTTCATGGGACAAATGATATTGCTCGTCATGTGGGTAAGTGCGTTTGAGCCATCCAGCTATTTGCTGAGGAGACCATTGATCCTTTAGTTTGGCAGATATTATACTGCGCAGAAAGCTGCTGCCAGCAAGTTTGCAAGGTTTGGGACGCAAGGCCCGCTTCCATGCAGCACGGTCGGCTTTCGTCGCACGATATGTTTTGGCACCACCACCACTTTTTACTTCACGGCTTATCGTAGATGGAGCGCGACTGAGTTGCTTGGCTATTGTTCTAAATGAAAGTCCAATACTCAAACCGCGAGAAATTTCCTCGCGTTCAGCAAGACACAATGCCAATGGAGGGCGTATTCTTACTCTAGGACGAATACCACCTGTTGGTGCAAGCATTGAAAATATGGATGACGAACCGCGATCATATTCTCGACCAATCGCTTTTAAAGTCTCACCGCGTTTCCATCGATCCCATATGTCAGCACGCTGCTCAGCTGAATATATTATCCGTTGACGTTGTTTCATTTGCTCCACTCCAGTTCTTCTCAAAACTTAAAGTGTTGCGACGATCAGTTGAACCCACAGCCCTAAGTGGACATTTGTACATTCCGTAACGGGCTTCTATCCACACCAAGGACATTTAAAAGTCTGGTGGAAATGAACAAAAGGCTATGGTTTGAGGTTTACTATTTTTCTTTGATAATTAAGTTTATATGATCAGCTCTCGTTACCAATGCTATATAACCAACGTTCACGTATTAAGGAGGCATAGCCTACTCCTAAAATGAAAACGGAGCCTCTTTTCTATGAGTCAGAAAGTAATTTTAAGCAAAGCAGAAGCAATACTTATTTTGGCCCATGCTGATTCACAGCGGTGTCAGGGAGGAAATTTTCTACTTCGTGTGTTAAGCAACTACGCGACTATTGGGCGCGACGCGAGTTCCAGCATAATAAAGCGAGACAATCCTCGAATAAGTAAAGGTGCCTCAAAACTTCGATCTGAATTGACCAGGCGGGAGTTTGAAAAAGCAACAATCAATGAACACCCTGAGCCACTCATACAAGTATGGCTTTGGATCGTCGAAAACAAAACTAAACTACAACCATTAGACATCGTTAGGCGTATTTACTCTTATCCTATGGTGACGGTTACAAAAGTAGAGGACCAGCTTATGAATGAAGCTGGCTTTCGTCAGACAGGTTTACCAGAAGAACGTTTCAAGGCCGGAAAAATAAAACTTTGCGGGGATTATAGCCTAAAAGTTGAACCGAAATTTGATTTTGAGAGCGATACTAGACCAGCAGCTTAGTTATGACCGCTACTGGCGATTTTCTGCCTCATGCTTAAATCATAATTGTTAGTAGTTTCCCTTAGATC
>CAYGPZ010000056.1:0-2922 GCA_964352025.1 uncultured Hyphomonadaceae bacterium
TCAACTAAAACAATCTGCACCGTGGCTCATTTCATTGCGCCCGCACCATGCAGTGCTTTTAGTGTGATCCGTCCACCCCGCATTCGCCATGTGGCAGACCAGCCAAAAGGTTTGGCTAGTCAATTATAATATCTAGGACACCTTCGTCATGTAGGCGTTTGTTGACAGCGCCTAAAACATATTCAGTCATATCTGTACGCATATCGAAAACACGTCTTTTCATGTATTCGCGTGAAGCTTCCGTCATTCTCACACCGACTTGAACACGTTTTACGCTTCGGTTCTTTGCACGTTCTTTGCGACGAGCTTCCTCATAGGACCGTATCACTTGTACTGCTGAGATTTCATATTCTTTAGTTTTCTCACCGTTTTTCAGGTCAGCGCGTCCAACAGCTAGCTGGTGGTCATTAATTTTCTTATTTCGAAAATCATCAAAGCTTTCATACAAACAATCTTCTTCGGGAACAGCATTATTCCCCATTTGCTTTATTTGCTCATCAACTACTTGAGTTATTTCATCATCAGTCGGCAGTTGAGACGTGTCAGTGCGCATATTGTTAGATGAATTTAATTTGTCCAAATCAACAGCGACAGGACCAGTCACAGCTGGAGTAACTTGCATTTCGCCGTCTTCGGTTGGCACCGTAACTGTAACAGCTGGTGTGCTTGATGCTGATTTCTTTTTATTCCGTTTTGCTAAATCTTTGAGAGAAACCATTATGCTGCCTCCTCCCTGTTTAGAATATTATCGAGCCTATCCTGAACCCAAGAATATAGTTGGCGTATCTCACGAGCGGCTGCGCTCTTTGGATCACTAGTTAAGACGGACTGACCGATAATAGAGGCATCTTTAAACTGTTCTCTATCGCCTATGACGATTGGTGCAACGGGAAAGCCAGATGTGCTTGCAATGTATTCCGATGCTTCCTGACCTCTAGATTTTTTACCAACTGAATCGCGATTTAAAACAACAGCCCCCGGCTTTCCTAGAGCTTTGACGTATTCAATAGTGGTTTCAATCGCTTCTAAGTCATAAGCCAATGGTTGAGCTGGAATTAGATTGAAATCTGATATGCTCGTTAAATATAATGATTTTTCACCCGCGTTTGGTGGCAAATCGAGAAACATAATGTCGATTTTTTCTTTTTTACCTAATGCAACCATTTGAGCTATCTCTGCATCTTTTGCAGGGACAGTTTTTGGAGCCGCATCAATGCCATCTTCTACCCGTTTGTCATATTGTCGAGTTGAAGTCATTTGAGGGTCTATATCAATAATGATGGTAGATTTACCTGCTTCATGGGCTGCCCTTGCTAGGTTTTGAACTAGCGTGGTTTTTCCTGCACCACCTTTTTGGCTTGCTAACGACACTATCAACATAATTCAGATCCTCAGAAAACGTATTTCGGAAATGTACTGTCATTTAGTTGATAACTTGCTAACCAAACACCATGAAATCATGCTCCCATGCTCCCATGGTCGCATGGTATATCGTCAGCATGTCAGCCTGCTAACATGCTAACATGCTGACGATATACCATGCTAGCGTGTCACACATGACAGCATGATCACATGCGACCATGTTAGCTAATTTAGCCGTGTTTTCAGTGTTATACTTAACGAGGTTTTAAGCTGATTTCGTCATTCTTAGAGAACTCAAATGAATGATAGAGAGCCTCTAATGTCCTTATCTAAGGGAAAAACAAGTGATAACAGTGATATAAGCGACGTTGCCAGAGGCGGCGTAAGCTTAGGGACTATGCTGTTTGTTTTCTCACTTATTATTTTGATGTTCATTCTCGTTAGTGGTTACGCCAACGTACACTCTTGGACGCAGGGAAAAGAGGGATTAGATCAAATTATTTTTGGGGTAGTGGGGGCTGGATCAGAAGTTCTCGGAGCAATCTTGCTAGTTTTCGCTGTCTTCCTTTGGTCAATTAGAAAGTTATCGTTTGTTGTATGTTCGCTACCATTTCTGATTTTGTGGGCTGGATGTGTGACCGTAAATGCGAATGCCAGTTACAACTACTTTGTTGTCAGCGATGGAGCTATAGATAAGGCAAGGGAATTGTCGAAAGCAAAAGCTGACAATTCCAAGTTAGAAAAAGCCCGAACAGCAAAATTGGAAATCAAACAAGATAGGATAAAAGAGATCCAATCTGATTTGGTGACTTTACCAGCGACTAGGACCCCGCAAGAAATCGAAGGTGAGCTTGAAAAGCTTCCAAATAACTACAAGACAAAACGCGGGCAACTTACAGCCGAACTTGAGGGTGCAAAGCATCGTCAAAAATTGGTGGTTGAGATTACAGAACTTCGTGATGAAGTCGAAACTATTTTGGATCAGGCAGTATCTAAGATTAAAGGCAGTGACACAAATGTTTCTCCTGGTTCTGTTGATTCAGGTTTTGAGCAACTTAAATGGACTCTTGTTGTTGCGATAATGGAATTTGTAAAAGCTTTTGGTTTTGCTCTCATATTTTTCGTAAAATTGGGCCAAAATTATAAAGCGGAAAAACTAGCTATAGAGTTGTCTAAAAAAGCCAAGCCGAAAAGACAAAGTGGCAGTAGAGCATCCACATCGAATAGAAAGCCTAAAACGAATAATGAGCCTTCTGTTACTGCCATTGAAGCTTCGACACCAGTTCTCAATGTTGTGAGGACACAAGAGACAGTTGAGGTCGAAAGTGATGAGGCTGGCCACACAATTATAGGCGGAGACGGCAAAGCCAGAAAAGTCAGGTCGCTAGCTTAAACTTTAAAATTTGAGCTAACTTTTTTCAATGCGTTAAGCCTGTTTAAGCCCTAAAAATTCTTAAGATTCTGACCTTCAAAAACTGACTATTTCATGTGTTTTTACTTCTTTAGGTTGCATAGTGTGCTATACTGAAACCTAGTTTCAATAATAGATTTTCTAATTGA
>CAYGPZ010000057.1:0-2616 GCA_964352025.1 uncultured Hyphomonadaceae bacterium
TGAGTGAGACACATGACCGCATAAAGCCATTGTAAGAAGAAAAGACACTTGACCCTACAGCCACTAGAGAGGCTAAAAGAAATTAGCGTATTTGATAGAAATGTCAGGCTAAAGGCTGAGAGAATTGCTCGATATATTTAAGCATTTTATATTCGCACTCATCGCCACTGCTTTTCTTGTAGCTCCGGTGGCGGAAGCAAAGCACACTATCGAAGATCAATTGATCAACTGCAATGTTGATCACGACGTTGAACACTCTGAAGATACTGGGTCGGAACACACATATCATGACCAGCACATGCATAGCTGTGGTTCATGTCACGTCCATTTGTTGGAACAAGATTTAGTTCCCAAAATCAGACTTAATTCACCAAAATCATCCCACAGCCTGCCGCCAAATGCGATAGCAATGGCCATTATGCCTATGGGTATATTTAGGCCACCTCAGACCTGAACCTTTGTATTTCAAGCGCTCTTTATTTGTAGCGCACGTTAATTGCAATATTTCAGGAAACGACAATGTCTAATTCAAACAAAGTGCCTTTACTGGCGCTTATTGCCACGACTGCATTTACATTCCCAGCATTCGGGCAAGAAACTGACCATCATGATGATAAACCTCATGAAATGCATGACGACCACGATGATCATGATGACCATGACCACGAAAAGAAGATGGAACTCATAGTTGTTGAAGCAACCCGTTCAGGAAGACTGCTTCAAGATGAGCCCATGCGCGTTGAGGTGATCAACCGAGAAGAAATTGAAGAAAAAGCCATTATGCGTCCGGGTAACATAGCCACAATGGTCAACGAGACTGGAGGTATTCGGGTGCAGGTAACATCACCCGCACTTGGAGCTGCCAACATTCGTGTCCAAGGGCTTTATGGGAGATATACTCAACTCCTTGCGGATGGCCTTCCACTATACGGTGGCCAAGCGTCTTCATTAGGACTTTTGCAAATACCTCCGACTGACCTGCGTCAAGTTGAAGTCATCAAAGGATCAGCGACTTCACTTTATGGTGCATCCGCTTTGGGTGGGGTCATCAACCTTGTTTCTAGACGCCCTAGCGATGAAATCGAAAATGAAGTCTTGGTCAATTTCACCTCTGAAAATGGGCAAGACCTTACCGCATATAGTGCACTACCTATATCAGACACTCTTGGTGTGTCTCTAACCGCTGGCGCACATCGTCAGAGCGTTCAAGACTTTGATGACGATGGTTGGATAGATATGCCACGCTATGAGAGATGGACAGCGCGTCCTCGTCTATTCTGGGAAGGTAAAAATGGCGCAGAAATTTACGCGACCCTTGGCTTCATGTCAGAACAAAGACAAGGCGGCACACTAGAAGGCAGCGTAGTCCCTGATGGTTCATTCTTTGCGCAGGATCAAGATACAACTCGATTTGATGGAGGATTGACTGCTGACTTTCCTTTAACTGCCAATATTGACGGACAATTCAGGACATCCGCAACGCGTCAGGATCACGAACATCATTTTGGCGACATTATTGAGGAAGATACGCACGAAAGCTACTTGATGGAGGCCTCAGCTTCGGGTGCTAAAGGCGGAACTAATTGGGTCGCTGGTTTGGCTTGGCAGACTGAAACATATACTTCAGATGTCTTTCCTTCATTTGACTATACATATGACGTTCCCGGATTATTCGGACAGATAGACCATGATTTTTCTGATGAAATTTCAGTGTCCATGAGTGGTCGTCTGGATGATCACAGTGTCTACGGAACGCAATTCAGCCCACGCTTCTCAGTTCTATACAAACCGGGAAATTGGACAGTTAGAGGATCATTAGCAGAAGGTTTTTTTGCTCCGACACCTTTTGTCGAAGAAATTGAAGCTGCGGGTTTATCAAGACTTGAACCTCTATCAGAAATTAAAGAAGAGACGGCTCAGACAGCTTCATTAGACATTGGATATCGCGCCGGAAATTTTGAGACGAACGCAACGTTTTTTGCTTCGGATGTCGATGGTGTAACGAGACTTCAGCCATTCTCAACGACGTCTGGTGGTGACTTAGATCGTGTCCGATTAATCAATACACAAGGCATTAGTGAACTTCGAGGCACTGAGTTGTTGCTGAGATATGTCTTAGGTGATTTCAAGCTCACTGGAAGTTATCTTTACATCAATTCAAGTGAACCTGACGATCTAGGTATTGATCGACAGGAAGTTGCTCTTACTCCCGAACATACGGCTGGCATGGTCGCTATGTGGGAACGCCATGGGGAATTCCGACTAGGTCTAGAGATGTACTATACAGGCGAGCAACGCGTCGAAAATAGTCCATTTAGAACAACGAGTGATCCCTATCTCGATGTTGGAATTCTGGGTGAAATTACAACTGGATCTGTAAGTTGGTTTATCAATCTAGAGAATATTCTTGATGTTAGACAAACCAAAGAAGAACCACTTATTAGACCAAGCCGTGCACCAGACGGACAATGGACAACCGATATCTGGTCTCGAAATGACGGCTTTATTGTCAATGGCGGCGCAAGGTTTAAGTTTTAATACTTCTTAGCCTGTGAGGCTATATTTGAACCAATAACAGTCATTCGAGATAAAAGACCGGATGACTGTTATTGGCGA
>CAYGPZ010000058.1:0-606 GCA_964352025.1 uncultured Hyphomonadaceae bacterium
ACATTCCGTTTTTGGTATGTTTGCGTTTTGGATTGTAGAACATTTCGATGTAATCGAAAATATCTGCACGTGCTTCTTCTCTGGTTTTAAAAAGCTTTCTACGGATGCGCTCTCGTTTTAACTGACTGAAGAAACTTTCTGCGACAGCATTATCGTAGCAGTTTCCGCGTCGGCTCATACTGTGCTTCAAATTATGCTGCTTTAGGAATGATACCCACTCAATACTCGTAAATTGCGAGCCTTGATCTGAGTGGATAAGAACTTGGCTATCAGGTTTGCGTCTCCAAACAGCCATGAGTAAAGCTTGCAGAACAAGATCTGTTGTTTGACGGTTTTGCATAGACCACCCGACGACACGACGTGAAAAAAGATCAATCACGACGACAAGATAGGCGAACCCTTCATAGGTTTTGATATAGGTGATATCAGTTACCCAAGCTCTATCTGGTCGACCCACGTTAAATTGTCGCTGGAGGGTATTATCAACCGCAATTGCAGGCTTGCCTCCAAACTTTCCTGGACGACGCTTATAGCCTATTTGTGCTTTGATACCGGCTATTCGCATCAACCTTGATACACGATTAGGGCAGCACACTTCTCCCTGAT
>CAYGPZ010000058.1:616-2535 GCA_964352025.1 uncultured Hyphomonadaceae bacterium
CTTTGTATATCCGTAAACTTTGCCGCTTTCTTCCCAAGCTTCCTTGATTAACTTCGTCTGCCGACCGTCTTCAAGAGATCTTTTGCTGAAAGGCCGCCCCAACCAGGCATAAAACCCGCTGGGATGAACACACATCACTCGACACATAGATCGCACACTAAAATGAGGTTGATGTGCTTTTATAAACGCGTACTTCATTTTGCATCTCTGGCGAAGTACGCGGTGGCCTTTTTTAGGATATCACGTTCCTCTGTTACACGAGCCAGCTCTTGTTTTAACCGACGCAACTCTACGGATTGATCATCTTTTAAAGCTGATTTTGGTGGATTAGAAAATCGCTTCATCCAATTATAGATAGAATGACTGCTGACGCCCAAACGTTCAGAAACATCTGCAACGGAATATCCACGTTCCGTGACTTGTTTAACCGCATCAATCTTAAATTCGTCGCTAAATCTAGCCTTCGCCATATGTAATCTCCTTGCCTCACTTTTAGGAAACAAAGTGTCTACAAATCTAGGGGCACCTCACACCAGCCCGTTACACCATTTGTATTTGCGTTGCTAACTTCAACTAAGCGATCTTTCCAACCGTCAGGAAGTTTGGCCGTGTTTTCATCGACCGGATCAGCATAAAAACCATGTGTGTCGTGAAAAGGGGACCGTTCACCAATGACATTCAAATCGTCGGTTTTTTCCGGTGCATCCCTGAAAAACACATCTGCTTCTGGTGATTGCGTAAAATCATCACCAGCATTTGGCACTGAGCCTAAAATAGACTGGCTACCAATGACTATGACGTGCTGTTCTTGTGAAATTGAACCAGCGGCTCGAATGAGATGTTCAAGCTGCTGTCTGTTCACGCTTCAATTTCCAATCCTCTAAAAACGCAATGCGTTCTTCTTCACTCAATATGCCGCCAAAGGGCGAAGCTGAGCGCATAGTCGCTGCAAATTCTGTGGTTTCGAGCGCCATATTCAAAACGGCTTCCAAGCCCATCTCAATAAGCTTTTCCCATTCATCATAGTAGACCATAGAAGAGGGGCTATAGACTTTTCCAAAATGCATATTGGTGCATTTGATCAATTCAAACAATTCAGGATTTAAGCGCACTTTCTCAACCGCTAACTTGTGCAAAGCTAGACTACGAAAATCGCTCTCGATGTATTTATCAATGCTCATTGTAAAATCCTTCACATGAAGAATAACACAATCACGCTATTTATGGCAATTTGCCCAACGCGATGCTTGAACGGCTGAGAAGAACACAGCCTCGGCCAATGGCAGACCATTACTTTGAATTAGTGAATGTAAAAAACGACCGTTTATTATACTCATGCTGCTTCATGTCCTATTCTATCAATGTTGGTATTCTAACTGTTCAAAAACCCGTTATGATTATCAAGGTATAATTTGACGAATATTTCATGAGTATTTATACTATATGCATGAAAATTGGATATGCGCGTGTTTCGACTAAAGATCAGAACCTAGAATCTCAATTGGACGCATTGGGTCAAGTTGGGTGTGACCGGATATATTCGGAGAAAATATCGTCTAGTAAATCTGATAGACCTGAACTAATGGCGGCTCTCGAATATATGAGAGAAGGGGACACACTTGTTGTCACCAAACTGGATCGGCTTGGGCGATCCTTAAAAGAATTAGTATCTATCGTCGAAAACCTTCACGACAAGGGTATGCACTTCCAAACCCTAGACGGGTATCAATTTGATACGTCCAGCGCAGGAGGAAAATTGACGTTTCAATTGTTCGCTGCTCTTGCTGAGTTTGAACGCAATGTCATTCGAGAACGAACCAAAGCGGGTTTAGCCGCTGCTGTCGCACGTGGGCGCAAAGGCGGAGCCCCAAAGAAAATCAATGAAGGCAATCGCGCTCAAGCAATAGCCTTGCTTGCTG
>CAYGPZ010000059.1:0-2373 GCA_964352025.1 uncultured Hyphomonadaceae bacterium
GCGAGCAGGGCAGTGCCAAAGTCATTCCAATGACGGCTCCGGTTCAGTCTAAGCCTGTTGTGGAAGCAGACATTCCAGCTCATATTTCACAGCCGGCAACATCAGCAATTGAAGCTGTTGAACCAAAAGCTCAACCTAAAACCGTATCGAATCTCCAATTTGCAGATGAAGAGCCAGCTAGTCCTTCAACGCAGTCATCTGAAGAGACTGAAGAGCCTTTGAAACAGGGCGGTATTGGTATCAGCTCCAAGTTCGTTTAGCGCGAATTCATTTCGCACTGGGATTGATTGCTAGTGCGATGATAATGAATAAGTTTGCAATTCCACGTCTGCACGATTAGCCTGATGACATTGGGTATATTGTGGGGACTTAATGGAAAATCCTTGGAGGGAAAGCTCAACTGAAGAGCTAGACGAAGCCGCGTTAATAGAGAAGCAATTTGTACAAAGTGCAGAACTAGAAAAGCAATCGTTCAAATTGGAAAAGGGTCATATTGGCTTATTACTCTTCATAATTATAGCGATCGGTATAGCAATATATGAGCCTTTAAAAGTGCGCTATGACAAAGCGTATGACCCAGATGATCGCAGTTATCTATCCAATCTAAAATCTGAATGCCTTGATGAAGCTAATGCAAAGAGCTGCTTTAATTATGGTTGGTATTTAGATGATGGAAATCGTCTACCAGAGAATGATCGACAGGCGCTTAAATTTTATAATTTGGCATGCGAAGGAGAAAATCTTTCAGGATGCCATAACGCAGCCGTCCTGCATGAATATGGTGAAGGTAATGTTGTTCAAGATCTGCAATTAGCAGTCCGTTTGTACGAGAAAAACTGTGATGCAGAACATTTTTTAAGCTGTTCGAATCTGGCCTATATATATGACGATGACGAAGGTGTCGAAGCCGATAGGGAGACGGTGCTTTCTCTTCACAAAAAAGCTTGTGAAAATGATGAATTTCGAAATTGCACAAATGTTGGCTATGCATATGACGAAGGAGAAGGCGAAGAGGTTGATAAATTAAAGGCCCGCGAGCTCTACCGGAAAGCCTGTGACGGGCGAGATGCGATGGGGTGTAACAACCTAGGTGCTTTTTTTGAGGCAACCGAGAATGTAACAAATCCAAAGTTGCGTGCCTTTATTCTCTACCAAAGAGGGTGCAATTGGGGCGAGGCATTAGCGTGTAAAAATGAAGCCTGGATGCATTATTATGGTCGCGGTGTTCCCAAAGACCGAGCTAAAGCACTTAAAAAATTCATAAAAGCTTGCGACGGTGACAAATACTCTGCCTGTGTTGAAGTTGGAGATGCCTACTATAGCGACAACAGTCAAAATGGTGCCACTCAAGATTATAAATTAGCTAGAAAATATTATAAGAAAGCCTGTGACAACGACAATTTATATGGATGTGCTGCACAGGCTTATATGCTGGATAATGATGTAGATGCGGCTTTTTATGACCTAAAATCAGCTGTCTCTTTATATGAAAAAGCTTGTTCAGAAGGCGATGTAGATTACGCCTGTAATAATCTTGGGGTGAAATATCATCACGGGGAAGAGCTGGATATTGATGTTGAAAAAGCCGAAGTGCTTTATCTTAAAGCTTGTGAGGAGGGATATGGTCTGGGGTGTCGTAATCTAGGTTATATGTATCGAGATGCTGACGGTGTTGAGACAGATTTTGTCAAAGCGTTAGACTTCCTGCAAAAGGGCTGTGAAGAGGGTGATCGGGAAAGCTGTCATTCCCACGCACATGCGTATGAAACGGGGCAGGGGACGACACTTAACCATTCACGGGCGCTGGAATTGTATTTGCGAAACTGTGAAGCAGAGTATTCGCTGAGCTGTTTTAATGTCGGGAACCTGTATCAGAATGGAGTATCAAATCCAAAGCCAGTAGATGTTGAAAAAGATCTAGATAAAGCGCTGATATACTTCAAAAAAGTATGTGAAACGGGCGAAGATCAGGACGGCTGTGATCGTGCCGATGTTGTAGAGGCGGACATTCGGGACATTAGTGTTTTACAATGGAAAGCCTTGAGAACATTCACCAAAGGGTGTGAAGACAGTGTTGCTGCTGGTTGTTATCACCTTGGACAAATTTATGAATTTGGAAATGGCGTAGAGATAGACACAAGCAAGGCAACAGAACTTTATTTTAAAGCCTGTGAAAACGAACACGAAAAAGCGTGTGATAGCTTGGACAACCTCAAAATGGCCACGTAAATATTGCTCATAATATGGAGCCCTCGATGTGTTGCCTATTTTGAATGATAGGGTATCTCAACCAAGCTATCGTATTGTGAAGGGCTGAGGATGAACTTTGGACAGGTAAAAAATTGGGCGGTTTATCGGTTCATCCTTGCGGCC
>CAYGPZ010000060.1:0-2370 GCA_964352025.1 uncultured Hyphomonadaceae bacterium
GGTGTGCAAACGGAGTTGAAAAATCGATAGTGAGAGGTGCGGCTCGCAAGGAGCTCGCTCCGAGAACACGGTCACTGTCTATTTTTATTGAAGTGCGCTGAGGGGCTGGCCCCTAAGGTCTTATTTGACCGGATATCTACATATCCTGATTTACGTAAAAATGGTTATGCGAACTTATTGACTGAAAGGACGAATCTAGGGCTCACTTTTGTTATCAAATGGGTTGTGGGGATATCATGTCAGACTTATGGAAACGTGCGCGTAAATTAGCTTCGGATGCTGGCAAGGCCACTTTGGAAGCCTCTCAAGCTGCTTATGAAAAAGGCCAGTCCGCTGTTGTTGAGCAAAGACGTAAAACAATATCTGGACAGTTAAAGGCACTTAAAGAGCTTGAAGCTTACACGGAAGTTGATGTGTCAGACTGGCCAGAAGAATTCGATCAATGGACACTTGATGAATTGTTGGTGTTTAGAAAAGGTCTTAAACTTGACGATGAAATAAATTGGGCGGGATCTAAAAAAATCCAAGCAGAAAATGAGGCTAAACAACAAGCCGATTTAGTCGCAGAAACAGCCCGTGTTTATGAAGAAACACTCGCATTTATGGGGAGTTTGCTATCTGACCCAGCAGCGGTTTTGCGCATTTCGATTGAAGACAAGGTTAGTAAGCGCAACCTTAAAATGTTGAGAGATCAATATACCGACAAAGTGGCTGGACGTCAGACTGGGGTCGATACGTCTACGGGAATGGCGGCGACACAATCTATCATTGGAACGGGAGTAACTGCCGCGCGTCGAGGGAGTATTTCTACGACTATTGAACTTGGTGTTCCTTCCTCACGTGTTGAGCGTGCATTAACGCAATTTTCGGCTCAGGAAATAGCTGTTTTACAGTGCGCTAGTATATTGCGAGCGCATATGCGTTATGACGAAAAAACGTATCAAAGTATACTTATGGCCTTAGCTTGGGCAGACGGGCAAGGCTATATAGATCCGGGCGGGGAGGACAAATATAGGGGCGTTGTTCAAGAAGTAGCCGGGCAATTACTATCCGCTGAATACCCTAATTTATCTCATATCGTCGCAAGGCTGCTGGGAGAATATCAAGCTATCCTTCAATCTGAAGATAGTGACGTTTCATCGAGTCTAAAAGAGGTTTTGAGTGTGGGGCAAAAATGGGGGGATTTGAACGATTTGCCGGAGCATCGGCTGCGGGAATTTGAAGACGGTGATCTGGTGCTGGGCGGTATAGGTGACATTCCCGTCGGCTTCAACGGTCAGGAAAGCCTTGTCACATTTGGTCCGCCAGGGCGAGGAAAGTCTCAAGCTCACGCCTTGTTGAATTTGTTGACTTATAATGGTCCAATGATCGTATTAGATTTTAAGGGTGAGTTGTTTCGTGCATCAGCTGGATATCGCCAGTCCGCCTTGGATGCGCGTATATTACGATTTTCCCTCATGAAAGGCGAAACAGAGGGGCATTGCTACAACCCCTTAGCTTTTTTATCGCGTGACCCTGACGATATTTGGGACGAAGCACGCGGCATGGCAATGGATTTGATTGATGAGCCTATTGGAAAAGATGCATACTGGACGAATTCTGCGCGTGATTTGGTCGCTGTTTTGATCGGATCCATGCTCTTGCAAGAAGATGCCGAAGATACAAATTTCTCTGAATTGATGGCGAAACTCGCTTTAGGGGGCGAGAAAAGGCAGCAGCAATTTGAGGCGATTATCGAGCGTGCTGGAAGCCAATTTGTGATGGGGTTACGAAACCGTGCGCAGGGTTTTCTAGATATGAAAGCTTCAGAGAAAACTCTAGAGAATATCTATCAACATGCGCGTCAAGCTTTATCCTGTTTTGAAAGCCCACTCGTTCACCGTATCACGCAAGAAAGCGATTGGTCAGCTGAAGATTTACGCGATGGTGCGACGACTTTATATTTGACATTACCTTTTGAGCAGATTGAGCCATTTGCGCCTTTAATCCGGGTTATCATTGGTCAGCATATTAAGCGATTAACACAGAAACAGCCTGAAGAAGGGGCTTTACCTTTAACATTCCTTCTAGATGAATTGCCTCAATTAGGTAATTTTGATGCTGTTGTAAAAGCCGTTGAGATTGGGCGATCCTATGGTTTGCGTGTTTGGAGTTTTGCGCAGCACCCGCAACAATTTGAAAGTAGTTTTGAACGCTGGAAAGTGCTTGTCGATAGTCCGGCAGTGCGGTGTTACATGAATCCTGATTTGGACGCAGCCCACATGCTTTCTCAAACTTTAGGTGAGGTTAGCGATATTTTTACGGGCGTGAGCAAGCCGCTTGCGAGCCCTGCGGAACTCATGGGGCCGGAATATGAGGATAAAATTATTG
>CAYGPZ010000061.1:0-2359 GCA_964352025.1 uncultured Hyphomonadaceae bacterium
TTTTTCCAGCTCTATCCATAGCGGCCTCCAATTTAGGCAACCGAACCATCCGGTCACCCCAGGATAGCACGCAAACTTTCATCAACTCGCACCTCGACACTTCAAAAGAAGTGTTAAACCGAGGCGAAGCCAACTTCCGTCAGCGCACCCCCGTCCCAGGGCGAAAATGGAAACCCAGAACACTCAAAGGAAATACCTAAAAGCGAACCTTGTCCTCTTCACACCCCGTCTCATACGGGAAAATTAAGCAGAAAATTTCGGAAAATTTCCTACACCCGCAATCTCGGACGAGAAAAGCGGCAGTACAGTGTTAACCACCGAGCTGCCGCCGAATTGATCTCTTATGCACACTTACGCGTCAGATGCAAGCGCTTCTTGAGTATCAACATCAACACCAGGCCCCATTGTGGAGCTTAGCGTAATCTTTTTCATGTAAGTTCCCTTCGCACCAGAAGGACGCGCTTTCTGAAGCGCAGCAATCAAAGTGCGCGCATTTTCAGCAATTGCATCTTCTGAGAAAGAAGCTTTACCAACGCCAACATGCACAATACCAGATTTCTCAGCGCGGAACTCAACAGCACCGCCCTTCGCATCTTTTACCGCTTGCGCAACATTTGGAGTTACCGTTCCAACCTTAGGGTTTGGCATCAAACCACGAGGACCAAGAACTTTACCAAGACGACCAACAATCGCCATCATGTCAGGTGTCGCAATCACACGATCAAAGTCCATTTTACCTTCTTGAACTTCAGCCATAAGATCTTCAGCACCAACGATATCAGCACCTGCCTCACGCGCCTCATCCGCTTTTGCGTCACGCGCAAAAACAGCAACACGCACTGAACGACCAGTACCGTTCGGCAATGACACAACACCACGGACCATCTGGTCAGCATATTTTGGGTCAACACCAAGATTAACCGCCATTTCGATTGTTTCGTCGAACTTTGCAGTCGCGTTTGTCTTCACAACACTTGCGGCCTCAGCAACAGTGTAGGCTTTTCCAGCTTCTACATTTGCACGCGCAGCAGTAATACGTTTTCCAACTTTAGCCATGATATTACTCCGTCACCGTAAGGCCCATCGCACGGGCAGACCCAGCGATAATCTTAGCACCTTGATCAGGGTCGTTTGTGTTCAAGTCTACCAACTTTGCTTCAGCAATCTCACGACACTGAGCCAAAGTCACAGAACCAGCCACAGCACGCCCAGGCTCTTGACCACCCTTTGAAAGACCAGCGGCCTTTTTAAGCAAGTAGCTAGCTGGAGGTGTTTTAACAACAAATGTGAATGATTTATCTTGATAGTAATCAATCACCACAGGCATAGGCATGCCTTTTTCTTGATCCTGCGTCTTAGCGTTAAACGCCTTACAGAATTCCATGATGTTGATACCGCGCTGACCCAAAGCAGGACCAACAGGTGGTGACGGGTTCGCAGAACCAGCCGGAATTTGCAGCTTAAGCTGCCCAAGTAATTTCTTCGCCATAATTTCCCTCTCGAAACGCGAAGCGTGCGCACAGGTAAAAACCTATACGCACAGGGAATGACGTGGTCCGGCGCGGCTATGGACTTGGCAGCCCGCCTCCCACATCAGTTAATTAGACAAGCTTTTCAACTTGACCAAATTCCAGATCGACCGGTGTTTCACGGCCAAAGATAGATACAGTCACTTTCAAACGCGCCGCTTCAAGGTCTACACCCTCGACAGCCCCTTCGAATGAAGCAAATGGCCCATCCAAAACTTTAATTTTCTCACCGACCTCATAAACGACGTCAGGAATCTCAGGACGCTCAGCAGCCTCTGTGGCGCGCCCAAGAATTCTATCCACCTCTGACTGACGCACAGGCAATGGGCGCTTTCCGCCATCCGCCCCAAGGAAACCAGTCACCTTTGGGGTCTCTTTAACCAAGTGATAGCCAGCATCTGTCAACTGCATCTTCACAAGTACATATCCAGGGAAATAGCGACGCTCAGTCGTCTTCTTTTTCCCACGCACAACAGATACGACCTCTTCTGTTGGAACTTCTATCGCTTCAAAAAGGTGCTCAAGCTCCTGCATAGACGCTTGCTCGCGAATCGAAGCCGCAACCTTCTTTTCGAAGTTAGAATATGCGTGAACGATATACCATCTGGCTTTGGCCATGGGGTTTTAGATCCCTGTAATGAACTTAACTAAGGCGGAAACGACCCAATCCGTTAGCAAAAAGAAGATTGACGCAAAAACAACCATAATCAAAACCATGATTGTCGCCGCAACAGTCTCCTGTCGCGATGTCCATGTAACTTTTCTTCCTTCGGCACGAACCTGACTAAAAAAAGTAAAAGGGTTCGTGCGCTTCTTGGTCTCAGCCATGA
>CAYGPZ010000062.1:0-2282 GCA_964352025.1 uncultured Hyphomonadaceae bacterium
TGAAGAGAATGATCTCGATATTGGGTGTAAAACCACTCATCCAGAAGATGATGGCGTGAACTTAAGAAAACTCACGCTCGAAAACTATAGCGCTAGGAAACCTCTGGGAAAGTTTTTACACAGCCTCGGCCACAAATACCCTGATGAACAAATTGAGAGATTGGGTTGCTAATTAATTTTTTTGATAGCTTTTGAGGTGCTTCTCTAATCTATTTCTTTTATTGGTTCGCGCGTCTAGTTCTTCTTCGAGGCGCTCAAATATTGGCCAATATGCATCTCCATATAAATCGATAACACGTGCAACTACAGCTATTGCATTTTCAATATCTTCATCGCTGTAGTTGGTGTGTTTATCGAGCATGATTTTGGTATTAGGTTCGACTCCAAACCATCACTCCAGTCCCATCCTTTGCATTCTCAAAAAATGCAGCCCGGATAGGGGATGCAAAACTTGGATCATCCAATTTGAGGGCGAGATAGTTTGTCTCTCCAGAATTAGATTCTTCTTGCCAACCTGCACCTAATTCTGCACCGCCTGCATAGACACGGTAATCTGGCGCATCAGGACTGGGCTTGCTTTTAACCGGCACAAGCTGCGCTTTAACATTGAATGTCATTGCGGGGATTGTGCCGGTGTATTTACCGTCCTTGAGAATAAAATTTCCTATCTGAGCCATGATTTATTCTCCTTGAGCTTGAAATCAGTGAAGAGATTGCGGGCACGTTTAAAGTCTGTATCTGAATTTAAGAATGTATAGAGCATCTGGAATAAGCGTTTCAGGCATTTCGTCGCTGCCATAGGATTAGTGATAAAGGGCTGCGTGTCTTTGAGCATGAAAGGTTTGTCAGCTGGTTTTCCTAAAGAAGGGCAGGGCGCTTCACTCACGGGGGAAGCAAGCCTTCAAAACGCTCACCTGTTCCTGGTAATTCGGATAAAATTATTGGAGAGGATGTATCAATGCTCTCTCTTATGCTTGAAGCCACAAGATTTATGATGTGTTCTCGGTCATTGGGCGCAAGATTTTGCTTTGATACCACGATCCCGATGAGGGCTTTTTCTATCCAGATAGATCCATCAGGATTGGCCATGACTTCTATCGTATAAGCCTCATTCAATGCCTCTCGTATGACAGGGCAGAAGGCTGTATGCAGCTTGGCTGAGCGGTGCTGGGATGTTTTAATATGGGACAATTGCCTAACCCCAAAGACCAAAATCTAGGAGTTCATTGTGCCTATTATTGAGGAGGCGGGGCAGTGATAATGGCGGCAAATATATGCAATCAATTGCAATTAATCAGCAAGGTTGAGAGCTTATGACAAAAGCGCAGCGCAGGTGTATTTACAGGTAACAAACTCAAACCGCATTAATACGTATTCTACTTGCATGTCTTATCAGTGTTCTGTCTCTTGTTTTGACTGAACTATTTTTCGAAAATGAGCCTGTGAAAGTCATTTTTAATAGAACTTCAAGTGCTCCAATAGGCTTTTATTGGGTGAACGATAGCCCTGTTATCCATGGGGATTGGGCTATCGTTTCACACAAGAGCGAAGCAGTTATATGGGTTCAAAAGAATGGGTATATTGGCATGAATTGGCCAATGATAAAGCAAGTCTCAGCCCTAAAAGGGGATGAAATTTGTCGCTATGGAAGCGAAATTTTTATCAACAATTTACATGCGGCAATAGCGCTAAAACAGAGTCGTGACGGATTTGTATTTCCATCTTGGTCAGGGTGTTTTGTGCTGACAGCAAGCGAAGTCTTTTTGCTAAATGACAATCCAAATTCTTTGGATGGCCGATATTTTGGTGTGATGCATCTTTCTGATTTAGAAGGA
The DNA here is from genome assembly GCA_964352025.1 of uncultured Hyphomonadaceae bacterium. Lineage (GTDB taxonomy): Bacteria > Pseudomonadota > Alphaproteobacteria > Caulobacterales > Hyphomonadaceae > Hirschia. Next base: position 1,836 of record CAYGPZ010000062.1, read on the forward strand.
CGCGGGCGTTTGATCTGGAAAACCAAATAAGTTCTTTTCGATAATTTTTAGAACGGTTTGGTAGATAAAGGACAAATTGACACCGAATGGGCAAGATAAAAGGATTTGCACCACAGTGCCAATAAGTCTTTGTCTTCACATCTGTAAATTGGAACTTGTTGTAGGAAATTGTGGTGCACGATTACTCTATTGAAGAAAGAGGCGCTTTTCGTGTGTTGGGAGAATAATGGAAGATGTATTCAAAGTTCGCTTGGGAAAGATTAAGGATCGCAAGGTTTCAGATCGGGTAGGCATTGGCGCGCGTGTTCGCTCCATGCATCAAAAATAGCTTAAGGAGTTTCGATTACAGCGCGATATTTAGGAGTAGGTTAGTGACGTGCTCAAGAGAGGCGCCTCTACCATATCGTTCACGGTTAAGAGTGTGTCCAAACACATCTCGGCGAATTC
>CAYGPZ010000063.1:0-2260 GCA_964352025.1 uncultured Hyphomonadaceae bacterium
TGGCGATTTTCTGCCTCATGCTTAAATCATAATTGTTAGTAGTTTCCCTTAGATCGTGAGGAATTTAGTTTTGGAGATACAAAGTCAATCTGTGTGGGACCAATTTACTAAAAAGAGTAAGGTGACCGAGACTAAGCATAAATGGCCGCATTGAATGCATAATACATACTGAATACACCATTACTTCTTCACTGCTCATTTCAAAAGAAACAGCATAAATGAAGAAAATAGGGGGCGTTACCTGGTGTCTGAGAACTCGCTCACGACGTAACTTGAATATGAAGCCGCCATAAGAAACTGCGGCTTCATAATATTGTCAACTAAATAAAATTAATTTGGTAGCCGAAAATGGATGTTGTTGATATCAGCCATAGGGAATTTTATAATGTAATCAGATTTTGCAATGCTATGCTTGCGAAAATCAATGTCGTCCCTAAACCCCAATTTTAGACATAGCTTTTTTAGGCTATCTAACAATTTTATTTGTTTAGCTAAAAGTATGTCTGTGTTGACTTGGTCAAGTTCCATTAAACAATGAATATGTGGTGGAACCGTTCTGTTTTTCTTATCTTTGGTTTCTATTCTGAAGACGTAGGGGAACTTTTCGGATTCATCTAGTTTTTTATGATGTTTCCCATAAAGGCATCTGTCAAAACGATTGATGACCTCTTTATGCATTTGTTTAATATCACTCTGTCTGTTTTGTTCCAATCTCCAATAATTTGCGCCTGAGTACGGTTTGAATAATGCAATGGTTAAAAAGTGTGTAGGTATTATCAGATCAAGTTTCTGCTTTAGGCACGCTTTCATCTCATTTTCCGTTTCGACAGTGTAGTGGTCATCCTTCATTTTGAAGCCTCCGAATGCTGTTCGGAGACTTGTGTGTGCTGGACACAAAAGGTGATAACCTCAGACATGCGATATCTGACGCAGTGTGTTCCTATTTTTAATGGAGCTGGAAAGGAGGGCTCTTTTGCGAGAACTCTATAAAAAGTAGATTTGCTGACGTGCAAAAAATTACAGACTTCTTTTACGGTTAGAAATTTATCATTCATTTCGATACCCAATTCTAATTTAATAAAATTGGCAGCGCGGGATTGCACTTACCGAAAAGCCTTTACATTTTCGCATTTTTTGGTGGTTTTTGACGTTTCTAGGGCGTTTTAGGCCAAATTTGACGTCTATTTTCAAAAGGAGGGCTATTTACAATATCGCGGGTGCTGAAATCACGTTTTTCGAAAAAATAATTTTATTAAATTTTTTTAATGAATTTTCTGCGATTAGATCCAATTAAATTTATTTAAGTGTCCATTTCTCTGGTCCTTGACCTTTGATGGATCTAGCGCCAATTGCGCGCAAATGTGTTCTTATCTGTTGCGTATCACTTTGACGCATTTGCTCCTTAATGGTTTTCAAGGTGCAAGTTTTATTTGAACTAGATAATAATATTTTTCTTATTGTGTTTTGCTGAACTCGATCTGCCTTGGCGTTTTGTCGTCTTTGGTTTGGCCTTAGGAAACCATAGGTAACTGCGCTGATAATTGTTCCCATTCCCAGCACGAAGTATCCAATCCATTCCATTAGTCTTCTTCCTTGCTTGAGTTGTCGTTGTGTTTCAAAACGTAGGCTGAATTAGGAGCAATCCGATATTTTGGAGCCTTGCCTTTTTGTTCGTTAAACGATTTTCGGTTGAGCCACTGCAATCTGTCGGAGTCATGCAAATATACTCTAGAGTTGGTCACATTCGTTATGATGGAGAAATGGCTGATCGCGCCTTGCAGACATACACAGACACAAGTTCTTTGGTTGGTTTTTTCACTGATCAAAGCAATCGAGTTGTTTCGTGTGATATTGAGATTTTCTATATATAGTTCGGCTTCACCAAGAGAAGGTAATTGCTTTATTAGGTGTTTAGTGAGCCATTTTTGACGGCCAATAGACATGCCTTCAGTCACAACTTCACTCAAAACTCCTTTATAGTCGAAGTAGGATATGCCGATGTTTGTCAATTTTTCAGCAAATGTACGACTCGACTTATTGAGTGAAATTTGTATCGCATTTACGGCAGTATATAGTCCGCATAGGCAATCTAAGTTTCCTTGTTGGTAGGGAAACCAACGCTCATTTGGTTGTGCTTTTGATTTTGTTGGCATTTTTACTGCTTTGCATAGCTCTCCTGTATCCATACCGAAGGTACAGAAGTGGTTTTGATGTTATATTTGAAGGGTTTAGCCAAACTGGCCAATGAGCAAAACGTAGC
>CAYGPZ010000064.1:0-2187 GCA_964352025.1 uncultured Hyphomonadaceae bacterium
CAGGGCAATTGCAGCTAATTAGCTTGACATAGTGGCTGAATTCTGGGGAGTATTTTCCACGGAACTTCTAATTTTGGCCACCTCGAAACAGTGCTCCAACCTGGTTGGAATACTCTGAGTGAACCATGTAGATAATAAAGTCAGTCGGTGTGGACCTCTGCCAGAGTGGGTTTAAGGCTAATGGGCCAGATTAGGCTAGTCTGCTGGCTGGCTGAGTAAGATCTGGATAACAAAGTCATTATCCATGGCGGCTCGATAGCGTTTCTTGGCCAAACTTTGCTTGGCGGGTTCTTGTTTGAGCAAGTTGAGGGATAAGCGCCGAAGGAGACCGATATTTTCAGGCCCATGACCGTTGCGAATCCGACTCTGGTCTTCCCCAAAGGTCACATCTAAAACCCAATGCAAGCTGTTTTCAATTCCCCAATGGGACCGAATGGCCCCCGAGAGCCGGATGGCCTCAGCCCCTAAACTGGTGATGTAAAAACAGACCTCAGTGGTGGTTTTATTCCACAGTTCTCGTCGGCGTTTAACCATCACCACTGCGGCTAATCCCTGCCATTGAGCGGCACTGGGACAATTGGGAATGTGGCTGATGGGGACCGCCCACACCTGGCGATGTTCAATCCGATGGTGTCCCGATTCGACACTCTGGTGGTAGCTGACATCAATCTCGGCCCACTGACTTTGCTCAGCCGCACTGAAGAAGGCCTTGACCCGCTTATGGAGATTTCCTTGATTCCCTTTCAGCGCCAAAATGTAGTCACCGCCTTGGTCCATGATTTGAGCAGCGATCTGCCGTTGAGTGCCCATGGCGTCCAGGGTAATAATGGCCCCCTGAATATCCAGAAGGTTCAGTAACTCTGGAATCGCCGTAATCTCATTGGACTTGCTCTCTACCCGCTGTTGGCCTAACACCAGATGGTGTTCTGAGGCCCATGCACTCACTGTATGTAAGGCTTTGAGGGATTGCTCTCGGTCGTAGGAGCCACGCGCGGTTTTGCCGTCAATGTGAATCAGCTGAATGTCGAGTGGCTCAGTAATCTGCGCCACCCAGCTTAAGAAACACTCCTGTAACTGCTGCGGGTCGAGTAATGCCAACACGCGCGAAAACGTATCATGGGAAGGAATCCCATGGGGTAGTGCCAAGAAGGTTCTAAGCCAGGAGTGCTTTGCCTTGCCATAGACTTCGACCGCGACCATGTCGTTGGCTCCACACAGTACCGCGAGGATGGCGATAGCGACAATATCAATCAATAAGTGCTTGGGTTGCCGTTTTTCCCTGGGGTCTTCTAAGGCTGCCAGTTGCTGATGCAGCGTTTGTTTGAGCTTTTTGGCGGTGGGGGAAGGAGGGGATACAGGCGATGCAGCAAAACCTTTGGACATCAGAGTTCACCGCCGATGGACGGGACTAATTGGGGCTCTAGCCAGAGTCCGGCATTAGCCCGAAAATGTCTACCCCGATTCCCGCCCAGCTGATTATTTATCTGTCAAGCGTATTTGATACAAATTAGGTGCGATTGCCCTGGGCAGAGTATTTATTTGATCTGGATTTCTCCAGCCTTTACCATACAGTAAAAAATGTTCATGTCCTCTTAAGGTCAGGCAGCGAGGTTGGCTATTTAGAAAACTGATCAAACTCGAACTGAACAATGCCTCAACAGATTGCCTAGGCTCTCCCGTAATTTTATTTCTTTTAGAAAATTGAGGATATCTCGCCAATTTAATAGAGCTAGAAAATGGTAATTGAATTGTAGGTCGCAGATAAAAAGCAGGCAGATGAAGTGACTCTGATCGAATCAGTACGTAAATCCAGCCTTGAGAAAGAACTTCAACGGGCTCAGGCATATCGACGAATTCTTGTGCGCCAAAATCTAGAATCCAGACATCAGTTTCGTCGATCCGACCAACAAGAGAATATGGAATAGATGATCTTGTCTGGCTTAGTTGAAATTGAGGAAGCTTGTTGAGTATCGGCTGTAGGTCACTAATTTCTTTCTGAAGCGTCAAACCTAGTTGCCGACCAGTAGCAGCAATTTCTTCCCATTTTTGATTGCGATTTTTGTTGATATTTTGTTTGGCAGATTTCCATAAACGATCCCTTGAAACAAATAACAACGTAACTAGCAATCCTGGTAAGTAGGTGTGCCTAAATAAACGTCGCCCTGCTAGGTCGTGAGAAGTTTGGGA
>CAYGPZ010000065.1:0-2087 GCA_964352025.1 uncultured Hyphomonadaceae bacterium
CCATCGGCGTCTGTGTCGTTAGCGAGAAGGGTGGCTGTGTTGATTGTTGCTGAAGTATCTTCGTTCACGAGCGGTGCGGAAGTTTCTTCTGTGTATGGTTGCCCGTCTGCATCAAAGGCACTAACCGTTGCTTCGCCGTTTTGATTCCAGCGAATTACAAAGCCGCCATCTGGCAACGCTTCCGTGTAGGAAATGCTGGCATTTGAGGTTCCATCAGTTTGAATGAGGAATTCACTTCTAACTTCATTGCCATCTTTATCGAAAACACGAGCTTTGATTTGTGCGGTATGGGACGGCTCAGAAATTTTGACACCTGAGATCCAGGTAATGACAAAGCCACCGTCTTCTAGAGCAGTAATTTGGGAGAAATTTTGATCTCCTGAATATTCCTGATTGACTAGGAATTCAGAAATTATTTCGTTGCCATTTTCATCAAATGCCCGGGCTTTAACGGCATAGCTGCTTTTGTCTTCTTGCTGATTATCATCAGAGTTCCACGTTACAATGAAACCACCATTTTTAAGAGCAATGACATTGGAGCCGAGCTGAAGAACTCGCGTGTATTCATTTACAAGGAATTCAGGAACGATTGTTGTTCCATCTGTGGAAATGATTTTACCTTTAATACCATGGCCGCTCCAATCACCCTGCTGTGCGTAAACCGATGTCCAGGTAACTATCAAATTGCCATTTGATAATTGGCTGATTGAAGGCGTGGACTGGTGGCTATCTAAAAGATCATTTACAATGAATTCGTCGCCAGTCGGCACACCATCATTTCCGAAGAAGCGCGCTTTAATTTCTGTACCATTTATTGCAGAAGAATTGTCATCCACTGCCCATATAGAAATGAACCCACCATCTTCAAGGGAAAGGATTTTTTGGTGTTGCACAGCTCCTTCACTTGCTGAAAATGGTGTGATCTTAGCAATCCCATTGCTATTAAATACCTGGATATTATCGTCGCTAGAATTGCCATAAAATGGCGTTATAATAGTTGCAAACCCACCATCTGAAAGTGGTACTATTTTAGGAGTTGCTTGAAGCTGTCCGTCTTCCGGAAATAATTCAAATTCGGAAATTTTTATTAAGCCATCTGAATTGAATATTTGAGCCTTAACCGTAGTGGATTCGGCATCAGTATTACTCCAGACGATAATTGTAGAACCATCTGATAGTGTTTGAGTTTCTGCTGTGGAACCTAAGTTTTGAAGAAAATCTACTAGGAATTTCGAACTTTCTGCTGATGTTAGAACGTCGTCATTGGCGATTGGAGCTGTGTTTGACGGGGCATCAGCAGAAATATCCAGCTCGAACACATCAGAGATAGTCTCTGTACCATCATCAGCAGTGACGCGTATGTTGAGTGTGGCTTCGCTACCTTCTGGAGGTGTACCTGTGAAGGCTGTTCCATCAAATGACAGCCAGTCTGGCAGGTCAGAACCATCTTCGAGAGTGGCAGTAATTTCCAACGTGTCAGATGTATCAATGTCAGAGAACACATCATCTGGCAGCGTGAATGAAAACGCTTCGTTCTCTGTCGCGTCTTGATCAACAATCGGGTTAGACACAATAGGGGCGTCGTTTGAGCCAGTTATTGTGACGGTCACAGTCGCTGTGTCAGTCCCGCCATTTCCATCTGATACCGTGTATGTGAATGTATCAGTCTTTGTTTCACCATCGGCAAGATAGTCGAACACACCGCTAGGGTCGAATGATACATTTCCGTCGTCATCGAGAGAGACTGTCGCACCAGCCGCGCTTGTTGCGGAGGCTGCTGAGATTGTGAGTGTGTCACCGTCAGCGTCTGAATCGTTAGTGAGGAGAGAGGCTGCGTCTATTGTAGAACTGACGTCTTCGTCCAATACACCTAAAGTCCGAGGAGTTCCGTCAGCATTGAAAATACGAGCTTTTATACCGACAAAATCTGTATCACCTTGTTGCCCATCATAAGAGCTCCAAGAGACAATAAAGCCACCATCTGGCAAACTGGTAACGTTTGGGGAGTTTTGAATACTCTCGGTAAATTCATTGACAAGGAATTCCGAAACAGCTTCGCTACCATCTGCATTGAAAATACGGGCTTT
>CAYGPZ010000066.1:0-2037 GCA_964352025.1 uncultured Hyphomonadaceae bacterium
TCACATATGTCGACCTGCTCGAAGGCATAATTTGGATGGTCTTGAATCTCTTTTAAAGACTCCAGATTTGCGGCATAAGTCAGCTTATCTAGATTGAAGACAGAAACGCCGCGATCCTTGATCAAATGACGACAAACCGCTGACCCGATAAAGCCTGCACCACCAGTGACAAGAATTTTCATGGTGCGCCCTACTCTGCTAAGTATTTGAAATTATTGTCGACATCAGCAAGCGTTGGCGCTTGCGCGTCTTTGCCCGATAGCTGTGGCTGATTGCCATCTATAGGCCATTCAATACCGATAGCTGGATCATTCCAGATAATTGTTCGGTCGTGTTCAGGAGAATATGCAGCAGAGACCTTATACACGACTTCGACATCGGACGTGAGCGTTAGAAATCCATGTGCAAAGCCTTTGGGAATCAAGATCTGGTTTCCCATTTTTGCACTCAATTTAATGCCAACCCATTTTCCATAAGTTGTTGAATTTTTACGGATATCGACAGCTACATCAAAGATTTCTCCGACGATCACGCGCACCAGTTTTTCTTGCGCCATTGGGTCAGCTTGAAAATGTAATCCACGCAAAACATACGCGTCTTTTGAGAAGGAATGATTATCCTGAACCCAAGTCGTATTCAGACCCGCTTGAGCAAAGCGATCGACATTATATGTTTCTGTAAAGAAGCCACGATTATCGCCAAAACGATGTGGGATGATTTCTTTGACGCCGTCCAATCCAAGGTCACGTAGCTCCATTAAAATTATCCCTCAAATCAGCACTTACATTTGCGCGCCTATTTCGAATCTGTCACAAGCCGCTTGAGATACACACCATAGTCGGTTTTTCCAAGTTCACTTGCAGATTTCAACAATTGTTCTGCGCTTATATAACCCTGATCATAAGCAATTTCTTCGGGACAAGCTATCTTAATACCCTGTCGGCGTTCAATTGTACGCACGAATGAAGAAGCCTCGTGCATGCTGTCATGTGTACCAGTATCAAGCCAGGCATACCCTCGTCCCAATTGCTCTACACTCAACTGTCCTTTGTTCAGATAAGCTTGATTTATATCAGTAATTTCTAACTCATTCCGGTCGGAAGGCGTAATTGACTTGGCAATATCGACTACTTGATTATCGTAAAAATATAAACCCGTTACGGCCCAGCTGGACTTTGGATTAGTCGGTTTTTCTTCAATTGAAAGCGCCCTATTCGTCTCGTCAAATTCAACAACACCATAGCGTTCTGCATCTGCGACTTTATAGGCAAAAACGGTTGCGCCGTCAGATTTATTGGCTGCACCTGAACAAATCTCTCTCAGGCCAGCTCCATAAAAGATATTATCCCCTAATATCAGAGCCGTTGAATCCCCGTTTATGAAATTCTCACCGATCAAAAATGCTTCTGCCAATCCATTTGGTTCTGCTTGTTCTGCATACTCCAGATTCAAACCAAACCGAGCCCCATCACCAAGCAAACGTTGAAACGCGGGCATATCAATTGGTGTTGTAATGATGAGGATATCTCTTATCCCAGAAAGCATCAGCACACTTAAAGGATAATAAATCATCGGTTTGTCATAAACCGGTACCAACTGCTTTGAAATACCGAGCGTCACGGGGAATAATCTGGAGCCAGTTCCTCCAGCTAAAATAATTCCCTTCATGATATCTCCGGCTCACTCAACAGCTGTGTATGCATATTCGGTTAGCAATCACACTTTAAGACGTCAATCGGAAGTCAATGAAATCATTCGATTAGGACATTATATTCTGCTAAACGAATTTGGAGCTAATACCAATACCACCCTGCTTGAGAGGCTCTTCAGTCTCTTCAGATGACTGCGTTGAAGGACTAGCCGGCTCTTCATCTGCAAACTGGAGATTGGAGACCGTTTTGGGTTGAGCTTTTGGTTCAACAGCTGCAGTTGCGGATGTTGCCGGCTCTGAAAACTGAGCTGGAATGTCTGCTTCCACAACTGGCTTAGACTGAACCGGAGCCGTCATTGGAATGACTTTGGCACTGCCCTGCTCGC
>CAYGPZ010000067.1:0-1689 GCA_964352025.1 uncultured Hyphomonadaceae bacterium
CGCGTCACCCGCAATCTTAGAACGAGTGTAAGCGGGCTGCGCAGCAAACGACTTCGCCATGTGAAGCCACAAGGCACAACGAGAACCGTGATCGCCGAGCTTTGCGAGGGAATGATCGTCACCCGAATGGGATGAGACAATCTTTGATTGGCTCAGGTCCGCCAGGACTAGAGCGCGATAAATCACTCGTTCACCCCGAATCAAACACTTCCGGGCATATTAACATTTCGAAATTTCAAGAATGTCTAAAATACCCTTACAAATTTATATGCGGCATTACAAATCACCGTCTTCAAAAGTCAAAAATGAACTTACAAATCAATGCAAAAGACAAAAATTCGTTAATAATACAGTTAAAGTAACTCCGTATATATTAATTTGTGTTTTCATATATTCAGATCGCCATATCAGCGATCGTTTACTAATGAAAGGAGGTGGTAAATATGTTTAGGTTTGAATTGGACCCTTACGGCGCGATGCAGGTAATACTGCAAATCGCGACCGTAATCATCATGCTCTCAAGATAAGCTGATCCGTCAGCTAAAAACCAACGGTAAGGGCGAGGGCTGCAACCCTCGCCCTTACTTTATAAGATAATCAGGTAAACGCCAAACTAACGGCATGTGCCATTATGGTACACGCCACGCAATTACCGTGCCATGTCACTGTCAATATTTACTATATTTCCCAGAGCAAGATACCTAGCTGAAAAATGCAAAATCTTCGCGATGACACAATACATTGTTTTTAATCAAGAAAATTATGTTTATCACCTTAAAGCATCAAAACAGTTGGAATTTTCCTAAAAACTTAAGGGATTTTCTAAAGAAATATCAATATTCAGAATTTATACTGAATCATAAGAATAAATATTCAGCTCCCTTTTATTAGCGACAAAATCATGCGAATATTAGGGGGTCGAGTTGCGATATATATGAACTGCGAAACTATTTGCTGTTCTTAGATCTGTTTTTCTCGGCACCCCCCCTTTTGTAATGGTGTGGAGATAAACAGAACCGTATGCAGGTTTTGTTTAACCTATATAAGTTTGGAACTATCTTGGTCCAAACTTATGTCATTAACAGAAAGGAGGTGGTGAATATATTTAGGTTTAAATTAGACCCTTACGGCGTGATGCAAATATTAATGCAAATCGCAACCGTAACAATCATGCTCTCAAGATAAGCTGATACATCAGCTTCATTACTTAACGATAACGGCGAGGGCTGCAACCCTCGCCGTTATTATCTTTTTAAACCATAATGATTGCAACCAATGCACCAATCTGTACTGCATCTTTGGCCAACCAATCTTATATTTGTTTGAAAATTTCATCTGAAAAAGAAGACTAATTTGACAATGCACTTATATGCAATTTTCATCGCTCTAGACCTCGATCATCAGACCTATCTAGGGCTGATCTAGTAGGGCCGTTTTCCATTTGATCAAGAATAGACAAGGCTTGCTCGCGCCATTCTGAGTTGCTGATGGCTTCAGCTGATTTTCTGAGGCTATTCAAGTCATGTCGTTCAACTGACTTTTCACCGCCCAACGTTCGCGAGCTAGCACCACTAGTCAGCTTGTAAACCGTACTTGGCCCGTCACCTGATTTTGCAACAAGACCTTTCTCTGCGAGATCCGCAAGATCTCGTGAGGCGGTCTGACGCGACACGCTAGCGGTTCGGTTAT
>CAYGPZ010000068.1:0-1569 GCA_964352025.1 uncultured Hyphomonadaceae bacterium
CCTTGAAGATACGAAGTTCGAGAATGGCATTCTCGCTATCAACATCTTGCCCGCCAGAAATTCTAAATCCAGCTTGAGACCAAGAGCCACCGACAACATCTATCTCACCATCAGAAGCGGAAGAAGAGTTGCCATTGTTTCCTTCTTTCCAAGCCGAAACGCCTTCGCGGAAGTCATCGTCAAAGAGAATACGTGTTGGGTCTACTGATGGAGGAGGGACGTCGCCATCATCGGCGATGACCAGGTCAAACAAATCTGACACTGTCTCTATGCCATCGCTAACAGCGACACGAATAGTATACGTGCCGGCACTTCCTTCTGGTGGGATCCCTGAGAAAATACCGTCACCCGTGTAGAAAGTAAGCCAATCTGGCAATGGAGAGCCGTCCTCCAATGAGATTGTAAATTCAAGGCTGGCATTATTATCGATGTCACTGAACATGCTATATGGCAAGCCAACATAGACCTGTTCGCCTTCGTTAAAGGATTGGTCCGATATTGGTTTAACGAGTATAGGGGCGTCGTTTGAGCCTACGATTGTCACTGTGACTGTTGCCGTGTCAGTGTTTCCATTTCCATCAGACACTGTGTAGGTGAATGTGTCGGTTGTTGTTTCACCTTCGGCGAGATAGTCAAACACTCCATTTGGATCAAACGATACATTCCCATCGCCATCGAGAGATACGATTGCACCAGCCGTGCTTGTGGCGGAGACGGCTGAGATTGTCAGTGTGTCATTATTAGCATCAGTGTCGTTTTCTAGCAGAGAAGTTGCTTCAATTATGCTAGAAGAGTCTTCGTTTATAGATAAAGTAATTTCATGCGGTGTGCCATCTGCGTTGAATATGCGAGCTTTAATCGCAAGACCACTATTGTCATCAGGTTCTGAATCACCCGAGCTCCATGCTATTATAAATTTATTACCTTCCAAAGAAGTAATGCTTGGCTGATTTTGATTTCTATCAGTAAATTCATTTACAAGAAATTCAGAAACAGACTCTGTTGCATTAGTGTTGAATATACGAGCTTTGATGCTATAGCCGTCGGTGTCATCCTGTTGTCCGTCAGAAGATGCCCATGTGACAATAAACCTTCCGTCTTCTAAGATCGTTGTCTTTGGGTATTCTTGAAAGTACCTAGTATATTCATTGATGAGGAATTCAGATACTGCTTCCGTTCCATCTGCGTTAAATATTCGAGCTTTAATCCCACCGCTACTGTTGTCACTTTCTTTTGGAGCACTAGATGCCCATGTAATAATAAAACGACCATCTTCAAAGGGGGTCACCTCTGAATATGATTGACTATTACCTGTAAATTCATTGACGAGGAATTCGGGAACAGCTTCACTACCGTCAGCGTTGAATATACGGGCTTTTATACCGTAATCACTGTTATCATTTTGTTGAGGATCATGAGAGGTCCATGTAACAATAAAACGGCCATCTGATAGGCTGGAAATACTTGAAAGTGATTGATCATCATTTGTAAATTCATTGACGAGGAATTCGGGGACAGCTTCACTACCGTCGGCGTTGAAAATGCGAGCTTTAACGCCCGCTCCATTAT
>CAYGPZ010000069.1:0-1427 GCA_964352025.1 uncultured Hyphomonadaceae bacterium
GGTTTTAATGCATAATATAGCTAATAATATATCACACTCTAAATCCTCTATACTTTATGCCTTTTCGTATTTTTTTGAAAGAGCATCTTATTATGGTATAAGGTCTATTATCATACTTTATTTGGTAGGTGAATCACTAAATTTTCCCTATCAAGAAGCGTTAGCAATTTACGGTTGGGTCGCTTTGTTTATACTCATCACAAAATTTATCGGTGCATTTTTAGGCGATTTACTAAAAAGGAATAGAGTTTTTATTTTAGTGGGTGGGGTTTTACAAACTTTAGGGTGTTTTTTGTTGTGTATTGAGTCTACTACTAGTTTATATGTAGGTTTAGGACTTATTACTTTTGGTTCTGGTTTATTCACTTCAAATACTCTTGCTCAATTCGGGAAGCAATATTTAAATAAACCTAAATTATTAGATGCCGGATTTACAGTTTTATTTATGGGAATTAATTTTGGGTCTTTTTTAGGTGTTTTGGCAATAGGTTATGTAGGAGGATTAGATTTTAAGTATGGATTTTTGATGGCCGGAGTATTAACAATAATATCTACCGTTTTGGTGCTTTTTACTAATGGAAATGAAGAGTTTTCATTAGTAAGTTCTAAAAGTGTAGATGTTGGTAAAAAGCTGATATATATTGTTTCGGTAATAATAATCTCAGCTATATTTTGGATGGCTTATGAGGTTAACTATTTCTATATATACAAGATTCAAGAGAAAGTCTTTGAAGGAATTACTATTGTTCCTGAAACTTATTTTGACTCTGGTTTTGGTTCCTATTTTGGGGTTATTATTATCTTAATTCTAGCTTTTACGTGGTCATATATTTATACAAATTCATTTTTTAAATTATTTTTAGGGTTGATAGTTTCTGCGATATCATTTGTTGTTTTACTATGCATTCCAGATATGCCAAATTCTGTTAGTTTAATCCTTTTTTTGGTTTCTTCTTTTCTTCTTGCCTTAGGGGAAATGCTTATTTCTCCAATCCTTTTTTCGATTACAACCAGGTTTAGTAATCCTAAATATTTAGCAATTATGTTAGCTTTAGTCACTATACCCTCTTTTTTGTTTTATAGAGCTTCTGGTTTAATTGGGGAGCATAGTCATGAAATAAATTCTAATATGGTTTTTGGAATTAGTGTTTTTGTTCTTTCAGTATTTGGTGTTTTAGCTTATGTTTTGTCTACAGTATCTAGAAGAGATGATAGAATTTACTTGTCTAAGGAAACAGAGGAATTCTTGTCATAAAACACGAATTTGAATTTATTCATGAATATAATTTATATCACTAAAAGCAACTGCCCTATGAAATACAATTAAAACAAGTATAAATACTTAATTTTAGAATGTAGAACACATCAATCAAAATATCATGAAAAATATCTTTAACAACGAAGTAACACAAGAAATTATCGATAGA
>CAYGPZ010000070.1:0-1325 GCA_964352025.1 uncultured Hyphomonadaceae bacterium
AGATCCGCAAGATCTCGTGAGGCGGTCTGACGCGACACGCTAGCGGTTCGGTTATAGAAGCGGTTTGAAATGCCTTCATCTGTCCGCTGTGGACCGCGTTCAAACAAGGTCTGCAAAACTTTTTCCTGATTGGCGTTGAGATTGCCGGCAGCTTCACGAAAAAATGTGTTTCTACGCGTGATGTGGATGGCCATCTCAGCTGATTGATCTATGGCGCGATCAATAACCTTAGAAAAGTCCCGCACAAAGTCCGTGACATCCAATTTACCACTAGCAGTCGTCTTTGCTTTTTGAGACACATCTTCAAGCGATTTATAATAGGCGTCTTTATCTGACTGAATGGATCTGGACAGACTAAATGGCGCATCCTTCATTATAGGGTTTTGCGACATGACGTAATCAGCAATTGCGCGCCCAATACGTCCATTTCCATCAGAGTAGGGGTGTATCGTCTCAAACCTTAAATGAGCCAATGCTGCACGTGCAGGAGTTTGAAATTCTCCCGCGCGTAAACCATTTGGTCCTGTCTCATTTAGCCAGGATATGAAGGCTTCCATTTCTGACGGAACCTGTTTCGCTTCGGGAGCAACAAAATGAGTCTCTGCGACTTCCATACGCTTATAGGATACAATCGACATTGGACCTGTCCGCAGCTTACCAACATCATTGAGAATACGGTCATTCTCAAACAGCTTGGCGTGCCATTCATTTAGGCGTTCCAACGTCATCGGTTTGTCGCCATCTCTGGCATCAAGCATGACGTCAGCCACATTGCGATAGGGATAAGATGTCCGGTGCACTTCCTTAGTCGCAATCTGTGCATCTCGTGCATTGAGGGAGGCGATCAAACTATCTCTCATGCCTTGGCGATTGAGCGTTTCACCTTCAATGGCGTAGGAATTGACCGTTTCATCTGTTATACGATTGATGAAGTCTTCTTTCTGATCAGAAGCATTTAGACTGGATCTCACACCCGCAAGAAAACCAGCCTTTCCAATGATGGTTTCCAGATCGGATTGCAAGGCAGTTTTATCATAGGTGAGGTCCGGCCAACCTTCCTTTTGCCAACTCCATTCCGACATGATTATCTCCAATTGAGGCGTTTAATGCCTCATATTATGACCGAAATTGAGGCAATTATCAACTCATCAATATTGGATGTCTTCTTTAGGTATCTTTGATGGCAAACCATTGATCATATCTGAGCGCACATCAACACGAGCCATTCTAAGAGCAGATACAAAACCTCCTTTCTTAAAATTGACTTGAACCTTCATTCCACGTTCTCGCCAATAAGCCTCGATCTTCTCCTTAATCAAGTGAGC
>CAYGPZ010000071.1:0-1200 GCA_964352025.1 uncultured Hyphomonadaceae bacterium
TGGCGATTTTTAGCCTGATAGATCAAGCTTCTATTTCAGATGTGTTCTTGCAAGTAGATCAAACATCATCTGTGAAAAATTGCCTAGAACGATGAATTTGTGGTATTCTTCGTGTGAAGGGTTTTGCAATGAGTTTTGAAAAATACATTGAGAGCGATTTTCGCAGCCTCGCTTTGCACAAGCTGGTGGTTGAGAAAGTGCGTGCAAATCCTGAATTGTTTGAAACTATAAAACGCACCAATGCCCATTTTGGTAAGGTTTATAGTGCGTCATCCATGATCTATTTCCATGAATGGAATAAGCTCATTGAGGAGGGTTTAGAGGCCGTTCTGGATATGGCGCTAGAAACCACAGAGTTTGCGGCTACTATGCGTTCAGCTTCTCCTTTTGGAGGCATATTGAGCGAAAAAGAACGCTTGGCATTCTTAGCTGATTGGAAATCGAAACGTGAACAGACAGCAGCTTGAGCACCTTATTCGAGCCTCTGGCATTATTTCAGAAGAAAAGCACGTTATAGTCGTTGGTAGTCAAAGCATTCTAGGTGCTGTACCCAATGCCGGAGAAGAATTTACTCAATCACCTGAAGCTGATGTGTTCCTTCCTAATGCTCCCGAGAAAACCGATGACTTAAATGTCATCGGTGAACTATCTCCCTTTCATGATACTCATGGATATTATGCTGACCCTGTTGATGAAAACACGGCCAAGTTGCCCGAGGGCTGGAAAGATCGGCTTGTAGAGGTCAACAATGCTAATACTAACGGCGTGACAGGGTGGTGTTTAGATACGAATGATCTGGCAGTATCAAAACTCATGGCCTTTCGTGACAAGGACCGTGAATTCGTGAAGGCTATGATAGATCACAAGCTTGCTGACCCGCAGGTTATTGAAGAGCGCATACCCACGGTTAAAGTTTCTCAAGAAGTAAAAGACCATGCGCAAGCGTGGTTAGGCCGCAATACTATGCGAGGCAATTTAAAGAACGCCGTTCAGGATATAAAAGACCCTGAACGCAGTAAAAGTGCCAATGAAATTATCGCAAGATCTGAAAAGTTAGATTTGTCATCTAATGAAGAACACCGAACAACTGATAGTGGAGGGCGCGACAATATTAATTCCGACCCTGAAAAGGACTTCGAGCGCTAACTAGATGTCTTGATGTTTCTGAAACAAAATATAAATAAAACAACAGGTTATTTC
>CAYGPZ010000072.1:0-1182 GCA_964352025.1 uncultured Hyphomonadaceae bacterium
TATGGCAAAAGCAAAATTTGAACGCAATAAACCCCACGTTAACGTTGGTACGATAGGCCACGTTGATCACGGTAAAACTACGTTAACAGCAGCAATAACAAAAGCTCAGTCAGATTTAGGATTTGGAGAGGCAGTTGATTTCGCAAATATCGATAAAGCTCCGGAAGAAAGAGAGCGTGGAATTACAATTGCAGCATCTCACGTTGAATATGAATCAGAGCAAAGACATTACGCACACGTAGATTGCCCAGGTCACGCGGATTATGTAAAAAACATGATTACTGGTGCTGCTCAAATGGATGGAGCTATATTAGTTGTATCAGCAGCAGATGGTCCAATGCCACAGACTCGTGAACATATATTATTAGCGAAGCAGGTAGGCGTACCGAAGATCATAGTGTTCTTGAACAAATGTGACATGGTAGATGATGAAGAGTTATTAGAATTAGTCGAAATGGAAGTTAGAGAGCTGTTAAGCAGTTATGGTTTTCCAGGTGATGACACGCCGATTATTCGCGGTTCAGCACTTAGAGCTCTTGAAGGTGATGCTGCATATATTGCTAAGATTGGCGAATTAATGTCAGCGATGGATGAATTTTTCCCAATTCCAGAGCGTTCAGTAGATCTTCCATTCTTAATGCCAATAGAAGATGTATTCTCAATTTCAGGTCGTGGAACGGTAGCGACAGGAAGAATTGAAAACGGTATTGTTAAAGTAGGTGAAGAAGTTGAAATAGTTGGTCTTAAAGATACAACAAAAACAACAGTAACGGGAGTAGAAATGTTCCGTAAGTTGCTTGATGAAGGTCAAGCAGGTGATAACGTAGGGTTGTTGCTTCGTGGTGTTAAGAGAGAAGATATTGAGCGTGGTCAGGTATTAGCTAAACCAGGTTCAATTAAGCCTCACACTAAATTTGAAGCGGAAGTTTATGTTTCAACAAAAGAAGAAGGTGGTCGTCATACTCCGTTTTTCAAAGGATATCGTCCACAATTTTACTTTAGAACAACTGACGTTACTGGTGAAGTAATATTACCTGAAGGTGTAGAGATGGTAATGCCAGGAGATAACATAAAGATTGACGTACACTTAATAGCTCCGATAGCAATGGAAGATGGTCTTCGTTTTGCTATTCGTGAAGGTGGGCGTACAGTTGGTTCTGGAGTTGTAACTAAAATTATTGA
>CAYGPZ010000073.1:0-1137 GCA_964352025.1 uncultured Hyphomonadaceae bacterium
GGGACTGTCAGATCCCCGGTGTAACTGGTCTGGCCTGAAACGCTGAGCCGAAGGGCTCGGCCGGAAGGACAGACAATGACAGACCATGATGAGACGGTGTCTTCGCCGTCGAAGATCGAGATGCCCGATGAGCGCTCGATCGCAGAACAGCTCGTCGACAAGGCACGCGCTGACGGGGTCGACCTCGTCGGGCCGGGTGGCTTGCTGGCCGATCTGACCAAGCAGGTCCTCGAGACCGGTTTGGAAGTCGAGATGGAGGATCACGTCGGCTACGAAAAACACGCTTCCGACGGCCGCAACGGCGACAACAGCCGAAACGGGACGAGGTCCAAGACGGTGATTACCGAGATCGGCCCGGTCGAGATCGACGTGCCAAGGGATCGTGACGGGACGTTCGAACCCAAGACCGTCAAGAAGCGCCAGCGGCGTCTCGACGGGGTCGACTCGATGGTCATCTCTCTCACCGCCAAGGGGCTCACGACCGGTGAGGTCCAAGCGCATCTGATGGAGGTGTACTCGACTGACATCTCACGCGAGACGGTTTCGAAGATCACTGACCGGGTGCTTGATGAGATGGCCGATTGGCAGAACCGGCCCCTCGACCGCGTGTATCCGGTGATCTTCATCGACGCCCTCGTCGTGAAGATCCGTGACGGGCAAGTCGCGAACCGGCCCGTCTACGCAGCCATTGGTGTCACCGTCGACGGCAAACGCGACATTCTCGGGTTGTGGGTCGGGACCGGCGGCGAAGGAGCCAAGTACTGGCTCCAGGTGCTCACCGAGATCAAGAACCGCGGCGTCGAAGACGCATGCATGGTCGTGTGCGACGGATTGAAAGGCTTGCCCGAATCGATCGAGGCGACGTGGCCGTTGGCGATCGTGCAGACCTGTGTGCTGCACCTGATCCGCAACACCTTCCGTCTCGCGAGTCGTGCTGATTGGGCCAAGATGGCCAAAGATCTGCAACCGGTCTACACCGCCGTGAACGAGGCCGACGCCAAGAGCCGGCTCGACGAGTTCCACGACACCTGGGGCACCAAGTATCCGGCGATTCGTTCGTTGTGGTCATCGGCGTGGGCAGAGTTCGTGCCCTTCCTGGACTACTCACCCGAGATCCGGCGGGTGATCTACTCGACG
>CAYGPZ010000074.1:0-1087 GCA_964352025.1 uncultured Hyphomonadaceae bacterium
CAAGATTATCCATCCTGACGCGGGCTCTTTTTAGGTGGTATCTAGACTGTTAGAACAGATAATCGTCTTCAAATAGGTTCAGATCATGCGGGTTCTCGATGCTTTCGCCATTGACCTGTTGGGACAGATCAATCGTTGCAGAAAGGTCGGGCTGCGCTTTTTCTTGTGTATCTGTAAACAGAGGTTCATCTTCTTCACCCTGCTGAATAGATACGAGTTGAGAGACTTCCACTTCCATACTTTGTGCAGCTGGTGCAGGTGTTGGTATAGGAGTTGGAGTCGCTAAAGGTGCCAATAAGAAGTCATCTTCTTCATTCAACGCCCAAGCTTCAGTGTTGCCCGTCAGGCCATAGCTTTCATCAAAGATTGCTGCATCATCAAGGATGTAACGATCATTTCCGCCACCGTCACCCATAATGGCGAAGTTCGCTAGATCGGAAATACCAACACCATCTAGGTCAACACGCAGGGTGTGCCATGTGCCAGTTTCGAGTGATCCAATCCCAGATTGGCCTGTCTCGCCATCAAGGCTCCAATGATCGTTATTATTGCCGTCTAGAGATCTTTGTTTTCCGTTGGCGTCACGCAGGCGAATATATCCGCCACTACCTTCTTCTTTGAAGATACGAAGTTCCAAAATGGCATTCTCGCTATCAACATCTTGGCCACCAGAAATTCTAAATCCAGCTTGAGACCACGACCCACCCACGACATCTATCTCACCATCGGAGACAGAAGAAGAGTTGCCATTATTTCCTTCTTTCCATGCGGATACACCGGCGTGGAAATCATCATCAAAGAGAATACGTGTTGGTTCTACTGATGGAGGAGGGACGTCGCCATCATCAGCAATATCTAGCTCGAACACATCAGAGATAGTCTCTGTACCATCATTAGCTGTGACGCGGATGTTGAGTGTGCCTTCGCTGCCTTCTGGTGGTGTGCCTGTGAAAGCAGTTCCATCAAATGACAGCCAATCTGGCAGGTCAGAACCATCTTCAAGAGCAGCTGTGATTTCCAGCGTGTCAGATGTGTCGACATCAGAGAAGACATCATCAGGTAGCGTGAATGAGAACACTTCATTCTC
>CAYGPZ010000075.1:0-1023 GCA_964352025.1 uncultured Hyphomonadaceae bacterium
ATTTGAACCAATAACAGTCATTCGAGATAAAAGACCGGATGACTGTTATTGGCGAGAAATGCTCTGCTTACCAACTGCTATAATTGGCCCTAAGCGGACTGATCAAAAATTTTGAAAATTATTTTTAAGCAAAGACTTACAAATGCCAAATAGACATAAAAATCATATTACTGAAACGAAAAGCGTCAAAATATTCTTACAAATGATGCCCGACCATTGGGTAGTTCGAGATCTTTCTGAACGAGACTATGGGATCGACTTATTAGTTGAGATTTTTGAACAGAATGGTGATGCAACAGGCATTACATTTTGCGTTCAATTAAAAGGAACTAAAGATAAGAGTATTGGCTCTAAAAGTCTAAAGAAAGGTTTTTTGCTATATACTTATGAAGTTCCCGTACCATTTTTTCTTTTTTATATTTCAGTAAACAAAGATAAAGCCCGTTTCACTCATCTTCAAAAATATGTCGAAGTTCACAAAGACAGTATTGAAAAGACTAAGACACACTCAGTTAATTTCCCCAAAAAAAACAAGCTCGAAATTGGAAAAGACAACGGCAATTCGTTGGCCAAAATCGAGAAAATTGCATACCAATTAAAGTACAAATTAGAGGGAATAAAATTCTGTAGCGAGTTTTTGCACGCACAACGTCATATTGAGGCTATGCAGTCAGGTGGAATGGATAAAAAACAAGAAAACCTAGAGTTCGTTAAATCAAAATTCGAAAAGTTCAAAGAGTTGAGAACTTTATTGAAATACAATCAAAGCCAAGTCAGCGAAGATAGCTTTGATCTCATTATGTCAAAATTGAATCTACAATATATAGATGAAATAACGGAAGACTTAACTGCATATCATAATGTATGCTTGCTCAATGGTACCTTTTTGGATGATGATGCTCTGAATGATTTTAGTGCGGAAATGACAGGTGACGTTCTCTATTAGACAAAGAAGGCAACGTCCGCTATTGGCGATTTTTAGCCTGATAGATCAAGCTTCTATTTCAGATGTGTTCTTGCAAG
>CAYGPZ010000076.1:0-1020 GCA_964352025.1 uncultured Hyphomonadaceae bacterium
ACCTGCTTGACTGACAAAAGAGGTGTCCTGTATCGCTGAGATACTTGCCAGTAGGTAAATAGAGCGAATGAATAGGGAGTCAGCATTCTAGAATTAGATCCCACTCAAAACTCCAGAATGCTGTGAAAAAAACTCCCGCCTCTACGATGCCCTGAGAGCCTGGCTGGGTCAAGATGCGAGCTGGGCACATCTGGCTCACCTAACGACCTGTGCTTGGATGGTGGCAGCTCTGATTCAGACCGGCGAAGTCAACTTAACCCGATGGGTCGCTTACATTCCCTGTCGAGGGTACTTTGCCCAAAGTAAGCAAAGACGTGTCAGACGGTGGTTAGGCAATAGCCGGATCAACATCCACCGCCTCTACAAACCGATTATTCAAGCCGCCTTAGCCGATTGGCAGGAAGACCGGCTCTATCTGAGTCTGGATACCTCCCTGTTTTGGGATGAGTATTGCTTGATTCGCTTAGCTGTGGTCCATCGAGGCCGGGCCTTACCGCTCGCTTGGCGGGTGCTGGAGCATGAGAGTGCCTCCGTTGCCTTTAGCGACTATCGACAGTTACTGACTGACGCTGCTCAATCCCTGCCTACTGGCATCAAGGTGATTTTGTTGGCGGATAGAGGGTTTATTCACACTGAGCTGATGAGTGCTGTAACAGGACAACTGGGTTGGCACTATCGCATTCGGCTCAAAAGTACGACCTGGGTTTGGCGAGCCCACAAAGGCTGGTCTCAACTCAAGGACTTTCATTTCGCCCCCGGTGAGGGCCGGTGTTTTCACACCGTCAAATTACACAAGACACAGTGGTACGGGCCGGTTCACCTCATCTTTGGTCGGAATGACCTCAATGGCGAGTTTTGGGCCATTGTCAGCGATGAGAAGACGACTTTGAAAACTTTCCAGGAATATGGATGGCGCTTTGATATCGAGGAGGCCTTTCTCGATGACCAGTCCAATGGCTGGAATCTACAGAAGAGTGAAATTCGCTCCGTTTGTGACCTCTCCAGACTCTTTTTTATCCT
>CAYGPZ010000077.1:0-1015 GCA_964352025.1 uncultured Hyphomonadaceae bacterium
CTCAATCAAAAGACTTTGGATCTCCAACATTTCCAATTTTAAAAGTTCGCGCCAGGACAAACCTTATCAAACTCAAATGTTCGCCGGCATTCTCACATTTCAATTAACAGAAGAGTTTGACTGACAACACAACGCACAATATAAAATTGTTTGGGATTTGGGGAATGCACAAAAAATGATTACTGACGACACACTACCAATCTATGTTGGCTTAGTAATACTGGCCCTTGTATTGCTCGTATTTCCTAAGAAACGCAGAAGAGGGAAGTCACTCAACGCCAAACAGTCCAATAGAAAATGGCGAATGAAGCAAGCCGACGCCATGCTATACGACTTTTGGAATGACCGCGATCAATCGCCAAGTATGATATTCAAAAGACTAAGGGCAATGGACCCATTGGCTTTTGAAGAGCTGATATTGTCAGCGTTGCATAAGCACGGACATAAAATCAAACGATCGACAAGTTACTCTGGCGATGGCGGAATTGATGGAAAAACGACCATCAACGGCAAAACCTTTTTATGCCAAATGAAACGCTATCAGCAGCATATTACAGCTTCACACGTAGCAGATTTTTCAAAAGTATGCCGACAACACAAGAAGAGCGGCTTATTCATCCACACTGGTAAAACGGGCAGCAAAAGCCGCTCTCACGCAAATGAAGATCAAAACCTACATATCATCTCCGGCAATAAACTGATCGCACTGGTAACAGGCACACCACTAAACTTTGAACCTTTCAAATAAACGCTAAGAAGACGAACATGTCTGGATATGACCAATCAGATGACTACGGCTCAAAAATGCCAACCAAGCGATGGTTTGCTGGTTTGGCAATTTTGATAATCCTGATTGTCGCAATCGCGATCAAATTAGGCGCGCACTAGCGCGCCTCCTTGTCGGTTGTGATTGCTGGCTGATCTGAAGGCTTTCGCGTTTCAAATTCGACTTTGATTGAAAGGAAAGGCGGGATTGTCAGTGTAATGCCAATCGCCAGCTTTGTGTATCTCGCCA
>CAYGPZ010000078.1:0-1014 GCA_964352025.1 uncultured Hyphomonadaceae bacterium
CACCGCCGATAGCCTCTATAGATTTTGATGGTGTAGACGATTATTTGTCTAGAGAATCATTTATCGATGGTTTGAGTGAAGTAACCTTAATGGCTTGGGTAAAGTCAGATACTGGTAATTCAACTGATATGGTGATTGCTGGGGAAGATTCAGGCTGTAGGATATGGTTAGAAAATGGTAACGTACCAAAATTTACTATCAAATCCACTGGTAATGCTGAAGTAACAGTGTCTTGTAGCCCTATTGATTTAAACGAGTGGCATCATATAGCAGGAACTTACAATAGTGGAACAGGACAACTCAGGCTTTATGTTGATGGTAAACCTTCAGGTTCAGCGAGTGTTAGTACTACGGGAGCTGTTATAGAGAATACCGAAGATTCAAACGGTAATTTTGAAGTTGGTAGATTATCTACAGAAGGTGTTGTAGATCAGTTATATTTTAAAGGCGATATAGATGAGATAAGGGTGTTTGATTTGGCTCTTACTTCAAGTCAAATAAGCCAAATGGTATATCAGGAAATAATACAGAGCGCAGGAAAAGTAAGAGGGAAAGTTGTAGATAAGCCTATTCACGATGCAAGTACTAATAATACGGTAGCGTGGAGTAATTTAATTGCTTATTATCCTATGACAAATATAATTACAGGAAGAACAGATGATTATTCAAGCTATGGAAACATGCTTTATATAAATTATATTGATACAGCTCAAGACCAAACGGCACCAATGCCATATATGGCATCTAATTCAGGAGTGTGGTCATCAGAGTCTACATGGGCTCATGGTGATGTTTGGGATATCGAAGACCCGTCTGCGATTAATGAGTATGGTATCGTGCAAATAGCTAGTGATGTTTCAGTTGATGAGGATATTACATTTTCAAGTTTACTTATAGATTCTGGAGCTACATTAACTATTGAAAGTGATCATGGTATTGAAAACACTTGGTATATCAATTTAAATGGCACGTTAGATTTATTAGGAGACAGTCAATTGATTCAGACAGAGACGA